>JAYSEY010000005.1:0-44397 GCA_041913605.1 Permianibacter sp.
ATGTCCAAGGAAAAATTTGAACGTAACAAACCCCACGTGAACGTGGGCACCATCGGTCACGTTGACCATGGCAAGACCTCGCTGACCGCCGCGCTGACCATCGTGTCGGCCCGTACCCATGGCGGCACGGTCAAGAACTACGACGAAATCGACTCGGCGCCGGAAGAAAAGGCCCGTGGTATTACCATCAACACCGCGCACGTCGAATACGAAACCGCGAATCGCCACTACGCGCACGTGGACTGCCCGGGACACGCTGACTATGTGAAGAACATGATCACCGGTGCGGCGCAGATGGACGGCGCGATCCTGGTGTGCTCGGCCGCTGACGGCCCGATGCCGCAGACCCGCGAACACATCCTGCTGTCGCGTCAGGTCGGCGTGCCGTACATCGTCGTGTTCCTGAACAAGTGCGACATGGTTGACGACGCCGAGCTGCTCGAGCTGGTGGAAATGGAAGTGCGCGAACTGCTGAACCAGTACGACTTCCCGGGCGACGACACGCCGATCATCCGCGGTTCGGCCAAGCTGGCCATCGAAGGTGACAAGGGCGAGTTCGGCGAACAGGCCGTGCTGAAGCTGCTGGAAACGCTGGACAGCTACATTCCGCAACCGGAGCGCGCGATCGACAAGCCGTTCCTGCTGCCGGTGGAAGACGTGTTCTCGATCTCGGGTCGCGGCACCGTGGTGACCGGTCGTGTAGAGCGCGGCATCGTCAAAGTCGGCGAAGAAATCGAGATTGTCGGTCTGAAAGACACCCAGAAGACTACCTGCACGGGCGTGGAAATGTTCCGCAAACTGCTGGATCAGGGTCAGGCCGGTGACAACGTGGGCGTGCTGCTGCGCGGCACCAAGCGTGAAGACGTCGAGCGCGGCCAGGTGCTGGCCAAGCCGGGTTCGATCAAGCCGCACACCAAGTTCGAATCGGAAGTGTACGTGCTGTCGAAAGAAGAAGGCGGCCGTCACACGCCGTTCTTCAAAGGCTACCGCCCGCAGTTCTACTTCCGTACCACGGACGTGACCGGTGCCATCGAACTGCCGGAAGGCGTCGAGATGGTGATGCCGGGTGACAACATCAAAATGGTTGTCACGCTGATCGCCCCGATCGCGATGGACGAAGGTCTGCGCTTCGCCATCCGTGAAGGCGGCCGCACCGTCGGCGCCGGCGTCGTCGCGAAGATCATCGCCTAATCAGCGAGCTCGTCGCGCGACCCCGAGTCGCCAACAGCAAAAGCGGAGGCCATGTGCCTCCGTTTTTGTTTGTCGCGATTTTGTCTGGCCCAAACGCGTGCGTACCGTTTGCTGATATCTGCCGGGGACCTGCTGCGCTCACGCGCCGCAGGTTTTGCGCACGATCAGCTGGGTCGGCAGTTTGCGGCTGGCGACACTTTCGCCCTGGATCATGGCGACCAGTGTTTCAACCAGCATTTCGCCGGCCTTGACGGTGTCCTGCAGTACGGTGGTCAGCGGCGGAATGACGAAGCGCGCCAGCGGGATGTCATCGAAGCCGGCGACGGCGACGTCGTCCGGCGTGCGCTTGCCGGCTTCATTCAGGGCGCGCAGGGCGCCGATGGCGATCAGATCACTGGCGGCAAACAGCGCATCAAAAGCTTCGCCGCGCGCCAGCAGTTCGCGCGCCGCGCGATAGCCGTCTTCCTCGGTGGTAATGGCATCGACCTGCAGACGCGGGTCGCCGGACAGTCCGGCTGCTTCCAGCGCCCGGCAGTACCCGCGCCAGCGATCAAAAAACTCCGGATAGCTGCCCGAGGCGTGTCCGAGAAACGCAATGCGCCGACGGCCCTGTGCCAGCAGGTGACGGGTGGCCATTTCTCCACCTTCGACATTGTCACAGCCGATGGAAATGCCGGGCTGGTGTTCCAGCACCGGTCCCCAGCGCACGACATGTGTGCCCTGTGCGATCAGGGTTTCCAGCTTGCCGCGATAGGCCTGGTAGTCGCCGTAGCCGAGCAGGATCAGGCCGTCAGCTTTGGCGGTGTCTTCGTAATCGGCGTGCCAGTCGTCGGAAAACTGCTGGAAGGACACCAGCAGATCGAAGCCGCGCACGGCGCTGGCGCGGGTGATCGAGCCGAGCATGGACAGGAAGAACGGGTTGATGTGCGATTCGTCGGCGGTGGCGTCTTCGAACAACAGCAGCGCCAGCGTGCCCGATTGTTGCGAGCGCAGGCTGGAGGCGTTTTTGTCGACCTTGTAGTTCAGCTGGCGGGCGATGTCATGGATGCGATCGCGCGTTTCCTTGCTGACCAGCGGACTGCCGCGCAACGCCCGCGACACGGTGGGCTGCGAGACGCCGGCCAGGAAGGCGATATCGAACGACGTGGGTTTGCCTTTGGCGCGCATGATGGGAGACAGGACGGGGACGGCGAAAACTTAGCACTTCCGCCGGGGCTTCTCCATTGCCGTCTGCCGCGCCGGCCGGGGGCTGTTATCTGCCGGCAGCTTTCCGGCGCTCACGATGCCCGGGCCAGTGCGGCGGCGGCGCCGACCAGCGCCGGCAGCGGCGCGTGGATGACGTAGACCGGGATCGCCGACAGGTAATCGCGGAAGCGCCCCTTGGCTTCAAAGTTGGCGCGGAAGGACGAGCGCAGAAACGCCTCGCCCCAGCGCGGGACGATGCCGCCGCCCAGATAAATGCCGCCGCGCGCGCCCAGGGTCAGCGCCAGATTGCCGGCAGCGTTGCCGAGTGTGGCGCAGAACGTGTCGAACACTTCGGCCAGCCGCGCATCGCCGCCCTGCAGCGCCAGATCGGCAAGCTCGGCCGGCGTCAGCGCCTCCGGCGTGACACCGTCGAGCGCGCAGAAAGCGTCGTAGAGCGCGCGCAGGCCGGGGCCGGAGACGATGCGTTCGCAGGACAGGTAACCGCCGTAACGGGCGCGCAGGATCTCGCTCATCGCCCATTCGCGGGCGTTGCGCGCGGCAAAGGCGACATGACCGCCTTCGCTGGCCAGTGGCTGCCAGTGATCGCCCGCCCAGACCAGCCCGGAAACCCCAAGGCCGGTGCCCGGACCGATCACACCGATGCTGGCTTCAGCCACCGGTTCGCCACCGCCCAGCTGTTGCAGCTGGCTGCGCGCCAGCAGCGGCAGGCTGAGCGCCAGCGCCGTGAAGTCGTTGAGCACCAGCAGCCGGTCGAGGCCCAGTTCCTGACGGGCGGCGGCGATCGAGAACGCCCAGTGGTGATTGGTCATGCGCACGGCATCGCCGGTGACCGGATTGGCGATGGCGACCGCCGCCTCGCTGAAGGCTTCGCCGCAGTCGGCGCGGAACCGCGTCAGCGCATCCTCGAAGCGGGCGAAGTCGGCGCAGGCATAGACCTTCTGGAAGGCGAACTGGTCGCGCGTGCCGCGCTGGTGCAGGGCAAAGCGGGCGTTGGTGCCGCCGATGTCGGCGACCAGATCGAAACGCGGAGTGCTCATTGGCGCAGGCCATCCGTATAGCGGGGCAGGGGCACGGCAAACGGACATGGCAGGCATTCAGCGATGCCGGCCGGCGAACCAGACGCCGCGCGCCGGTATTTGCAAGCGGTCGCCGATCAGCGTGCCGGCGGGGAGGCCATGACCGTCGTCGGCAAGGTAGTCGCGCACATCCGGCAGCTCCAGTACCAGCGGTTGCGACGACAGGTTGAACACTGCCAGCAGGTTGTGGCCGTCGTGCTCGCGAACAAGCGCCAGCGCCGGCGCCGGCACATCGACAAAGCGGATGCTGCCCAGACGCAGCGCCGGGTGAGCGCGCCGCCAGCGCAGGAAGTGCCGGACGCGGTTCAGCGTCGAGTCCGGCTGCGCATCCTGGCGCGAGACGGCCAGCGCGCGGTGGCTGTCGGCGACCGGCAACCACGGCCGGCCGCTGCTGAAACCGGCGCCGGGGCTGTCGTTCCAGGGCATCGGCGTACGGCAGCCGTCGCGGCCCTTGAAGTTCGGCCAGAAGGTGATGCCGTACGGGTCCTGCAACTGCTCGAACGGGACATCGGCTTCCGGCAGGCCGAGCTCCTCGCCCTGATAGATGCACACCGAGCCGCGCAGCGAACAGAGCAGGGCGGTGAGCTGGGCCGGCATGTGCGGCAGGGCGCCGCCGTCGTCCCAGCGCGTCGCCACCCGCGCCACATCGTGATTGGAGATCGCCCAGCACGGCCAGCCGTCACCGGCGCGCTGTTCGAGTGTTTCCACGGTCTGGCGGATGTACGCCGGCGAGGCGTCGGCAGTCAGCAGTTCAAAGCTGTAGCCCATGTGCAGGCGACCGGGCTGGGTGTATTCGGCCATGGTGCCGAGCGAATCTTCCGAGGAGATCTCGCCCAGCGTGGTGACGCCGGGATAGCGATCCATCAGCGCGCGCAGCTCGCCGAGAAAGGCGAGGTTTTCCGGCTGGGTGTTGTTGTACCAGTGGTACTGGAACGCGTAGGGATTGTCGGCGCTGAAACCGCGACCGGTGCGCAGCGCTGGTGGTTTCGGCGGATTGTCGCGCAGCTGGCGATCGTGGAAACAGAAGTTGATGGCATCCATGCGGAAACCATCGACACCGCGATCCAGCCAGAACTTCACCGCGTCGAGTACGGCAGCGCGCACTGCCGGATTGTGGAAGTTGAGATCCGGCTGGGCGCTGAGAAAATTGTGCAGATAGTACTGGCCGCGCCGCGGTTCCCAGGTCCAGGCGACACCGCCGAAAATCGACAGCCAGTTGTTCGGCGGCGTGCCGTCTTCACGGGCGTCGGCCCAGACATACCAGTCGGCTTTGGCGTTGTCGCGACTCTGGCAACTTTCACGGAACCAGGCGTGTTCAATCGACGTGTGGCTGAGCACCTGATCGATCATGACTTTCAGGCCGCGCGCATGCGCTTCGGCGAGCAGGCGATCGAAATCTTCCAGCGTGCCGAACAGCGGATCTACCGCGCAGTAATCGGCAATGTCGTAACCGAAATCGCGCATCGGCGAACGGAAAAACGGCGACACCCAAATGGCATCGACGCCGAGGCTCGCCACATAGTCGAGCTTGCGGAGTATGCCCGGCAAATCACCGACGCCATCGCCGTTGGTGTCGAGAAAACTGCGCGGATAAATCTGGTAAGTGACGGCTCCGCGCCACCACGGCGGATTGTGCATTGTTCGCTGTTCCCGGTTCGCTGTTCGCGTTGTCGGCCGGCGCGTGACGTGGCCGGCATGGTCGGCCGGCGCCCGCGGGATCCGTTGTGGGCGCCAGCTTAGCGTCAGCCTGCCGCGCACCGGCAAGTCCTGTCCGTGCTGCATACGTATTCATGACTGAATCAACGAATTTGCTGCGCTGCGCAGCCTGTGCGCCGGTGCATGCTTGCCGTCGATGCACGCTGCATGCACGGCGTTGCACACGGACAGAACACGGAGCAATCGATGCTTGCCAGCAACGGCCTGCAACTGGCCATCTTCCTGCTGCTGACTCTGGCAGTGGCCGGTTTCACCTGGTGGAAATGTCATCGCCTCGGCCATGTCGAGGACGGTGCGCGCGATTTCTTTCTCGCCGGCGGACAACTGAGCTGGCCGTTCATTGCCGGCTCGCTGCTGATGACCAATATCAGCGCTGAACAGATTGTCGGCATGAACGGTGCGCAGATTTTGCTGGTCGCCTGGTGGGAGATTGGCGCCGCGGCCGGACTCATCGTGCTCGCGCATGTGTTGATCCCGCTGTACTACCGCTACCGCTGCACCACCACCACCGAGCTGCTCGAACACCGGCTTGGTGATCGTTCCATCCGCGCGTTTGTGTCGGCGCTGTTCCTGCTCGGCTACATGTTCATCCTGTTGCCGATGGTGCTCTACACCGGTTCGGTATTCATGAAAGCGCTGTTCGGTTTGGACCTGCCGCTCATGGTGCTGGCGCTGTGTTTTGCGCTTGCCGGTCTGGCCTACGCCGCGCTGGGCGGATTGCGCGCCATCGCCATTTCCGACACCTACTACGGCGTGGGCCTGTTTGTGCTCGGGCTGGTGGTGACGCTGTTTGCGCTGAACGCCATCGACTGGGATCTGTCCGGCATTCCGGCCGAGCGGCTGACATTGATCGGCGATGATCAATCGGACATTCCCTGGCACACGCTGCTGACCGGCATGCTGTTCATACACCTGTTCTACTGGGGCACGAACATGGTGATCGCACAGCGTGCGCTGGCGGCGAAATCGGTGCGCGAAGCGCAGAAAGGCATTTACGCGACGGCACTGTTCAAGCTGTTCATTCCGCTCATCGTCGTGCTGCCCGGCATTATTGCCTTCAAGCTGTACGGACCGGTCGGTGATGTCGCGTACGGCCGGCTGGTCGGTGATGTGTTGCCGCCGTGGCTGTCGGGCGCGTTCGCCACCGTGATCTTTGGCGCCGTGCTGTCCAGCTACAACGCCTGCCTGAACTCGGCTTCTGCATTGTGGGTCTGCGATTTCCACGAGCAGTACATCAATGCCAAAACCGATGTGAAACGCATCGGCCGCATCGTTGCGCTGATCTTCACGCTGGTGTCGCTGGCGATGGTGCCGCTCTATGAACAATCACGCAGCATCGTTGACACCATCCAGCGCCTGAATGGCCTGTACTCGATGCCGGTGCTGGCAGCGTTTCTGGCGGCGATCCTGTTTGCCCGCATCCACGCCGGCGCCGTGAAAATCGGCATGCTGTTCGGCGTTGCGCAATATGCCGTGTTCACCTTTGTCTGGTCGCCGCTGCACTACATACACCTGATGGCGATCACGCTGGCTTGCACGCTGCTGATCATGCTGCTCGCCAATCTGCTGCTGAAAATGCGCAGCACTGCGCCGGCCATTCCGGCGCATTCCTGAGTGCGAATCGTGCCGGCACTGCTGTCCGCGCTGTCGCCGATGGTGATGGGCGCGCTGCTGCTGCAGGGCGTTTGCGCACAGGCGAGTGCGGCGATTCCCGAGTCCGCAAGTGAGTGGTTTGCCGCGATGGCGCTGGAGCCGGCGCCGGGCGAATCGTTCGAGTTTGTCAGTGGCGACAATGTGCGCGGCTACTTTCATGCGCGCACCGGCACCCATTACAACGTGGCGGGCTATCGCATCGGCCCGCACAGCGTGTTTCACGGCTTTGTCAGCCGCGTGGGCAACACCATCCTGTCGCGTGCTGACGCGGTGCAGGAGCGGGTCTATCCCTGGGGACACGAAGCCGTGCACCAGCGGTCTGCGCAACATGAGCTTCCTGCGCTGCAGGCAAAAGAAGCTCTGCTGCTGCACTCCGGCCGGCAACTGATCTCGCTGCGCCTGCAAAGCGATGTGCCGCAAATACTGACGCTTCAACCACTGCTTGATGAGAGCGATCAGGCCGTGATGTCTGGAGAAAGTGCACCTGCCCATACGCCGCCAGCACACAGCAGCCCAGCCGCCGCGAAGCAAAACGACACGGCGCTGCACGCGCTGGAAAATGCAGCCACCTGCGAGCTGCGTGACGGCATCCTGCTGCGCACGGCAAACGCCATTTCAGCGCCGGTGCTGGCGATGTTTGCTGATGAGCATGCGGAACTGTCCTGCACGCCGGAGATTCAGGCCCGCTCGCACGCGCCGGTGCAGGAGCTGCAGT
The DNA here is from genome assembly GCA_041913605.1 of Permianibacter sp. GTDB lineage: Bacteria > Pseudomonadota > Gammaproteobacteria > Enterobacterales > Permianibacteraceae > Permianibacter. Next base: position 7,558 of record JAYSEY010000005.1, read on the forward strand.
TGCACCTGCTGTTTGCCGCAACGCGCGACGACGCGTTTGCTCAGGCTCGCTTATTGCGCACGTCGGATCGGAAACAAGCGCTGTGGGACGCGCAGATCACGCACCGCTACCAGCGTCTGGGAAAAAACTTTCTGTGGACGTCTGACGTGGCGTTCAATCGTGCGCTGGCCTGGGCTACGGCCTCGGCCGACAGCTTCGTGGTGGAAGAATTCGGTACCGGGATCTGGGCCGGTCTGCCGTGGTTTCGCGACAACTGGGGCCGCGATACCTTCATCGCCCTGCCCGGTACGCTGCTGGTTACCGGCCGCTACACCGACGCGCATGCGGTGCTGGAAAATTTCCTGCGCTTCCAGAAACAGGCGCCCACCGGTGACGCGCAACTGGGCCGCGTTCCGAATCGCGTCGCGGCCGGCGACAACATCATCTACAACACCATCGACGGTACGCCCTGGCTGTTTCGCAGTGCGCTCGACTATTTGCGTTACAGCGGTGACAGGCCATTCATCGCCCGTCTGGTGCCGGCGTTGCGGATCTGGCTGGCGGGTGTGCGTCGCCACGGCCGCGACAGCTACGGATTGTTGACGCACGACGCCGCCGATACCTGGATGGATGCGCGCATCGACAATCGCCAGCCCTGGTCGCCGCGCGGCAATCGTGCCGTCGAGATCCAGGCGCTGTACTACGCCGCGCTGCAGGCGTCGGCGGAGATTTTCACCCTTGCCGGTACGCAGGAGGATGCACAGCAAGTGCAGGCCGAACTTGCGCAGCTGCGGAAAAACTTCCTGCCGCTGTTCTGGAATGGCCGGCGCATGGCGGATCGCCTGCATGCCGATGGCCACGCCGACTTTTCCGTCCGGCCCAATCAGCTGATGCTGATCACGGTGCCGTTCACGCCTCTGTTGCCGGCAGACATCGAAGCCGATGTTTTACGCAACAGCGTGCAAGCCTTGTTGTTCGAACACGGCATCGCATCGCTGGCGCCGGAAGATCCGTGGTTCCATCCGCGCCACGAGAATCCGCGCGTTCATCACAAGGACGCCGCGTATCACAACGGCAGCATCTGGACCTGGAATACAGGCTTTACGATCACGGCCCTGAACCGTTACGGCTACACGGATTTGTCGTATGCGCTGACTCGCAGCCAGGCGCAGCAGATCCTCACTCTCGGCACACGCGGCACGCTCAGCGAGCTGCTTGATGCTGCGCTGGACGAACAGGGCCGTATCCGTCCCTCCGGTACGTTTGCACAAAGCTGGAGCGTCGCCGAATTTGTCCGCAACGCCTGGCAGGACTATCTCGGCTGGCACCCCGATGCTCTCAACGGCCGGCTGCGCTGGACACCGGCGGTGCCCGCTGCGTGGACGCAACTGCGTGCGCGGGTCGCGCTGTTTGCCGATCAACAGGTGCAAATGGATTACACGCGCCAGGGCGATACCGCGCGCTGGACTTTGCAGCGGCAAATTGATCGCACCGCGCAAGCGGAAACAAAAAATTTCGCCGCCACGCCGGCACTGCCTGTCGATTTCCAGTGGCTGGATGCCGAAGGACAGCGCTGGCAGACAGCGTTTGAACTGGGCGACAAACACCACGTGCTCGAGATCCGCGGCACACAGGCCAGTCTCGATGGCCAGCCGCTGGCGGCGCAGCGTCTGGGTGCAAGCCAGCAAGTGCGCATCGGCCCGCTGCAGTTTCGCGCACCGCTGCGCTATCGCGACGGCGACGCGCCGGTGACCCGTTCCGTCGATGCCCTGAAACGCGCGATCCTGAAAGGACTTATCCAGTGAATGAGTGCAAGTTGTCGCTGATCTGGTTGTTGCTCATTGCTGCGCTGATGGCGCCGGCAGATGTGGCGTTTGCTGCAGAATCTGCGGCCGAAAACGCTCGCCACGAACTGGCGAAACAGGAGCCTGCAAGCACGAGCAAGGTTTTGCCGGACTGGCAGGCGGTGCAGGCCAGCGCCGTGCGCGCCATAGACGGCGGTCTGGAGTTTCAGACCGGCTCGCGTGTGGTTCGCGTCACTGCGTTGTCCCCCTCGGTCATACGCGTCCGTCATCTTTCTGCCGGTACGCAAACGGATCGTTCGTTCGCCGTGGTCAACGCGCCGCGTGCAGTGATCCCGGTGCAGGTGCACAGCGGGGATACCGAAAGCGAGATCCGCACCGCGCAGTTGCGTGTGCGTATCCGCCACCAGCCGTTTGCTGTCAGCATCGCCGATGTCGCCGGCAACGAACTGGATGCTGACGATCCGGCACGCGGCACGCTGTATCACGGCGAGAGCTTCCGCATCTGGAAACGTTTGCGCGATGACGAACAGATCTACGGTTTCGGTGAAAAGGCCGGTCATCTGAACAAGCGCAGCATGGCGCTGGCCGGTCTGCACTACACCATGTGGAACAGCGACAATTACGGCTACGACAGTTCCATCGATCCGCTTTATGTGTCGGTGCCGTTTTACATGGTGCTGCGCGGTGGACGGGCGCACGGTCTCTTTCTCGACAACACGCATCGTTCGACTTTCGATATCGGTCGCGAAAAGCGCAGTTTGCTGGCTTTCGGTGCTGAAGCCGGCGAGCTGGACTATTACCTGATAGACGGCCCGACACCGAAAGAGGTGATCCGGCGCTACACCGAACTGACCGGTCGCATGCCAATGCCGCCGCGCTGGGCACTGGGCTATCAGCAGTCACGCTGGAGCTATTTTCCCGATACGCGGCTGCGCAAACTGGCCAACGATTTCCGTTCCCGGAACGTACCGGCCGACGTGTTCTGGCTGGACATTGATCACTTGCAGGGCTTCACGCCCTTCCAGTGGAACCGGGAATTTTTTCCGGCGCCGGAAAAGCTGCTCGCCGATCTGCAAGCCCAGGGTCTTCACGTGGTCAGCATTGTCGATCCGCATCCGAAAAAGCAGCCCGGCTATCCGCCCTATGACAGCGGCCTTGCCGGCAATCACTTTATCCGCAATGCCGATGGCAGCGTTTTCGAAGGCCCGGTATGGCCGTCGAATGACAAGCAGGCACCAGCCAACAGCGTGTTTCCGGATTTCACCCGCGCGGCAACGCGCAAGTGGTGGGGCGACTTGCATGCCGGCTTTGTGCAGCAGGGCATAGACGGTTTCTGGAATGACATGAATGAAGCGGCAGTATTTTTCGGTCCGGTGAATACATTGCCTGTCGAACTGCGACACGACAACGACGGACAACCCACTGATCAGCGCGAGATCCACAATGTTTACGGCATGTTGCAAACGCAGTCGACGCGCGAAGCATTGCAACGCCTGCAACCGGACAAGCGGCCATTTGTGCTGACCCGCGCGACATTTGCCGGCGGCCAGCGTTACGCAGCGGTGTGGACCGGCGACAACACGGCCGACTGGCCGGCGCTGCGCCAGTCGGTCAGCATGTTGCTGAACATGGGCATTTCCGGCCTGCCGTTTGTCGGCGCTGATATCGGCGGATTTTCCGGTACACCGTCACCGGAATTGTTCAGCCGCTGGTTGCAGCTCGGCGTGTTCTATCCCTTCATGCGTGCGCATACCGAACAGGTCACGCCGGATCAGGAGCCCTGGTCTTACGGACCAGAGCATGAAGCCATCAACCGGCGCAGCATCGAACTGCGCTATCGCCTGTTGCCACAGCTTTACAGCCTGATGGCCGAAGCTGCTGATACTGGCGTGCCACCGATGCGCGCGATGTTTATCGAATTTCCTGCCGATGCGCACACCTGGTCGCGTCAGGATCAATTCATGTTCGGTGCCGATCTGCTGGTGGCGCCGGTGCTGCATGAAGCAGCGCGCGAGCGCGAGCTGTATTTGCCCACCGGTGACTGGCACGACTATCGCAGTGGCGAATTGCTGCGTGGTGGCGGCACGCGGCGTGTGCCGGTGACGATGGAAAGTTTGCCGATCTATGCCCGCGCCGGTGCAGTGATCGCCGAACAGCCAGTGGTGCAGCACACCGGCGAAATGACGACGCAGCCGCTGCATTTGCGCGTGTTTCCGGCATCCGGTAGCCGGCGCGAATGGTACGAAGATGCAGGGCAGGGCATGGCCTATCGCGACGGTGAATACGCGCGCCGGGAATTACACATGCAGGCCTCGGACACGGGGCTGAACATCACCATCAGCGCAATCGCCGGACGCTGGCGTCCGGCGCCCCGATCGCTGTGCCTGCGCATGCCAGGACACGCGCACGCACGCCATGTGCGCATCGATGGCAAGGCGCTGGCGTCGCGTGCGTTTGATATCGATGCGCCGGCACACGCCGGCTGGCAAATCCGTGACGGTGAATTGCAGATCTGTGTACCGGATCGTGCCGTCGCCCTGCACATTGCTGTCGAACACTGATGACTTTTGCCTCGCGCGGGTGACAGGCGTGCGCTGCAAAGCGGCAATGTCGACCGGCCTGCAATGCAGCGCACTGGCGCGCAGGTCGCGGCAACGTGAAGCCGTCACGCAATCGCGTTGCAGTGTCGGGATGCTGTAACGCAATTGGCCATCCGTACCGCCTGCATCGCCGGAAATTTTTGTGTTCGCCTGCTTATGTATACGTATGCATGACGCTGCTTCGCCATTGCGCTGCGGATACCATCCTTGAACGTTCAGCGCGCCGCCCTGACCCACTGAACGCTGTGTGTGCCGGTCCTTCCCGAATCGGCGCTCACACCTCAGAACCCACACCAGAACCAACACCAGAAAGTCCCACATACCAAGAGAAATGGAGACGGGGAAATGGTTGAATTCAAGCGAAGCGTGCTGTGCGTGGCGCTGCTGTCGGCGATGCAGGCCATGACGGTAACGGCCTACGCCCACGACGATCAGTTGCAGGATGCGCAGACCGATACGGCCAGCGAGGCAGAAAAGAAAGCGGCCGATGAAAAGAGCAAAGCCGCAAAAACCTCCGAGGCGAAAGACAAAGTCGAAACCGTGGAAGTGATCGGCATCCGCCGCTCGATCATGACGTCGCTGGACTCCAAGCGCGAATCCGATGTGGTCGCCGACTTTGTCGATGCCGGTGATCTCGGTTCGCTGCCGGATCAGTCGATTGCCGACGCACTCGGCCGCATTCCCGGTGTGACCACGGTGCGTGATTCCGGCCAGAGTTCGCAGCTGAACATCCGTGGCATGAACGGTGATTTCATCCAGACCACGCTCAATGGCCGCGAGCAGGCCTCCACGTCTGCCTACACCGAAAGCACGCGCTGGATGGCCTTCGATCAATTTCCCGCCGAGCTCATCAATTCCGGTGCGGTATTCAAATCACCGAAAGCTTCGCACGTCGAAGGTGGCGTCGCCGGCACGGTGGAACTGAAAACCATCAATCCGCTGAAGATGGCCAAAGATCAGGCATTCAACGCCAGTGTGCGCGGTTCCTACAACGACGCAGCCGGTGACACCGGTGGCGATGAAACCGGCGAGCGAGTCAGCGCGTCGTATGTCGGCAAATTCCTCAACAACACGCTCGGTGTGGCAGTCGGGTATGCGCGACTGGTGCAACCGAACAACTTCGAAGGTTCGCGCGCGGCCGCGGACGGCCAGCTCGGTTACGCCAGTGCCGATGTCAACGGCGACGGCCAGGCCGATGCGCGTGCCCGTGCCTTCCAGTTTCAGGCCGGCAGTGGCAACGATATCCGCAACGGCTACATGGGCACGCTGGTGTTCCAGCCGAACGACGCCATCAAGGCCACCGTTGATTACTTCAAATCGGATTTCGAATCGGAAGATTTCCGCCACGGCATCACGGTGGGCGGCATGGGCAACCTGTCGACCTTCGCGCTGCAGAATCCGGTGGTCAGCAATGGCGTAGTCACTGGCGGCACGGTGCGCCTGACCGAGCCGCGTACCGAGTGGGACTCCAGTCCGTGGTTTGAAACACGCACCGAAGATCAGTCAACGCAATCGGACTCCGAAAGCTACGGTTTCAATCTGGAATGGACGCTCAATGAGCGCTCGATGCTGGCCGTCGACGTGTCGCACAGCGAAGCCAGCAAGAGCCGTCGTGATCGCATTGCCTCGCTGCATGCCTATGAATTCGGCACGGCTACCGGCCTGCGCAACGGCCAGAGCGTCACCGGCCCGACCTGGCAGGAGCGCAGCGGTCAAGCCATGACCTATGTGATGAACGGCGACAATACGCCGGGCATCAATTTCAACACCGATTACACCGATCTCTCGTACATGCGCCTGTCGCGTTACGAGGAATATCCACACCTCTATACCGACGAGATCGACAGCGCCAAACTCGACTATCAGCTGGACGTCCAGTGGGGGGCGGTCAACCGTCTGGAAATGGGCGTGCGCCAGTCGGATCGCATGTTCGATTCGCGTCGCGGCACCTTCCTGTACGGCAGCCGTGACGGCCAGTTCAATTACGTGAACAACAATGGTGACTGGGTGTCGTATTGCGCCGACAACCTGTCGTTGCCGAATGTGCCGTGCGCGCCGCAGAGCATCGAGGGTTTTACCCGCATCGGTTCGGTGGCCGGCGGCCCGGATCATCTGATCGTCAATCTCGACGGACTCGGTGACAAACTGTTCGGTGCCGGCAACTACACCGGTCGTCAGGTGTTCAGCCGTGACTGGACCTTTGTCGAATCCGGTGGACTGGAAGAGAAGACGCTGGCCTACTACCTGATGGCCAATCTGGATATGCAGATCGGCGGCATTCCGGTGACCGGCAATTTCGGCGTCCGCTTCATTGAAACCGATGTCAAAGCCTCCGGTGTGCAAAACGTTGGCGCGGGCAAGGGCCGGTTGATCACCGATGATCTCGGTTTCACCAGCGACAGTTTTGACTACGTCAAATACGGTCCGGAATACGACGATACGCTGCCGTCACTGAACCTGAATTTTGCGCTGACCCCGAGCGACATCCTGCGCGTCGCCGCCGCGAAAGTGATGGGCCGTCCGCCGGCCGGTCAGCTGAAAGGCGGTGCCGGTTCCTGGAACGGCGGTGATCTGGGGCCGAACCAGTACAACGTCTGGACCAAGGGCTCGCCGTATCTTGATCCGTTCCGCGCCACGCAACTGGATCTGTCCTACGAACACTATTTCGAGGACGGCGGTGCCGTCACGGCGGCGGTGTTCTGGAAAGACATCGATAGCCTGGTTGAGCAGATCTCGTATGCGCCCGGCACGATTGATTTCGACACGCTCGGTATCCAGACACCGGAAGGCATGGTCGACGGTATTTTCCAGACATTCCAGAACAGCGAGAAAGGCGGCTACATCCGCGGCGCGGAACTGGCCGTGACGAAAACGTTTACGCAGTTGCCGGGTATCTGGTCGGGACTGGGCGTGACGGCGAGCTATTCCTACACCGAGAGTGAAACCGAGATCGGTGGTGGTTCGCTGTATGGCCGCAAGCTGCCGCTGCCCGGCTTGTCGAAAAATGTCTGGAGCGTTACCGGCTTCTGGTCGCTCGGCGGTTTCGCCAGCCACATCAATGTTCGCTACCGCGACGACTATGTGCTGAACATGCCGGTGCCCGGCAGTTCGACACCGGTGATCGGCAAGGAATACATGACCATCGACGCCCAGGCGTCTTATGCCTTCGGCAATGGCATGGCGCTGGTCCTGCAGGGCAATAACCTTACCGACGAAGCCAACAAGGCGTCGTACGGCGAAGACAGTGTGCTCGGCGAATACAAGACATTTGGTCGCCAGTATTACCTCGGTTTGAACTTCAGCTACTGATCGTCTGCCACGACGTTCACAGGTCTCCGTTTTGCTGAGCGTTTCCGCCCGCCGAGCACTGCTTTGCGGGCGTTTTTTTTCCGGCCAGATCGATTTGTGGAGCCAGAACCATGTTGCAACGTGAACCGGGCGCGCCGGCCCGCGGCAAATCCGTGGTCATCGTCGGTGGCGGAACAGCCGGCTGGATGACCGCCAACTTTTTCGCCAAACATCTGCTGGCGGACGGTTTCGATTTGACGCTGATTGAATCGCCGGAGATCGGCATCATCGGCGTCGGTGAAGGCTCGACGCCACCACTCAAGGAATTCCTTGAAGCCATCGATGTGGACGAATCGGAGTGGATGCAGGCCTGCAACGCCACTTACAAAGTCGGCATCACCTTTCGCGGCTGGTCGAGCAAACCGGGATTCGAGCGCTACTTTCATCCCTTTCTGTGTCAACCGGACGATTACACCGCGCCGGCGTTTTTTCACAACAGCTTCCTGATCCGCAAGGGCGTGGACCTGGAAGGTCACCCGGATCATTTCTTTCTCGCCGCGCATCTGGCCCGGCGCAAACTCGCACCGCTGGCTCCGGCGAATTTCCCGTTCGGGATCAAGTACGGCTATCACTTCGATTCCGGGCTGCTCGGCCAGTTTCTCGCCAGCAAGGCGGTGGCGCGCGGCGTGGTGCATCTGCAGGGCAGGGTCAGCGCGGTGCTGCAACATGAAAACGGCGACATCCGTGCCCTGCGCACCGACGACGGCCACGAGATCCACGGCGATTTCTTTGTCGACTGCACGGGATTTCGCAGCCAGTTGCTGCAACAAACGCTGCAGGTGCCATTCACCAGCTATGGCAACAACCTGTTCAATGATGCGGCCGTGGTCTTGCCCACCGAGCAGGAAACGGAACCGCCCTGTGACACGACTTCGACGGCTCTGAAGTGTGGCTGGGTGTTCCGCATTCCGCTCACGCATCGCAACGGCAACGGCTATGTCTACAGCTCGCGCTACATCAGTGCCGATCAGGCGGAAACCGAGTTGCGCGCGCATCTGGGCCTGCTCGACTCGGCCGTGCCGGCGCGGCACCTGAAAATGAAAGTTGGCCGCGTGGCGCAGCATTGGTCGCACAATTGTCTGGCGGTGGGCCTGTCGCAGGGTTTCATCGAACCATTGGAAGCAACGGCGCTGGATCTGGTGCAGACCACCATTGCCCGCTTCGTCGAATTTTTCCGTCGCGGCCAGTTTAGCAGCCAGTTCCGCGATGATTACAACGCCAGCGTCAACCAGCGTTTTGAAGCCGTGCGCGACTACATTGTTTGTCATTACCGCATCAGTTCGCGTCAGGACACGCCGTACTGGATCGACAACAGTCGCAACGAAAACATTTCGCCCTCACTGCGCGCCATCCTGCAAACCTGGATCAGTGGCGGCAACATCACCGATGAGCTGGAACGCCAGAAGCTTGATGTCTATTTCCCGAATGTGTCGTGGAATTGCCTGCTGGCCGGGAAAGGCATCTATCCTGACAAATCCCAGTTGCGCGCCGGCAGTGCGCTGGCGCACCAGTACAAACTCGACGATATCCGCCGCTTCATCGAAGGCTGCGGACTGAATTTTCCGCGTCATGCTGACGTGCTGCGCCGGCGGGCGCTGCCGGCCGTCGCCTGAGCGGATCGCAAACGGATGGTGGACATGCAGGACAAACCGCAATTGTCGTTCTGGCAAATCTGGAACATGTGCTTCGGCTTTCTCGGCATCCAGTTCGGATTTGCGTTGCAGAACGCCAACGTCAGCCGCATTTTCCAGACGCTGGGCGCGCATATCGATGACATTCCGGCGCTGTGGATCGCAGCGCCGCTGACCGGTTTGCTGGTGCAGCCGGTGGTCGGTTATTACTCGGATCGCACCTGGACGCGGCTCGGCCGCCGACGGCCGTATTTTCTCTACGGCGCACTGTGTGCTTCGGCAGCGCTGTTATTCATGCCGGCCTCGCCGACGCTGTGGATGGCGGCCGGACTGTTATGGATTCTCGACGCCTCGATCAATGTCTCGATGGAACCGTTTCGTGCTTTCGTCGGTGATCAGTTGCCGCCGCGCCAGCGCGCCAGTGGTTACGCGATGCAGAGTTTTTTCATCGGTATTGGTTCGGTGATCGCCAGCCTGCTGCCCTGGCTGCTGGCCAAAGCCGGTGTCGCCAACACCGCCGATGCCGGCGTGGTCCCGGACACCGTGCGCTATGCGTTTTATATCGGCGCGCTGGTGTTGTTCGGCGCTGTTGGCTGGACGGTGCTGCGCAGCCGTGAATATCCGCCGGAAACCCTGGCAGCGTTCAGCGATGCCTTGCCCGCCGCACGGCCCGTGCTGGATCGGGGACGCCTGCGCCGTGTCGGTCTGCTGTGGCTGGTGTCGGGCGTGGCCGGCTCCGTGCTGGTGCAGGGGCTGGCGCTCGACCGCCAGCTGTTCCTGATGACCCTGGGCGCGGCGGCGATCGGCGCGCTGATGCTCTATATCGCGCTCAGTCAGGGCGAGGGCATGGTGCGCAGCATCGTCACCGACCTGCACGTCATGCCGCAGACCATGCGCCAGCTGGCGGTGGTGCAGTTCTTCTCCTGGTTCGCCCTGTTCGCAATGTGGATCTACACCACCGCGACGGTGACCTCGCTGCATTACGGCAGCAGCGACACCGCTTCCACGGCCTACAACGACGGTGCCAACTGGGTCGGCGTACTGTTTGCCGCCTACAACGGCTTCGCGGCGCTGGCGGCGGTGATCATTCCCTGGCAGGTGCGCCGGCTCGGGCTGCGGGTCAGCCATTGCCTGAATGTCCTGCTCGGCGGTCTCGGTCTGCTGTCGTTCTACTGGATTGCCGACCCGGACTGGTTGCTGCTGTCGATGGCAGGTGTCGGTTTTGCCTGGGCGTCGATCCTGTCGCTGCCCTATGCCCTGCTGTCGAACAGCGTCCCGGCGGCGAAGATGGGCCTGTACATGGGCATCTTCAATTTCTTCATCGTCATTCCGCAGCTGCTGGCCGCCAGCGTGCTGGGCTTCCTGCTGAAAACCTTTTTTGCCAGCGAGCCGGTCTGGGCGCTGGTGACTGGCGGCGTCAGCCTGATCATTTCCGGCCTGTCGGTGCTGCGTGTGCGCACGCCGGCGCTGAGTCCAGCACCGGCCGCCGTCGCCGGCTGAAGCCGGAACCCGGAACAATCGAGAGCGACTCCTCACCATGATCCGCGTTTTCCCGACCCTGTCCCGACCGGCGCTCGCCCTGCTGCTGACGACACTGTTCACCGCCGCCTGCAGCCGCCAGTCGCCACCGGAGACATCCGCGACAACGGCGTCCGCCACCATGGCTGCCGACGAACTTTATGGCACGCTTGAACCGTTTGCTTCCGAGGCGGTGTACTTCGTCCTGACTGACCGCTTTGTCAACGGCGATCCCGGCAACGATCATCGTGATCAGGGCGGCGCCTTTCCGACCTTCGACCGGCCGGTGCCGGGCGCTCCGGCCGGCGAGAGCGACAACATCGGCTACCTGGGCGGTGACTTCAAAGGCGTACTCGACCACGCCGGCTATATCCGCGACATGGGCTTCACCGCGGTCTGGATCACGCCGATTGTCGACAACCCGGATGCCGCGTTCAGCGGCGGCAAGCCGGTCAGCTGGGGCTCGTTCTGGACCGATCAGGGCAAGACCGGCTACCACGGCTACTGGGGCGTCAATTTCTACAAACTCGACGAGCATCTGCCGAGTCCGGGTCTGGACTTCGCCGGCTTCACCGCCGCCATGCGCGAACAGCAACTGAAAGTGGTGCTCGATATCGTCGGCAATCACGGTTCGCCGTCCTACACCATGCCGGTCACCCAGCCCGAGTTCGGCAAACTCTACGACGCCGACGGTCGCCTGCTGGCCGACCACCAGAATCTGCCGCCGGATCAGCTCGACCCGGCCGGCAACCCGCTGCATGCCTTTTTCAATACCCGGGCCGGTATCGCCGAGTTGTCGGATCTTGCCGAGGTGAACCCTGCGGTGCTGGACTATCTGGCTGGCGCTTACCTTCAGTGGGCCGGGCAGGGCGCCGCTGCCTTTCGCATCGACACCATAGGCTGGATGCCGCACAGCTTCTGGAAGGCTTTCGCCGAGCGTATCCGCGCCCGTCACCCCGGCTTCTTCATGTTCGGTGAGGACTTCCGCTGGCAGGCGGCCGAAATTGCGCCCCACACCCATGCGGCCGGCGGCGGTATCAGCGTGCTCGACTTCCCGCTCAAGGCGGCGCTGGCTGAGGTGTTCGAGAAGCCGGACGGCGATTTCGCCAGTCTGGAACGGGCCTTGTATATAGAAGAAGGGCCCTACGCAAACGCTTACGAGCTGATGACCTTCTACGACAACCATGACATGCCCCGGATGAATGCCAGCGACGCCGGCTTCATCGATGCCCACAACTGGTTGTTTACGGCGCGCGGCATACCGGTCATCTATTACGGCTCGGAAACCGGCTTCCAGCGCGGCCGCGCCGAACATGCCGGCAATCGCAACTACTTCGGCGCCGAACGCATCGCCGCGGCGCGCGACTCTGCCATCCACGCAGCCCTGACGCGGATCGCCCGGCTGCGACGCGAGCTGCCGGCGCTGCAGCGCGGTCTGCAACTCAATCTGGAGCTGGCCGGTGATCGCGCTGCTTTTCTGCGTGTCTATCAGCGGGAAGGCATCAACCAGACCGCGCTGGTACTGCTCAACAAAGGCAAAACGGCGACCCGCTTCGCGCTCGACAGTTGGCTGTCACCCGGTCGCTGGCGTCAGGCCCTGGGCGGCGCCGAGCTGGTGATTCCGCAGCCGGCGTCGACCAGCATTGAGGTGCCGGCGCACGGCGTCGAAGTGCTGGTGCTCGACGCGCCCTTGCAACACGCACAGCAGCTGTCGATACTGCGCGCCCGCATGCAGCCGCCGATCGACACACCGGCGGAAGCGGCCAAATAATCGCCAAAACAGGTTGACGGTGGTCAGTTGGCCGCTATAATGCGTGCCCGCTTTACTGGGTTCTTTACAGTTCCCACTGTGCTGGTGTCCGCGAGGCGCCAGAAACAGCGGAAGGCGGTGGCGGTGTAGCGCTTGTGCAGAACAAGCCGCGATTGCTGCCCCAGACAAAGGGGTCGATATGACCCCGACAGTTACTGGAAATGCCACGCTCCACCGCAAGGAGGAGAACCGTGGTGTTCGCTTTTTTTTGCTCTTTATCGGGAGTGCCATTGCGATGGCAAAACAACGCATCCGGATTCGACTGAAGGCATTCGATCATCGTCTGATTGACCAATCGACGATGGAGATTGTCAACACGGCCAAGCGGACAGGCGCGCAAGTGCGTGGCCCGATCCCGCTGCCGACCAAGCAAGAGCGCTACACCATCCTGGTCTCGCCGCATGCGAACAAGGATGCGCGCGATCAGTACGAAATCCGCACGCACAAGCGTCTGGTAGACATCATCGAGCCGACCGACAAGACCGTCGACGCGCTCATGAAGCTCGACCTCGCGGCGGGCGTCGATGTTCAAATCAGCCTCAGCTGATTTGAGCGTTGAAGATCGAATCAGTGTTGAGGAACTGATCATGGCAATCGGACTTGTGGGTCGGAAAGTCGGTATGACGCGTGTCTTCAATGAAGACGGCGTGTCGGTGCCGGTGACCGTGATTGAGGTCGAGCCGAACCGCATCACCCAAATCAAGACCATCGAAAACGATGGTTATGTCGCCATTCAGGTGACCACTGGCGAGAAAAAAGCCAGCCGCCTGAACAAGCCGGAAGCCGGCCACTTTGCCAAGAGCGGCGTTGCCGCTGGCCGTGGTCTGTGGGAATTCCGCACCGAAGCCGGTCACGAGCTGGCCGTCGGTGGCGAACTGAAAGTTGACCGCTTCGAAGCCGGTCAGAAAGTCGACGTGACGGGCGTGAGCAAGGGCCGTGGTTTTGCCGGTACCGTGAAGCGCTGGAACTTCCGCACCCAGGATGCAACGCACGGTAACTCGCGTTCGCACCGCGTGCCGGGTTCGATCGGTCAGCGTCAGACTCCGGGTCGTGTGTTCAAGGGCATGAAGATGAGCGGTCACATGGGCGTCGAGCAGGTCACTGTCGAACGTCTGGTGGTGGTGCGCGTCGATGCCGCACGCAATCTGCTGCTGGTGAAAGGCGCAGTCCCGGGCTTTGATGGCGCTGACGTGATCGTCAAGCCGACGTCCAAGGCCTAAGGAGAGTTACTCATGCAATTGACTCTGACAGGCAACAACGCCGGAACCGTTCAGGTCTCCGAAGTTGCGTTTGGCCGTGAATTCAATGAAGCACTGGTGCACCAGGTTGTGACTGCCTATCTGGCAGGCGCACGTGCCGGCACCGTGCAGCAGAAGACCCGCGCCGAAGTGCGTGGCGGTGGCAAGAAGCCGTGGAAGCAAAAGGGCACCGGTCGTGCCCGCGCCGGCTCGATCCGCTCGCCGCTGTGGCGTGGTGGTGGCAAGACCTTCGCAGCCCGTCCGCAGGACTGGTCGCAGAAGGTCAACAAGAAAATGTATCGCGGCGCGATCTGCTCGATCCTGTCGGAACTGGTTCGCCAGGGCCGCCTGATCGTGGTCGACAGCTTCAACGTCGAAGCGCCGAAGACCAAGCTGCTGATCGAAAAGCTGAAGTCGCTGAACGTCAACGACGCGCTGATCGTCAGCGACAACATCGACGAAAACCTGGTGCTTGCCGCACGCAATCTCTACACCGTGGATATTCGCGACGCCATTGGCTGCGACCCGGTTTCGCTGATCGCGTTCGAGAAGGTGATCATCACCGTCGGCGCCATCAAGCAGTTTGAGGAGTTGCTGGCATGAACCAGGAACGTCTGATGCGAGTGCTGGTTGCTCCGCATGTCTCGGAAAAGAGCACGCTGGCCACCGAACTCAACAACACCTACGTGTTCAAGGTTGCTCGTGACGCGAACAAGCACGAAGTGAAACTGGCAGTTGAAAAACTGTTCTCGGTTTCGGTGCTGACCGTCAACACCGTGAACGTCAAAGGCAAGATCAAGCGCCAGGGCCTGCGTGCCGGCCGCCGTTCCGACTGGAAAAAGGCGTACGTGAAACTCGCAGAAGGTCACAGCATCGCGCTGATGGGCGAGCAGGCGTAAGGGGTAACGGCAATGGCACTGATCAAGATGAAGCCTACTTCACCGGGTCGCCGCTTTGTGGTGAAGGTGAAGAGCGAAGGTCTGCACAAGGGTGCTCCGGAAGCCAGCCTGCTGGAGCGCAAGAACAAAACCGGTGGCCGTAACAACAACGGTCACATCACCACCCGTCACATCGGTGGTGGTCATCGCCAGCATTACCGTCTGGTTGACTTCAAGCGCAACAAAGACGGCATTCCGGCGAAAGTTGAACGTATCGAGTACGACCCGAACCGTACCGCTCACCTGGCCCTGCTGTGCTTCGCCGATGGCGAGCGCCGCTACATCATCGCCCCGAAAGGCGTGAAAGCCGGTGACGTGCTGCAAAACGGCGAAGCCGCTCCGGTGAAAGCCGGCAACTGCCTGCCGCTGCGCAACATCCCGGTCGGTCTGACGATTCACTGCATCGAAATGAAGCCGGGCAAGGGCGCGCAGATTGCGCGTTCGGCGGGCGCTGCCGTGCAACTTGTTGCACGCGATGGCGAGTACGTCACGGTCCGCCTGCGTTCGGGCGAAATGCGCAAAATCCACGCGGAATGCCGCGCCACGATCGGCGAAGTCGGTCACGGCGAGCACATGCTGGAAAGCTACGGCAAAGCTGGCGCCAAGCGCTGGGCCGGTATTCGTCCGACCGTTCGCGGTGTCGCCATGAACCCGGTCGATCACCCGATGGGTGGTGGTGAAGGTCGCAGCTCCGGTGGTCGTCATCCGACCTCGCCGTGGGGCTGGAAGACCAAGGGTGGCAAGACTCGCAACAACAAGCGCACCGACAAGTTCATCGTGCGCCGTCGCGGCAAGTAAGGGGAGGAATAGTTCGTGCCTCGTTCACTGAAGAAAGGTCCGTTCGTTGACCTGCACCTCCTGAAAAAGGTTGAGACGGCAGTCGCGAAAGCGGACAAGCGCCCGATCAAAACCTGGTCGCGCCGCTCGATGGTGCTGCCGGAAATGGTCGGTGTGACCATCGCCGTGCACAACGGCAAGCTGCATGTGCCGGTGTTTGTGTCCGAAGACATGGTCGGTCACAAGCTTGGCGAATTTGCTCCGACGCGTACCTTCAAGGGTCACGCGGCGGACAAGAAAGCCAAGAAGTAAGGGGTTGAGTGATGGAAACTGTAGCCATTCATCGCCACGCCAAGAGCTCCGCTCAGAAAGCGCGTCTGGTCGCTGACCAGATCCGTGGCCTGCCGGTCGGCCGTGCGTTGGACATCCTGAACTTCAGCGGTCGCAAGGCGGCCCAGCTGATGAAAAAAGTGCTCGAGTCGGCGATTGCCAACGCCGAGCACAACGACGGTGCCGATATCGACACCCTGCGTGTTTCGACTGTCATGGTCGACGAAGGTCCGAGCCAGAAACGCATGATGCCGCGCGCCAAGGGCCGTGGCGATCGTATCGTCAAGCGCTCGTGCCACATCACCGTCAAGGTGTCGGATCGTCGGGGGAACAAGTAATGGGTCAGAAAGTTCATCCGGTTGGCATCCGTCTGGGCATTACCCAGCCGTGGCGTTCGACCTGGTTCGCTGAACGCAAAGAGTTCGCGGCCTACCTGTTTGCAGATCACTCGGTCCGCACCTGGCTGAACAAGGAACTGGCGAGCGCGCAAATTTCGCGTATCGACATCGAGCGTCCGGCCAAGACCATGCGCGTCACCATTCACACTGCCCGTCCGGGTGTGGTGATTGGCAAGAAAGGCGAAGACATCGAGAAGCTGCGCGCGAAAATCTCGCAGATCTCGGGCATGCCGACGACGCTGAACATCGAACAGGTCCGCAAGCCGGAAACCGATGCCAAGCTGGTTGCTGATGGCGTGACCCAGCAGCTGGAAAAGCGCGTGGCGTTCCGTCGTGCCATGAAGCGTGCCGTGCAGAACGCACTGCGTGCCGGCGCCAAGGGCATCAAGATCATGGTTTCGGGTCGTCTCGGCGGTGCCGAAATCGCCCGTACCGAGTGGTACCGCGAAGGCCGTGTGCCGCTGCACACGCTGCGTGCCGACATCGACTACGCGACCAGCGAAGCGCACACCACTTACGGTGTGATCGGCGTCAAGGTCTGGATCTTCAAGGGCGAAGTGCTGGGTCAGGGTCGTATCGACACCAACGCCTCGCTGCAGGAAGAGCAGCCGAAGCGCAAGGCTGGTGAGCGTCGTCCGGGTGGCGAGCGCAAACCCGCTGGCGATCGCAAGCCGGGCGCCCGTGCAGGCAAGCCGGCTGGCGAGCGTGCACCGCGCGGCGAGAAGAAGTAAGGAGCTGACCAATGTTGCAGCCGAAACGTACCAAGTTCCGCAAGGTCCAGAAGGGCCGGAATACTGGCGTTGCCACTACCGGCAACAAAGTCAGCTTCGGCGAGTACGGCCTGAAGTCCGTTGCTCGTGGTCGCCTGACGGCGCGCCAGATTGAAGCTGCCCGTCGTGCCATGGCCCGTGCCATGAAGCGTGCTGGCCGCATCTACATTCGCGTGTTCCCGGACAAGCCGATCACCCAGAAGCCGCTTGAAGTGCGTATGGGTAACGGTAAGGGTAACGTCGAGTACTGGGTGGCGGAAATCCAGCCGGGCAAGATGCTGTATGAGGTTGAGGGCATTCCGTTCGAAGTCGCCAAGCAGGCGTTCGAACTGGCTGCTGCCAAGCTGCCGCTCAAGACCACTATCGTGACGCGGACGGTGATGTGATGAAAGCGAACGAACTCAAAAACAAGAGCGTGGAAGAGCTGAACAAAGAGCTCGAAGCGCTGCTGCGTGAGCAGTTCAACCTGCGCATGCAGGCGGCGACCGGCCAGCTGCGCCAGTCGCATCTGCAAGGTCAGGTCCGTCGCAACATCGCACGTGTGAAAACCGTGCTGACGCAGAAGGCAGGTGCGTAATGAGCGAAAAGATCAAACGTACGCTGGTCGGCAAGGTCGTCAGCGACAAGATGGACAAGTCCATCACTGTTGCCGTGGTGCGCCAGGTCGCTCACCCGGTGTACGGCAAAATCATCAAGCGCACGACCAAGTATCACGTGCATGATGAACAAAACACCTGCCGTGAAGGTGATGTTGTGCGTATCGAAGAGACCCGTCCGATTTCCAAGACCAAGTCCTGGAAACTGGTCGAAGTCGTCGAACGTGCAGTCTGAGCGGAGGCGATAAACCATGATCCAGATGCAGACCATCCTCGATGTCGCTGACAACAGCGGCGCGAAGAGCGTGATGTGTATCAAGGTGCTCGGTGGTTCCAAGCGCCGTTACGCCAATGTCGGCGACATCATCAAGGTCTCGGTGAAGGAAGCAATTCCGCGCGCCAAGATCAAGAAAGGTGACGTGCTGAACGCCGTTGTCGTGCGTACTGCGCACGGCGTGCGTCGTCAGGACGGCTCGCTGATCCGCTTTGACTCCAACGCGGCCGTGCTGCTGAACAACCAGATGCAGCCGATCGGCACGCGTATCTTCGGACCCGTGACACGCGAACTTCGTACTGAGAAGTTCATGAAGATTGTGTCGCTGGCTCCGGAAGTGCTGTAAGGGCTCGCGAACATGGCAAAGATTAAGAAAGGCGACGACGTTGTCGTCCTGACCGGCAAAGACAACGGCAAGCGCGGCAAAGTGCTGCGCGTGCTCGGTGAGCGTGTGGTGGTTGAAGGTGTGCGTATCGTCAAGAAGCACCAGAAGCCGAACCCGCTGACCCAGGCGCCGGGTGGCATCGTCGAGAAAGAATCGCCGATCCACGTATCAAACATCGCGATCTTCAACCCGGCAACGGGCAAGGCTGATCGTGTCGGCTTCAAAGTTGAAGATGGCAAGAAGGTGCGCGTGTTCAAGTCGAACGGCGCCCGTATTGACGCTTAATCGGTGACAGCAATGGCGAAACTGCAAGACTATTACCGTGAATCGGTAGTCAAGCAACTCCAAGAGAAGTTTGGCTACACGTCGGTCATGCAAGTCCCGCGCATCACCAAAATCACCCTGAACATGGGTGTCGGTGAAGCAGTAGGTGACAAGAAGATTCTTGAAAACGCGGTGGCGGACATGACCGCGATCGCCGGCCAGAAGCCGGTGGTCACGCTGGCCCGCAAATCCATCGCGGGTTTCAAGATTCGTGACAACATGCCCATCGGCTGCAAGGTGACCTTGCGCGGTGAGCGCATGTGGGAATTCCTTGAGCGTCTGATCTCGATCGCTATGCCGCGTATCCGCGATTTCCGCGGTGTCAGTGGCAAGTCCTTCGACGGCCGCGGCAACTACTCGGTCGGCATCAAGGAACAGATCGTTTTCCCGGAAATCGAGTACGACAAGGTTGATGCCGTGCGCGGCATGGACGTGACCATCACGACCACCGCTCGTACCGATGATGAAGGCCGTGCCCTGCTGGCCGCCTTCAACTTCCCGTTCCGTCAATAAGGGGCAAGCCATGGCGAAGACCTCGATGATTAATCGCGAAGAAAAGCGCGCCAAGCTGGCCAAGAAGTACGCCGCCAAGCGCGCAGATCTGAAAGCGACTATCGCTAACCCGGCTACCTCTGATGACGCCCGTTGGGAAGCACTGGTTGCCCTGCAGAAACTGCCGCGCGATTCCAGCCCGACCCGTCAGCGCAACCGTTGCGCGATCACCGGCCGTCCGCATGCATATCTGCGCAAGTTCGGTCTGTGCCGCATCAAGCTGCGTGAAGCAGCGATGCGCGGTGAAGTTCCTGGCCTGACCAAGGCCTCTTGGTAAGCGAATACGCGGAGTTATCAACGATGAGCATGCAAGACCCCATCGCCGATATGCTGACGCGCATTCGCAATGCGCAAGCGGCGGGCAAGAAAGTTGTCGCGATGCCGGCCTCGAAGATCAAGGCCTCCATCGCCAAGGTACTGCAGGATGAAGGCTACATCGCCGGATTCGAGCAGAGCACCGAAGCAGGCAAGTCGACCCTGTCGATCAGCCTGAAGTATTTCGAAGGCAAGCCGGTTATTGCACGCATCGAGCGCGTTTCGCGCCCCGGTCTGCGTGTGTACAAAGGCATTGCCGAGCTGCCGAAAGTCATGGGCGGCTTGGGCGTTGCCATCATCTCCACCTCGCGTGGCGTGATGAGCGACAAGGCTGCACGTGCTGCCGGTCACGGCGGTGAAGTGCTGGCCTACGTGGCGTAAGGAGTACGAACGATGTCACGTGTAGCCAAGAAAGCAATTGATCTGCCGAAGGGCGTCGAAGTCGCCGTCAACGGCAGCGTGGTCAGTGTCAAGGGTGCCAAGGGCACGCTGACGCAGGCTGTGCACCCGAGCGTCAGC
This sequence comes from Permianibacter sp., assembly GCA_041913605.1. Lineage (GTDB taxonomy): Bacteria > Pseudomonadota > Gammaproteobacteria > Enterobacterales > Permianibacteraceae > Permianibacter. The sequence continues at coordinate 27,665 of JAYSEY010000005.1, forward strand.
GTCAAGGTCGACGGCAACGTCGTGTCCTTCGCGCCGGTCGGCGAAGCAGCCAACGGTTATGTGCAAGCCGGTACCCTGCGCGCACTGGTCAACAACATGGTGACCGGTGTCAGCAAGGGCTGGGAGCGCAAGCTGAATCTGGTCGGCGTCGGTTTCCGCGCGTCGGTTCAGGGCAAGAACCTGAACCTGGTGCTCGGTTTCTCGCACCCGGTCAATTTCGAGATCCCGGAAGGTGTCAGCATCGCCTGCCCGACCCAGACTGAAATCGTCGTCACTGGCGCCGATCGTCAGGTGGTCGGCCAGGTTGCCGCCAACATCCGCGGCTTCCGTCCGCCGGAGCCTTACAAGGGCAAGGGCGTGCGCTACGACAACGAAGTCGTAACGCTGAAAGAAGCCAAGAAGAAGTAAGGGGTAGATATGAACAAGAAAGTCGCTCGTCTGCGTCGTGCTCTGGCTACGCGCCGCAAGCTCGCCGCGCTTGGCGCCAACCGTCTGGTTGTGCACCGTACGCCGCGTCATATCTACGTCCAGCTGATCTCCGGCGAGAACGGCGAAGTTGTCGCCGCAGCTTCGACGGTCGAGAAAGCGCTGCGTGAATCGCTGAAGTACACCGGTAACGTCGAGGCTGCAGGCAAGGTTGGCGAACTGATCGCCGAGCGTGCACTGGCCAAAGGCGTCCTGAACGTCGCGTTTGACCGTTCGGGCTTCAAGTATCACGGTCGTGTCAAGGCTCTGGCAGATGCTGCCCGCGCCAAAGGCCTCCAGTTCTAAGGGTTTGGAAGCATGGCTACTAAAGAGCAGCAAACCAACACCGACGGCATGGTCGAGAAACTGGTCGCCGTTAACCGTGTTGCCAAGGTCGTCAAGGGTGGTCGCATTTTCTCGTTCACCGCATTGACGGTGGTCGGGGATGGCCAGGGCCGTATCGGCTTTGGTCGCGGCAAGGCCCGTGAAGTCCCGGCAGCCATCGCCAAGGCGATGGAGCAGGCCAAGCGCAACATGGTTCGTGTTGCGCTGAAAGACGGTCACACCGTGCAGCACGCGATCAAGGCCAATCATGGTGCTTCGGTCGTGTTCATGCAGCCGGCTTCGGAAGGTACCGGCATCATCGCCGGCGGTGCAATGCGCGCCGTTTTCGAAGTGCTGGGCGTGAAGAACGTGCTGGCGAAAACCTACGGTTCCACGAACGCTGTCAACGTCGTGCGTGCCACGATCAACGGTCTCACCGCCATGGCGACACCGGAATCGATCGCGGCCAAGCGTGGCAAGACGGTCGAACAGATTCTGGGTTAATGCCATGTCGAAAACGATCAAAGTCACGCAAGTGCGTTCCAGCGCTCATCGTCTGCCGAAACACAAGCAGACGCTGCTGGGTCTGGGTTTGAAGCGCATGCATCAGACCGTTGAGCTGATCGATACGCCGGCGGTTCGCGGCATGATCAATCAGGTCTATTACATGGTGAAGGTCGAGGAGTAATCCATGCGCCTGAACAATCTCTCTCCGGCCTTTGGCTCGAAGAAAAAAGCCAAACGTCTGGGTCGCGGTATCGGTTCGACCGATGGCAAGACCGCAGGCAAGGGTCACAAGGGTCAGGCCGCGCGCAAGAGCGGCGGCAGCGGTCTCGGCTACGAAGGTGGCCAGATGCCGATGGCTCGTCGTCTACCGAAATTCGGTTTTGCCTCGATCACCAACCTGAACCATTTCGAAGTTCGCCTCAGTGAACTGGCGAAAGTCGAAGGTGAAGTGGTTGATCTGCTGAGCCTGAAAGCAGCCAACGTCATTCCGGCTACGGCTACGTCGGCCAAGATCATCCTGTCGGGTGAAATTGCGCGCGCCGTGACCGTCAAGGGCCTGCGCCTGACCAAGGGTGCACGTGAAGCGGTTGCGGCCGCTGGCGGCAAGGTAGAAGAGTAATGGCGAACGCAGGCGTGGCGAATAAGCTCGGCGGCGGCCTGACCGAACTCAAGCGTCGCTTGATGTTCCTGGTCGGTGCGCTGATCGTGTTCCGCCTCGGCTCGTACGTGCCGGTTCCCGGCATTGACGGCAGCGTGCTGGCCCAGCTGATGGACCAACAAAAAGGCACGCTGCTGGCGCTGTTCAACGTGTTCTCCGGTGGCGCGCTTGAGCGCGCCTCGGTGTTCGCGCTGGGCATCATGCCGTACATCTCTGCTTCCATCATCGTCCAGATCCTGGGCTTTGTGTATGAGCCGCTCAAGCAGCTCAAAAAGGAAGGCGAGGCCGGCCGCCGGAAGATCTCCCAGTACACCCGCTACGGCACGGTGATTCTGGCGCTTTTCCAAGCGACGTCGATTGCGTTCAATTTCCCGAACTTTGCTCAGGGCCTTGTTCCGAACCCGGGTGGCGCGTTCTATTTCGGCGCGATCGTTTCGCTGGTGACCGGCACAATGTTCCTGATGTGGCTGGGTGAGCAGATCAACGAACGCGGTATCGGTAACGGTATCTCGATGCTGATCTTCGCCGGTATCGTTGCAGGCATGCCCTCTGCGCTGGGTCAGACGTTTGAGAACATTCGTACGGGCGAAATGTCCTTCATCTCGCTGCTGGTCCTGCTGGCAGTGGTGATGGCGGTGACAGCGTTCGTGGTGTTCATCGAGCGCGGCCAACGCCGTTTGCTGGTCAACTACGCCAAGCGTCAGCAGGGTCGTCATGTGATGCAGGCGCAGCAGAGTCATCTGCCGCTGAAGATCAACATGTCGGGAGTGATCCCGGCGATCTTCGCGTCGTCGCTGATCCTGTTTCCGGCGACGCTGGTGCAGTGGCTGGGCGGTCAGGGGGATGGTGTGGTGACAGGTCTGCTTCAGGATGTGGCGCAAGCCCTGTCCCCGGGACAGCCGGCCTACCTGATTCTGTACGCGGCCGGGATCATTTTCTTCAGCTTCTTCTATACGGCGATCGTGTTCAACCCGCGCGATATCGCTGAAAACCTGAAGAAGAGCGGTGCTTTCCTGCCGGCCATCCGTCCGGGCGAACAGACCTCGAAGTACATCGACAAGGTCGTGACGCGTTTGACGCTGGTGGGTGCGTTGTACATGACGGCAGTGTGTCTGCTGCCGGAAGCGACGACGCAGATCTGGAATGTGCCGTTCTACTTTGGTGGTACGTCGCTGCTCATCGCTGTGGTCGTGGTCATGGACTTCATGTCCCAGGTCCAGGCTCACCTGATGTCGCAGCAGTACGAGTCGCTGTTGAAGAAAGCGAATTTCCGCAACTACGGCTCTGCCGGCCAGTTGCGCCAGGGTTAATCAGACTTTCGGAGTTGAATCATGAAAGTGCGTGCCTCGGTCAAAGCGATCTGCCGCAAGTGCAAGATCGTCCGCCGTAACGGTGTCGTCCGCGTTGTCTGCGAGACGGCCAAGCACAACCAGCGCCAGGGTTAATCCCCGGCGCTGTTGGATAAACTGTTGATCTCTGGCGACTTAGACGCTATCCTTCCGCGCCTTTTTACCGCCAGTCAGAGCATTTAGGAGTTTCGAGACATGGCTCGTATTGCCGGTGTCAACATTCCGGTCAACAAGCATGCGGTTATCGCCTTGACCGCCATTTATGGCATCGGCGCGACCCGTGCTCGTAGCATCTGCGCTGCGGCGGGAATCCAGCCGACCAGCAAGATCCGTGAGCTGAATGAAGCCCAGATCGAATCGCTGCGTTCGGAAGTGGCCAAGTTCACCGTAGAAGGTGACCTGCGCCGTGAAGTGTCCATGAGCCTCAAGCGCTTGATGGATCTGGGCTGCTACCGTGGCCTGCGCCACCGTAAAGGTCTGCCAGTTCGTGGCCAGCGCACCAAAACCAATGCGCGTACGCGCAAAGGTCCGCGCAAGCCGATCAAGGTTTAAGGTTCTGAGACTGGATTAAGAAGATGGGTAAAGCTCCTGCATCGCGCGCTGGCGTCCAGCGCAAGCGCGTCAAGAAGCATGTTGTCGACGGCATGGCCCATATCCACGCCTCGTTCAACAACACTATCGTGACCATCACCGACCGTCAGGGCAACACCCTGAGCTGGGCGACCTCGGGTGGTTCGGGTTTCCGTGGCTCGCGCAAGAGCACGCCGTTTGCTGCCCAGGTGGCCGCCGAGCGTGCTGGTAACGTTGCCAAGGAATTCGGCCTGAAGAACCTCGAAGTGTTCGTCAAGGGTCCGGGCCCGGGTCGCGAGTCGGCTGTTCGTGCCTTGAATGCCGTCGGCTTCAAGATCACCAACATCACTGACATCACCCCGATCCCGCACAACGGTTGCCGCCCGCCGAAAAAGCGTCGCGTGTAAGGTTCCGGAGTAAGAATACATGGCTCGTTATATCGGCCCGAAGGTCAAGCTGTCTCGCCGCGAAGGCACTGACCTGTTCCTCAAGAGTGGCGTCCGCGCCATTGAAAGCAAATGCCGTGATCGTCTGGCCAAAAAGCCGGGTCAGCATGGCGAGAAGGCCCAGCGCCTGTCGGAATACGGCTCGCAGCTGCGTGAAAAGCAGAAAGTCCGTCGTATCTACGGCGTGCTGGAGCGTCAGTTCCGCAACTATTACGCCGCGGCGTCGCGCCTGAAGGGTAATACCGGCGAGAACCTGTTGCAGCTGCTCGAACAGCGCCTGGACAACGTCGTGTACCGCGCCGGTTTCGGTTCGACCCGCGCCGAAGCCCGTCAGCTGGTGTCGCACCGCTCGATTCTGGTCAACGGTCGCGTCGTCAACTTCCCGAGTTACAAAGTTAACGTCGGTGATGTGGTCGAAGTCCGTGAGAAGGCCAAGGCGCAGCTGCGCATCAAGGCCTCGCTCGAACTGGCTGGCCAGCGTGACAAGCCGAACTGGATCGAGATTGACGAAGGCAAGATGGTCGCGACCTTCAAGGCTGTTCCTGAGCGGAACGACCTGTCGGCCGAGATCAACGAAGCGCTGATCATCGAACTGTATTCCAAGTAATCGAGCCACGGAGACGCCTGAACCATGCATGGCACTGCGACCGAACTCCTGCGCCCGCGTCAGATCAAGATCGAGTCCTCGAACACGCAATCTGCGCGTATCGTCCTCGAGCCGTTCGAGCGTGGGTTCGGCCATACGCTGGGCAACGCCCTGCGTCGCATTTTGTTGTCTTCCATGCCGGGTTGCGCCGCTGTCGAGGCCGAAATCGATGGCGTCCTGCACGAGTACTCGACGCTGGAAGGCGTTCAGGAAGATGTCATCGAAATCCTGCTGAACCTGAAAGGTCTGGCGGTGCAGCTTGATGACCGTGACGAAGCCACCATCACCCTGCAGAAGAGCGGTGAAGGCGTCGTCAAGGCGGGCGATTTCCAGCTCACCAACGGTGTTCGCATCCTGAATCCGGAGCACGTGGTGGCCAACCTGACCAAGGGCGGCCGCCTGAGCATGAGCGTCAAGCTCGCACGGGGTCTGGGTTACGAGCCGGCCAGCAACCGCCGTCATACCGAAGAAGATGACCGTCCTATCGGTCGTCTGCTGCTGGACGCTTCGTTCAGCCCGGTGCGTCGTGTTGCGTATGTGGTTGAAGCCGCCCGTGTCGAGCAGCGTACCGATCTGGACAAGCTGATCATCGATCTGGACACCAATGGCACCATCCAGCCGGAAGAAGCCATCCGTCGTGCCGCGACCATCCTCCAGCAGCAGCTGGCGGCGTTCGTGGACCTGAAGGATGAGCGCACGGTTGAAGCCAAGAAGTCGGAGCCGGCGTTTGATCCGATCCTGCTGCGCCCGGTCGATGACCTGGAGCTGACGGTCCGTTCGGCGAACTGCCTGAAGACTGAAAACATCCATTACATCGGTGATCTGGTCCAGCGCACTGAAGTTGAGCTGCTCAAGACGCCCAACCTCGGCAAGAAATCGCTCACCGAGATCAAGGATGTGCTCGCCGCCCATGGCCTCAGCTTGGGTATGCGTCTGGAAAACTGGCCGCCGGCAAGCTTGCTCGCCGACCAGGACAAGCATTGAAACATTGAAGCATCCGGCCGCGAGGCCCGACGTTTTTAGAGGTAAGTACCATGCGTCATCTTTGCAGTGGTCGCCAGCTGGGTCGTAACAGCTCGCACCGTCACGCCATGTTCCGCAACATGGCGGTGTCGCTGGTCGAGCATGAAGTGATCCGCACCACGTTGCCGAAAGCGAAAGAGCTGCGCCGTGTTGTGGAGCCGCTGATCACGCTGGCCAAGCAGGACACTCTGGCCAACCGCCGTCTGGCGTTTGACCGCACCCGTTCGAAGGACGCCGTGCACAAGCTGTTCACGCAGCTGGGCAAGCGTTACGAGCAGCGCCCGGGTGGCTATCTGCGCATCCTGAAAGCCGGCTTCCGTGCCGGTGACAAGGCGCCGATGGCCATTGTCGAGCTGGTTGATCGCCCGGAAGTGGCGGTCGAGCCTGTCGATACCGAGGCCGCTGCCGAGTAATTTCGCTACGGCGAACCTGCTCAGCACAGCTGCAAGACAAAGCCGGGGCAACCCGGCTTTGTCGTGTGCGAAAAAAAGTCCGTCTCGTAATGTCCCGCCTTGTGCCGGAGCGAGTGCTCCGGCACAAGGCGTTGTCTTGCCGTTGAAAGCATTCTGGAGCTGGTCCCGGCCGGCAGAATGCAGCGTATGCTCGCCGGGCCGGCGCGTTGCCGGCTCTGCAAAGGGGATGCGCAGCATGGTCGAGAGCAACACGCCGGCGTCGCCGGCACGTCGCAATGTAGTCGCAGGTCTGGCGACTGCGGGTTTCGCACTGGCGGTCAGTCCGGTGGTCGAGGCCAGCCTGGTCCAGACCGATGCGGAAGGCCTGATCGTCGGCGAGCGCCAGTTCCGCACCGGCGATCTGGACATGCTCGCTTATGTCGCACGGCCGGCGGCTGGCGAGCGCTTGCCGGTTGTACTGCTGGTGCAGGAGATCTTCGGCCTGCATGAGCACATCCGCGATCTGGCCCGGCGACTGGCCAAGGCCGGTTATCTGGCCATCGCGCCGAATCTTTACCAGCGTCAGGGCGATCCGACCCGGATTGCCGACATCAGCGGGCTGGTGCGCGACATAGTCGCCAAGGTGCCGGACGCGCAGGTGATGGCCGATCTCGATGCAGCGCTGGCGTTCGCCGCGAGCATGGGCGGTGACACGGCCCGGGTTGCGGTGACCGGCTTCTGCTGGGGCGGCCGCATCATCTGGCTGTATGCGGCCCATCAGCCAAAACTGAAGGCGGGCGTTGCCTGGTATGGTCGTCTGGTGGGCGACGCCAATCCTTTGCAGCCCCGTCATCCGGTCGATGTCGCGGCGCAACTGCACGCACCGGTACTCGGACTTTACGGTGAATCCGACACCGGCATTCCGATGGACACGGTCAAGCGCATGCAGGACGCGCTTGCGGCTGCTGGTGGCACCTCGCGCATCCATGTCTATGCCGGTGCGCCGCATGGTTTCAACGCCGACTATCGGCCCAGCTATGTTGAAGCTGACGCCCGCGATGCCTGGCAACGCATGCTGGACTGGTTCCGCGCCAAGGGCGTCTGAGATCCCGTCACCGGGGTTGTCGCAAGCTGCGATGCGGCGCGCGTATCATGCGCGCGCCACCGGCCAGCCCTGATCGTTTCTGATCACGCCCGGCCGCCGAATTTCCCCGGCCCTTCGGCCGGCACGGGCACGAGATCTCCCATGCGCAGCACCGCATTCCTGTACGCCGCCGCCGTCGCCATCTGGGGCTCGACCTGGCTGGTGATCACCTTTCAGCTCGGGCAGGTGGCGCCGGAAGCCTCTGTGGTGTACCGCTTTGCGGCGGCCAGCGCCGTGCTGCTTGGCTGGTGCCTGTTGACGCAGCGGTCGTTGCGATTCTCCGCCGCCGACCACCGGCTGTTTGCCCTGCAGGGACTGTTCCTGTTCTCGGTCAACTTCATCCTGTTCTACCACTCGGAGCGCTTCATTTCGTCCGGGCTGGTGGCCCTGATCTGCTCGGGCATTTCGTTCAGCAACATGCTCGGCATGCGCCTGGTCTGGGGCCAGCCGATCGCGCCGCGCGTGGCGCTGGGCTCCCTGCTCGGGATCGCCGGCATCGTTGTGGTGTTCTGGCCGGAAGTCAGTGGTTTTGCCGCCGGCTCGAGCGGCTGGCTGGGGATTGGTCTGGCGGCACTGGCAACGCTGAGTGCCTCGACCGGCAATCTGGTTTCGGTCGCCCAGCGCCGACGCGCGTTGCCGGTGCTGCCAGCCACCGGCTGGGCGATGGCCTGGGGAACGGGCTGGACGCTGCTGTATGCGCTGCTGGCCGGCGTGTCGTTCAGCTTTGATTTTTCGCCGGCTTACATTGGATCGCTGGTCTATCTGGTACTGTTCGGATCGGTTGCGGCCTTCCTCAGCTACCTGACGCTGATCGCCCGTATCGGTGCCGACCGGGCGGCCTACGTCAATATCGTCGTGCCCATCGTCGCGCTGGTGCTGTCTGCGCTGATGGAGGGGTTTCGCTGGCAGGTGGCGACGGTGGCCGGCATGAGCCTGAGCCTGCTCGGCAACTGGCTGGTGTTGCGCCGGCCGCGGACCGGCTGAAGCCGGGCCAGACCGCCCGACTGCACGGCAACGGTGCGAAACACCATCCGGCACGGGTATAATTCGCCGTTTTCCATGGCCGACAAGGCCATATCATTCCCTGCAAGCCCTATCGGAGTTGACGATGACCGTCGAACGTACCCTGTCCATTCTCAAGCCGGACGCTGTTGCCAAGAACGTGATTGGCGAAATCTTCTCGCGCTTTGAGCGCGCTGGCCTGAAAGTGGTCGCCACCAAGATGGTGCACCTGTCGCAAGCCCAGGCCGAAGGCTTTTATGCCGAGCACAAAGAGCGTGGCTTCTTTGGCGCACTGGTCAGCTTCATGACCTCGGGCCCGGTTGTGGTCAGCGTGCTGGAAGGTGAAAACGCGGTGCTGCGTCACCGTGAAATCCTCGGCGCCACTGATCCGAAAAAAGCACTGGCCGGCACCATCCGTGCGGACTACGCCGTTTCGGTTGATGAAAACGCCACGCACGGTTCGGACAGCGTCGCTTCGGCTGAACGTGAAATCGCCTACTTCTTCCAGGCGAACGAAGTCTGCCCGCGCACGCGCTAATCGCGTGGCTGGCGCAGGCCAGATCGGCAGCACACTTGTGTAGTACCACGACGGCGCGCAAGCGCCGTCGTAGCCAGAATTCTCAACGCGGAGTTGCATGACCATGACCACGGCTACGGCCACCGGCAAAGTGAATCTGCTCGGTCTCGATGCTGAAGGATTGGCGCGTTACTTCGTGTCCATCGGCGAAAAGCCGTTCCGGGCCACCCAGGTCATGAAGTGGGTCCACCAGCAAGGTGTCGACGACTTCGAGCAGATGACCAATATCAGCAAGGCATTGCGCACGCGTCTCGCCGAAACGGCGGAGATCCGCGGCCCGGAAGTGGTGACCGAGCAGCGCTCGACCGACGGCACCATCAAATGGGCCCTGCGTCTGGCCGACGGTCAGCTGGTGGAAACGGTTTTCATTCCCGAACGCGAACGCGGCACGCTGTGTGTGTCCTCGCAAGTCGGTTGCGCACTGGATTGCGCGTTTTGTTCGACCGCCCAGCAGGGCTTCAACCGCAACCTCGAAGCCCACGAAATCATCGGCCAGCTCTGGCACGCCGTGCGCACGCTGGGCGCCCAGCAGATCTCCGGTGAACGCGTCGTCACCAACGTGGTGATGATGGGCATGGGGGAGCCACTGCTCAATTTCGATAACGTGGTCGCGGCGATGCGACTGATGCTCGACGACAATGCCTACGGCCTGTCCAAGCGTCGCGTCACGCTGTCCACGTCCGGCGTCGTGCCGGGACTGGAAAAGCTCATCGATCATGTTGATGTGGCGCTGGCGCTGTCACTGCATGCACCGAACAACGCCCTGCGTGACGAGCTGGTGCCGATCAACAAGAAATACCCGATTGAAGTGCTGATGCCCGCGGTCGAGCGTTACCTTGAAAAATCGCTGGCTGCGCGTTCGGTGACCATCGAGTACGTGATGCTCGACGGCGTCAATGACAGCGATGCCCAGGCGCGCGAACTGGCGCGGTTGCTCAAGGGGCTGGATGCGAAGGTGAACCTGATCCCGTTCAATCCCTTCCCGAAAACCCGCTTCAGCTGCTCCAGCGATACCCGCATCGAACGCTTCGGCGAGATCCTGCAACAGGCAGGGTTTACCGTGATCACTCGCCGCACGCGCGGCGATGATATCGATGCCGCGTGTGGCCAGCTGGTCGGCAAGGTCAATGACCGTACCCGCCGCACGCAGCAAAAACAGATTCCCATACAGACGGTGGCCTGAACGATGGAACGACGCGCTCTCCTGTTTCCGATCCTTGGCGGCTTGTTGCTGACGGCGTGCACCAGCACGACGGAAGTGAATCCGGCCAACCAGAACACCACCGTGGAAGTGGTGCGTGAAACCGAAGAAGCGCGTGCCGCGCGCGCCGGCGCACGGCGTCTGGAAGCGGCCTGGGGTTACTTGCAGGTCGGCAATCTTGATCGGGCGAAAGTGCATCTGGAAGCAGCGATGGAGCACATCCCCGACAGCGCCGAATTGCACTCGGCCCAGGGCTATTACTTCGATCAGGTCGGCGAATTTGAACGTGCGGAAATGCACTTCCAGAAATCGGTCCGGCTGGCGCCGAACGACGGCGACGTCCTGAACCGCTACGGCGTGTTCCTGTGCCGGCAGAACAAATTTGCCAAAGCGGAAGACATGTTCGAGCGGACGGTCAAATTGCCGGCCTATGCCAACGTGGCCAGCAGTCTCGAAAATGCCGGCTTGTGCGCGCAGCGGGCAAAGAATCCGGTCAAGGCCGAAACCTATTTCCAGCGCGCGCTGCGTTACAACCCGAACATGTCGGCGTCGGTGCTGGAGCTTGGCTTGTATGAAGCGGCGCGGAAAAACTTTCCGCGCGCCCGTCAGTACTGGCAGCAATACCAGTCCATAGGCCGGGAAAATGCGCGCAGTGTCTGGTTGGGTTTGCAAGTGGAACATGCGCTGGGGAACAAGGATGCAGTTGCCAGCTTGGGTTTGAAACTGGAACGTCTGTTCCCGGAAACGGAAGAGGCGGCCCTCTACGCAAGTAGCAAGGACTCATGGCTGAAGTAGCAGAACAAAAACAAATCGGCCCGGGCGCGTCACTGGTCGCGGCCCGCGAAGCACAAGGTTTGAGCCTCGAGCAGGTGGCGCGTCATTTGCGCCTGGATACGGCGACCGTCGAGGCCATTGAGCGTGATGAATGCCCGGCGCATGTGCCGGTGCCATTCGTGCGTGGCTATCTGCGTGCCTATGCAAAGCTGATCGGTCTGGATGCCGATGCGCTGGTCAGCGCGTTCAATCGCAAGCGTCCGGACGAGGCCAAAATCGTTGGCATCCAGAATCTGCAAACCCTGCCCGGTCGTGGCACTGCGCCGAAATTGCTGCGCTGGGGCTTGCTGCTGGCATTGCTGGTGGTGGTGGCCGGCGCGGGGTACTGGGTCTGGCAACAGCAGTGGCTGCAGGCCCTGTGGGCGCCTGCGCCGCAAGGGCTGAGCCAGCAGGCGGTGGCGCCGGTTGCGGCCACGCCGGCGGGCAATTCCGGTGCCATCGAGCTGGGTTTGCCACCGGATGAATCGCTGACGGCGACGCAGACGGGGGACGACGCGGCAACGACAGCGGCTGCAGCCGATAGTGGCGCGCCGCGTGAAACGGTGTCGGGTGCTGCTTCCGCACCGGACCTGTCGGCGGCCCCGACCCCGGTGACGGATGACGTGGCACCGAACGAAGTTGCCGGCTCCGGCAGCGAGCAGCTGGACTTTGTCTTTGTCGAGGATTGCTGGGTGCGGGTAATGGATGCGCGCGGTGAAGTGCTGGCCATAGGCAACAAGAAAAAAGGCCATCGCATGCAACTGAAAGGCCCGGCGCCGATTGCCATCACGCTGGGTAACCCGCAAGGCGTGCAACTGAAACACAACAATCGTCCTGTCGATCTGTCGGTGTATCCGTCTGGTCGGCCGGCCAGCTTTTCCGTCAACGCGCAAGCGGCGACGTTCGAATAACCGGTGAAGTCGCGCCACAGGGCGCGGCCTCACGCGCAAGGGTGCGGACAGCAGCATGAAAGGTCAGTCCTGGATCGTGCGCCGGAAAACGCGGCAGATCCGCGTCGGCAATGTCCTGGTCGGTGGTGATGCGCCGATCAGCGTGCAGAGCATGACCAATACCGAAACCACCGATGTGGACGCGACAGTCGCGCAGATTGTCCAGCTGGCAAATGCCGGTGCCGACATCGTGCGCGTATCGGTGCCGACCATGGACGCCGCCGAAGCGTTTCGCCTGATCAAGCAGCGTTCGCCAGTGCCCCTGGTGGCCGACATCCATTTCGATTACCGCATCGCGCTGAAAGTGGCGGATTACGGTGTCGATTGCCTGCGCATCAATCCGGGCAACATCGGCAAGGCAGATCGGGTACGCGCCGTGGTCGATTGCGCGCGCGACAAGGGCATACCGATCCGCATCGGTGTCAATGCCGGTTCGCTGGAAAAAGATCTGCAGGAAAAATACGGCGAGCCGACGCCGGAGGCGCTGGTGGAATCGGCATTCCGGCACATCGACATGCTCGACAAGCTGGATTTCCGCGATTTCAAGCTGAGCCTGAAATCGTCGAACGTGTTCATGGCGGTGTCGGCCTACCGGTTGATCGCAACGCAGATCGACAATCCGCTGCATCTGGGCATTACCGAAGCCGGCGCGTTTCGCACCGGCACGGTGAAGTCCTCCGTCGGTCTTGGCATGCTGCTCGCTGAAGGCATCGGCGACACCATCCGCATTTCGCTGGCCGCCGATCCGGTGGAAGAAGTGAAAGTCGGCTGGGACATTCTCAAATCGCTGGGGCTGCGCAATCGCGGCGTCAACCTGATCGCCTGTCCGACCTGCTCGCGCGCCGAGTTCGATGTCATCGGCACGGTCAACGAGCTGGAACGTCGGCTCGAGGATGTGCGCGAACCGATCGATGTTTCGGTGATCGGCTGCGTGGTCAACGGACCGGGCGAGGCCTCGGAAACGGACATCGGCCTGACCGGTGGCTTCAGCGGCTCCATGCTCTACGCCGATGGCGAGAAGCGCGAAAAAATTCCCAACACCGACATCATCGATCGGCTCGAACAGGCCGTGCGCAACAAGCTGGCCGAGCGCGAAGCGGCACATGCCGAAGCGGCGCGCGGCGCGCAACGTCTGCCGGTTGAAAATCACTGACATGAATTGAACGTCTGCCGGCGCCCTGCGTGTGCCGGCAGGCATGACGCTGCCGGAGTGCAGCACAGGATTGCAGGAACACGAGTGAGCAACAGTATTCAATCAGTACGCGGCATGAACGATTTGCTGCCGGCGCAATCACCGGCCTGGCAGCGCCTTGAGGCCGCCTTGCGGGCGCTGACCCGCCGCTACGGTTACGAAGAGATCCGCACGCCAGTGGTGGAAAAAACGGCGCTGTTTGCCCGCGCCGTTGGTGAAGTGACCGACATCGTCGAAAAAGAAATGTACACGTTTCTGGATCGCGAAAAAGAGTCGCTCAGCCTGCGTCCGGAAAATACCGCCAGTGTTGTGCGTGCCGGTATCGAGCACGGTCTGCTGTACAACCAGGAACAGCGCCTGTGGTACATGGGCCCGATGTTCCGTCACGAGCGTCCGCAGAAAGGTCGTTACCGCCAGTTTCATCAATTTGGTTGCGAGACCTTCGGTGTGCCGGGCCCGGATATCGATGCCGAACTGATCCTGATGACGGCGCGTCTGTGGCAGGAGCTCGGCTTTGCCGACAAGGTGACGCTGCACATCAATTCGCTGGGTTCGAATGCTGCACGTGCTGCCTATCGCGAGAAACTGGTGGCCTTCCTGCGCCAGCACGAAAATGTGCTGGACGAGGACAGCAGGCGACGTCTGGACAGCAATCCATTGCGTGTCCTCGACAGCAAGAATCCCGACGTGCAGGCGGCACTGAACGATGCGCCGCGCCTCATTGATCATCTTGATGCCGAATCACAGGCGCATTTCGACGGCCTGAAGGCGCTGCTGGATGCGGCCGGCGTGCGCTATGTGGTCAACAGCGCGCTGGTGCGCGGCCTCGATTACTACAACCGCACCGTGTTCGAATGGATGACTGATGCGCTGGGCGCGCAGGGCACGATTTGTGGCGGCGGTCGTTACGACGGCCTGGTGGAACAGCTCGGCGGTCACGCCACCACCGCCTGCGGCTTTGCCATGGGCCTGGAGCGCATCGTCCTGCTGATCGAAACCCTGCAGGACGTGAAACCTGTGGCGCTGGCAGATGTCTGCGTGCTGGCGCTGGGCGAGGCGACGGCCACACCGGCGCTGGTGATCAGCGAACAGCTGCGCAGCAACGTGCCGGCGCTGCGCGTGTATCACGTGCACGGCGGCGGCGCGATGAAGAAACAGATGAAGCGTGCTGATCGCAGCGGCGCCGCGTATGCGGTGATCGTTGGCGAAGATGAACTGGCACGCGGTGTGGTGGCGGTGAAATCCTTGCGCACCGATGGCACACAAACCGAAATCAGCATTGACGGCCTGGCCGACTATTTTCGCAATCAGGGTTTCTGAGCGCGCGAACGCGCGACAACAAAACCCGTCGGGAGACAGAAGTGGAATCGTATAGCACCGAAGAACAACAAGTCGAAGCCATCCGCGGCTGGCTGAAGAAGAACGGCTCATCGCTGCTGCTGGGCGCGGCGATCGGCCTGCTGGCTATCGCCGGCTGGAAGTATTACCAGCGTTGGCAAATGGAGTCGGCGACGGCCGCATCGGTTGCCTATGACGAGCTGCTGAAACTGGCCGACAACAAGGACCAGCGCGATGTATTCCGCCAGCAGGCCGAAGCGCTGGCCGGCGAGCACAAGGGCACGGCCTATGCGCAATTTGCCCAGCTGTATCTGGCGCGCGAAGCGGTGCAGGACAACGATCTGGCGCGTGCCGCCGGCTATCTGAAAGCGGTGGCCGACAAGCCGGAAGATGAATCGATTGGTCACATTGCCACGCTGCGTCTGGCGCGCGTCGAGATCGCCCAGGGCAATGCCGAAGCGGCACTGAAACGCGTGCAAATCGACAAGGAAAAAGCCGGTGGTTTTGCCGGCGCCTATGCCCGCGTGCGCGGCGATGCGCTGCAGGCGCTGGGCCGCAGCAGCGAGGCCCATGCCGCGTATCAGGAATCGAAAGCGGCGGATGAAAACTCCGCGCGTCATCCGCTTCTGGCGCTGGAGCTGGACGCCACCCAGCCGCAGGACATTGCGCCCGTGGCAACGGAAACGCCGGCGACACCGGCCACCAGCGAGAGCGCGAAATAATGGCCATCGGCAAAAACAAATTTGTATGGCGCACGACACTGCTCGCGGCGCTGACCGTGATCGCCGCCGGCTGTGCCAGTGATGACGACGCGTCGCTGGAAGTGGCGCCGCTGCCGGAATTCTCTGCCCGTTTTGAACCGGACCCGGTCTGGACGGCAACGCTCGACACCACGGTGTGGGAAAGCATAGGCCTGTCATTGGGCAGCGCCTGGCGCGCGGTCTGGCCCTGGGCCGGCGCACCGGACGGTGATCGGCCGGTGGATACCGATGTGCCGCAATTGCTCACGCCGGTGGTGTATCAGGATCGCATTTATGCCGCGACGCCCGAAGGTCTGGTGCAGGCCTTTGATCGTGACGGCAAAACGCTGTGGCGCATGTGGCTGGGTGCGCCGGTGTCCGGTGGGCTCAATGCCGGTGCCGGTCTGGTCATTCTCGGCACGGCCGACGGCGAAGTGGTGGCGCTCAACCACGAAACCGGCGAAGAAAAATGGCGCAATCTGGTGTCCAGCGAAGTCATTGCGCCGGCCGCCATTGCCGAAAACACCGTGGTTGTGCGCACGGTCGATGGCAAGCTGTTTGCGCTCAATGCCGACAACGGCGAACGCCTGTGGCTGGCAGATCGCAGTGTGCCGCTGCTGACCCAGCGCGGCACCTCGACACCGATGATCGCCGGCGGTCTGGCGATTGCCGGATTCGACAATGGCAAGGTCACGGCTTTCCGTCTCAACAACGGTCAGGAGCTGTGGGAAAAACGCGTCGCCCAGCCGACCGGCCGTTCGGAAATCGAGCGCATCGCCGACAGCGATACCGAGCCGCTGATTTTCGGCAGCACGCTCTATGTCGCCAGCATGAACGGTTCGGTGATGGCCATCGACATGCGCAATGCCGAAACCCTGTGGCAGCGCGAAATGTCCACCTACCGCAACATGGGCATTGATGAGCAGGCGCTGTATGTCGCCAACGCCCGTGGCCATCTCAGCGCCCTCGACCGCGCCAGCGGCTTCGTGATGTGGACGCAGAAAGCTCTGGAAAACCGTCGCCTGACGACGCCGGTCGCGTTCGGCGATTACGTCGTGGTCGGTGACTTCGAGGGCTACCTGCACTTCCTGAGTCGCGACAAGGGCGAGTTTCTGGCGCGCGTGTCGGTGGACGGTGACGGATTCCGCGGCAATCCGGTGGTGGCCGGTGACCGGCTGATCGTTTTCAGCCACGACGGCGAATTGCAGGTCTATCAGCAGCGCTAAGTTTTCAAGCCTGTGGTGGCCGGCGACCGCATGACAGTCTTTGGCCACGACGGTGACTGGCAGGTTTATCTGCAGCGCTGAGTTTCAAGCCTGTGGTGGCCGGCGACCGCATGACAGTCTTTGGCCACGACGGTGACTGGCAGGTTTATCTGCAGCGCTGAGTTTCAAGC
>JAYSEY010000005.1:44497-240504 GCA_041913605.1 Permianibacter sp.
ATGACAGTCTTTGGCCACGACGGTGACTGGCAGGTTTATCTGCAGCGCTGAGTTTTCAAGCCTGTGGTGGCCGGCGACCGCATGACAGTCTTTGGCCACGACGGTGACTGGCAGGTTTATCTGCAGCGCTGAGTTTCAAGCGCGGCGGGCGACAAGCCCGCCGCTTGCTTTTTCAGCACTATGCTTTCACTCCCTGCCGTCGTCTCCGGCGGCAGGGATGCAATGCGGCCATGGCGCCGCTGGGGAATGTTTTCATGTTGCCGGTGATCGCCCTGGTGGGCCGCCCGAATGTGGGTAAATCGACACTGTTCAATCACCTGACACGCACGCGTGATGCGCTGGTCGCCGACATGCCCGGCCTGACCCGTGATCGCAAGTACGGTCATGCCACGCTCAAGGGGCACCCGGTGATCGTCGTCGATACCGGCGGCATTACCGGTGAGGAAGAAGGCATCGACAGCTACATGGCCAAGCAGTCGCGGCAAGCGATGCTGGAGGCCGATCTGGTGCTGTTCCTCTGTGATGCCCGCGATGGCCTGACGCCGGTGGATGAGCGCATCGCGCGCGATTTGCGCCAGATGGGCAAACCGGTGTTGCTGGTGGTCAACAAAGTCGATGGCCTGAACGAAGACATCGTGCTGGCCGAGTTTTACGCTCTGGGTCTCGGCGAACCGGAGGCCATCGCTGCCGCGCACGGTCGTGGTGTGCACCAGCTGCAGCAGCAGGCCATTGAACGCCTGAACCTGGAAGAACGTGATCGCGAACAGGCGCTGGCCGAGGCCGGACACAAAGGCATACGCATGGCGGTGATCGGTCGGCCGAATGTCGGCAAATCGACGCTGGTCAATCGCATCCTTGGTGAAGAGCGGGTGATCGTGTTTGACATGCCCGGCACCACGCGCGATTCGATCTACATCGACATGGAACGACGCGGCACGCCCTACACCCTGATCGACACCGCCGGTGTCCGGCGTCGCGGCAAAGTGTTCGAGGCAGTGGAAAAATTCTCGGTGGTGAAAACCCTGCAGGCCATCGACGACGCGCATGTCGTGATCCTGGTGATGGATGCCCACGAAAATCTCACCGAGCAGGATTTGCATCTGCTCGGTTACACCATCGAATCGGGGCGTTCGCTGGTGCTGGCGATGAACAAATGGGACGGCCTTGATCCGGATCAGCGGCAAACCATCCGCGATGAAATTGATCGCCGTCTCGGCTTCGCCAATTTCGCCCGTCTGCATTTCATTTCCGCCCTGCACGGTACCGGCGTCGGCGATCTGTTCGATTCCGTGCACGAAGCTTACGACTCGGCGCATCTGGATGTCTCGACCAGCAAGATGACGGATCTGCTGGAGCAGGCGCAGCGTGAATTCCAGGCGCCGCTGGTCAACAACCGCCGGGTGAAAATGCGCTACGCCCACCTCGGTGGTCACAACCCGTTCCGCATTGTCATCCACGGCACGCAGGTGTCGCGTCTGCCCGAGCACTATCAGCGTTATCTGATGAATTTTTATCGCCGTGAACTGAAGCTGGTCGGCGCGCCGATCCGTCTGGAACTGAAAGACGCCAGCAATCCATTCGCGGACCGCAAGAATGAACTCAGCGATCGCCAGGCCCGCCGCCGCCAGCGCATCATCCGTGCCCGCAAGAAGAGCGAGCGCTGAGACGCGTGATGCCGGCTGACAGGTGAACGCCGGACCAGCACGAACGCAGCAGCAAACAAAAAGGCGCTGATGCGCCTTTTTGTTTGCTGGAGAAAATTGTTTACCGGCAAACCGTTTTCACCGGAAAAATTTCCCGGCTCTCGCCGTCAGGCATAGACGCGGGCGATCACTTCCTTCAACCGACCTGACAGGCGGCCGAGTACATCGGCCATGGTCGCCGACTGTTGGGCGTGCACCGAGCTTTCACGCGCGCTTTCGGAAATGCCGTTGACGTTTTTGGTGATGTCGTCGACGACCACATGCTGCTGTTCCGCTGCAGCGGCGATTTGCGCATTCATGTCGCGGATCTCGGTGACGCGTGCAGTGATCGCGGCCAGCGCCGCGCGCGCCTGTTCACTTTGCTCAGCGCTTTCGCGGGTGCGGACATTGCCCTGTTCCATGGCATTCGCCGCACTGCTGGCGCCGCCCTGAACGCTCTGGATGATTTGCTGGATCTCGTGAGTGGATTGCTGGGTGCGCTGGGCGAGATTGCGCACTTCATCGGCGACCACGGCAAAACCACGGCCCTGATCACCGGCGCGTGCCGCTTCAATGGCCGCATTGAGCGCGAGCAGGTTGGTTTGCTCGGCAATGCCGCGGATCACTTCCAGTACCTGGCCGATATTGCGCGTGTCGTCACGCAGCTTGCCGACCAGCTCGGCAGCGCGATTCATTTCTTCTGCCAGTTGCTGCGACAGCTGTGTTGATCGCTCCATCTGTTGCAGCGCTTCGCTGGCCGAGCGATTCACCGCGTCGGTGGTATTGGCGGTGGTGGCCGCATTGCGCGCCACTTCCTGCACCGTTGCCGCCATTTGTGTCAGCGCCGTTGCCGCCTGATGAATGCGGTGTTCGGCATCGGATGTCGCGGTGGCGAGTTCTTCCGATGCGCGCGTCATCTGGCCGGCGGAGTTGCTCACTTCGGTCGAGGTCTTGTTGATCTCCTTGACCAGATCGGCGATGAACACGCGCACCTGCTCCAGGTCGTAAGCCATGACGGCCAGTTCGTCATCGCCATCCAGCGAGATCGGTTTTTCGAAATGGCCCTGACGCATGTGTTCCATGAAATTGAACAGCCGGCGCGTGCGGACGATGATCAGCCGGCCGATGAGCAGATGCAGGGCAATGAGCGCTGCCAGTGCCGCACACACCACCACGCTGATGACGATGTAGCGCGCGCTGTCTGCAGAGGCGCTGTCGGCCTTCAGTTGTTCGGCCAGATGCGTGCGGATATTGCCGAGCTGTTCGTCAGCGGCGCGATCCATGCCTTTCACGGCCTTGTCGCCGGCTGCCGGCTCAAAGTTGGCGGCGGTGAAGGCATCGAAGCCGGCTTTATATTTGTCGAGCATCTCGCGGTGTGTGCTGCGGAAGGCTCCGACCTGCGCAGCCAGATCGCTGTGGCCGAGTGAGGCGAGTTTGTCCTGCAGCAGTTGCGCGTCGCGTTGCACGGCCTCGGCCTGCTTCTGGAACTGGCCCCAATACTTGGCGCGCTGATCGGCGTCGGCGCCGCGCAGCAGGACGTTTTTCCACTCCTGAACCTGGACCTTGAAATTGACGCCCATTTCCGCGGCCAGCGCCTGCTCGTCCAGGCCGTCGCGCAGTGTCGCGACGTGGCCGCTCAGCAGCGACAGGCCGATGATGGCCGCCACGGCGAGCACGCCAACGCCGCCGCCAACCAGCACCAGCAGACGGGTGCCCAGACTGGATTTCACCGTGCTCATGCGCATGACTCCTTGCTCCGTCACAGGTAGCAGCAAGCGTAGTCGCTGGCGTAGCGATGGATGTCCGGCGCGAAAATTTCATCTGGCCGGCGGACGGCCCGGGGAGCGGTCCGCCGTGAAAACGGGAGCTGCCGGCGCCGGCGGAATTCAGCGGGGCAGAAACAGGGCCGGGTCGACGCGGGCGTTGTTGAGGCTGACGGTGAAGTGCAGGTGGGCGCCGGTGACGCGGCCGGTTTTGCCGACCGTGCCCAGCAGGTCGCGGCGGCGCAGCTTGTCACCCTCCGCGACGCTGATGCGATCCAGATGGCAGTACAGGCTGAGCAGGCCGCCGCCGTGGTCGATCACCACGGTGTTGCCGTTGAAGTACAGGTCGGCGGCCAGCACGACCTCGCCATCGAGCACCGCCTGCACCGGCGTGCCGACCGGCGCGGCAATGTCCATGCCGCTGTGCGGCGCGCGCGGCTGGCCGTTGAACACTCGTCGCGAACCAAAACTGTCGTGGTTCAGCGTGCCGGCAGTGGGGACATGCATGTCCAGTCGCGTTGGCAGCGGCGTGCTGAAGCGGCGGAACAGCGCGTCCAGACGGGCGCGTTCACGGGCGATGCGTTCGCCGACTTCGGCGGGCGGCTCGACATAGCGCGGTTCGACGTTCAGTTCCTGCAGGCGATAGCGCTTGTCGCTGACCGTGAAGGGCAACTGCTGGCCATCGACCAGCAGACGCGCGTCGCCGGCCGGCTGGCTGAGCGGCAGACCGACCAGCGCCAGCCAGCGGCCTTCGGCGGGCAGAACCAGTACCGGCTGGTCGTTGAACCGGGCGGCGGGAGCAGGGCGGTCGAGCGGTCCGAGATCGATGTGCGCGACGCCACCGGGGATGGCGGCCGCACGCGGCAAACCTGCAACGGCCGGTTCAGCGCGGGCCAGTCCTGTCCGGGGCGGTGCCGGCAAATGCGTTTCGACCGTTTGCGCCCTTTGGCCCGACGCGCCATCGGCAGCGTGCCCGGTTGTCGCGCCGTACGCGTTCGTAGCACTCATCCAAAGCAGGACGGTACAAACAAGGCCGAGGCGCAGCGCAACGCGGCTCATGCGCCTGATCCGCTGTCGGTTTCGACCCGCGAGCGGATGCGCCGGCCGCCGGCGAGCTGGGTATCGAGCGCCGAGCCGGTTGGCAGCGGAGCGCTGTCGGCGCGCAGCAATTGGCCGTCGCCGGTGCGGGTCAGGGTGTAGCCGCGGGCCAGCGTTGCCAGTGGGCTCACCGCCTGCAGTGTCGCGGCGAGCGCCTGCAGACGCTGGCGACGCAGGCTGGTCAGCCGTTCGCTCTGGCGTTGCAGCGCCGCTTTCAATTGGTCGATACGCTGGCCGGCGCGGGCCACTTGCGCCGCCGGTGATTGCCGGGCGAAGCGGGCACTTACTGCGGTGAGCTGCGCCTGACTCCGGTGCAGGGTCAGCAGCAGCCCCTGACGCAAGCGGGCCTGCAGATCGTCCAGACGCTGGGCGCGCTGTTCGAGCAGGCGGCGCGGCGTCGGCAAGCGGCGCTGCATTTGCTGCAGCAGCGCACGGCGGCGTTCCAGCTGGCGGTGCAACGCCTGTTCGAGGCGGATCGCCGACTGGCGCACGGCGGCCAGTGTCGTGCTGCGGTCCGGGGCAATCAGGCCGGCGGCCGCCGAAGGCGTGGGCGCGCGCAGATCGGCGACAAAGTCGGCGATGGTGAAATCAACTTCGTGACCGACGGCTGAGACCACCGGCAGGTCTGAATCGGCGATGGCGCGGGCCAGTGCTTCGTCGTTGAAGCAGAACAGGTCTTCCAGCGAGCCACCACCACGGGTCAGCAGCAGCACATCGCAGTCGCGACGACGGTTGGCGGCCGCCAGCGCGGCCATCAGGCTGGCCGGCGCCTCGTTGCCCTGAACCACGGCCGGATAAATGATCACTTCCAGTTGCGGCGCCCGCCGTGCCAGCACGCTTAGCACATCATGGACAGCAGCGCCGGTCGGCGAGGTGATCACGCCAATCCGCGCTGGCAAAACCGGAAGTGGGCGCTTGCGTTCGGCGGCAAACAGCCCTTCTGCGGCGAGCTTGGCTTTCAGGCGCTCGAACTGTTGCTGCAGGGCGCCGAAACCGGCCGGCTCCAGATACTCCACCGACAGCTGCAGGTCGCCGCGCGGCTCATAGACCGTCAGCCGGGCGCGGACCAGCACCCGGTCGCCGTCGCGGGGGCGAGCGCTCACTAGCTGGTTGCGGTTACGGAACATCGCGCAGCGCACCTGCGCTTCGCTGTCCTTGAGGGAGAAATACCAGTGGCCGGACGCCGGCGCGGCGAAGTTGGAGATTTCGGCTTCCAGCCAGAACAGGCCGAGGTCCTGTTCGACCAGCCGGCGCGCGCGACCGAGCACTTCGGCGACGCTGTAAACCTTGCGGGCAACACTCATGGGCATTCCGGGATTGGAGTCGGGGCGGGCCGTGACAGACGGGCATCGCCGGATGGCCGGCATTGTCGCCGCCAGCCGGCGGGACGGCCAGCCGGATCGCGGCGACTCGCCGCATTCGTCACCGGCGTATGAAAAATGTCCATGATGCAGTGCAGACAGAAGCGACGCGAAACGGTTAAAATCCCGCTTTGCTACTGCAGGGGACCCGTGCATGCGTATCGTTGGCGAAGCCCTCACCTTCGATGATGTCCTGTTGGTGCCAGCCCATTCGACGGTGCTGCCGCATCAAGCCGAACTGAAAACCTTCCTCACCCGCGAAATCCAGCTGAACATTCCGCTGGTCTCGGCCGCCATGGACACCGTGTCCGAAGCGCGCCTCGCCATCGCTCTGGCCCAGGAAGGCGGTCTCGGCTTCATCCACAAGAACCTGACTGTGGAAGAGCAGGCCGAGCATGTCCGCCAGGTCAAGAAATTCGAAAGCGGCGTGGTCTCCGACCCGACCACCGTCACCCCCAGCACCACCATCCGTGAACTGAAAGCCATCTCGCGCAAGCTCGGCTTCTCCGGCTACCCGGTGGTCGAGGGTGAGCGTCTGGTTGGCATCGTCACCGGTCGCGACGTGCGTTTTGAAGAGCATCTCGATCAACCGGTTTCCAATGTGATGACGCCGAAAGAGCGTCTGGTCACCGTCGACGAGGGCACCGATCTCAAGATCGCCCTCGGCCTGATGCACAAGCACCGCATCGAGAAAGTGCTGGTGGTCGACAAGGCCTTCCGCCTCAAGGGCATGATCACCGCCAAGGACGTCAAGAAAGCCTCGGACAAGCCGCAGGCCTGCAAAGACGCCTTCGGCCACCTGCGCGTCGGCGCGGCAGTGGGTACCGGTGCCGACACCGACGATCGCGTTGCCGCGCTGGTGGCGGCCGGCGTCGATGTGCTGCTGGTCGATACCTCGCACGGTCATTCGCAAGGCGTCCTGGACCGCGTCCGTCGCGTCAAACAGATGTACCCCGGCCTGCAGGTGATCGGCGGCAACATCGCCACCGCCGAAGGTGCGCTGGCGCTGGCCGATGCCGGCGCTGACGGCGTCAAGGTTGGTATCGGCCCCGGCTCCATTTGCACCACGCGCATCGTCACCGGTGTTGGCGTGCCGCAGATCTCGGCAGTTTCCAACGCCGTGGCTGCCCTGGCCGCGCGCGGCATTCCGGCGATTGCCGATGGCGGCATTCGTTACTCGGGCGACATGTGCAAGGCGCTGGTTGCCGGTGCGCATGTGGTCATGGTTGGCGGCCTGCTGGCCGGCACCGAAGAAGCGCCGGGCGAAGTCGAGCTGTATCAGGGCCGCAGCTACAAGAGCTATCGCGGCATGGGCTCACTGGGCGCCATGTCGCAGCGTCAGGGCTCGGCTGATCGCTATTTCCAGACCGCGAACGAAACCGAAAAACTGGTGCCGGAAGGTATCGAAGGCCGCGTCCCGTACAAGGGCTCGCTGGTCGCCATCGTGCACCAGATGATGGGCGGCCTGCGTTCCTGCATGGGCCTGACCGGCTGCCGCACCATCGAGGAGCTGCGCACCAAGGCGCAGTTCGTCAAGGTGACGTCGGCCGGCATGCGCGAGAGCCATGTCCACGACGTGCAAATCGTCAAGGAAGCGCCAAACTACCGCATGGACTGATGTCCGGCGGCCGACAAATCGGGACTGCAGGGCAGTCCCGATTTGTTTTCAGCATTTGCAGTGCAGTGTCCGGCTTTCTCCTGTGAAGGCCGCAACCGGTTTTTTCTTACGCGAAGGTCCGTCATGAGCCACGACATTCACGCCCACCGCATCCTTATCCTCGATTTCGGTTCCCAGGTGACACAGTTGATCGCCCGCCGCGTCCGCGAGATCGGCGTTTACTGCGAACTCTGGCCATTCGATGCCGACGAGCAGCACATCCGCGAATTTGCCCCCAACGGCATCATTCTTTCCGGCGGCCCGGAGTCAGTGACCGAAAGCTGGACGCCGCGCGCACCGAACGTGGTGTTTGAGCTGGGCGTGCCGGTGTTTGGTATCTGCTACGGCATGCAGACCATGGCGCATCAGCTTGGTGGTCGGGTCGAAGCCGGTCACAACCGCGAGTTTGGTTACGCCGCTGTGCGCGTGCTGAAAGATTCCGAACTGCTGCGTGGCATTGAGGATCATGTCAGCGACAGTGGTCTGGGTGTGCTCGATGTCTGGATGAGTCACGGCGACAAGGTTGTCGAGGCGCCGCAGGGTTTCGAGATCATCGCTGAAAGCGACAACTGCGCCATCGCCGTGATGGCCGATGAAGGCCGTCAGTTCTACGGTGTGCAATTCCATCCGGAAGTCACCCACACGCATCAGGGTGGACGCATGCTCGAGCGCTTTGTGCGAGAGATCTGCGGTTGCGATGCCAACTGGACCTCGGCCAACATCATCGACGACGCGGTGCATAGCATCCGCGACAAAGTCGGTCACGACGACGTCATTCTCGGCCTTTCGGGCGGTGTGGATTCATCCGTGACAGCCGTGCTCCTGCACCGTGCGATTGGCAAACAGCTGACCTGTGTGTTCGTCGATCACGGCCTACTGCGCTTGCACGAAGGTGATCAGGTGATGGCGATGTTCGCCGAACACCTCGGCATCAAGGTCATCCGCGTCAACGCCGAAGAGCGCTTCATGAGCGCACTGGCCGGTGAGAGTGATCCGGAAGCGAAACGCAAAATCATCGGTCGCCTGTTCGTCGATGTCTTCCAGGAAGAAGCGGCAAAACTGAAAAATGCCAAGTGGCTGGCGCAGGGCACGATTTATCCGGATGTGATCGAATCGGCCGGCGCGAAAACCGGCAAGGCACACGTGATCAAGTCGCACCACAATGTCGGCGGCTTGCCGCCGGACATGAAACTCGGTTTGGTCGAGCCGCTGCGCGAACTGTTCAAGGATGAAGTGCGCAAGCTTGGGTTGGAACTCGGCCTGCCTTACGACATGCTTTACCGCCATCCTTTCCCCGGTCCGGGGCTGGGCGTGCGCGTGCTCGGCGAAGTGAAAAAAGAGTACTGCGATCTGCTGCGCAAAGCCGATCACATTTTCATCGAAGAGCTGCGCAAAGCCGACTGGTACCAGAAAGTGTCGCAGGCATTCGTGGTGTTCCTGCCGGTGAAGTCGGTGGGCGTGATGGGCGATGGCCGCCGCTACGATTACGTGGTCGCCGCACGCGCCGTGCAAACCATCGACTTCATGACCGCGAAATGGGCGCACCTGCCTTACGAATTGCTGGAGTCCATTTCCAATCGCATCATCAACGAAGTGCCAGGCATTTCGCGGGTGGTGTATGACGTCAGCGGCAAACCGCCGGCGACCATTGAGTGGGAATAATGCGTGACGACGATGCCGGGTTTTCCCGGCATCGTCATCTCTGCCTGCTGAAACCGGAGCCGCCATGCAAATCATCGAGATCACTGATCGTGCAGGAAGTTTGCAGTTTCCGGACTGGCTGGCGCGTGCTGAACGTGTGCATCGCCAGTTGCGACCGCAACTACCGCTAACGTACGCGGAAAAAATGGCCGGCGTTTTTGCTGGCGGCGGCCGCATGCTGGTGGCGGTGGCGGACGAGCAGGTTTGCGGTGTGGCAGTCTGGCGCAGTGGCGAAAATACGTTTGCCGGTCGTTTTCTCTATGTCGATGATCTGGTCACGGACGAAACGCAGCGCTCGCGGGGCGTGGGGCGCGCGTTGTTGCAATACTGCGAACAGATTGCCCGCGAGTTGGCTTGCGTGGAGCTGGTACTCGATTCCGGTGTGCAGCGCGCACGAGCCCACGCGTTCTATTTTCGCGAAGGGCTGGCCATACAGGCATTCAATTTCAGCAAGACTGTTCGCTAACGCAGAACGGCAGTTCACGGGCGCTGGTTGCACTTGTTTTTCGCTTGCGCCAAATGACGGAAACAGGATGACAGGATATGTGTGCGCAACTGAGTCTGGGCGGCTTTGATTTGCCGGAAGCGGAATTCCCGCCACTCTCTCCGCATCGTCCAGGCAAGGAGCGCCTGTTTCTGGCGCTGCAGCCACCGGCGGAACAGTGGCCGGCGATCCGCGCAATTGAGCAGCTACAACGGCAACTGCACGGACTGCAGGGGCGGGCGCTGCGCGATGAGCATCTGCACATCACGCTGCAACACCTGCTGGATCACGAGCGCTTGCCGGATGACTGGATCGCGCGCATTCACCATGCGGTCGAGCGTACGTCGCGCACACCGCTGGATCTGGTGTTTGATCGGGTCATGAGTTTTGCCCGTGCCCACGACAATCGTCCTTTCGTTCTGCTGGCGCGTCGCGGTCTCCACGCGCTGCTGCATTTTCAGCGAGAGCTGGGGGCGTCGATGAAAGCGGTGGGATTTCTGCAGAACGACCGCAGTTTCACGCCGCATGTGACGCTGCTCTATGATCGGCTGGTGGTGCCGGAGCTGCCGGTGTCACCACTCAGTTGGCAGGCGACCGAGCTGGTACTGATCCACAGCTTGCTGGGGCGCACGGAACACCGCGTGCTGGCTCGCTGGTCGCTTCGCTAAAAATCTTCTGCATGGCTGACATGTACATGAGCAACACCACTGCTGAAACCGAACGCGACACCTACTGGATGCAACAGGCGCTCGCCTGCGCGCAGCGCGCAGCGGATGCCGGCGAAGTGCCGGTTGGCGCTGTGCTGGTGTGTGGTGACGAGAAGCTGGCAGAAGGCTGGAATCAGCCGATTGCAAGCAATGATCCGACCGCGCATGCGGAGATCGTTACGCTGCGCGCAGCGGCGCAGGCGCGCGGCAATTACCGGCTCAACGATTGCACGCTGTATGTAACGCTGGAACCCTGTCCGATGTGTGCGGGCGCCATTGTGCAGGCTCGGGTCAGGCGTGTGGTGTATGGCGCGGCCGATCCGAAAGCCGGTGCTGCCGGCAGCGTGTTGCAGGTGCTGCGGCATCCGCAGCTGAATCATATTTGCCAGCTCAGTGCCGGTGTCGATGCCGGCACATGCGAGAGCATGCTGAAGAGCTTCTTTGCGGCCCGGCGCCAGCGCTGAATCGCCCTGACGTGAACGCCGGCTTGGTAGCTTGAAGCAGGAATGCACGCGGTCGAGAGGCGGCTGTGGTGCCGGACATGGCGTTTGTGACCGCGACGAATACGCTGTCTGCTTGTGCCGGGGTGTCAGTGCGCTGAAGCCAGTGCCATGCCGGCCATGCGGCGCTGTTCATCACGGCCGACTTCGCCGGACAACCAGCGCAAAGTGGTGTGATAGCGCTGGATGTTGGCGACGAAATGCACCGGCTCATTGCCGCGGCAGAAACCGTGTTTGCTTTGCGCGTAATACTGTTCTTCACGCAGCAGCGGCAGATAGCGTTTGACGTCTTCCCAGCGATCCGGGTTGCCGCCTTTGCGCTGCGTCAGGATGCGCGCATCTTCGAGATGGCCAAAGCCGACGTTGTAGGCCGCCAGCGTGAACCAGGTGCGATCCGGTTCCTGGATGCGTTCCGGGATCTTGGCGTGCATTTCGCGGAAATACTGCGCGCCGCCGTGAATGCTTTGCTGCGGATCGGTGCGATCCGCAATGCCGACGCGCGCCGCTGTGTCCAGCGTGAGCATCATCAGGCCCTGCACACCGGTCGCGGACACGGCATCTTCGCGCCAGTGCGATTCCTGATAGGCAATCGCCGCCAGCAAACGCCAGTCCAGATCCTGCGCGGCGGCTTTTTCAAACCACTCGCGGTATTGCGGCAGGCGTTCAAGCGCGGCATCAACGAAACGCCGGCTCTCCAGATAATTGAATTCGTCGATCGGCCCGTAGAGGTGTTTTTCCAGCGCCGCGACATGGCCGCTGCTGACGCGTTCGGCGAGGAAGCGATCAGCGGCGTCGAGCAGACTGTAATCCTGCAGCCGGGACGTCGCCCAGGCGAGTGCTTCGCGATCACCGATGGCGAATGCCGGGGTCAGCGCCGGGTAATGCTGGCGCTTGATGCGCAGCAGGTGCGCCGGAACGATGGTGTAGTCGATGGTTTCGTCGATGACGGCGCCGAGCAATTCGCTGTCGCTGCGCGGCGTTTCCAGCCAGTGCAGCCCGGGCGCCTGTTCTTTTTCGGCACTCAGCAGTTCGCTGGCGCGCGAGCCCTGGGCCACGCGCAGGCGGGCATCGTCGAGATCGCGCAAATCGTCAGGCTGCCGGCGGCCCTGCTTGTGGACCAGCACGTAGGGGCTGGCGGCGTAGGCGCGGGTGACGTGCAGCTGGCGGGCCAGACTGCTGTTCTGTGCAACCGCCAGAGCCAGATCGGCGGCGCCGGATTCGAGCAGATCGCCGAGCTGTTCCGGGCCGTGGGCCGGGACGGTCTTGAGACGCAGACCGAGGCTGTCAGCGAATTCGCTGGCCAGTGTCAGTTCCAGCGACACGCGCTCGACATCAGCGGGCGGCAACAGGTCCTGAACGATGGCAACACGCAGTTCGCCGCGCTGTTGTACGGAGGATAACTGCGCTTCTGATGGTACTTTTGCACAAGATGTCAAAAGCGCCGCGGATGCCAGCAGCATCGGCAGCGCCCATCGACGAAAACCTTGTGTAACGGTGATCTGCAACGCAATTTATCCCGTGTTTCCGGGCCGTTCCGGCCGCTGATAAGTAGCTGCCGGAAGGCAAATTGCCGTGCATTATGGTTTTGCTTTGGTGTTTCTGCAAGTTTGCAGGGAAATAAGCTTTACAAACAATGACATATATTGCTAGTCCGATAGCCGTTCTCAGCATTGTTCAGGTTTTGTCCAGCAAATCTGCGGGTGTCCGGCGGGAGCGCTTTCCGCTAAAATTTGCGCCGGCTTTTTGGCCGTGTTTTCCGGCATAAGAAACACGGCGCCCACCTCCCTTCGCGAGTGCCCCGCATGCTCATCCTGACCGGTTCCCCGGCCCTTTCGGACTTCCGCAAGGCCAAGTTGCTTGCTTCCTGTCGTGAACGCAGCGCCGAGGTTGTCTCGGTGTACGCCGAGTTCGTGCATTTCGCCGACCTCACGGCGCCCCTGTCGGCGGAGCACGCCAAGGTGCTGGACCGGCTGCTGGAATACGGTCCGCGTCTGACGGTTGAAGCGCGCGAGGGCAGCCTGCTGCTGGTGGTGCCACGTCCGGGCACGATCTCGCCGTGGTCGTCCAAGGCCACCGACATCGCCCTGAATTGTGATGTACAGAATCTGCGCCGCCTTGAGCGTGGCGTGGCCTACTACCTGCGCGGCGAAGGCGGCAAGCCGCTGTCACCGGCCGCGCTGCAGGCAGTAAAGCCGGCACTGTTCGACCGCATGACCCAGGCGGTGCTGGAATCGCTGGACGCTGCGGATGTGCTGTTCGGCCATCACGAGCCGAAGCCGTTTACCCGCGTCGATGTTCTTGGCGGCGGTCGTGCCGCGCTGGTGCAAGCCAACCGCGATCTCGGTCTGGCACTGGCCGAAGACGAAATCGATTATCTGGTCGAGCGGTTCACGGAGCTGAAGCGCAATCCATCCGATGTCGAACTGATGATGTTCGCGCAGGCCAACAGCGAACATTGCCGGCACAAGATTTTCAACGCGACGTGGACCATCGACGGCGTCCAGCAGGACAAGTCGCTGTTCCAGATGATCAAGAACACCTATCAGCACAACAGTGCGGGGGTGCTCTCGGCCTACAAGGACAATGCGTCGGTGATCACGGGCTTCACCGGTGATCGCTTCATGACCGATGTGCCGACCGGCGAATACACCTATTCGCGCGAACCGATCCACATCCTGATGAAAGTCGAGACGCACAATCACCCGACCGCGATTGCACCGTATTCGGGTGCATCAACCGGTGCCGGCGGCGAGATCCGCGACGAAGGCGCGACCGGCCGTGGCTCGAAACCGAAAGCCGGTCTGAACGGTTTCACCGTGTCGAACCTGCGCGTGCCCGGTTATCTGCAGCCCTGGGAACACACCCATTACGGCAAACCGTTCCGCATCGTTTCGGCGCTCGACATCATGCTCGAAGGACCGATTGGCGGCGCGGCGTTCAACAACGAATTCGGCCGCCCGGCACTGTGCGGTTATTTCCGCAGTTATGAGCAGGCTATTCCGGTTGGCGACGGCGTTGAAGTGCGCGGCTATCACAAGCCGATCATGATCGCCGGCGGCCTCGGCAACATCCGCGAAGATCATGTCAAGAAACACAAGCTGCAACCGGGCGACAAGATCATTGTGCTCGGTGGTCCGGCGATGCTGATCGGTCTGGGTGGTGGCGCTGCCTCATCGATGGCCAGTGGCTCGTCGGCCGCGGATCTGGATTTTGCGTCCGTGCAGCGTGACAACGCGGAAATGGAGCGTCGCTGCCAGGAAGTGATCGATCGCTGCTGGGCGTTGGGCGACGCCAACCCGATCCGCTCGATCCACGATGTCGGTGCCGGTGGCCTGTCGAATGCCGTGCCGGAACTGGTGCACGATGGCGAGCTCGGCGGTTGTTTCGAACTGCGCGCCATTCCCAATGCCGAACCGGGCATGTCGCCGGTCGAGATCTGGTGCAACGAAGCCCAGGAGCGTTATGTGCTCGCCGTGCCGCCGGAAAATCTCGAAACGTTCGGCAAGCTCTGTGGCCGCGAACGCGCGCCGTTTGCCGTGCTCGGCGAAGCAACCGAAGAACTGCAGCTGCGCCTGACCGACCGGCATTTCGGCCGCGAACCCATCGACATGCCGATGGATGTGCTGTTTGGCAAACCGCCGCGCATGCACCGTGATGTGCAATCGCGTGAGCTGGCATTGCCGCCGGTGCAGATCAAGGCATCGGTCAAGGAAATGGCCGAACGCGTGCTCGCGCATCCGACCGTGGCCGACAAATCTTTCCTGATCACCATCGGCGATCGCACCATCACCGGCATGGTGGCGCGCGATCAGATGGTTGGTCCCTGGCAGGTGCCGGTGGCGGATTGCGCGGTGACGCTGTCGGCTCTGACCGGTTACACCGGCGAAGCGATGGCAATGGGTGAACGCACGCCGGCAGCAATCATCGACGCTGCGGCAGCGGCGCGCATGGCGGTAGCGGAATCGATTACCAACATCGCCGCGGCGCGTATCGAAAACCTCAGCGACATCCGCTTGTCGGCCAACTGGATGGCCTCGGCCGGATCGCCAGGCGAAGATGCCAAACTGTTTGCCGCGGTGCAGGCCGTGGGCATGGAGCTGTGTCCGGCACTGAACATCACCATTCCGGTCGGCAAGGATTCCATGTCGATGAAAACGGTTTGGGAGGAGCAGGGCGTCAAAAAATCAGTGACCGCACCGCTCAGCCTGATCGTGTCGTCGTTCGCGCCTGTGCTGGATGCGCGTCAGACCCTGACGCCGCAACTCCAGCAAATCGATGACAGCCGCCTGCTGTTCATTGATTTGGCGCGTGGCGAGCAGCGTCTGGGCGCGTCGGTGCTGGCGCATTGTTTTGATCAGATCGGCAACCGCACGCCGGATGTCGTTGATGCCAAATTGCTGGCCGGTTTCTTTGCAGCGATCCAGTCACTGAATGCCGACAGCAAACTGCTGGCGTATCACGATCGTTCCGATGGTGGTTTGCTGGCAACGCTTGCCGAAATGGCGTTTGCCGGTCACTGCGGTATCGAGATCGATATTGCTGCGCTCGGCAGCGACCTCACCTCCGCACTGTTCAATGAAGAGCTCGGCGCTGTCGTGCAGGTGCGCGCTGCCGACGTTGCGGCCGTGCGTGCCGCGTTTGCAGCGCAGGGCCTGGCCGATGCGCTGCATGACCTCGGCAAACCTGTGCCTGCGCGTCGCATCCTGATCCGCGCAGGCAGCGACACGCTGCTGGATGAGCCGACACTGGCGCTGAAAAAAATCTGGTCGCGCCTGTCGTACGAAATGCAGAAGCTGCGCGACAACCCGCAGGGCGCTGACGAGGAATACGCCGCCAAGTGCGACGAAAACAATCCGGGGCTGACGCCGAAGCTGACGTTTGACATCGCCGACGATGTCGCCGCGCCCTATATCGCCAAAGGTCTGCAACCGAAAGTGGCGATCCTGCGTGAGCAGGGCGTCAACGGTCAGCTGGAAATGGCGGCAGCGTTCATGCGTGCCGGCTTCCGCAGCTTCGACGTGCACATGAGCGACATTCTCGCCGGCCGTGTGTCCCTGAAAGATTTTGCCGGAATCGTGGCCTGCGGCGGTTTCTCGTATGGCGACGTGCTCGGTGCCGGTGGTGGCTGGGCCAAGAACGTGTTGTTCCACCAGCGTGCGCGTGACGAATTTGCGGCGTTCTTTGCCCGCAATGAAACCTTCTCGCTCGGTGTCTGCAACGGTTGCCAGATGATGTCGCAACTGAAAGACATGATCCCCGGTGCAGAACATTTCCCGCGCTTTGTCCGTAACGCCTCCGAGCAGTTTGAAGGCCGTTTGAGCCTGATGCTGATCGAGCAGAGTCCGTCGCTGTTCTTCGCCGGCATGCAGGGTTCGCGTCTGCCGGTGGCGGTGGCGCACGGTGAAGGTCGCGCCGAAACGGCAACTGCCGCTGAAGCACTGGCGCTGTCGCAGAGTGGTTTGGTCGCCGGTCGCTGGGTGGACAATCACGGCGCGGTGGCCGCCAGCTATCCGGCCAATCCCAACGGTTCGCCGCATGGCATCAGCGCCGTCACGTCGCGCGATGGTCGCGTCACCATCATGATGCCGCACCCCGAGCGTGTGTTCCGCAGCGTGCAAAACTCCTGGCATCCGGCCGAGTGGGGCGAAGACGGTCCGTGGTTGCGCATGTTCCGCAACGCGCGCAAGGCGGTTGGCTGAGTCGCAGACGTCGGCCGCAAGCCGCAAGGCTGAGCCATAAAGAAACAAAACGCCCGCTGTAGCGGGCGTTTTGTTTTTGCAGTTCGCGAAAAGGTTTATCTGATTTCGCCGTTTCACTCACGACACGCTGTCACTCACGACAGGTTTTAATTCACGACGGCGCGATTTCACCGCGACTGTTCGGTGCCGTGCTGCCAAGCGTTTCGCGTTGCCAGCGCGGCCACTGCCAGCGGGTCAGCGCGCGCAGCAGCCACTCGGCCGGCCCGTACGCATGTGTCTGCATCCAGCGGCGCGAGGCCCACAACTGCGCCGCGTAAGTGGCGAGTGCGATCAGCAGTGTTTGCAGCGGCGACAGCTGGCCGATCAACGCCCAGCCCCAGGCGGTGTAGATCAGCGCCGCGATCAGCGATTGCAGCAGGTAGTTCGACAGCGCCATGCGACCGGCAGGCGCCAGCCAATTGCTGAGCGTGTTGCCGACGCGGCTGTGCAGCGCGCGCAGCAGGATTAGCAGCCAGCCAATCGCCAGCAGCGGCGCACTGAGCAGATCGATGGCCAGCGCCAGCAAGCCCAGATGTTCCTGACTGCCGTGCAGCGCCGGTGTGATGTACAGCAGCGCGCCCAGCAGGCCGGGTGGCAGCGTCCAGCGCAGCAGTTTTGCGCAGCATTCCGGGTCGGCAGCCAGCGTTTGCAGCGCGCCGGTTTTGCCGGCCGCCAGACCGAGCAGGAACATGGCCAGCGCACAGGGCGCCTGAATGAACAGCAGGACAAAGGCCACGCCGTCCTGAATGTCGCGGACGTGCTGCTGGATAACGCTGGCGATGCCGGCGCGGTAAGCCGCCTCGACCTGTGCGGCATGGGCATGGATCGCGGCGACCGGCAGATCGGTCGGAGTGAGGCTGGCCAGCGCGGCCAGCAGTGACCAGCCGATCACCGTCAGCGACAGCAGCGCCATCGCCAGTATCACTGCGGAGCGTGGCGTCAGGTGCCGCAGGCCGAGCAGCAGCAGGCCGAGCAGGGCATAGGTGAACAGGATGTCACCCTGAAACAGCAGCACGGCGTGACCGATGCCGAACAGCGCCAGACCCAGCAGGCGACGCAGGAAGCGCGGCGCAAAGGCTGCGCCCTCGCGATCCGCCGACGCCAGCTGCAGGGTGAAGCTGTAGCCGAACAGGAAAGAAAACAGCAGGTAGAACTTGGTTTCGAACAGGGCGCTGATCAGGCCGCGGACGAAGGCGTCCACGCTGCCGCCATAGGCCGGATCATGCAGACCCGATCCGTACCAGGCCGAAGCCATGGCAGCACTGTTGACCAGCAGGATGCCGAGCAGGGCGAAGCCGCGCAGGGCGTCGATGTCGGAAATGCGGCCGGGCGGCGGACAGGTGCGGCTGGACATGGGGCATTCCTTGGTCGGAGTGGTGTTCGGTGATCGTGTCGCCGACGGCGTCGGTGAGGCTGTCGCTGTCGGGGGGCGGGGAGCGCTGGAGACGTTCAGGCCCGTGCCCGGTGTTTACCGCCGGCTGTCCGGCTGGCGCGCCGGATGGGTGGGACTGGCTTCAGCCCTTCGTTGTCGGCGCCACGGGCGGCTGGACCTGCTTGCCCAGCGCGGCGAGCAACAGCGGCCGGTAGCGCTCCGGATGGAACGGGCGCTCGACCATGGCCCGGCCGAAGGCGCCGTCAAGCAGCAACAGCAGCCAGTCGGCAGCGGTGCCGGCATCGCTGTCCAGCCGCACCTGTCCGCGTGCCGTGGCCCGGGCCAGCAGATCCGCCAGTGCGGCGCGGCGGGCGGCTTCATTGGTCTGGACGCAGGCGTGCAGCGCCGGATTGCGCACCGCCTCGGCGATGATTTCGAGGGTGATGCGCAGAAACAGCGGGTCGGCATAGGCCGCCAGGGTGTCGTCGATGATGGCCAGCAGCGCGGCCCAGGCGTCGTCACTGTCTGCGGCAAGCGCCAGACGGGCGGTGCTGGCGCGCTGATCGTCCTCGACGATGGCGGCGATGATGGCGTCTTTGCTCGGGAAGTAATGGAACAGGTTGCCGGGGCTCATGCCGGCCTCGGCGCAGATCTCGGCCGTACGCGTCAGGTGAAAGCCGTTGCGGGCAAAGCAGCGGATGGCGGCGTCGAGAATGTGCTGGCGGCGTTCGGCCTGGCGGACGGGGTCAGTTTTGCGCATGGTTAATTTATTAGATCGACTGGTTGATCTAATAATTGTCCGTATCCCCATGTCAGGTCAAGCCGCAGTTGCGGGCTGATGGCGGCCTCATGGTTGCCGGCGGCTTTTTCTCCGCGCGAAAGAGGGGGGCGTGCGGCGGTGGCCTCCGCCGGGACGCCCCGGTCGCTGATACCGGGAGAGCTTGCTCGGCGCACGGGCACAGGCCTCGGTACGGCGGTTCGCGCCGCAAGCGCACAGCGGCGCGCGTTGGCGTGGTCTTGCGGTCGCCGGCTCGCGCCGATGAAAACGTCGCGGCAAATATTGCCGGCCGACGCTGAAACATCGGCGCCGCTCCCGCATCCCTGCTCCACCGGTGCGAGGTGTTGCACGAACAACGGAAACACTCTGTTCACCGGCGCGTGGCATTCCTCGTCTTGAAATTGCAGGGCGCGCTGCCATATTGACGCTCTTGCCGATCAGGGACTCCCGCCATGCTGAAATTCACCTGCTGTGATGCGATCCGGCAATTTTCCTCACAGGCCAATGCCCGGATCCTGCGCGGTATCGTGCGCGGACTGGAAAAGGAATGCCTGCGTGTCACGCCTCAGGGCGAACTGGCGCAAACGCCGCATCCGGAGGCGCTCGGCTCCAAGCTGACGCATCCGTGGATCACCACCGACTATTCCGAAGCGCTGCTGGAATTCATCACGCCGCCGAGCACCGACCCGGAATTTCCGCTGCAATTCATGGAAAAAATCCATCGCTACACGGTGGCGCATCTGGGCGAGGAAATGCTCTGGAGCGCGTCCATGCCCTGTGTGCTCGGTGACGACAACTCGATTCCGATTGCGTATTACGGCGATTCGAACAAGGGCCGCTTCAAATACATCTATCGCGAAGGTCTCGGTCACCGTTACGGCCGGCACATGCAGGCGATCGCCGGCGTCCACTACAACTGGTCGCTGCCGGACGAGTTCTGGAAAACGCTGAAAGATTGCTGCGCCTGTTCCGATGATTTGCGCCGCTTCAAAGACGATCGCTATTTCGCCCTGATCCGCAATTTCCAGCGCTACTCCTGGCTGATCCCGTATCTGTTCGGCGCGTCGCCGGCTATCGGCCGGTCTTTCCTGCGCGGCAAAACCACCGAGCTCATCGAGTATTCGCCGCGCACGCTCTACGGGCCTTATGCCACCAGCCTGCGCATGAGCGATATCGGTTACCAGAACAATGCCCAGGCCGGTCTGCATGTCAGCTTTGACAATGTGCAGGACTATGCGGCTGCGCTGGAGGAGGCGATCCGCACACCCGATCCCTTCTACGCCGAGATTGGTGTCGAAGTGAACGGTCACTGGAAACAGCTGAATGCCAATCTTCTGCAGATCGAAAACGAGTTTTACGCCGGCATCCGTCCCAAGCACACGCCGCTGAACGGCGAGCGTCCGGCCAAAGTGCTGCGCGAACACGGTGTCGAATATCTGGAAGTGCGGCTCTACGATCTCGATCCGTTCTCACCCATCGGTGTCAACGCCGACATGATCCGCTTCGCCGATGTGCTGCTGATGATGTGCCTGTTCCGCGAAAGCCCGTCGATCACTGCGCGGGAAGAAGCCGAGAACAAGGAAAACAAGCGTCGCGTGGTGATGCAGGGCCGGCATCCGGATCTGACGCTGTTGCTGCACAACCGCGAGCACGAATTCCGTACCGTCGCCCACGAATTGTTCAATGACATGCAGGCATTTGCCGTGATGCTGGACATGGCCTACGACGGTGAAGCCTATCAGCAGTGCATGCAGATGTTGCGCGCGCGCATAGACGAGCCGGAGTCGACGCCGTCGGCGGCGATGCTGCGCGGTGCGCGCGATCACGGTGGCTATTTTGTTTACGCCGAGGCACTGGCCCGCCAGCATCGCCAGTCCTTGCTGGCCCAGCCCCTGTCGGTAGCGGACGAAAAAACCTTTGCCGACATGGCGGCGCAATCGCGGGCAGAACAGGCGGCAATTGACGCCGCGCCGCAGGAGCCATTCGAGACCTATCTGGCGCGCTATTACGCCTAACCGCCACAGGCCTGATCGGATGCACTCCTGATCCGGCACGCAACAGCACTGACAATCAACAGAACCGACAAACAACAAAACTGACGGACAGCGAACATGAGCAATCTTTTTATCCGGCCGGCCACGCGTGATGATGTGCCAGTCATCCTCGGCTTCATCCGTGCCCTGGCCGATTACGAAAAACTTGCTGATCAGGTGGTGGCAACGGAAGCAAAGCTGGCCGCGACGCTGTTTGGTCCGCGACCGGTCGCCGAAGTGCTGATCGCCGAGTGGCAGGGCAAGCCGGCCGGTTTCGCGCTGTTCTTCCACAACTATTCGACCTTTCTCGCCCAGCCCGGCATCTATCTCGAAGATCTGTTTGTGTTGCCGGAGCATCGCGGTCGCGGCATCGGCAAGGCGCTGCTGGTGCAACTGGCGAAAATTGCAGTCGAGCGCGATTGCGGCCGTTTTGAGTGGTCGGTGCTGGACTGGAACACGCCGGCCATCGAGTTCTATCACGCGCTCGGTGCCAAACCGATGGACGAGTGGACCGTGCAACGGGTTACCGGCGACGCACTGAAAACACTCGCGGCGATGGGCTGAGCAACACAATCGCGCGAACTGGCAGGACCAGCAAAACGCCGGCACACGCCGGCGTTTTCATTTGTACGGCATTCACACTTGGCAACAAATCCGTCTGCGGGCAGACGTAGGGCGCGCGGCGCCGGCTGGCTAAGCTGCGCGCTTCCGGTTTGCAAGCCGTTTACACATGGAGTGCCACATGTCTGTCCGCAAACACCTGCTCGCCCTCGCCGTGCTCGGCGCAATGGGCAGCACGCTGACCCACGCTGCCACGTCTGCTCCGGCGACGCCGCCGGCCGGCGAAACCGCGTCCTCAGCCATCGATATTCCTTTCAGCAAATTCAAGCTCGACAACGGCCTGACCGTGGTCGTGCATACCGATCGCAAAGCGCCGATCGTCGCGGTCAACGTCTGGTATCACGTCGGTTCCAAAGATGAGCGTCCGGGCCGCACCGGCTTCGCCCACCTGTTTGAACACCTGATGTTCAACGGCTCGGAAAATTACAACGACGAATACTTCGGTCCGTTTGAAAAAGTCGGCGCCACCGACATGAACGGCACGACCTGGCTGGATCGCACCAACTACTTCCAGAACGTGCCCACCACGGCACTGGACATGGCGCTGTGGATGGAATCGGATCGCATGGGCCATCTGCTCGGCGCGATCACCCAGGCCAAGCTGGATGAGCAGCGCGGCGTGGTGCAAAACGAAAAGCGTCAGGGCGAAAACCAGCCCTATGGCAAGGCGGACGAAGCGATCCAGAAGGCGGTATTCCCCAATGGCCATCCCTATTCCTGGGAAACCATCGGTTCGATGGAGGATCTGAACGCCGCCAAACTGGAAGACGTGCATGCGTGGTTCAAGCAGTACTACGGCGCGGCGAACACCGTGGTGGTACTGGCCGGCGACATTGATGTCGCGACCGCAAAAGAAAAAATGCAGAAATATTTCGGTGACATCCAGAGTGGCCCGCCGCTGACCCGCCGCGAAGCCTGGATCGCCAAGCGCACGGAGAATACCCGCGACGTCATGCATGATCGCGTTTCGCAGACGCGTTTGTACAAAACCTGGAACACGCCGCAACTCGGCAGCCGCGACAGTGATCAGCTGAGCCTGATCGCCGCCATTCTTGGTGGTGGCAAAAACTCGCGACTGTACAAGACGCTGGTCTATGACAAGCAGCTGGCGACGTCGGTGTACGCCAACAATCAGGAGTTCGAGCTGGCGTCGATGTGGCAGATCGTGGCGGACGTCAAACCGGGTGTCGATCACGCCGTGGTCGATCGCATTATCGAAGACGAACTCAACAAACTGATCGCCAGCGGCCCGACCGCCGACGAACTGGCGCGCGTCAAGGCTTCGGTTGAGGCCGGTTTTATCCGTGGCGTGGAGCGCATCGGCGGCTTTGGCGGCAAGAGCGATGTGCTGGCCACCTGGGAGACCTATCTCGGTGACGCCGGCGCCTGGAAAACCCAGCTGGAAAATTACCGCAAGGCTGACGCCAAAAGTTTGCAGGCGACCGCACGCAACTGGCTGAGCTCGGGCGTGCACACGCTGGAAGTGCATCCCTTCCCGAATTACACGGCGGCGAAAACCGGAGCCGATCGCAGCAAGCTGCCGGAAGTCAGCAGCGCGCCGGAACTGGTGTTCCCGAAAGTGCAGCGCACGACGCTGAAGAACGGCCTGAATGTGGTGCTCGCCGAGCGGCACACCATTCCGACCATCGGTTTCCAGTTGCAGTTTGATTCCGGTTTCGCTGCCGATCAGGGCGGCAAACTTGGCACCGCCAATTTTGCGGTCAGCATGCTCGATGAAGGCACGCGCTCGCGCTCCTCGCTGCAAATCAGCGCTGAAGCCGAACGCCTTGGCGCGCAGCTCGGCAGTGGTTGTGGTCTGGATACCTGCTCGGTTTCGCTCGATGCCCTGAAGCAGAACACCGATGCCTCGCTGGCGCTGTTTGCCGATGTCGTGCGCAATCCGGATTTCAGCCAGGAAGAAATCGACCGCGTGCGTGGCCGCTGGATCAACGGCATCAAGCGCGAAAAAACCCAGGCCCAGTCGATGGCGCTGCGCACCCTGCCGCCGCTGCTGTACGGTGCCAATCATGCGTATGGCATTCCGTTCACCGGCAGCGGCACGGAAGCCAGCATCAGCAGCCTGACGCGTGCGGATCTGCAGGCGTTTCATCAGCGCTGGCTGCGTCCGGACAACGCCACGCTGGTAGTGGTCGGTGACACGACGCTGAATGAAATTGTGCCGAAACTCGAGCAGGCCTTCAGTGGCTGGCAGGCACCGGCGACGGCCAAGCCGGTGAAGCAGATCGCCGAAGTGCAATTGCCGGCAAAAGCGCGCGTGTTCCTGATCGACAAACCGGGCGCCGAGCAATCGACCATCATTGCCGGCCAGGTATTCCCGTCGGCACGTGTCGATAATTACCTGACGCTGAATGCCCTGAACGATGCCATCGGTGGCCAGTTCTCGTCGCGCCTGAACATGAACCTGCGCGAGGACAAGCACTGGGCTTACGGCGCCTACGCGTTTACCCAGGATGCAGTCGGACAGCGCCCGTATCTGGCTTTCGCACCGGTGCAAACCGACAAGACTGCCGAGTCGGTGAAAGAGGTGATCAAGGAGTACCGCGATCTGCTGGGCAGCA
Source organism: Permianibacter sp. (assembly GCA_041913605.1). Classification (GTDB taxonomy): domain Bacteria; phylum Pseudomonadota; class Gammaproteobacteria; order Enterobacterales; family Permianibacteraceae; genus Permianibacter. Next base: position 68,572 of record JAYSEY010000005.1, read on the forward strand.
AGCCGGTCACGGCGGCGGAGCTGGAAAAGAGCGTGCTGAACGCCGTGCGCGCACTGCCGGGCGCTTACGAAACTGCTGGCGCGGTACAGGGCACGCTGTCGTGGATGGTGCAGTACCAGCGTCCGGACAACTATGTTGAAACGCTGAAAGGCCGTTACGAAGCGATCAAGCTGGACGATGTGAATGCGGCCGCGAAAGCGACGCTGAAGCCGGAGCAGTTCACCTGGGTGATCGTTGGTGATCTGGCCAAGATCGAGCAGGGTGTGCGCGATCTGAAACTCGGCGAAGTGACGGTGCTGGATGTGGATGGCAACAAGCTGCGCTGAGTGCACGGCGTCAGACGGCATTGTTTCAATGCTGTCTGGCGTGAAGGCAAATCAGCCAGTTTGAGATACGACAAAGGGCGCTTCGGCGCCCTTTGTCGTGCTGGCGTTCCTGCCGGACCTTGTGACTGACACGCCGCCACCAAGCAAGCTCGCTCCCGCAGCGAATGTGCCCGGGCACTTGAGATGCCGGAGAACCGCGTTGCGGTTTCCGGAATGACAGGGAATTTCTTTGTTGTTCTACGCAACGGTCATTCTGGTTGCAGCTCGCTTCGACGCGTGTTCTGTCCGGATGAAAATGTCTCAGTCATTCCGGCCGGAAACACGAAGTCAGGCAGGAACTCGCTGCGATGCGGATTCCACGCCGGCGATGAAATCAACCATTCAGCGCCGCGGTGATGCGGATCAGTTCGCCGCATTGCCGGTCGAGCAGATTTTTCTGTTTCACATCACTGAAGTCGTCGCCGGTGGTGAAGGCGGTTTCAGCATTGGGCACGGTGATGAGGCTGGGCAGGGTCATGACGCCGAGACGGGTGATGCAGTCGCGCAGGTGATTGAGGCCGCGCACGCCGCCGAACGGACCGGTGGAGGTGGCCATCAGCAGCGCGGTCTTGTTTTTGAACGGCACCAGACCGGACTCTTCGTCGTCCGGGCGCGACAACCAGTCGAGCGTGTTCTTCAGCAGCGAAGACACCGAGGAATTGTTTTCCGGCGAGGCAATGGCCAGCGCCTGATGCGATTTGAACAGCGCTTTCAGCTCGCGTGCTTTGGCCGGCACGCCGTTGGCTGCTTCCCAGTCGCCGTTGTAGATCGGCATGTCGTAGTCGGCGAGATCGATGAACGTGGCTTCGGCGCCTTTGTCGCGCAGCAGCTGATGGGCGATGCGCGCCAGTTTCATGTTGAACGACGCTTTGCGGCAGCTGCCGGCGAAAACCAGGATGCGGACGGACATGGGGACGACTCCGTGACGGCGCGTGTCGCGCGCGGGAACAAGGGCGAATCGCAACGGTGTGCGGGGCTGCGATCTTCGCGGTCGGCGTCGGCGCTGGCAAGTGCGCTGCTGCGTTCAGCCAGCGGTGGCGGGCAGTTTATTCGCCTGTCGAGCGGCAGTCGCATCCGGCGTACTGCGCTGTGTGCGCGCCGGCCATCGTCGGGCGCTCTGCTGGACGAGCGGCAATGATCGGCGCATCAGCTGTGTCATGGTGAGTGATGGACGGAATCCGGCTGCACACGCAAACCGGGGCGCTGATCCCGCCCCGGTTGCTGCATTTTTGCAGACGCTGTTCAGCGTTTGTCGAGTGCGAAGCCGCCGGCGCCGTTGGCGGTGACAAACAGCAGGCCGCCGGCGATGGCGAGGTTTTTCATGAACATGATGGCCTGCATTTGATCGGCAAAATTGAAGTGGAAGATCAGCGCCGACACCAGACTGAAACCGGCCAGCAGGAAGGCCATCAGTCGTGCCTGGAAACCGGCCAGCAGCAGCAGGCCACCGCCCAGCTCGACGGCGATCACCAGCGGCAGCAGCGCGCCCGGAACACCCATCGCTTCCATGTAGCCTTGCGTGCCGGCATAGCCGCCGATTTTGGCGTAGCCGGCCTGGATGAAAATGGCCGACAACAGCACGCGGCCGGCAGCGGTGAACAGGGGACTCAGTTTGGCGAACAGGGCATTCATGGTCATCTCCTCAGGAACGGTTTGTAGTGGCCGCTTGTGGCGGCGCGATGGGGTGATCGCTAGTGTTGCAAACAGCAGGTACAGGTCTTGCGCACTCGGCGCCGGTCATTTCAGCGCTGTCCGTTGAGAAAAAACGTCAGTCAGAACGGTTCAGTTGAGAAACGTGCGGGCCGGAAAAAACGCGCCGTTCAGTGCAAACAGCTCACTTCAAATCAAACAGCAGTACTTCGGCGTCGCGCCCGTCACCAAGCTGCAGTGACGTGGTGTCACTGATCAGCAGCGCATCGCCGCCGCTCAGGATGTATCCGTTGGCCTGCAGTTCGCCGCGCACCAGATGCAGGTAGTAGCGGCGCGCCGGGTCCAACTTGCGGGTTTCGCTTTCTGCGCCATCAAACAGGCCGGCATGGATAGTGGCGTCCTGATGGATGCGCACCTGCGTCGCGCTGGAGGTGGCGCCGGCAATCGGCACCAGTGCACCGCGTTTGGCGGCATCGCTGACATGGGCCTGCTCGTAGCCGGGCGCCATGCCCTGACGCTCCGGGAAAATCCAGATCTGCAGGAATTTCACCGGCTCGCTCTGCGAGGCGTTGAACTCGCTGTGCACGACGCCAGTGCCGGCGCTCATGCGCTGCACGTCGCCGCGACGAATGATGGAACCGTTGCCCATCGAATCCTTGTGCGCCAGTGCGCCCTCCAGAACATAGGTGATGATCTCCATGTCGCGGTGCGGGTGGGCACCGAAGCCGGCGCCGGGGGCGACGTGGTCGTCATTGAGCACGCGCAGGGCGCCGAAGCTGATGTGGCGCGGGTCCTGATACTCGGCAAACGAAAAGCTGTGCTTGCTGTCCAGCCAGCCATGCCGGGCATGGCCGCGTTCGGAACCGGGGCGAAGCGTGATCATGGCGTCATCCTCATCGGGGCGTGCGGGCCGGTCAGGCGCTGCACGGATTCAGGAAGTCATTCAGAATTTCTGCTGCAGCAAGCCGGCCGGCGGTGCGCTGTGTCAGCTGGTCTTGCTGCGGGATTGACGGCATCATACGCAGCGATTTCGGCATCATGGGCGAGCGGTTTTGTGCGCATCGTTCAGAATGCCTGAACAATTGCCCGCGCCCGGCCCCGGAGCCGCTGACAGGAGAACCGGCGATGAAACTGACTCTGGATGCACTGATGGTGCTCGACGCCATCGATCGGCGCGGTTCGTTTTCGGCGGCGTCCGAGCAGCTCAACCGGGTGCCGTCGGCGCTTACTTACACCGTGCGCAAACTGGAAGATGACCTTGATGTGCTGCTGTTCGACCGCAGCGGCCATCGCGCCAAACTGACGCCGGCCGGCCGCGAACTGCTCGAACAGGGCCGCTTGCTGCTCAATGCCGCGCAGGATCTGGAGTGCCGCGTCAAACGCGTGGCTACCGGCTGGGAAACCGAGCTGCGCATCGCCGTCGACGGCATCATTCCGCTCACCGTGCTGTATCCGCTGCTGTCGCGTTTCTATGCCGAAGGACACGCGACGCGTATCCGGCTCAGCGCCGAGGTGCTCGGCGGCAGCTGGGAAGCGATGCGTGTCGGCCGTGCCGATCTGGTGCTGGGTGCGCCCGGCGACAGCGGCGCCGCCGGCGGCGATTTCCGCATGCACGCACTTGGCGATGTGGAAATGCTGCTGGCGATGGCGCCGCAGCATCCGCTGGCAAAACTGCCCGAACCGCTGCGGGAAGCTGATCTGCGCGCGCATCGCATCGTCGCCGTCGCCGACAGCTCACGCGTGATCACGCCGCGCACCGTCGGCATTCTCGAAGGCCAGGACACACTGACCGTGCCGGACATGCCGGCGAAGATCGACGCCCTGATCATGGGCCTCGGCATCGGCCGGTTGGCGCGCTATGTGGTGCAACCGCTGATCAACAGCGGCAAGCTGGTGGTAAAGGAAACAGAAGCAAAAAATCCGCTTGCCAGTTTGAATCTGCTGGCGCCGAAACGCGCGGACGGCAAGGCCTGCAAATGGTGGATCGAGACGCTGCGCGATCCGGTCTGGTGGCAAAGCTGGCAGGAAGCCTGCGCGCTGCGCGCGCCGCAGTTGTGAGCGCGGGTTGCGGCCGGTCCGGCTGGAGCCATCAGATCCATGCATCAACAGCGCAGTCTTTTGCGGGGCCGAATTCATTCGGCTGCGAGCGAGCGTCGCTTTTTGTGGGGCCGAATTCATTCGGCTGCGGACGAACAATTTCGCGTTGCGGCCGGCGACAGGGAAACGACCAGTCGCGCAGCAGGAAAAACACGAAACAGGTTCGCGCGCTGTAACAGGAGATTCCGGATAACGGCTTCGCCGCTTCCGGAATGACAGACACGTTGCAAGTCGAAGATTTGCAGCAGAAACCGGAGTGGATGCTGTTCCGCTCACCATGCGACAGATCAAGATGAAGAAACCTGCCGGCACTCCGCCCGCCGACGCCGCTGCGCACTGCGCTTATGACGAGATCGCCGTCAGTGACGGCAAACCGATCAAACTCTGGACGCGCGGTGTGCCGGTGGAAGATGACGCGCGCAAGCAGTTGATCAATACCGCGCGCCTGCCGTTCATTTTCCGTCATCTGGCGGTGATGCCTGATGTGCATCTGGGCAAGGGTTCGACCATAGGCAGTGTCATTCCGACACAGGGGGCAATCATTCCCGCTGCAGTCGGTGTCGATATCGGTTGCGGCATGATGGCAGCGCGCACCTCTCTGCGTGCTGCGGATCTGCCGGACAATCTGTATCCACTGCGCTGTGCCATCGAGCAGGCAGTGCCGCATGGCCGCAAACCGGGCGCGCAGGACCCGGGCAGCTGGCAGCACCCGCCGGCAGACGTTGATGCCATCTGGGCGGAGCTGGCGCCGGCATTCAAGCGCATTACCGACAAGCAGCCGCGACTGCTGAAAACCAATAACCGCACGCATCTGGGTACGCTCGGCACCGGCAATCACTTCATCGAGATCTGCGTCGACGAAGTGCAACAGATCTGGGTGATGCTGCACTCAGGTTCGCGCGGTGTCGGCAACGCCATCGGTTCGTTGTACATCGAACTCGCGCAACAGGACATGCGCCAGCATCTGGCCAATCTGCCGGATCGCGATCTCGCCTATCTGCAGGAAGGCAGTCGTCACTATCACGACTATCTGGAAGCCGTCGGTTGGGCCCAGGACTATGCGCGCCGCAACCGGGCACTGATGATGGCGGCGGTGATCGCGGCGCTGCGTTCGGTGATCCGCAAACCTTTCAGCGTCGAGGCCCAGGCGGTCAACTGTCATCACAACTATGTGCAGAAAGAAATCCACTTCGGCAGTGACGTGCTGGTCACCCGCAAAGGCGCGGTGTCGGCACGCAAGGGCGAACTGGGCATCATTCCCGGCAGCATGGGGGCAAAAAGCTACATCGTCCGGGGACTGGGCAATCCGGAATCATTCCAGTCCTGCAGTCACGGCGCCGGCCGCGTGCTCAGCCGCACTGCCGCGAAGAAAAAATTTACCGTCGCTGATCAGTTGCGCGCGACTGAAGGCGTGGAATGCCGCAAAGACGCCGAAGTGATCGACGAGATCCCTATGGCCTACAAGGACATTGATGCGGTGATGCAGGCGCAGCGCGATCTGGTGGAGATCGTGCACACGCTGAAACAGCTGGTGTGCGTGAAAGGCTGAACAGCGGTGGTGAAGGAGCGCGCCGGCTTGCGTTTCCTGCCGGAGATTCCGACTCTGGGCTGCGCGCCGGCTGGAATGCCGGATTTTTTTCAAACGCCCACGCTGTCATTCCGGAAGCGGCACGGCCGCTATCCGGAATCTCCGGCTACAGCGAACCACAATTTTCCCTTTTGGCGCTGCGTCCTGTCCGCTGTGGGGCCGGATTCATTCGGCCACATTTCCTGTCGCGTATGATTGTTCGCAGGCAGGCATCGCGGCCGGATAAACCGGCCCCACATCAAGCTTCAGCGACGGGTTTACATCTGTTTGCGTCGTTCAGTTGGCTGACACAGTGATCGCTGATGCAACGCGTTCAGCAGCCGGCGTTTCCGTCAGATTGTGCCGCGTAGTTACACAGCGCCGGGACATCATTGCGGACCAGCAGGGGCAGGGCGCCGGCCAGTTTCGCCGGAGACCAGTCCCACCATGCCAGTTGCAGCAGAGCGGTGATCTCGTCCTCGGCGAAGCGTTTGCGCACGATGCGCGCCGGATTGCCGGCGACGATGGCGTAGTCGGGCACATCGTGGGCGACCACCGAACGTGCGCCGAGGATCGCGCCGTGGCCGATCTGTACCCCGGGCATGATCAGGGCTTCGTAACCGCACCAGACATCATTTCCGAGGCAGATGTCGCGCCCGGCGGGGAAGGGCATGTCAGCAAGCGGCTGCGACTGCGCCCAGTCGCCACCAAAAACCGGAAACGGAAAGCTGCTGATGCCATCGATGACGTGGTTGGCATCGGACATGATGAAGGTCGTGCCGTGCGCCAGCGCGCAGAATTTTCCGATGTGCAGGCGCGCGCCGGAGAAGCCGAAGTTGTAGCGGACGTTGCGCCGGAAAAACGCTTCGGCGTCATCGAAATCGCTGTAGTAGCTGTAATCGCCCACTGTGATATTGCCGGGCGTGTCGGCCGCTGCACGCAAGGCGAGCAGCGGCTTCAGCGCGACCGTGTTGCGAACGCCGGCAATGGGATGCAGTTGGGCCGGATCAGGCGGCAACGCGGAGATGGGCATGGCGTATCCCGAAGCTGATGTGTGAGGGCGAGGAGCCGTGCGGGTGCAGGCGCGGCAGCGCGCTTCAGAACAAACCGCCTTTTTTTCCGCCACCGAGCAACGATCCCAGCACGCCGCGCAAAACGCGCCGGCCCAGCTCCGAGCCGATGGCGCGTGCGGCGCTTTTCGCGAAGGCTTCGGTGGCGCTTTCGCGGCGGTTGTCGCGACGTTCTTCGGCGCGCGCTTCGCGTTCGGCGCGCGCGGCTTCGGCGGCTGCGGCTTTTTCCGCTTCCTTGCGCGCCGCTTCAGCGGCTTTGGCTTGCGCTTTGGCTTCGGCTTCGCGGGCGGCATCTTCTTCGGCACGACCGGCACGTTCACGCAGGCGTTCAAAGGCTGATTCTCGGTCGAGATGTTTTTCGTACACGCCCCAGACCACCGAGTTGGCGATGGCCTTGTTGCGCTCGCCGTCGTCCATCGGCCCGATGCGTGAATGCGGCGGCGCGATCAGGGCGCGTTGTACCGGTTGCGGCCGGCCTTTGGCATCGAGGAAGCTGACCAGCGCTTCGCCGACGCCGAGTTCGGTGATTGCGGTTTCGGCATCGACTTTCGGATTTTGTGGCAGCGTTTCGGCGGCAGCTTTCACCGCTTTCTGATCGCGCGGCGTGAAGGCGCGCAGCGCATGCTGGACGCGGTTGCCGAGCTGGCCGAGCACGGTGTCGGGCACGTCGAGTGGATTCTGGGTGACGAAATACACGCCGACGCCTTTCGAGCGGATCAGGCGCACTACCTGTTCGATTTTTTCCAGCAGCGCCTGCGGTGCATCGTTGAACAGCAGATGGGCTTCGTCGAAGAAAAACACCAGCTTGGGTTTGTCGCGGTCGCCGACTTCCGGCAGGTTTTCGAACAGTTCGGCGATCAGCCAGAGCAGCACCACGGCGTAGAGGCGCGGCGCGTTGTAGAGCTGATCGGCAGCGAGAATATTGATGTGACCGTATCCGTTGGCATCGGTCTGCATCAGATCGTCGATGTTCAGCATCGGTTCGCCGAAGAACATGTCGCCGCCCTGTTCTTCCAGCGTCAGCAGACCGCGCTGGATGGCGCCGATGCTGGCGGTCGAGACATTGCCGTATTCGGTGGTGTACTGGCGGGCGTTTTCGCCGACGTGCTGGACCATGGCGCGCAGATCTTTCAGATCGAGCAGCAGCAGGCCTTCGTCGTCGGCGATTTTGAACACCAGTTGCAGCACGCCCTGCTGGGTTTCGTTGAGATTGAGCAGACGGCCGAGCAGCAGCGGACCGAGATCCGACACGGTGGCGCGCAGCGGATGGCCGCGTTTGCCGAACACATCCCAGAATACCGGCGTGCAGGCTTCTGCCTGCCAGTCGCTGATCTGCATCTGTTGCAGACGGGCGTCGAGTTTCGGATTCCGCGCACCGGCGACACCGATGCCGGACAGATCGCCTTTCACATCGGCCATGAACACCGGCACGCCGGCGCGCGCCAGTTGTTCGGCGATCACCTGCAGGGTGACGGTTTTGCCGGTGCCGGTGGCGCCGGTGATCAGGCCGTGACGGTTGGCGAGGGCCGGCAGCAGGTGGCAGTCGGCGTCGGCGTTGCGGGCAATCAGCAGCGGAGATGACATGGATCGTCTCGTCAAAGGCAGAGTGCGGCGATTATGCCATCGCGATTTGCAGCGTCACCGGTCCGGTTTTCGCTTGCCGGCGACGGGCAAAACGCCGCCGGCGCCGCCCATCCCGGTCCGGCCGGTCTATGCTGTGCACGTCGCCCATCCAGCAGATTGCCTGCCGAGCCCAACGCCTCATGATCTGTCCGTCCCGCTGCCGCGCTGTCCACCCCGCATTTGTTTTCCTGATCAGCCTGTGCCTGATGGCCTGCGAGCCGGCGCTCGAACCGCTGCGCATCGGCACCAATCCCTGGCCGTCTTACGAGCTGCTGCATCTGGCGCAGCAGCGCGGCTATTTCGCTGCCGAAGGCGTACAGGTGGAGCTGGTCAGTTTCATGTCGCTGGGCGATTCGCGCCGCGCCTATGAACGCGGCCAGACCGATGTCATGGCGGCAACCGTTGGCGAATTGCTGATCAGCCGCGTCAACACCGGTGCCGACATCCGGGCGTTTGCCCTCATCAACTGGTCGGAAGGCGGCGATGTGCTGCTTGCGCGTCGTGACATCGCCACGCTGGCTGATCTGCGCGGCAAGCGTGTGGCCTTCGAACCGGGCAGTTTCGAGTGGGTGTTGCTCGACGCTGCCTTGCGCGAAGGTGGCCTGACGCTGGCCGATGTGCAGCCGGTCACGGCGCCGCATTCGCGTTTGCCGGGGCTGTGGCGCGAGGGCACCATCGACGCTGCCATCGCCTATCCGCCATATGCACCGCCGCTGGACACCGAGGCCCATGTGTTGTTCGACACCGCGCGCATGCCCAGCGTGATCGCCGATGTGCTGGCCGCTGATCAGAAGCTGATCGCCGCACGCAAGCAGGAACTGGTCGCCGTGCTGCGCGCGTTTGAGCGCGCGCGTCAGGATCTGCAGCGCGAGCGTCAGCAGGTGCTGCAGCAGATGGCACCGCGCCTGCAACTCAGCGCTGCGGATCTGGATCGGCAATTTCGCGGCATCCGCATGGTCAGCGCCGACGAACAGCGTCATGCCCTGCAGGTGCCGGGCGAGCTGACCGTGGCCCTGCGCCGGAACGCCGAAGTGCTGGTGCAGGCAAAAGTGCTGCCGGCCCTGCCCGAGGTGGAACAGATGGTGACTGACGCGGTGGTCGCGGAGTGGCAGAAATGAGCCAGACGCCCCAGCCGCCGCTGCCGAAACCGGCCGCCCACGAATCACTGCGCACCCGTGTCTTGTTGCCGGCTTTGCTGTTGTCGCTGCTGGTGATGGCCGTCGGCGGCTACTACCTGCATCACACGCTGGGCAACAGCGTCGAACAGCTCAGCCAGTCGCGGGTGAAATTGATGCTCGGCGCCCTGCAGGCAGCCAGCGAAACCGTTGCCGATGATGCGCTGCTGCAACGTCACATCACCGCGCTGGCGGCTGATCGCGATGTGCACACCATTGCCATCGTCGGCGGTCGTCCGGCGCGTGTGCTGGCCAGCAATCAACTGCACTGGCTGGGTTTGCCGGTGGCCAATGTTGCGGAGCTGCAGGTCCACGGTTCGGCGCTGGAAGCGGCGCTCGGACGCCGTGAATCCGGTTGGCATCCCGGCGACAGCGAGCTGCAGCTGGTGACGCCGCTGATGCTGTTTGCCAATGCCGAAAGCAATGGTCAGTTGCGTCCGGCCGCCGTCTATGTGCACCTCGACACCCGAACGCTGGAACGCGAACGGCGCGATACCGAACAGCGCATCGCCGTGATCCTGCTCAGCCTGCTCGTTGTGTTGTTGCTGGTGCTGTTCGGTGCGCTGACGCGCGGCGTGCTGCACCCCGGCCAGCGCATTCTCGACACCGTGCTGCGTTACCAGCGCGGCGAGCGTGAGGCGCGCATCCGCCTGCAGCGGCGCGATGAACTCGGCCAGCTGGCCGATACCCTGGATCAATTGCTGGATCATGAACAGCAGGCCAATGCCCGCATCCGCGATCTCAACGAGCTGTACCGGACGCTGAGTGAAACCAACCAGATCATCGTGCGCGATCACGGTGACGCCGCTGATCTGCTGGCGCGCATCTGTCGCGTCACCGTCGAACACGCACACGTGCGCGCCGCCTGGGCCGCGATCCGCGAACCGGATCAGCCACGCATGCGCCTGCTGGCCCACGAAGGCATGCCGGCCGGCTTCGAGCAGCTGTTCAATGACGGGCAGGCAAAAGTACTTGAGCAGTGGCGGCATTCGCTCGATGACGGCAGGGCGTTTGTCTGCAACCGTCTGGAACGCGATCTGGGCGGCCGCGAGCCGTCGCCGTGGTTCATGCTGCTGAACTGCCGCAGTTTTACGCTGTTCCCGCTGATCAGTGACGGCAAAGTGGTTGGCGTCCTGTCGCTGTTGTCCGACATCGAGGATTTTTTCACCGACGCGCGTCTGGCGCTGCTGAATGAACTCGCCGAAGACGTTTCGTTTGCGCTTGCCAACCAGCGTCATGAGGCCGAGCGGATCGAAACCGCGCGCCGGCTCGCCGAGCGTGAGGAACGCCTGAGTCGCGTGTTCAGTCTGGTGCCGGACATGCTCACGGTCAGCAGTGCGCGCGATGGCCGCTATCTGGAGGTGAACCGCAACTGGGAGCGCGTCTCCGGCTATTCGCGTGCCGAAGCGATTGGCCGCACGTCGGTCGAGCTGGGCTTGTGGAACTCGCCTGCGGATCGCGAACGTCTGGTCGCAAAGCTGGTGGCGCAGGGCGAAGTACGTGAAGAGATCGTGCCGTTCCGCGCCCGCAGCGGCGAGCTGGTGATGACCCAGGTGTCCGGCACGCTGTCGAATGAAGGCGATGATCCGATCATCATTCTGGCGGTGCGCGACATCACCGCGAAGCTGGCCATGGATGAGCAGTTGCGTCTGGCGGCACGCGTGCTGGAAAACACCCGCGAAGCAATTGTCGTCACCGATGCGGAAGGCGCGATTGTCAGCGTCAATCCGGCGTTTTCGGCACTGACCGGATTCAGCATCGGCGATGTGCACCAGCGCCGTTTGCAGGACATTGCCGATCAGCAGGGCGCCGCGCGCGACAACGAAATCGAGTTTGAGCTGGATCGTGCCGGCAACTGGCAGGGCGAGTTCTGGCTGCAACGCAAAAACGGCGAACGTTTCCCGGTCTGGCTGCAGATCAGCACCATTCTTGACAGCCAGCAGCGGCGCTGCAATCAGGTGATCAATTTCGCCGATTTGTCGGAGCAGAAAGCTGCCGCCGAGCGCATTGCCTTTCTCGCCTATCACGATGCCCTGACCAGTCTGCCGAATCCGGCGCTGCTGCGTGATCGCGCGGCGCAGGCGCTGGCGTTTGCCCGTGCCGACGACAGCCTGCTGGCGGTGCTGTGTCTGGATCTGGATCGCTTCAAGAACATCAACGAATCGCTGGGGCATGCGATGGGCGATCAGTTGTTGCAGGCTGTGGTGCAACGCCTGAACCAGATCCTGCGCCCGACGGATACGTTCAGCCGGCTGGGCGGCGACAACTTCATTCTGCTGTTGCCGGAGCTGGCGGCGGTCAGCGAAGCGGCGCAACTGGCGCGGCAATGGATTGCGTTGATCGAGGAACCCTTCAACATCGACGGTCACACGCTGAGCATTTCCGCCAGCGTCGGCGTGAGCATTTTTCCGGAAGACGGCGATGACTTTGACACGCTGCTGAAAAAATCCGATACCGCGCTCTATCACGCCAAGGAAAGCGGACGCGGCACCTTCCGCTTCTTCAAGGAGTCGATGGACGCCAACATGCTCGAACAACTGGCGCTAGAAACGCAGTTGCGCCTTGCCATCGAGCGCGAACAGTTGTCCTTGCACTACCAGCCGCAAATGGATCTGCACAGCGGCGAACTGATCGGTGTTGAAGCGCTGTTGCGCTGGCAACATCCAGAGCAGGGCATGATCTCGCCGGGACGTTTCATTCCCATTGCCGAAGCCTCGGGCCTGATCATTCCCATCGGCCGCTGGGTGCTGCGCGAAGCCTGCCGGCAAAACCGCGAATGGCAGCAGCAGGGATTGCCGCCGATGGTGGTGTCGGTGAACCTGTCAGCCCTGCAGTTCCGCCGCGATGATCCGGTGGATCTGGTTGCTGATGTGCTCGACGAAACCGGCCTGCATCCGCGCTGGCTGGAGCTGGAGCTGACCGAATCGATCCTGATGGACAATCAACAGGCGGCGCTGGACGTGATGCGCCGGCTGAAAGCCATGGGCGTGCATCTGGCGATTGATGATTTTGGTACCGGCTATTCCAGCCTGAGTTATCTGACGCGTTTTGCGGTCGACAAACTGAAGATCGATCAGGCGTTTGTCCGCGATGTGAACCGCAATCCGGACGACGCCAATATCGTTCGCGCCATCATCCAGCTCGGCCACAACCTGAACCTGAAAGTGATCGCCGAAGGCACCGAAACTGCCGAGCAGATCGCGCTGCTGAAGCGCGAAGGCTGCGATCAGGCGCAGGGCTATTTCTTCAGCCGGCCGGTGCCGGCCGATGAGCTGAAGCGCTTTGTCGAGGCGCGTCGCCCGAAAGCGTGAATGCCGCAGCTTTGCATCGTTCGCCGTACGGGGCGTGATGGTTGTTGCTCCGTTGCAAGCGCCTGATTTCCGGGCGGCCGTGACACGCGCATCACGGCCGCCCGGAACTGTGCGTCATCAGACGATGAATTTTGCAGCCAGCTGACGCAGGGTGTGCAATTCGCCCTGCACATCCTCGGTGCTGGCACGCACGCGGGCGTTGCCGCCGGCCACCGTGTTGCTCAGGTCCTGGATGCGCACCATGTTGCGGGAAATGCTTTCCGATACCGCCGCCTGTTCTTCGGTGGCCGCCGCGATCTGGTTGTTCATGTCGCCAATCATGTGATTGGCCTTGTCGATATCGTCCAGCCGGCCGCGTGCCGATTGCGCCATGGCATTGGATTTTTCCGTGCTGCCCAGACTGGCGCGCATGCGATCCACCGCCTGACGCGACGCGCCCTGCAATTGCTGGATGATGTCGGCAATTTCGGCTGTCGATTGCTGGGTGCGCTGCGCCAGATTGCGCACTTCGTCGGCGACCACGGCAAATCCGCGCCCCTGCTCACCGGCGCGCGCGGCTTCGATGGCGGCGTTAAGTGCCAGCAGATTGGTTTGCTCGGCAATGGCGCGGATCACGTCCAGCACCTGGCCAATCGATTCACTGCGTTCGCCGAGCTGGCCAATGACGGTATTGGCCTGGGCGATGTCTTCGTGCAGCTGCTCCAGCGAGTGGGCAACATTGTCCACTGCTTCGCGACCGGATTGCGTTGCCGCCGCAGCACGTCGCGCCGCTTCGGCCGCGGCGACGGCATTGCGCGCCACTTCGCCGATGGAAGCGGTCATTTCCGTCGCGGCAGTGGCGATTTGATCGGCTTCACGCTGCTGGCCGTCGGCTGCGCCGCTGACTTCATCCACTGCTTTGCGCATCACGCCGGCGCGTTCGGCCGTGGCATCCACCACCTGCCGCACCTGCTCGACCACCTGACGGAAACTGCCGAGCATGGCATTGAATGACTGGCCGGCTTCTCCCCATTCGTCATCGCGGTTGGCGTGTACGGTCAGGCGCAGATCGAGATTGCGCTGGGCCGTACCCATGGTGCCGGACAATTCGTGCAGCGGACCGCTGATGGCGTGGTACAGCCACCAGCCGGCGGCAGTCAGCAGACCGAGCGCCAGCACCGCCAGAACACCAAAGGTCCACAGCATGCTGTTGGCGGTGGCGTCGATGTCGTTGCGCACTTCACCGGCGACGCGCAGTTGCAGGTTGACGAGGTCGGAGACGGTGGTCGAGATCGGATCGATCTGGGTGTACAGCTCGCCGTCGAACTGTTCCAGCTGGCCGCTCAGATCGCCTTCCTTGCCGCTCAGAAACTGCATCACCGCAGCAATCGCCTGATCGGCATCGCGCAGCTGCGACTGGGCTTTCTGCACCAGCGCCGCTTCTTCTTCGGTGAGCCGGGTCTGGGTATAGGTTTGCCACTCGCGTTTGATGATGGACTGGGCATCGCTGAGTGACTGGCGGGTTTCAGCAGCGGAAAACAGCCCGGCATTGCCCTTGTTGACGGCGTCGATCACCTGAACGGCGTAAGCATCGGCAACCAGTTTCAGCTGTTTGAGCGGCACGACGCGGTCGTCGTGCAGGGAGATGACATTGTCATTGATGTTACCGAGGCCTCTGAAACTGGTAACAAGCACGATGGCCAGCAGCAGGACAGGTAGTCCCAGGGCCAATAACAGGCGTGATTTCACGGTCATGACAGCGCTCCGGCCTGCGCGCGTCCCGGCGCCTGAACTGACAGCTTGAACAGTAAGGGCATCACTGCCGGCAAGTATAGGCGCTGTCCCCGAAGCTGCTGGCAGAGGACAAGCGGAACACTTCCGGTGCTGACTTTTTGATCAGACGAACGTACCAGCACAGGCCTTTTTTTGTGTGAGGAATGGCGGTGTGGGCCGCATGAATGCAGCGGGGTTGAGCGGATCGCCGATCAAAAAAAAACCCGCCGTAGCGGGTGGAGATGAAACCGGAGCTCCGGTGGAAACGCAAGTTACAGATTGTTGAGTTGTGCAACGTGCGTGTACAACGCAGCAAACCAGTTTAACTGGACCGATCAGTTCAGTGCTCGACGCTGATCCGCCGCGCCTGTGGCGCTGATGTTTTCGGCAGTCGCACTTCCAGCACGCCATCTTTGCAGCGCGCCGAGATATGTGCGGTATCGATGTTGTCCGGCAGGCTGAACTGACGCATGAAGCTGCCGTAAACGCGCTCGATACGGTGAAAATTCTTGTCGCTTTCCTCTTGTTTGCTTTGCCGCTCGCCCTTGATGGTCAGCACGCCGTTATGCGCCTGCACATCAATATCTTTCGGATCGACGCCGGGCACATCGGCGAACAGCAACAGGGCTTCCGGTTCATCCTTGATATCGACCAGTGGCCGCCACGCGGTTTGCACCAGCGTGTTGTCCGCGTTCGTTGCCGCCGGATTGCGGGCGTCGAACAGTTGATTGATCTCGCGATGCAGTTGGTCGAACATGGACCAGGGTTGATAACGCATCAGTGTCATGACGTATCCTCCTTTGTCAGGCCCGGTACCGGTAGAAATGTTGCCGCGTTTTGGTCGCCAGAACTCCGTGCTGCTGATCGCCTCCGAGTGGCTGATTGCGAACGCTGTGGCGTGCGCGAACAGGCA
The DNA here is from genome assembly GCA_041913605.1 of Permianibacter sp. GTDB lineage: Bacteria > Pseudomonadota > Gammaproteobacteria > Enterobacterales > Permianibacteraceae > Permianibacter. Next base: position 84,095 of record JAYSEY010000005.1, read on the forward strand.
CTGCTGCACAGCCTTCCGGCGTGCGATGGCGGCAAGTCTGCTCCGGCGCGCGGAACGCGGCGTTGATGGCCGTCAAACCATCAAGCGGGCAGGAAAAAGATGGGTGCCGGGACGATACTTTCAAGAGGGGACGTCTGCGCAGCGGTGACGGACTGTGCGACAGTTGCTGCGTGAGGCGTAGGCCATGCGAGCGGCCGCAGCCGGGTGTGCGGGAACGCCGGACAGCAACGTCGCCGCAGGAATGCCGGTGCCACGCTGTCGCAATCGCGTACATGCAGGAACAATTCAGGAACAATGCAGGCGAGCGCCAAAATCACAAGTACAAGCCACGAGTACAAGCCACAAGAACCAGTTGCCGGTACGAGCATCAAGAACAAGCATCAAGAACAGGCATCCAGAACAAACCGGGAATAAAACCTGTTTGTTTCATTCGGAATCGTCAAGGGAGTTTCTGTCATGAGCATTGCGTCCATCACCAGCTTCGGCGCCGCCGGCGAGGTCACCGGCTCCTGTCATTTGCTGGAAATGAACGGCGTGCGGGTGCTGCTGGATTGCGGCATGTTTCAGGGCAGTTTTGCCCAGGAGCAACGCAATCACCGGCCCTTCGATTTTGACCCGCGCACGCTGGACGCCGTGATCCTGAGTCATGCCCACATCGATCACAGCGGTCGTTTGCCGCGCCTGTCACGCGAAGGTTTTCGCGGCCCGGTGTACACGCAGCATGCCACGGCCGATCTCTGCGCCATCCTGTTCAAGGATGCCGAGCACCTGCAGGCCGGTGATCTGGAAATTGAAAACCGCAAACGCGCCCGCAAGGGTTTGAAGCCGCTGCATCCGCTGTACGACATGCGCGATGTCGAGCGGGTGATGAAGCAATTCGAAACCCGCGACTACAACGAATGGTTCGACGTGGCCGGCGGTGTCAGCGCACGATTTCATGATGCCGGGCACATTCTCGGTTCGGCGATTGTCGAGGTGAAACTCGAACACAATGGTCAGACCCGCACGGTGGTGTTCTCCGGTGATCTCGGCCCGTATGACGCGCCTATCCTGCGCGACCCGGCAACCGTACCGGAAGCGGATCTGGTGCTGCTGGAAAGCACCTACGGCGACCGCGATCACCGCAGCTATGCAGAAACCCTTGAGCAGCTTGGCGACATTCTCACTGCTGATGCCAGCTTGCGCGGCAATATCCTGATCCCTTCGTTTGCGGTAGGCCGCAGTCAGGAATTGCTCTATCTGTTTGCCAAACATTTCCGCGACTGGCGCCTGCATCGCTGGCAGATCTATCTCGACAGCCCGCTGGCCATCGAAGCGACGAATATTTACCTGCGCCATCGCGGACTGTATGACGGTGAGGCGGCGCGCCTGCTCGGCGCCGGCGATCCGCATCACAACCTGCATCGCCTGCTGCCCAATCTGCGCTTCACGCGCACGCCGCAGGAATCGCAGGCGCTGAACCGGCTGAACAGCGGCGCGATCATCATCGCCGGTTCCGGCATGTGCAACGGCGGCCGGATCAAGCATCACCTCAAGCACTGGGTCTGGCGCGACACCACGCAGGTGATCATCATCGGCTATCAGGCCATGGGCACGCCGGGCCGGGCACTGGTGGACGGCAACAATTTCATCCGCCTGTGGGGCGAGGCGATCCGTGTGAAAGCCACGGTGCATACGCTCGGCGGCCTGTCAGCACACGCCGGCCAGCATGATTTGCTGCGCTGGGTTGGCGGCTTCAGCAATCTGCCGCCGGTGCAGCTGGTGCACGGCGAAACCGCGGCGCTGGGCGCCCTGCAGGAGCAATTGCTGCAGCGCTATCCCGGACGCCGGGTGGCAGTGGCCGGTGCCGGACAGACGCTTGCGGTCTGAGCCGCCAGCAAACGGCTGACGCTCTGCTAGATTTTCCGTTGCGCAAGCGCGTTGCGGAGGTGGGGCATGAGCGTACCGGAACGACCGGAAGCGGAGGAATCAGCGCCCCTGCAGGGCGTGCTGGATGTGCTGCGCAACCGCGTGCGCCAGATGGAGAATCTTGCTGCGTTTGTCGATACGCTGCAGGTTGAAGTGCATCGCCAGCGCGAGCTGGGCGAGGCCTTGCAGAAAGGGTTTGAACTGGTGCAGCAGGTGGTCGAGGAGCGCGAAGCCTTTTTCACGCTGTCGCTGGACATGCTCTGCATCGCCACCACCGAGGGCTACTTCCACAAGGTCAATCACGCATTCGAGCGCACGCTTGGTTATCGCAGTGATGAGCTGCTGGCCCAGCCGTTTTTTGCCTTCATTCATCCCGATGATGTCGAGCGCACCCGTGCCGAAGTGGCGAAACTGCGCAGCGGCATCGATACCGTGTCGTTCGAGAACCGCTACCGGCACAAGGACGGCAGTTACCGCTGGCTGAAATGGACCACACCGGCGCCCTTGCCGGGCTCGCGCTATCTGTACGCAGTGGCGCGCGATGTCAGCGCCGACAAACTGCGTGAAGAAGAAGTCCTGCACCGCGCTTCGCATGACGCGCTGACCGGGCTGGCCAATCGTGCACGCTTTGTCACCGCACTGTCTGAGGCGATGACGCGGGTCGAGCGCGGTGGCTATTCACTGGCGCTGATCTGGCTGGATCTGGACGGCTTCAAACCGATTAATGATGCGTACGGCCATCAGGCCGGCGATCTGGTACTGATGACCATCGCCGGGCGGCTGAACGCCATCCGTCGCGCCACCGATCTGCTCTGCCGTTACGGTGGTGATGAATTCGCCCTGATCGCCGATGGCGTCGATGCCGAACAGGCTCAGGCGATTGCCGCGCGCATGTGCGAAGAGATCCGCCGGCCAATCGCCATCATCGGTGGTCACGTGCAGGTGGACGCCAGTGTCGGCGTTGCCCTGGCGCCGTGGGATGCCATCGACGCCGGCGCGCTGCTGCATCGCGCCGACGAGATCATGTATCAGGTGAAAGCAAAACGGCACGCTGCGCCGACTTGATGTGGCGCCAGGGATGTGACTACAGGGATGTGGCTGCAGAAGCATTTCATGTGCAGGGCGATTCCGGATCAGGGCGTTGCCGTTTCCGGAATGACAGCTTTTTGATGTCCTGAATCGCGAACACTCCGGCCGCAGTACAGCAGCGCGCCGGAATAGCCCGCAGGAAGCTCGACTGTTGCTGCCGATTTCAGATCAGGATTTCTGTGCGACTTACCACGCGCAATCATCGAGAAACAGATCCGCCGCCAGCTGATCGGCAAATTCCGGATCGTAGGCGTACGCGGACAGATTGCTGACGCCGATACGCGCGAGAATGTGTTCATCGAGCAGTGCTTCGCCGCTGACGCTGGCCGGTTGTTCCAGCAGGGCGACGGCGGCGTCGGCCATGATCGCCGGCTTGCGGCAGTGACGGAACGCGTCCTTGCCCATCAGTGCGTGTTCGATGGCGGCAGTGGCGATGATGGTGCGTGGCCACAGGCAATTCACGGCAATGTTGTGCGCGCGGAATTCCTCGGCCATGCCCTGACTGAGCAGGGTCATGCCGTATTTGCTCAGCGTGTACGGCGCATGCGCCTTGAGCCAGCGCGGCGCGAAATTCAGCGGCGGCGACAGCGACAGGATGCGCGCATGCGGGCTTTGTTTCAGGTAAGGCAATGCAGCATGCGCGGTGAGATACACGGCGCGGGCATTGATGCTCATCATGCGGTCGAACAGGTTCGGACGTGTTTGTTCGACGTTGGTGAGACTGATGGCGCCGGCGTTGTTGACCAGACAGTCGAGGCGGCCGAAATGTTCAAAGGCGGTCTGCATCAGTGCGAACACTTGCGCGTGATCGCGTACATCCACCTGCACCGCCAGCGCCCGCACGCCCAGCGCTTCAACTTCGGCAGCAACGCTGTGGATGGTGCCGTCCAGTTTCGGATGCGGTTCTGCGGTTTTCGCCGCGATGACAATATTGGCGCCGCGCGCAGCGCAGGCCAGGGCAATGGCACGGCCGATGCCGCGACTGGCGCCGGTGATAAGCACGGTGCAGCCGTGCAGCGGGGAAAGCGTGTTCATGCGCGGTTCTTTCCTGTGATTTTTTGGTCGGTGATTTTTGGGCCAGTGCCTTTTTTGGTCTGCATTGTTCTGGTCTGCATTGTTCTGTCCCGTACTGTTCTGGCCCGTTCTGTTCGGGCGGATTTTTTTATCGGCTCAGTGTTTTGACGAAGCGTTGCTGACGCCTCTCGCAGAAGAACTCAGTAATGCGGCGGCGGCGGTTCCAGCTCCGGCGGCAAACTGGGCGCGCTGTCCTGCAGCGTGTGCAGATCGCGGGTCAGGCGTTCGAGCTTCTGTTCCAGTGCGGCAATACGCTTTTGCTGTTCCAGCAGCGCCTGATCCAGCTGGTGCTGGGCGTCATCCTGAAAGGCGAGCCGCGTTTCCAGCTCGACGATGCGTTCTTCCAGCGTCATGCGCGCGGCTCCGCTGCCAGGGCATTTTCAATGTCGGCACGCAGTTCTTCCGGTTTGGTGGCGGTGGCGTAGCGCGCAATCACCTTGCCGTCACGACCGACCAGAAACTTGGTGAAGTTCCATTTGATGGCCTGCGAACCCAGAATGCCCGGCGCGGCTTTTTTCAGGTATTGCCAGAGCGGATGCGTGCCGTCGCCGTTGACTTCGATTTTTGCGTAGAGCGGAAAACTGACGTCGTAGCTGGTGCTGCAGAAACTGGCGATCTCGCTGTCGTCGCCCGGCTCCTGACCCATGAACTGGTTGCAGGGAAAGCCGAGAATGACCAGTCCGCGATCGCGGTATTCGCGCCACAGCGCTTCCAGTCCGGTGTATTGCGGCGTGTAGCCGCACTTGCTGGCGACATTGACCACCAGCACGACCTTGCCGGCGTAGTCGCGCAGGTCCTGATCGCTGCCGTCGATGCGGCGGGCGTGAAAATCGTGAAGGCTCATCGGGCACTCCGTCGGTGAAGCGGACAGGACCGACCTGCCGCTGACCGGGCGATTGTAGAGGCAAACCCGCGGGCGCCAACAATTTCACAGCGCTGCGCCGGCTCCGGCCGGCTCTGCTACCCTCCGGCAGCTGATGTGAAGCCGGCCCTGACCGGCACTGCGATCACGGGCCTGAGCCGGTGACGACTGAACTGGGGAGATGACATGCAACACGTACACCTGACGGCGCCGCTGCGTCGTTTGCTGGCCGGCGCAACACTGGCCGCGCTGACATGCAGCCTGCCGGCGCTGGCGGCCGAGCCGGGCCTATACGGCGAGAAAGATCTGCAGGTCGCCGCCTGGCTCCGCGACGCGGCGCGCAGCGACAACAAGAGCTACGCGATTCTGGAATCGCTGACCACCGAAGTCGGTCCGCGCATGGGCGGCACGCCCGGCGACGCCAAGGCCGTGGCCTGGGCGGAAGCCAAGTTCAGGGAGCTGGGTTTCGACAAGGTCTGGAAAGAACCGGTGACCTTTCCGGCCTGGAAACGCGGCGTCGAAACCGCGCGCATCACCGCGCCGTTCGAACAGCCGCTGGTGATCACCGCGCTGGGCAACAGCATTGCCACGCCGGCCGGCGGCCTGAGCGCCGAAGTCGTGCAGTTTGCGACGCTGGAAGATTTGCAAAACGCCGATGCCGCGACGGTGAACGGCAAGATCGTGTTCATCAATCGCAAGATGAGCGCGCACCGCGACGGCCGCGACTACGGTCCGAATGCAAATGTGCGCAGTCGTGGTGCAGTGGAAGCGGCAAAGAAAGGCGCGCTGGCGATTGTCATCCGCTCGGTTGGCACCGACAGCCATCGCGTCCCGCACACCGGCAACATGAATTACGAAGCCGGCGTGACGAAAATTCCTGCGGCGGCGATGTCGATCCCGGATGCCGAATTGCTGGCGAACATTTTCAAACGCGGCAAGCCGGTGACCATGACGCTGGACATCGGCGCGGCGCCGAGCGGCGATTACACCTCCTACAACGTCATCGGCGAGATCACCGGCAGTGAAAAACCGGATGAGCACGTGCTGATTGGCGGTCACCTCGATTCCTGGGATCTCGGCACCGGTGCTGTCGATGATGGCGCCGGTTGCGCGATCACCATGGCGGCCGCTGAATTCATCAAGCGTTCGGGGCTGAAACCCAGGCGCAGCATTCGCGTGGTGCTCTGGGCCAACGAGGAACAGGGATTGTGGGGCGGCAACCAGTACGGCGAAGCGCACAAGCACGAAGCCGCGAAAGTCATCGCCGCTGCCGAAGCGGATTTTGGCCAGGGGCCGATCTATCGGCTGAGTTCGCGCGTGCGGCCGGAAGGTTTGGCAGTGGTGCGGCAAATGCAGGACGTGATGGCGCCGCTGGGCATTGAGCCGGGCGACAACAACGCCGGTCCGGGCCCGGATCTCTGGGGCATTGCACCGTATGGCGTGGCGCTGTTTGGTCTGGCGATGGATGGCAGCGACTACTTCCACCTGCACCATACGCCGGATGACACCTTCGACAAGATCGAACCGGCGCGCATCAATCAGGCGGCTGCCGCGTACACGGTGTTCGCCTGGATGGCGGCAAATTCGCCGGTCAGTTTCGGTTCCGGCCACGAGTCGCTGAAGATCAAGCGCACACGCTGAGCGACAACAGTTTTGCCCACGCAACGCCGCGCCGGCCCGATACCGGCGCGGCGTTTGTTTTTCGGCAGATTCCTGCTGCTGCCTTGTGCGGGCACCGGGCCTTGCGCAGCCGGCCTTCGGCTTGTCGGCACCGCGACGATCAGCCAAGCTTGCCGGCGTCGCCACGCACGCAGGAGCAGATCATGAACAGCGGCCACATCCGGTATCAGGTCGAGGACAGCATCGCGCACATCGTCTTTGACCGGCCGGCAAAAAAGAATGCCCTGCTGACGGCGATGTACAGCGATCTCATCGACGCCATCCGCCAGGCCGAGCACGATGCCGACGTGCGCGTGATGTTGTTTTACGGTGCCGGCGACAACTTCACTGCCGGCAATGATCTCGGCGATTTCCTGCATCAGCCGCCGATCAACGAAAACAGTCCGGTGATGCAATTCCTGTTCGCCGTGCTCAATGCCCACAAACCGCTGGTCGCCGCTGTTGAAGGCGTGGCGATCGGTGTCGGCACCACGCTGCTGATGCACTGCGATCTGTCCTACGCGTCATTGCACGCGCGTTTCCAGTTACCGTTTGTCAATCTCGGCCTGTGTCCCGAGGCCGCCAGCAGCGTCTTGCTGCCGCAGCGCGCCGGCATGGCGCTGGCCAATGAATTGCTGTTGCTCGGCGAAGCTTTCGATGCCGATACGGCATTGCGCGCCGGCATCCTCACCCGCATCGTCGGTCCCGGCGATGCCCTCGATGTCGCCCTCGGCGCCGCCCGCACGCTGGCCGCCAAACCGCCGCAGGCACTGCGCACCACCAAGGCACTCTTGCGTCGCAGTTTCCAGGGCAGCGTCGCCGACGCAATGCTGCAGGAAGCCGGACATTTCGGCCGCCTGCTGCAACAGCCGGAAGCGCGCGAAGCGTTCTCGGCGTTTCTGGAAAAACGCCCGGCGGATTTTTCCAAATTCCGCTGATCGTGTGCAGCGGATTGGGTCAATGCCCGCTCATTGGCCGTGTGTGAATTGCTTTTTTGACGGATGTTTCTGTGGGCGGATTGGGCACATCAACGCGACTGACGCTGACGCAGCGCGCGGGCGTCCGCTTCGCGCTGGCGACGGCAGCGGTACAGGCGATTGCGACTGAGCATGGTGAACACTCCGGAATGGACATCCGGAGTCTGGATTCGGCGTATTGCCGGGACGTGACAGCGGGGCGGTAAAGTCGTGACAAGGCCGGCGCAGCCTGCGCTGTGAAGGCTTTGTGTGCCGGCGTGTTGTCGGTCAGGCGTAGCGCAGGCTTTCGGTCAGTGCGCTGCCGGCTTCCGGGGTGATGGTGACGTGCAGGAAAAGATCCTGCATGTGGTCGGGCAGGGCCAGACCTTCACCGGCGAAGAGCATGATTTTGCGCTGTGCGCTCATGTTGGCGACCAGTTTGCGCAGCAGCGACCAGCTCGACACCACCTTGAATTCATCGCGGACGTTTTCGAACAGGTAGATGCCGAAATGCGGCGTGGCATCGAGGCGCTTCAGTGCGCTTTCGAAGCTGGCGGTATTCGGCGTGGCGATGTGCGCCAGATCGATGCGGGCGAGACCGCGACCGGCCTGCCAGGTGTAACAGGCGCGGGAGGTGAAGTCGTTGTAACGGGACAGTGCGTCGCGGATGGCGGGCACATTGGCTTCGCGTACGTCGACGGCATTGCGGCCTTCGGCGATGGCGGTTTCGATAACCTGACGCAGGCTGGACATCTGGCACTCCTGTCCGCCTGTGGTATCAGGCGGTGTTCACTCAGCCGTGCAGACGCGGTTCCGGCCGCTCTGTTTGGCGCGATACAGGGCGCGGTCCGCGCGCTCCAGCATGTCGCTGGCGGATTCGCCCGCCTGATGATGCGCCATGCCGAGGCTGATTGTCACCGGAACGCTCTGGCCGTTGCAGCGAACTGGCGCACATTCAATGTGCCGGCGCAGGCGCTCGGCGATGAAGGCGGCGCCTTCTTTCGGTGTATTGCGCAGGATGACGACAAACTCTTCGCCGCCGAAGCGGAATACCGCGTCGCCGCGACGGGTCAGTTCGCGCAGGCGACGGGCGATGGCGCGCAGCACGTCGTCGCCGGCAGCATGGCCGAGCGAGTCGTTGATGCGCTTGAAGTGATCGACGTCGAGCAGGATCACGGCGAGGTCGGCGCTGTGACGGTCGGCCAGCGCCACTTCGGCACCCAGCGCCTGATTCAGCGCCGCGCGGTTGCCAACACCGGTCAGGGCATCAACACGGGCGGCGTACAGGGCTTCGCGGTAGAGCAGGGCATTGCGCAGCGGATAGCCGATATGGGCCAGCGTGGTTTCCAGCGACAGCAGCTCTTTTTCGTCAAAGGCGCGGGCGCGGCTGAAGGTGATGTCGCCCAGATTGCTGCCGCCGATCTCGATGCGGTACTGGGCGCGGAAGCGCGCCTGCGGCGCCGTCGCGAAGGCGGTGACTTCGTCTTCGCGGCTGAAGGCGAGGGCGTCGAAATCGACCAGATGGCGGACTTCGTCGGTGTACGTCTGCAGCACATCGGCCAGTTCGAGGCTGCGCGGCAGGTCGCGGGCGAGGCGGGCGCAGACCTCGTCGATACCCGGACGGTCCGGGATCGGCAGGCTACGGGCAGCGACCGGCAGACCTATGACTTTCAGCGACGGGGTGGACATGATGGCGGCTTCCTCTCGGGCTTGATGTCCTCTAAGCAGGAGCCGTGCCAAGTTGGTTTTCTGGAAATTAGTCCTTTTTATTCAGATGCTTGAAAAATAAAAGCCGGCGATGCCGGCTTTTCGTCAAGGTCTTGGCGCTGGCGGTTTTTCCGCCGATCGCCGGAAACCGGTGTCGGGGATTTGACGCCGACCGATGTGATGGCCTCAGCTCTGGGCGTCAATGCTTTGACCGGTGACGCCCTTGCTGTCCGGGCCGAGCAGCCAGAGGTAAGCCGGCACCAGCGCTTCCGGCGGCGTCACCTTGCTGACGTCTTCCGACGGATAGGCCGCCGCACGCATCTTGGTGCGGGTCGCACCGGGGTTGATGGCGTTGACGCGGATGGCTGTGGTGTTGTCGAGCTCATCGGCCAGTACCTGCACCAGGCCTTCGGTGGCGAACTTTGACACCGCGTAGGCGCCCCAGTAGGCGCGCCCCTGACGGCCGACGCCGGAGCTGGTGAACAGTACCGAGGCATCGGCCGATTTGCGCAGCAGCGGCAGCAAGCCCTGGGTCAGCAGAAAGCCGGCATTGACGTTGGTCTGCATCACTTCCAGCCACAGGTGCGGGCGATAGCTTTCAATCGGCGAGCGGTCGCCGAGGATGGATGCATTGTTGAGCAGACCGTCGAGGCGGCCAAATTCGGCGGCCAGCGTGTTGGCGAGGCCGGCAACATCGTCGGGGCTAATGTTGGTCAGATTCATCGGCACAATCGCCGGCGTCGGCCCGCCGGCGGCGACGATCTGGTCATAGACCTCTTCCAGCTGTTTCTGCCGGCGGCCGAGCAGGACCACGGTGGCGCCGTGCTGTGCACAGGCCAGTGCCAGCGTCCGGCCGATGCCGCCACCGGCGCCGGTGATGAGGATGATGCGGTCTTTGAGCAGATCGGCCCGTGGCTGGTAGCCGGCCGGAGCGTGAAGGATGGTCATGACAGTGTCCGGGTAAGGCGCCCGGCAGGCGGGCGCAAGGTTCCAAAAATCGCGTTCGGGCAGTCTGGCTGGCGCGGTCACCGTGTGGGCCGCTGTGTGAGCCGCTGCCCGGGCCGCCTAGGGGCGACGGCGGTTCAGCCCAGTCCCGGCAGCAGGCGCCACAGTGCCAGCCGCTTCAGCAGCGGGCCGGTTTCGAGGCGGTGATCATACAGTTGAAAGCCGTCGTCGGCGGTCAGCTTCAGCCAGGCCCGTTGCAGGGCCAGCCAGCGCAGCAGCACCCGTCCGGTCTGGCGCTGGCGGCGATCCAGCGTCGCCAGCCCGGCGGCCAGCATCTGTTCTTCAAGGGTCCGGCGTGCCGCCATGAACTGGCGGAAGGCGTCGCTGCGCAGCGGCCGCATCAGCTGTTCCGGCTCAAGTCCGTGGCTGCGCAGCGCGTCCTCCGGGAAGTAGATCAGTCCGGCGCCGGCGTCACGGCGGAAGTGGTGCATGAGCTGCAAATACTCGTGAAAGCGGCCGAACGCCAGCTGCGCCGCCGCCGGCCAGTGCGCGTCGAGCGCCTCGCTGCACAGGCCACCCAACAGTGTCGCGCGCCGGTTGAAGAAGGCATCGGCGTCATCGCCGGTGGCGAAGCCGGCGAAATCCAGGTCGACATGGGCACAATCGATCAGCGCCGCGAGCCGGTCGCGCACCTCCGCTGTCCGTCCCCATGCCGCCATGGCTTCCAGCGAGGGGTGGCGTGTCGTGGCGATTGGCGTTGCGGCCGTATCCTCAGCAAGCTGTGCCCGCCACCAGGCGAACTGGGTATGGGCGACCGCCGGCTCGCTGGCGCGGTGCGGAATGTCGGCGACGCGGGCGGCGAAGCAGAGCAAGCCCAGCAGACGGTTGGCTGCGTGTGCCGCGCTGCCCCGCAGCGCGAGGTCCCAGTCACTGCCGGCGGGGGCGATGTCCTGGCGACAGAATTCAATGGCGTGCATGAGGTGTGATTGCCGCTTCGTTTGTCTGGTTAGGGGGGGTGGGGAGCGGGACGCATGCCGCTCCGATCCCCCCCTCTCCGGGTCGGGGGCAAGTCGTCTGGCCACCAAACACCGGCGCGCGCCGGAAACGCTGAACCCCGCAGCTCACAGGGGCGATTCGGCCGGCGTCGCCGACAGGGGGCGGATGATAAGGGACAGTTTGTGTACGCCGCCGGGGGCGAGGCGGATGGCGTTGCCGCCGGCGATGGCGGTTTCCAGACAGATGAAATGCCGCCAGTCGTCACCGGTGATGTCGCCGAGCCGCGCAGCCTTGTCGCGCCAAGGGTTCCAGACCACAGTGTCGGTGCTGCCGCCGCCGTAAATCAGCAGCGGTGAACCGGTGCCCGGTTCGCTGAGCATCAGCGTGTGCGCGCCGGTACGGTAGATGCGGTCGATCTCGCGGTCGGGGTGATGCCAGTCGTGCGCGCCCAGACGCAGGCCGGTCAGCTGGTCAAGCACGGCGGCGTGTTCGAGGCCGCTGACATTCACCTGCGCGACGTCGCGACAGGCGAAGTAACTGTGCAGCGCCCCGGACAGCAGAAAGGCCTGTTCGTCGTTGTTGTAGGTGCGCAGGCGCAGGCGGACGCGATGCCGCTGCACGGTGATCTGCAGCTGCATTTCAAATGCATACGGCCAGATGGCGCGCGTGTCGGCGTTGTCGTTGAGGCGCAGCTCAACCACGGTCAGGTCGTCGTGCACGCGGATGTCGTGCAAATCCCAGAGCCGGTTGCGGACGAAACCATGCGCGGGCGCATGGGCCGGCAACACTTCGCGGTCCGGTGATGCCGCTGCCGCGCCAAACCAGGGCCAGCAGATCGGAATGCCGCCGCGCAGTGCCTTGCCGGGAATGAACTGCATGGCCGGGTTTTGCCACAGCCGCTCGCGGCCATCGTCGAATACCGTGCTGAGCAATTGCGCGCCGTACAGCGATAGCGTGACGCGGGTGCCGAAGTTGTCGATGCTCAGCAGCGGAAAGCCCGGTGTCGTCTCGTGGAAGCAGACGTGTTCCAGATGACCGTAAGCATTGCGGAGTGCGTCAAGCGTCATGGCGCCACTGCTCAATTAGCGGGATCAATTCATGCGGCGATTGCAGATGGTGATCAGCCTGCCAGCGCGCGGTGTCTTCATCATGGCCGATAAAGCCCCAGGCTGCACAGGCGGTGCGCATGCCGGCGTTGCGCCCGGCGACGATGTCGCGTTCGGCATCACCGACATACAGGCAGGCAGCAGGCGCGATATTGATGCGTTCAGCGGCGGCAAACATCGGTGCCGGATGCGGTTTGCGCTCCGGCAAATCATCACCGGAAATGACCGCACCCGCGCGCGACCACAAACCGAGCGACTGCATCACCGCCCGCGTCAGATAAGCCGGCTTGTTGGTCACCACGCCCCAGGGCAGCGCGTGCTGTTCACAGTGCGCCAGCACGTCGGCGCAGCCTTCAAACAAATCCGTGTGCGTATCGACAGCCGCCTCGTAGATCGCCAGATAGCGATCACGCAGCGCATTGAACGCGGCATCTTCGGGCGTGAGGCCAAAGCCCAGACCGAGCAGGCCGCGCGCGCCGTGCGAGACCTGCGGCCGTATTTGCCCATACGGCAGCGGTGCGCGACCTTCCTGCTCCAGCAGCACATTCAGCGCGTGCGCCATGTCCTGCGACGTGTCGAGCAGCGTGCCATCCAGATCGAACAGTACAGCGCGCAGCGGCGGATAGTTGCGGGTCATTGGTTTTCCGTGATCAGGCGTATGAGCCGGGGTTTGTACTGCTTCTTGCAGGGGCAATGATGTGCAGCATTGCGTCATTCCCCAACCACCCCCGGCCCCTCCTTGAAAAGGAGGGGAGACAAAAGTTTCACGATGGCGGCTGTGCAAATCGGCGACTTGCATCAGCACGGCACGTCAGCACCGAACGTCAGCGCTACACATCGGCCTGACACATCAGCACGACACATCACTACTGCGCCGCTGCGTCGAGCACCGGTTCTCCCTCCTTGCCAGGGAGGGAGGCAGAGGGTGGTTGGGGAATTACGCGACGATGTTCCGTAATTCTTAACCACCTCCAACCCCTCCTTTAAAAGGAGGGGAGACAAATGCGTTTGAGTTTTCCGGTGCCACAAGACACGCTCAAAGAAATCGAGTGAACAAACGCCAAACAGACAAACGCACCGGCTTCGCATGGCTTGCAGTGCCTGGCGTGCCCGACTGCAAATCCGTCGCCGCCACTTACCAGACGGCTCAGTTTTCCGGCTGTGTATGCACCAGATAATTCACATCCACGCCCGCCGCCAGCCAATAGGTTTTGCTCAGCGGGTTGTAATGCATGCCGGTCAGATCGCGGGTGGCGAGGCCGGCGTCGCGCGCCCAGTTCGACAGTTCCGACGGCCGGATGAATTTGCCGTACTCGTGCGTGCCTTTGGGCAGCATGCGCAGCACATACTCGGCGCCAATCACGGCAAACAAAAACGCTTTCGGTGTCCGGTTGATGGTCGAGAAAAACACATGGCCGCCCGGTTTCACCAGACGCGCGCACGCGGCGATCACCGAGGCCGGTTCCGGCACGTGTTCGAGCATTTCCATGCAGGTGACCACGTCAAACTGGCCGGGCATTTCCGCCGCGAGTTGTTCGGCCGTGCAGCGCCGGTAGTCAACCTGACGGCCGCTTTCCAGCAGATGCAGCCGGGCCACCGACAGCGGCGCTTCGCCCATGTCGATACCGGTCACCTGTGCACCTTCGGCGGCGAGGGCTTCGGCGAGAATGCCGCCGCCGCAACCGATATCGGCGACGCGCTTGCCGGCCAGATCGCCGGTCTTGCGCACGATCCAGCCCAGACGCAGCGGATTGATGTCGTGCAGCGGTTTGAATTCGCCATTGCGATCCCACCAGCGTGACGCCAGCGCTTCAAACTTGGCGATCTCGGCGGTGTCGACGTTGGCCGTGTGCGCATTCATCCGTTCAGTGCTCCTGTGCCGCCAGCGTCGCCAGGACGCGGGCTTGCCATTCTTCTATACGTTGCCGCAGCGAGGTTTCGTTCACGGTCAACAAATCGCCGTTTTTCACCAGTCGCTGGCCCTGCACCCAGACATCCTGCACGGCGCTGGACGGCAGGTGCCAGACCAGCGCATTGCGCGGATTCAGCACCGGTTGTTGCAGCAGTCCGCCGAGATCGATGGCGATGACATCGGCGCTCTTGCCGATCGCCAGCGAGCCGATCTCGTCTTCGAGTCCGAGCGCATAGGCGCCGCCCATGGTCGCCATCCACAGCATGTCGTCGATGGTGGCCGCCGTCGGTGCGCCGGCCACGGCTTTGGCGAGCATGGCTGCGGTGCGCATTTCACCGATCAGGTCCAAATCGTTATTGCTGGCGGCACCGTCGGTGCCGAGCGCGACCTTGATGCCGGCGTCGAGCAGTTTTTGCAGCGGACAAAAACCGCTGGCGAGTTTCAGGTTGGATTCCGGGCAGTGCACCACGCGCACGTCGTGCTGTTTCAGCAGCGCGATATCGTTGTCATCCAGATGCACGGCGTGCACGGCGACAAACTGCGGGCCGAGCAGGCCCAGATCGGCCAGCCGCTGCAGCGGACGCTTGCCGTATTTCTGCAGACTCTCGGCGATCTCGTGCGCGCTTTCGTGCACATGCATGTGCACCATCATCGGTACTTCGCCGGTGAGCATGGCGATGTGTGCCAGCAGATCATCGCTGACCGTGTACGGCGCATGCGGACCGAACGCTGCACGCACACGCGGATCGCTGCGCAGCTGATCGTTGAGCGTCAGCGCTTTCTGGATCGCGTCGCGGCCACTGGCGGCGCCCGGTGTCGGAAAATCCAGCACCGGCGAAGCCAGCACGGCGCGCATACCAATCTGGCGCACCACGGCGGCGGCGCGCTCGGGATAGAAATAATGATCGGCGTAGCAGGTGGTGCCAGCGCGCAGCATTTCGGCACAGGCCAGCTCGCTGCCGTCGGCGACAAATTCCGGGCTGACCAGGGCTTTTTCCAGCGGCCAGATGCGCGTCTGCAGCCAGTCCATCAGCGCCATGTCTTCGCCGGCGCCGCGCAGCAGCGTCATCGCCGCATGGCCGTGGGCATTGACCAGGCCGGGCATCAACAAGTGCTGCGGATAATCCTGACGCCGCGCCTGCGGATGGCGGGCGAGCAGGTCGGCGGTGTGGCCGACATCAATGATGCTGCCACCGGCAATGGCCAGCGCGCCGTGGTCGATGACCACGCCCTTCGGCTCCACCGGCACCAGCCACCGGGCACTGAGCAACCACTCGGCCTGCATGGCGCGACTCCACGGGAAAATTCAGGGGCGGGAGTATAGCGGCACATGGTTTCAAGGGGGACGATGCGTGGGCGCTGCGCGTCACCAATAGTCTGGCTTGTCTGCAGGTTTGCGGCGCGTCGGCACGCGGGAGCGAAATTGATGGGCCGTCAGCTCGGCATCAAGCAGATGCTCGCGCGTCCAGTGCGCCAGCTGTGTCAGCGAACCAGCAGGCGGGCGCCGATGGTCCGGGCGGCGTGGCAGGATGATGCCCAACTGCAACGATGGAATGTCCTGCCTGATCATGGCCAGGACGGGGCGTGCATCGGTATCGCTGCTGACTAGCACTTGCTGCTTCAGGCCGCTGTTGTCGTGGTGCAGGGCATCCCGATACATGTGCAAGGCCAGATTTACGTCTGTTTCTTTCTCGGATAGCTTCCAGATCGGTACCGTCTCGGACCGACTGGGTTCCTGACCCATCCGATAATGCAGAGCCTGACCGCGCTCCAGAGTATGTCTGCCGAGGATGACCTCGACGCCAGTGCTTAACAGCGCGCGATGGTAGGAGTTTTGCGCGTCAACCGAGCGTTGGCCATGCGTGGCGAGTCGGGCAAGGACGGGCGCGGTGAAATAGGCCACGCGCGTGATCTCAGTCTGCGGATTCTGGATGCGCAGCACATGACGCAGCATGGAGGCCAGATCCAGCCATTTGTAAGGCGAGTGCTGCAGGCGACCGTAGTAGAGGTTGTAACCGTCGACGTAAACGGTAGTTCGCATGTTTCAGTCCTTGAAACGAAAAAACCGGCTTGCGCCGGCTTTTTCACCGGAGGCCACAGCGAACTGAATCGCAGGACCAACGGTTGAGTGGTAGCGCATGCTAATGCCTGCAGCCCAAGGCCGGCAAGCTCTTTGACCACTGGTTTCTGGCGCCCCGGGGGCAGCCTTGCCCCCCCCTCCCGTGCTATCCTCCGCCCCTTGTTTCAGGGGCCCCGCCTACCTGTCCTGACTCTGACCTAAAACCTTACAAATCAGGGACTTGTCCTAAATGACCGAGCACGGCAAAGAGATCTTTTCAGTTTCCATCGAGGACGAGCTCAAGACTTCCTACCTCGATTACGCCATGAGCGTGATCGTCGGCCGGGCACTGCCGGATGTGCGTGACGGCCTGAAGCCGGTACACCGCCGCGTGCTGTTCGCCATGAACGTGCTCGGCAACGACTACAACAAGGCCTACAAGAAGTCGGCGCGTGTGGTCGGTGATGTCATCGGTAAATACCACCCGCACGGCGACACCGCCGTGTACGACACCATCGTCCGCATGGCCCAGCCGTTCTCGCTGCGCTACATGCTGGTCGATGGCCAGGGCAACTTCGGTTCCATCGACGGCGACAATGCCGCGGCGATGCGTTACACCGAAGTGCGCATGGCGAAAATCGCCCATGAACTGCTCGCCGATCTGGACAAGGAAACGGTCGATTTTGTCGACAACTATGACGGCAGCGAGCAGGAGCCGTCGGTGCTGCCGACGCGCGTGCCGAACCTGCTGGTCAACGGTTCGTCGGGTATCGCCGTCGGCATGGCGACCAATATTCCACCGCACAACCTGAAAGAAGTCGTCAACGGCGTGCTGGCGCTGATCGACAATCCCGAGATCGATCTCGACGGCCTGATGGAACATATTCCGGCGCCGGATTTCCCCACTGCCGGCATCATCTGCGGTCGCGCCGGCATCGTGCAGGCCTACAAGACCGGTCGTGGCCGCTGCGTGATCCGCGCCCGTCACCATCTGGAAGAAGAAGGCCAGAAAACCAGCATCATCGTCACCGAGTTGCCGTATCAGGTGAACAAGGCGCGGCTGATTGAAAAAATCGCCGAGCTGGTGCGCGAGAAAAAAATCGAGGGCATTACTGGCCTGCGCGACGAGTCCGACAAGGACGGCATGCGCATGGTCATTGAGCTGCGCAAGAACGAGCTGCCGGAAGTGGTGCTCAACAATCTTTATGCGCAGACGCAGATGCAGACCACGTTCGGCATCAACACCGTGGCGTTGGTGGACGGTCAGCCGCGCACGCTGTCGCTGAAGGAGTGTCTGGAAGAATTTGTCCGTCACCGCCGCGAAGTGGTCACCCGTCGCACGGTTTACGATCTGCGCAAGGCACGGGAAAAAGCCCACACGCTGGAAGGTCTGGCGGTGGCCATTGCCAACATCGATGAAGTCATCGAACTGATCAAAACTTCGGCCACTGCTGCCGAAGCCAAGGAACGCCTGATCGCCAAATCCTGGGCGCCGGGTTCGGTACTGGCCATGCTCGAGCGGGCCGGTGCGCAGGCATCGCGTCCGGAAGATCTCGAATCGCGGTTTGGTTTGCTGGACGGCAATTATTTCCTGTCGCCGGCCCAGGCCCAGGCGATTCTGGAATTGCGCCTGCACAAACTGACCGGCCTCGAGCACGAGAAACTGCTCGACGAATACAAGGAACTGCTGGCGCAGATTGAAGAATTCCTGCGCATTCTCGGCAGCAACACGCGCCTGATGGAAGTGATCCGCGAAGAGCTGGTGAAGATCGTCGAGGAATACGGCGACGCCCGCCGTACCGAGATCTCCAACACCGCCGAAGACATCGACATCGAAGATCTGATCGCCGATGAAGACGTGGTGGTGACGCTGTCCAGCGAAGGCTATGTGAAGTATCAGCCGCTGTCGGTTTATGACGCCCAGCGCCGGGGCGGTCGCGGCAAGTCGGCGACCGATCTGAAAGACGAAGACTTCATCCGCAAGCTCATCGTCTGCAAAACCCACGATTACCTGCTCTGCTTCTCGACCCGTGGCCGTTTGTACTGGCTCAAGGTGTATCAGTTGCCGGAAGCCGGTCGTGGCGCGCGCGGCAAACCCATCGTCAACCTGCTGCCGCTGCAGGCCGACGAAAAAATCACTTCGCTGCTGCCGGTGCGTACCTTCGACGCCGAGCACCAGATCTTCATGGCGACCAAATCCGGCGTGGTCAAACGCACCTCGCTGGA
Organism: Permianibacter sp.; assembly: GCA_041913605.1. GTDB lineage: Bacteria > Pseudomonadota > Gammaproteobacteria > Enterobacterales > Permianibacteraceae > Permianibacter. Next base: position 102,594 of record JAYSEY010000005.1, read on the forward strand.
CAATTTCTCGCGTCCACGCAGCGCCGGCATTATCGCGCTGGATCTGCGTGACGATGACGTGCTGGTCGGTGTTGACATCACCCGTGGCAATGACGACGTCATGCTGTTCTCCGATGTCGGCCGCGTGGTGCGTTTCAACGAAACCAAAGTGCGCGAAATGGGCCGTCTGGCGCGCGGCGTGCGCGGCATGAAACTCGGCGAAGGCGAGAGCATCATCTCGCTGATCGTGGCGCATGAAGGCACCGATATTCTCACCGCCACCGAAAACGGTTACGGCAAGCGCACGGCGCTGGAAGCCTATCCGGTGAAAGGTCGCGGCGTGCGCGGCGTGCTGTCGATCAAGGTCAGCGAGCGCAACGGCAAAGTCATCGGTGCGGTGGCGGTCAAGACCAGCGAACACATCATGATGATCTCCGACAAGGGCACGCTGGTGCGTATCCGTGTCGCCGAAACCCGCGTCATGGGTCGCAACACCCAGGGCGTACGCCTGATGCGCGTGCTGGACGGTGAAAAGCTGATCGGTCTGGAGTCGATCACCGTTGTTGATGAAGGCGACAACGAAGACCTCAGCACATTGCCGATCAGTGATGACGCCGAAGAGTAACGCGGTACGGCCGTACGTGAATTAACCACGGCCACAGCAGTGAAACAAAAACGGGAGCCAGCGCTCCCGTTTTTGTTTTCTCCGCTCTCTCGGCAGTGCATGACAAGCCTCCGCTTTCTGTATCAGACTGTATTGGGCGAGCGCATCCGTTGCCATGACGACGGATGCCGATGTGATCCGGAGTTGAGAGCAGAATGCGGACCTTGTTCGGGCGAGCGGGCGTGTTGTGGTCGCTGGCCATCGCGATGGTGCTGTCGGGCGCTTGCGTGCGCGCAGAGGACGCCGCTGTCGCGCCGCCGCCACTGATCCGTTTGGTGGGGGAAGAATGGTGTCCGCATACCTGCGGTGGCACCCAGCCGCAACCGGGCTACATGGTCGAGATTGTGCAGGAAGTGTTGCGCGAGCTGGGCCACGACAGCGACTTTACCGCCACGCACTGGGCACGCGCGCTGCGCGATACGCGGGCCGGCCGTTTTGATTTGCTGATCGGGATTGGTCGCAATGATGCCGCCGACTTCCGCCTCACGCGTCAGGTGTTTGCACTCAGCGAATTCTGTGTCTACACCGCTGCCGATTCCGGCTGGCAATACGACGGACTAGCCTCGCTCGCCACGCAGCGCCTCGGGGTACCGACCGGCTACAGTTTTGATGCGCCGATGGCCCAGTATCTGGCCAGCAATCAGCGCAGTGCACGCGTGCAGATGGTGGCGGATGAGCGACCGCTGCGCGTGTTGCTGGAACGCTTGCAGCATGATCGCATCGATGCCTTCATCGCCAGCGAAGCGTCGCTGCGATTTTATCTGCAAGGCGATCCGGTGTTCGGCCTGATCCGCAAAGCCGGTTGCCTCGAATACCGGCAACCGTTTTTTGTCGCCGCCGCCAGCAGCAATGTGCTGACCCTGCGCCTGATCGATGAGCTGGACAAAGGCATCGAACGTCTGCGCGACAGCGGCCGGCTGAAGATCATTCTGGACCGCTATCAGGTGATCGACTGGCAGGATGCGATTCCCGCCGGACGTTGAGCGTTCAGGCGCTGCGCAGCGAACGCCCCATCAGCGCCGCCGTGTCCAGCATGCGGTTGGCAAAGCCCCATTCGTTGTCGCACCAGAGCAGGCATTTCAGCAGGTGTGTATGGCTGACGCGGGTCAGTGAGCCATCGACAATGCTGGAGCGCGGATCGTGATTGAAGTCGATCGATACCAACGCTTCTTCGGTGTAGCCGAGAATATTGTGCAGCGCGTGTTTGCTAGCCTGCTGCAGCAGTGAGTTGACGCCCGCCGGTGTCACGGCCTGGCGCGTGGTCAGGGTCAGATCCATGGCCGTGACATTGATGGTCGGCACGCGCACGGCGATGGCTTCAAAACGGTTGCGGAATTTCGGCAACACGCGCTCGATGCCGGCAGCAAGTTTGGTATCGACCGGAATGATGGATGTGCTCGCCGCGCGTGCGCGGCGCAGGTCGCTGTGATAGGCATCGATCACTGACTGATCGTTCATCGAGGCGTGCATGGTGGTGATCGCGCCGCTGTCGACGCCGAAATGCCGGTCAACCAGATCGATGACCGGGATCACGCAATTGCTGGTGCAGGAACCGTTCGACACGATGCGGTGCGCGGGCAGCAGGCCGTCGTGGTTGACGCCGTAAATCACCGTGTAATCAAACTCACCGTTGCCGGGCGGCTGGCTGAGCAGCACCTTTTTTGCACCGGCATCCAGATGCATGCGCAGGGCATCGGCATCGCTGAAATGACCGGTGCATTCCAGCACGACATCGACATCAAGATCGGCCCAGGGCAGACGCGCCGGGTCCGGCTCGGCCAGCAGGCGCAGGCCACGGCCATTGATGCGCAACTGTTCACCGTCGCGGACGATCTCGCCGGGAAAACGTCCGTGGCTGCTGTCATAGCGCAACAGATGCTCAACCGCCGCCGCCGGCGACAATTCATTGATGGCGACAATCTCCAGCTCGTGCTGGCGCTGTTGCTCATGCAGGGCGCGCAGGATGCAGCGGCCGATGCGGCCGAAACCGTTGATGGCAATGCGGATGGGCATGGTGTCGACAGAGAGCGGAAAGAGGCGATCAGCCTAACAAAAAATTCGCTGTCGCCGGAGCGTGAAATCATGCTGTATGGCTGATCGTCATCTGATCCCGGGCATCGTCCGGCACGGTAAAAAACACCATCAGCGGCACCGGGAATGCTTGCGCGGGGTCAAGCCGGAGCGCGGCACAAACGGCGCACCATCAGAGCCGTCCGTGACGGTCGTTGCACCCGATACAGTCGTCGATGGTTTGCTGCCGCGAGCTCGTCCGGCGCCGGCAATGCTGCGCAGAGGTCAGCCGCGAATCATGGCGAAAAAATTTCCCGTACTGCCGACACACCCGGAGCGGATCTGCTGGGGCTGCGACCGTTACTGCCCGGCGGGCGACATGGCCTGCGGCAATGGCACCGAGCGCACGCCGCACCCGTCCGAACTGCTCGGTGAAGACTGGCTGGAGGTTGGACTGGGCGCCGGCAACACGGCCGAGCGTGAGCGCTGGCAACTGGTGCCGCCTCGGCCGAAAAGTGCGCTGGAGGATTAGCTGCAAACAACGTGCGCGGAGCGCCGTATTGACTGCACAGGATCGCCGGCAGGCTGATTCAATCAACGCTCGCGATAGGTCTCTATCTACTGCCGCGATGATCAAAATGAGTTTTTGTTCGGAATAGTCAAATAAGTTTCCGCTTTTGATTCCTGTCAAAAGCATCTTTTGCCCGGCGGCCAACAGTGATGCACCCCACCACTGCTTCCGGAGTTGATGCATGTCCACCGAAACCCGCCGTTCCTGGGCCGAGCCCTACAAGATCAAGATGGTCGAGCCGCTGCGCATGACCACGGCGCAGGAGCGTCGTGCCTGTCTGGCCGAAGCCGGCTACAACACGTTTCTGCTGCACTCAAAAGATGTGTATATCGATCTGCTGACCGACTCCGGCACCAATGCCATGAGTGACCGGCAGTGGGCCGGCATGATGATTGGCGACGAAGCCTATGCGGGTTCGGAAAACTACTATCACCTTGAGCGCAAGGTGGCCGAGTTTTACGGGTACAAACATCTGGTGCCCACCCATCAGGGCCGCGGCGCGGAAAATCTGATCTCGCAGATTCTCATCAAGCCGGGCGACACCGTGCCGGGCAACATGTACTTCACCACCACGCGCGCGCATCAGGAGATCGCCGGTGGCAACTTCGTCGATATCATCATTGATGATGCCCACGATTCGACGTCCTTGCATCCGTTCAAGGGCAATGTCGATCTCGACAAACTGGCGACGGTCATTGATCGCGTCGGCGCGGAAAAAATACCCTATGTCTGCGTCGCGGCCACGGTGAACATGGCCGGCGGCCAGCCGATCTCGCTGGCAAATCTGCGCGCCGTGCGCGAGCTGACAAAACAGCACGGCATCAAGGTGATCTTCGATGCAACGCGTGCCATGGAAAACGCCTGGTTCATCCAGCAGCGCGAGCCGGGAATGAACCAGTACAGCGTCAAGCAAATCCTGCGCATGATGTGCGACTGTTCCGACGGCGCCACCATGAGCGGCAAGAAAGATCTGCTGGTCAATATCGGCGGCTTCCTCGCCATCAATGACGACGATGTGTTCGAGCAAGCGCGCAACATGGTGGTGCTTTACGAAGGTTTGCACACTTATGGCGGACTGGCCGGACGCGACATGGAAGCGATGGCCATCGGCATCGAAGAAGCCTGTCAGGAAGCGCATCTGGCCGCGCGCATGGGTCAGGTGGCCTACGTTGGCGAAAAACTGAAAGCTGCCGGCATTCCCATTGTCGAACCGATTGGCGGCCATGCGATTTTTCTCGACGCCACGCGCTTCCTGCCTCATCTCGATCAGCTGGAATTTCCGGCACAAACACTGGCCGCCGAGCTGTATCTGGAAAGTGGCATCCGTGCAATGGAGCGCGGCATTGTCTCGGCTGGGCGCAACAAGGACACCGGCGAACACCACCGGCCGAAGCTGGAGCTTGTGCGCCTGACTTTCCCGCGCCGGGTGTACACGCAGGCGCATTGCGATGTGCTGGTCGAATCCGTGGTCGCGCTGTTTGCGCGTCGCGAGCAGATCCGCGGTCTGAAAATGATTTACGAACCGAAGTATCTGCGCTTCTTCCAGGCGCGATTTGAGCCGCTGTAACTGCTTTCAGGCATCGATGAAACGTGGGCCGACCCATCAGGTGCTCAATATCTGTCCGCCGGTGAACATAACGCCCGTGGACCAGTCGCCCAGCATTGTCGGCAGCGTTTGCTGCGGGAGATTCCGGATCGGCGCGCTGCGCCGTCCGGAATGACAGGTTGATTCAGCCGTGCTGCAAACCTGCTGTTGACAGCCGCCGGACCATGAGCGAGCTGTGGGGCTGACTTCATTCGGCCAAGGCCCGGAAACCCGAACTGTCATTCCGGAAGCGGCGCAGCCGCTATCCGGAATCGCCATCCGCAGCGGGCAGTGCCGATGATTGATGCATCACGATAGCGTCAGCATCTTTCCGGTATTTCACGTTCAGATTCATCCCGTCCCGCGACGGTGGGCGGGGCGGGATGGTTCAGACACAAAATCAGCCAGCGCCACCCAACCGACCGTCGAAGCGCGCGAACAGCACATTGTTTTCCAGATGCATGTGCTCCATCAGATCGCGTTTCAGCTGATCGACATTGCGATACAGGGCGCGCCAGCTGTTGCAGGCATCCTCCGGCAATTGCTGCTGATGGCTGAGGCGATCCAGCTCCGCGAGTGCGGCGGCGTGTTCTTCGTGTTCGTGACGCATGACGCTGATCGGCATCAGCATCATGCGGCCCATGTTGCGGCTGATCATCGGGAACAGCACCTGCTCTTCCTTGTTCATGTGGCCGAGCAGTTCATGCTCCATCGCCTGCAGATGGGCGGCGAGACCGCGCGGGCAGAGCGGATGATCACCGTGCACGCGTTCGACCTTGCTGGCCAGACGGATCAGCTCGGGCAATTGTTCCTTGTGAACGGCGTGGTAGCGTTCAAGGATGTGGGCGATGAGCGCGCTGTCATCAAGCGCGGCGACATCGACGGCAGAAGCATTGCTGTCGCTGTAGCGTGCCATGGTTTCCAGCTCATGTATCAGATCGTCTGCAGACAAACCCTTGCGCTGTGCAGCGTCGGCCAGCGGCAGTGCACCACCGCAGCAGAAATCAAGTTTGTAGCGGTAGAACACCGCGCTGGCACCGGGCATGTCGCGGGCAATTTCACCCAGTGGACGTTCAAGCAGGGATGTGGACATCATTCAGCCTCCTGATGTGCCCGACACGGGCACAGGTGCAAAACCACTCAACAAACTGACGTACTCAAAATCAGAGGCGCTCAAAAACAGAACCCTTCTGCAAACCGGCCAGCAAAATTCCGGTGCCACGCATGAGTCGCCGCGCCGGATTCAGATCAGGAAACTGATCGTCAGCAGACCGAGTACCAGCAGCAACCAGCCATCCAGTACGGCCCGCCACGGACCGCGCACATGGCGCAGATCCATGAAGTCACGGGCGATGCAGCGACACTTCCAGCCGGCCAGCAACAGAGCAACCACGGCAAGCCAGGGCGCCGGATCTGAAATCAACGCCAGAAAAGCCTGCGCGCCACTGAGCGCAATCAGCGTCAGCAGGGCCATGCGCGCGCGGCGGGCATCGATGGCCACCTGCTGCAACTGTTCTGCGTCTACCGGCACGCTGATATGCGCGGCGCCGTGCACAGACGGCGATTGCTCAGCTGGCATCGCGCATCCTCCTCTACAGCACATACAGCAGCGGAAACAAAATCAGCCAGACCATGTCGACCATGTGCCAGTACACGCTCGCGCCTTCAAATTCCGCATGCGCAGTCGGCGCGTAGTAACCGCGTTTCAGCCGTACGCGGATCAGCAGCAGCACGACGACACCGAGTGCAACGTGCAGAAAGTGGAAGAACGTCATCCACAGGTAAAACAGATCGAAGGTGTGCTCCGATTGCCACCAGCCGAGTGCTGCCATGTGGCGGAATTCGAACAGTTTGTGCAGCAGGAACAACGCACCGGGCAACAGCGTCAGATCCAGCCAGCGCTGGCAGCGCACCAGCTCGCCGCGGCGCAGTGCCTGCCCACTCAGCACCAGCGCATAACTGCTGCCGAGCAGTAGTGCGGTATTGATGAGACCGGAAGGCAGCAACAATAACTGCTGACGGGCGGCAAAACCCTGCGGGTCGCCGGCGCGGGCAAAGCCGTAGCCGACAAAGAAAATGCCGAACGCCAGCAGCTCGGCGAAAATGAAAAACCAGACCGCGATATCGCCGGGCAGATCGCGCGACGGCATTGGTGCGCGCAGGATTTGCGCTGCGTTTGGCGACGCCGCCAGCGCGCGATCAGCGGGTGAGTTGGACATACAGTTCCAGCAACCGGGTCGGGAGTTCAGCGGTGTTGCGGATCAGGCTGTAGCCGTGTTTGCCAAACAGGTGCGGCAAATACTGGCCGCCATCACGATCGATGGTCAGGCAGTACGGCGTCAGGCCCAGCTCGCGCGCGCTGCGAATGGCGTGGCGCGTGTCTTCGATGCCGTAGCGTCCTTCGTACTGATCGAGATCATTGGGCTTTCCGTCGCTCAGGATCAGCAACAATCGCTGACGTTCGGTGCGGGCCTGGAGTTCGCGCGTGGCGTAACGGATGGCCGCGCCAAGGCGTGTGTAGTAACCGGGCTTCAGTGCCGTGATCACGCCGCGCGTCTGGGCGCTGTAGCATTCATTGAAACGCTTTACCGGGGTAATGCGTACCGGATCGCGCTGGCGCGAGGAAAATCCGTACAACGCAAAGCGGTCGCCGCAGGCGTGCAGCGCTTCGGAAAACAGGAACAGTGAATCGCGCACCACATCAATTACGCATTGCTGTTCATTGAGTGGCACTTCGGTCGAGCGTGACAGATCGGCCAGCAGCAGACAGGCCAACTCGCGTTGCTGCTGGCGACGACTCTGGAACAGTGCCGGCTCACCGCTACCGATGCCGCGTTGCCGGTCAGTGAAGAACCGCGTCGCGGCGTCCAGATCCAGTTCGTCGCCGTTTTCCTGCTGGCGCTGCCAGGCCGGTGATTGGCGCAAGGCCTGAAACTGGCGGCGGATCTGCCGGCTGATCACCTGCAGTCTTTCGGGCAGCGCGCAGGCGGCGATATCGCGCGGCAGTGTTTCTTCCACACGGCAGTAGTCCGCTTGCAGTATCTCGCGGCGGTAATCCCATTCCGGCAGCATCAGTCCGGCGCGCAGTGGCAGATCGTCTTCAGCGGCCGAGGGCAGGTCGAGATCAAAACGGACGCGCGAGGCACGGCTCTTGTTGTCGCGGCTGACACTGATGCAATCGAGGTCATCGCTGTTGCTGGCGTCGTCGTCGCTGTCTTCTTCGGGGCGGTCAACGGCGATGTTTTCCGCCCAGGACAGGATGCTTTCGGCGCGGAAGAACACCGCCATCGGACTCTTGCGTTCAGCGCTGCGGGCCTGCTCACCGCGCCGGCGCTTGTCGTCGGCCTGCTGGCGTTTGGCCTGCTCGTCGCCACGCTGATCATCAAGGGCATCGCGTTCGGTTTTGCGCGATTGTGCGCGCGGCGGAAACGGGTGCGACCAGAGCAGCGGCAGCGGCAATTTCTCCGGCCAGTTCAGGCCGTCGAGCGGGCGTTCGGGATGCAACAGGGCGGCGCGCAGCTGTTGTTCGGCGTAGTGTTCACCGGCCTGCGCGCGCACGCTGGCCGCGCGCAACAACAGCTCTGCTTCCACCAGCGCCAGATAGCGTTTGCGCCAGGCTGGCGCCAGATGCAGTACGCGCTGGGCGGCCAGCCGGTTGCGGGTAAACCAGTCGCTGATCTGCGCATCGTGCTGGCTGGCAAGCAGCGTCAACCACAGATACAGATCCTGATTCAGCTGCGTATGCGCGAAGCTGGCGATGTGTTGTGGCAGATAGAGCGCAGTGTCGTCGAGCCACATGCGCTCGGTTTGCGTTTCGCTGCCGGCAATGCGTTGCAGCAGTCCGCGTCGCGCGTGGTTGTCGCTCGCCGCGGCGGCTTTGATGCCCAGACCCGGATCACCACCGAAGGCGCGAAACAGTGTCGCCAGCACCGGGCGCAAGCTGTCCAGCGTTACTGCCGCTGCCGCGTGATCGCGATTGGCGGCGCGGGTGATGGTTTTGTGCCAGAGACCGCCGATCCACTCTTCCATCTCCGCTTTTCCCCCTCAGCTTTCCTGCGCAGCGAGCTCAGAGTTCAAACAGCGTGCGCACCAGTTCACGCAGCGCTTTCGCGGTTTGTGCATCGTCGGTGAGCGTTTCCACCAGCGCCGCATCGCAGGCCGCAGTGACCGGCATGCCGGACCGGATCAGGCTGGCGGCGTAAATCAGCAGGCGCGTTGATGCGACCTCTTCCAGATCGTGACTCTTCAGCGTGCGCAGCCGTTCCGCCAGCTGCACCAGGCGCTGGGCGATGGCCGTGGTGCAGCCGGATTCACGCATGACGATGCGGGTTTCGATTTCTGCGCTCGGAAAATCCAGCGTGACGGCAACGAAGCGCTGTCGTGTGCTGGGTTTCAGTTGTTTGAGCAGATTCTGGTAACCGGGGTTGTAGCTGACGATGAGCATGAACTGATCCGGCGCTTTCAGTGTTTCGCCGGTGCGATCGATGGGCAGGATGCGCCGGTCGTCGGTAAGCGGATGCAGCACCACCGTTGTGTCCTTGCGCGCTTCGACCACTTCATCGAGATAGCAGATGCCGCCTTCGCGCACGGCGCGGGTCAGCGGACCGTCGCACCAGACCGTGTCGTTGCCGGTGATGAGATGGCGACCGAGCAAATCGGCGGCGCTCAGATCATCGTGGCAGGCAACTGTTTGCAGCGGCCGGCCGACACGCGCCGCCATGTGGCTGACGAAGCGGGTTTTGCCGCAGCCGGTCGGGCCTTTCAGCAGCAGGGGCAAACGGTTGCGGTAGGCGTGCAGGAACAGCTCGCACTCGTTGCCGATCGGGTGATACCAGGGTTGTTCATCGTTGGCTGAAGTATTCATCGCCGACTCGAAAGGGATGATGGGCATGGCGATCTCCCGGCGGGCAGGAAAAAAGAAAACGTCGCGGACCAAACGGGGGAACACCAGGCCGGCTCACGGCCACGGTCCGCGACGGGCAGTGATGCACGGTCGGCGGACATGCCGGCCACACATCATCAACACTGCACTAACGCTGCTTCGGAACTGTCCCCGTGCATTGCATCGGAGCAGTACCGGGTAAACCTGGCAGGCATACCTGCGCAAAAACGGCACAGGACACTGCACGAAAAAAACTGCACTGATTCAGCCGGCGCGCGGCACGCGTCCATGCGCCGGCTGTACATCAACAGTCAGTGATCAGGCGCTGGCGGCCGGACGTTCCTTGGTGAAGAAACTCCAGAAGTACACCACCAGACCGATCAGGAACACGACACCGGCGGCTTCACGCATCCAGTACACCACCGTGATTTTTTCCTGCACGGCCATGAAGGGCAGCGGGCTGTCGGTGTAGCGTTGCAGCCAGATCTGGATGATGCCGGCAGCAGTCAGGAACAGCGTGATGAACACCATCGCAACCGTCATCAGCCAGAACGACCACATCTCCATCACCTGCGACTTGTTGCTGTTGGCAACGCGGCCATGCAGTTGTGGCCAGGCGTAGGAAATGATGCACAGAACGATCATCGCGTAGGCACCGTAGAACGCCATGTGACCGTGCGAAGCCGTGAGTTGTGTGCCGTGCGTGTAGTAGTTCACCGGCGACAGCGTGTGGATGAAACCCCAGACACCGGCGCCAAGGAAAGCCATCACCGCGCAACCAAGTGCCCACAACACGGCGGCCTTGTTCGGATGTTCGCGACGACGCTGGTTAACCATGTTGAACGCGAAGATGGTCATCATGAAGAACGGAATCGGTTCCAGCGCCGAGAACACCGAACCCAGCCACTGCCAGTATTCCGGGTTACCGATCCAGTAGTAGTGGTGACCCGTGCCGATTATGCCGGTGACCAGCGTCATGGCGATGATCAGGTACAGCCACTTTTCGATCACTTCCCGATCAACACCGGTGGTCTTGATCAACACGAAGGCAAGAATGGCACCGAGGATCAGTTCCCAGACACCTTCCACCCACAGGTGCACAACCCACCACCAGAAATACTTGTCCTTGACCAGATTGTCGGGGTTGTAGAACGAGAACAGGAAGAACACCGCGACACCGACCAGACCCAGCAGCAACACCAGCGAGATGGTGGTTTTGCGGCCTTTCAGCACCGTCATCGCGGTGTTGAGAATGTAGGACAGGGCGACGACAACAATGCCGAGTTTGGTGATCAGCGGCTGCTCAAGAAATTCGCGGCCCATGGTTGCCAGAATATTGTTGCCGGTGAGTTCGGCGAGTCGCGCGTAGGGGATCGTCAGATAACCCACGATGGTCAGCGCGCCGGCCACCAGAAACACCCAGAACGTGATCATCGCCAGTTTGGGCGACCACAACTCGGTTTCGGATTCTTCCGGCACCAGGTAGTACGTGGCGCCCATGAAACCGAACAGCAACCAGACAATGAGCAGGTTGGTGTGCACCATCCGCGCGATATTGAACGGGATATAGGGGAACAGGAAATCGCCGATCACATACTGCAGGCCGAGGATCAGGCCGAACAGGATCTGGCCGGCAAACAGGCCAAGCGCTGCGATGAAGTAGGGCTTGGCGACTTTTTGCGAAGCGAATTGCATGATGATGGTCTCCGTTTCCTGACGCTCAGCCTTCGATATTCGGTGGCCAGCCGGCCGTGTTGATTTCCGAGGTGTACTTCAGGAAGGCCACCAGATCGTCGAGTTCCTGATCCTTGAGATGGAACTGCGGCATCTGCCGGCGGCCGGGAATGCCGGTCGGTTGTGTCTGCATCCAGATCTTGATGAATTCACCACCGCGACGCGGATAGACGTTGCCGAGTTCCGGCGCGAAATACGCACCTTCACCAAGCAGTGAATGGCAGCCGATGCAGTTGTTGGTTTCCCAGATCAACTTGCCGCGCGCGACTGATTCGGTAATGGCGCCGCGATTGTCCAGCTTGGCCCAGCGTGCACTGGTGTCCCAGGTCAGCGCCAGAAACAGCAGGAAGAAAAACACTGCGCTGCCGTAAAAGATATTGCGTGCAGCGGCTTTGGTGAGTTGCCCGCTCATCATTCCCCCAATCGACATGTAGACGAGTGTCAACAGCTTGCCGAAACAGCATGCGCCGGGCTTTGATTCAAATCAAGTATCAAAAATGCATGTTTAAAGGCGCAAGCTCATCAGGGGAATTTGCGGAGGGCTGAAACCTGACTCAGCGTTGCTCGGTGGCGGTGGCGGTGGCGGTGGCGGCGGCGGTGGCGCTCACGAGCGGCCTATGGCTCGCAGGGACGGGACAGAAGCTGTTGACCATCCGGGCTGATACGCACCTCCAGCAGCACCGCTTCAACGTCACCCGACAAACGAACACAGTGTCCTGTCTGGTTGCCAACGAGTTGCCGGGTGGGGACGGATGCGGATAAGTCGGACACGGCAAGATCCAGGACCACCAGATCTTCGGGAGCCAGCGGTTTGCGGCTGGTGATGCGACGAACATGCATATTGAGCAAGGCAAGTTCGCCGGTCGCGAGAATGAGCAACACGCGGTCGGGGGCCAGCTCCATCCAGCGCAACACGGAGTGTTCCAGCGGAATCGCCCGCGGGGTGAAGCGCAGGGGTTCGGCTATGGCCTCACCCATGCGGAAATCATGAACATATCCCCGGTAAATCCGCGCATCGCCTGCGGCGTAGCTCAGTTCGTACACGGCGGACTGTTCACGCACCGCCAGCAGAACACTTTGCCGTTGGGGCAGATGCAGCCAACCGCGCAGGTGTGCGGATTGTTCCTCCAGGGTTCGCAGTGCGCGCTCGGACAGAATCTGTTTGCGCTCATCCACTAGCCGGATGCGGCGTCCCTGATCGACCGCACAAAGCTGCAAATCGCCGGCCAAAGCCAGACAGGTTGATTGCGAGTCCGGGGTCTGTTCAGCAAAGACAGGGGGCGAATTCAGCATCAGCCACAGGATTAACCACAGGATCAGCAGCACGGAACTGGCAGTCAGAAGCCGTTGCCGAAAATGTGAGTGTTGTGGAGCAATCATCGCTATTGCCGACGACAAGCGGTTGGCTGGGAAGTCATGACGCCGGGCTTGCTTGAAAGGGTAAGCGTATCGCACGGCAAGTTGGCCTCGCACCGTGCGAAGCCAACAGGAAAACTTGCAGCCGCCCGCCATTCCAGCGGAGAGAGCTGTTCCGCCGGTTTGGTGAGGACGGCTGCAAGGGGCACTCGTCGTCGCGCGAACGTGCGCGGTACAGCAGACTTACTTGCGTGACAAAACGTAGTCAGCCATCGCTTTGGCTTCAGCATCGCTGACCCGACCCTTGTGCGGCGGCATCGGAATGGCGCCCCAGTTGCCGGCGCCGCCAGCAAGAACCTTGTCGGCAAGCTTCTGTGCTGCTGCCTTGTCGGCGACGTACTTAGCCGCGACATCCTTGAACGACGGACCGACCATTTTCTTGTCCACCGCATGGCAGGCCACGCAGCCGAACTTCTTGGTCAGTGCTTCGCCATCGTTGGCTTGAGCGGCAGATGAAAAAGCGCCGATCAGGCTGAGAGCGGCGGCGGTCATCAGGATTTTCATGCAGACATTCCTCACAGAAATGACAAAGCTGGTGGGGCTTTTGCCCCACCAGCGCGCGGTATCAATACACGTCGTGCTGAGTATTGAAGATGTTGAACTTACCCGTCGGGGTGATCAGGCGCGGGTCTTTGATCACGGCTTTCAGTTTGCGGCTCTTGTCGTCGACAACAACAATGGCCGATTGCTGATTCTTTGCGCTCCAGACCGAGAACCACACTTCATCGCCCGCCTTGTTGTATTCGGGCTGGGTGATGCGCTTGGCACCTTCACCAATATCGGCCCATTGCGCGATCGGCAATTGTTGATAGGGATTTTCAAGGTTCTTCAGGTCAAACACGGCTACCGATTGCGAGATTGCCGTATCCGGATTCAACGGTGTATCAACATAGAGATTGCTGCTCTTCGGATGTGTCTTGATGAACAGCGAACCACCACCCTGACCCTTCAGCGTTTGCACAACTTTCCAGGCATGCTGGGGATGTTTGTCCGGGTCGGTAGCGATCAGGCTGATGGTTTCGTCGCCAAGGTGGCTGGTCGCCCAAACCGGCCCGAACGTCGGGTGTACAAAGTTGGCGCCACGGCCGGGGTGGGGGATTTTGCCCACGTCGATCAAGGCCGCCAGTTTGTTGGTCTTGCTGTCAACGGCAGCGATCTTATTCGACTGGTTGGCCGCGACCATGAAGTAGCGTTTGCTCAGATCCCAGCCACCGTCGTGCAGGTAGCGTGCGGCATCAATGCTGGTGATTTTCAGGTTGTTGAGATCGGAGTAGTCGGCGACCAGAATCTTGCCGGTCTCCTTGACGTTGATAATGAATTCCGGCTTCTCATGCGAGGCAACGATGGCCGCAACACGCGGCTCCGGATGGAATTCCTGCGTATCCACGGTCATGCCACGCGTCGACACGATCTTCAGCGGCTCCAGCGTATCGCCGTTCATGATCGTGAACTGCGGCGGCCAGTACGAGCCAGCAATCGCGTACTTGTCCTCAAAGCCTTTGAATTTGGAGGTTTCCACTGACCGTGCTTCCAGTCCTACACGGATCTCGGCAACGTTGTCCGGTTTCGGCATCCAGAGGTCGATCAGGTTGATTTTTGCATCGCGGCCGATCACGAACAGATAGCGGCCCGAAGCCGAGGTCCGCGAAATGTGTACGGCATAACCCGTTTTGACGATGTTGATGATCTGCTTGCTGTCGCCGTCGATCAGCGCCACTTCGCCAGAGTCACGCAGTGTCACCGAGAAAATGTTCTCGATGTTGTAGTTGTTTTCCTTTTTCGTAGGACGCTTTTCTGGCGGAACAATCACTTTCCAGGTGTTCTTCATTTCCGCCAAACCGAATTCCGGCGGTGTCGGTGGCTCCTGCTGGATGTAGCGAGCCATCAGATCGACTTGCTCGTCGGTAAACTCGCCGCTGGTGCCCCAGTTTGGCATCCCGGCCGGCGAACCGTACTTGATGAACACCTTCAGGTATTCCGTGCCTTTTTCCAGCGTCAGGTCGGTGGTCAGTGGCTTGCCGGTTGCGCCTTTGCGCAGCACGCCGTGACAGCCCGCGCAGCGCTCAAAGTACATTTTCCGCGCTTCCTCAAACTCGGCCTTGGTCATCGGCGGCGCTTTCGGGTTGATGTTCTGGTGCATGTCCGCGCCGGCCATGGGCGAACCGCCGCCAGCCTGATAAGTCTGCGACGGCGTTTGGGTATGCGATGCTTTGGGATCAGTTTTCTTGCTGTCGGCTGCCATCGCCACTGACGTGGCAAAAGCCAGCGCGGAAAGCACGAGCAAACGCGATTTCATGTTGATGTCCTCGTTTTAGTTCAACGCAAACGGCAGCTCAGCAGGCCTGCCAATTCAAAGATTCATGTTAAATGCACATTAAAAGTCAGGGCTCACCGCAGCGTTGACGGCGATCAACAAGGCACGCGACGGCTACAGGGGCTTTAGCGACGCGTTTTGCGGTCGGTGTGCTGACCGCGCGTCCGCCTGCGCCAGATCAAAAAATAACATCCATTACAAATGCATGATTTGGCAAAAGTCGATTCGGGGTCTTTCTGGAGTCCAGCATGCGTATCAAGAACTGCAGTACCTGTTCAGGCGCGCCGATGCGCCGGATTTGGCCGCTCGGCGCTCTGGCGCTTGCGCTCGTGCCCTTGCTTGTCCAGGCCGATGACGGCAAGGATGATGCCGAACGCATCATCGTGACGGCGACTTTGACGCCGCACGACAGCCGGCATGTGCCGGCAACGCTGACCGTGATCGATCACGAAGAGTTGTTGCAGCGACCGTCGCTGGATCTGCTCGACGCGTTACGCGGACTGCCCGGCATCAGTCTGCAGGATCGCGGCGTCGGTGGCCGGCGAGTGCTCAGCCTGCGCGGCATGGAATCGCGCCATACCCTGTTTCTGGTCGATGGTCGGCGAGTCAGCGCCAGCGATGATGTCTTTGGTCACTCCGATTTTCAGTACGACTGGGTGCCGCTCGATGCCATCGAACGCATTGAAGTGGTGCGCGGTCCGCTGTCGTCACTGTACGGATCGGAGGCGCTCGGCGGCGTGGTCAATATCATCACCCGTCCGGCGAAAGGCCCGTGGCGCGCCAATGGCAGCATCGTCATGGGCGAGCAGGCCGGCGACGGCAGTGATCAGGCCGGACGCAGTGAGCGCATGAGTGTGCTCGGACGCGGCAACTTGCTGTCGGATCGCATTGCGGCCACGGTCAATGTCGGGCAGAACCGGCGCGCGGCGGTTGCCGAGGAGCAGTCACCGTGGCTGTCACGACTGGAAGACATCGACACGCAGAACTGGGGCGTCGGCTTCAATATCTTTCCGGCCGACCGTCAGCGTGTGGACATCAATCTCAGTGAAGGTGATGAAACGCGCTGGCGCGATACCGAAACCAGCCGCAAGCTCCGTCATCGTGCCTACTATGATCTGAATCGCGAGCTGAGCAGCCTGAGGTATCGCATCGACGGTGATGCCGGCAGCCTTGAAGCGCGTGCCTATCGCGCCGAGCTGGCGCAAACCAATCGCAACACGCACAACGTCGCGCCATCCGATCCGCAAACGCTGATTGATGACGTGCTGGATCTGCGCGGCAGCGCCGGTATCGGGGCGGTCCAGTTGCTGACGCTGGGCAGCGAGTTCCGCACCGAAACGCTGGAACACCGCGCGTTTCATGGTGGCGCCGGCGAGGTGGAGCATCGCGCGTTGTTTGTCCAGGACGAGATCAGTCTGGGCGATGCGGTACAGGCGACGCTGGGCTGGCGCCGTGATCGCCATGAAATTTTCGGCGATCAGGACAGTCCGCGTGCCTATCTGGTCTGGCTGCCGGATGCTGACTGGAGTTTCAAGGCCGGCTACGGCGAAGGCTTTCGTGCACCGAGCCTGAAACAGATCTCGCCCGACTACAAATGGGTCGGCCCTTACACTTTTATCGGCAATGCCGATCTGCGTCCGGAAACCAGCCGCAATGTCGAAGCCGGTGTCGAGTACAGCGGCATTGACCAGCAATTCTCTGCAACCGTGTTCGATAACCGTCTTGACGATCTGATCGTCACGCAGTGCCTGAGCAAGTGCACGTTGCCGCTCGGCGCGACCTACCGCTTCATCAACGTCGACAGCGCGCGCATCCGGGGTCTGGAATTGTCGGCGCGGCAAAAACTCGGCAGCGTCCTGTCGCTGGTGGCCAATTACACGCTGCTGTCCGCGCGTGACCAAACCCGTGATCGCGAACTGCCGGAACGGCCTCGCCATGCGTTGAATCTTGAAGCAACGCTGGAGCAGGGCAACTGGCAATACGCGCTGCGCATGGAGGCCAGCAGCAAACAAATTGCCTACGAGGCCAACACCGAGCACACCCTGGACCGCTTTGCGCTCTGGCATCTCGGCCTGCGCTATCAGCTGAGTGCGCAATGGCGCCTGCAGGCCGGCGTCGACAATCTGGCGGATCACGACTTCAAGCGTGACGTGAGCACTTTCGCCTACAACGAGCGTGGCCGTTTCGTCTGGTTCGGCGTTGACTTTTCGTTGTGAATGACAGGCAGTGAACCGGCTGCGCGAATACCGCAACGGCGAAGCGCGGCTGATGTTCCGTGCTGCGGGAGTTTTCCGGCAGCACGGGTGTGACTGAACGGCAATAAGGCAATCGGCAACGCTCCGTCCTGCCGGAAAAGCAGAAGGCCGACATGGTCGGGCCTTTTTTTTGGGCGACTGCCGATTCAGGAGCCGCCGGTTCGGGTGTTTCAGTAACGCACCTCGGCCCACAGCCAGAACTTGTCCGTGTCAACCGAGAAGCCGTCGGCTTCGTAGCGGGCGAGTTTGGCGCCGAGCGTGTATTGCTTGCCGATGTTCCATGTGGCCGACGCGCCGATCTCGCTGCCGTAGTCCACGCTGCCGGCATCAGACTGGTAGTCGTTGTGCATCAGCGTCAGTGCGCCGTTGGTGTATTTCCAGCCGAACTGCAGGCGGGTATCGACCAGACCTTTCGCCGGCGTGGTCAGGAATTGATCGGCCCAGCCGTTGAACGCGTGCAGTGTCGCCAGCGGCGTTTGCAGGGCGTGCGTGCCGTTGCTGCCAAGCGTTTCCTGCGCCACCTGCACCGAGAAAGCGTTCCAGTTGTAGCCGAGTTCAAGATTGCGGTAGTCGTGCGAGAACGATTGCGGATTGTCGCCGTAGTCAGACTGGCGCGCCGCTTCAATTGTGTAGGCAAAACTGCTGCTGTCATTGACGGCGAATTTGCCGACCCAGCGCGCGCCGAGTGTGCGCGAGGAATTGGCGACAAATTTTTCGAAGTCCAGCCAGTAGCCGTAGCCGGTCAGTTCACCGAGCTTGCCGACTTTGTATTTCATGTTCAGCAGCGGCGAGCGCATGTCGAAATCGCCTTGTGGATGCTTGTCGCTGAACACGCGGTTGGCATTGGTGATCTGGGCGATGTTCAGATTCAGATCGGCGTTGACAGCCCAGCTCATGCTCAGCGCATCAAAGGTTTGTTCGTTCTGGCGCCAGCCGACATTGCCGATGAAGCGGTGATTGTCGAAGCTCAGGCGTTGCCGGCCGTAACGCAGGGTCATGCCCTGTTCGTTCTTGTATTGCAGGAAGGCCTGATTGACTTCGGTGCTTTCCGGATCGGCCACCACCGAGTAGCGGGTCTTGCCGTTGATGCTGCTGTTGTAGTCCTCGTCGCCCAGCGCCTGCACATGCTCGAAATCGAAACTGAGCGAGAAGTTTTGCCAGTTGCCGGTGGCGTAGCCGGCGCGCAGCCGCGCGGTGAGGGCATCGGCCGCCTCGAGGGCATTGGCCTGATCGACCTGTTCGTAGCGGACGCGCAGGTCGAGGCTGGACTTGCCGCTCGCAAAGGCCTCGCTGACGGCATCGGCCAGCACCGCACCGGATAGCAGCGGCGTGGCGAGCAGGGCGGCCGTGAGCGCGGCCAGTCTGGTCCGGGAATTCAGTCTGTTCCGGGAAGGGGGCAGGGCATTGCGACGCATGTTGCAGCTCCTTGAGCAGGGTTTCTGCCGCGAATTTTAAGTTGCGGCCGAAATGCCACTTTGATCTGTGTGGACTTTTTGCCGGGTCAGGCAACCTCCGGTGTTTGATCGGCTCCCCGGCCCGGCCGGGATTGGCTCCTGCTTATGCCGGCCCGGTGCGAGCAGGTTGGGGACCGGATCGGCTAGCATTGGCCTCCCCACGCACTGCACAAAACCAAATCCGCTCATGCGTCACTACAACTTTTGCGCCGGACCGGCAGCAATGCCCGAAGCTGTCCTGCGTCGTGCCCAGCAGGAACTGCTCGACTGGCAGGGCCGCGGCTGCTCGGTGATGGAGATCTCGCACCGCTCCGATGCCTATGTCGAACTTGCCCACAATGCAGAACAGAAGCTGCGCCGGCTGATGCAGATCAGCGACGACTACGCCGTGCTGTTCTGCCACGGCAGCGCCACGCACCAGTTCGCCATGGTGCCGATGAACCTGCTGCCGGAAGGCGGTGTCGCCGATTACCTGAACACCGGTATCTGGTCCGACAAAGCGGTGAAAGAAGCGAAGAAATTCGGCCGCGTCAATGAAGTGAAAGCGCTGGTCGAGCGCGACGGCCTGTACACCGTGACGCCGGCGGCGGAATGGTCGCTGACGCCGGGCGCCAGTTATCTGCACTACTGTCCGAATGAAACCATCGGCGGCGTCGAACTGCATGCACTGCCGGCGCGCGATCGCGTGCTGGTCGCCGACATGTCGAGCTGCATTTTGTCGCGCCCGGTGCAGGTCAGTGACTACGGCCTGATTTACGCCGGCGCGCAGAAAAACATCGGTCCGGCCGGCATGACCATCGTTATCGTGCGCAAGGATCTGATCGGCAAGGTGGCGCCGCGCACGCCCACCCTGTTCGACTACAAAGTGCTGGCCGACAACGGCAGCATGTACAACACGCCACCGACCTGGGCCTGGTATCTGGCCGATCTGGTGTTCGACTGGATCGACGAGCAGGGCGGTGTGACGGCAATGGAGGCGCTGAACGCGGCGAAATCGTCGGCGCTGTATGGCTTCATCGACGGCTGCGATTTCTACCGCAACCCCATCGATCCGGCGTATCGCTCGCGCATGAATGTACCGTTCCGCCTCGCCGATGAAACGCTCAACGACGACTTCCTGCAAGCCTCTGAAGCAGCGGGTCTGCTGGCACTGGCTGGTCATCGTTCGGTTGGTGGCATGCGTGCCTCGATCTACAACGCCATGCCGATGGCTGGCGTCGACGCGCTGATCGCGTTCATGAAGGACTACGCCGCGCGCAACGGCTGAGTTCAGGAACGCCAGCATGAAAAGAGGCCGCAACAGCGGCCTTTTTTCCGGATGAAGCCGGCATCAGATCGGCATCTGTTGATGCTGGTTTCAAACGCGGCATTTTTGTTTCTGAAAAATGGCCGTGAGAAAAATGGCTATTTTCTGTGGTTTTTCTGCGTTTTCCTGGAATGCCAGAAGAAATTCAAACGGCCGATATGTGTTTGTGATCTATCAGCGCGGCACTTGCGGTATCGCATTGTCATGTCATGAGCGTTAGGCTGCGCGCCGATGCTGTGTAGCCGCCATGTGATCACTCACGACGCGGCGCAGGCAAGCCGCTGGCGAAGGAGTGATGCTCATGAATCGGGAATTTTTTGCGGCCGGGGTGCGTGCCGGATCTGCAGGCATCCGACGGACAACAGGGGCGATGGTGCGACTTGCCGGCATTTGGGTTTTGTCTGCGGGCATCTTCACCGTGACGGCCAGCGCAGCAGACAATCCTTCAGCAGAAAATCGCGCAGCAGAAACCCGCGCAGCAGAAACCCGCTCAGCAAAAACTGACACCGTAGCCGGCGTTACGGCGCCGGTACCGCTGGTGGCGGTGTACGGTCAGCAATGGCGACAGTGCACCGGACTAGCCGAAGCACAGGTGATCGCGGATCGCGCCGAACACCGGACGTGGATCGGCGATTGTTTTGTTGCCGCCTTCCGGCAGGCGCTTGCAACCGGTGGCGTACCGGTCGGTGAACACCTGCACGCGGCGCTGGTGATTGCACCGCAGCGCGCCGAGCAATTGTTTGCGCTGGCACTTGATGCCGGCATGCGCGCCGGCGATGCCCTGGCGATTGCCGGCCGGGCGGCGCCACGCAAACGCGGCAAGTTTGTCGAGGTGGCGATTGCCAGCGGCGCCGATCCGACGCTGCTGCTGACGGCGACCGCTGCCGGCAGTCGCTGACGCCTGTCACCGGGCGCTGTCAGCGACATCCGTCGCCGACCCCTGTCGTTGGCCTCCGCTGTCCTGCGCTGCGCCGGCAATACGTGCCGCTCCGGCAGACCAGCGGCCCGCTCTCGTCGGCACCGTCATTCATCCGCCACGGCGCTCGCCTGCGCGTCCTTTTTACCCGCCTGCACCGGTGCTCCGCCGCTGCATTTGCATTTGCTGACGCTTTCACTGCGACCCGAGGCGCCGGCCGGCCTGTCAAGGGTGGCGCCGGCTTGCCGTGCCGACTATAGTGCGCGCGCCTTGCGCCGGACCGGCCGGCGAGGTGCGGCCGGACGGCCGCCAGCCTGATTTTTTAGCGGTACGGTTTTCCCGTCGTACCGCGGTGTAATAAAGGAAGCGGTCCATGTCTGCTGTCGTTCCGGTCATTGCCATTGACGGCCCCGGCGGTTCCGGCAAGGGCACCATCGGCCTGATGGTTGCCAAAGCCCTGAAATTCCATTTCCTCGACAGCGGCGCGCTGTACCGGCTGGTGGCGCTGGCCGCCAAGCATCACGGCATCGCGACTGACAATGCACCGGCCCTGACGGTGCTGGCCGGCCACATGGACATCGCCTTCGGCGCCGGTAGCTCGGGCGAGCCGCGGGTGTTCCTCGAGGGCGAGGATGTCACCAATGAGGTGCGTTCCGATGCCACCGGCCAGCTCGCTTCGCAGGTCGCGGCGTTGCCCTCGGTGCGCGATGCGCTGCTGGAGCGGCAGCGGGCGTTTCGCAAGGCGCCGGGCCTGGTTGCCGACGGCCGCGACATGGGCACGGTGGTGTTCCCGGACGCCGAAGTGAAGATTTTCCTCACCGCGTCGGCGGAAAAGCGCGCCGAACGGCGCTTTCGCCAGTTGCAAGCGATGGGGGCCGGCGTTAGCATTGGCGACCTTTTGACCAGCATCCGCGAGCGCGACGAGCGTGACCGCAACCGTAGCGTTGCGCCACTCAAGCCGGCAGCCGATGCGATTGAAGTGGACAGCTCCAATCTGGGCATTGCCGAAGTCTGCGATGCCGTGCTGTCGGTGGTCTACCGACGCTATCCGGAGCTGAAGCCGGTCGCCTGAAACCCGCAAGACGGGGCCCCGTGAATGAGCCGGGGTCATGTGCCGAAACGGTACGTGTGGCGACGCCCGAGACGGGCCTCACAACAACAAAAGCGAACGGGCATTGGTGAAAAAATCGCCAGTGCCCGTGCGCTTTTTGTCGTTTCAGACGACAGCAATTTGCGCCGGGCGCCTCGCGCGGCCGGTTTACAGGATTCCCGGACATTTCCGTCCGGGTGGGCGGTTCGCCTCAGGGACTGAAGGTGGAACCAAAGACGGGCAAGCCATCGCCGCCGGATGCGGACGATGTTTTGTTAACCAGTGACAGGGCAACCTGTCGGCATAGGTAAGGCAATGAGCGAATCATTCGCAGCACTTCTTGAAGAGTACTCGCAGACCGTTGAAATGCGTTCGGGCGCCGTCGTTTCGGCGGTGGTCATGGGCATCACGCCGGATGTGGTCATCGTCCACGTCGGCCTGAAGTCGGAATCCGCCATTCCGGTCGAGCAGTTCAAGAACGAAGCTGGTGAAGTGGATGTGAAAGTCGGCGACGTCGTGGACGTCGTTCTGGAAGCGGTGGAAGACGGTTACGGCGAAACCCGCGTTTCGCGCGAGAAAGCCAAGCGCGCCGAAGCCTGGATCCAGCTGGAAAAAGCCTTCAAGGATCAGGAAACCGTTACCGGCATCATCACCGGCAAGGTCAAGGGCGGTTTCACCGTCGACGTGCGCAACATTCGCGCCTTCCTGCCGGGCTCGCTGGTCGATGTCCGTCCGGTTCGCGAAACCACCCACCTGGAAGGCCGCGACCTCGAGTTCAAGGTCATCAAGCTGGACCAGAAGCGCAACAACGTTGTCGTGTCGCGCCGCGCCGTCATCGAAAGCGAATCGAGCGCCGAGCGCGAATCGCTGCTCGCCAACCTGCAGGAAGGCCAGCAGGTCAAGGGCGTGGTCAAGAACCTCACCGATTACGGTGCGTTCGTTGATCTGGGCGGTATCGACGGTCTGCTGCACATCACCGACATGGCGTGGAAACGCGTCAAGCATCCGTCGGAGGTGGTCGAAGTCGGCCAGGAAATCGAAGTCCGCGTGCTCAAGTTCGATCGCGAGCGCAACCGCGTTTCGCTCGGCCTCAAGCAACTGGGCGAAGATCCGTGGGTGCAGATCAGCCGCCGTTACCCGGCCGGCACCAAGCTGCGTGGCCGCGTGACCAACCTGACCGATTACGGCTGCTTCGTGGAAATCGAAGAAGGCGTCGAAGGTCTGGTGCACGTCTCGGAAATGGATTGGACCAACAAGAACATCCATCCGTCGAAGGTTGTCTCGGTCGGCGACGAAACCGATGTCATGGTGCTGGAAATCGACGAAGAGCGTCGCCGCATCAGCCTCGGTATCAAGCAGTGCGCCAACAACCCGTGGCAGGTGTTCTCGGCGACCCACGCCAAGGGCGATCGCGTCAAGGGCAAGATCAAGTCGATCACCGACTTCGGTATTTTCGTCGGCCTGGATGGCGGCATCGACGGCCTCGTCCACCTGTCGGACATCTCCTGGAACGAAGCCGGTGAAGAAGCCGTGCGCCGTTACAAGAAAGGCGACGAAGTGGAAGCCGTGGTGCTGGCCGTTGACGCCGAGAAAGAGCGCATCAGCCTGGGCGTCAAGCAGGTCGAGAACGATCCGTTCGCGAACTACCTGGCCGCACACGGCAAGGGCACCATCGTCACCGGTACCGTCAAGGCCGTGGACGCCCGTGGCGCCACCATCGACCTGGGCGAAGGCGTCGAAGGCTACATCCGCGTGTCGGAACTCGGCCGTGACCGCATCGAAGATGCCCGTCAGGTGCTGAAAGAAGGTGACAGCCTGGATGCCAAATTCGTCGGTGTTGATCGCAAGAACCGCGCGATCTCGCTGTCGATCCGCGCCAAGGACGAGCACGAAGAAGCCCGTGCCATCGCCGAGCACAGCCGTGATGACGATTCGCCGGCCACCACGCTGGGCGATCTCATCAAGGCCCAGATGAGCCGCGCCGAGTAATCGGTTCGCTTCATCCGCTTTGCGGCAGTAAACAAAACGCCCCGGCTGGTCCGGGGCGTTTTGTTTTGTCTGGTTTTCCTGCACAAACAGATCATGCCAACCTGATCACCTGTCCTCAGGAGAAACAGCCTCCGGCCACATGGGACCGCGCGGTGGCCTGGTGTCGTTGATGCCCTCGACCAGCAGGACGCTGATGGTTTCGCCACGGACAAATTGTTTGGCAACGTGATGCTTCAGGTAGCGGGCACTGTGATAGCTGATCTCTAATGTTTGCGCATCCCGCCACTGCACATTCAGCCCCAGCGCGGCGCCATCGGCCCGCTCGCCGCGTACCGTGCCGTCGAGATAGGCAACCATGTTGCCCTGATCCCGGAACAGTGCGTCGTAGCCTTCGGTTTCGACCAGCATGACCTGATGGCCATACAAGGTGGTCGCGCCGCCGTAGTTCTCAACCACATAGGCGACATAGCGGCCGTCCGGCGAGGGTGCTTTCGCGACTTCTTCGTGGTAGCCGCTGCAGCCGGCGACCAAAAATCCGGACAACATAGCGGAGATACAGACCTTCATCGGGTTCATGTGCATGCGTCCCTGCGCGTAAGCGGCGCCATCCACTGAGAATCCGCGTGGCCATGCGCGTCGCGACACCTTAGGCGGGGAGTCAGGGGGGACAAATCTGACCATCGACTTTTCAGGGGCAGCCGTTCAGAGGCTTGGAAACCGACCGTTTTCTTTACAGACGATACGGCCGGGTTGGCGGCAGTACGCTTTTTAATCAACCGCTTGTGAATTTGGCACAAAAAATGTAATACGCGTGTACCGCAAATCGCGGTGCTTCACTCCATGGAGTCTGGAATGAATACACGTAAGACATGGCTTTCCTTGTTGTTGCTGGCCGGGGCATCGGGCGCGCAGGCGTCGTTGATTGATACCGCCAGTCTGTGGGATCAGGATCACGGTACGTTTCCGTTTGGCCGGCCGAATACGGCCAGCATTGGCCAGACGTTCAATACCGGAGCCGGCAATTTCGTCTCCGGCCTGGCGTTTTATGTGAAGGATGAGCTGGTCGGCCAGCCGGTCGAGTTCGAGGTCTGGCTGGCGCGCTGGGATGGCGAAAAAGCCGTCGCCGCCGGCGCCACGCGGCTGGCCCTGATGAGCTCTGACGGCAGCGGTGGTTACCAGCGTTTCCAGGTCGGTCAGGGGGCCTATGTCGACCCGTTTGCCGACTACCTGTTTTTCCTCACCACCAGCTATTCGCATTTCAACCAGCCGGATTCCGAGGCCTGGGTTGGGTCCCTCCAGGAGGATGGCTACCTCGGCGGTGATCTGGTGTTTCTCAACAACGGCGATCAGTTCGACGCCGCCTTCAGCGACAGCTGGAACTACTGGTACGACGCCGATCTGGCCTTCGAGCTGAATGTCAGCGACGTGCCGGAGCCGGCCGGTCTGGCGCTGTTCGGACTGGGCCTGTTCGCCGTCGCCGCCCGTCGCGCACGTCGTCGCTGATCCCCGCGCACCGCCACGCCGCGGCTCCCTGCTTCCTGAGCCGACCGTCCCGGTTTCCGGGCGGCCGGCGCACGGCTGCGTGGGCGCGGAGCGCTGGCGGTGACCGAAACCCGTTTGGAGAAATGCTCATGAAACATGTCCTGACGCTGTCCGCCCTGAGTCTGGCGCTGGCGAGTCTGACGGCGCCGGCCCTGGCTGCCGAGAAAGTCCAGCGCTACATGCTGCTGGCACCCAAAGCTGTCGCCGGCAAGGGCCAGAACAAGCTGGCGGCGACGCCGGCCGCACTGCAGAGCCGCCAGCAGAAAGCGGCCGAACAGCTGCAGCGCCTTGGCGCCAAAGCCGACAAGCAACTGCAGAAACTCGATGCCATCAGCTTTGCCGATCTGACCGCCGCGCAGGCCGCAGAACTGGGTCGTGCCGGTTACACGGTGTCGCTGGTCGGCAGCAAAACGCTCTATGACACACGCGTGCTCGCCGACACCATTCCCTACGGCATCAGCAAGGTGCGCGCACCGGAATCCTGGGCGCGCAGCACCGGCGCCGGTCGCAAGGTCTGCGTGATCGACACCGGCATTGACGCCGGCCACCCGGATCTGGCGCCGAACTTTGTTGAAGGGGTCAGCACCGTTGGCGACGGCAGCAGTGATCCGGCCGACACCCACGGCCACGGCACGCACGTCGCCGGCACCATCGCTGCGGCGCTGAACGGCAGCGATGTCGTCGGTGTCGCGCACGAAGCCTCGCTCTATGTCGCCGCCGTGTTCGGCTCCGGCGGTACCGCCACCGACGAGGACATCCTCGAAGGTCTGGACTGGTGCCTGAGCAAGGGCGCGCACATTTTCTCGATGAGTTACGGCGGCGGTTTCAGTACGCCGGTCGAGGAGGCCGCCTATCGCGCCGCGCATGATGCCGGCGTGCTGCTGATCGCCGCGTCGGGCAACGATGGCCCCTCGGTGCCGATTGGTTTCCCGGCCCGCTACGACTTCGTGGTCGCGGTCGGCGCCACCGATACCAACGACAACATTGCGTCGTTCTCGCAGCGCGGTCCGCAGCTGGATGTGGTCGCGCCTGGCGTCAGCGTCCTGTCTGATCGGCGCGGCGGTGGTACCACCACCATGTCCGGCACCTCGATGGCGACGCCGCATGTGTCCGGTGTTGCGGCGACGCTGTGGGCGGCCAATCCGGCGCGCACCCATGTCGAGATTGAGCAGATGCTGAAAGCCACCGCCACCGATCTGGGCAGCAGTGGTTTTGACAACGTCTACGGTCATGGCCGTGTCGATCTGGCCGCCGCGCTCGATTACGCCGAAACCGGCAATCTGCCGCCGAAAGCGGCGTTCACGCCGACCGTGACCATGACCAATCCGCTGCAGGTGTTGTTCACCGACAAATCCACTGATCCGAACGGCGACGCCATCGTTGCCCGGCGCTGGGATTTCGGCGACGGCAACAGCTCCACCGAGGCGCGTCCGCGCCACACTTACGCCAGTGCCGGCGAATATTCAGCGACGCTGGAAGTGCGCGACGCCGGCGGTGCCAGCAGCCAGAAAACCCAGCTGGTGCGCGTCGGTCCGGTGGCCAGTCCCTGGCTCAGCAATGGCGTGGCGGTGAACGGTCTGGGCGGCGGCGAAGGTTCGGTGCGCAAATTCCGCGTCAAAGTGCCGGCCAATGCTGAAAACCTGCGCATTCGTTTGTCCGGCGGCAGCGGCGATGCCGATCTCTATGTCCGCTACGGCGCCGAACCGACCAGCAGCGTTTACGACTGCCGACCCTACCTGACCGGCAACACCGAAAGCTGTGTGTTCTCTGCGCCGGGCACCGGCACGTATTACGTGTCGCTGATCGGTTATGAGGCGTACAGCAACGCCAGTCTGGTGGCGAGCTATGACGTCGCCGGTCCGAGCG
This sequence comes from Permianibacter sp., assembly GCA_041913605.1. Lineage (GTDB taxonomy): Bacteria > Pseudomonadota > Gammaproteobacteria > Enterobacterales > Permianibacteraceae > Permianibacter. The sequence goes on from JAYSEY010000005.1 coordinate 130,167, forward strand.
GTCCGAGCTTCGAAAACAGCGCCGATTACCCGATCCCGGACAACAACGCTGCCGGTGTCGAGAGTCCGATCAGCGTGTCGCGCAGTGGCGCATCAGGCACGGTGAAAGTGGCGGTCAACATCGTTCACACCTGGATTGGTGATCTGGTGGTCGATCTGGTGTCGCCGTCCGGCGCCGTATTCAACCTGCACAACCGCAGCGGCGGATCGGCCGACAACATCAACCAGATCTACACCGTGGATGTCGGCGCCGAGGATTCGCTGGGCACCTGGCGTTTGCGTGTCAGTGATCGGGTGGCACTGGACAGCGGTTATATCGACAGCTGGAAGATCACCTTCCAGAACTGACGCCGGCAATTGATCACGTGCAGCAATGAAAACGCGCGGCTCCGGTCGCGCGTTTTCATTGGCGCGAAGACCGCTTGCGGCTCGGAACGGATCAGAACGGAACGGATCGTGTGGGTGATGGTGTACAGCCGGCGCGCCGCCGGGCGCGCGGTGTGTTTGTTAAGGCAGCGCTGACCAAGGACACCGTTCGTCCTGAGCCTGTCGAAGGATGAACAGAATTACGCATAGCTCTCGGCGTTTTGTGCCGCGACGTGCGGTTGCTGCCGTGCTGACCGAAGCATCACCACGAACGGTTTCGGGAAACGTGTTCAGGGCTACCTTGATGGCTTCGTCAGATGGCGGCCGAACACATTCGGACGCACGGAAATTTCCACGTTCGTCGCGCAAGAAGAAAAACTTGTGCTGTTATCGAACTTCAGCCAGACGCTTGCTGTGGGGCCGAATTCATTCGACCACCTCCCGCCATGCGGCGACAACAAATTCCGACAGCAAACACCGCTGCTTGTCCCGGACTGCAGCGGCGTCGCGCAGACAGCGTGTTCAGGTGCGGAAATGCTGCACGGTATCGGCTAGTTGTCCGGCGATGCGTTTCAGTTCGCCGGCCGCGCTGCTGACGCGTTGCACTTCACCGAGAATGTGCTGCGACTGCATGCGTATGGTTTCGACATCGCGGTTCACTTCCGCGGCCACGGATTGCTGCTGATCCGAAGCGTGGGCGATCTGGCCGTTCATTTCCGCGATGCGCAGCACCGACGCGGTGATGGTGTCGAGCGCCGTGCCGGCCTGCTGCGCGCGCTCCACCACCTGCGCGCTGGCTTCACTGCCGCGCTCCATCACCGTGGCAGCGCCGGCCGCCGCCGACTGCAGACGTTCGATCATGGCCTGGATCTCTTCAGTGGATTTGTGCGTGCGTGACGCCAGCGTGCGCACTTCGTCGGCGACCACTGCAAAGCCGCGACCCTGTTCGCCGGCGCGCGCGGCTTCGATGGCGGCATTCAGCGCCAGCAGATTGGTCTGGCCGGCGATGTTGCGGATCACGTCCACAACACTGCCGATCGCCTGCGCTTCCTGGGCCAGTTGTTCAATGGTTTGCGCGGCGTTGCGCACCTGATCGGCCAGAGTCATCACCGCGCGCACCGATTGTTCGACCACGCTGGCGCCGGCGCGCGCACTGTCGTCAGCGGATTTGGCTTCGCCGGCGGCGCGTTCAGTACTTTGCGCAACGCTACCGACCGTAGCGCTCATTTCCGTGACCGCGGCGGCGACCTGTTCGGTCAGGCCCTGCTGGCGCGACAGATCGGTGTTGGCGGTGTCGGCGGCACGCGACAGCTGGCTGCTCTGGCTGTCGAGCGTGGCGATGGCCTGGGACAACTGGCTGATGGCGCCCTGGAACGACTCGGCGACGGTATTGAAGCTGTGGGCGATCTCGCCGAGTTCATCCTGGCTGTCGACGCGCGCGCGCTGGCGCAGGTTGCCGGCGGCCAGTTCGCTGGCGCTCTGCGACAGGCTGGTGACGGTGGTGCGCACCGACTGGTAGATGGCCAGCAGCACCATCACCATCAGGCCGATCATGGCCAGTGAACCGGTCACGGTAAACATCAGCGCCTGTTTCCGGCCGCTGGTGCGCTGTTCGAGCCGCTTCAGGAAGTCTTCGCTCAGCGGCGTCGCCAGGACGGTGATACGGCTCATCAGCTTGTCGGCGGCAACGAAAATGTCCTCGGCGGTGGCGCTCAGGTCTTCGGCATTGATCAGGTTGCTGTCGATGTAGGCGACAAAGGCTTTCGCTTCCTGTTGCAGGGCGCGGTTGGCGTCGGCAAAAGGCGCCGCGACCTCCGGCCGGGTGCCGGCCAGCAGGGTCAGCAGGTCGTCGACTGTCTGGGCATGTTGCAGCACCTGCTCGCTGGCGGCAGTGACGGCCGCGTGGTCGGCCGGCGTCCAGCGCGCGGCCGCGGCGGCAGAGGCGGACAGGCCGCGCAACCGGCCACTGTGCTCGGCCAGTGCCGGCAGGCGGAAGATCTGCAGGTCCATCAGCATGTAGGTGTCGGCTTCGGGATCGAGGATCAGGCCGCTGTGCACGGCGATGAAATGCACCAGCCGCATCAGCTCCTCAATCAGCAGGGTGTGCTGGCGGAAACTGTCCTCGGCCGACATCGGGTCGAGGCCGTCGAGCAGCGCCTGCCACTGCTTGCCGAGCACATCGAAGCGCGCTGATTCCAGTGCTATGCCCTGTCCGGCCAGCGTGGCATGCAGTTCACCAAGCCGGGCGAGGCCGGCCTGTACATCGCTGCGCGCCTTGCCCTGACGCTCGGCCATGGCGGCGACGCCGTTTTTCAGCGAACTGGTACTGCCGCGATGGCGCTGCAGTGCGGCCAGCAGCGGCTGCAGGCTGCGTACTGCCTGTTCGCCGGCCAGTTCATGCTGGTCGAGGCGGATGGCGTCGAGCCGGTCCTTGATGCTGGCGGCGAGGAAGCCGGCCAGCGGCAGGAAGGCCATGACGGCGATGAGCAGGAATTTTTGCGCGAAGCGCAGGCCGGCAACCGGCCGGCGGATCAGGGACAGCATCAGGGCGTCTCGTTCAGGTTGCCGGCGCGCACAGTCGCCGGAGTCACCTGTCAGGGATAGTCCATCCGCTCCCGCCTGTAAATTGTTGGCCTTCCCCGGCGGCTTCGGGATGGCGAATGCAAGTCACTGACTTGTAGCGTTTTTTTTTACCGTACCGCATAATCCGGCGCATTCATGTGTGGACGGCGAAAGGAAGGCCCGATGACCAAGTCGGAGCTTATTGAGCGGTTGGCCGGTATGCAGGCCCAGCTCAATGCCAAAGATGTCGAACTGGTCGTCAAGACCATCCTTGAGCACATGGCCCAGGCGCTGGCCCAGGGCGAGCGGATCGAGATCCGCGGTTTCGGCAGTTTTTCCCTGCACTACCGTGCTCCGCGCGTCGGCCGCAATCCCAAGACCGGCGACTCGGTGATGCTCGACGGCAAGTACGTGCCGCATTTCAAGCCCGGCAAAGAGCTGCGCGCCCGCGTCAACAGCGGTGTGCCGATTGTCGAAGGCGATGACGACGAAGGTGATGACGACTGATGGGACGCCTGATCCTGTTCATCCTGATCGCCCTGCTGCTGGTGGTTGGCTGGCTGTTCTCGGCGGCCAACGGCGGCGAAGTGGTGGTCAACTACCTGCTCGGCGAGCAGAGCGCCCGGCTGTCCTACTGGCTGCTCGGCGTGTTCCTGCTCGGTTTCCTGCTCGGCGTCATTTACTGCGGCGCCTCGCTGGTGCGCATCCGCGTGGCCAACAAGCGCCTGCGTGAGCGCTGCATGAGCCAGGAGCAGGAGATCCTGCGCCTGACCACCCAGGCCGCCCGTTCGGGTACCGGACCCGGCGCCTGATCCGGTCGCCGGCGCGTCCATGGACACCTCCCTCAGCCACTCCTCCCTGCTGTTCACCGTTCTGGTCCTGCTGGCCGGTGCCTCCGGCTGGGTGCTGGGCCGGCGCCGCGACCGGCACAAGGAAGCACGCAAGTCGGCCGAACGCGCCAAGCGCTATCTCAAGGGCTTGTCCTATGCGCTTAGCGATCAGCCCGACAAGGCCGTGGATACCTTCGTCGAGCTGGCCAAGGTCGACAACGACACCGTTGAAGTGCATTTCGCACTCGGCCATCTGTTCCGCCGGCGCGGTGAAACCGAGCGGGCCATCCGCCTGCACCAGAACATCATCGCCCGGCCGCTGCTGCCAATTGCTCACCGCGCTCATGCTTCCTTCGAGCTGGCACTCGACTACATGGCCGCCGGCATCCTCGACCGGGCCGAAACCCTGCTGCGCGAATTGCTCGACGATCCGGTCTACCGCCATTCCTGTCTGAAGGAGTTGCTGGCCCTGTATCAGCAGACCGGTGAGTGGGATCAGGCGGCGGCCATCGCCGAGCAGCTGCTGCCGGAAAGTAACGACGATTTCGCGCCGGCGCTGGCACATTTTTACTGCCAGCTGGCCGAGGAGTTTCTGCGCCAGCAGCGGCATCAGGAGGCGCTGGACAAACTCCGTCTGGCGCGCGAACTGGACAGCAAATGCGTACGCGCCAGTCTCATCGAGGCGCGCGTGCAGCAGGCGCTGGGCGATCGCGAAGCGGCGCTGGCCAGCCTGCGGCGCATCGTCGAGCAGGATGTCGCGCTGTTCGGTGAAGCGCTGCCACTGCTGGCTGAACTGACCGCCGGCAATGCCGGCCTGCGCCGCGCCGAACTGGAACGGGCGCTGGCTGCCGGGGCCGGCACCAGCACGGTGCTGGCGCTTAGTGAACTGTGGCTGGAGCAGGAGGGGGCCGAAGCGACCGCCGACAAACTTATTGCCCAGCTGCGTGCGCATCCGACGCTGCGTGAGTTGCAGCGGCTGGTGCAGTTGTATCTGCCGCATGCACGCGGCAGCACGCGCGAACAGGTCTTGCTGCTCGCGGACATCCTGCGCACGCTGATCGACAAACTGCCGCCGTTCCGTTGCCGCGCCTGCGGTTTCCACGGCCGCCAGCTGCACTGGCGCTGCCCGACCTGCAAGCGCTGGAACAGCGTGCGCCCCGTGTCCGGCGTCGAAGGGGAGTGATGCCGCCGCGCTGCGGTATCGCCATCACGAACATTTTTCTCAGGTGCCCGTCATGACCGCGAATGCCTCCACCCTGCATGCCGATCCGAAAATCATCGTCGCCATGGATTACACCGACGAGCACAAGGCTCTGGCGCTCGCCGATCAGTTGTCGCCACAGCAATGCCGGCTGAAAGTCGGCAAGGAAATGTTCACGCTGTTCGGCCCGGCCATTGTCCGGGCCTTTCATGCGCGCGGTTTTCAGGTGTTCCTGGATCTGAAGTTTCACGACATTCCCAACACGGTGGCCGGTGCCGTGCGGGCGGCGGCCGAGCTGGGCGTGTGGATGGTCAATGTCCACGCCGGTGGCGGGCCGAAGATGATGACCGCGGCGCGCGAGATACTGGAGCACTACGGCGTACAGCGGCCGAAACTGATCGCGGTCACGGTGCTGACCAGTTTCGATGCCGAGCAGCTGCACAGCATCGGCGTGCAGCGTCCGCTGTTCGATCAGGTGCTGCATCTGGCGGCCATGACCCATGCCTGCGGACTGGATGGCGTGGTCTGTTCGGCGCAGGAAGCCGGTCGCATCCGTGATCTCGGCGGCGCCGATTTCCTGCGCGTGACGCCGGGCATACGACCGGCTGGCGCTGCCGCCGGCGATCAGGTGCGCACGATGACGCCGCGTGATGCGCTGGCGGCCGGCAGCACCCATCTGGTGATCGGCCGGCCGATCACCGGCGCCGCCGATCCGCGCAAGGCCTTGTGCGAGATTGCCGATTCGCTGTAAGCCGTCTGGTCAGGCAGGGCGTGATGTTCCTAGAGTGCAGGCGTGCCATGGAGGCACGTTCATTCAATGGAGATCACGTTCATGCGCAAGATGATTTCGCTGTTGTCCGTCAGCCAGATGATTGCCTTCCTGATGCTGCTGTCGGCAGCTTTGTCGCCGGCACCGGTTCAGGCCGCCGACAAAGCTGCCGAGCCGGCCGCGGATGTGGCCAGGGAAAAGGCCGGCAAAGCCGCCCCAAAAAGTGCCGAGGCCGGTGCGGCGCTGAAGGTCAATATCAATACCGCCAGCGCTGCTGAACTGGCCGATTCGCTGGACGGTATCGGACCGAAGAAGGCCGAGGCCATCGTTGCTTACCGCACGGCCAATGGTCCGTTCAAAATCGCCGAAGACCTGCTGAAAGTGAAAGGCATCGGCGAAGAAGTGCTGCGCAAAAACGCCGGTCGCGTCCTGGTCAAGTAAGCGGCCGGCAAGCCTTTGCGGGAATTGAAACCCGGGAATTGAAACCCCGGCACCGTTCCGGCACCGCTCCGTCATCGTCCGGTGACGGAGCGGTGCCGCAAGGTCATCACGCCGGCGCAACATTTTCCCGTCACGTCCTCGCCATTCACGGCTTGCCGAGCCGCCCGCTTTGCGTGTCCGTGCGCACCGCCGTGGTCCGAAAGCCGGCGGTGATTCTGCTATAGTGCCGCCCTCTTCAAGGAATGCAGACCGCGAGGCCAGGCCGGCGTATGAGTGCAGTCGCCAACACCGCCCCAGCAAATTCATCCGGAGCCCTTCCGGTGATCGTTCCCGTGATTCTTTCCGGCGGCGCCGGTACCCGTCTCTGGCCGCTGTCACGCGAACAGTTTCCCAAGCAGCTGATCCCGCTGATTGACGAGGACAGCCTGCTGCAGCAGACGCTGGATCGTCTGCAACCGAGCGCCGATCTGCCGCTGGCCGCGCCGGTCATCGTCTGCAACGAAGCGCACCGCTTCCTGATCGCCGAACAATGCCGCGCCCGTGGCGTGCAGCCGCGCATCATTCTTGAACCGGTGGGGCGCAATACAGCGCCGGCACTGACGCTGGCGGCGCTGGCCATCGCCGAACAGCAGCCCGATGCCATCATGGTGGTGCTGCCGGCGGATCATGTGGTGCGTGATGTCGCCGCGTTTCGCCGCGCGCTGCAGGCACTTTTGCCTCCGGCACGTGCCGGTCAGGTGGGCCTGTTCGGTATCGTGCCCGATGAACCGCACACCGGTTACGGCTACCTGCAATGTCAGACGGGCAGTGGTGACACGCTGCCGCTGAAAGGGTTTGTCGAAAAGCCGGCTCGCGAACGGGCGCAGGCCATGCTGGATGCCGGCGGCCATTTCTGGAACAGCGGCATGTTTGTGCTGCGTGTCGATACCTGGCTGTACCTGCTCGACAAACTGGCGCCGGCGATGCGCGCCGCCTGCACCAGCAGCTGGCGCGAGCGTCAGGCCGATCTCGATTTCATCCGCACCGGCAAAGACAGTTTTGCCGCCGGTCCGTCCGATTCCATCGATTACGCCGTGATGGAAAAACTCGCCGCCACGGACCGCCGGGCGGTCGTTGCGCCGCTGGATGCCGGCTGGTCTGATCTGGGTGCCTGGCCTTCGGTGGCGGCGCAGCTGCCAGCCGACGCCAGCGGCAACCGCACGCGCGGCGACACGCTGATGATCAACGCCCGCAACAATCTGGCGATCAGCGAACAGCGTCTGGTCGCCGTCGTGGGGGTCGATGATCTGGTGGTGGTGGAAACGGCGGATGCCGTGCTGGTTACCAACCAGGCCCATGCCCAGCAGGTAAAAGATGTGGTCGCGGCGCTGCATGCGCAGAAGCGCGATGAAGCCGTCAGTCACCGGCGCGTATTCCGTCCCTGGGGCAGTTACGAGGGCATCGATCACGGCGCACGTTTCCAGGTGAAACGCATCACCGTCAATCCGGGGGCGACACTCAGCCTGCAGATGCACTATCACCGCGCCGAACACTGGGTCGTGGTCAGCGGCACGGCCGAGGTCACCAAAGGTGACGAAGTGTTCCTGGTCACCGAAAACCAGTCCACTTACATTCCGCTCGGTGTCACGCATCGCCTGCACAATCCCGGCAAGCTGCCGCTGGAACTGATCGAAGTCCAGAGCGGCGCTTATCTTGGTGAAGATGACATCGTGCGTTTTGCCGACAACTATGGGCGCAAGCCCTGACCGCCATCCGGCATTTGCAGATTTTGTACAGGGGAAAGTCATGACTACGCGGACGCGCGTCCTGATCGTGTTCGGCACGCGCCCGGAAGCCATCAAGATGGCGCCGGTGGTGCACGCCTTCAAGGCGCATCCTGAACGTTTCGAAACGCTGGTCTGTGTCACGGCCCAGCACCGTGAAATGCTCGATCAGGTGTTGACGCTGTTCCAGATCACACCGGATTTCGATCTCGATCTGATGCGTGCCCGGCAGACGCTGAACGAGCTGACGGCGCGCGTCATCACCGGTGTCGGTGAAGTGATCGAACAATGCAAACCGGACGTGCTGCTGGTGCACGGCGACACCACCACCACCATGGCCGCGGCGGTGGCGGCATTTTATGCCCGCGTGCCGGTGGGCCACGTGGAAGCCGGCCTGCGCACCGGCGATCTCTATGCGCCCTGGCCGGAAGAATTCAATCGCCGCGTCGCCGGCGTGGTCACGCGCTGGCATTTCGCGCCGACCGCGCAGGCGCGTGACAACCTGCTGCGTGAAGGCACGGCCGCGACGAGCGTGTTTGTCACCGGCAATACGGTGATCGATGCGCTCTTTGAAACCAGCAAGCGCATTGCCGGAAACGCGGTGCTGGCGGCGGAACTGCAGGCGAAATTTCCGTTTCTCGACGCCGGCAAAAAACTCCTCCTGATGACCGGACACCGGCGCGAGAACTGGGGCGAGCCCTTCCTGCGCATTTGCGATGCGCTGGCGCGTCTGGCGGCACGCGATGATCTGCAGATCGTCTATCCCGTGCACCTCAATCCGGCCATCCGCGAGCCGGCGCATCAGCGTCTGGGCGCGCTCAAGAATGTGCATCTGATCGAACCGCAGGACTATCTGCCGTTCGTGTACCTGATGCAGCGGGCTTATCTGGTGATCACCGACTCCGGTGGCATCCAGGAAGAAGCGCCCAGCCTCGGCAAACCGGTGCTGGTGGTGCGGGAAGTCACGGAGCGTCCCGAAGCCGTCGCGGCGGGAACAGTGAAACTGGTGGGTACCGATACCGATCTGATCGTGCGGACAGCAAACACGCTGCTGGATGATCCGGTCGCTTACCGGGCCATGTCGGAAGCGTCGAATCCGTTTGGCAACGGCGACGCATCGCAACGGATCGTTGAGGTATTGAGCAATGGATAACGCATTCAACCGCGTCTGTGTGATGGGACTCGGTTACATCGGCCTGCCGACGGCGGCGGTGATCGCCGGTCGTGGTCTGGAAGTGGTCGGCGTCGACGTGCACCAGCGCGTCGTCGACACCATCAACAAGGGCGAGATCCATATTGCCGAGCCGGAACTCGATGTCGTCGTGCGTTCGGTGGTGACGGTCGGCAAACTGCGTGCGACCCTGAAGCCGGAGACGGCCGATGTGTTCATCATCGCCGTACCGACACCGTTCAAGGATGAGCACCAGCCGGATCTCGCGTATGTCGAATCCGCGACGCGCGCCGTGGCGCCGGTGCTGAAGAAGGGCGATCTGGTGGTGCTGGAATCGACCTCGCCGGTCGGCACCACCGAACACATGGCGCGCTGGATCGCCGAAATGCGGCCGGACCTGCGCACGCCGGATGTTGCCGGCGACGAGGCGGATATCGCCATTGCCCACTGTCCCGAGCGTGTTCTGCCGGGCCGTATCCTGCACGAGCTGATCAACAATGACCGCGTGATCGGCGGCATCTCGATGCGCTGCGCCCAGCGTGCCGCGCGGTTCTATCGCCTGTTCGTGCGCGGCGAGTGCTACCTGACCACGGCTCGTACGGCCGAGCTCGCCAAACTGGCCGAAAACACGTTCCGCGACATCAACATTGCCTACGCCAACGAGCTGTCGCTGATCTGCGACCGGCTCGGCGTCAATGTCTGGGAGCTGATCAAACTCGCCAACCGCCACCCGCGCGTCAACATCCTGCAACCGGGCGCCGGCGTCGGGGGGCACTGCATTGCCGTTGATCCGTGGTTCATCGTCGCCCAGTTCCCGGACCTTGCCCGCCTGACCCATGCGGCGCGCCTGGTCAACGACGGCAAGCCGCATTTCGTCATGGACAAGGTCCGCGATGCCATGCAGGGCCGCAAGGGCGCGGTCGCCTGTCTGGGGCTCGCGTTCAAGCCTGACGTCGACGATCTGCGCGAGTCGCCGGCGATGGAGATCGTGGCCGAGCTGGCTGCCAAAGAAAGCTGGCCGCTGCTGGTCGTCGAACCCAACGTCAAGGCGTTGCCGGATCGGCTGGCGACCCGCCCGGGCGTCGAGCTGGTCAGTTTCGAGCGCGCGCTCGAGGAGGCTGACGTGGTCGTGGTGCTGCAGAAGCACCGCGAGTTCATCGGCATCGCCGGCAAGCTGCGCAGCAATCAGGTGGTGCTGGATTTCTGCGGCGCCAACTGAAATCGGGTCAATGCGTTGAATGCGCGCCGGCACGCCGAACTGGTACGCCAGTTGAGAGTTTGTGCCGGTTGAAACGTCCCGCCGCAGGCCGGGTTCAGGTCGCGGCTGTGCATTTCTGCCATCCGGCCCCCGTGCGGGGCCGGCTTGCTTTCGGGGGCGTTTGCTTTCGGCAGCAGCGCCGATCTGGCAAAATCGCCGCCCTTCCATGGGCCCGTCAAGGCTGACTGCATCTCATGCAAACCCTGCTTGTGACCGGAGGCTGCGGCTTCATCGGTACCAGTTTCATCCGCCTGCTGATGGCGGAAACGGACGTCCGCGTCATCAATCTCGACAAGCTCACCTATGCCGCCAACCGCGCCAATCTGGCCGAGTTCGAGAACGGTGGCCGCTATCAGCTGGTGGTGGGCGACATCGGCGATCGCGGATTGGTTTCCGCCCTGCTGGCCGAGCACCGGCCCGGTGCGGTGATCAATTTCGCCGCCGAAAGTCACGTCGACCGCTCCATCGACGGTCCGGGCGCTTTCATCCAGACCAATATCGTCGGCACCTTTGCCCTGCTCGAGGCCGTGCGTGGCTACTGGCAGACGCTGGCCGCCGAGGCGAAACACGCATTCCGCTTCCTGCACGTGTCGACTGACGAAGTGTTCGGTTCGCTGGAGAAAAACGATCCGGCGTTCTGCGAAACCACGGCCTATCAGCCGAACAGTCCGTATTCCGCGTCGAAGGCCGCGTCCGATCATCTGGTGCGCGCCTGGCATCACACTTACGGACTGCCGACGCTGATCACCAATTGCTCGAACAATTACGGCCCGTTCCAGTTCCCGGAAAAACTCATTCCGCTGATGATCGTCAACGCGCTGGCTGGCAAGCCGCTGCCGGTGTATGGCGATGGTCAGAACATCCGTGACTGGCTCTATGTCGAGGATCACGGTCGCGCCATCTGGTCGGTACTGAATGCCGGTCGCGTCGGTGAAACCTATGCGGTGGGTGGCAATGCCGAGCGGACCAACCTTGAGGTTGTGCACACCCTCTGCGATCTGTTGCAGGCGCATGCGCCGCGCGCGGAGGGCAGCTATCGCGATTTGATCCGCTTTGTGACGGATCGGCCGGGCCACGATCGCCGCTATGCGATCAACGCCGAAAAAATGCGTCGCGAACTGAACTGGACGCCGCGCGAAAGCTTTGAAACCGGCATGGCCAAAACCATTGCCTGGTATCTGGCGCATCCGCAGTTCACGGCGCGCGATTACCAGCAACAACGTCTCGGCCTCACGGCCTGAACCGGCTTCCCCAGGAGTGCACATGCGCAAGGGCATCATTCTCGCCGGCGGGTCCGGCACGCGCCTCTATCCGCTGACCATTGCCGTCAGCAAACAGATCCTGCCGGTGTACGACAAGCCGATGGTCTATTACCCGCTGGCGACGCTGATGCTGGCCGGTATCCGCGACATCCTGATCATTTCCACGCCGCATGACTTGCCAATGTTCCAGCGCCTGCTGGGCGATGGCAAACAGTGGGGACTGAATCTGTCCTATGCCGAACAACCGTCGCCGGACGGTCTGGCCCAGGCGTTCATGATCGGCCGCGAATTCATCGGCAACGATGATTCCTGCATGATCCTCGGCGACAACATTTTCTACGGCCATGGACTGACCCAGGCGCTGCGCCGTGCCAGTGATCAGCCGGACGGTGCCACCGTGTTTGGTTACTGGGTCAAGGATCCGGAGCGTTACGGTGTTGCCGAATTCGATGCCAGCGGCAAGGTGATCGGACTGGAAGAAAAACCCAGGCAACCGAAGTCCAATTACGCGGTAACCGGCCTGTATTTCTATGACCGCACGGTCTGTGATCGCGTGCGCGACCTGAAGCCTTCGGCGCGTGGCGAACTGGAGATCACCGATCTGAACGCCATGTACCTGCGCGATGGCCAGCTGCGCCTGGAACAACTCGGCCGCGGTACGGCCTGGCTGGATACCGGTACGCATGAGTCGCTGATTGAAGCCGCGAATTTCATCGAGACCATCGAGAACCGTCAGGGGCTGAAGATCTGCTGTCCGGAAGAGATCGCCTGGCATCAGGGCTGGATCACGGCCGAGGACGTCGCCCGCCAGGCGGAACCGCTGAAGAAGAACGGTTACGGCCAGTACCTGCTCAATCTGCTGAAAACCGGCGCGCCGCACTGAGTACCGGAAGGGACGTTTGCTTGTGAATGTTGAAACAACTGCCATTCCCGGCTTGCTGGTGATCACGCCGAAAGTGTTCGGCGATGCCCGCGGCTTTTTCGTTGAAACCTGGCAACAGGAACGTTACGAAGCGGCGGGCGTGCGCGAAACCTTCGTGCAGGACAACCTGTCGCGCTCGGCGCGCGGTGTGCTGCGCGGCCTGCATTACCAGACGCAGCATACGCAGGGCAAACTGGTGCAGGTGCTGGAAGGCGAGGTGTATGACGTCGCCGTCGACTTGCGCGCCGGGTCGCCGACGTTTGGTCAGTGGCATGCCGAAGTGTTGTCGGCGGAAAACCGCAAACAGTTCTGGGTGCCGGCCGGTTTTGCGCACGGTTTCTGTGTAACCAGTGAGTTCGCACTGTTTGCCTACAAATGCAGTGATCGCTACCACCCGCAAAGCGAGGTCAGCCTGCTGTGGAATGATCCGGCGTTGGGCATCCCCTGGCCGATCACCGAGCCGACGCTGTCGGAAAAAGATCGCCATGGCATTGCGCTGGCTGATCTGCGGCGCGAACAACTGCCGACGGTTGTTTTTGCATGAGCAGTTTTTGCATGAGTAGTTTTTACATGAGTCTCAGCGCATGAGTCGCCTTCTGGTGTTTGGCGCCCAGGGCCAGGTCGGCACGGAAGTGGTGCGTGGCGCACAGGCGCGCGGGTTCGAAGTGCTGGCCCTGGCGCGGGCGCAGGTCGATGTCACGGATCGCGACGCGGTGCACGCCGCCATCGCGCATTTCCGTCCCGACGCCGTGATCAATTGCGCGGCCTACAACGCTGTCGACAAGGCGGAAAGCGAACCGGATGTGGCGCTGGCCAACAACGCCCATGCGCCGCGGTACATGGCGCAGGCCTGTGCCGCCAGCGGCGCGAAACTCATTCACTATTCGACGGATTATGTCTTCGATGGTCGTGCCGGCGCGGCATGGACTGAAGCCGACACGCCGAATCCGCTGTCGGCTTACGGGCGCAGCAAACTTGCCGGCGAGATTGCCGTGCGCGAGGAGCTGGACTGCTCGCTGATACTGCGCGTCTGCTGGGTGTTCGGTGAATTCGGCAACAACTTCGTCAAGGCCATGGTCAAGCTGGCGCAGGAGCGCGAGTCGCTGAACATGGTGGCGGATCAATCCGGCTCGCCGACGCCGGCCAAAGCCATTGCCGATACCTCGCTGGATGTGGTCGCGCGCTGGCAGCGCGGTGAACCGGCGCATTACGGTGTTTATCACTACTGCGGCGCACCGGCGGTCAGCCGCATTGACTGGGTGCGCGCCATCCATGACGAATTGCAGCGCCGTGGTGTGCGCGTCCCGGCATTGAATCCGGTGTCGATGCACGATTTCCCGGCACCGGCGGCGCGCCCGGCCAATTCCGTTTTGAGCAGCGAACGCTTCGCCGCCGACTATGGCATCGCCGCGCCCGACTGGCGTGCCGAGGTGGCGCGACTGGTGCCGGTGTTTCTCGCTGGTACGGGAGCCTGAACATGCGCCATCCGGTTTCGCCGGCAGCCATGTTGCGCGCGCTGTGGCAGCACCGCGAGCTGATCGGCGCGCTGACCCGGCGCGAAGTGGCGAGCCGCTACCGGGGGGCGATGCTCGGCCAGCTCTGGCCTTTGTTGTCGCCGCTGCTGATGCTGGGCATTTACACTTTCGTGTTCGGTGTGGTGTTCAACGCCCGCTGGGGATTGCCGCAGGAAAACACGGCGACGTTTGCGGTGGTGTTGTTCGCCGGGATTCTGGTGCACGGCATTCTGTCCGAAACGCTGGGCCGCGCGCCGCAGCTCATTCTCGGCCACGCCAATTACGTCAAGCGTGTGGTGTTTCCGCTGGAAATCCTTCCGGTCGTGACGCTGGGCGCGGCGCTGATCCATGCGCTGATCGGTTTCTCCGTGCTGCTGGTTGCAGCGGCTCTGGCCGGTGCCGGCCTGTCCTGGCAGACGCTGTGGTTGCCGGTGTTGTTGCTGCCTTTTGTGTTGCTGGTGCAGGGCTGTGCCTGGTTGCTGGCGGCGCTGGGCGTTTATCTGCGTGACATCGGTCAGGTGATCCAGTTCGTGATCACCGCGCTGATGTTCCTGAGTCCGATTTTCTACAAAATCGAAGTGCTGCCGGAAACTTACCGGCCGTGGCTGTTTCTCAATCCGCTGACCCTGATGGTCGAAGAAGTGCGGGCGGTGATCTTTGCCGGCCGCATGCCGGACTGGTCGGCCATGCTGCCCTACAGCGCCCTGGCGCTGCTGGTATGCTGGCTCGGATTTGTGTTCTTCCAGAAAACCCGCAATGGTTTTGCCGATGTGCTGTAAAGGCGCCGGCGGGTGCGCCAACGAGGAGTGTTCATGCTGAGTCAGCGTCTGGGCGATTTGCTTCTGGAACGCCAGCTTGTCGGTGCCGACGACATCGAACGCGCCGTCAACCTGCAGGAACGCATCGGTGGGCGTCTGGGCGCGGTGCTGCTGCGCACCGGCTCGCTGTCCGAGGACACGCTGCTGGAACTGCTGGCAGAACAGCTCGACATGAGCGTGCTCGGGCAGGGCGTGGCGCTGCCGGACGAAGCGCTGATCAAGCGCACGGCCGAGCAGCTGAACCTGTCGCTGGACTGGCTGATCGATCAGCAGCTGCTGCTCTGGGAGGATGCCGATGGCGCCGTGCACTGCGCCGCCCGCGATCCGCTGTCCGACAGCGTGCATGAAGTGTTGCGCTATTTTCTCGGCGAGCGTGAAGTGCAATTTCATCTGGCGCGCGCCCAGGATCTGGATCGCCTGCTCGACCAGCTGGCCAAGCACAGCGAAGGTGACTGGTTCGGCAGTGACGGTGACATCCGCACGCTGCGCGAAATGGCGGAAGAAGCGCCGGTAGTGGAGCTGGTCAACAACGTCATGGCGCAGGCGGTTGAGCAGCGTGCATCGGACATCCACGTTGAGCCGGAAGAAAACAATTTCGCCGTGCGCTTCCGTATTGACGGCGTGCTGCACACCAAACTGAATTTGCCGCGTGATCGCTTCAACGCCGTCGCTTCGCGCCTGAAGCTGATCTCCAACATGGATATTGCCGAACGCCGCCTGCCGCAGGATGGTCGTTTGTCCACGCGTGTTTCGGGTCAGGAACTGGACATCCGCGTCAGCGCATTGCCCGGCGTGCACGGCGAGTCCATCGTCATGCGTCTGCTGCCGAAAGAGCGCAAGGAACTTGGTCTCGAGCGGCTGGGTTTCGCGCCGGATCATCTGCAGGTCATGAAAGCCTGGATGCAGGAGGCGCATGGCATCGTGCTGGTCACCGGCCCGACCGGCTCAGGCAAATCGACCACGCTGTACGCGGCCCTCGACGACGCCAACGACGGCTTGAAGAAAATGATCACCGTCGAAGATCCGGTCGAGTTCCAGCTGCCGCGCATCACCCAGATACAGACGCATGCCGAGATCGGCCTGACCTTCGCCCGCGCGCTGCGCTCGATCCTGCGTCAGGATCCGGATGTGGTCATGATCGGTGAAATCCGGGATCTGGAAACAGCGGAAATCGCCATTCAGGCGGCGCTGACCGGCCACCTCGTGCTGTCCACGCTGCACACCAATGACGCCATCAGCGCCTTCACCCGCCTGATCGACATGGGCGTCGAACCCTTCCTGGTGGCGACGCCGCTCAAGGGTGTGCAGGCGCAGCGTCTGGTGCGCAAGCTCTGTGAAAAATGCGCCCGGCCGGCCGATCATCCGCCGATCCTGCCGGGAGACTTCCCGGCGCTGGTGCAGCGCGTACTGGGCGATGTGAAACCTTTCTGGCGCGAAGCGGTCGGATGCCCGCACTGTCAGGGCACCGGCTATCGCGGCCGGCTGGGCATTTACGAACTGGTGCCGGTGTCGGTGGAGATGCAGCAGCTGATCACCAGCGGGGCCACCGTCAATGACATGAAGGCGCTGGCGAAACAGGAAGGGCACCGCACCCTGCGTGAAGACGGCCTGCTGAAAGCCTGGCAGGGCATCACCACCATTGATGAAGTGCTGCGGGTGACGGGCACCTGAGCCGGGCAAACGAGCGTATCCAGACCACCGATAACCGACCATGAACTTTGCTTACGAAGCAGTCGATACCCAGGGCCAGCTGGTCAATGGCGTGATCGCGGCAAACAGCCCGCGCGAAGCGGCGCGCGTACTCGAGCGCAAAGGTCTGACGCCGGTGACGCTGGAAGTGAAAACCGCGCAGGCCGGCAAGAAAGTACGCGGCGCGCTCAAGCAGCAGGATCTCATTCTTTCGCTGTACGAACTCACCACCATGCTCGGCGCCGGCGTTGCCATCGCCGATGCGGTCGCTTCACAGGCGCTGGCCAGTGCCCATCCGCGGCTCAATGCCGCGTATCAGTACATGGAGAGCGCACTGCGCCGCGGCGAAGCCTTCTCCGTCGCGCTCGCCGGCAGCAAACTGCCCATCCCGACCTACTTTCACCAGCTGGTTACCGCCGGCGAAATGACCGGCAAACTCGCCGAAGCCCTGCGTGACGGCGTCGCGCAGATGGAGTACGAACAAAAGATCAGCACGGAAATGCGCAATGCGCTCATTTACCCGAGCATTCTCGTGATATCGGGCGTAGCGGCGGTGTTGTTGATGTTTATTTACGTCGTACCGCAGTTCGCCAGTCTTACGGAAAAGGCCAAGGATCTGCCCTGGCTGGCCGAAGCGGTGCTGCGTACCGGTGCCTGGTGCAATGACAACCTGCTGCTTCTGACGTTGATCATCGGTGGCATCGGCTCTCTGATTGCTGCCGCGATCAAGACTGAGAGTCTCCGACTCGCCATGCTCGATCGACTGACGCGCGTCCCCTTGATCGGTGACTGGCTTATCCAGGCCGAAACCGCGCGCTGGTCGAAAATTCTCGGTGCGCTGCTCGACAACCGCGTGCCGATGATGCAGGCGCTGGAGTTGGCGGCCAACGGGGTGCGCCTGCCGCAGCGCCGCGCGCGGCTGGGAGTCGTGGCCAAGGCCGTCAAGGGCGGCGTCGCACTGTCGAATGCACTGGAAGAAAATGATGCCCTGACTGCAACAGGCTACAACCTGATTCGCGTGGGTGAACGCTCGGGTGAGCTGCCGCGCATGTTGTCGTCACTGGCGACGCTCTATGAAGAATCCGGACGCACGCGGATGAAGCGCGTGCTCCTGCTGATCGAGCCGATAGCCATTCTGCTGATCGGAGCAATGATTGGTCTCATCATCACCGGCGTCGTGCTGGCCATCGTGTCGGCCAACGATGTGGTCATCTGACGGAAACGCTCATGAAAAACATGCTTCACCTGCAACGTAATACCGGCTTCACGCTGATGGAAATGATCGTGGTGCTGGTCATCATTGGCTTGATCGCCGGTATGGTAGGACCGCGGCTCTTCCAGAAGGCGGACGACGCCAAAGTGCAAACTGCCAGTACGCAAATCGACATGCTGAGGGGCGCGCTTCAACTGATGCGGCTGGATATTGGCCGTTTCCCGACCAATGAAGAGGGATTGAAGCTTCTGCGCGAGGCGCCCTCGGACAGCAAGTTGCAGGCGCGCTGGAAAGGTCCGTATCTGGACAAAGCCCTGCCCAAGGATCCATGGGACAACGATTACCAATACAGCACCCGTCCCAGTCAGGATCAGGAAATTTCGTTGTACTCGTTCGGTGCTGACGGCCAGCAAGGTGGTGAGGGTCTGAATGCTGACGTTGGCTACCTGCCGAAGTAAACGGCCGTGAAGTGCCTGTCACCGGGGATAGCCCTTGCACGCGGTTTCACCTTGATGGAACTGCTGGTCGTCCTCGTGTTGATTGGCTTGGTGGCGGGGTTGGCTACGCCGCGCCTGATGGGCATGTACGACAGCATGAGTTTTGCGCTTGAACGTGACGAAGTGCTGGACCAGATCCGGCGCTTGCCGCATCAGGCTTTTCGCCAGGGTGTCCGCATGGAGCTGACGCGCTGGCCACTTGCGCGAGAAGCGGAGGGTGATGGTTCCGGTGAGGCAGCGGACGCGAAAACCAGCGAAGCGCGTTTACCCGACGATTTCCGCCTGCCGGATGGTTGGTCGCTGGAGGCCGTCGAGCCTTTGCAGATATCGGCAAGGGGGATCTGCACGCATGCGGCCGAGCTGCGCCTGATCCGCGGTGCCTTCAGCGAAACCATCCGGTTATTGCCGCCACGCTGCAGTGTGATCCAATGAAACACCAGCGCGGCTTTTCCTTGCTTGAGGCTATCGTTGCGATGGCCATTATTGCTTCGGTCGGCATGGCCCTGCTTGCCTGGACCCACAACAACCTGGGTTTGCTTACCCGTATCAGTGAGCGTCAGGAAGCCATGCAGGCCACACGTCAGGCGATTGCCTGGCTGGAAACCGTCAACATCGTTCGCAAGCCCGAGGGTGAGCAGGTTATCGGCCATCTGACGATCCAGTGGCAAAGTCAGCCGGTTGAGGCAGAACGTGATGGCCGCAATATTTTTGGTGTCGGTGTCACGCCGTTTCGTTTGGGGCTGTACCGCACAACAGTGCGGGTCCGCGATGCCTCCGGCCGGGAGTTGACACAATTCGATGTGCGCCTGGCGGGCTACCAGCAAGTGCGGACGCTGACGGACGGACTGTTCTGATGGCCGCCCGCAAGCCGCTACACACGCGTGGCCAGCGTGCGTTCACCCTGATGGAAATGCTGGTGGTGATGGTGATCCTCGGGTTGATCAGCATGTTGCTCATGCAGATGCTGTCCCAGTCCCTGAAGCTGCGCGTCAGGCTGCTGGAGTTTCTGCAAGACAACCGGGGCGATGTGCTCACCGAAGTGTGGGTGCGGACCAGTATCGAAGCCGCCTATCCCGGCCGTGACAAGCTGACACCGAGTTTTGTCGGCGACGAGCGCAGTTTGCGCTTTCTTAGCAGCCAGCCCCTTGATGAGCAGGCGGGCGGTGTCGTGGTGGAGTGGCAGGTCGAAAGAAGCGGACCGCTCATCCAGCTCATGCACAAGCCAACACCGGACGACTTGTGGCACCTGGCCTCCTGGGAGGCCTCGCGCGCCGCGTTCCGGTATCTGGATGATCAGGGTGGTTGGCATGAAGAATGGCCGCCCGCATTTGGTGTGCGCGGCAATCGCCTGCCGCGCGCCGTGCTGTTGACTGTCGAGGCCAAGCCTCGACCAGTAAGCTGGTTGGTGCCGATCGCTGGTCCTCTTGAGCCACCGACACTGGCTGATCCGTCTGGGGGCGCTTGATGTCCGGTCGCCATCTCCCTTCGCAGCAGCGCGGCATGATTCTGGTCATGACCATCTGGTTTCTGGCGGCGCTGGCTGTCGCCGCCGGCGTTTTCGCCGTGTGGGTAAACCGCGCAGCTGCCGAGCTACACGCTGATCAACAACAGCTGCAGGCGGATGTGGATGCGCTGTCAACGCGCTCGACCCTGCTCTATCTGATTGCCACGCGAGGTTTACGTCCCGATGGCCTGCATGCCCCGCTCGGTGAGGGGGCAGTGGTCGCCCAGATGTCCGCCGAACAGCTACTGATGGCGCTGGAGACGGGCCAGAGTTTTGATACGGCCGGCGAGAGTGAGGTGCTGGCGCTGGATGACCGGCCGTACAGCGGGCTAGGCGATGTGCGCTTTACGCTGCAGGATGAGGCCGGTCTCATTCCCGTCAATCTAGAGCATGATGGTGGCCGTCTGGAAGTCCTGCTGAAAACGGCCGGTATCGACGACACACGACGCAGCAGCCTCCTGGCACGCCTGCGCGACTATGTCGACGCTGATGATCTGCATCGCCTGAACGGCGCCGAGCGCACGCACTACCGTGAGAAAGGCCTGAAGGGGCCGGCTAACGAGCCCTTGTTTCGTCCCGAAGAGTTGAGCAAGGTTATGGGTTGGGAGCAGGTGATCACACCAGCACTGCTGCACTCATTAACAGTAAGCAATCCGGGGACGATGAATATCAATGCCATGCCTGGCCCCGTCCTGAAGGGGCTGCTCAGCCTGAGTGACGAACAGGTAATTAAAGTACTGGCAGCGCGCCGTGAAAAGCCGTTCAGCAACTTTGCGGATCTTCAATCTCGTGCCGGTATCAATCCGCAAGCTTTGCTTGAGGGGGGGACGGCGCCGACACCCAGCCCCAATCTGAGGTTGCGATTCTGGTCGTCGTCGGCGCGACTGTCCCGCCTGTATCGGATAGAATTCACGCCCTTTTCTGCCGACCCGCGCCCTTGGGTCGTGCAATCCGTTGAGCAGCTCCCCTTGTTGGACAATCATGCTGAATCTCAGCTTACGCGCACCAAAAGCGCTCTTTTCAACGACGCGCATTGAACGTCGTCAGGGCGAAGTCCGGGTACCCGACGTGGAGACACGCCGGGTTGAATGGGTGGTCTCGCGTGCGCTTTGCCTTTACCGCAGGTTTGATCTGGCTGCGGTGCCTGCTCGCAAGCGTAAAGCAGCGCTGGCATTTGAGCTGAGGAGATGGGCACCGTTCGCGCAGTTTGCGCAGTACATCGTTTGGCAGGGGGCCGTGGCGCAAGTTTGGGTCTGGGACGACGTGCAACATGGTCTTGCCTCAGAAACGGCTGCTGGAAGGAACGGCGGCGCATTGCCGGAATCCTTGCTGCGTGGAGAACCGGGCGACGAGGGTCTCCAACTGATCCGTTGCTGGGATGGTCTCGAGGCGCGCTTCTGGCAGCAGGGCGGCCTGCGCGCTTGCTCATTCTGGCCGCAACTTCCTGAGTCGAGAACCTGGAGCCTGTTCGTACGCAGTTTGGGATTGCCTTCTGATACGCCATTACCAGATGTGGAGGAGGCCGAGCTGCGCCGCCTGCCGTGGAAAGGCCAGCGCGTGAGCATGCCTTGGCGCATTGAGGCGATTGAGCGCGTTAGCGTACATGTCACGGTTCTGCTGTTGCTGGCGGCATTGGGCTGGCAGCTCGCCGCCGGTGCCCACCAATACCAGCAGCTGAGGGCCGTGCGAGAACAGGTTGCTGTGCTGAACCGTGAAATCGGGCCGGTACTGGAGGCAAAAAATCAGGCCTTGGCCGCCTCGATACGTGCAGACGAACTGGCGCCTTTTGTTACTGGCCTGGATAACCTGACTGAATTGAAGCGCTTCCTTATGCCCTTGCAACCGTTCGGAGTCAGTTTGCGCGAATGGCACTACAACGCTGGCCAGTTCAAGGCAGTACTGAATACCGATCTTCCGCCTCTTCAACTCGTGCAGGCGCTGCAAAGCGATCCGGCATTTGTCGATCTGGCTCCCGAGCCGGGTACCCGGCCTGGGGCTGTTGCGCTGACATGGAAAGTGCGTGAGGAGGCGCCATGAGCCTGATACGCCATCCGCAACTGCGCAAATTAGAGGACGAGTTTCTCGCCCAGTGGCGAAGCAACTTGCGTTTCCGTCTGGCTCTGCGTGCCATTGTCGGCTTGCTTCTTGTTTACGCCATTCTCGTTTTGGGGGATTGGCAAAAAGCGACGCTTGAAGATCAGAAGCGCGAACTTCGACAGTCGGAGCGCCTGCAGGCATTGGCGACCGAAAACGAGTGGCCGGCCCGTGCCGCAGCCGCCGCCGAAGCGGTAACGCGCTTGGAGTCGCAGTTCTGGCGCGCAGATAGCCGAGGCTTGGCTCAGGCCATGGTGCAGGACAGTCTGGAGCGCTTAGCGCGTGAGGCCGGGATCGAACAGCTCAGCGTGCGCGCGGAGCCGCCACAGCCCTCTGACGGCAATCCCGAGGTCCTGCAAGTCTCCGCCTCACTGGAAGGCGGCTTCAATGCAGAAAGCTGGACCCGTTTGTTGACGGCAATTTCGCGCCACTCTCAGGTCATTCATATCGAACGCATGGGGGTGGTGAATGAAGGTCAACGTCCGCGATTCAATATGGTTGTGAAAGCTCCTTTTCTCGCGCTGCGAGACGCGCGCTTGGAGCGAGGCCCATGAAGACTCTGCAGTGGCGCCTGCTAACGGCTCTCCTTTCGCTTGTGTTTGGTGTTGCAGCAGGAGGGCGCTATGGCGTTGAAACGCTACCGGTACAGCAGGCCGCTGCCCCTACCGCCTGGCTGCTCCCTGACCATTCGCGCGTAAGGGTCACGGAGCAGACAATCTCGCAGCTCGGCCAACTTCAGCCGTGGGGAAGAAAGCCACAAGCAGGTGTCAGCCCCGGAGGTCAATGGATGCTGAAAGCTACAGTGCTTGAGGGGCGGCAATGGTTTGCCTTGTTGCAGTCTCACGCAGGGACAGAATCTCGACCTAAGCGATATGCGCCGGGCAGTCAGCTCCCGGACGGCGCGCAGCTGTTGTCCGTAACGGCTGAGACGGCCGTGATTGCCGTTTCCGGCCAGCAAAACACGCTGAAACTGTTCCGGCCCCAGCCCCTGCCCGAAACAACGGATAAGAATTGACGAGATGACGATGAACTCCTCCGCACTCGCGCCATTGATGCGCCCTTTGCTGCTGGCAAGCGTGATTACCACACTTGTTGGCTGCGCTTCTGATGGCAAGTTGGTCTCCCTCCCGCCTACGCCATGGAAGCGGGCGCCCACTGACGAAGCCGGAACCGTTGTCTCACCGGCGGGCTCCGGGCGTTCAGCGGACGCTCGCTTTCAGTCGACGCCACAAGTACCAGATACGGCTGTGGTGACTGACTCTGAGCTCGCTCGCCAAGCCACTGCATTGTTCAGCGGCCCTCCTGTCGCATTCAACGCTGATGGCTTGCCACTCCCCTCATTTATTAATGAAGTATTTGGCAACCAGCTCAAAGTTTCCTTCCAGCTGGCGCCCGAGTTGCAGCAAAAGACGGACATGGTGACCTTGCGTGTTACCGAGCCAATCAAGCCGGATGAGTTGTTTCAAATGGCAAGGCAGGTGCTGCGTGCCTATGGCGTCGCCATCGAAAAACAGGGGGATCTGTACATATTCAGCGCTAGTCGCGCGGATTCTGGTGGTGAACCCCCGATCTTGATCACTGGTGAGGCGTTGCCCAACGTACCCATCTCTCACCGGCCGATATTTCAGATGATTCCTCTCAAGGTCGGGAACAGTAATGAACTGGCTGGCTGGCTAAAGCAGGCATTCCAGGACCAGCAGCGTCTTTCTGTCCAAACCGACATATATCGGAATGCCATTTGGCTAAAGGGGTCCATCGATCTGGTCAGGCAGGCAGCCGAAGTGGTTGCAATGCTTGATCAACCCCTGATGCGCGGACGCAACAGCATTCGGGTTGAGCCGTTGTTTTTGCCCGCCGAACGCTTGGCTGCAAGGTTGAGTGACGTTCTTACTGCGGAAGGTTACTCTGTAACATTGAAGGGTAACTCCAGCATTGTCCTGCTACCGATAAATGAAGCTAATGCGCTTCTTGTTTTCGCGCAGGAGCGCTCGGTTCTGGCTCATGTCCGGGAATGGGTTGAACAGCTGGATAAGCCAACCCAGCAAACCGAAAGCAAGGGCATCTTTTTCTACGCGCTGCGCAATACGCAGGCAGACAATCTCGTCCAGGTTCTAACAGGCTCAGGGGGCGGACAGGCTTCGACGCCCGCCAAGGCGACTTCGACGGGGGCGGCTACGACGACATCCCCCGGTCCACAAGGTGGCGGAGCTTCGGGATCATTCGGTAATGGTCAACTCGTTGTTGACCCGGTGCGCAATGCCATCATCTATCAAGGGCCGGCTGACAGCTGGGCCCAGCTGCTCCCGATAGTCAAGCAGATGGATGTACCGTCCAAGCAAGTGCTTGTAGAGGTTCTGGTCGCCGAAGTGTCGCTCACAGATGACTTCAAGTTCGGCATCGAGTGGGCTATCAACAGTGCGACGCTTGGCAATCGCCTGTTCACTTTCGACAAAAAGGACGATGGTTCTGGTGGCTCCGTGCTGGATGTTGCAAAGGGGCTTACTGTAGGAGCGGGGGGGCTGACTTACTATCCGGTAAGCAGCAATGGCCTTACTCGCGCCATACTGAACGCGCTGTCGCAGAACAGCCAAGTCAGCATTCTCCAGGCGCCGAGAGTGATGGTTCGGTCGGGAGATACGGCATCGATCAGCGTCGGTACCGACATTCCTATTGTGACCAGTACGATCAATGTTCCGGGAACCGGGTCCGGAAACGCTTCAGGCGTGGTGAATCAGTCCAATACCGAGTACCGCAGTACCGGTATAGCCCTGCAAGTGACCCCCGTTGTATATGAAGGCGGACGAGTCGATATCAGCATCGGGCAGGAGGTCAGTTCTGCGCAGGCGACTCAGAAAGATCAAGCCAACCCAACCATCCTGCGCCGCAGTTTGACGACGAAGTTGAGCGTCAATGACGGTGGCTCAGTACTGTTGGGTGGTCTGATCAGCAACAATCAGTCAAATGGTCGTACCAAAGTACCAATTCTTGGAGATATCCCCCTGATTGGTCATCTGTTTGGCTCCGAGACGCGCGGCAACACACGCACCGAACTGCTGATCGTCGTGGTGCCCTATGTCTTGAACGATAGTGGCGAGGCAGAATCCATCACCAAAGCCTTTCGCGAATCTCTTGAGCTCCACGATCCGGCGGCTGCGGGCAACGAGGGGCAGGGGCGGGGGAGATGACAGGAATGTGACGCTTTTCTTCTTCCGGGCGAAGCGTCATGTTTTTTCCTCAACCTTGACCTAATTTCTTGAAATTAAAATGCTTGGGCGCTAAATTCAGCGCCGTTCTGCATCAAGGCAGGAAAACACGGAAAAATTCGTTCTGCAGACGCAGGCGCTGGGGCACATCTCTTGCACCCTCGGTCGAAGGCAGGTAGAGTCCCCCGCGAGCCGGCGAGTTCGGCGTAGAGCTACGCGGCTGTCTACAGAAGAAAGGTTTCAGCGAAGGTGCGGGGTCCAACCCGTTCCCCAGTTGGAAATTCAACAACGCGTTGGATAGTCCCTTACGTAAGGAAAGGTGAAACAATGAAGAAACTCAATCGCTCCCTCGTAGCTACCGCGATCCTGGTCGCCACGGCTGCTCCGGCGATGGCTGCTAACTACTCCGTTGACCGCGTCGGTAACCTGCCGGTTCTGGCCCAGGAAATCTTCGGTGTGCGCGTGCCGGCTGAAGCCAATGGTCAAGCGAACAACATCCTGGTCAAGGCTCCGGTTGTCCGCGTCGATCTGGACACCGCTGCTGCTGATGGCTCCCTGACCGGTGACATCTTCGCTGGTGCCGAAACTTCAACCATCCAGTTCACGCTGAACAACGGCGTGACCTTCGGTGAAAACCTGAACACCACCCAGGCCCTTGCTGGTGCCAACGGCGGTGCGGGTGTGCTGTTTGGTCGTACCTTTGGTGGTGCTGCCGGCAAGCTGCTGCCGGCGGTTGACGCCGCTGGCCGCGCCATGACTGTTGCCGGTTACACCTACGATGGCGCCACTTTCGGTGCTACCGCGCTGGCTGTTGCTGCCAACTCGATGGTTTTCGAAGTGATCCAGGGCGGTTCCTCGACCGACAACAACATCACCCTTCGCATTCGTCGCATCACCGATGCTGAAGTTACAGCGCTTGTCGGTGCAGCAAACGTTGCGGTGGCTTCGGTTGCTGTCAACAGCTTTGATTTCGGCAACTATCAGCTGAACGATCTGGTTGATTCGCTGAATCAGGACAGCGGCGACAAGTATGTTTACCTGTCGAACGAGTACACTCCGGCTGCTGCGGCTGACCTGCTGGCTGCCAAGGAAACCACTTCGCGTGACAAGCTGCTGGCTTCGGCTCCGCTGATCAGTGTCGTTGCTACTCCGCAAACCGATTACAGCATCGCTGGCGGCCTGCGTTACATCTCGGTTGCTTCGGACCAGAAGAAGTTCACCGAAGCCGCCTACAACAACCAGTTCCTGGCTGCTGATGACGTTCGTTACGTCAACCTCGGCGAGCTGATCATTCGTCGTACGCGCGTCTGCACCGTTGCCGGTGCCGGTTGCGACCACGTCGAATCGGAAGCTGGCAACCAGATCATCATGGGCGAAGACCTGAACGACTACAGCTTCACCGCTGACGACGTCATCGTTGCCTCGCTGAACAATCTGGTTCTGCCGACCAACCACCCGTACAAGACCAACGGTTCGGCCCTCGGCCGTATCTTCCTGGATCAGGCAGGCTCGGATTGCAGCGACACCGCTGCCAACCCGAACGCCAACATCACGGGTGAAGTTGCTGTGGTCGACCAGCCGAACGGTAAAGCCGTGTTCACCCTGACCGGTAACACCACCGCCGCTATCGAGCTGCCGACGCAGGTCTGCTTCTACGCCAACGGTGTGGATCGTATCCCGGTTCAGCCGGCCAACATCACGGCTTCGGTCGTCGAAGAGCCGATCAACGCTCGTTACGACTTCGCCCGTGCTTCGGACGGCAACTACGGTCCGCTGGTTCTGGATGGTTGCACCGCCTCGTTCTTCAACGTCCCGCTGGCTAACAACAACAGCGGTGATCAAGCCTTCCTGCGTCTGAGCAACACCAGCGCAACGGGCTCGAAGGGCGGCGTCAAGGCCAAGCTGTACAAGATGGACGGCTCGGTTGTGACTGGTACGCACACTGAAGCTGACGGTCTGTTCAGCCTCGGCGGCGAAATCGCTCAGCACGCGACTGCGGTTTACACCAGCAATGCTGCTGATTCGGTCGACGCAAATGGTCGTACGGTTGCTTACTCGATTCCGAAAGCTGCTGGCTTCGATGGCGCCGCACTGGATGCAACCGGCGTTGACCGTCTGCGTCTGGTCGCCTTCGGTGCGTTCCCGTACTGCGAAGGCCTCGGCCTGATCCGTACTGCCAACGGTAGTGTGGTCAACATGACTGCCACCACCCAAGGCAACGGCGATGCGCAGCCGGATGACACGCTGCTGAATCGCGGTAACAACACCCACTAATCTGACGATTAGCGAGTGATGCAAAGGGCGACTTCGGTCGCCCTTTGTTTTTGGCCAAACTTCTCGGAGGCCTTGGGAGATGAATCTCTCTCTGGCCGCACTTCCCAAGTCGGTTTGTTGCTCCTTGAAATTTCAATCAGCCCGATGTTCATGAACGCTCCCATACTAACAATTGAACGCGCCTGTAAAATCTATCCGACTGCGACAGCGGGCCTGCACGTGCTGTGGCGGCAGCTGCGAGGACAAAAACAGCAGGGGTTTACTGCTCTGCAATCCATCAGCTTTAACGTCGGGCGCGGTGAGTCTGTTGCGCTTGTTGGTCGTAATGGTTCAGGTAAATCCACTCTCCTGCAGCTGATAGCCGGAACCCTGCAACCAGATGCAGGTGTCGTCCGGTGTCGCGGTCGCATGGCCGCCTTGCTTGAGCTGGGAGCGGGATTCAACCCGGAATTCTCTGGTCGGGAAAATGTTCTGCTAAATGCCCGATTGCTGGGCATGAGTGAGCGCGAAATTGATCAGAAGTTTGATGCAATTGCAGCGTTTGCTGACTTGGGAACGTTTATTGATCAACCGCTGAAAACACTTTCCAGCGGCATGCAGGTGCGACTGGCATTCTCAGTGGCGGCTTACACCGAACCGGACCTTTTCCTGGTGGATGAAGCGTTGTCCGTTGGTGATGAGGCGTTCCAGCGAAAATGTATCGGGCGAATTCAGCAGATGCGTGAGTCCGGTACCAGTTTGTTGTTCGTCTCGCACTCTGCGCAAAATGTACTGGAGCTTTGTGACCGGGCGTTGCTGCTGGATGCAGGTGAGTTGTTGCTGGATGGTCAGCCGAAACACGTAATGGCGGCCTATCACCGCTTGCTCTATGCCGCGCCAGACGAGCGTACGATTCTGCGTGACAAGCTTGCGCACGACAACGTTGAGGACAATAGTGACTTTGAAACTCAAGCAGCTGCAAATGCCGCTGTCCATGAGGTTGATCCGGCTTGGTTTGCCTCAGATATGGCCGCAACGGCTGCCCAATCTTACGGTGCTGGCGGCGCCAAGATCTGTCAGCCCATGCTGATTGATGAGCGTGGCTTTCGTGTCAATTTGCTGCGTCATGGCGAAACCTATCGCTACGTTTACGACGTAATATTTGACAGCGCCGAAACAGGTGTTCGCATGGGGTGCATGATACGTAACATCAACGGCGTTGAGCTTGCCGGCTTGACCACGCATCCACTCAATCAAGGAATGGACGTAGCGGCCAATCTTGTGGTGCGTGTTGTTCTGGCATTTGTTTGTCGTCTTATGCCGGGAACATATTTTTTGAATGCTGGCGTCATGGCTCGCCGAGGTGAAGAGGATGTGTACTTGCACCGCTTGCTTGACGCCATGATGTTCCGCGTAACACCTGACCAAACTTTGCGGGCTTCTGGATTCGTGAACCTGTCTGACGATATGGAGGGATTCGAAGTGCGTTACATGAAGCTCGACAGTTCAATTGCCGCCTCGCAAGCAAGTAAATCCCAGGATTCGTGATGAGTAGTCAAACTGCGCTCTTTGTTGTGTTGGGCATGCATCGCAGTGGTACCAGTGCGTTGACACGTGGACTGGAAGTATTGGGGGTTGAGCTCGGCGATCACCTTTATGGCGCGATCGCTGACAACAACGCCAAAGGCTTTTTCGAAGACATCGAACTGAATGAGCTTGACCAGGCGTTGCTGCGCAAACTGGGGCATGACTGGCATTCGCTGGAGCCCATGCAGCCTGATGAGCTTTGCAGTCCCCGCGCCACTGTACTTCATGCAGCAGCGCTGATGTTTTTACGTTCGCGCCTTCAGAAGCATCCCTTGTACGGTATCAAGGATCCACGCGTCTCCAGATTGTTGCCATTCTGGCAGCCGGTGTTTACCCGGCTTGGAGTTCCCGTTCACTACCTGATTGCCTTGCGTCACCCGCTCAGCGTGGCACGTTCCCTGGCCAAGCGAGATGATTTTTCCGTGCAGAAGTCATTGTTGCTTTGGCGTGAGCATATGCTCTCAGCACTGCTGCATACTCAGGGGTGTTCGCGACGGGTCATCGATTTTGATTCGCTGATGACCGAGCCCGGCCGGCAGCTGGCCACAATTGCACAACTAGCCTCTTTGCCATTTGACGAGCAAGGCGAAGCATTCCGGAGCTACCAGCTGGATTTTTTGGATGACAGCTTGCGCCATACACGCTTTGCTCTGACTGACTTGCAGAATTTGCCTGCATGTCCTGCAGGCATCGGTGATCTCTATCAGCTGCTTCTCAGCATCGCAGCAAGCGATGGTGCCGTTGCGCTACAAGAAGCAGATACCCTGAGCAAGGTTGCTGCCGAACAAGTGCGCGATACAGCGTTGTTAACGGCATTGGCAGACAGTGAGCAGCGAGTAGAGGCATTTCGTCAGCAGGCAAAAGTCAGCATGGAGCAACACCAGCAAGCGTTGTTGCACGCGGAGCAGTCCCAGCTCCGTGAGGCTGACTTGGTCGCAGAGCAGCATCAACTGCGTGAGCAGCTTGCTGCTGCAACTACTCGTCTGCATGAACGACAGGCGCGCCTTGAGTCGCAGTCGGAAACATTGCGTCAACAAACCCAGCAAATTGTTGACCGTGGGGAACATCTGGCGACACTAGGCAATATTCTTGCCGAACGGGACGCGCAACTTGCAAGACTTAAGGATGAACTGGGCACTTTGCATCAAAAGCTTGTTGCACAGCAGGAAATGTACGCGGCGCAGCTAGAGGGTATCTATCAATCCCGATCTTGGCGGTTGACCTCGCCTTTGCGCGTATTGACAAGATTGGCGGGGCGACGCTGAGGTGAGAGGGGCGGAATGGGAATTGCCGAAGCCTTTCCTTCTGGTTTTGCCACTGCCAGTTCTTTGTAGAGCACGCTTGTATTGGGGAAGTGAGCCGCTGTCTTCTGAGCCAGAGACGATCCACACTGCACCATGCGGTTCTCTGCCAAGCGGATAATCACCTGCCAGGCTGGATTGCCGCTATACCTTGTGTCATGCCTCGGCGAATGGGACGCCCGCCGAGGTTACTTGAGACGTCGAAGCGCCTTTCCTCAGATATTGAGCTCGTCAAGCAGCGACTTGAGGCGACTGCGCATGGCTTCATGCCCGTAGCGATCCTGCATCAGTTTCAGACCATTGTCGCGTAATGACTGCCACAGAGCCTGATCGGTATAGGCGCGGACAACAGCTTCGGCGAAGTCTCTTGGTTGAGCAGCGACTAGCCCATGCGTTCCGTTTTCGATGTACATCCCCTCGGCGGCGATTGGTGTCATGACTACCGGTACGCCGGCAGCCAGGCTGCTACCAACTTTTCCTTTGATTCCCGCCCCATAACGCAGGGGGGCAATGGTCAGGCGCGTTTTGGCCAGCAGGGCCTCCAGATCCGCGACGAAGCCAACTGCACGTATTCCCTCTCGTTTGCCCAGTGCAACAAAGGCGTCAGGAAGATCGCTACCGACGATGTGAAACTCTGCGTCGGGCAACCGGGCGCTGATCAGAGGCCAGATTTGCTCGCTGAACCAGCTCACGGCATCGACATTTGGCGCATGGCGATAGCCGCCGACGAAAACGATGTGGCGTCGCGCGTCAAATGTAGCCGTGCCAGGTGCCACATCGCGTGAGTACGGTACGTGAAAAACCCGGATCAGCTGGCTGAGCCCGGATAGCTCTCCTGCCTCTTGTTCGGAGATGACGATGGTCGCGTCTGCCTGGACCATCAACGAAAGTTCATCACGCCGCGCTTGTGCAGCCTGACGAAGGAGCGCTGCGCTGTTCTCAATTGCTGCCTGGCGCTCCATGCGCAAAAAATGCAAATCAACGGTATCGAAAACCACTTTCGCGTTTGGACAATACTTGCGGACGGTCTGCATGTGGCGCATTGCAGGCGCGAGTCGCTTCAACACCACAACATCATAACGAGCACCAGTTTGAAGCAGATGTTGTTCAAGTGTTGAACACCACGGTGAATACAGACATTCGATGCCGCGCTTTTGCAGCGCGCTGGTGTAGTGGCCGGCGTGCAGGAGATCGTCGGGTGCGAAGCTGACCAGATAACCAAGTTGTTGAAGGGCAACAAGCTGGTTGAGCGTATCGATTGACCCGGAGTCTTTGTCTGGCGTCGGTGTGCTCCAGTCGACTACCAGCGCACGACGTGTACAGTGCCGATCTTTCTTCGTATCAGCATCGCGCCAAGCCTCGCCGTGTGCAGCCAACGTCGCATGCCATTTCAGCCGGAATTTTTCCTTGTTGGTAACCTGATGAGCTTTTGGTCCTTGCGTGAGATCGGTGCCTGAGGTTCCCCCTTCGAAATGCACGACAACCGAGAACGGGTTGTAAATCACGCGCAGGCCGCCCGCCCTCAGTTGAAAAGCCAGATCTGTATCTTCGTAGTAGGCGGGCAGAAAACGCGTATCAAAGCCTCCAAGTGCGGAAAAGTCTTGGTGACGGAAGAGTATGGCAGCACCCGAGCAATAGTCGACTTCCCGGACATAGTTGTATGCCGGCTTGTCGGGGTGGTCATCGCGTCCGTAATTGGTGCCGTTGGCATCGTTCCAGATAATGCCTCCAGCTTCCTGCAAATGTCCGTTCGGGAACACAAGCTTTGAGCCGACCAGACCAATCTGGTCGTCTGCGGAGATTAGCGCGAGTGAGCTGTCCAGCCAGTTTTCGCGAACTTCTGTATCGTTGTTCAGCAAAAAAACATACGGTGTGTCGCAGCGCATGACCGCCTGATTGCAACTGGCGAGAAAACCCACGTTTTCGGTGTTGCGCCAATACACCAAATCGTCCCGTGTAGACAGCCGCTCAAAAGTAATGTCTGTGGATGCGTCATCGACAACAATGATGCGGATGGGGGCTTTCGGGGGATGATTGGCAATGCTGACCAAGCATTGTTCAGTCAGGTTAAAGTTGTTGTAGACGGGGATTACCACGCTGACCGATGCGGTATCGCTGTAAGGCAGGGTCAGGCCATCCAGGGATGGTACGGTTCGGCCCACGGCAATTTGTGGATGTATCTGCGCACGCTCTGCTGCTTCGCGTTGCGCTGTGTTGCGTTGGAGCCAGTACCGATATGCTTCCAGACGCGAGAACAGCGTTCCGCTGTGGCGAAAAATGAAGTCAGCGATGCGTTGTCGTGAGGCGGCGCTACGAAAAACCAGTCTGGCACAACCACGAAGAGCGTGGAAAAGAGCCCGTCTAAGGGAAACCAACATGCGCATCAGTGCTTTTTCTCCATTACGGAAGAGCCCAGTGCAGCGGCAGTGGCTGCCAACCAAGCGTGCCCGTATCGGCGGTCGGGTTCGAGATGATTGCCTTCCGCCCATTCGTTCCATGCGTTGATGAATACCAGTCTCTTGTCGCCGCGGTGGTGTTGGCGAGTCTGGTCGGCGATTGTCTGCAGCCATAACTGATAGGCATCGGGTGAGCTATCGAGGAAAACATGTGGAGTATCCTGGCGTCGCGCGGTGTTGTCCCAAGCGGGCATCACGCCACGAAACCAGTCGTGTTCTGGCCATGATTTGGCAAGATAGCGGTCACGGGTAGCTGGGTAGCTGTAACAGAGTCCGCGGAAGCCGGAGCGCGTGCGTGGAGGCGCTGAAACCGGCACACCCATTCCATGCGGGGGAAATTCAACAGCACCATCGAACCCCAAACTTGTTGGCGGTACGTCGAGAAAACTGTCCACAGCGGCCAGATACAATTCTCCGATGCCGATTTCACGACAACGTGCTCGCCAGCGCTCGGCGGTTCCTTGCGCATCAGGTAACAGGTTGACGCGATACACCAATAGCAGCGGGCGGCCATCAATACGGATGTAACGCTGATCGCGCAACGCCGGGATCAGGCTGTCAATAAAGGCCAAATCATCTTCGGCGCTGTGTTGCTGGGCGAGCAGGATTTGCGATGCTTGGCCATCCCAGGTGCGCGTCCAGTTTTCGTTTGCCCAGCACACGCAAAATGGCATGTCCGGCTTGCCGCTGCTCAGCATCTCGTCCATTGGGCGCGTCAGCAAGCGTCGACCGGCGAACCAATAGTAGTAGTAACAAAAGCCGTAAACGCCGTAGGCTTTCGCCAGTTCTGCCTGAGCTTGCCGAACTTCCTCCAGACGCAAATCGTAGAAACCCAGGTCCGTGGGGAGGTGCGGCTGGTAGTGGCCGTCAAAGTTAGGTTGCGCCTTGCTGACATTGGTCCACTCCGTGAATCCCTTGCCCCACCACAGGTCATTTTCCGGTATGGGGTGGTATTGCGGCAGAAAAAAGGCGATAGCGCGTACAGGCTCGTGTGGTGCCGGGTCAGGTAAGTCGATGGCGTTGCATCGCGGTTCGGGAGCCGATACTTGCCCGAAATATCGTCGCACCCGCCGCCAGAATCCCCGCAAGCCTTCTTGGCGAAGGACGGAGAATGTATTTCGGCACAGGGAGGTCCAGCCACCGGAAACACCGGCGACGGCACGCAGGCGGGTCAGCATTGCGGCGCGACCGTGAAGTAGTCACCACCGCTAGTCATGGTTGACGAACGACATTGTGTTTTTCGCACCAGTTGCGGTACGCCGGCGAATCCTTCAGCAAGGAGCCGAAAAGTCGGAAGTACGCATCAAGCAGGCGATCTCGTACCGCCGCGCCCAACGGGAGCCGCCGGAACACAGCGCGTGAAGCGGCATACGTTGTTACACGCAAGGCGCGCGGCAGTGACAGGTCATAGCCATTTCCTTGTGACGCAACGGCTTTCTCAGGATGCGTTGCCGCGGATGCAGGTGCTGCATCCGGAATCAAAACGGGCAGCGGGACAAGTGGTGGAGGGGGGGGCAATGTCGTGAGGGAGCTGCTGCCCTCAATGACCCGCCGTGTAGCCTCAAGCCAGGCATGGCCGTATCGCTGGTCAGGCTCGAGATGTGCGCCCTCGGCCCATTCGTTCCAGGCATTGATAAACAGGAAGCGATGCTCCGGTGCGTTGCGCTCCAGAGTTTGTGTAGCTAGCGTATTCAGCCAGTACTCATAGCGCTCAGGCGAGGTATGCACGAACGACAGGCCTTTGTGCTGGCGCCGTGGCGTGTTGTCCCAGGCCGGGAACGCTGTCCGATACAGAACATACTCTTCGCGCGGTCGCTCAATTGAGTAGCGAATGAAATCAGCCACGTCACTCAGCATGCCCTGAAACTCCGGGTTGATAACGCGATCCTGCAGCTGATCGTTGACAAACCAACGGTTACCGTGGGGCGGGAATTCAACGGCGGCATCGCATCCATAGGGGCGTGGATCACCGATTCCAAAGCTTTGTGCGGCAACAATGTGCAGCTCACCAATCCCATGTTCACGTGCGGTGTCGCGCCAAATCCGTATGGTGTTCCGTACATCGGGGATGATGTCAACGCGGTAGACGACGAGCATCGGCGCGTTGTTGACGCGGATGTACCGCGGGTCGCGAAAATGCGGTAGCAGGCTTTCGATAAATGCCTTGCTGTCCTCGGGGGAGTGTTGCTGGGCCATCAGAATATGGCGCTCACCCCCATCCCATGTACGCGTCCAGTTCTCGTTGGCCCAGCACAGACAGTAAGGGAAGTCAGGTTCACCTGACTCGAGAATGGCGTCGACCGGTTTTTCCAGCAATCGCTTGCCACCAAACCAGTAGTGATGAAAGCAGAAGCCGTGGATACCATACTTTTTGGCCAGCTCCGCCTGTTCGGCCCGTGTTTCCGGGACGCGCAGGTCGTAATAGCCCAAATCGGCAGGTTGATGTGGCTGGTAGTGACCAACGAAATTGGGCTTGGCC
Organism: Permianibacter sp.; assembly: GCA_041913605.1. Classification (GTDB taxonomy): domain Bacteria; phylum Pseudomonadota; class Gammaproteobacteria; order Enterobacterales; family Permianibacteraceae; genus Permianibacter. The sequence goes on from JAYSEY010000005.1 coordinate 165,319, forward strand.
TTGGCGACATTTCGCCACTCGGTGAAGCCTTTGCCCCACCATGCATCGTTTTCGGGGATCGGGTGAAACTGCGGCAAGAAAAAGGCAATCGCCTTGACGCGGGAGTCGGTCACTGGTCTTTCCATCAAGTGAAACATGAGTACGACATACCGCACCGGACGGAGTTTGCGCAGTGATGGCCGTGCATCAACTCAAAGGTGCGTCTTTTCAGGGGGCGAACGATACACCAGTACGCCGATTGTAGGCAGTCACCCAATACCGTTGACGGGACGAGATGGGAACGAGGCTTCGTTCCCATTCCGCCGTACCGTGACAATTCGTCTGCCGAAGGCGATGGCGGGCGACTCCAGCCAGCGCCAACTCATGGCTGCAAGACTCAACACCGGAAGCAGTGTCAGCATGGCGCAGGTTGCAAAGCGAACACTATTTGGCCAGTTCTGGGAGTAGATGTACTGGTACACATCCTGCAAAAGAAATATTACGGGTGGATGGAGCAAGTAGATGCCATATGCGCGGACTCCCAGCCAGCGGGTCAGCGGGTTGTCAACGGCCCACCATCCCAGGCGCACAGCGATCAGGATGAGAACCGCAAACACAAGGCCCCAAGCATAGTAATGAGTGGCCGACCACCAACCGTGGATACTCATGATCAAAGGCCCCAGTGAGCCATAGCTGCTCATCTGGTACAAAATAACCACCAATAGAATGGCCATCAAAATCCGCCAGGGCAAACGCGGCAGACCCGTAGCAGGCAGTCGTGAATGCAGCTGCCAAGCCAAAAAGCCGAACAGGAAGTACGGCAGATTGAACACAAAGCTCTTTGACGCGTACCCGTGTTCCACGTATCCCTGTGCAACCATCGATACAAACGCAAAATGGCCAGCTATCAGGGCCGCTACTAGTACGAGCAGTGTTTGCCAGATTTGCCGGCACATCACCAGCAGAAATGGAAACACCAGATACATAAGCATTTCCACGCCGAGCGACCAGCCGGCCCACACGACGCCTTCATAGTGCCCGGGTGTCAATACGAAGAGAAAACTCATGTTGAGCAGCAAGGTTGCAGGACCGAAACCACCTATGCCGTGCGCGTGGTGAAGTACCCAATAGAGAAAAATGCAAGCGTAGAAAAGCGGCGCAATGCGAAACGAAGTTGCAGGTAAAACGTGCGCAGATTTTCTCTGTTGTTCAGGTGAAAGGCATATCCGGTTGCCAAAGAAAAGGCGCTGAGTGCAAAGAATAGTGGCACGGCAAAGCCGCCATGGGCTTCGACCCAACGGAACAACATTCCGGGGTCCAACTGGGCTATGCCCATCAGATGCACCAGGACAACCAGTAATGCGGCCAATCCGCGCAGCGTATCAAGTACAGGTATTCTTGATGTGTGCATTCCCTTGTCCCAGCAAATGCGTTCGGCCATCCGTCCAGATGGGGGAAAATTATGGTGGTGCAGGTTTGCAGGATGCAAGCGTGCCAGCTTCCTGCAGTAATATCACCGGCTTTGTTGTGGGGCCGCACTTGTATGCCCGCACAACAGTCTGTACCGCGAAACGTATTTAATGCCGGGGAGGACATGTCCTTGTTGACGTACACTGGTTCCGCGAATTCCCTTGCCGTTGTCGTGGTGAGTTTCCGGACTCCGCGTGATCTGCTTGAAAAGTGTTTGCTGGCGGTCGCCAACGCAGCAAAGATGATCACCGTCAATTACGAAGTGCATCTGATTGACAATGCTTCTGAATTTACCCATTGGCCCGTGCCGGTTGTGCCTGGCCATCTTCATTCAGGTCATGGAAATGTCGGTTTCTCACGAGCAAACAATCTCGGCTTTGCGCGGAGTCAGTCGGACTGGGTACTGGTACTGAATCCGGACGCTACCCTGTCGCCGGACGCGCTTTCAGCCGCATTCCGGTTTCTGGACGCGCATCCGGACGTTGTTCTGCTTGCTCCCGCAGTACGTGATGGCGATGAGGAATTCCAGTACCTCAACCGCAAACGTCCTGGCTGGAAACACCTGCTGGCGCGCGGTTTGCCCGGGTATGGGCGCTGGTGGGGGCGGGGGATGCAGGCGGAGTATGAGCTGCGCGACAAGGACTGGTCGGTGCCGCGTGAGGACTTCGATGTCGCCAGCGGGTGTTGCATGTTGATCCGGCGCGACGCGCTGGAAAAAGTTGGCGGTTTTGATCCGGGCTTTTTCCTGTATTTCGAGGATTACGATTTGACCTTGCGCTTGCGCGAACTTGGCCGTGTGGTTTATCTGCCGGCGTTCAGGGTGGTGCATCACGGTGGCCATGTGGCGCGCAAGTCGTGGCGGCACTGGTGGTATTTCTTCCGCTCGGCAATCCGGTTTTCGAACAAGCATGGCTGGCGCTGGAACTGATTTCGCCGCTGCACCGGTGATCGTGACCGGTGGCAGCGGTTTTGTCGGCCGGCGGTTGGTGGCTGCGCTGCTGGCCGCGCAAGCAAAAGTGTACGCCGCAGAGCATCGTCATCCGCTGGAGCTGTCGCATGCGCAGCTGCAGACCTTCAGCTGGTCGCTGGACGAGGCCTTGCCGGCAGCACTGCTGACGCCGCAAACCTCCGTGCTGCATCTGGCGGATATCGCCCATACCTGGGGCGTCAGTGACGCGCAGCGTGCGGCAAATGTTGCGGCGACGGCGCGAATGTTTCAGGGCGCGGTGGCTGCCGGCGTCCGGCGCATTGTCCTGCTCAGCAGTTGCAAGGCCGGTTTTGAAACGGGTCGTGATGTGTCCGAAGCGACGCCGGATCGTCCGGCAACCGCTTACGGGCGGGCAAAGCGCGATCAGGAACAGGCGCTGTGGCAAGCGATTGCTGGCAGCACCACGCAGGGCGTGGTGCTGCGTCCGGCGCTGGTGTACGGCGCTGGTGTGCGCGGCAGTCTGGGGGCCTGGCTGGCGCGGGCGCAGCGGGGAATGATGCCACCTTTGCCGCGCAGTACCGCCTGCCGATCGATGGTGCATGTCGATGATCTGGTGAGCGCCCTGCTGGCAGCTGCGCGGCGCCAGACGATGAGCGGCAACACCTACTATGTCAGCGACGAAGTCGATTACCGGCTGGCGGACATGGACGCGGCGATTCGCCGCGAATTGCGCCAGTCGCCGCGCGCGCCGTGTGCGCCGTGGCTCTGGCAGTCGGCGGCGGTGCTGGGCAGTGTCGCGCTGTATGCCGGCATCAACATCGGTATCGATCGCCAGCGTCTGCAGGCGCTGATCAGCGATGCCACCTGTCGTGCCGACGCCCTGCGTCGCGACGGCATGTGGTCGCCGCAACACAGTTTCTGGCAAAGCCTGCCGGAACTGCTGATGTCGCGGAAAAATTAAACAGCAGTTGCAATGGCAACGGGGATGAACGGAAACGTGCTGGCTTTGCTCTGGGTGATCATGTGTGGCGTGTTGGCGGCAGCGTTGACGGATCTGCTGTCGAAAAAAAATCCGCTGCTGTACTGGCTGGACGAACCCAACGGCCGTTCCCTGCATCAACATCCGACACCGCGTACCGGTGGCGTCGCGGTGCTGTTCAGTGTTGCGGTGGCCCTGATCGTCAATGTCGCGGCCAATTTGCGGGCCGACGTCATGCCGCCGCTGGTCTGGCTGGCCGTTGCGCTGCTGGCGCTGATCGGATTGCTGGATGATCGCCGGAGTTTGCCGGTGCGTGTGCGTCTGCCGGTGCAGATGCTGGCGTTCGCGTTGATGCTTTACGGCTTGCGCGAACACCTGCAGCACTGGTGGCCGTTGTGGGCGCTGCCGGTGCTGTGGCTGGCCGGCCTGTGGTTTCTCAATCTCTACAATTTCATGGATGGCATGGACGGTTTTGCCGGCAGCATGACCGTGGTTGGCGCCGCTGCACTGGCCGTGCACGCCTATCTGCAGCATCACGCGGCAGTGTGGCCGGCGTTGTTGCTGATGTTTGCGGCCAGCGGCTTTCTGCTGTTCAACTGGCCGAAGGCAAAAATTTTTCTCGGCGATGCCGGCGCCTACGGCATTTCCGCATTGCTGTTCGCACTGTTGTTGCTGCTGTGCAGTGACGCGGTGATCACGCTGGCACAGGCGCTGCTGATCTTCCTGCCGTTCTGGGCGGATGCCACGGTGACGCTGCTGAAGCGTGCGTGGCGTCGTGAACGGATCTGGGAAGCACATCGCACGCACTATTATCAGCGCGCCGTGCAGGCCGGCATGCCGGTCAATCTGGTGCTGCGGTTTGAACTCGCCGACATGTTGCTGATGGCCGGTTTGAGTGTCTTGCTAATTCAGCAGCCTGTCTGGTTGCACTGGCTGGCGCTGGCGCTGGCGCTCGCTGCACATGTCAGCGTGTTTCGCTGGTTGTCCCTGCGCTGGCGTGCGGACGCCACTTCAGCAACACCACTGTGGCAAGAGCTCCGCTGACCACGCCGGACAGGTGCGCCGAGGTGGCGACATCGACTGCGATCAGTTCTGCGAGATCCGCCGAGGCGCCATAAATTTGTTCGTACACGGTGCGGCCGATCACCCAGATCAGCACGCCGGCACCGATCAACTTTTCGCCGCCCAGCAACAAGGCCGCACCGCCGAATACGGCGACACCGTACAACGCGCCGGACATGCCGACGTACCAGTCGAACTCACTGAACAGGTGCACGCCCAGCACATTGCCGAATGCACAAAGCAGGGCAACGGTCCACCATGCGCGTGCCGGCAACAGATCACAGAACAGGGCGCGCAACACGATCACGGCGAGCAGATTCAGCAGCAGATGCCAGACATTGCTGTGCACCAGATTGGCGGTCAGCACACGCCAGAATTCGCCGCCGGAAAATGCGTCGCGCTGATAGCGCAACAGCTCCGTGCTGTCCGGGGCGAACAACGCGAGCGCGCTGCAGATCAGAATCAGGATCAGCAGTGCGGGCGTGGGCAACAGACGTCGCCACTGTGTGATCAGCGGCGACACGGAGGAAGTCGCGGATTTCATCGCTTTCGATGATCGGAAACAGAGGGCAGCGCAGTGTGCCAGTTTGCGGTCGGCACCGCAGCGCCGCTGCGCATTGCGGACAAAAGAAAACCTGATGCGGGAGATGTCTCCGAACAGCTCGCCGTTCAACCCTTCGACTTCGCTCAGGGCGAACGGAATGGCGTGAGCATCTGACTTGGCTGAGTCAGTTATCAACCCGGAAAAGAAAAACGGCAGATTTCTCGCGAAATCTGCCGTTTTCAATTTGGCGCCCTGACCTGGGCTCGAACCAGGGACACACGGATTAACAGTCCGTTGCTCTACCGACTGAGCTATCAGGGCAAACCCCGTCTGGCGACGGGACGCGCATGATAATGACTTTGTTCCGGTGAAGCAACGGTTCCGGCGGCAGAAATTTTCGCGCCGTTTCGACCCTGCCGGCACTGTGCAGAATTTCGCCAATGCCGCGTTCCGGCCGCGTGAATCAGTGTTCTTCCAGGACCGCGCGCAGGCGCCTGACCGCTTCGGCCAGCACCGACATCGAGGTGGCAAAGGACAGGCGCAAATGGCCGGCGCCGCCGAAGGCCGAGCCGGGCACCAGTGCCAGCCGCTGCTGGCTGAGCAGGTACTCGGCCAGATCGACATCGTTGCGCACGCCCTTGATGCGCTTGATCAGGCCTTCGACGTTCGGGAATGCGTAAAACGTGCCGTCGGACGGCAGGCATTTGACGCCGGGTATGTCATTGAGCGCGGCCAGCAGCCAGTCATGGCGCTGGCGGAAGGCCTCGACCATGGGGCGTATGCAGGACTGGTCGCCGTTCAGCGCGGCCACGGCCGCAGCCTGCGAGATCGAACAGGGATTGGATGTTGACTGGCTCTGGACCACGCCCATCGCCGCGATCAGCGGCTCCGGTCCGGCGCAGTAGCCGATGCGCCAGCCGGTCATGGCATAGGCCTTGGATACGCCGTTCATGACCACGCAGCGGGGATACAGATCCGGGCAGACATTGACGAGGTTGCGGAAACCGCCGTCGCGCCAGAGGATGTGTTCGTACATGTCGTCGCTGGCGATCAGCACGTTCGGGTGGCGCAGCAGCACGGCGGCCAGCGCCCGCAGCTCGTCGGCGCTGTAGGCCAGCCCGGACGGGTTGGACGGCGAGTTCAGCACCACCAGCCGCGTGCGCGGGCTGATGGCCTTTTCCAGCTGCGTCGCGGTGATCTTCAGGCCGTGCTTCAGACCGGTGTTGAGGATCACTGGCACGCCCTCGGCCAGCATCACCATGTCCGGGTAGCTGACCCAGTAAGGCGCCGGAATGATCACCTCGTCGCCGGGTGAGAGCAGGGCCATGCACAGGTTGTAGAAGCTCTGTTTGCCACCGCTGGAGACCAGCACCTGCCGGCGGTTGTAGCGCAGATTGTTGTCGCGCTCGAACTTGGCGATCACCGCGTCCTTCAGCGCCGGCGTGCCTTCGACGGCAGTGTACTTGGTGTCACCGCGGCGCATGGCGGCAATGGCGGCTTCCTTGATGTGTTCGGGCGTGTCGAAGTCCGGCTCGCCGGTGCCCAGTCCGACGACATCGAGGCCCTGGGCCTTCATCTCCGCCGCCCGGGCGGCGATGGCCAGGGTGGGCGAGGCTTTGACGGGGGCAAGACGCTGGGCGAGACGGATGTCCACGATGCGGTTCCGGTGACAGGGATGACGGCATTGTAGGGGGCGGGCGGCGCGCCGGCGATGACCAGCTGTGCCGCCGGAACGGAGCCATTGCTGACAGCCATCTGGCAGGAGGCCGTGCCGGACGCTCTCCTGAGGGCGAGCCGGCATGTCATGATCTGGCAACAAGTCAGAGCGCTGCGGCCGTTGTCGTCAGCCCGTCACGAGCGTTAGCCATGGACCGTGAGTTCCACATCAGCACCCCCTTCCAGCCGGCCGGCGATCAGCCGAAAGCCATCGATGCGCTGGTTCAGGGACTGCAGGCCGGTCTCGCCCACCAGACCCTGCTCGGCGTCACCGGTTCGGGCAAGACCTTCACCATTGCCAATGTCATCCAGCGCCTGCAGCGGCCGGCGCTGATCATGGCGCCGAACAAGACACTGGCGGCGCAACTTTACGGCGAGTTCAGGGAGTTTTTCCCCGACAACGCGGTGGAGTATTTCGTCTCCTATTACGACTACTACCAGCCGGAAGCCTACGTTCCCACCACCGACACCTATATCGAGAAAGACGCCAGCATCAACGATCACATCGAGCAGATGCGCCTGTCCGCGACCCGCGCCATTCTCGAACGTCGCGACGCCATCATTGTCGCGTCGGTGTCAGCCATTTACGGTCTTGGTGATCCCGAGAACTATCACGCCATGGTGCTGCACGTGAAACGCGGCGACATCATCAACATGCGTGACGTGCTGAATCGCCTGAGCACCATGCAGTACAGCCGCAATGATCTGGATTTCCAGCGCGGTACCTTCCGCGTGCGCGGCGACGTGCTCGACGTGTTCCCGGCGGAAAGCGATCGCAATGCCATCCGCGTCGAATTCTTTGACGAAGAAATCGATCAGATCACCGAGTTTGATCCGCTGACCGGCGAGATCCAGCGCAAGCTGGCGCGCTTTACCTTCTATCCGAAAACCCATTACGTAACGGCACGCGAAACTGTGCTCGAAGCCGTTGAACACATCAAGGTTGAGCTGGCGCAGCGGCTGGAGGAATTGCGCAAAGACAACAAACTTCTGGAAGCGCAGCGTCTGGAACAGCGCACCAAATACGATCTGGAAATGATGGTCGAGCTGGGCTATTGCTCGGGCATTGAAAACTACAGCCGCTACCTGTCCGGTCGCGGCGTCGGCGAAGCGCCGCCGACCCTGATCGATTACCTGCCCAGCGACGCCATCGTCATTCTCGACGAATCGCATGTCACCGTGCCGCAGATCGGCGCCATGTTCAAAGGCGATCGTTCGCGCAAGGAAACGCTGGTCCAGTATGGTTTCCGGCTGCCCTCGGCGCTCGACAACCGGCCGCTGAAATTCGAGGAGTTCGAACGCCTCTGCCCGCAGACCATACATGTTTCCGCGACACCCGGCCCGTATGAGCGCGAACACGCCGGCCAGATCGTTGAGCAACTGGTGCGCCCCACCGGTCTGGTCGATCCGAAAATTGATATCCGGCCGGTGCGCACACAAGTCGATGATCTGCTTTCGGAAGCGCGCAAACGCGTTGCGCTCGGCGAGCGGGTGCTGGTCACCACGCTGACCAAGCGCATGGCCGAGGATCTCACCGACTACCTGAACGAACACGGCGTTAAAGTGCGCTACCTGCATTCCGATGTCGATACTGTCGAACGCATGGAGATCATCCGCGATTTGCGTCTGGGCGCCTTCGATGTGCTGGTCGGCATCAACCTGCTGCGCGAAGGTCTGGACATTCCCGAAGTGTCACTGGTGGCGATTCTCGATGCCGACAAGGAAGGTTTCCTGCGTTCCGAACGCTCGCTGATCCAGACCATCGGCCGCGCCGCCCGCAATCTCAACGGACAGTGCATTCTCTACGCCGACACCGTCACCGACTCGATGCGACGCGCCATCGACGAAACCGATCGGCGTCGCGCCATCCAGACTGCCTTCAACGCCGAACACGGCATCGTGCCGAAAGGCATCCAGAAAAAAGTGTCCGACATCATGGACACCGGCGGCGATACCGGCCGCGACAGCAAAGGCCGGAAAATCGCGGAAAAACGCAGCGCCTACGCCGATGTGCACGGCGATCAGCTGAAGAAACTCATCGTCCAGCTGGAAAAGAAAATGCACGACCACGCACGCAATCTGGAATTTGAAGAGGCAGCCAAGCTGCGCGATGAACTGCTCAAATTGCGCGAGCGGGCGCTGGTGGCGGAGGCGTGAGCGGTTCTGAAGTCCGAATTTATGGAAGGGGTTTTCTGTTGGGGGGCTCTGGTGAAAAGGGGCGGAATTAACCGCCCCTTTTTCTCAGTCAACAAATTTACAAGTTGTGATCGACTTGGACTCTGTCACATCGGTAGAGCAAATCAGCCTTCCAGACGTTGCTGGGCCGGAGATTTTGATGCCGTGAATTGAGCACGTATCAAGAAACTCCTGCATTGTTATCGAGCCAAATGCAAACTCATAAATGCCGGGTGTGATCTCTCCATCCCAAGCAATGAGTTCTTGATTGTTGCTGTCTCTCGGAGGGGTGATGATTTTTGATAGAGATTTGTCTTCCTTGAGGATGTAACTAACGCGACCACCATCCTTTGTGATGACGATAACAATCAGCGACTTGTCCGGTAAACTGTTCCAGTTTAGGCCAAACTGGCCGATGGAGACTCCGTTGACATTCGCAAGTGCTGCCGTTATTGCTGATTCTGGATTTGGCGACGCAAAACGCGACCAAAGTCGATCTAGAACATTCCATTGCGTCGCCGAGCTGAGCGCAAAATCGTATATAGTAGTGTTGAGTCCGAGGTTGTCTACGTGAATCGTAACTTCCTTTTACATTGAGCCGTTGGTTGCTACGAATGCTTTACGTACCAAGTTGAATTCGTCCCTAATGACATACGGCACCGGTAGTTCATTAACATCGTAGTCATCGGCCGCAACCATGGGCGTGATTTGTCCGGTTCGCCGGTTAGGCAATGCGCCGCCTGAAAACGGTTCAAGTGGTGTATCTGTGTTCTTGCGATTGACAACAAACATCCGGATGGTGTTTTTCGTCATGTCGTAGATGGCAAATTCCTGACCAAGTTGGGTTGCGCCGTTGTAGCGTGCAGTCGTTTGTACTTGTGCTTCTGTGCATGAATTGCACGGGTATGCCTGTGTCGCGTGTACCGCTTCCGTAGCGAAAAGTGATGCGACGATCAGAGCAGCTGCTTTCATTAGCATGTGTTGTTTTCCTTGATGTGGGGTTGTCGTTAAACGACGGTGCGAGTCTATCCCCCCCCCCCAACTACATTGCAATGTGCTTGTCCGATGAGTGCAAATTGATACTCGAATTTGTCGCGAGATGTATTGTTTTCGTCTGCGTTGCTGCAAAGAACGTTGCAGCAGATATTTGAGCCACTCGCTCAATAACAAAACCGCGCCACCATCTCATTCAACAGTTTCTCGCACGCAAGCAATTCGTCAACGCGCACATATTCATTCGGCTGATGTGCGCGGTCGATGCTGCCCGGCCCCATGACGATCACCTCGGCGCCAAGGGCGCGGAAGTAGGGGGCTTCGGTGCCGTAGTTGACGCAGATGGCGGCGTGGCCGGTCATTTGTGCGGCGGTCTGCACCAGTGAGGCGGTCGCCGGTGTGGCGAAGGCCGGCGTGCCGGGCCAGAGTTCGGTCAGTTGCAGTGTGGCGTTGGTGCCGGCCTGGGCCTGATCAATTTGCGCGCGGAGATCGGCGTAGATATGTGGCAGCGCCATGTCCGGTAGGGGACGGAGATCGAAATCGAGTTCCGCCTGCGGACAGATGCGGTTCACGGCATCGCCGCCGACCATGCGACCAAAATTCAGCGTCGGATGCGGCACCGCGAAGCTTTCGTCGCGGTAGCGGGTTTTCAGTTGTTCGCGCCAGTGCATCAGTTGCGTCATCGAGCCGTGCAGCGCGTCGAGGGCATTGATGCCGGCGTCGGGATTCGACGAATGGCCGCTGTGACCGTGCGCGCACAGGCGATGGGCAAGATGGCCTTTGTGGGCGCGCACCGGCACCAGATCGGTGGGCTCACCGATGATCACCCAGTCAGGTTTGATGACGCCCTGTTCTTCCAGCCATCGGCCGCCGGACATGGTGCTTTCTTCGTCGCAGGTGGCGACCAGGGTGAACGTTTTTTTCAGACGCCCCTGATCCAGTTGCGCTGCGACGGCGACCGCAACGGCGAGGAAGCCTTTCATGTCGGTGGCGCCGAGTCCGTGCAGGCGGCCGTCAATGTCGGTGAGCGTGAACGGGTCGGTCTGCCATTTGCCGGCATCGAACGGCACGGTGTCGGTGTGGCCGGACAGCACCAGCCCGCCTTCACCCTGACCAAAACGGGCGATCAGGTTCTGTTTGCGCAGCGGCGCGGCGATGACGTCGAACACCTTCACCTCGGCGCCCAGCGTGCGCAGCCAGCCGGCAAGCAGGGCGATGACGCCGGCATTGCTGCAATCGAGGTCGGCCTCGGTGGAGCTGATCGACCGTTCGGCAACCAGCCGGGCGAGCATGTCCGGGATGGCGGGCAGGGAATGATGCATGTCAGGACGTTCCGTTTTATGCAGTGGCCGGCTTTATGCAGCGGCATTGTCTGGCAGGTCAACGACTTGCGTTGAGCAAGCTCGGGGGCGGGTGCATAATGCCGCGGCCCGGATGACAGGGCAATGAATATCTATGCAATCGCTTGCATAAAAATGCCGGCGAGGATAGACTGCAGCCCGTTGGAGTTCCCATGACGCGTCACCCCACACCGGTACCGGTCGGCAAGCAAGGTCGCCAGCAACTTATCTGCGAGCTGATCGCCCAGACGCCGGTGCACAGCCAGGAGCAACTGGTTGAGTTGCTCGCCGAACGCGGCGTCGAGACCACCCAGACCACGTTGTCGCGGGATCTCGCCGAGCTGGGCGTGGTCAAGGGGCCGCAGGGCTATGCACTGACCCAGCAGGACATGGCGCCGAGCGCCAACCTGTCGGAGCTGCGCCGGGCGGTGGAATCCTTGCTGGTGTCGATTGATCTGGCGGCGAATCTGGTGGTGATGAAAACCCGCCCGGGGCGCGCGCAATTGATCGGTTACGAACTCGATCGCAGCAATCTGGAACATGTCGTGGGCACACTGGCCGGCGACGACACGCTGTTTGTCGCCACGCGTTCGAATGCGGACGCCGAAGCGCTGAAGCAACAACTGGAAAATCTGGCCGGGGTGCATCGCGAGTGACGCGGCGCCCCTGCCGCAAACGGGGCAGGGCATGATCAAGGCTGCAGTCATCGGGGCAACGGGATATGTCGGTGCAGAACTCACCGCCATCCTCGCCGCACATCCGCAAATCGCCACGCTGACGCTGTTCAGCTCCGGTGAAGGCGACAGCGCCACGCCGTTCGCCCAGCTTTATCCGCAATTCCGCAATGTGGTGCCGCAATCGGTGACACCGTTCGCGCCGCACAAGATCAGCGACATTGATGTTGTGTTCCTGGCGACGCCGCACGAGCTGGCCATGGCGCTGTCGCCGTCGCTGCTTGCCGCCGGCAAGGTGGTGATCGATCTGTCTGCAGCGTTCCGCCTGAAAGATGCCGCGCTGTATGACTCCCATTATGGCTTTGCCCACACGTCGGCTGCGCTGTTGCTGGATGCGGTGTACGGGCTGCCGGAACTGGTCGGTGATGCGCTGAAAAACGCCACGCTGATCGCCTGTGCCGGTTGCTATGTCACGGCCGCCAGTCTGGCGCTGGCGCCGCTGCAACAGGCCGGTTTGCTCAACGATGTGACGCCGATCATTTCGGCCGTCAGCGGCGTGTCGGGCGCGGGCAAAAAACCGACAGCAACAACCGCGTTCTGCGAAGTGTCGCTGGCACCGTATGGCGTGCACGGTCATCGTCATCAGCCGGAAATCGAACAGAATCTCGGCCGCGCCGTGGTGTTCACGCCGCATCTGGGCAATTACAAGCGCGGCATTCTTGCCAGCTGCTATGCCTTCCTGAAACCGGGCGTCAGTGCCGCGCAGATCGATGCCGCGTTCCAGACCTTCTTCGCTGGCGCGCCGCTGGTGCGCCTGTATGCCAAAGGCAAATTCCCGGCAGTACAGAACGTCGAGAAAACACCGTTCGTCGATATCGGCTGGAGCGTGGATGAAGCACGCGGCCAGGTCAGTGTGTTCAGCGCACTGGACAATCTGCTCAAGGGCGCAGCGTCGCAGGCTGTGCAATGTCTGAATCGCCGTTACGGCTGGGCGGACACGCTCGGTTTGTTGCCGGCCAGCGCCAGTGGAGTGCAGGCATGAAACCGACTGTTGTGATCAAACTCGGTGGCGCGGCGGTTGAAGAACAGGCGATCACCGATGCCGTGATCGAAGCGATCGCGTTCCTGGTGCACAACTACCGCGTCGTGCTGGTGCACGGTGGTGGCAAGCAGGTGGATGCGCATCTGGCGCAATGGCAATTGCCGGTAGAAAAACGTAACGGCCTGCGCGTCACACCGCTGAACCAGATGCCGGTGATCAGCGGCGTGCTCGCCGGCATGGTCAACAAGCAACTGGTGGCAACCGCGCGCCGGTTCGGCCTGACCGCTGTGGGCCTGTCGCTGGCTGACGGCGCCATGGTCAATGCCCATCCGCATCCGGATACCGCGCTGGGCGCTGTCGGTGTGGTGGAACCCGGCGATGGCGCGCTGCTGCGCAGTCTGCTGGGTGGCGGTTATCTGCCGATCATTTCCAGCATTGCCTGCGACGATCACGGCCACCTGCTGAATGTGAACGCTGACGACGCCGCCGTGGCGGTGGCTCGCAGCCTGGGCGCCTTGCAGCTGGTGCTGCTGTCCGATGTCAGCGGGGTAAAAAACGCTGCCGGCCAGGTTGAGCCGCTGCTCAGTGCCGAACAGATTTACCAGCTGATCGAATCCGGTGTCGTACACGGCGGCATGACCGCCAAAGTGCTGGCTGCATTGCAGGCGGCGCAGCAGCTTGGCGCACCGGTAGTGATCGCGTCCTTCCACAAGCCCCAGGATCTGCTGCGCCTGCTGGCCGGTGAAGCCGTGGGCACCACGGTGTTGCCGGCCACCCCCGCGGACGCCGCATTGTCCGACTCTCCTGACACGCCTGATCCACGACGACGACGCGATTCCGTTTCGCCCGCGGCCTGAGCGCCGCCGTTCTCATCGTCATCGTCGCGACTGGCCGCAATCCAGGCGCAAATCCGGCAGCGTTCGCGCTGCCAACAGGAGAGGTTTGTCCATTATGTTGCATTATCTGAAAGGTCTGGAGCTGTCGGCCGCCGAAACCGCCGCGCTGATCGATCTCGCCATCAAGGTGAAAAACCAGCCGCAGCAATTCAGCACCGCGCTGTCGGGCATGAGCTTCGCGCTGCTGTTCGAGAAGCCGTCGCTGCGCACACGGCTGAGTCTGGAAGTGGGTATACACCGGCTCGGCGGCCAGCCGATTTACATCGACCACAAGGAAGAGCGCATCGGCGCGCGTGAATCGACTGCCGACTACGCCCGCAACCTGTCGCTCTGGGTGCACGGCATCGTTGCCCGCGTGTATGACCACGCCACGCTGGAAGCGCTGGTCGCTGACAGCAAGGTGCCAGTGGTCAATTCGCTCTGCGATCAGCTGCATCCCTGTCAGGCGCTGGCCGACATGCAGACACTGAAAGAAAAATTCGGTGAACTGAAAGGCCTGAAACTCGCCTATGTCGGCGACGGCAACAATGTCTGTCATTCGCTGATGCTGCTGTCGGCCATGCTCGGCGTGCAGCTGACGGTGCTGACACCAAACGGTCACGGTCCGCAGCAACACTGGTGCGATCAGGCACAAGCGCTGGCCGCACAAACGGCCGGTGGCGGCAGCATCCGGCTGGTGCACAAACTGGCGGAACTCGGCAAGCAGGATGTGCTGTACACCGATACCTGGATCTCGATGGGCGTCAACGCCGACAAGAATCAGGTGTACAAGACTTTCATGCCCTATCAGGTCAATGAAACCATGGTCGAAACGTCCGGCGCGCACTATGTGATGCACTGCCAGCCGGCGCACCGGGATCTGGAAATTTCCGGCGCGCTGATGGACAGTCCGATCTGTCTGGCCCTGCCGCAGGCCGAGAACCGGCTGCACGCCCAGAATGCGCTGCTGCTGAAAATCTACAACCGCGCCTGAGCGGCTCCGCCATCTGCTTTTTGCATTGAGAGACGACGATGAAAAACACTGCGTTCAAGAAAGTTGTGCTGGCCTACTCCGGCGGTCTGGACACCTCGGCCATCGTGCCCTGGCTGAAAGAAAACTATGACTGCGAAGTGATCTGCTTTGTCGGTGACATCGGCCAGGACCCGCAAGATCTGGTCGGCGTGAAAGAGAAAGCCCTGAAAAGCGGCGCGTCGGAATGCGTGGTGGCGGACCTGAAAGAAGAGTTCGCCAAAGAGGCCATTTTCCCGCTGATCAAGGCCGGTTGCGTGTACGAAGGCGTGTACCTGCTTGGCACCTCAATGGCGCGGCCGATCCTGGCCCGCGGACAGGTAGCGGTGGCGAAACAGTTTGGCGCCGATGCGTTCTCGCACGGCTGCACCGGCAAGGGTAACGATCAGGTGCGTTTTGAAAGCACCTTCGCGGCGCTGGCGCCGGAACTGCCGGTGATCGCACCGTGGCGGATCTGGAACATGCGTTCGCGTGAAGATCTGCTCGCCTATCTGGCCGAGCGCAACATCCCGACCACGGCTACCGCCACCAAGCTGTACAGCCGTGATGAAAACGCTTTCCACATTTCCACCGAGGGTGGCGAGCTGGAAGGGCCGTGGAATGCACCGACGGAAAACGTCTGGCAATGGACACCGCCGCTGGCACAAACACCGGATCAGCCGACGCGCGTGACGCTGGATATCGAGCAAGGCGAGATCAAGGCCGTCAACGGTGAAACGCTGTCGCCCTACAACGTGGTACGCGTGCTCAACGAGCTGGCCAAACCGCACGGCATCGGCCGCATTGATCTGATCGAAAACCGTCTGGTCGGCATGAAGTCGCGCGGTTGCTATGAAACCCCCGGCGGCACGGTGATGTTCAACGCCCTGCGCGGTCTGGAGCAACTGGTCTACGATCGCGATTCACTGAAACTGCGTCAGCAGCTGGCGCTGGATCTGGCCGAGAAAGTCTATGACGGCAAGTGGTTTGTGCCGGCGACCAAAGCCCTGTTCGCGGCCATTGATTCGCTGGCCGAAACGCTGACCGGCAAGATTGTCGTCGAGCTGTTCAAGGGCCAGGCGACGGTGATTCAGCGCTCGTCGCCGAATGCGCTTTATTCCGAATCCTTCGCCACCTTCGGCAAGGACGAGGTGTATAACCAGGTGCACGCGGAAGGCTTCATTCGCCTGTACTCGCTGCCCTCGCGCATCCGTGCGCTGAAGGCGAAAGGCCAGGCCTGAGATCATCACCGCCACCTCAGGCGGTGCGCAGCAAAGAAGCGAATGTGTTGACACGTTTTGCGACACATCCGCAGCGACGCCAGCGATAAACAGTCCTATCGTTGCGCGCGAAAAAGTCCGGCCAAGCCCTGCACTGCGCAGGGCTTGGCCTTTTGTCATGGCCTGCACCAGAGTGAGCCAAAGAGCATGAGCATGTTGTGGGGTGGTCGCTTCGAGCAAGTGACAGACGATGTCCTGTTCCGTCAGGTGAATGATTCGCTGCGTTTTGATTACCGGCTCGCCGAACAGGACATCCAGGGCAGCATGGCCTGGGCCTCGGCGCTGAAAAAGGCCGGCGTGCTGACCCAGGATGAGCTGTCACGCCTGCACGGCGCGCTGCGCCAGCTGCTGCGGGTGATCCACGACAATCCGGCGGAAATGCTCGGCTCCGGTGCCGAGGACATTCACTCCTGGGTGGAGTCGGAGTTGATCAAGCTGGTGGGCGATCTGGGCAAGAAATTGCACACCGGTCGCAGCCGTAATGATCAGGTTGCCACCGACCTGCGGCTGTGGGTCGAGAGCGCCGTGGTTGATCTGCTGGATCAGGTGCGGGTGTTGCAGAAAGCACTGATCGCCCAGGCCGAACAACACGTCGATACCGTGTTCCCCGGTTACACGCATTTGCAGCGCGCCCAGCCGGTGCGGTTTGCGCACTGGTGCATGGCCTATGTCGAAATGCTGGATCGCGATGTCGAGCGTCTCGAAGATGTCATCGAGCACATGGATCAGTGTCCGCTCGGCAGCGGCGCGCTGGCGGGCACTGCCTATCCGATCGATCGCCACACGCTGGCGCGCACGCTCGGCTTCGCCGGTCCGACGCTGAACAGTCTCGATGCCGTTTCCGATCGCGATTTCGTCGTCGAGTGCATCGCCAACCTGTCACTGGTGGCCGTGCACTTGTCGCGCTTTGCCGAAGATCTGATCTTCTACAGCAGCGGTGAAGCGGCGTTCGTGCAACTCAGTGATGACGTCACCACCGGCTCGTCGCTGATGCCGCAGAAAAAAAATCCCGATGCGCTGGAGCTGATCCGAGGCAAGAGTGGTCGCGTGTTTGGCGCGCTGACCAGCATCCTGACCACGCTGAAAGGTTTGCCGCTGGCCTACAACAAGGACATGCAGGAAGACAAGGAGCCGCTGTTTGAAGCGGTGGATACGGTCAGCCTCTGTCTGCGTCTGGCCGAGAAAGTGGTGATCGGCATGAAGGTCGACAGCGAAGCCGCGCGTCTGGCGGCACAGCGCGGTTACAGCAATGCCACCGAGCTTGCCGATTATCTGGTGCGCAAGGGCGTGCCGTTCCGCGAAGCGCACCACATTGCCGGCCGCGCCGTGGTCAAGGCGATTGCTGAAACCAAGCCGCTGGAAGCCTTGTCGCTGGAAGATTTCCAGCAGCTGCAGCCGATGATCGGCCCGGACATTTATGAAGCGCTGTCACTGGAGCGTTGCCTGGAGCAGCGCGATGTCGTCGGCGGCGTGGCGAAACGGCGTGTGCAGGATGCGATTGCGGCGGCGAAAAAGCGCGTCAACCGTCTCGGTGACAGCGATGAACTGATCGTTTGTGATGCCACCGTGCACGATGTGAAAGCCATCGTTGATCTGATCAATCACTGGGCGAAAGAAGGCGAGAACCTGCCGCGTTCGCGCGCCGATATCGTTTCGCACCTGCAGGATTTCGTGGTCGCGAAAAAGAATGGTGATGTGGTCGGTTGTGCTGCCCTGTACATCTACAACGAAGAGATCGCCGAGATCCGTTCGCTCGGCATCTGGCCGCACTATCAGGGGCTGGGTCAGGGGCGCGCGATGGTGCATTACCTGTGCGAACGCGCGCAGACGCTGGGCCTTAAAAAAGTTCTGTCGCTGACGCGTGTGCCGGGCTTTTTCGCGAAGCTTGGGTTCGTGCTGGATCAGCGCGACAACCTGCCGGACAAGGTGCTCAAGGATTGCCAGTTCTGTCCCAAGCTGCATGCCTGCGACGAAACGGCGCTGATCTGGTATCCGCCGCAGAGCGAGGCCAATGCGGCCTGAGTCAGGATGATTTGAACCGGCAGGACCGGACTCAGCATCAGCTGAATCCGGGCGGCCGGAAAACGCAGGGTCGCTGACGGTTTTTTCACCAGCGGCCATGCGGGCAGGGCGGGGAGTTATCGGGCGCGGAAAAAAATCATCCTGCTGGCTTGCCGAGCCGGAGTCGCGATGATACATTGCGCGCCCTCAACGACAGGCGCATAGCTCAGCTGGTTAGAGCACCACCTTGACATGGTGGGGGTCGTTGGTTCGAGTCCAATTGCGCCTACCAATTCGTTTGAAAACGCCCGGTTCTGCCGGGCGTTTTCATTTCTGCTGCCGCTGCATCCTCTGACGCTTGCGACGCGCAGCCGCCGGTCTGAGCGCTGATCTGCAGCGGTATGGCCGCATCGCCGCGACAAAGCGCTTATGCCGACGCGATGTCATTGATTTTCATATGATCCCCGGCCGCGTTCCGGCCCGCGCCAGCGCTACACTGTGGCGCGTTTCCCCACTCTTTCCGTGAAGCAGAACCATGAGCCAAACCATCGACGTCGCCGTGCTCGGCGCAACCGGGGCGGTCGGCAGCACCGTCATTGATATCCTCGAACAGCGTGAATTTCCGGTCGGCAAGCTCTACGCGCTGGCCAGTGCCCGTTCGGCCGGCGAGACGCTGATGTTCCGCGGCAAACCGGTGATGATCGAGGATGCGGCCCTGTTCGACTGGTCGAAAGTGAAGATCGCCTTCTTCGCGGCCGGTGGTTCGGTTTCGGCCGAGCTGGCCCCGAAAGCCGCCGCCGCCGGCGTGGTGGTCATCGACAAAACCTCGCAGTTCCGCTACGAGCCGGATATTCCGCTGGTGGTGCCGGAAGTGAACGGCAACCGCATCGGCGAGTTCAGCGCGCGCAATATCATTGCCTGTCCGAACTGCTCGACCATCCAGCTGGTGGTGGCGCTGAAACCGATCCACGACGCGGTCGGCATCGAGCGCATCAACATCGCCACCTATCAGGCGGTGTCGGGCACCGGCAAGGCGGCCATCGAGGAACTTGTGCAGCAAACGGCCAGCCTGCTCAACGGCAAGGGCGCTGACGCCAAGGTGTATCCCAAGCAGATCGCGTTCAACGTCTTGCCGCAGATCGACAGTTTCCAGGACAACGGCTACACCAAGGAAGAAATGAAGCTGGTCTGGGAAACCCGGAAAATCCTCGAGGACGACAGCATTCTGGTGAACCCGACCGCAGTGCGCGTGCCGGTGTTCTACGGTCACTCCGAGGCCGTGCACATCGAAACGCGGCGCAAGATCACGGCCGAGGAAGCCACCAGGTTGCTGAAAAAGGCGCCGGGCGTAAAAGTGCTGGATCAGCAGAAAGCCGGTGGCTGGGCGACGCCGGTGACCGAGGCGGCCGGTGAAGACGCGGTGTTCGTGTCACGCATCCGCGAGGACATTTCCCACCCGAACGGCCTCGATCTGTGGATTGTGTCGGATAACGTGCGAAAAGGCGCTGCGCTCAACTCCATCCAGATCGCCGAGCGGTTGGTCAAAGAGTTTTTCTAAGCTATAGTTCCGGCGGAGTTAAAGCACAATCTCAAGAACGGGCGGTATCCTCATCCGCCCGTTCAGGTTTCAGACCCGAAACCCTGGGCTGCAACTCGGCCGGCCCCCGCCTTCCCTGCGGGACCCGTCTGCAGTATTCCGTGCTGTAGCGGAACGCTGGAGACCTTCCCCGGACGAGCCCGCGCCGAGCGGTACGGGACGACGAGGAAGGGAAACTCTTATGCTGCGCCGCCTTGCCTTTGCTGTCGGGTCCACCTCACTGCTGGCGTCATCCATTGCCCATGCGCTGGGTCTGGGTGACATCAAGCTCTCCTCGCACCTCAATCAGCCGCTGCAGGCGGAAATCCAGCTGGTCGCCCTGCGTGGCGAATCGGCGGGCAGCATCCACGCCACGCTGGCGCGCAACGAAGAATTCGAAAAAGCCGGTCTGGAGCGGGCCTACGCGCTCAACGACATCAAGTTCGAAGTGGTCGAGGTCAGTGACGGCCAGGCGGTGATCCGTGTGCGCACCAAGGAGCCGGTGCGCGAGCCCTTCCTCAGTTTCATCGTCGAGCTGAACTGGCCGAACGGCCGCCTGCTGCGCGAGTACACGGTTCTGCTCGATCCGCCGCTGCTGGCGGCGGAGCCGATCGTCACCGAGCAGCTGCGTCCGGCTCGTCCGGCAGCGACCACCGGCACGGTGCAACGCGCCGAGCCGGCAACGGATGCCGCGCCCGGGGCGGTTACCGCCAGCGGCGACATGTACACCGTGCAGGCCACCGACACGCTGTGGAGCATCGCGTCACGCTCGCGCCCGAGCAATGACCTGACCGTGCACCAGACGGTTGCCGCCATCTACCGCGCCAATCCGCAGGCCTTTGCCGACAACGATCCCAACCGCATCCGTGCCGGCGCCGTGCTGCAACTGCCGACCGCAGAAGAGATTGCCCGCGTGCCGCATCGCCGCGCACTCAGCGACATGCTGCGCAACGAAGCGGTGCTCGATACCAGCCGTCCGGCCGCCGCCGCGCCGCGCAGTTCGGCCGGCAACGGCGCGCGCCTGAGCGTGGTGGCACCGCCCGAGGAATACAAGAAGCCGGCGTCGCGCAGCAGCGCCGTGTCGCGCGAAGCTGCCGAAGTCCTGAATCAGGAAAACGAGGCGCTGCGCGGCGAGCTGACGCGTCTGGTTGAACGCACCGAAAAACTTGAGCAGCTGGTCAAGCTCAAGGATGAACAGCTGGCCGCCCTGCAGGGCGGTACACCGGCCGGCAGTACGGATGTGGCGGCGGAAACGCCGAGCAGCGTGCCTGACAGCGGTGCTGGCGCGGATACCGGAGGCACGCCGGAAACCGCCGGCGGCGAAAGCCCGGCACCGGCCGAAACCGCTGCCGCCAAACCGGCCAAGCCGGTCAAGGCCGCTGAACCGGCGGCCGAGCCGTCGCTGGTCGATTCGCTGATGAGCGGTGACACGCCGCTGTATCTGGGCGGTGGTCTGCTGGCCGTGCTGCTGCTGGCTGGTGGCATGATCTGGCACCGTCGCCGGGTGGCCAACGAAGACTTCCAGCACGCCTACGCGCCGGTGGACCGTGACGAGCCGGAGTCCATGCCGCGTCTCGATGACGAACTCGATCTGCCGGAAGTCGGTGAAGAGATCCTGACCCCGCCGACGCCGCCGGCCGGCAGCCCGGTGACGCGCAGCGGTGAGCTGGTTGCTGATCCGCTCGGCGAAGCCGACATCTACATCGCCTATGGCAAGTTCGAGCAGGCTGAACAGCTGCTGCTGACCGCCATTGATGCCGAGCCGGCGCGTGCCGAGCTGCAGCTGAAATTGCTGGAATGCTATGCCGAGATGCACGATGCGGCGCGCTTCCACGACCGCGTCAACCAGATGCGCGATCTGATCGACGCCCGCCCGGACGTGGCCGACGAAGTTGCCCGGCTGGAAAAACGCGCGTTTGCAGCCGATGCCGGCGGTGCCGGCGCCGCGTCCATGCCCTCGGCCGACGACATTTTCGGTTCCATGGCGGTTGGCAGCGCCGCGGCGCCTACCGCTGAATTCGCCATGCCGGACGACAGCAGCGACGAAGGCTGGAAACGTCCGGAGACGGTGCGTTCCGAGCCGACGCCGATCGCGGCGGCAGGTGACGAATTCCATTTCAATCTCGACGAAACCATCGAAGGCGGTCTGCCGTCGGCGCCGGAGGAAGGCACCCGCCTGCCGTCGACCGCTGACGACGATGGCATGCACGATGATTTCAACTTCAATCTCGACGAGCAGCCGGCGGAACCGGCCGCAGCAGCCAGCTCCTGGAGCATGTCCGACGAACCGACGCCGTCGCGCGCCAGCGCCCGTGACGAGCTCGATTTCAGCGACATGGGCCTCGATCACGACGGCCACGGCGGTGACGTCGACGGGCTGGGCGGTGACATCGACGAAATGGCCACCAAGCTGGATCTGGCGCGCGCCTACATCGAAATGCTCGAAGTCGAAGGTGCCCGCGAAATCCTCAACGAGGTCATTGCCGAGGGCAACGAACAGCAGCGCCAGGAAGCCGAAGCGCTGCTCGCGCGGCTCTGAGTGTTTCCCGCATCCCGTCTCCAGTCGACGGGCCGTCTGCTTCCGGGCGACGGCCCGTTTGTTTTTCTGCGTTGCGCGTCAATGGCTGTGAGCGCCGGGGTGGCGCCGTTTTTTCCCGGCATCGCCGCTGCGGGCTCGGCAGAGCGGTCGCCAAGCGCCGCGCCAGAACCGCGTCGCCATGCAGTTTGCTTTTTCCCGGCGCGGCGTTTCTGTCAGGATCGCGCCGCCCGTTTGTCGCCAGTGAAGATCGCCCGCCATGCCCCGTTACGCCGCCATCCTTGAATACGACGGTTCCGCTTTTGCCGGCTGGCAGAAACAGGGCCATGCGCTCGGCGTGCAGGCGGTGGTGGAAGCGGCATTGTCGAAAGTGGCCGACGCGCCGGTGGAGACCATTTGCGCCGGACGCACCGACGCCGGGGTGCATGCCACCCATCAGCTGGTGCATTTCGACGTCGTCAAACCGCGACTGGCCAAGGCCTGGGTCTGGGGCAGCAACGCGCACCTGCCGGATACCGTGGCGGTGCGCTGGGCCGGTCAGGTGGCGGCGCATTTCAACGCCCGGTTCTCGGCGCTGGCGCGGCGTTACCGCTATGTGCTGCGCGTGACACCCGCGCGCAGCGGCGTATTCAGCCGCAATCTCACCACCGTCCAGCCGCCGCTCAATGTCACGCGCATGCAATGCGCCGCGCAGCATTTTCTGGGCGAGCAGGATTTTTCCTCGGTGCGCGCCGCCGAATGCTCATCGGCGACACCGGTGCGCAATATTCACCGGCTGGACGTGTACCGTCACGGCGAGTTCGTGATTGTCGATATCAGCGCCAATGCGTTCCTGCATCACATGGTGCGCAACATTGTCGGCGTGCTGCTGGCGGTGGGCCGTGGTGAGCGCGCGACCGGCTGGGTGCGTGAGCTGTTGCAGGCGCGCGACCGGCGTCTGGCACCGCAAACCGCGCCGGCTGCCGGGCTGTATCTGGTCGGCGTCAAATACCCTGCGCGTTTCTGTTTGCCGGTATTGAGTCCGGGGCCCTTGTTCCTGCCGGATCATCCGCCGCTGATCACACGCTAGCCTGATCAGGCCCGGCAAAAAAAATTTCTCCCGGCAGTGAAGAAAGTCAGCGCTCGCGGGTAATGGAGGTATCGGCGTTGCACAGGTGTGTGCAGACGCCGGAAAGGGAGAGCCTCATGTCACGCAATCTGCGCGAAATCCTGCTGGTGTTGCTGCTGCTGATCTCGGTGGGCTGGAGTATCGGCACGGCATTCTGGAGCGAAGCCATACCGCCGCTGCACGGCGTCGAACGCCTGCAGCTGCAATCAAGCACCTTGCCCGGCGAAACCCGGCAGCTGAGCGTGCACCTGCCGGTCAGCTATGACACCCGGAGCGCGGCGCGTTATCCGGTGCTCTATGTGCTCGATGGCCAGTCGCAAGCGGCCCATACCGCCGACAGTGCAGCGCTGCTGGCGCGCATCGGCGTAATGCCGGAGATCATCGTCGTCGGCGTCGACAACGGCGGCAGCGCGGCCCGTGCACGCGATTACACACCACCGTTCATGCAACAGGATCTCGATGACGCCGCGCTGGGCGCAGGGCAGGGCGAGCGCTTTCTTGCGTTTCTGCAGCAGGAGGTGCTGCCGCATGTCGAGCGCCAGTACCGCACCAGCCAGTGCCGGATGCTGAGCGGCTATTCGCGTGGCGGATTGTGGGTGATGTGGTCGCTGCTGGCTGCGCCGGATCTGTTTGCCGCGCGCTTTGCTCACAGCCCGGCCTTGTGGCGTGAAAACGCGATCATCAATGGCAAATTGCTGCAACAGCTGCGTGCTGCCGATCCGCGCAATGGTTTTGTGTACCTGAGCATGGGCGATGCCGAATCGGAAAAAATGCAGCGCGCATTTGAACAATTGACCGGGCAATTGCCCGCGACCGACGTGAGCGGCTGGCAGGCCGACTGGATGCCGCGTGCGACACACCAGAACAATGCACAGTTGGCGACACCGGTGGGACTGACTGCGTTCTATCGCCGGGGCGCGGCAGTGGATGCCGAGTCCTGCCCGGCAAGGCTTGAGAACGCCACGGCGGCAACAGGAATTTCCGACGCGGCAATTTCCGGGAAAGCAGCGCCAGAAAAGAACAGAACAGCAAATTTGCCCGGCAACTCCGGCGCTGTAGGCAAGGCCGCTTCCGGATAAACAGACGGGCAAGCATCCGGCGCTGCTGCGCCAAAAAAAACTTAAACGTAACAACAACGCAAAGTGAGTGACGAGATGAGCATGCAGATGACCAGCTTCCAGAAACTGATCGCCCTCGCCTGGCTGGCGCTGGCCGTTTTCGCCGTGGTGGCGCTGACCGATTTTCTCTACACCAATCTGAATGCAACGCACACCGACACCATGGTGTTGCGCAGCTATGAGGTGCCGCCGGAACAGGCCGAGCAGATCGCCGACGCGGTCGGCGGCGTGCTGCGTTTTGGCGACAAGGAAACGCTGGGCAAAGTGGCGGTGGCGCCGAATGGCCAGTTGCTGGTGACTGCGCCGATCATGATGCAGGCCGATATCAGCACGCTGATCGAACAGGCGCGCAAGGCGCCGATGCCAACCGCGAAAACTTTTCAGGTCGATGTCTGGTTTGTGCAGGCCGACGCAGCAAAAGAATTTGCCCTGCGCGGATCACTTGGCGAAGTGGAAAAAAATCTCCGCGTGCTCACGGACAAGCAGGGCCCGATGCAATTCAGCCTGATGGAGCGCGTCAGCCTGAACAGCCAGATGGGCCGCATGGCGGTGGTCAATGGTGGCCGCAGCGAACTGAAAGTGCGCATCAACGAACAGCAGGCCGCCGCCGGCAAACCGGTGGCGCTGTTTGCCGAACTGGGCACCGGTCCGAATCGCCTGACGCTGAATCTCGACGTCGTCGAAGGCCGCACCTACATCGTCGGCCAGTCGCTGGCTGGAAATGCCCAGCGCGACGAAAACAAGTCGGGTGATGACCGGCATCTGATTTACCTGTTGCGGGTCAGCCTGCCGGACGCGAACTGACCGCTCATGCAACTGGATACAGCCGCTGTGTATCAGCGGCTCTACCGGCCGCTGTTCAACACCGTGTACCGCTACGTGCTGAACACCGCTGACGCGCACGATCTGGTGCAGGACGCGTTTGTTCGTCTGTGTTTGCATCAGACGCGCGTCGATGCCGCGTGCCCGGATCGCTGGCTGTTTCGCACGGCGCTGAATCTGGCGCGCAACCGGCTGCGCTGGCGGCGCTTGTGGCGCTGGATGGGCGACGATGCCCTCGACGAATTGCCGGGCAGCGATGATCCGGCGCGGCAGTTCAGCGCCGCGCGCGAGCAGGCGCAACTGGATCGCGCCATTGCCGGTTTGCCGGAGAAATTGCGTGCCGTGATCCTGCTCACGGACATCGCTGGCCAGTCCTATCAGGAGGTTGCCGCCATTCTCGATATTCCGCCCGGCACGGTGGCGTCGCGCCGCCATCAGGCCCTGCAAAAACTGAAAGCGCTGGCGGTGCTGCCGGCGGAGGCCGCGCAGTCCGCAATCGCGTCAACTGCGACGCCGGACCAGGAGTTGCGTTCATGAGTCACCGACATTCACCGGCAACAGCGGAAACCGGAACGGTCGCTACCGGCGCACTGGAGCTGGGCGATATGCAGCTTGGTGTTGTGAACCATGCCGGCGCTGCCGATTTCGCCGACGTCCAGCAGCGTCTGCGCCGTTATCGCGACACGCGCAACATGCGTGTGCAGTTGCTGATGTTTGCCATCCTGCTGGCGCCGCTGTTCGGCAGTGTCGCACTGCACTGGCGTCACGCGGCACCGGCGCCGGCAGCGCTGGTGAGCACGCCGCGCAGCAGTGCGCTGTTACCGGTTGCCGAAGAAAGCGATACGGCCATTTACTGGACGCTCGGTGATGTCGCCGAAGCGGAAGAAACCGGCACCGAATCCGCCGCGCCGCGCGCGCGCTGATCGCGCAGCGGTCGCGCGCCGTATTTCGCCGCACGCGGCATTTGCCTTATGGTGACGGGCAGTTCGCATGTGGGCGCGCCATGAAACCCGTTCTCTATCGCACCGCCGGTGTGCTCAGTTTGTTGCTCGGCCTGATCGGCATTCCGCTGCCGCTGTTGCCGACCACGCCTTTCCTGCTGCTGGCGTCCTGGTGTTTTGCCCGTTCGTCGCCGGCGCTGGAGGCACGCTTGCTGGCGCACCCGACGCTGGGACCGCCGATCCGGCGCTGGCGTGATCACGGCGCCATTCCTTTGCGCGCCAAACAGATCGCCACGCTGGCGATGCTGCTCTCCTGTCTGCTCGCCTGGTTTACCGCCAGCGCGCCGTGGCGCTATGTGCCGATTGTGGTGGCGATGGGTGTGCTGACCTTTATCTGGACGCGCCCGCATCGCTGAGCAGCGCGAGCAATTTTTCGTTACGGATTGGCGACCGGCTTTGCCGGCAGTGCGCCCGACGGAGGACGCAGGATGAAGGTCACACGCCGGTTCTGGCGTCGGCCGTCTTCGCTGGCATTGCTGGCGACCGGCTGCGTGTCGGCGGCGCTGACGGCGCGCAGGCGAGAGGGGGCGATGCCCATTTCTGTCAGCTGGCGCAGCACTGCCGTGGCGCGCGCGGCGCCGAGTTCCCAGTTGGAATGGAACTGTGCGGTTTCAATCGGCTGGTTGTCGGTGTGACCTTCGATAAAGATCTGGCCCTGCGTGGTTTTCAGCAGCGGCGCCACCTGTGCCAGCAGTGCCCGGCCACCGTCCTGCAAACGCGCATCGCCGACATTGAACAGCACGCTGTCCTGCACATTCAGCTCGACGTGATCATCGCGCAGTGTGAACTGCACCGCTTCGCTCAGATCCTGATCGACGATGCGCCGTGTCAGTTGCGCCTGCCAGAGTTGAATCGCTGCCTGACGCGCGGCTTCGGCGAGTTCATCGTTGCTTTGTTCCTGCTGCAGCTTGTGGATTTTTTCCAGCTGTTCCTGCAATGCCGCTTCGGTGTTCTGCAGTTTCTCCGTGCCGGATTGCACTTGCAGCCGGGCGGCCAGCAGCAGCACAACGAAAAAGGTTGTGATCAGCATGAACACATCGATGTAGGAGAGCAGCCAGTTTTCGTGTTCGTCCTCATCGTCGGCAAGACTGGCCATGAGCGCGCCGCGCCCCGGCAGCAGCGCCCCGCGTTGCAGCTGGCCATCGGGCGTGCTCATGATTCACCCGGTTGACGGATGCGGTTGCGCAGCAGCTGCGCGGTGCCGCGGTCGATCATGTCGGCCATCGGCGGTGGTGGCGGCGTGTCGAGCTCGTTGTCGAAATGCTGGACGAAGGAATACAGCGTTTCGCGCAATACCGCCGGTCCACGCCGATCCGAGAGCAGGGAAATGCCTTCCATGATCATGCTCATCAGCATCACGCGCTGTTCGGTGGCGCGTTCGAGTTTGGTGGCAATCGGCCGGAAAAACAGGTTGGCGAGCAGCAGGCCGTAAAACGTGGTGATCAGCGCCAGCGCCATGTTGGTGGCGATCTGCGCGATGTTGCCGGCGTCCATGACCTGCATCAGGTTGATGAGGCCGAGCAGGGTGCCGAGCATGCCGAAGGCCGGCGCGAAACCGGCCATCGAACGAAACACCTGGGCTTCGGCTTTTTCCTTGGCTTTCAGCCGCGCGATGCGCCATTGCAGCAGGCTCATCACGTCTTCGACCGGCGTTTTGTCGACCAGCAACTGCACGCCGGTGCGCAGGAAGCCGTTGCGGCTGTTCTGCACCCGGCGTTCAACTTCACGCATGTCACCGCGGAACCACCAGGTGGACAGCTCCACCAGTTCGTCGATTTCGCGGTGCGGATCGAGGCGTTCCTCGCGCATCGCCCGGCGCAGCGAGCGCAGTACGCGCATCACTTCGCTCATCGGGTAGGCGACCAGGGTTGCGCTCAGCGTGCCGCCGATCACGACCAGAAAACTCAGGCCATCGAACCAGCCGGAGATATTGGTCGAGGTCAGGCCGATCACCAGGCCGACGGTGATGAGCCCGAGGCCCAGGCCGAGCAGAGTCGAGAAATTCATCCGGCGCACTCCTTTCGCCTGCGGGCGAGTGTCAGCGTATCGGCCGACCTGTCTGAAGGTTTAGCTGATCGTGATCAGATCGCCAGTGTTGCCGGCGGCGATACTGGCCATACTGTGGTCATTCCCGACCTGCCGGAGCGCTGCCATGCCCTTCACTCACCTGTCTGACGACGCCCTGCTGACGCGTCGCGATGAATTGCAGAAACGCCTCGACGCCATCCGCGCCGACTACCGGCGCGGGCTGCCGGCCGATTTTGCCGAGCAGGCCGCCGAGCTGGAGAATGCCGAAGTGCTGGCGGCCATCAGCCGCGCAGCGGCCGAGGAACTCGACGGCGTACACGCCGAGCTGTGCCGGCGCGGGCTGATCTGAGCCGGTGCGTCCGGCGTGTGATGATTCCGGACGCTTTTCCGCTGAACGGTTCTCTGCTGAACGTTTCCCTGCTGAACACTCAACTGCTGACAGGTGAAGCATGTCCTGCCGTATTCCGCGTGCCTTTGTCCGCGAAGCCGTGGCCCGCATCGAGGCCGATTTTCAGCGCAGCGCTGACACGCATCTCATTCCGCTGCCGATGCCGGCGTTTCCCGGCATCGATCTGTATTTCAAGGATGAATCGACGCATCCGTCCGGTTCACTGAAACACCGGCTGGCGCGTTCGCTGTTTCTCTACGGTTTGTGCAACGGCCTGATCGGCCCCGACACCACCATTGTTGAAGCGTCGAGCGGCAACACGGCGGTCAGCGAAGCGTATTTTGCCCGTCTGCTCGGTCTGCCATTCGTGGCGGTGATGCCGCGCGACACCTCGCCGGAAAAAATCCGCGCCATCGGTTTTTACGGCGGCGATTGCCATTTTGTCGACACCGCTGCCGAGGTCACGGCGACCGCGGCGCGCATTGCCGGCGAGCGCTGCGGACATTTCATGGACCAGTTCCTGAATGCCGAGCGCGCCACCGACTGGCGCAGCAACAACAACATTGCCGAATCAATTTTTTCGCAGATGGCGCGCGAACGGCATCCGGTGCCACGCGTGCTGGTGTGCAGTGCCGGCACCGGCGGGACCTCGGCCACACTCGGCCGTTTCATCCGCTATCGCCGTCACGACACGGAACTGTGCGTTGCCGATCCCGAGCATTCGGTGTTCTACGACTGCTATGTGCAGAACCGCCGCGATCTGACGCTGACGCGCGGTTCGCGCATTGAAGGCATCGGCCGTCCGCGCTGCGAAGCCTCGTTCATTCCCGGCGTCATCGATCAGATGATCAAGGTGCCGGATGCCCACAGCGTCGCGGCCGTGCGCCTGCTGGAAACGCTGATGGGCCGGCGTTGCGGCGGCTCCACCGGCACGCAGTTTGTCGCCGCGCTGCAGCGCATGCAGGCGATGCGCGAGCGCGGTGAACAGGGTTCGGTGGTGACGCTGATCTGCGACAGCGGCGAGCGTTACGCGCACACGTATTTCAACGATCAGTGGGTAGCAGCGCAGGGACTGGATCTGGACGCGGCGCGAACCGCCCTGCAGGCCCTGATCAGCGGTTGAGGCTGAGACGGCCGTCTGCACGGCGATGTGCTCGGGGCAATCGCCGCCTGCTGTGAAATGCAGTGCGACGCTGCACCGGTTCGACACCCGGACCGTTCGGCGAGAACCGAAACTCAAGTGGCAATAACCACCTCATAGCCCTCGGCGCGGATCGCCGCCGCGATGGCCGTGCCCAGCGCCGCCTGTTCAGCCGCATCGGCTTCGCCGACACCGACCTCGACCCGGCCGCTGGTGAGATCCACGACAACCTGCGCCTCCGGTTCGACGGAATGGACGGCGCGGGTGACCGCGCGCTGGCAATGACCACAGGTCATGCCGCGGACAACGAAGTTCAACATCGGAACACTCCTCAATCTGCCCGCAGGCAGGATGACCATGCCGGGAACACAGACCGGTGCATCGGCAAGGCAACCGGCATGTGCCACTCTGCGCGTTGCCATCGGGGCAGGGTCAAGGGCCGGGATCAACTGCTTGCGTTCATGCCCGGCTGAATGCAAGCGGCGGTCAGCCCACTTCCGGGCCGGGCAGGACGTTCAAGTGCCG
Organism: Permianibacter sp.; assembly: GCA_041913605.1. GTDB lineage: Bacteria > Pseudomonadota > Gammaproteobacteria > Enterobacterales > Permianibacteraceae > Permianibacter. Next base: position 195,629 of record JAYSEY010000005.1, read on the forward strand.
GTTGGCAGGTGACCAGGACAGCACGCCGAAATGGTCGCAATAGAAGCAGTAGAGCAAATCGATTGCGCCGTCATGCTTCACCAGCAATGCCAGAAAGCCGGGACGGCCCTGATCCATCTCGAGTACGGAAATGACTTGCGGCGAAGCAGTGTCGCGACTCAGCACCAGTACGAAGTTTCCCGTTTCTCCGGCACATTTTTCGTAAACGCCGACCAATACCCGAACTTCGCCAACACCTTCAAATTGTGTAGACAGTTCATATGTGGCGTCGGGCAACTCCCACAAGGGCGTGGGTGCTACAGCGGCGGCGAACGCCTCTCTGCTGAATGCATTCGCCTTGCACCAATCCGCCCTGATCAAGTGCAAAGGCAGCCCGGCCACCTGTTCGCCGTCCGCCTGGAATTGGACGCGGGTCCACCAGGCGGCACTGTCAGACTCTGAGTTGAGACGAACAAAGCCTGGCGTTGCCCCTGCCGTTGCGGCACCCGTTTCAGCGGCAAAAGCAGGCAGAGGCGAGCTGCAAACTGCGGCGGCAAATGTGGCGGATAACGCCAGACGGTTTAACGGAGACATCCCTGATTCCGGGAGACCAAGCGATAGCGGGGGAGCGCAGCTTAGCCGGCAACTGCCTGAATGTCAGTGAGTCGCCAGATGAGCTTTCGTGGCCGGTGCTGCGACGAGCGCAAGCCAGCTTTCAGCGCGCAAAAAACGGGCTTGACCTTGACATGATGGCAAGGAGGAGACTTTCCTTGCTGCCTGTGTTGGGGCCCGGTTCAGACGCTCGGCGAGTGGTCTGTGCCGAACGCGGCCCGGTAACGGATCGGCAGTGTGAGGTGGTGATGCGCCGGGTGCGACCTGTCGCGCGTCAGTCAATGAACCGGAGCCCCGACCATGTCCCGTCCCGATTTGCCCGCACAAACCATGCTTCCTCCGGCAGCTGCTCATCACGACGCTGTTCACCCCACCGACGGCGGTCCGGCGCGTGGTGACGTGTCCGACGTTGCCGGGTCGGTCTGCGACCTGCCGGGGGCCGATAATCCTACCGTCTCGCCCGGAGCGGTCGCCGTACCGATACCGGCGTCGCCAGCAACGGCGGCAACGTCGACGGGGGCGGATGCCCTGCCATTGCCCATCACCGGCATGACCTGCGCCAGCTGCGCCGGACGTATCGAGCGTGCGCTCGGCAACGTGCCCGGTGTGCAACAGGTCAGTGTCAATCTCGCCACTGACATCGCCCGTGTCAGCGGCAGCGCGTCGCTGTCCGATCTGGTCGCGGCGGTAAGCGCAGCCGGTTACGGCGTTGCCAGCGACACACGCCAGCTGGCGATCAGCGACATGACCTGTGCCTCCTGCGTCGGTCGTGTCGAGCGCGCGCTGTCGGCCGTGCCGGGTGTGCTCGCGGCCCGTGTCAATCTGGCCACCGAAACCGCATCGGTTACGGCGCTGATCACGGTCGGGGATGACATCCTGCTGGCGGCGGTGGACAAGGCCGGCTATCGCGCCGAGCGCCTCGATGATGACCATTTCGCCGGTGCCGCAGCGGTCAGTGGCGTGCAGCCGAGCGCTGCGGACGAAAACCATGCTGGCGAAACCGGTGCGCAGGAAAACCAGGCCGGAAAAAACCGCACCGGCAAACCGCACTCGGCCCGGACCCCTGCCGCGCAATCCGATGCCGTCGCTGTACCGCTGAGCGCGGCGCAGCGACGCGAACAGGAACAGCAGCGCCGGCACCAGCGTGAAACGCGCGACGTGCTGATCGCGACGCTGCTGAGTGTGCCGCTGGTGCTGCCGATGATCGGCGAGCTGTTCGGCGCCAACTGGATGTTGCCGGCGATCTGGCAATTGCTGCTGGCGACACCGGTGCAGTTCGTGTTCGGCGCGCGTTTTTATCGTGCCGGATGGCATGCGGTGCGCGCCGGCAGCGGCAACATGGATTTGCTGGTCGCCATCGGCACTTCAGCGGCGTTTGGTTTGTCGCTGTGGCAGATGTTCAGTGTTCACGCCGCGCATGCGCATCTCTATTTCGAAGCGGCAGCGGTGGTGATCACGCTGGTGCGACTGGGCAAATGGCTGGAGTCGCGCGCCAAGCAGCAAACCACGGCGGCGATTCGTGCGCTGGCGGCGCTGCGTCCGGAAACAGCCACGCGTCGCGATGCCGGCGGCGATGTACAGGTGCCGGTCTCGGCGCTGCGTGTCGGCGATCGCGTGCTGATCCGTCCCGGCGAGCGGGTGCCGGTGGATGGCGTGATCGAAACCGGCGCTTCACATCTTGATGAATCGCTGCTTACCGGCGAGAGCCTGCCGATCAGCAAAACTGTCGGCGACAAGGTGACCGGCGGTGCCATCAATGGCGACGGCGCGCTGGACGTGCGCACCACCGCCATCGGTTCCGAAACCGTGCTCGCGCGCATTATTCGTCTGGTGGAAAACGCCCAGGGCGCGAAAGCACCGATCCAGCAACTGGTCGACAAAGTCAGCGCCGTGTTTGTGCCGGTGGTGATGATCATCGCCTTGCTGACGTTTGCGCTCTGGTGGTGGTGGAGCGGTGACATCAGTATCGCCGTGATCAACGCTGTTGCCGTGCTGGTGATCGCCTGTCCCTGTGCGCTCGGTCTCGCCACGCCGGCAGCACTGATGGCCGGTACCGGTACGGCCGCGCGCTACGGCATCCTGATCAAGGATGCCCAGGCGCTGGAGCTGGCGCATCGCATCGACACCGTGGCCTTCGACAAGACCGGCACGCTCACTGAAGGCAAGGCGCGCGTCACCGGTGTTGCGGTTGCGGGCCACGAAAGCGAAAACCAGTCTTTGCTGCTGGCTGCAGCGCTGAACCGCGACAGCGAACATCCGCTGGCGCGCGCCGTGCTGGAACGTGCGGAACGTGTGCTGGAAAACGATCTGTCGCTGGTGGCGAAAACGGCTCGCGAGGTGCGCGCGCTGCCGGGGCGCGGCGTGACCGGAGAGGTGCAGGGCCGGACGCTGTATTTCGGCAGCACACGGCTGATGCGTGAACTCGGTGCCGACATGCAGAAGCTGGCCGCGCAGGCAGAACAGTTTGCTGCGCAGGGTTACAGTTGTTCCTGGTTGGCCGAGCAGGCGCGCGGCACGGCCGCGGCGGACGCGGCGCCGGCTGCAAAAATTCTCGCCGTGATGGCCTTCGGTGATCAGCTGAAAGCACATGCCGCGCAAACCATTGCCGGCCTGCAGGCACGACATATCCGCAGCGTATTGATCAGCGGTGACAATCGCAGTGCCGCCGGCGCCATCGCCGCGCAACTCGGCATGGACGATGTGCGCGCCGAAGTGTTGCCGGAAGACAAGGCCAAACATGTGCAGGCGCTGCAACAGCACGGTCTGGAAAAACGCATTGTTGCCATGGTTGGTGACGGCCTGAACGATGCGCCGGCGCTGGCCACGGCCGACGTCGGCATGGCCATGAGCACCGGTACCGACGTGGCGATGCACACGGCCGGCATCACGCTGATGCGCGGTGAACCGCTGCTGGTGCTCGATGCCATCGACATCTCGCAGCGCACCTGGAACAAGATCCGCCAGAACCTGTTCTGGGCATTCATCTACAACATCGTCGGCATTCCGCTGGCGGCATTTGGCTTGCTCAATCCGGTGATCGCCGGCGCGGCGATGGCGTTCAGCAGCGTCAGCGTGATCAGTAATGCGCTGCTGCTGAAACGCTGGCGACCGGCCAGCCACCGGGCGGCAGCGAGTCATCGTGTGGAGTCGACGCTTGCTGCGGCAGGAAAGGAGACACGGGCATGAACATCGGTCAAGTCGCCAAAGCCACCAGGCTGACGGCAAAAATGATCCGTCATTACGAATCGCTGGGACTGTTTTCCTCCAGTACACGCACCGAAGCCGGTTATCGCGTTTTCAGCGAGAGCGATTTGCAGGTGCTGCATTTCATCCGTCGCGCCCGGCGCATGGGCTTCTCGCTGCCGCAGGTGCAGCAGCTGATCACGCTGCGCAATGCACCGCAGCGCCTGAGCCGCGATGTGCACGCGCTGGTGGAAAGCAAACTGCAGGAAGTGGAAACCGCGATCCGCGAACTGGAACTGCTGCGCGAAGAATTGCGCACCTCGCTGCGCAGTTGTCCCGGCAATGACGACCCGGATTGCCCGATCCTTGAACGGCTGGAAAATGATCTGCAGCCAGCTTGTCACGGACGGAAATCGTGATCAGCCTGGCGTTCAGCCCTGCATGCCGGCGTGCCATGCAGGGCGAATCCGGGCCGCGTGAAAGTACGCATCAATTTGATGAATCACGCACTGCGGCGCACACGTCCCGGACAACGCGCAGCGAGCGTCGTGTGCGGAACTTTCTCGCAAACGAAAACGTCACGGCTGTCAGCGGCAGCAGCGCGCGACGCTGATGGCAATTTATCGGCGCTGGTGCCGGGTGCAGAACTGTTCACGCCAGCACAGTCCTGCACCAACGACCGGCGCCAGCACAAACTGACACCGCTCATCCGATGTGCAGAACGCCTCGTCATGAGTAGGGATGAGCGCGTTCATTCGGAGGGATGAGATGCGTTGCAACAAGTACTAAACACTCAGCAGAAAGATAAGAAACTGTGCTCTGCGCCCCGCTGATTTGCGATCCGCTGCTCGGTTAAGCTCTGCCAACTTCCCTAGTCTGCGCCGCAGTTCGCGCACGATGTTTCAGGGATGTGCTGCCCGCAGGAGCGGGCATCGACGCAACACATGGCAGCCTGGCCGATGTTGTTCAGCTCGCAAGACCGGAGACACTTGCCTGCGTTGATTTCGTTTCCGCTGCCTGCTTGTGAACCTCACAAACAGGAGAATCGCAGTGAAATCTGCATGTCTGATCAAGCCGCTGATGCTGGGGCTTTTTGTCAGTGCGCCGCTGATGGTGCGCGCCGCGCCAACCACACCGGCAACGCCGGTGATCAACTGGATGCCAACGAGTTACACACTGCAAAACGGCAGTGTGGATGTCCCGCTTGGCTGGAACATGTGGTGGGGAAATAACGGTAACCGTTGGTTTTTGCTGCAAAATGACAGCGCTGTCTTTTCAGCGTCGCTGACACCGAGCGGACAAAGCGCGCAGAGCGGCGCGCACACACTGAAGTTCACCGCGCCCGGCACCTACCGGCTGGCCGTGAAACTCTGCAACGACGACGGCAGCACGCAGGCCTGCGCCAGCAGCAGCGTGCAGACCATCACCGTCAGCGGGACGGGCGGCGGGGACGGCGGTGGCGGCGGTGACAATATCGTCGCGCCGGCGAAACCGGTGCTGGCCTGGATGGCCGACAGTTACACGCTGAGCAATGGCAGCGTCAGCGTGCCGGTGAGCTGGAACATGTGGTGGGGCGTCAACGGCAATCTCTGGCGTCTGAAACAGAACGACGTCATCGTTCACGAAGCGGCGCTGACGCCAAACGGCAATGGCGCACAGGCCGGCTCACGCACGCTGACGCTCACCACCGCCGGCAATTACCGGCTCGCTGTCGAGTTGTGCAACAAGAGCGGCACGACCGTGAAATGCACCAGCAGCGACATCAAACCCATCACTGTGAATGGTGGCGGCGGTGGTGGCGGTGGCTGGGACCCGTGGAAAGATCTGAATTTCGCCGGCTGGCCGCAGCCGCTGAAGCAGAACAATCTGCCCTATACCAACACGACGCGAAAAATGGTCGGCGGCTATTTTGTCGAGTGGGGGATTTATGGCCGCAACTATCATGTGGCCGATATTCCGGCGCGCAATCTGACGCATATTTTCTACGGCTTCATTCCGGTGTGCGGACCGAATGAATCGCTGCGCCGTGACAACCCGAGTGGCCATGCCGTGCTGGTGGCGCAGTGCCAGGGCAAGCAGAACTATGAAGTCGTTGTCCACGACAAATTTGCCGCGCTGGAAAAAAGCTATCCGAACGACAAATGGGATCAACCGATACGCGGCATCTATGCCGAGATGTACCGGCTGAAGAAAACCCATCCGAACATCAGGATCCTGCCGTCGGTCGGTGGCTGGACACTGTCCGATCCGCTTTACGCAATCGGCACACAACCGGCCGCGCGCGCCGTGTTCATCCGCTCCATCATCGACTTCATCAAGAAATACGATTTCTTCGACGGCGTCGATATTGACTGGGAATATCCGGGTGGCGGTGGTGCACTTGACGGACTCGGTACGCCCCAGGATGGTGCCGGATTTGCCGTGCTGATGCGCGAATTGCGCGTTGAACTCGACAAGCTGGAGCAGGCCACCGGTCGCGAATACCAGCTGACGGCAGCGGTAAATGGCGGCGTGGAAAAACTCAGTCGCATCGACTGGGAAAATGCCCATCCGCACATGGATTACATCAACCTGATGACCTACGACTACTACGGCGCCTGGGACGCCACGCTCGGTCACATGACCGGCCTGAAAAAATCCGCCGTGGAAAAAAACGCCGGCTACAACGCCGAAGCCGCCGTCAATGTGCTGCGTGCACGCGGTGTGCCGCTGGCAAAAGTGACGCTGGGCGCGGCGATGTACGGTCGCGGCTGGAAAAACGTCACCGGCAGCACGCTGGCCAATCCGTTTGCCGGCCGCGGTGGTGAAGGCGTCGATGGTTCCTGGGAAAAAGGCGTGGTCGATTACAAGGACATCGAGAGCAAATACCTGGGCGGCGTCAACGGTACGGGCAAGGATGGTTTTGTGCTCGGCTGGGATGACGTGGCAAAGGCTTCATGGGTGTTCAATCCGGTCAGCAACATCTTGATTGGTTTTGATACCCAGCGCTCGGTGAAAGAGAAAGGCCGCTTTGTGCTCGATAACCAGCTCGGCGGCATCTTTGCGTGGGAACTGGATGGTGACAACGGCCACATCCTCAACGCCATGCACGATGGCCTGAATCACCCGAAACAGTAGTCACCGGAAACAGTAGTTACCGGAAGCAGTGATTACCGGAAACAGTCGTTCCGTCCTGACCGTAGCGGTCAACTGACCGCTACGGATTTTTTCCTCACTGTGTCATGCCGGTTTGCGCGACCGGCAAGGAGGCGCTCATGTCGAAAAAAGTTCGATCACTTGCAGCCGGTGCATCAACGGGCCGTGTGCTGCAAGTGGGTCTGTGTCTGGCGCTGGTCGCCGCTGTGCCGATCGCACGGGCGGCGTTGCCGGGCTGGAGCGCGTCGCAGGTGTACACCGCCGGCAATGAAGTGCAGCACGGCGGCAAGATCTGGCGTGCCAAATGGTGGACGCAGGGCAACGATCCGGCGAGTTCCGGTGAGTGGGGCGTGTGGGCGCTGGTTGCTGCCTGTGATGCCCGCTGTGCACCGGATGGCGGTGGCGGCGGCGATGGCGGCGGTGGAAACACGCCGCCGGTGACCGGCCCAAAACCGAAGCCCGGCGGCGGTTACACGATGACGCAAGCCGAGATCGATGCCAGTGAAGCCGCGCTGACCTCGTCACCGCTGTTCACGCGCGTCAAGGCCTCGATTGCCACGCGCAGCAATGCCGACGTGCTGGCCATTGCACCGCGCAAGGCCACGAATCCGGACAATGTCAAGCGTGTCGAACGTATCGTTGATGAAACGACGTGGCACTATCTGTTTCCGCTGCGTCATCCGTCGTACACCTACAGCGGATTCCTGCAGGCGGTTGGCAAATTCCGCGGTTTTTGTGCCGACTATGATGACGGTCGCAATGGTGAGCTGATTTGCCGCAAGGCACTCGCCACAGCCTTCGCACATTTCGCCCAGGAAACCGGCGGCCATGATCCGCATGCCGGGGTTGAAGAGTGGCGTCAGGCGCTGGTGTATGTGCGCGAGGCCGGTTGCAGCGAAACCGGCAGCGGCTGCACGTACAACGCCGAGTGTGCACCCGGCACCTGGCAGGGAATAACCTGGCCCTGCGGCAAGGATGCCGGTGGTGCGTTCAGAAAATATTTTGGTCGTGGTGCCAAGCAGCTCAGCTACAACTACAACTACGGGCCGTTTTCACAAGCCATGTACGGCGATGTGCGGACGCTGCTCGACAAACCGGAACTGGTCGCCGACAGCTGGCTGAATCTGGCGTCGGCGATTTTCTTTTACGTGTATCCCGCCTCACCCAAACCCTCGATGTTGCACGTCATGGACGGTAGCTGGCAGCCGAATGCTGCCGATACCGCCAATGGCATCAAGCCCGGTTTCGGCGCCACCACCAATGTCATCAACGGCGGCATTGAATGCGGTCACGGTTACGAGAAACCGCAATCGCTGAATCGCATCGCCTACTACCGCCGTTTCGCGCAATACCTCGGCGTGCCGATTCCGGCCAACGAGGAACTCGGCTGCGCCAACCAGAAACGTTTCGATGTGCAAGGTGCCGGCGCGCTGAACATTTTCTGGGATCAGGACTGGGGCTATTTCCCGGCCATGCCGGAAGGCAAAGCCTTTGCCTGCAAGCTGGTCGGCTACCAGACCGCCTATTCGGCACTGCAAACCGGTGATTACCAACGCTGTGTCAGCCACTACTTCAATGTCGAAGTCCTGCGCTGATATCACTCACGGAGAAGTATCATGCAAAGACAAATTTGCGGCAGACGCGCAGCTACGGCTGTCGTGCTCGCCACACTGATGTTCAGCGCCCAGACCTGGGCGGTGGACTGCAGCGGCCTGCCGACATGGTCGGCGTCCACGGCCTATTCGGGCGGTGCCAAAGTCAAACACCAGAACCGTGCCTATCAGGCGAACTGGTGGACACAGGGCAATGATCCGGCGCAGCGTTCCGGACAATGGCAGGAGTGGAAGCTGCTCGGCGATTGCGACGGCAGCGGCAACAATACGCCACCGACCGCAGCATTGACGTCGCCGACCAACGGCGCCGGTTTCATCACAGGCGCGACGGTGAATATTGCTGCCAATGCCAGCGACAGCGACGGCAGCGTCGCCAGTGTGCGTTTTTATGTTGGCGCCGCGCTGATCGCAACCGACACTGCTGTGCCGTGGACAGCAAGCTGGACTGCGCAGGTCGGCAATCACACGCTGCGCGCCGAAGCGGTGGACGACAGGGGCGCGGTTGGCAGTTCCGCAACGGTCAGCATCAATGTGCAGAACGGCAACAACAATACGCCGCCGCAGGTCAGCCTGACCTCGCCGCTGAACGGCGCAAGCGTTGCGGTTGGCGTCAGCGTTACGGTGAGTGCCGATGCCAGTGACAGCGATGGCAGCGTCAGCAAAGTGCAGTTTTTCCGCAACGGCGTGTTGATGCAGGAAGATCTGGTCGCGCCCTGGTCAGCGAACTGGACGGCCACAGCCGGCAATCACCAATTCAGCGCCAAGGCCTTTGATGACAAGGGCGCCAGTACCGACAGCAGCAGTGTCAGCATCACTGTCGGCAATGATGATCCGGGCAACAATCATCTCGCCTGCCGGCCGGATGGTTTGTACACCACGCCCACGCTGGTGCCGGCGTATTGCAGCGTGTACGACAACGCCGGCCGGGAAAAAATGGGCCCGAACCATCCGCGTCGCATCATTGGCTATTTCACCAGCTGGCGCACCGGCAAGAATGGCGCGCCGTCGTATCTGGCCAAGGACATTCCCTGGGCCAAGCTGACGCATATCAATTACGCATTCGCCCATGTCGATGCGCAGCACCGCGTTTCGGTGGGTGATGTCAGCGATCCGCTGAACGCGGCCACCGGCCTGACCTGGCCAGACGTGCCCGGCGCAGAAATGGATGCCTCGCTGCCGTACAAAGGACATTTCAATCTGCTCAACAAATTCAAGAAGCAGTATCCGCATGTGAAAACGCTGATCTCGGTCGGCGGCTGGGCAGAAACCGGCGGCTATTTCGACAGCGCGGGCAAACGCGTTGCCAGTGGCGGCTTCTACACCATGACCACCAACGCCGATAACAGCGTCAATACTGCAGGCATCAACGCCTTCGCCAACTCGGCCGTGGCCTTCATACGCCAGTACGGTTTCGATGGCGTCGATATTGATTACGAATATCCGACCAGCATGAAAGATGCCGGCAATCCCGATGATTTCGTCATCGCCAATGCCCGTCGCGCCGGACTGATGCGCTCCTACGTGGTGCTGATGAAAACCCTGCGCGAAAAACTCGATGCCGCCGGCGCGGCCGACAACCGTCACTATCTGCTGACCATTGCCGCGCCGTCATCGGGCTATCTGGTGCGCGGCATGGAAAATTTCCAGGTCACCGAATATCTGGATTACGTCAACATCATGTCCTACGACCTGCACGGCGCCTGGAACCAGTTTGTCGGCCACAACGCCGCGCTGTTCGATACCGGTGAAGACGCTGAACTGAAAGCCTGGAGCTATTACACCGCGTCGCAATACGCGCGTATCGGCTATCTGAACACGGACTGGACCTATCACTATTTCCGCGGTGCGCTGCCGGCCGGTCGCATCAATATCGGTGTGCCGTATTACACGCGCGGTTGGCGCAATGTCAGCGGTGGCAACAACGGCCTGTGGGGCACCGCGCAATTGCCGGATCAAAGCCAGTGTCCGCCCGGAACCGGCGGTTCAACCGTCAGCAAGTGTGGCAGCGGCGCCATCGGCATCGACAATATCTGGCACGATCTCGACAGCAACGGCGCGGAAATGGGCGCCGGATCGAATCCGATGTGGCATGCCAAAAATCTGCAGGATGGTCGCGCCGGTTCCTACATCAGCCAGTACGGACTGAATCCGGTCAGCGATCCGGATGATCGCTTGAGCGGCAGCTACACGCGCCATTACGACAGCGTTGCCGTGGCACCCTGGCTGTGGAATGCCGGCAAGAAAGTGTTCCTGTCCACCGAAGACGAGCAGAGCATTCGTGCCAAGGCCGATTACATTGCCGATCGCGGTATCGGTGGTGTGATGTTCTGGGAGCTGGCCGGTGACTATCGCTGGCATGCAGATCGCGGCGAGTATTTCATCGGCGATACGCTGACCAGCGTGCTGCATGATCGTCTGAAGACTGCGGCGCCTTACGGCAACAAGCGCGCACCAACGAACCTGCCAGCGCAGGCCGTCGATGTGCGCTTCGAGCTGGGTGGTTTCAAACTCGGCGATCAGAATTATCCGATCAATCCGAAACTGAAGATCACCAACCAGAGCGGCGCGGCGCTGCCCGGCGGCACCGAATTCCAGTTCAACGTGCCGACAGCAATTCCCGACACCATTGCCGATCAGTCCGGCTTCGGCCTGCGCGTGATCCAGAGCGGGGCCAACAGCAGCGGTCACAACATTGGCGGATTGCAGAATGATTTCCACCGCGTGTCGATGAAAACGCCGGCCTGGCAAAGTCTGGCCAACGGTGCCGCCGTGGAAGTGACGCTCAACTACTACCTGCCGATGACCCTGCCCTCAAGCTGGACCGTAAAAGTCGGCGGTGTGGAATACGCGCTGGTACAGGAACATCCGCAATTGCCGAAAGTGATCCCCGGCAACGGCGGTGGCGGAGGTAACGCTTGCAGCGCCGCCGGCATCGACCCGGCGACCGTCGTCGTGTATCCAACCTGGCCACGCGGCACCTTCGCCTCCGGCGGCGATCTGATCGCCCACCAGCAAAAAATCTACCGGGCAAAATGGTGGACCAACGGCGTGCCGGGCAGTGATGGCAGCTGGGAGTTGGTGTGCAGCTATTAGAAGCACTTTCCCCCCAAAAGCGTGATAATGAACAGGCCGGCGATTAGCCGGCCTTTTTATTCGACTCGAACGTCTCTACAAATGGAGTTGCCATGAAAATTTTTATGGGACGGGTACTTAACCTCGGTGTGGCTCTCGTGTGTCTTGTGCTTGCTGCATGCGGCGGAGGTAGCAGTGGCGGCAGCAGTCCGCCGCCGGTACCCGCGCCCAGTGGTCTCTCATATCCTTCGCCACAGAGCGTTCGTATCAATACGGCGATGACGGCGCTGACACCTACGGTAACCGGAACAGTGACCAGCTATGCGGTGACGCCCGCGCTGCCGGCCGGTCTGACGCTGAACACAAGTACCGGGCAAATCTCTGGCACGCCAACAGCCAGCGCTCCGCCGACAAATTACACCATCACTGCGACGAACAGCAGCGGCGCCACGACTTTCAGCCTCTCGCTCAAGGTGTACGCGATGGAGGTCGAAGGCGCGCCGATCTTGAGGGTCATGGCCGAGAAGGCTCCCATCAGCCCCGAAGTCGTGCTTTGGCCACGGCATTTTGATGCCGGAACCCTGTTTGCAACCGTCACCGACGCAAGCGGCTTGTTCATGCAACCGGTCACAGTACAGGCAAACAACAACGGTAGTTTCACCGCGCGTTTCGCGCTGAATCCGGCTGTAAGCGCCGCAGCGTACACTGGCAATCTCACACTTAACCTGTGTCGCGATGCGAGCTGTACTCAGCTTCAGGACGTTCCCTCGGTAATGATTCCGTACACCGTGAATGTCATGGCGCCCTCTACTGCGTGGCCAGGCAATAATCTGTCCGACCTCAGTGTCTGGCCCGCTGTGCCGGAGTGGAGCACTGTGCAAGGCAACGCCGCACACGACGGATTCGTTCCTGTGGATGTCAATCCAAACCGGTTCACGTTGCGCTGGAAGATTCCCGGCAACAACGTTTACAGCACATGGAGTGCGGGCAAGCAGAATCTGGTCACGTGGAACGGCATGTTTTTCGTCACTGATTCGCAGTACATGCGAGGCGGCGTTGTGTCCGCCAAGCGTGAACATGATGGTAGCGAGGTATGGCAGTTCAAGCTTGACGGCATCAGCTATCCGGTGGTGAACCCCGCTGCGGTCGGGAATGGTGTCGTCTATTTTGCTGCCGGCCATCAGGATGAAACTTACCTTTACGCCCGCAAAGCGGCGGACGGCACGGCCGTATTTCGCGCATCAATGTCCTCGCAGTGGGAAGACTATTATGCGCCGACCGTAGGTCCGAATGGCATGATCTACCTGAACGCAGGCACCTACGGCGGTTTGTACGGTTTCAGTCCGGATGGCAACAGGTTGTTCTTCTCCTATCAGGCGCAGGTGAGCAACTGGACGCCTGCAGTCACTACCACCGGGGTGTATGCCTATACCGGCGGCACGCTACAGTTGGCGGAACCGCTCACCGGTATAGCCTCGGTGGAAATCGGCGATCCCAGCTACCAGAATTACATATACGACCTGGGCGGGGCTCCGGTACTCGGAGATGCTGCACTTGGCTCAGTGTTCGGAGCGAGCTACTCGAATTCGCAGCTCAATGGCGGTGCCATCGGCAACACGCTGACGAACTTTCGCACCAACACCGGTACGATCGCGTGGCAGGTGCATGGCGTGTACCCCACGACACCTGCCTATCGCAACGGCCGGGTCTACATTGTCAACAATAGTCCGTTACGGCTTGAAGTTCGCTCTGAAAGCGACGGGACGCTGCAGTGGTCGTGGACGCCCGAGTATGCGGGTGAGGGAAATTTCGTAAGCGAAGTACTGCTTACCAACACCCATGGGTTTGTGAGCACGAGCTATGCGACACACGCCATCGACCTGACAAGTCGCCGCTCTGTGTGGAGCTATCCGGCGGCAGGCAAACTTGCGCTGTCTCCGAATGGTGTGCTGTTCATTCACAACCAGAACGATCTTGTGGCGGTGAATCTCAAGTAACTGTACCGCCGCTCAGCTCGTGGGGGCTGAGCGGCGGTTCTCGAACACCGGAGTGGCAAGTTCAATTTCCGTAGTTCGACCAAGCAGTATTGGCATCGATTTATTGTCCATCCCTCGCCATCCATCTCGATTGAATCGCTTCTGGTGCGTGCTTTTTCCCCGATCTGTAGATTGAATCTACTGCATTTGGCCGCGCTGAGTTTTCCACTGAACGACTGCTGCTCACCAAGCGCCGTCATCGGGTTCTTGCTTGCCGTCGAACTTGCGAGAGATTAGAGCAGCGTGCTCAATTCTCGTCGGATGAAACCGCCAGCATGGCAGTTTTTCTCTCCACGTATCCGTTGCTGAGTCCTGCCTGACGGCTGCAGTTGGCCCGCAAAGCAGTTGATGTTGCACGTGAGCAGGTGGCTACTCCTTGCAAGCATCAACAATCCGTTGTCGCAGGCCGGGCATTTTCAGGCGATACCACCAGAGCAGGAACAGGAAATAGCCGACCATGTTGAACACGAACAGTGTCGCCAGCCAGACGCCGGCGCCGATGGCGGCAAAGCGCAGGGCATTGCGCTCCAGGATGGCGGGCAGATCGCCGGGCAGGTGTTCGAGCAGCCAGGCCGGCTGCAGCATTTGCCAGAACACGGCGAGGTGGCTGGCCTCCATTTCCGCTGTCATCAGGTCCGGGCGCTGATTCAGCTTGACCAGCATTGGCAGCCAGACCAGCGCCGTCAGCAGACCGAGCAGCAAGGGCAGCCAGAGTGCGTACAGGCGGTACAAAAACGGCGGCTTGAGCAGTCTTTTGCCCAGCAGCCAGTTACGCAGATTGTCCTGAAGGGCGTGCAGCGTTTTGGCGTCATGGTTATAGGCGAACAGGTAATTGCCGTCAGCTTTTTTGCGCGCGTTGCCGCCCCAGGCCACCCAGACTTTCTGGCCTTTTCGCACCGGAAAATGACTGTCGACCAGACGGACCGCATGTTCCTTTCCATCATCTTCGCGAATCCAGAATTCGCGGCGTTCGTGATTGGTGGAGGTGATGGTTGGTGCATGAACCTGACCGCCGTACTGGTTGACATATCCGCCGCCGCCCGAGGCGTGTACGCGGGTTTCGTTCTAGATTTGCTGATCCAGAACCTCTCCGCGGACGATGTTCAGCCACAGGCGGCCATTGGGCATTTGTACTTCGCGATATTCCGGCATGCGCTGTTCTCCTTGTTCACGTGAGTGAGGCAAAGGCCGACAGCGTCGGTCCGGGAGCGGACCGACCGGCAAAAACAATCCTGTTCAGGTCGATGTATCAGTACGGCTTGCCGCTCAACACTTCGACTTCGAGCAATGCAAACAGAAGGGGTGAGTTCGCATTCTGGCTGAGTCAGCTACCTGGTCAGGAAAAATTGCGTTGCACACCCGTCAGCGAAACCGCTGCAGCGCCTGCTGCAGGGCGCCGGCCTTGTCTTCCAGCTGGTGGGCATCGGCTTCAATGCCAACTGCTCGGCGCGCGTTGGCATCAAGCATACGGCTGACGTGTTGCAACTGATCGTCGATGCGACTGACCGCCTGTTCAATTTCATGGGCAGCGTCGATGGACGCACTTACCGACCCGGTGGCGCCAGTGATGGCATCACGCATGGCGGACAGGCTGGCGATGGCGCCTGCCGCTTGCTGGCTCAGCATCGTGCTCTGTGCGGCGGCGGCGCTGGTGGCATCGGTGGCGCCATGGATGGCGGCCACCACTTTGGCGATGCGCTCCTGGGTTTCGTCGAGCGTCTTGCGTGTCTGGCTGGCGAGTGTGCGCACTTCGTCAGCGACCACGGCAAAGCCGCGGCCCTGTTCCCCGGCGCGCGCGGCTTCGATGGCGGCGTTGAGTGCCAGCAAATTGGTTTGTTCGGCAATGCGCGCGATCACGTCCAGCACTTCAGTGATGCTGCGCGCATCCTCGGACAGGCTGTGCAGACGCTGCGCCAACTGTTCGCTGTCGGTAGCGGACGCACTGATGGCGCGCATCACGGTCTGCAATTGCTCGCTGTTGCGCGCCAGCGTGTCGTCGGTGTTGTGGATGGCGGCGCGCACCTGTTCGGCGGTGTCGGCGGAATGGCCGGCGTGGCTGCGGATGCCGCCGGCCTGTGCGGTGACATCCTGCAGGGCACGCACACCCTGTTGCAGTTCTGCGGCCACGGCGCCGGCTTCGCGGACAAACTGCTGACTCTGCTGGCGGTTTTCTTCGGCGCTGCGCCGGGCGACGCTGAGCGTGTCGCCGAGTTCACCCAGCAGGCCGTCAACATCGCGCGCCATGCGACCGAGTTCGTTATCGGCGTCCAATGCCAGGCGCTGCTGCAGATCGCGTTGTTCGGCAATGCGCCGCACGCGCGTCGACAAATCGCCGACCACATGGGTAATGCTGCGCGCCAGCCAGAACGACAGCGCCATGGCGATCAGTTGTGCGATCAGTCCGACACCCAGCCAGCGCCAGAGACTGGCGCGCATTTCAGCGTTGATGGCATCAATGGCGACATCGGCGCCGGCGACATAGCGGCGGCCGGACGCGGTCTGCAGCGGAATAAAGGCCGAGCGGAAACTGCCGTAGCTGTCGGTGTATTCGTCGTATTGCGCCTTGCCGCTGCGTGCGGCGGCGAGCACGGCCGGACTGACGTCGGCGTAGTGCTCGAAGTATTTCGCGTAGTCATCGCTGGCAATGTCGGCGTCGCTGGCACCATCGGACAGGTAAAACACTTTGTCGCCGTCCACCGCCATCGTGTAGGCGTAGGCCAGTCCGACCGCCTGCGCATAACCGCCGGCTTTGCGCACCATCTTCAGGTATTCATCTGCGGCAATGCTGTCTGCCGCCGTGGCGCGATCCAGATATTCATCACCGATCAAATAGGGCAGGGCGTTGGCGGCGGCGAGCAGGCGGGCATCGACTTCATTGCGCAGATCGTCGGCCTTGGTGATGTAGGCATACCAGGTCAGGGTGCCGATCACCAGCAGGTTGAGCAGGCTCAGCAATAGCGGGACGCGGACTTTCAGGGACAGGGTATTGAACCAGTTCATGGCTGCGGATTCCGTTCTCGGCGTTTGCCGCGCAGTCTAGACGCTGGCGGAAAAAATCGCATGCCTGAAAAACGCGAACGGGACGCCTCGGCGATTCGTTCGTTGTTTGCTTGATATGACCTGCCTGTGCGTCGCCGGATTTCAGCGGGACGTGCTTTTTCCCGGCGAGTTCGCGGCGTCACGCCGTGAACGACTCACCTGCGTCGAAGGTGCGTAAATCATGTGCCCCGGGTTTCATTTTCAGAAGCCTGATTTTTGGCAGACGAAGCGGGGTAGCCAGTCATGAGCAATCGATGCGTGGTCGGCGGCGAGTACCCGCTTCGTAGCAGGATTGTGCGCCGAGCCTTCGCAGAGGAGGAAAGAGGAGGGCAGATCAAGCGCGAGCCGTGCCTTTTGCGAGACCTTGTCGATGTGATCACTCCCCGCCGGTTTCCGCGCAAGGGCGGGTTCGTCAGCGCCCCGTTTTGCCGCGCGACACGCTTCCGGAAAGGCGCACGAGTTTGCCGAACAGTGCAACACGTTCGACAGCCAGACCGGTACCGGCGAGCAACGCGACTGCGACAGGAGCGGTCAGCAGCGGTCGTTCGCGGTGGACCCAAGGCTGGCGTGGCACAGGGTTTGCTCAGCACTAACGCCAGCAGCGGCCTGTAAGGCTGGAGGCGCTGGTTTTTGCCATCGGGTGAACGATTTCGGGGAGTGTGCTGTGCCAGATCCGCGACGGAGTCGTCCCACATTTGCGACACCTTTGTTTTGTGCAACCGTGCTGGCGGTCTTTCATCAGGCTTTCGGCGATCTGCGTTCGCAGTTCACGGACCGGCAAGCCTTCGATGTCTTCGGTGGGTTTTGGGGCAACGATGAGCGACAACGCGCACCGTTTCCCGCGGCGCTGGAAAACGCCAAAACCGGCGCCCAACTTTCCGCGGCCAGTTCCCAGGCTTTGCTGCGCAGCTTCATGACCCTTTGTGTTTGCCGTGATGTGTTGACCCGTGGCGAAGCACTGATAGCCGCAGATGACAAGTGCCGCCATGTCGTCCATGACGATGTGCTGATCCGCACGCCAAAAGGCGCGACGGCGTTGGCAACGCGCATGCACAAAACCGGCAAAAAAAACAGGCGGCACTGATGATGTTCACCCTCTGCGCCGACCCCGCACAGATCCGTAACAGCGTTCGAGAGAGTGCTGCAAACGGCTACGCGGCAGCATGGTTGACGCGAACGATGCCGTCGCCTCCCGCGAGCATGAAGGCGAAGACGCGCGGACGGAGGACGGCAAAGTGCCGCTGAATATCGAATGGCTGAGTGATAGCGTGCTGCGTGCGAGCGGTGGTCGCGTAGATCAGCAAAGCTGTTTGCCGGTGCTACTCGAGCAGATCGCGATACAGCGGTGTGTATGGCGTTGGAAAAAAACATCAGAGTCAAAGGAGATAGCAATGCAAAAAGCGATAACGCAGGTGATGCGTGTCATTACCCTGCTGCTGATTTGTGCGCCGTTCGCACGCGCAGATGACATCATCAGGCTTGAGAGCCGTCCGGGCATTACGATGGCGATGCATCTCTGGACGCCGTACCCGGCCAAACCCGAGGCTGTCGCCCTGTTGTTGCCCGGCGGCTCCGGCAATCTGGGTTTGCAGGAGATCAACGGTCGTATCGAAAGTACGCGCCCCTTCCTGTTTGCCTCCTGGCGCGATGCCCTGGTGCGCGCGAAATTCGCTGTAGCGGTGATTGATGCGCCTTCCGACCAGCAAGACATGACGCAAGCCTTTCGCGTCTCAGACACCCACATGGCCGATTTGCAGGCCGCAGTGCGCGAACTCCGGCAGCGGTTTCCAGCCTCCAAACTGCTGATCCTCGGCCACAGCCGGGGCAGCATTTCTGCCGGGCATCTTGCGCATCAACTGGCGGATCAGGTCGACGGGCTCATCCTGCTGTCCGGTCTGTATGACGCTACGGTTCCGGCGCCGGATTCGCCTTCCAGTGGTCCCGGACTGTCAGGGATTGATCTGCCCGCGTTGAAAGCCCCGATTCTGCTTGTGCATCACAGCGAAGATGCCTGTCCCGTCGCCCCGATGGCTGCTGCCCGGCGATTGAGTGATCGTTTGCCACTTCTGTCGATTACGGGCGGCGGCAAAACCAGCGCAGAGCTGCCATGCGGGCCCGGCACGCCGCATTGGTTTGCAGGCCAGGAACAGGAAGTCGTGCACAAGGTTGTTGATTGGATAAACCGCAGGAGTTTGGGCGCGGGTTGAGGGAAGCGCCCTGCTGCGCAACCAAAACGGTAGATTGTTCTGGGTCTGTGCTTGAGAAAACGCATCCGGCGAAGGGTCGTCAAGCAGCCTCTTTAACGGGTTCCCGGTCGAGCCGTCATTGCCGGCTCGACCGGATGTTCAGCAAGGCCCGAAAAATGCGGCGCGGCGATTTGCGATGCTCACCTTGCTGAACCGCATCAAGCCACCGGATGCGCTGTTTCGTGCTCTTCGTACCGAATCTATTGCCAGCCTTCCACGCCGTGCATGTCCGGCAACTGGTGGGCGATTCCCTTGTGGCAGTCGATACAGGTTTTTTCACCGGAGGCGAGCGCGGTGGAGTGCATCTGCTGGGCGCGCGGACTCTGGCGGGTGAAGTCCATGAACTGGAAGTTGTGGCAGTTGCGGCATTCCAGCGAGTCATTGGCTTTCAGCCGGGCCCATTCGTGCTCGGCCAGCTCGCGACGCTTTTCCAGAAACTTTTCGCGCGTGGCAATGGTGCCGAAGATCTTGCCCCAGACTTCTTTCGAAGCCTGCATCTTGCGCGCGATCTTGTCGGTCCATTCATGCGGCACGTGACAGTCCGGGCAGGTGGCGCGAACGCCGGAGCGGTTGCTGTAGTGAATGGTGGTCTGCAGTTCGACAAAGACGTTGTCGCGCATTTCGTGACAGCCGGTACAGAACGCTTCGGTGTTGGTTGCTTCCAGGGCGGTGTTGAAACCGCCCCAGAACAGGATGCCGGCGACAAAGCCGCCGATGGTCAGGAAGCCGAGGCTGTAATAGCGACTCGGTCTCGACAAGGTCTGCCACTGTTTTTTCAGCCACTTGATCATGGCGACTCCTTATCTGGGATGCGCAGGGATGCGGGGATCGGGAAACGCCGCAGGTTATTTCTGTTTGCCGGTGGGCGCTGCCGCCGCGGCTTTGCGTTTCAGGATCTCGTCCACGTCCTCGAACGTGTTGTCCACCACCGGTTTGGCATCCACCTGCACAACATGGCACTGGCCGCAGAAATAGCGGCGCGGCGAGATCTCGGCGAGGAAATTGCCATCGCGATCCTGGTAGTGCGTGACGCTGACCATCGGCGCCTGCGATTCGGCCGTGGCGACACGGCTGTGACAGGCCAGACATTTGTTGGCGAACTTGTCCACCTGATAGCCGTCGATCTTGTGCGGAATGGTCGGCGGTTGCATCGAATAGGCGCGTGGACGTTTGATGTCCTTGTTCTCGGCGTTGTACATCGGCGCCGGTTTGCCTTCTTCATTGAGTGGCGTGCTGCCACGGCGCGCATTGGGCAGGCTCTCGGCGGCCAATGTGGCGAAGGCCATGGTCATCAGCAGGACTGCGAACAGTTTTTTCATGATGTTTACCTTTTCTGGTCCCGTGCCTTACACCTTGACGATCTTGACGGCGCACTTCTTGAAATCCGTTTCTTTTGAAATCGGATCGGTGGCGTCAAGCGTCACTTTGTTGATCAGCTGCGAGGCATCAAACCAGGGCACGAAGATCAAACCTTTCGGCGGCTTGTTGCGGCCGCGGGTTTCGACACGGGTGCGCATTTCGCCACGGCGCGACACGATCTTGATTTCGTCGCCACGGCGCAGGTTCAGCGCGGTCGCATCGTCCGGGTGCATGAAGCAGACTGCGTTTGGCACGGCGCGATGCAGTTCCGGCACCCGGCCGGTCATCGAGCCGGAGTGCCAGTGTTCGAGCACGCGGCCGGTGCACAGCCAGAACGGGAAGTCCTTGTCCGGCGATTCGGCGGCCGGCTCATAGGGCAGGGCGATGATGTTGGCGCGGCCGTTCTTGTTGCCGTAGAAATGGAAACCCATGCCTTCTTTCTGCGGTTTCACATACGGGTCCTGGCCTTCGCGGAAACGCCATTTTGTTTCCTGACCGTTGACCACCGGCCAGCGCAGGCCGCGTACCTGGTGATAAGTGTCGAAGGTGGCCAGATCGTGGCCGTGGCCGCGACCGAATTCGGCGTATTCCTCGAAGATGCCTTTCTGCAGGTAGAAACCGAAGTACTTGGCTTCATCGTTGTCGTAGCCGGCTTCAACATCGCTGCTCGGGAACTTGTCGATCTTGCCGTTGCGGAACAGCACTTCGTACAGCGTCTTGCCCTTGAATTTCGGATTGGCGTCGAGGATCTCCTTCGGCCACACCTCATCCGTGGTGAAGCGCTTGGAAAATTCCACCACCTGCCAGAGATCGGAACGGGCCTCGCCCGGTGCCTTCACCATCTGGTGCCAGAATTGTGTGCGCCGCTCGGCGTTGCCGTACGCGCCTTCTTTTTCCACCCACATCGCAGTGGGCAGCACCAAGTCGGCGGCTTGTGCGGTGACGGTCGGATAGGCATCGGACACGACGATGAAGTTCTCCGGATTGCGATAGCCCGGATAGCCTTCCTGCATCATGTTGGCCGCGGCCTGCATGTTGTTGTTGACCTGCACCCAGTAGGCATTGAGCTTGCCGTCCTTCAGGGCGCGGTTCTGCGCCACCGCGTGCAAACCGTTTTTGTCATGGATGATGCCGTGCGGCACGCCCCAGATCTCTTCGGTGTGTTTGCGGTGTTCCGGATTGACGATGACCATGTCGGCCGGCAAACGGTGCGAGAAGGTGCCGACTTCGCGCGCCGTGCCGCAGGCCGAAGGCTGACCGGTGAGCGAGAACGGCGAATTGCCCGGCGTGGAGATTTTTCCGGTCAGCAGGTGAATGTTGTAAACCATGTTGTTGGCCCAGACACCGCGGGTGTGCTGGTTGAAACCCATGGTCCAGAACGACATCACCTTCACTTTCGGATCAGCATAGGCCTCGGCCAGTGCTTTCAGCTTTTCGACCGGCACGCCGGAGAGTTTGCTGGTGTATTCGGCGGTATAGGGCTTGACCGTTTCCTTGAACTCCTCAAAGGTCGAGTCGGCCATGTCGTTGGCGTTCTTGGCGTTCTTGGCGGCTTTTTCCAGCGGATGATCATCGCGCAGGCCGTAGCCGATGTCGGTCACGCCTTTCTTGAAGTGGCAGTGCTTGTCGACAAAGTTCTTGTTCACCTTGTTGTTGGTGATGATGTAGTTGGCGATGTAGTTGAGGATCGCCAGATCGGTCTGCGGCACGAACACCATGCCGTTGTCGGCGAGTTCAAAACTGCGGTGTTCGTAAGTGGACAGTACATGCACTTTGACGTTCGGCGCGCTCAGCCGGCGATCGGTGATGCGCGTCCACAGGATCGGGTGCATCTCCGCCATGTTCGAGCCCCAGAGCACGAAGCAGTCGGCGTTTTCGATATCGTCGTAGCAGCCCATCGGCTCGTCGATGCCGAAGGTGCGCATGAAACCGGCAACGGCCGAAGCCATGCAGTGACGCGCGTTCGGATCAACGTTGTTGGAGCGGAAGCCGGCCTTGAACAGTTTGTTGGCGGCATAGCCTTCCCATACCGTCCACTGGCCGGAGCCAAACATGCCTACCGCCGACGGACCTTTTTTCTTCAGCGCTTCCTTGAACTTCACTTCCATGATGTCGAAGGCTTCTTGCCACGACACCGGTTCGAAGTCGCCGTTCTTGTCGTACTTGCCGTTTTTCTTGCGCAGCAGGGGCTTTGTCAGACGATCCTTGCCGTACATGATCTTCGACAGGAAATAGCCCTTCACGCAGTTCAGGCCTCGGTTCACTTCCGACAGTGTGTCGGCATGGGTGGCGACCACTTTGCCGTCTTTGGTGGCGACCATCACCGAGCAACCGGTGCCGCAAAAACGGCAGGCGGCTTTCGACCATTTCAGGCGCGTGTATTCCGAATCGGTGATCAGGTTGGCCGGTTGTGCCGGCGTCGACAGTCCGGCCGCCGATGCAGCGGCGGTGGCTGCAGACAGCTTGACGAAATCCCGACGGGTGGTTTTCGGCGTATCGGTCATGGCGCGATTTCCTCGGCGAGGGCTGACTCTTCATCAGCTTGTTGGAAGACAAAAACCAGATTGACGAGGCCGGGCAGGGCGTGCAGCTCGTCGATGCGGCGCGACAGCGTTTGCGGTTCGGCTTCGATGACGATCACGCCCTTGCCGCGCGTTTCGTTTTCATGCGAGAGCTCGACATCCGGCAGGGCGCGGATCGCGGCGCAGAGTTCCGTCCAGCGCTCGGGACGGCCCTGGACAACAAATGAAGCGATATGGACCAGGCTCATGCCTGTGCCTCCGTCGGTATTGAATTCGGTTGACGCTGCAGCGCATCGACCGGGCAGACCGCGATGCAGAAACCGCAGCCGGTGCAGGCATCGGTGTCGATGTGCGGTTCGGCCAGTCGCCGGTCATTGAAGCGGAAGCGGATCGCCTGCTGGTCGCAGGCTTCGCCGCAACTGCGGCATTCGATGCCCTGTTTGGGAAAGCACTGCTCGTTGACGGCAACGCGGAAGGCAAACGCCCGCTGCGGTTCGCGATCCGGCAGGAACAGCGCTTCCTTGCAGGCATCGACACAGGCCGCGCACAGCGTGCAGCCGCCATTACGGAAATCGATGTGCGGAAAGCCGCCGTCGCCGCGGGTGATGATTTGCTCCGGGCAGGCGGCGATGCAGTCGTCGCAGCGGGTGCAGTGATCGGTGAAATGTTCTTCACCGCGCGTCCACGGCAGACGCACGACCGCATGCGCGTCAGCGGCGCGGCGGCGCAGCAGGCGATGGCTCAGCGACATGGCAGCGTTCCGGATGCGGGCGTCAGTTCGCCGGGCCGGGCGGGCCGGCGAACATCTGGAAGATCCAGACAATGAAGCCCCAGGCACTGACCAGGCCGATGGCGACCATCGGCGCCAGCACCACGGTCAGGAACAGGAACACATTGCGTTCACGGGACTGTTCTTGCTTGGCAGATACTTCTTGCGCTGCAACAACTTGCGAGGACTGGCTGTTGTTGCTGGCGGGGCCGGTGCGGTCCATCGTCCCTCCAATTTTTGTGTGATTGATCAATGGCGGCAGTTTCAGCCACCACTCCCTCTCAAAACCTGATCCGGATCAAATGCGCATCCACGATACATGAACATGAGCAGATAAAAAGTAGACCATAATGGCCACCAGTCCGACGGCGGCAGAAGCCGGCGTCGAACCCTCCGAGCCCGGCAGCCTTCCGTGCTGCAGTGCAGTGACGTGAACGCCTGCGTCCTGCACTGCCGTGAACAATGGCTGACGGGCCGTGTGTGCCGCGTCGTGTGCGGTGCGCACCAGGGTCGAAGGCGAAAGCCGACGGCCTCCCGTCCGGAAAGGAGAACATCGCCATGTTGCAAGACCGTCACGGCCGGTCATTTCCCTATTTGCGGTTGTCGATCACCGACGTCTGCAATTTCCGCTGCAATTACTGCTTGCCCGACGGCTATCAGGGCGATGCCCATGCAGCATTTCTGCGTGTCGCCGAGATCCGCCGGCTGATCAGCGCGTTCGCGACGCTCGGCATGTGGAAGGTGCGCCTGACCGGCGGCGAGCCCTCGGTGCGTCAGGATCTGCCCGAGATCATCGCCACTGTCGCCGCCGTGCCCGGTATCCGTCGCGTGGCACTGACCACCAACGGCTGGAAACTGGCGCAGCATGTCGGTCGCTGGCACGAGGCCGGCCTGAATGCCCTGAATGTCAGCGTCGACAGTCTCGACCCGCGCGTGTTTCACGCCATCACCGGCCATGACCGCCTGCGCGACGTGTTGCAGGGCGTTGATGCCGCGCTGGCTCTGGGCATCGACAAGGTGAAACTCAACGCCGTGTTGCTGCGCGGTTACAACGACCGCGCACTGGATGAATTTCTCGGCTGGCTGCGTACCCGGCCGGTCAGCCTGCGCTTCATCGAGCTGATGCAGACCGGCGACAACGGCGACTATTTCCGTGCCCATCATCTGGCTGCCGATCAGGTCGTCGCGCAGTTGCTGCGTCGCGGCTGGCAGGAGTTGCCGCGTCTCGAAGGCGCCGGCCCGGCGCGCGAATTCCGTCACGACGAATACCATGGTCGCATCGGCATCATCGCGCCCTACGCAAAAGATTTCTGCGCCACCTGCAATCGTTTGCGCGTGACCGCCATGGGTGACCTGCGTCTCTGCCTGTTCGGCGATGCCGGCACGTCATTGCGTGATCTGCTGCAGGAAGACGAGCAACTGCCGCTGCTGCAACAGCGCATCATCGACCAGTTGCAGCTGAAAGTCGCCGGCCATTTCCTGCACGAAGGCAACACCGGCGCGACGCCGCATCTGGCTTCCTGCGGCGGATGAAGAAATTCGCGAGAGCGTGAAGAGGTGATGCCCGGAATATTCGCAGGATGGGTAGAGGCGCAAAGCGCCGAAACCCATCCTACGCATTTCACGCATACCATTTTTCTGCTCCGGCCGTGTGATTTAAGCCGGAATTGATCAGGGATCAAACGATGTCACAACTGCTGTCCTGTTCCGAAGCGCTGGCGCGCATTCACGCACAGGCTTTGACGCTCAAAACGGAAACGGTAACTGTCGCGCAGGCGCTCGGTCGCGTGCTCGCGGAAGCGGTACACAGCCGGGAAACGGTGCCCGCGTTTGCCAACAGCGCGATGGACGGTTTTGCGGTGCGTGCAGAAGAAACACTGGCCGCCAGTGAACATGCGCCCGTGACGCTGACAATCGCCGGTCTGTCCGCCGCCGGTGATGCGCCGTCGTTGCAGGCGCGTGGTGCGAAAACGGCATGGCGGATCATGACCGGCGCGCCGCTGCCGCGCGATTATGACGCGGTGATCCCGATAGAAAATGTCGCCGTGGACGGCGATCAACTCCGCATCACGGCGCCGGCAAACAGCGGCGACCATTGTCGCGCGGCGGGTGAAGATTTCCGCACCGGTCAGCTGGTGATGCCGGCCGGTGTGCGCGTGCAGCCGGCGCAGATCACGGCGCTCGCCACCACCGGCATTGCCAGCGTGCGCGTGGCGCGTCGCCCACGGGTATTGTTTTTCGCCACCGGCAACGAGCTGGTCGATGATCCGGCGCAGCCTTTGCAACCGGGCCAGATCCGCAACGGCAACGGTCCCTATCTGGATGCCGCCTTGCGCGAGATGGGTGTCGAGGCGATCGATGGCGGACGCGTGCGCGATGACGCCGACAGTTTCATTCAAACCCTGCAAACCTTGTTTTCGCAGCCGGCAGACGAACTGCCGGATGTGATCCTGACCACCGGTGCGGTATCGGCGGGGGATTTTGATTTTGTGCCGCAGGTGGTGCGCGCACTGGGCGGCGAAATCATTTTCCACAAGCTCGCGATTAAACCCGGAAAGCCGGTGCTGTTTGCGCGCTTGCCGAACGGCGTATTTTTCTTCGGTCTGCCCGGTAATCCGATCTCGACTGCGGTGGGTTTGCGCTTCTTTGTCCAGCCGCTGCTGGCTCGCTTGCAGGGCACAAGCGACGAGCCCCTGCTGCGCGCCGCGCTGTCCGGCGCGCTGAAAAAGCCGCGCGCCGATTTTCGTCACTTCCTGAAAGCCCAGGTGTTTGTCGATGGTGACGGCCTGCTGCGCGTGCGTGCGCACAGCGGTCAGGAGTCGCACAAAATCGCGCCGCTGCTGGCCAGCAATGCCTGGCTGATCCTCGACGAAGGTCACACGCAATTTTCCGAAGGCCAGTGGCTGCAGGTGGCGACGCTGCACGGTCGCGGCCTGCAATTCGGATAACAGGATCATGAGTGCGATGGCGACAAGTCCCGGGCTGATCGGTGTGGTGTTGGCCGGTGGCCGCAGCCGGCGCATGGGTCAGGACAAGAGTCGCCTGCATTGGCGCGGACGCGATCTGCTGGCGCATCAGCAGGCCTTGCTGGCCGCCAGCGGTTGCGCGGCGGTGTGGGTGGTGGGCGCGCAGGACAGTGACTGGCCGCTGCGCGATGCGGTGGCCGATTGCGGTCCTTTGGCCGGATTGCTGGCTGCTGCCGATCACGCGTTGCAAACGCTTCCGGATCAGCCAGCGGTGTTGCTGGTGGTGCCGGTGGACATGCCCTGTCTGACGCCGGCCTGTCTGGCGCTGCTGCGTGATGCCGCTGCAGCGGAAACTGCTGTCGATGTCGTCAGTTTCGCGGCGTCGCCATTGCCCTGTGCCGTGCGCGTCGGCGCTGATTTGCGTGATCGGCTTGCGCAAAGTTTGCAGCGCGGTGAGCGTGCTTTGCACCGGGCGTTTGCAAACGGTACGCGGCGTGAGCTGACGCCGCCCGCGGACTGGCCGGAACGCTCCCGCAACATCAACACACCGGATGACTGGCAGGCCTTGCTGGCCGACGAAGCACCGCCATCCGCCTGCGCGCCGTGCTGAAATATCCGTTCTGAGCCGCTGCTGTATCGCGACAACTGCAAAAAACAATTCCTGAATCCGGACGCCAGCATGAAAGACAAAACACCTGCCGAATTTCTTCCTCTCAACATCGCCGTGCTGACGGTGTCTGATCACCACACGCCGGAAACTGACAGCAGCGGCGATGCGCTGGTTGGCTGGCTGACTGCCGCCGGCCATCACCTGCAATCGCGTGCCATCGTCCGCGATTGCCGTTATGCGCTGCGCGCCGAAGTCAGTGCCCGTATCGCCGATGCCGGGACGCAGGTGGTCCTGATCAACGGTGGCACCGGATTCGGCGCCGGCAATGAAACCGTGGCGGCGATTGCGGTGTTGTTCGACAAGCCGGTGGATGGCTATGGCGAAGCGTTTCGCCAGCTCAGTTTTGCCGACATCGGCAGCGCGGCGATGCAGTCGCGCGCCCTTGCCGGCCTGGCCAACGGCTGCCTGATCGCAGCCATGCCCGGTTCGCCGTCGGCCTGCGAACTGGCCTGGTCGCAGCTCCTCCAGCCGCAGCTGGATGCCCGGACGCGGCCGTGCAACTTCGTCAATCATCTGAAGGGCGGGAAGGGCCGTTGTCTGCCCTGAAGCGTGCGGCACTTCTCACCGCATAAGCGGGTATTTCTGCCCTTGATCTTTTTTCTGTGAGCCGGTCCGCAAGTCTTGACCCTCAGGACTCACGTGTTATCGTCCGACCAGCCTCCGGTTACGGGAGGTCAGACTGGCCAGCACAGGGATGACTGGTCGGCGGCAACACAATGCGCCCGGCGCTGCCCGATGCCGGCGCGACGAACTTGGGGGATAACCGTCATGTTCACGACCCTGCGTCGTGGCCGCTGCCTGCGTGCCGGCCTGCTGTTTGCGCTGTTCAGTACCCTGCTGACCCTGGCTGCGCCGCTGCGCGCTGCCGATGGTGAGGACATCCAGTCGGTGAAGTTGCGCGATGGCCCGAGCCTGCTGCTCAACGGCCTGGCCGCCATGCACGACGCGTCCGGCGACATTTTCATCGGTGGCTTTTATCTTGAGCACCGCTACCGCGATGCCGACTCCATTGCCGAAGCCACCCGCGCCAAACGCATCGCCATCCGCATGGTCGCCGACCGCTTTTCCGGTCGCCGTTTCGGCCAGATGTGGCGTGACCGCATCGCCATCAACAACACGCCTGAGCAACTGAAAGACATGGGCCCCGAGATCAAGCAGTTTCTCGGCGCTTTCAGCGGCACGCTGCGCAAGGGCGACCGCATCAATATCGACTTCCTGCCGGCCAGCGGCTCGCGCATCTCCATCAACGGCGTCGAAGTGGCGTGGATCAAAAAGCCGGCGTTCATCGAGCCGGTGATCCGTGCCTGGGTGGGTGAACGGCCGCCTTCCGTCAGTTTCAAACAGGGCGTGCTCGGCCTGGCCGACGGCAATGCCGTGGTGGAGCTGCAATCCCGCTTTGCCGCGCTGAAGCCGGACCCGAAACGCGCTGCCGAGATCCGCAGCCAGCGCACGCCGCCGGACGAAGGCGCCGTCGCGTCCAACTGATCGTTCCGCCCGCACAGCGGATGGCGCGCGGTATGCGTCGTCCGCTGTGCGGGTTGGCGTTTCCGGCGTCGCACAACAGATGTGCAGCTCGCTTGTTTTAAATGGCTGGCCTCGCGCTGAATTGCCTGCGCCGAGCCGCTAACGCCAAGCCGCTAACGCCAATCCGCCTATGGACGTTCCGTCCGCGTGTTGCCGCCCGAACCTGTCTGTCCGAACTGCGCGGCCAGCAGGCGGTCGCGGGCGTCCGTCGGCAAATTCCGGTCGGCAAATTCTGGTGGACAAGGCCCGTTCAGCCAAGGCCGTTCAGCCAATGTCTGTCTGCCTGAACCTTTCCCGCAGTGCCTGCCGCACGTTCCTGACGCAGCGCCGCTACCTGCGGGTTTCGTGTCCGCCGTCAACTTTTTCCCGGATTTGCCAACTCGTCGTCTTTGGCCGTCGCTGCTAGCCTGTCAGCAGGCGCCGGTGGTGGTGGACGGCGGTTCGGGACATGGCAACGGCGCATGAATGTGTCAGGAGCAGCGATGTCATTGATGACGGGATTCGAACGTCGCGTAGCTGCCGGCTCCCTGCTGGTGTTCGCCGGTCTGGCGGTGGTGCCCTGGTTGCCCGGCCTGAGCGCCATCCAGCAGACCGGACTGGCGTTTGCGCTGGCGGTGGCCGGCGTTGTGCTCAATGTCTGGGCGCTGGCCCGTCGCCAGCTCGACAGCAACGACGATGCCGAACGCGAGCGCTGGCAGCAGCGCGCCGATGCGCTCGACCATCCGCTGGTGCTGCTCGACATTCATGGCACAGTGCTGGCCGCCAACAAGGCGGCGACCGCCCGGCAACTGACACCGGGCCTGGATGCGGTCGGCCAGTTGTTTGCGTCGGCACCGGCAGTCTGGCCGGCGATCCGGCAAGCGGCGCTGGCCGGTCACGGCTGGTTCGGCCAACTGCCGCTGACGAACATGCCCGGTTGCCGGGTGCTGGCCTGGCCGGCGGCCGGCGAAGCCGGTTCGCCACTGCGGCAACTGGTGCTGGAACTGCTGCCGCCCGCCGAACTGCCGGCCGCCCGGCCGGATGAACTCCTCGCCGAATTGCCGGTCGCCGGTTTGCGCGTGCGCGCCAATCTGGTGACCGCCATCAATGATGCCGCACTGGCGCTGCTCGGCGGCATGCGTGATCAGTGGCTGAAGCGGCCACTCAGCGAAGTGTTTACCGCCTCGCCGCAGTTTGAGCAGGCGCTGGTCATGGCCCGTGGCCGCGCCGGCAGCCAGACGGTGGAAACCGAGCTGACGCTGGCCGACGGCCGGCGCCTGTGGTGCAACGTCGCGCTCGGCAACGGCCGCGACGGCCTGTTGCTGCTGGTCTGGGATGCCAGCGACCAGAAGCGCCGGCAGGAACGGCTGCGTCAGGCTGCCGTGGTGTTCGAGGCGGCCGGCGAAAGCATTCTGGTGCTCGACGAACAGCGCCGCATCCGCATGAGCAACGCCACCTTCAGCCGCACCAGCGGCTATTCGGCCAATGAAGTGGCCGGCAAACCGACCCGCCTGCTGTTCTCCAACCGCCAGCCGCCCGAGCTGTATGAGCACATCTTTGCCCATGTCCAGCGCGAATCGTCCTGGCAGGGCGAGATCTGGAGCCGCAAGAAAGACGGCACCGTGTATCCGGAATGGGTCAGCATCAATGCCGTGCGCAACGAACGCGACGAGATTGTCGAGTACGTGGTGGTGGCCTCGGACATCACCGAGCGCAAGCGCAGCGAAGAGCGGCTCAACTATCAGGCCAATTACGACCCGCTGACCAAGCTGCCGAACCGGACGCTGTTCATGGACCGCTTGCGCCAGTCGATCGCCCGCAGCAAGCGCGAAGGCACCCAGCTGGCGGTGCTGTTCATCGATCTCGACCGCTTCAAGACCATCAACGACAGCATGGGCCACTCGGCCGGCGACAAACTGCTGGTGCTGGTCGCCAAGGCGCTGGGCAGCTGCGTGCGCGCCAGCGACACCATCGCGCGCTTTGGTGGCGACGAGTTTGCCATCATCCTGTCGCCGATCTACGGGCCGAAAAACGCCAGCACCGTCGCCCAGACCGTGCTCAAGGTGCTGGCCCAGACCTTCAACATCGACGGCCATGACTGTCTGGTCGGCGGCTCCATCGGCATCAGCGTCAGCCCGTCCGACGGCGACGACCCGGAGGAGCTGCTCAAGGACGCCGACGCAGCCATGTACCGGGCCAAGGAAAACGGCCGCAACACCTACCAGTTCTTCACCGCCGAGATGCAGCAGCAGGCGCTGGCGCGGCTGAGTCTGGAGCGCGACCTGCGCTACGCCATCGAGCGTCAGGAGTTCGTGCTGCACTTCCAGCCGCAACAGGATCTGCAAAGCGGCCGGGTCGCCGGTCTGGAAGTGCTGGTGCGCTGGCAGTCGGGTGTGCGCGGCATGGTGTCGCCGGGCGAGTTCATTTCGCTGGCCGAAGAAAACGGCCAGATCCTGCAACTGGGCGAATGGGTGCTGCGTGCTGCCTGCCGGCAGTACGCGCAGTGGCATCGCGACGGTCTGGCGCCGCGCTACATCGCGGTCAATGTCTCCGGCCGCCAGTTCCGCTCGCCGGGCTTTCCCCGGCTGGTCCAGCAGGTGCTCGAGGAAACCCAGATGCCGGCGCACGGCCTCGAGCTGGAGCTGACCGAGAGCTTCCTGATGCAGGACGAGGCCGGGATCATGACCACCCTGAACAGCCTGCGCGACATGGGCGTCAGCCTGTCGATTGACGATTTCGGCACCGGCTATTCCAGCCTCAGCTATCTGAAACGCTTCCCGATCAGCACGCTCAAGATTGACCGCTCCTTCGTCCGCGATGTGCCGGGCGACGAGGAGGATGTGGCCATCGTCGCGGCCATCATCAACATGGCGAGAGTCCTGCGTCTGGACACCGTCGCCGAAGGCGTGGAAACCGAACAGCAGCTACGCTTCCTGCGCGAGCTGGGCTGCGGCATCGTCCAGGGTTTCTATTACAGCCGGCCGCTGCCGGCGACGGAATGCGGTGATTTCCTGCGCGCCGAGCTCGCGGCGAACCGACCGCAAACGCTGGCCACCAGTTCGTGAAATGAAATTGTGCGATGCACAAAAAGTATTGATTTATCTGGAAAAATCCGTGCTTTGCCTAAGTGGTCGGGCCGCTTGCGGCAGCAAAAGTT
Organism: Permianibacter sp.; assembly: GCA_041913605.1. Classification (GTDB taxonomy): domain Bacteria; phylum Pseudomonadota; class Gammaproteobacteria; order Enterobacterales; family Permianibacteraceae; genus Permianibacter. The sequence goes on from JAYSEY010000005.1 coordinate 227,490, forward strand.
TTGTTGCTAGTATCCGGCCAGACTCGCTCAGGCACTGCTGGTCCGCGCAGTTCGGAGAGGAACTGCGAGTCGGTGTCGCAAACCCTACGCTCACAACATCGGGAAGGCTCAAATGACAAGAACAGGGGTGCAAACGCGTTCCGCCAACGCTCGGCCGTCGCTGCGTGCGCTGCCGCTGGCCATCCTCACCGCGCTGGCTGTGGTACCGGCGGCGCAGGCCATCGAAATCAAGACCGAAAAATGGCGCGGCAGCTTTGACTCCACCCTGTCGGTCGGTGCCGGCTGGCGGATGGAAGAGCAGGACAAGAACAAGATCGGCCTCGCCAACGGCGGTCGTGCCTGGTCGAACAACAACGACGACGGCAACCTGAACTTCGAGAAGGGCGACACGTTCTCGAAAGCCATCCGCGGCCTGCACGAACTCGACATGACCCATGAAGACGGCTACGGCTTCTTCATCCGCGGCTTCTGGCTGTATGACGTTGAGCTGATGGACGAGGACCGCAAGTTCCGCCAGCTGAACAGCGCCGAAACCCGCCGTCAGGGCAAGGACCAGCGCCTGCTCGACGCCTACGTGTTCGGCAATTTCGATTTCGGCGGCCAGCCGGTGCAGGTCCGGGCCGGTAACCAGGTGATGAACTGGGGCGAAAGCACCCTGATCGGTCACTCGATTTCGGAGATCAACGCTGTTGACTCCTCGAAACTGCGGGCCCCGGGTTCGGAGCTGAAAGAAGCCTACATTCCGGTGCAGACCCTCTGGGGTTCGTACCAGATCACCGATTCGCTGGCCATCGAGGCCTATGCCCAATTCGAGTGGGAGCCGCTGCGCTTCGATGCACCGGGCACCTTCCTGTCGACCCAGGATTTCGTCGGTGACACCTATGTCGCCAGCGGTCCCTGCGCCGGTACCTTCGGCATCGTCCATCTGCTGTTTGGTCAGGTGCCGGAAGCCAACCCGTCCACGCAAGCCTGCCGTATTGCCGACAAGAAAGCCGACGACGACGGCCAATGGGGCGTCAAGCTGTCCTGGACCTCGGAAGCGCTCGGCGACACCAACTTCGGTTTCTACTATTCCAACTACCACAACAAGCGGCCGATCATTTCCGCCTATGCCCACAACGGCAACCGCGTTGAAGGCATGTTCGAGTTCCTCGAAAACATTGAAATGATGGCACTCAGCTTCAACACCAGCCTGAACAGTGGCTGGTCGATTGGCGGCGAGATCAGCTACCGCAAAGACGAGCCGCTGCAGATCGACGACGTCGAACTGCTGTTCGCCACGCTCGAGCCGGTCGGCATCATTTCCAGCGGTTACAGCCAGATCCCCGGTGGCTCGCGTCCCGGTGATCTGATCTCCGGCTACCGCCTGTTCGACACCTATCAGGCGCAGGCCACGTTCACCAACGTGTTCGGCCCGATGATGGGCGCCGACAACTTCGTGTTCCTCGCCGAAGTCGGTGCCAACTGGATTCCGGATCTGCCGAGCCAGGACGTGATGCGTTTCGAAGTCGCCGGCACGTCGCGTTCCGGCAACGTGCGTCGCGCCGGCAACGGTCTGGGTCAGGCCTGGACCGGCAGCGGCTGCTTCCAGGTCAATCCGGCCGACCGCTCGCTGCGCCAGTGCGAAGGCACCGAAACCAACGAGTTCGCCACTGATCTGTCCTGGGGCTACCGTCTGGTTGCGCGCTGGGAATTCAACGACGCCTTCGCCGGTGTCAACGTCACACCGCGGTTCATTTTCCAGCATGACGTCGACGGCTACACGCCGGCGCCGATCAGCAACTTCATGCAGGACCGCATGGCCGCCACGGCCGGCGTCAGTTTCGAATACATGAACGCCTGGCGCTGGGATGTGGCCTACGCGAGCTATTTCGGCAACGACGATCAAGACCCGCTCAGCGATCGCGATTTCGTTTCGGCATCCATGAGCTACTCGTTCTGAGCCCCCGGAGGATTCCCGCATGATTCAGAAAAAAACTCTGCTGCTCAGCGCGATGCTGGTGTCGCTGTGTGGCGTGATCAGCAGTGATGACGTCAATGCCAAAGTCAGTCCCGAACAGGCCGCGCGTCTGGGCAAGGATTTGACGCCGACCGGCGCCGAAAAAGCCGGCAACAAGGACGGCACCATCCCGGCATGGGAAGGCGGCATCATCAAGCCGCCGGCGAATTACAAGAAGGGCATGCACCACCCGGACCCGTTCGCGGCTGACAAGGTCAGCTACACCATCACCGCGCAGAACGCTGACAAGTACAAGGATCAGCTGACACCGGGCGTGCAGGCCCTGTTCAAGGCCTATCCGGACACCTTCAAGATCAACGTCTATCCGACCCGTCGCAGCGCATCGTCGCCGCAATACGTGTACGACGCGATCAAGGCCAACGCGCCGCGTGCCGAACTGCTGGCCAGCGGCAACGGCTTCAAGGGCGCGTCCATCGGTGTGCCGTTCCCGCTGCCGCAAAACGGTCTGGAAGCGATCTGGAACCACATCACCCGTTACCGTGGCATCACCGTGGCGCGTGATACCGGCCAGGCGGCCGTGATGCGCAATGGCGAGTACACCATGGTCAAGTTCCGCGACGAACTCGATCAGATTTACAACAAGCCGGGCACCACGCCCGAGCAGCTGGAAAAAGACAACATCCTGTTCATGTTCAAACAGTGGGTGACGTCGCCGGCGCGTCTGGCCGGCACTGCGCTACTGGTGCATGAAACCCTGGACCAGATCGCCAAACCGCGTCAGGCCTGGACCTACAACACCGGCCAGCAACGCGTGCGCAAGGCGCCGAACGTCGCCTACGACGCACCGGGTACTGCCGCTGACAACCTGCGCACCACCGATGACTTCGACATGTTCAACGGTGCGCCGGATCGTTACGACTGGAAGCTGGTCGGCAAGAAGGAAATGCTGATCCCCTACAACACCTACAAGCTGCACTCCGACAGCCTGAAGTACGACGACATCCTGCGTCCGGGCCACGTCAATCCGGATCATGTGCGCTGGGAACTGCACCGCGTCTGGGTGGTGGAAGCCAACCTGAAAGGCGACACCCGCCACATTTACAAGAAGCGCGTGTTCTTCCTTGATGAAGACAGCTGGCAGGCCAGCATCGTCGACATGTACGACAACCGCGACCAGCTCTGGCGTGTGTCGGTGGCGCATGCCATCAACTATTACGAAGTTCCGGTGCTGTGGTCGACGCTGGAAGTGATCCACGATCTGCAGTCGGGTCGTTACCTTGCCATCGGTCTCGACAACGAAGACGAAGTCTATGACTTCGAAGCCGACCGCACCGCCGCCGACTTCACGCCGGATGCGCTGCGTCGTCAGGGACGTCGCTGATTGCGGGTGTTTCCCTGAAGGAGTGAGCGACAACGGCCGGCTTGCCCGGCCGTTGCCGTTTGATAGATCAGCGGTTTGATAGATCAGCGGTTTGAGACAAGGCCGTTTGCGGTGCATCACCCGCATGGCAAACAGCATTGGCAACTTGCTCCGGGTGTTTGAAACCTCGCGCATGTGTGCGCCGTCTGCGCACTGGCCGCGCAGGACTGGCACACATGCGCTACAACTGACGCAGGCGCGCGCCGATTCGTCGCCGGACGACGGCCAGCCCGCGCAGCGCTGCTTCCCAACCGAATTGCATTCACGGGTTTCCGAAATGAAGAAACTGCTCCTGTTGCCGCTGGCGGCGCTGCTCTGCAGCGTCCATGCGGCGGACGCTCCCGCCACGGATAACGGCAGCCCATCGGCAACCAGCGCGCGCCCGGCCCTGCAGGCGACGCGGGCAACACGGGCGCTGACGCTGGCGCTGCTGAAGACCCAGCAGGAACGCATCCTGGCGGCGGGCGAGCGCGGCCACATTCTCTATTCCGACGACGGCGCCAAGAGCTGGACACAGGCGCAGGTGCCAACGCGCAACACCCTGACCACGCTGGCGCACAGCCACGGCACGTTGTTTGCCGGCGGCCACGACGGCGTGCTGCTGAGCAGTGCCGATCAGGGCCAGACCTGGCAACTGCTGCGCGACAAACCGGAGGACGAAAAGCCGGTGCTCGGCATTCATTTCCTCGACGACAAACTCGGATTCGCCATCGGCGCCTACGGCCTGCTGTTGCGCACCGAAGACGGCGGCGCCAGCTGGCAGGAGCGGGAAGTGGCCGAGTTTGAATTGCCCGAGTTTGGTTTTCCGCATCTGTACCGCATCACGCAACTGCGCGACGGCGCACTGCTGGTCATTGGCGAAGCCGGTTTCATTGCCCGCTCCAGTGATCGCGGCGCCAGCTGGACACGCGTGGCCATTGATTACGAAGGCAGTCTGTTTACCTGCCTGCAAACGCAAACCGGCAGCTTGCTGGTGGGCGGCATGCGCGGCCGGCTGTTCCGTTCCGAAGACGCCGGCAACAGCTGGACCGAGATCAACACCGGCAGCCGTGCCGGCATCAATGCGCTGGTGCAGGGCGTCGATGGCAGCGTCATGGCCGTGGGCATGGACGGCATCCTGCTGGAAAGCGCCAACGACGGCCTCAGCTTCAGCCGCAACCAGCGCGACAATCGCAAGGCGATCAGTTCTGCGCTGCCGCTCGACAACAACAACTGGCTGCTGGCCGCCGAAGATGGCGTACAGCTCTGGCACAAGCCGTAAACGGGGAACAGCATGAGCAAGGGGTTTTCATCGCGTCTCGCCGGTTTGTTGCTGGCCTATCGCGGTCTGGTGGTGGCGGCGTTCGTCATCGTCACGGCGCTGTTCCTGTGGTTTGCCACGCAGCTGAAAGTGGATGCCGGGTTTGCCAAAAACGTGCCGCTCAAGCACGAGTACATGCAGACCTACATGCAGCATCAGGCGCAGTTTGGCGGCGCCAACCGCGTGCTGATCGTGCTCGAGGACAAGGGCGGCGATCTGTTCAACGCCGAGTTTTTCGCTCGTCTGGAGGCCGTGACCAAAGCGGCGCAGTCGATCCCCGGCGTCGATCAGGCGGCCGTGGCGTCGCTGTTTACGCCGAACACGCGCTACACCGAGATCACCGAAGAAGGCTTTGAAGGCGGTCCGGTGGTGCCGGCTGATTTCGAGCCGGATGCCCAGGGGCTGGAGCGCGTCCGGGAAAACGTGCTCAAGGCCGGCATCGTCGGCCGCATGATCAGCAATGATTTTTCGGCGGCAATGATCACCGTGCCCTTGCTGGAAAACGATCCGCAAACCGGCACCAGGCTCGACACCATCGCCTTTGCCAAACGTCTGGAAAGCGATATCCGCGACAAATATCAGGACGACAAGGTCGGCGTCCGCATCATCGGCTTCGCCAAGATGATCGGCGATGTCTCCGACGGTGCGCGCGGTGTGCTGGCCTTCTTCGCGGTCGCCATCGTCATCACCGCATTGTTGCTGTACGTGTTCACGCGCTCCTGGCGCCTGACCGTGTGGCCGGTGGTGTGCTCGCTGGTCGCGGTGGTCTGGCAGCTGGGGCTGCTGACGGCGCTCGGCTTCGGCATTGATCCGATGTCGATTCTGGTGCCTTTCCTGATCTTCGCCATCGGTGTGTCGCACGCGGTGCAGATGATCAACGTCTTTGCCATTGATTGCTGCGCCGGTCGCGAGCCGCTGCAGGCTGCGCGTGATGCCTGCGAACGCCTGTGGCTGCCGGGACTGGCCGGCCTGCTTGCCGAACTGCTCGGTTTCCTGACCTTGCTGCTGATCGAGATCGGCATCATCCGCGAACTGGCTGTGGCGGCAGCGCTCGGTGTGGCGGTGCTGATCTTCACCAATCTGCTGCTGCTGCCGGTGCTGTTGTCCTGGGTGAAACCGGACAGCCGTTTCGCGGTGCGCTTCCAGCGCGCGCAGCATGTCCAGCAACGGTTCTGGGACTGGATCGCGCAGTTCGCCAAACCGAAGTGGGCAACGGTTACCGTGCTGATCGCCGCCGTGCTCGCCGTGGCGGGCTTTGTTGGCGCGCAGAAACTGACTGTCGGCGATTCACAGGCCGGCGCCCCGCAACTGCGGCCGGAATCGCGCTACAACCGCGACACGCAGTTCATCGTCGACCACTTCTCGATTGGTGTTGATCTCATCACCGTGATCGTCGAAGCCAGGCAGGAAGCCTGCTCAAGTTTTGAGCGTCTGAATGCCATCGACGAATTTGCCTGGGCAATGAACAACGTGCCCGGCGTGCAATCGGTGGTCAGCCTCGCCGATGTCGCCAAAGTGGTGAACTCGGCCACCTACGAAGGCCACCTGGCCTGGCGGGTGCTGGCGCGCAATCAGGACGTGATCGCACAGGCGACCTCGCGCGTGCCCAGCTCCACGGGTCTGCTGAATACCGAATGCACGGTGATCCCGGTGATGATCTTCACCCAGGACCACAAGGCCGAAACCATTTCCCGCGTGGTCGCGGCAGTGAAGGCTTATCGCAAGGACAATCCGCATCCGGATCTGGAATTCCGTCTCGCCACCGGCCCGGTCGGCGTCATGGCGGCCACCAACGAAGCCGTCGCGGCAGCGGCCAAACCGATGCTGCTCGGCGTGTATGCAGCGGTGATCCTGCTCTGCCTGATCACCTTCCGCAGCATACGCGGCACGCTCTGCGTGGTGCTGCCGCTGGTGCTGGTGTCCTATCTGGCCGAAGCGCTGATGGCGGTGATGGGCATCGGCCTTACCGTGGCGACCCTGCCGGTGGTGGCGCTGGGCGTCGGTGTCGGTGTCGATTACGGCATCTATATCTTCACCCGCATGCGTGACTACCTGCGCAAAGGCATCTCGGTGCAGGAATCCTATCGCCAGACCCTGCACCAGACCGGCAGCGCAGTGTTCTTCACCGGCCTGACGCTGGCCATCGGCGTCGCCACCTGGACGTTCTCGGCGCTGCAATTCCAGGCCGACATGGGCAAGCTGCTCAGCTTCATGTTTGTGGTCAACATGATAGGCGCGGTGGTGCTGCTGCCGGCGCTGGCTACCTTCCTGTACCGCAAACAAGGTGGCAGCAACGGCGCAACTTGATCGCAATCAGCTTCCGGCGTTATTGACGCCGCCGCCACACAGGCCCGCTGACCGGCAACGGTCATCGGGCCTGTTGCTTTTTCAACCGTCAGCAAAACTGCGATTTCAATGCATTTTTATGCGTTGTTGTGCTGGTTTGATCTCTGATCTCTTCCGTGCTTATCCGGGGTATTTGCCCTAGAATTAGCGCGCTTTGACGCGCCCCGCACGTAAAGCGGGCGCGTGCTTCCTTCTTCCGTCGCAAAGGGTTTAGACATGTCTGGCTCAGCAGAACAAACCTCCGCCGTGACCGCGGGTGTGATCGCCGCGCTGCAAACAAAATTGCCGGCCAAGCAGGTCGGCGCGATCAGCGCCTTCGCGCAACTGTTCTATGGCAGTGTCGCTGCCGAGGACATTGCCACACACACCGAAAGCGAGCTGTACGCGGCCCTGCTCAGCCAATGGAAATTCATGCAGTCGTTCAAGAGTGGCGAGATCGCCATTCAGGTGTTCAATCCGACACTGGAAAAACATGGCTGGACCTCGCGCAACACGGTTGTGCAGGTGCTCACTGACGACATGCCTTTCCTGGTCGATTCGCTGCGCATGGAGCTGAATCGTCTCGGCATTGCCACGCTGCTGCACATTCACCGTCCGATGCGCATCGTGCGCGGCCGTGACGGCAAAATCGAAACCGTTGAAGCGCTGACCCAGTTGAGCGGCAGCGGCCGCGAAACGCCGATGTATTTTGAAGTGGAACGCATTCACGATGCGGCCGGCATGCAGGCACTGGAAGCGCAATTCCGCCGCGTGCTTGGTGATGTGCGCCTGACTGTCGATGGCTTCCAGCCGATGAAAGCCAAACTCGACAGCATCATTGCCGAACTGGACAGCCAGCCGCCGCGCGTCGAAACCGACACGGTGAAAGAAGCGCGCGAATTCCTCCACTGGCTGCTCGACGAACATTTCATTTTCATGGGCTATCGCAGCTACGACGTCGAGAAAGTGAAAAACGATTACCGGCTGAATCCGGTGCGCGGTTCCAGTCTCGGCATCATGAGCAAGGACGACGCCACCGCGCAGTCGGTGCTGCTGTCCACGCTGTCGCCCGATGCGCAGAAAGTGGCGCTCGACAATCAGGAAATGCTGGTGCTGACCAAAACGCGCACGCTGGCCAGCGTGCACCGTCCCGGCCAGATCGATTACATCGGCATCAAGCGTTACAACGCCAGGGGCGATGTCATCGGCGAACACCGTTTCTTCGGTCTGTATGCCTCGTCGGTGTACAACCGCAGCCCGCGCAACATTCCGGTGGTGCGCAAGAAAATTCTTGCCGTGGTCGAGCAGTCGGGTCTGGTGCAGGGCAGTCACGACTTCAAGGCGTTGCGCGACATTCTGGAAACCTTCCCGCGTGATGAACTGTTCCAGATCTCGGCCGATGAACTGCTGAACATCGGCATGGGCGTGCTCTACACCAAAGAGCGGCCGATCGTCCGCCTGTTCATCCGTCGCGATCCGTATGGCCGCTTCTTCTCCTGCTTTGTTTACGTGCCGCGCGAAAACTACAACACCCGCCTGCGCCTGAAAATGCAGGACGTGCTGGCGCGCAATCTGGGCGGCAAATCCGACGACGTGCGCTTCAGCACCTGGTTCTCGGATTCGATTCTGGCGCGCGTGCATTTCACCGTGCCGGTCGACAATGCCGGTCACGTCAAATACGACGTCAAGCAGATTGAACTGGAACTGCGCGAAGTCGCGCGTTCCTGGGATGAGCAGCTGAAAGAAGCGCTGATCAGCGAATACGGCGATGTCGAAGGCAAGAAGCTGGCGCGTCGCTACGCCGATGCCTTCCATGTTGCCTATCACGACGAAACCCACGCCACCGTCGCCGTCACCGACATCCGTCACATGGAACGGCTGCACAGTGGTGATGATCTGGAAATGCAGCTCTACCGCGCCCAGGAAGATGCCGAAGGCGCGCTGCGTCTCAAGCTCTATCATCTGGAAACGCCGACGCCGCTGTCCGACGTGCTGCCGATGCTGGAAAACATGGGCCTGACCGTGATCGGCGAATCGCCACATCAGGTGGGCCGCCGCAACGCCGATGGCGAACGCTCGCTGTGCTGGATCATGGATTTCGCGCTGCAACCGCAATCCAGCGCTGAACTGGACCTCGGCGCGCTGAGCAGCATTTTCCAGGACGCGTTCGCCCAGACCTGGCGTGGCCGTGCGGAAAATGATGGCTTCAACCGTCTGGTGCTGGCCGCCGGCTTGTCCTGGCGCGATGTCAGCGTGCTGCGCGCCTACGCAAAATATTTCTGGCAGATCGGTTTCACGTTCAGCCAGAGCGGTATCGAACAAACGCTCGCCGCGTATCCGCAAATTGCCCGCAAGCTGGTGCAGTGGTTCCACGCCCGTTTTGAACCGGGCGTCGCTGATGCGAAAAAAGCTGCCGCGCTGCTCGACGAGATCAAGGCCGAGCGGGCAAAAGTCGCGACGCTGGATCAGGATCGCATCGTCAGCCGTTATGTCGATGTCATCAACGCCACGCTGCGCACCAACTTCTTCCAGCCGGGCAAGGATGGCAGCGCCAAGGATTACGTGTCCTTCAAGCTGCAACCGGAACGCATTCCGGACATTCCGAAACCGATCCCGATGTTCGAGATCTTCGTGTACAGCCCGCGTGTTGAAGGCGTGCACCTGCGCTTCGGCAAAGTCGCGCGTGGCGGTTTGCGCTGGTCGGATCGCCGTGAAGATTTCCGTACCGAAGTGCTGGGTCTGGTCAAGGCCCAGCAGGTCAAGAACACCGTCATTGTGCCGAGCGGCGCGAAAGGCGGATTCGTCTGCAAGCAAATGCCCAAGACCACGGATCGCAAAGTGATCCAGACCGAAGGCATTGCCTGCTACCAGACCTTTATCCGCGCGCTGCTTGATGTCACCGACAATATCGTTGACGGAAAAATCACGCCACCACAGAGCGTGGTCCGTCACGACCCGGATGACGCCTATCTGGTGGTTGCCGCCGACAAGGGCACGGCGACATTCTCGGATATCGCCAACGCCATTTCGCTGGAATACAAACACTGGCTTGGCGACGCGTTCGCTTCCGGTGGCTCGAATGGTTACGACCACAAGGGCATGGGCATCACCGCGCGTGGTGCCTGGGAATGCGTCAAGCGCCATTTCCGCGAAATGGGCAAGGACATCCAGAACGAGGACTTCACCGTCATCGGTGTTGGCGACATGTCCGGCGACGTGTTCGGCAACGGCATGCTGCTGTCGAAACACATCCGCCTGCTGGCTGCGTTCGATCACCGGCACATTTTCCTCGATCCGAATCCGGATGCGGCGAGCAGCTTCGTTGAGCGTCAGCGCCTGTTCGACACGCCGGCCACGAGCTGGGATGACTACAACAAGAAACTGATCTCGAAAGGCGGTGGCGTGCATCCACGCAGCGCCAAATCGATTGCCCTGACGCCGGAAGTGCAGGCCATGCTCGGTGTCAGCAAAACCGAAATGTCACCCGCCGAGTTGATGAACACCATCCTGAAAATGGATGTCGAGCTGTTCTGGAACGGCGGCATCGGCACCTATGTAAAAGCCAGCACGCAGCAGCACAGCGAAGCCGGTGATCGCGCCAACGATGCCATCCGTGTCAACGGCAAGGACCTGCGCGCGAAAGTGGTCGGCGAGGGCGGCAACCTCGGCATGACCCAGCTCGGCCGTATTGAATACATGCTTAATGGCGGTCGCGGCAACACCGACTTCATCGACAACGCCGGTGGCGTGAATACTTCCGACAACGAAGTCAACATCAAGATCCTGCTCAACACCTTTGTTGCCGCAGGCGAGATGACCGAGAAACAGCGCAACAAGCTGCTGGCCGACATGACCGATGCGGTTGGCGCCAGCGTGCTGAAAGACAATTATCGCCAGAGCCAGAGCATTTCCGTGACCGAAGTGCGCGCGCACAGCATGGTCAAGGAACACATCCGCTTCATTCACCAACTGGAGCGCGAAGGCCGTCTGGATCGGGCGCTGGAATACCTGCCCTCCGATGAAGATATCCAGGAACGCGCGCTCAAGGGCAAAGGCCTGACACGCGCCGAACTGGCCGTGCTGACCTCCTACGGCAAGATGAGCCTGAAAGAAAAGCTGATGGCGCCGGAAGTGGTCGATGACGTGTTCTATCACGACATGCTGCTCGGCTATTTCCCGACCCTGATGCGCAAGAAATTTGCCGACAAGATTGGCTCGCACCGTCTGCATCGCGAGATCATCGCCATGCAACTGGCCAATGACATGGTCAATTTCGGCGGCGCCAATTTCGCGCACCGCATGGTTGATGAAACCGGCATGTCGTTCGCCGAAGTGGCCAGCTGCTTCACGCTGACCCGCGAAGTGTTCGGCATTGATGCCCTGTGGGAGCAGCTCGAAGCGCTGGACAACAAAGTGCCAGCGGCACTGCAACTGGAATTGATGCACGAATCGCAGCGACTGATGCGTCGCGCGGCGCGCTGGTTCATGCGCCAGCGCCGCAAACACGCGCCGCTGGCCGACGAGATCGCACGTCTGCGTCCGGCAGTGGATGTACTGCGTGCCAAGCTGCCGCAATTCCTGGATGCCAGCGAAGCCGCCGATCTGGCCGGCGACACGCAGCGTTTTGTCGAGCGTGGCCTGCCGAAGAAAGTCGCCGAACAGGCGGCCTACATGAGCACGCTGTTCTCGGCGCTGGACATTGCCGAAGTCGCCGAAGAGCTGAAACTCAGCGTTGAACTGGTGGCAGAAACCTACTTCAAGACCGGCGTAAAAGCCGATCTGCACTGGTTCCTCACCCAGATCGTCCGTCAGCCGGTGGACAACCACTGGCAGGCGCTGGCGCGCTCTGCGTTCCGCGAAGAACTCGACTGGCAACAGCGTCAACTGACCGGCACCGTCCTGAAGCTGACCGCTGCCAATCTCGACGCCGAAGCGCGCATCGCTGCCTGGGCCCACGACAACGCCGAGCTGAAACGCTGGCAGCAACTGCTGACCGAATTCCGCGCCAGCCAGGCGCATGAATTCGCCAAGTTCTCGGTGGCCCTGCGCGAGCTCGGCATACTGGTGCAAAGCGGCCAGCGTCTGGCCGCCGCCGGTAATCTGCTGAAAACGGTCAAAGCAAAACCTGCCGCTGTTTCCAATGCCGCAACGCCGAAAGCTGCCGCGTCGAAAGTCGCAGGGCCGAAGGCAGGCAAAGCCGCAACGGGCAAAGCCGGCCAATCAGCAACAAACGATAACGGCAGCAAACCCGCCAAAGCCGCAAAAGCCACTGCAAAACCGGCTGCCACCAAAGCAGCAGCCAGCAGCGCAGCAGGCAAAAAGATCAACAAGAAAAAAGGCGACGCCCGCCGCTGATCCGGCCGCCGTGCGTCAGCGCACGGCGTAAGCGTTTGGCTCAGGCAAATCGCCGGCTCGCAAGAGCGGACAACACAAGAGGCGCTTCGGCGCCTCTTGTGTTGTTGGGGTTCAGGCCAATCCGCATCTGATCTGCGACGCGCAGACTTCCTGTGCTGTGCACTGCTTTTTGCCGCAGAGTGCAAACGATTGCTGCCTCTCACCTTGCGGGAGAGAGCGGGGGAGAGTGGGGGAGAAGGAGCGCTTGCTGCATTTTGATGCAGGTCAGTTGCGATACTTCAGGCTTGGGCGGCGCGAAGAGAACAATTCAATCTGGCGAGAACAATGCCTTTGCCTGAGCGCCGAACTGTTTCCGGCCTCGCGCACAGCGTGTTCGACAGCTTGGGGTAATTGTCGCGACATGGATCGGCGGCGTTGCCAAAAGAGCCGAGCGAAACAGACTGCGTTTAGTTGTAGGCATGTTTATGCTCCTTGCGTTGATTGAGTTCCATTTCGTAGATGAAGATAGCGCGAAGAGTTCGAATTTCACTCACTTACCACGTTCTGCATTCTCCCGCTGAACGGCTTCGTACTTCGCTCTCGCCCTCAGTATTCGCTGCTTGTAGTCATTCCCGACCGGCTTCAGCACCCTCAGGATCATCGCCGGTTTACCCTC
>JAYSEY010000006.1:0-231934 GCA_041913605.1 Permianibacter sp.
GCCACGTTCCGAACCTCTAGTTATGACTGGATCGGAAGACGGGGGATTTACAGGAGGTGGAATTGCTGGCCGCCAGCGCATCGTGTGCGTGGAGACCTATCGCCGCGGCAATCGACAGCGCGACGAGTTTCATGCGTAGTGTCGTCATTTTTGAACTCTTGTAGTGATGAGGGATGCCGTGCCGTCGCGCCCTCTTCCCCAGCGACAACACGGCCGCGCGGCTCAAAAATCAGCCACGTGATTGGTACTTTTTTACAAGAGTTCGAATCGAAACAATGACTTTTCTGTATCGCTCCGTACATTCGAAAGCAGGAGACTTTCGGTTTGCTACTGTGCTCAGCCACCCTGTGAAATATTTACAAATTTGCGAAAGTCGATCGCAAATCAGCGAACACTGGTCGGATGAGAAAGAAAGCCATGGTCCACGTGCAGGGCGAATTTGAATGGCACGAATCCGCCTTACTGCCTTCTTAAATTCGGCTCTGTACGAGGCAGTATCAGCCGTGGAGGTTAAGGACAATCTGTCGCCCTGATGGCGAGGACCAGCGAGGGAAAAGGAGCGTCCCGGCCATACCGGAAACCTCGACGACCGTGTTCGCATACGCGCGGTATTGAAGGCGATGGCTGCGGGGTCGATAGTGTCCCGTGCCATAAACAGCGAAAGGCCTGCACTCGCGTGCAGGCCTTTCGCTCGCTGGCAATTTTCAAAGCCAGTTTTGCTTTCACTCAAATCACTAGCGAGAAGTCCGCAGCAACGAACCTCTCGCAAATACTGCATCAGAATTTCAGCTCAAACGATATCTGTCCCGAGCGACCTGCCTGCAACACTGTCGGAAGCCCATGATTCTCGTTGGCGACAACCGGGTAGTTGTTGGTCTCCGGGTCGGCCGACGCGAGGTATCGCTCTTTTGATTGAACGAAGTCGGTTGCCGTGTCCCAGCCAAACGGGTTGTACAGATTAAGCGCCAGCTGCCCTTCCATTCCGAACACAGTGAAGTTGTAGATCGTGTTAAGACTAAGCGTCGTAACACCCGGCATACGTCCAGCCGAGCCACGAGCTACAACTTTGCCATCACAGAAAAAGCCCGTGCGGCGTTCATCATTGGCGCGTCCATCCGGGAAGCCACCATAGCACGATAGTGGCCGGCCGCTAGCCCAACTGAGGTTCGCTCCAACAGTCCAGTCTTCCATGATGGCGTAGCTACCAAACAACTTGACCTGGTGGCGGCGATCATTCGGCGTATAACCGTAGGAACCGAGCATCAACTCGGGCAGATCAAAAACGTCTGTCCGCGTGGACAAGGTGTTGTTTGTATCGGAGTTTACGGCGCCCTCGGTGTTCCCCATCGTCTTCGACAGCGTATATGACGCTGAGAACGAGTACTGGCCGTTCCACCGTTTATTGAGCAGGAACTTCAGGCCGCGGTATTTCCGCTCGCCACGTGGCATGGGCAGATAGTTTGTTCCCAGCGTTACAGGCACAAGCCCACGCCCATCGCCGAAGTCCCATTTGATATCAAGTGCTTCTCCGGGATTCATCATGGCATACAAGTCACGATCCTGTATTGACTTGAGCGCAGCAGCAGAGGCAGCAATTTTGTTTGCATCAATGTATGCCAACAGCGCCTCTCTGAACTGGACGTCATCAATAAAGTTTTCCATCACCCTATTGTTGAACTCGACTGTACCTACCCAGCCCTCTCCAAGCCATGGCAGATTTGTCTCGTAGCCGATGTTGATCTCATCCTGATACATCGGGTCGAGTCCATCCTGATCGACAATTTCGTGAGCTGGCTGCGACAGGCCCGCACGATAGATGGTGTCGTAGCGGTCTGCCTTGTCACAAAGGAAAGTCGGCACCTGACCTGGATTGAACTTGAAGCACTTGGCAAGGAATCGCTCGTCGCGACTGTAGACTTTTCCAGCCAGGTCCGCGTTGACGTTGTTGGGGATAGGCAAAAAGAATCGACCAACGCTGGCATAGGCTTTGGCACTGCCATCACCGAATACATCCCAGCTGGCACCAAGCCTCGGCGCCAGCAAATCCTCGGACTTCATGAACGACTCTCCGTCACCATCTTTGTTGTCAAAGACTTCGTGACGCAGCCCTAGAGAAAGCATGAAGTTGTCGGTTACCTGCCAGAGATCCTCTATGTACTTGGCTTTGGCATCACTCTTGTAAGTGCCGATGTTCGAATAGGTTGTCCGCATTGCATTGTACGGAACCAGATCGAGCGCATTGAGGAAGTAGTATGTATAGCGAGCACCACCCGTATTGCGGATGTTGTACGTGGTGGTCAACTCCATGTTGTCCAGACCTGCGCGGATTTGATGGTTGTCACCAACCAGCCACTCAGCATCCAAACGGAACTGACGGTTCACGTCTTCTGTATCTGACTGACGGGAGAGCGTCGTTTCGCTCACTCTGCGGGTTTGCCCCAGTGATCGTCTGTCAGGCGCACCGTTGCGGTAAAAGTAGTAGTACTCAACATATGGCGCAGTATCCCCGTTGACCGTCGAGTTGTTACGTACACTTTCACCAAGCATTGCTTTGACACTGATGTCGCTGCCGATATTTCCGTAGTAAGTTACGACCTTGTTCTCACCACCAGTTATTTCTGTTGAACTGGAAGGACGGTACGCAACGCCCTGCAGTGAAGGCAAGGTTCCTACACCGTACTCTCCATAGAGCACGCCGTTTGGCCCAAGCTTGTAGCCCTGCGTGTCCGTCGTATATTCACGCTGGTCAGAGAAGCCCATCGCTTCCAGCCGGTGATCATCACTGATTTGCCAGGTCAGCGTTGCACCCCACTGTTCGTTTTCGCTGGTGCTTGACTCGTCCGTAGTGCCATAGGACTCCGATTCAATCTTGCGGGGCGCCAACAGCACGTAGTAGAACAGCTTGTCTTTGACCAAAGGTCCGCCGGCGGTGATGTTGAATCGTTTCTCATCATCTTCATCACGCGACGTCGAACATTCGTAGCAACTGGTGCCATCGTAGTTTTTCAGGTCGCGTTGGCGCTTGATCAGAAACTCCGGTTTCCAATAGCCACTGATCGCCGCTTCAAACTCATTGGTGCCAGTCTTTGACACCATGTTGATCACGCCGCCGGTTGAACGCCCAAACTCAGCGGAATAGCCACCGGTCTTGATTTGAACCTGTTTCAGAAACTCGAACGGTACCTCTGCGGCACCAAGTCCGGTCCGAAAGTTAGCGACTGAGAGACCATTGATGTAGTAGTTGTTTTCGGCGACTGACGAGCCTGAGAAAGAGGGCAGTTGCCGGCCCGCCCAAGTGAATCCTGAATCACCTTCAATTACACCCGGAGCCAACAGCGCAATGTCAGTTAGCGAGCGGGCAACCGGCACGCGGTCAAGTTCGCTTTCGCTCATTTCGATGCCGGAGGTCGTGTCACGATGATTGATCACCGCTGCGCGTGCGCCAACAATCTCCAGCCTGTCTGGCGCATCCAGATCAAAGCGGAGATTGCTTTGACTACCCAGACCAACCACAACAACCTGCTCCGACATTTGTTTGCCGTCAGCCAGAACAACCACTTTGTATTCGCCAATAGGCAGCTGGTTGAAGCGGAATGAGCCATTGGCGTCAATCACATGACGCCGTTCCAGACCCGTATCTGCACGCCTGATCACTACTTCAACGGTATTGGCAGTGATGTTGCCGCGCGTTACCGCGCCGCTCACTGCACCAGTCGTCTCTCCCGAAGCAAAAGCCTGCTGCCCACCAGCAGCCAGCGCGCTCAGTATTGTCAGCGCAAGGACATTGCGCCGAAGCATTTTGTGGGGCATGTGATCTCCATTATCTGTTGTTGTGTACCCGCCATATGTCGTGCACAGATACCGGTCATTGGCGGTGTGTTAGTCGAACGTCAAAAACGGAGGCTCACCGACGGAAAATCAGAATCGCGAGATCAGCCCAAAAGGGGCAAGCGAGCATGAAAGCTCGCTTGCTGTCGGAGACATTTCGGACCTGAAAATTCTGGTGTTGCCGGAGAGCGCTGATGTCCATATGGACGTCCGCCGATGAGGACTCTTTACGCGATACGCGGAATGAACAAGTTGAAATGGGTATCGGTTTGTATCGATTCAAAAATTTTGTCTTGCCCGCTCTGAACTGCGTCGAAAAAGTACAAATTGCTGCGCTGCATGTAGGCACTAATTACAGGTAGGAGGTCAATCCAGATTTCTGGCCGAAGCCTGCCTTGTCATCAAATTCCTACTGATCAACTACCGCCCGCAAATCCGCCAACACCTTTTCCGATGCAAAGCCCTGCATCCCCTCGGGGCTCATCAGCGCATGGCGTTCGCCCTGCGGATTGAGCACGAACAGGCGCACGCTGTGATCGACGAGGTAAGCGGCCTCGCCTGCTTGCGGCACGCGCAGGTAGGCGACGCCGAGATCGGCGGTGAGAGCTGCGATGCTGTCTTCGCTGCCGGTCAGGCCGGTGACATCGAACTTGAAGAACGGCAGGTATTGCGCCAGCTGTTCAACGGTGTCGCGTTGCGGGTCGACGGTGATGAACACGAATTGCAGTTGCGCACGTTCGGCATCAGTCAACTGCGCGGCGACACGCGCCATGCTCGCCAGCGTGGTCGGGCAGATATCCGGGCAACTGGTATAGCCAAAAAACAGCACACTCCATTTGCCCTGCAGACGCGCGTTGTCGAAATCGGCGCCGTGCTGGTCCTGCAGGCGGAACGGCTTCAGTGCTTTGGGCTGCGGATACAGCTGGGTGATCTGCAGTGCCGATTGGCCTGACGGGTCGGCCGTTGTTGTCGCGGGCGTGGAATTGCCCAGCTGTTTCCAGCCCCAGGCGGCCGCGACGGCAATGACGACCACCACGGCGACGATCAGCCAGCTTTGCGAGCGATACAGACTCATGACGACTCCCTTGCGCCTGTTTTCCGGTCCGGCGTCAGGGCCGGTTCCGGTGGTTTTCCGGTGGTTTTCCGGTGGTTTTCCGGTGGTTTTCCGGTGGTTTTCCGGTGCTGTTCCGGTGCTGTTCCAGTGCTGTTCCAGTGCGATCTCAAATCGGAGGCAGCGGTTTTGCCGCCGGCATCGCTGGCCGGAACTGTTTTCAGCCGAGGTAGTGATCGACCAGCAGCACCACGAACAAGGCCATCAGATAGACAATGGAAAACCGGAAGGTGGCCATTGCCTGACCGGCGTTGTGGCCGAACTTCAGTTTCCAGGCATGCACGCAGAACCACAGGCCGAGCATGACCGCGCCTATGAGATAAATCAGCCCGCTCATGCCGGTCAGATACGGCAGCAGCGAGGTCAGCAGCAGCAGCACCGTGTACAGCAGCACGCAGGTTTTGGTGAAGTCGACACCAAACACCACCGGCAGCATCGGAATGTCGGCCTTGGCGTAATCGTCGCGACGATGTATGGCCAGCGCCCAGAAATGCGGCGGCGTCCAGACGAAGATGATCAGCACCAGCAACAATGCGTAAGGGTGGATCTCGCCGGTGACCGCGGCCCAGCCGAGCAGCGGCGGCGCCGCGCCGGAGACACCGCCGATGACGATGTTCTGGGTGGTCGCGCGTTTCAGGTAGCCGGTATAAATGAAGGCGTAGCCGATCAGGGAAGCCAGCGTCAGCCAGGCGGCGGTGAAGTTGACGAACAGCCAGAGGATGGCCATCGACAGCAGCGCCAACGCCAGCGCAAACCCAATCGCCTGACGGTTGCCGACCTTGCCCTGCGGGATCGGCCGGTTGGTGGTGCGCGCCATGATGGCGTCGATGCGCTGATCGAGGATCTGGTTCACGGCGGCGGCCGAGGCCGACGCGAATGCGATGCCGAGCGTGCCGAACACCAGCGCCCGCCACGGCGGCAGGATGGCCTGTGCCGGGTCCTGCGCCAGAAACATGCCGATCACGGCGGTCAGCAGCAACAGGGCCACGACGCGCGGTTTGGTCAGCTCGTAATAGTCGCGCCAGCCGGCGCGGGCGTTGCTCGTTGTAGTGGTCTCAGTCACAACACTCTCCGCCAAAACAGTCTCTGCAACAGTGCTCATTGGCCGTTACGCGCGCGTGTCGCCAGCCAGACATTGCCGGCCAGCAGGGTCATGAACAACAGCACGCCGACGCCATTGTGGGCGACCGCGTTGGGCAGGGGCAGATGCTTGACCACGTTCAGCACGCCAAGTGTCACCTGCACGCCGAGCAGGCCGGCAACCAGCAGCGCATAGCGGCGCCGCGCCGCTTGCGAAGCGCCCGGCTGACGCCAGAGCAGCCAGACAAACAGGCCGAGCACGGCAATGGTCAGGTAGGCGCCGATGCGGTGCGTGGCGTGGATGGCCATGCGCGCGTCGTGCTCAAGCAGGCCGAACTCGTAGTTCTTCTCGCCCGGATAGTGCAGCTTGAAACCCTCGCGGAAATCGCCCTGCGTCGCCCAGTCGCCCTGGCAGACCGGGAATTCGGTGCAGGACAGGGCCGCATAGTTGGAGCTGGTCCAGCCGCCGAGCGCCACCTGGGCAAACACGGTCAGCAGCGCCACCAGCGCCAGCGCCCGCAGCCCGGACGACACCTGCGCCGGGCGGAATACACCGGCCATTTGCAGCGCCGTCACGCACAGCAGGGAGAAGGTCAGCATGCCGCCCAGCAGGTGCGCCATGACCACCACCGGCCAGAGCTTGAGCGTCACCGTCCAGGCACCGAGCGCGCCCTGAAAGCAGACCAGCACCAGCAACAGGGTGGGCAACAACACCGGATGCCCCTGTTTGCGACGCATCCAGGCCACCACGGTCATGATCAGGATCAGCAGGCCCAGTGCCTTGGCGAAGTGGCGGTGGATCATCTCCGGCCAGGCTTTTTCCGCGACCACGGCCTGATCGGGGAACAGCTCCCTGGCCCGTGCCAGCGCCTCGGCATCGGTCGGCACGGTGAAGTGGCCGTAGCAGCCGGGCCAGTCCGGGCAGCCCAGACCGGCATCTTCCAGCCGCGTCCAGGCACCGAGCAGCACCACCACCAGGGCCAGCGCCGCCGCCAGCGCGGCCAGCTTCATGCTCAAACGGGTTACGGGATTCATCGTCTGCAATCACTCGCGACCGGCCGGTGACAGCTGGCGGCCGGTTCAGGGTTCGGGTTTCAGCCGATGCGCGAGAAGCGCATCAGGGTTTTCACGTCCTTGCCGATGTCCTTGGCGCGATCGATGGCGTCCTGCTCGGTTTTCGGCGCGACATAGCGCAGCACCACCGTTCCGATCGGGTCGATGATGTAGATGCCCGGCGCCGGCAGCGATGCGCCCTGCCCGGTCCACGCGCCGTCCGCTACCGGCGCACGCAGCAGGCGCACCGGCTCCGGCAGCTCCATCAACCGGGCATCGGCCACTGCCGGTGCGGCCATCGCCGGAACAATCCGATCCTGGTGTTTGCCGGTGGCAAGCCAAGTCTGGCGGACGGTGATCACCGCGCGCTGGCAGTCGGCATCGCAGGACGGCTGATCATGGACATAGACCAGCCACCACTTGCTCTCCTGCCAGCCCGCAGGCAGCGCAGCGCCTTGCGCATCGGCCAGACCAAAGGCTGCGACGTTCAGTTCGCCGGCCACCAGCTCGCCCTTGTTGGCGCTTCCGACATCCCTGAACCAGCCGCCGAAGAAACCGGCATAGGCGATGACCACCGGCAGGACAAAGATCAGCATGATGCCGATCAGCGTCAGGCGACTGCGTAGTTGCGACACCGGCGGCTGGCCGGCGGCCACCGGCATACCGGTGACAGAGGGATCAGGACTTGTCATCAGGCGTTTCCGCTCGGAAAGAGAACCAGAAAAAAAGCAACAGCAGCGCGGCGCTCATCGCGAACCACTGCACGGCATAACCGGTATGTTTGGCCGGATCACCGCTGATCACGGTCCACTGCCGCTTGAAGCCATGGGGCTGGTCGGCAGCCAGGCGCAGCGTATACGGCAGGATGCGCCGGCCGGTGTCACCGCGACGGTCCAGCTCCTGCTGCCAGGCGGCGCGCATGGTAGCGAAATCGAACACCGGCCACTCGACTGTTTGCAGGCCGGCAGCCGGCAACGGCGCGGACATGAAAGGTTCGGATGGCCGGAACAGCTGACCGGCGACGGTCACTGTCAAGCCGGCGGGCAAGTCCGCTGCCGGGCCAGAGGCGGTGCCCGGCATGGCCGGCGCGCCGGAAACCGCTGCCGCAATGGCCGGCGTACCGGAATCAGCTGCCGGCATGGCCGACGAACCGGAGGGAGAAACGACGGGTTCGGCGATCGAGGGTTGGGCCGCGACAGGCTCCGGCGTGCTCGACGACGCTGCCGGCAGCGCCTGCCATCCCCGGTTAACCAGCAAGGCCCAGTCTTCCCCGACATGCAGCCAGGCCAGACGCCAGACGCCACGCCGTCCGGCACTGTCATTGCCGGACACCCGCCAGTCGTAAGACGCCTGGAACACGCCGTCGGTGCGCACCGGTCGCAGATGGGCATCCTCAGCATCCAGCGCCTCAACCAGCGACACCGGCGCTTGCTCCGATTGGGCCGCCGCCAGCGCCAGCAACACGCGCTTCTCCTCGGCCCGGCGCAGCTGCCAAAAGCCAAGATTGACCATCAGCACCAGCATGGCCAGCACCAGCAGCGCAAAACCGGGACGGAAATGGAAACGACGCGACACGGCGGAAAAATGGTCAAAAAACGGGCGGCGAGGATAGCACAGCGGGCCCGTCTCCCGCGCCACAGGCCTGGACCGCCCCCCCCCCCCTTATCAGCCCTGCGATCCATAAAGGTCCAATGAGTGGCTCCAAACACTCCGCAGCAACTACCGCAAACCTCGCCCTCCCTGAAGCGCTGTCGTAAATCCACACGATGTGGAATTCCGAAACCACCAGTGTGTTTGCCTTTCAGCAAACACACGTCTTCAGCAACAAAACAAAATGATACGCAACGCTACAAACAAATTTGAAAAAGTCGCTTTCAACTCACGACAAACCGTCAGCTGCACGCATTAGTTGTTTCTTAACAACGCAAATGCATTAGTTAAATCCAATTGGCAGATTGACATCCAACAATCCGCAAACGTACCGTTCCTCCGCAAAATTTCGGCAACAGAATTATTGCCGGATTTCTTGCGCAAAACTGAAACCTATACCAAGGAACTCCAACACATTGTCCAACCGCGACTTTATGTTGGAAAACATCCAGGAGACTCGTTACATGAAAATTAGAACATGGCGTGTTGGCATGGTTGCGCTTGCCGTTTCCGCCGCACTTGGACTCGCGTCACCGGCAGCCTACGCCGACCTGAGCGTTGGTTCTGTGTTTGGCCAAGCCAAGCAAGGACAGAGAGTCAAAGTCGTCAGCGTTGATACAGGCCTTACGCGTGAAGTCACGGTCGATGCAAATGGCCGTTTCACGTTTACGCAACTGCCGACCGGCCGCTACAAAGTTATCGCCGATAACGACACGCGTGAAGTTTTGGTCACGGTCGGCTCCGGTACGCCGGTCAATTTCAATGTTGAGCGCGACGCCGAAGTCATTGAAGTTGTGGGGGCGCGTATTTCGAGCGTTGACGTTTCGTCATCGGAATCTTCCACAACTTTCACAGCATCCCAACTTGAACGCCTGCCGGTGGGCCGCGATGTAACCAGTGTTGCGTTGCTCGCACCGGGCACCGTCCGCGGTGACGGCGGCCTTGGCAATCTGGCCTCGTTCGGCGGCGCGTCAGTCGCGGAAAACGGCTATTACATCAATGGATTTGATGTCACCAACATCCGCAACTTCTTGTCCTATGCCAACCTGCCTTTTGACGCCATTGGCGAGCAGCAAATCCGTACCGGCGGCTATGGGGCCGAATACGGCCGTTCGCTGGGCGGCGTGGTCAACCTGGTGACCAAGCGTGGCACCAACACATGGACAGGTGGCGTCAGCACTTACTGGCGACCCGAGGGTCTGCGCGAGCATGCTCCCGATGTCATCAGCAAAAACCCGGATGATTTCAACGCAGATCATCCCAATCACTACTTCCGGTACCGCTCGCAAAACACCGCTGACGAACTCTCATACAACATTTACGCGGGTGGCCCCATTGTTCAGGACCGCCTGTTTGTGTATGGCCTGTTTGAAGGTCGCAAAGACGAATTCGATCGTTACACAAAAGAAAACAGCACGAACGTCGAGGACACTTCGCCGTTCTATCTGGTCAAACTTGACTGGCACATCACTGACGACCACCTGCTTGAGTTCACGGCCATCCAGAACGAAAGCAACCCGGAAACGCGCTTCCATCGCAACCCGACCGGCAAGGTATATACCGGCGAGCATGGCGGTTTCCGCAAGGGTTTCAAAACCAAGAATGGCGGCGATGTCTTTATCGGCAAGTACACTGGTTATCTGACTGAAGACTTGACCGTTTCGCTCATGCGTGGCGAGCTCGAAAATACCAATGGCTTCCGCAACGGTTCCTACGGCCCGGAATCGAGCTGCCCGACAGTCTATGACTCGCGCACCAACCCCGGCGCCGTCGGCTACATCGGCTGCTGGGACGAGTCCCTTTTCCGAAACGTTTCAGATCCGAACTTCGGCCCGGATACCGACGAACGCACAGCCAACCGTATCGACTTCGAGTGGCAACTCGGTGATCACCAGCTGCGCTTCGGCTATGACGAAGAAGAGTTCGTTTCGCGCTCGGCAGCCAAGGACTTTGAAGGCGGCATTTACTATCGCTTGTTCAAAGTCGGGCCCGCTGAGTCCCGCGTTGTACGGGGTGTGACGCTGGGACCAAATACCGATTACGTCCGTGTGCGGGAGTTCAACTCGGGCGGTGGTGCATTTGCCGTCGAAAACGAAGCCATGTACATCGAGGACAGCTGGCATCTGGACGACTGGATGATTTATGCCGGTCTGCGCAGTGAAAGCTTTGCCAACATGAATGCTGACGGCATTTCGTTTGTTGATGCCAAGAACATGATCGCGCCACGTCTCGGCTTTTCCTGGGATGTCAGCGGTGATGCCAAGAACAAACTGTACGGCAGCCTTGGTCGTTACTACATTCCCGTTGCCTCCAACACCAACACTCGTGCTTCCGCCATCGAACAGACGCTGGAGTCTTTCTATCGCTACGACGGCGTGTTGAATCCGAACAGTGGTGCGCCGGCAAATGGCCTCGGCCAGCAAATTGGTACGACAACATCTTCAGGCCCGGCAGTTGCCCCCAACCCGGCGACGGTTTCCGACCCGAATCTGGAGCCCATGTATCAGGATGAACTCATTGTCGGTTACCAGACTCAGCTGAACGACACGCTGACTGCTGGCGTCAAAGCAATCTTCCGCGAAGTCAAAAATGGCATGGACGATTACTGCGGCCACGACGCGTTTGCAAAGTGGGCCGAAGACAATGGCCATGAAAACTTTGATCCGCACAGCCTGGCGCGCTGCTTCATCCTGAATCCGGGGAAAGACGTTAACATCTCGATGGATCTGGAAGGCGACGGCACGCTCACCACGGTTACCGTGCCGAACTCCTACCTCGGTCTGCCTGAGTACGAGCGCACCTACAAGGCACTCGAGTTCACTCTGGAACGCGCGAAGTCCGATGGTTGGGCCATGCAGGCTTCGTACGTTTACGCGTTCTCGGAGGGCAACGTTGAAGGTTACGTCAACTCAACCGTTGACCAGACGGATGCCGGTATTACTCAGGACTTCGACCATAGTCTGTTCGAAGATGGAGCCAGCGGCTATCTGCCCAACGATCGTCGCCATACGCTCAAGATTTTCGGCACGTACGACATCAACGACGAATGGCTGGTCTCGGCGAACCTGCTGATTCAGTCCGGTCGCCCGGTCAGCTGCTACGGATTCATTCCGCTGGAAGGCTTTGATCCGAATGGCACTGATCACGAGTACTTCCCGTTGTATGCCGCTTCATCCTTTTACTGCCTGGACAGCAACAACAACCGGGTCCTCGGCAAGCGTGGAAATTATGGCCGTACACCGTGGGTCAAGAGCCTCGATATGGGCGTTTCCTACACGCCGAACTGGGCGAATGGTGACCTGACGTTCAAGCTGGCGGTTCAGAACCTGTTCAATTCGGCAACGGTAGTCGAGTACAACGAAGTTGCAGAGACCAACCGCGAGTTGCAGAAGTTTGACGACAACTTCCTCAACGACGGCCGTCATCAGGCACCGCGGGAAACAACGCTTTCGGTTCACTACCGCTTCTGATAACTGTTAAGTCGCTTGCAACTGAATTGAAAGGCCCGCAGGAAACGGCGGGCCTTTCAATTTCTCAGGATTGGGGATGCGTGATCGATCACCAATCTTTTCACACAGCACGATCAGCAAAAAAACAGGGGACCGCGCTGGTCCCCTGTTTTTTGCTTTACAGCTTTGTGCTTGTATCGGTCAGAAGCGAGCTTCGAGACCAAAACGGACATAACGCGGAACCTGATACGCGGTCGGTGTACGGAAGTAGATGTTTGGTACACCTTCCGTACGTGACGGTTCAGCAAACTCGCTTACCTGCAACACTTCCTGAGTATTCAGGATGTTGAAGATATCGAGCGTGGCGCGCAGATCCAGACCGCCAAGATTGAACGAATAGGCCATGTTTGCATCAAGTTGCAGTGTCCATGGTGTTACCCCAGCCTTGCCGCGCGGCACGAAGGCCCATTGCTTCTCTGCCGGATCGCATCTGCCATTGGCATTCGTATCCGGGCAACCCGTACGGATCCAGTAGGTATCACCGTAGCCACCGTACTCGTACAACTCGCCACGGGCCTCCGGATATCCGCCACCGAACGCGCTGTAGGGACGACCGCTCTTCAGCTGCGCGTTGAAGCCCACTGAGAACGCATCGGTGACCGAGTAGGAGCCGAAGAACTTGAATACGTGTTCACGATCGTTTGGCAGACGTCCATAGGCACCGTCGGTCAGCGCTGGGAAATCGAAGTCCTGCGTAATACCGAAATCCTGCTGGAGGATATCGGACTTCACCGCGCCTTCGAAGTTACCTTCGTTGCGCGACCACGTGTAGCCGGCCGACAAGCGCAACGTCGCACTGCGGTAATCGAACTCAAACTGCAGGGCTTTGTAAGTACGCTCTGCCTCAGGCAGACCGATGTCTTCCGCACTATGGAATACTGCCGGGCCGTCCGGAACGCCGTCCTGATTGATGTCCCATGAATAGGTTGCACCCTTGCCCGGGTTGATCAGGATGCAGCTGTCGCCGCTCGCGTCATGACCGGCCGGAGCCTCAACGCCGCAGTAGTCGTCGATAGTACTGGCGGTATCGCGATACACGG
This sequence comes from Permianibacter sp., assembly GCA_041913605.1. GTDB lineage: Bacteria > Pseudomonadota > Gammaproteobacteria > Enterobacterales > Permianibacteraceae > Permianibacter. The sequence goes on from JAYSEY010000006.1 coordinate 13,272, forward strand.
CACGCACAGTTGCCGACAGGTTTTCAGTCAGCTCCTGCTGGTAACCAATCAGGAACTCGTTCTGGTAGTACGGGTCCAGATCTTCCGGCTGGAACAACCGATGTGCCGGAATGCTGCCCGACGAGTTCACCTGTTCCGAACGCGTGCCAATCAGCTGCTCCTGATTCAGCGGCCGACCGCTGGCTGGGTCGATACCGTTGAAGCGGAAGTACTTGGTCGTGTCACGCACGCCCGATGCTGCGCGGAAGGTGGTGTTGTTGGCGATTGGCAGATAGTACTGACCGACGTTGGCAAACAGCTTGCTCGACCCATCACCGGCCATGTCAAATGCAACGCCGAGGCGCGGCGCGATCAGGTTGCTGTCTTCAACCAGCGTGGAGCCGGTGACGGTCTTGTTCTCGAAGGAATCGCTGCGCAGGCCCAAGTTCAGGGTCAGACGCTCATTGACCTGCCACTCGTCTTCGATGTACAGCGCGGTGTCGATCGACTCGAACTCGCCACCGCCGTTGAATTGACGGAAGCCGACATAGTCAAACGCTGCACCGGTGGTGTTTGTATAGCCAATGCCGGCGATGCGGCCGCCGTTGGCCAAGGTGCGATACGTATAGTCGCCACCGTCACGCGCGTTCGGGCCCGAAACACCGGTCCGGAAACTGCTGGCGAACGACCCGCGCTCTTCGTGGTCGTAGCCGAAGCGCAGCATGTGGTCACCCAGCGCCCATTCAAAGTCAATGCGCGATGGTTTGTTTACGTCATAGTTGGTGCCGAAAGTTGCCGAATCGGCACAGCGGCGACGGCGGGCACTATCCGCCCATGACACTGCGCGCAGGTCAGCGATGCCCGGACACGACAGCACCGAAGGACGGTTTTCGAAGTTGTGCTCCACTTCCGCCATCATCGCGGACACCGTCAGATCACCGAACGCGCCAACGTACCGTATCGACTTGGTTGTACCGCCGCGCTCCTGCAGACTGTCATCAATTTGCTTGGGCGCCTGAACGCGCGTATCCGGATTCAGGTCCCAAGCCTTGAAATGCGTCGTCCGCTCATCGGAGTATCCGAAGACTTCCAGACGGTGGTCATCACTGATCTGCCAGTCGAGTTTGATGCCCCAGAACATGTTGTCGCCGCCGGAGGCCGAGCTTTCCTGATACAAGTCGGCAACCGTGGAGCGCGTACCGCCAACAATGCCTTCCTGCTTGTTGGAGCGCGGATTCAAGATGGCATAGACAAACAGCTTGTCCTTGATGATCGGACCCGCCGCCGAAATGTCGAACTCGAGGTTGTCCTGATCGTCCGAGCTGAAATCACGGAATACACGGCCATTGTTGCCGTAGGACACTTGACCGTGCTCGCGCAGCGCCGACGGTTCGTAGAAAACATTACCCTCGAATTGCCATTCGTTGGTACCGCTCTTGGTCACAGTATTGATGACACCGCCCGTTGTCCGGCCAAACTGCGCCGAATAGCCGCCAGTCTTGACCTGAAACTCCTTGTAGAAAGAGAACGGTACCGTGCCACAACCCAAACCGGTTCGCGTGTTGGTAACGTTTACGCCATTGATGTAGCAGGAGTTCTCTGCAACAGAAGCACCGCCGAAGGAAGCGAGGTCACCCCAGCCCACTTCACCTTTGACCACACCGGGCGCAAGCAGGGCCACGGAGGTCAGGCTACGTGCCACCGGCATCTTTTCCAGTTCACTTGAACCGATAATCAGGCCGGAGTCAGTTGATGTGAGGTCAACCGCTGACGGACGCGCACCGACAACCTCGATGACCTCGGCCCCTCCACGAGCGGCCAAATCGAATCGCGCAACGGCATTGCCGCCGATGCCAACTGATACGGTCTGACGACCTTCAACCTTTCCGTCCTTGGATACTTCGATCTCGTACTGCCCCGATGGCAGCTGAGGGATACGGAAAGCACCGTTTGAATCGACAGGAATTTCCCGTGCGAAACCCGTAGCAGGGTTCTTTACGGTTACAACATAGCCCGTTGCCTGCACGCCGGAAACCGAACCGACGATACCGCCGTCGGCCGCCAGTGTGATGCCCGAGCTCATTCCCAGCGCTGCAGATACCGCGAGGGCGACAAGGCCCCTGCGCCACGACTTGTTGGTCATTATGTGTCCCCTTGGTGATTATGTTCCGGTTGGCCGTCCCACGACTTCCGTCGGCAACCTTTGAGCGGGAAAAGTACCGGCAAATTTTCTTAATTTTCCACGGAACTTTTTCCCGAGGCCGAAGCTATGGGGATCACCGTGGCTTGTCAATGGCCGCGGTGGCCGGCATTTGCTGGCGGCTGTTCTGGAAAAACGACGATTGTCGCCCCGCAAATGCAAATCAAATCATCGGTTTATGTTGAGGATTTGGATTTTTACTTACTAGTCTGGACAAAAATTGGATAACCCGACCAAGCCCGCGCAAAGTGGCCCGATCAGTTAATGGCGGTTTTGCTGCATCTGCGAGCAAGCTTTAAAAAAAATAAAGGGACGCGCAGGCGTCCCTTTATTTTCAGACTACAGACTGGACAGCTGGATCAGAACGTGTAGCGAGCCGACAGGGTCACCGAGCGCGGTGCCTGATAGTTCACGACGTTGAGGAAGTTCGGATCCTTGGTCGGTGTAGCACGGTCGTACTCACCGGCTTCCGAGTACTCCGTCACTTTCTGCAGATTGAAGATGTTGTAGACATCCATCTTCAGTGTCAGGTTGCCTTTCGCCCAATCCGGGACATAAGCCAGACCCATGTCAAAGTTGAACATCCAGGGCGTACGGCCGTACTGACCGCGCTGGGTCAGGACAGTCTGACCTTGATCGTTGGTGCAGTAGAAGCTCGACGCGCCGTAGGCGTTCAGGCTGCCGACATCAACGCCAAGTCCATCCAATGGCACAAAGCCCTGGCAGCTGACCGGACGGCCAGACTGGGCAACGAAGTTGCCCGATACACGCCATTCATCGTTGACCTGGTAGGAGCCGAACAGCTTGAGGCTGTGACGACGGTCATTCGGCAGGTAACCATCAGCACCGTCTTCGAACAGCTTGTGGTCGAAGTCCTGGGTCAAACCGGCATCGTCCTGCTCGAGCGACGAGTTCACGTAGCCCTCGATGTTGCCTTCGCTCTTCGACCAGGTGTACGAACCCTGCATGTACCAGCCATCCGACGGCGTACGCTCCCAGAACAACTCAATGGCACGGTAGCCACGCTTGTACTTCGGCAGGCCGAGATAGGAGTTCGGAACCAGCTGCTCGGTGTAGTTGCCGTCACCATTGACATCCAGCTTGATACGCAGGTCTTTGCCCGGGTTGACAAAGAAGCAGGAAGCCATCGAGTCCGGGTCAAAGTTGTCATAACCCTTGTCTTCCGCCCAATCAACGAATGGCTGGTGCGAGCAGTAGTCATCCATACCGTTCTTGACATCACGCTTGATGGCGCGCACACCTGCCGTCCAGTTGTCCGAAAGAGTCATCTGGAAGCCAGCCAGGAACTCGTCCTGATACATCGGCTCGAGGTTGGTGACCGACACCGTACCCGGGTCCGGCGCGTCCAGACTGCCGTTTACAGACGTCGCTCCGATTTGCTGGGTGAGCGCCTGCACTGGAGCGGAGGTACGCGGATCAAGCTGACCGTCGTAGTAGAAGAATTTTTGCACCAGACGTTCTGCTGCCGACGCGCGAATGTTGCTGTTTGCAGCGACGGGGATGTAGTAACGGCCAGCATTGGCAAATGCCTTCATGCTCGAGTCGCCGTTGATGTCCCAGGACACGCCCAGACGCGGAGCAACCAGATCATTGGCCTCGACGAAGGTTTTGCCTTCGCCATTGAGATTCTCGAAGGTTTCGTTGCGAATGCCAACGTAGACCATGACATTGTCAGTTGCGCGCCAGCTATCCTCGACATAGATAGCTGTGTTCTTGACTTCGTACTCGCCGGATGCCGAGTCAAATTCCCAAGTCCGCACGTAGTCGGTGTTCGGGGCCACGGTAACGCCGTTGACCACACGCGGAACGCCAGTGGTGCGATACAAACGGTAGTAGATACTGCCCGACTCACGGGCACCAGCGTGCGATGACGTGAAGGTCTCATCATCGTAGCCAAAGCGCAGCGTGTGGTCGCCCAGCAACCATTCAGCATCAATACGCAGCGCTTCGCGGGTGTCTTCGTCAGGGCCGAAATTGTTGTCGCGCGGGCGCGGAGCATTCTGGTTCCAGCAGCCGCGATAGACCAGCACTGATGTGCCGGTACGGCTATCCCAGACGCGCGGGCAATCGGAGCCAATGTGGCCGCCCGGCACGTAATTGTCTTCGTTGTTCAGCTCACCGTACTGGGCCGACAGCGTGAAGTCATCGGTGATGTGGCCGGTGTAGCGCGCGATGGAGACGTCGCCACCGTTGCGGGTGGTGTAAGTCTCATACAGATCACCATGAGCACCGGTGTAGTACTCATTGGCACGATTGTTATAGGACTTGGTCTTGGTTTCTTGCTCGTTGATGATGTGCGTGAACTCAAGGATGTGATCATCCGTGATGTTCCAGTCCACCTTGACCATGCCGTTGGGCTTGTCGCTGGTGTTCGAATTACTGGTGGTACGGCCAAACCGTTCCCAGCTGTCATCCACGCCTTCCAGCAGGGCGAAAACGAACAGGCGGTCTTCGATGATCGCGCCACCGCCATAGACGTTGTACAGGAACGAATCGTCCTTGTTGTCTTCACGGTAAACAAAGTACTGCTCGTGGTTTTCCAGCTCTTCCGGGTTGCGGGTAATGACGTTGGCGCTGCGCTCACGCAGGCCGTCCGGACGCCAGTAGGCGCTGACGCCGCCTGACCATTCGTTGGTGCCGCGCTTGGTGACGACGTTGATCACACCGCCCAGCGAACGACCGTACTCGGCGCCGTAGCCGCCGGTCTTGATTTGCTGTTCGCCAATGGCTTCAAACGGCAGCGTCGCATAGGAAACAAAGTTGCGGATGTTGGTGACATCGAAACCGTTGATGTAGTAGCCGTTTTCCGCCACCGACGAACCACCGAACGAGGCCAGGTTGCCGAACGCGGTGTCACCACGGACGGTGCCCGGAGCCAGCAGCGCAACGCTGGTGACGTCACGGCCGACCGGCAGGCGCTCGATCTGGGCCGCAGTGAACACGGTTGAGGACTCGACCGAGGAGGTGTCGATCGGATTGATGCGGCCACCGGTGACGACCAGGACTTCCGCCTGATCATCAGTGAAGTTGGCCGGAGTACCGGTGCCGACATTGACGACGAGGTCACGCGTCACGGTGCCGGCAGTGATCTTGTAACGACCGGTAGGCAGCTGCGAGAACGTGTAGCGACCGCTCTCATCGACGGTCAGGTCACGCTTGAGGCCGGTGTCCAGATTGACAATCGAAATCGTGGTGCCCTGCTTCGCCTGACCGAAGATCGAACCCGAAGTGTTGTCTGCATAGACAGCTGCCGTTCCCAAACCCAAAGCAGCCGAAACAGCAAGAGCGACAACGCCCTTGCGCCATGATTTGTTCATCATTGATGGTCCCCTTGGTGCTCTATTTTTTGCCGCCGACCCGGTGAGGTGACGCTGTGTTCGCGTCGAATCGGCTGGATGAAGAGAAATATTTCCGCTGAATACACGACTTATTCACGGAACTTTTTCTCGCGGGGGGAACTTATTTCGGATGAAAACCACTGTCAACAACTTTACGGATCAGTACACAACATTACAAATGGAAGTCTGAACGGCTGGATGGTTAAATTTTGATCAGTCTCAGTAGTTCCACCGAGTTGTTCGCCGTTCACGTCTTTCCTGCAAAAGCCCGCTGATAACTGCAAAGTCAGCGTAATTCGGGCAGGATCACGACACGACCGGCCCGTTGCCCAACTAAGCCCTCCCCATGCTGATCAAATCCATCCTCGTCCTGCTGCTGTTCGCCATCCTGTTCGTGCTGTTCCGCGGCCTGTATTTCCTGGTCAAGGACCCGGACAGCAGCAAGCGCACGGTCAACTCGCTGACCTGGCGGGTGGGTTTGTCGGTGGCCTTGCTGTTGTTGCTGATCATCGCCATCAAGACCGGCTTGCTGGTGCCGCACGGCGTCAACGGTTGAGACGGACCGGCGGGTCGCGCTAGCGGCGTCAGTCGTGGTCGGCGGTGTCTTCGGCGACGACCTGATCGGACGCCGGATCGTCGGCGGCGGCTTTGCGCGCCGCCGGTTTGCGGGCGGCGGCGGGTTGCAGCTGCTGTTGCTGCCAGGCTTTCGGGGTCAGGCCCATGGCCTGTTTGAAGCAGGTGGTGAAATAGCTCTGTGACGAGAAGCCCACGGCATACACCACGCGGCTGACCGGCTCGCCAGCGCGCAGCATGTCGGCGGCGCGGTTCAGGCGCAGCTGGCGCAGGTATTCCATCGGCGTCAGGCCGGTCAGCGCCCGGACCTTGCGCTGCACCTGTTTCTTCGACAGGTAGAGCTTGCCGGCCATCATCGGCAGGTCCAGTTCCGGATTCTCCAGCAGCGTCCCCAGCACGTCATCGAGCTGGCGCAGGAAGCGCCGGTCGGTTTCGGTCATCACCGGGGCCGGGGCCGCGCTGCCCGCCTCGTCCACGCCGGTTCCGGCGTCGGCATCCACCTCACTGACCGCTGTGTCGCGACGGAAGTAGTCACGCAGCGCTGCCTGCCGGCGCAGCAGGTTGTTGATGCGCTGGCGCAGTTCGTCGACATGGAAGGGTTTGCCGATGAAGTCATCGACGTGGCTGGACAGACCGCGGATACGGACATCGTGATCGGCCACCGCGGTGAGCAGGATGATCGGGATGTGCGAGGTGCGCATGTCGGTTTTCAGGTGTTCGGCGAGCGTGATGCCGTCCATGTTCGGCAGGCGGATGTCGGAGATCACCAGATCCGGCAGGTGCTCGAAGGCCAGCCGCTCGCCTTCGGCGCCATCGCCGCTGCTCAGGCAGTCGAACTCGTCGCCGAACAGCTGGCACAGGTAGGCGTTCAGCTCGGCGTTGTCCTCGATGATCAGCAGGCTGGGTTTTTCCCAGTCGGCTTCGCCGCCGTCGGCGTGCGCCAGCGTGGCGCCGGCCGCGTCTTCGCCGGCCTCTGCGCCAGCGTCGACGGCCGCACTGTGGCGGGCCGCTCCGTAGGCCGGGGCCGTTTCGGCAACCGCCGTCACCACTGGCGCGGCGACCATCACCGGCGCGCAGGGCAGCCGGACGATGAAGCTGCTGCCGACGCCGACCGTGCTGTCAACGCGGACGTCGCCGCCGATGCGAGTCGCCAATTCACGGACATGGGCCAGGCCGAGTCCGGTACTGAAGGCCAGCGCATCCGGCGTCGGCCGGGCCTGGGCGCCGCGGAAGAAGGGCTCGAAGATCTGCTGTTGCTGGTCGGCCGGGATGCCGATGCCGGTGTCGCGGACGCTAAGCACCGCCCAGCCCGGTCCGCCGGCAGCGTCGGGCTCATGGGTCAGGGCGACATCGACGGCGCCGCCCGGATCGGTGTACTTGAGCGCATTTGAGAGCAAGTTGCCGACGATGATGCCCGGATCATCGGGCGGGCATTCGACGCTGACGTCGTCGATGCGCTGCCAACGCAGCAGCACACCGGAACGCGCCGCCACCGGCTGGAAGGATTCCAGCAGCGACAGCAGCAACAGCCGCAGCGGCACCCGTACACCGGGCGGCGGCGGCTGGTTCGGGTCCTGCAGGCGGGCGATGGCCAGTACGTCGTCAATCAGGCCGGCCAGCCGCTTGGCATGCCGGTACACGCTTTCCAGCCGGCTGCGGAACGGCGCCGCCGCCGGTTCCTGCTGCAGCTCACTGAGCGGACTCAGCACCAGGGTCAGCGGTGTGCGCAGTTCGTGCGACATGTTGGCGAACAGCCGGGTGCGCTGGGCCATCAGGTCGTTGATGCGCCGGGTGCGCTCGGCCACGGCTTTCTCCAGCCAGTCATTGCGCCGGCGCAGCCGGTACACGCGGCTGGCGATCAGCGAAGCCAGCAGCAGCAGCACGACCAGCGCAAACAGCCCGCGCGCCCAGTTCTGCTGCCACCAGGCCGGCACCACGGTGATCGGCAGCGCCGTCACCGGCCCCCATTCATGACCGGCGCGACGGGCGCGCACCTCGAACGTGTACTGCCCCGGCGCCAGTCCGGTGTAGGTCGCCTGACGGCTTTCCGGTCCGGTTTCCACCCATTGGTCGCGGGCGCCGCGCAGCCGCCACGCGTAGAGGTAGTCCTCGGGTGCCGACAGGTCGGCGGCGGCGAAGCTGAAGCTGAGGTTGTTCTGCTGGTGATCGAGCTGCAGTGATTCCAGATAGGTCGCGGTACTGGCGGGTTCGCCCCGGCCATCAAGGCGCAACGGCTGGAAGTTGACCTGCAGGTCGAGCAGCAGCACCGCCGGCGAGGTGCCGGCGTGTTTCATGTTGGCCGGGTCGAAGGCGGCGACGCCGTTGATGCCGCCGAACAGCAGCCGATCGCCGACCCGGACCGCAGCGCCGGCGTTGAATTCGCCGTGATGCAGGCCGTCGGCGGCGCTGAAGTTGACTACCCGGCCGCTGTCCGGCTCGTAGCGGCTGATGCCGCGGTTGGTGGCCAGCCAGAGCTGGCCGTCGGCATCGGCCAGACTGGCGTTGATGACCCGGTTGGCGAGGCCCTGGGCGTCGCTCAGGTGCTCGCAACTGCCGGTCTGCGGATCGAAGCGGAACAGGCCGACAGGCGTACCGAGCAGCAGCCGGCCGGCATCATCCGAGCCGAGATGGTGGACGGTGGACTGCATGCCGGTGGCGCAGCTGAGTTTCTCGCTGCGCTGCTGCTGGCGCTGCGGATGCCAGGCAAAGAGATAGGGCAACTCGGCGGCGATCCACAGCCAGCCATCCGGCCGGGCATGCAGGCGGGCCAGTGTCGGCGCCTGATCGGAATCGCCGATGCCGACCAGCGGCACGTGCAGGAAATCGTCCTCCAGTGGCCGGTAGCGGTAGATGCCGCTGGTGGTGGCCAGCACCCAGATCTGGTCCTGGGCATCGACGGCGACATCCAGCCAGCGGGCGATGGGCGGGCCGCCACGTTTGCGGTCGGCAAACCAGGCGCTCTGCCGGCCATCGGGGTCGAGCCGGTAGACGCCGTTGGTCGAGCTCATCCACAGCCGGTCCTGACGGTCGAAGACCATACCGGTCAGCATCGGCACCGGCGTCACGTCCGGTCGCCACGGCGGCCGCGACAGCAGCGGGGTCATTTGCTCGGTTTGCGGATCGACCCGGGTCAGCAGGCCGTCGAAATTGCCGATCACCACGCCGCCCTTGCTGTCGCGGGCCAGCACATTGACCGCCGCCGACGTGGCGCGTCCCTGACCGTCGGTGCTGGCGCGGAAATAGCGGACATGGGCGGCATTGGCCGACAGCTTGGCCAATCCGCCGGTATAGGTGCCGACCCAGAGATTGCCGGCGCGGTCGGCGTGCAGCCTGGTAATGAATTCGCCGGGCAGGCTGTCGGCATCCTGGCCGTGGTAGCGGTACATGCGGAACCGCGCGGCGCCGAGCGGCCGGTGGAACAGGCCGTGGGTGCTGCCGATCCACTCGTCGCCGTTGGCCATCACCTGCATCACGTTCGGCATGTCGACCAGCCCGATCTCGGCCAGCGTCCACATCTGGTGCTGCTGGCGGGTGACATCGAAGCGGTGCAGGTGCAGATGGTCGGCGGCATAGACGATGCCGTCCGGCGTTGCATGCAGGAATCCGAACTGCAGATCGCTGCCCAGCTGGTGCAACCAGTCGGGCAGCGCAAACCGGAACTGTTCCCGCTCCAGATCGAACCACTGCAGGCCGCCGGCACTGGCCACCCAGAGCGTGCCGGCCGGCGCTTCGGCGATGGCCGCCACCTGGTTGTGCCAGACCGGCACGTCATGCAGCTTCCAGGGCTGGAAATGCCGGTAGCGGCGCGTTTCGGTATCAAAGCGGGTGACACCGCGCGGGGTCGCAAACCACAGCCGGCCGCGACTGTCGCGCAGGCTGCGGCCGACCTGGCGGCCGCTGAATCCGTCCTCGCTGTCAGCGCGGTGCGGCAGGCGCTCCACGCGGTTGCTGCGCGGGTCATAGACGTCGAGGCTGGCCGGCGTCAGCACCCAGAGCCGGCCGTCGAGGCCGGGCAACAGGGCATTGATGGTGTCCGAGGACAGGCTGGCCGGATCATTGGCCTGATGGCGCAGGGTCAGGAAGCGATAGCCATCGAACCGGTTCAGGCCATCCTGGGTGCCGACCCAGAGCAGACCGCGGCTGTCCTCGGCGATGGCCTGCACCGAGACCTGCGACAAGCCCTGGGTGACGCCGAGGCGCTGGAATACCGGCTCGGATTCGGCCTGCAGACGGCCCATGCACAGCAGGCCGGCGAGCGCCAGCAATCCGCCGCGCAGCAAACCGGGCCGACCTTGCAGCACACGCATGCTCCCCTCCGGCCTGCACAGGAAACAGCGACTCCGCGCCTGCTCCTGCCCGTTCCGGCTCCGCTCTCCGGCAGAACCCGTATCGCCGGCTGGAGCCGGTCTGGTGATCGTCGTCCGCTGCGGCGGTTCAGCCTGCTGCCTGCACAGACCGGAAACGCGGCTGCCAGCGGACGTCTGGCAAGGGGTGAATTGAGTCATGAAAGCGGCGGCCACTCAAGCCGTCCGTAAGGATATCTGCCGATCCGCGCACAGCGATTCCGGCAGCACGCGGCGGGACCATGGCAGCGACACGGGTGTGCCGGGCCGGGGCGCTGGGCCGGGGCGCTGGGCCGGGGTGCCGGGTCGACCCGCAAACCCGCCAGACGTGACGACGCCCGCAATCGCGGGCGCCGGTGTTCAGACAAACCGCCCGCTCGGGGCGGCGAACAGGCGGGGACGCGATGTGTGCCCCCGCCGGCTGCTCAGTTGCAGGCGCCGAGATCGGTCCAGTAACTGGTGTAGGTCGGGGCCCAGTACCAGACCGTGGTCTTGGCCTGATACTGGCGACCGTTGTACTGCACCTTGTTGCCCGTGTAGTAGGTGGTGTTGGCGTTCCACACCGGCAGCGTGCTGCAGCTGCCACCACCACCGCCGGTGCTGTAGGAGCCGGTCAGCGACACATTGCTCGACGCCGAGTAGGCGTTCATCAGCACGTAGTACGTGCCACTCTGGGCGCTGCTGATGTTGCAGGTTTCAGCATTGCTCGAACCGTCCGACTTGCAGTCATAGCTGGTGGTGGTCGGTTTGCTGCCGAACTTGACGTAGATGTCGACATCACCCGAACCGCCGCTGCTGACAAACTTCAGGTTGCTGGCACCGCTCGGCACCGCCAGCGTGAAGAAGCGCTGGGCATTGGCCGCCAGGCTGATACCGGTCACCGCCACGCCGTTGCTCAGCACGGTGTCACCACCGCCGCCACCACCGGTGCTGTAGCTGCCCTTGACGCTGACACTGGTCGAGGCGGCATAGCCGTACACCAGCACGTAGTACTTGCCGGTCTGGATGCTGCTGATGGTGCAGGTTTCGTTGCTGTTCTGGCCTTCCGACTTGCAGCTGTTGTCGGTGGTGCTGGGACGGCTGCCGAACTTCACATAGAGATCGACATCACCGTTGCTGCCGGTGGTGGTGAAGCTCAGGTTGCTGGCGCCGGCCGGCACGTCGAGCACGAAGTACTTCGACTCCTGGGCGGCGTAATTGCCGGTGACCGCCGTGCCGTTGCTCAGCGTGGTGTCAGTGGGCGTACCGCCGCCACCGCCGGTGCAGGAGGTCGGGTTGGTGCCGATGGCGGTCAGCGAGGCTTTGACATCGGTTTCGCTGTAGCCCAGATCCTTGGCCGCCTTGCAAACGCCTTCGGCCGCCTGGGCAAAGCTCGCCGACGAGGTCCAGTAGTTGGCGTTGGCGCGGAAATACACCTCGAAGGCTTTTTTCACGTTCCAGCCCGGCTTGGTGGCCAGCAGGTAGAACGCGTGGTTGTAGACGCCCGAGCTGTGGTGCACGTCCATGCCGTTGGTGTAGCTGCTGACATGCTTGATCGAGCGGCCGTCGCAGGTCGGGTCATCCATGCAGCGCATCTGGCCGGACGATTTCTTGATCATCGAACCGATTTTCCAGTCGACGTTGGCGCCGACGTAGTAAATCGCCGCGGTGCCGGCGATGTCCGAGAACGACTCGTTCAGGCCGCCGGACTGGCCGCTGTACTGCAGGTTGGAACGAGCTTCGGTGACACCGTGTGACACTTCGTGGGCGACCACGTCCATCGACACCAGCGGGTGGAAGGTGTTGCCGTCACCGTAAGACATGGTGCAGTTCTGCCAGAAGGCATTGTCCAGGTTGCGGTCGTAGTGACCGTACTGACGCAGCGCGCCCGAGCAGTGCGGATGCGGCGCGACATTGAACCAGGCGCGGTACATCTCAACGGTTTTCGTGCCGTTGAAAAGAATGTCGTTGAGCACGCCGTAAGCGCCGTTGACCTGGGCTTCGACAAAGCGGTTGCCAGCGGTCGAGCAGGTATAGGACTTGGGCGTCGTGCTGCCGGTGTTGGTGCTGCCGGCGGCATCCATCACCCGGGTTGAGCTGTTGCTCAGCGTGCAGGTGGTGCCGTTCTTGGTCACCAGCGTGGCGCCGGCCAGACCGCTGCCGCTGCTGCTGTGCTCAATCTGGCCCATGCGCTGGTTGCCGCCGGGGCCGGAGCCGGCTTCCTCGGCGGTGTGCAGGTTGTCGAACTGCGCGATCACGGCGCCGGTTTTGGCATCGATGAACAGCAGCGGCTGTTTCGGCAGTTGACCGGATTTGGCGGCCGGCACACCGAACTCGATGCGCCAGGCCAGCACCGCCTTGCCGGCGGCATCGCGGTAAACCAGCAGTTGCGGCTCGCGCTCAAAGTTGACGCGCCAGTTGCGTTCGCTGCGCTCGGCCAGTTCGGCTTTTTCTCCCGGTACGGCGGCGTTGCCAAACCAGGCGCGCTTGGCAGCACGGGCGGCGTCATGGGCGCTCAGCTTCGGCGTCACATCGGCCAGATCGCGGTCGATATTGCGCAGCAGCGTGCCGTTGACAAAGGTGTACTTGCCGGCCTGATCGCGGGTGGCGATGAACTCGGCGCCGTGCACCGGCACGCCCTTGTAGGTCTGCTGGCCGCGTTCCAGCACTTCGCCGGCACCGGTTTTGCGTTCCGCCTGCAGGGCGAAGCTTTCGTTGCGGCCGATCAGCGCTTTCAGCGCATTGACGGCTGAAGGTTCGGCGCTCGCCTTGGCGACCCCGACCTGACCCGCGGTGTTGAAGGGCAATTGGTCGAGGCTGAGCTCGACCGGGTCGGCGGCCAGCGCGACGCTGCTGCAGGCGCAAAGCGCCAGCGTCAGCGCGGTCAGGCGACCGGTGTGGGATGTGCGATGCATGGGACTGTCTCCGGTTATTGGCGTTTTGTATGGGCATTGCCGAGCTTCCGGCCGCCGCCACCTCCACGGCTTACCGGAATCGCCACCGATGCTCTGCCCGCCTTCGCCAAACCGGCTTTCAGAAAAACGTCATCATTTTTCAGCACGACGACAGCGCCGGACAGCGACACAGGGAGGTTTCGCCAAGCATATGTTCTTAAAGGAATTTACCAAGATCTCATCCAAATGATTCTGTGGCCGCGCCGTTCTGCGGTGCAGCATCGGGCGACACGGCGGACGTAAAAAAGTCACACGGCAGCAGACAGCGAACCGGCGACAGGCGCACGGCTAGCAAAACGAAGATTGCTTGGTGAAAGCGTCATTGGCGGCGAATGTCGCTTTTCTCAGCCCTGCAGGCTGCCGGGTGCATCCGCCAGCTGTACCCGGTCGCGGCCGCCGGCCTTGGCCGCATACAGCGCCTGATCGGCGCGCAGCAGCAGGCGGTTGAAACTGTCATCCGCTTCATGGCAACTGGCGACGCCGATGCTGACCCGGGTGCGCAGCCCGGCCTGCGGCAGCGCATCGGCGATGCGCGCCACCTGCTCGCGCAGCCGCTCCAGCATCTGCAGCGCGGCCTCGGCATCGGTCTGTGGCATCAGCAGGACGAACTCCTCGCCGCCGGTGCGGCCAATGATGTCGGTGCTGCGTACCGCGCCGCGGCAAATGACCGCAAACCGGCGCAGCACGTCATCACCGACTTCATGACCGAAGCGGTCGTTGATCAGCTTGAAGTGATCGAGATCCAGTACCGCAACGCTGAACGGCGCCGGGTAGCGGCGGATGCGCTCGAACTCCTGCTCGGCGCGGGCCATTACTGCCCGCCGGTTGGGCAGTCCGGTCAGCACGTCGGTATTGGCCAGCTCACGCAGGCGGCGGCTGATTTGGCGGTTGCGCCAAAGCAGGGCCATCAGTGCCAGCACAAACACCGACAGCAGACTGGCGCCGATCACCAGCACCCGCGCCCGCCGCTCCTGTTCGGCGATTTGCGCGCTTTGCAGGGCATTGTCACGACGCAGGATCTCGGCCTCGCGCTCGGCCAGCCGCGCCGACAGCTCCGATACCCGCCGCTCATGGCCGGCACTCTGGTCACGCAGCGCCTGCAAGCGAGCCTCCATGGCCCGGCCCTGCTCGGTCATCGCCTCTTCATGACGGCCGAAGCTGGCGAGGATCTGCGCCCGGCTGCCGCGCAGGTTGATCCCGTAGTAGCGGCTCTGCAGCTTGTCATTCAGGGTAATGGCCTGATCGATGGCGTCGAGCGCGGCTTTTTCCTGGCGCTCACTGAGTGCGACCCGGGCCGCCACTTCATGCCAGTTGATCAGCGGATAGGGCGTCGTCGCCTGCCGGGCCAGCGGTTCAGCTTGCTGGAGCAAGGCGCGCGCCTCAACCGGTCGGCGGGCATCGGCGAGCATGTAGGCCGAGGCCAGCAGCGTGTGCAGGCGATTCAGCGGGCTGCCGTACTGCTGCATCAGCTGGCGGTATTCGGCCTGCAGACCGAGCGCGGCATCGACGCCGCTTTCGTAGGTGATCAGCCAGGCGCGCTGGTTGAGCAGATAGCCTTTGAGCAGGCCGGGGCTGTCGGCCGGGTAATCGTCGAGCAGCTGACGGTTGATGGCCATGGCGTCCTGCCAGTTGCCGCTCCAGCTCAGGGCATCGGCCAGCGTCTGGCGGATCAGCAGCACCAGCCAGTGCGGCGTCGCCGAGCCGATCAACGCTTCAGCCTGGCGCAGATCCTTGATGGCATCGCCGAACAGGCCGTTGTTGGCGCGCGTCGTACCGCGTTGCATCAGCATTTCCATGCGCAGCTGGCGTTCGCTGTCCGGGCGGGCGTCGATCTCCAGCAGCAGCTGGTCCAGTTGCTGCAAGGCATCTTCGGAGCGTCCCATGCTTTCGGCGTTGGCGGCCTGCTGCAGTCGCAGGCGAAAGTGCGTGGTGCTGTCCTTGCCGGCCAGGGCCAGACCGCGATTGATGGCCGCGGTCGAGTCACTGACCTGCAGCAACATGGCGTGGGCATTGGCGCGGACCAGCTCAAGCAGGGCCCGCTCGCTGTCCGGCCCGGCCTGGGTCTGCAGCGCATCAATCCGGGTCAGCGCCTGCCTGGGTTGCTGGAACGCCTGCTCGCGCAAAGCCAGCCACTCAGCAACCGGCTCACCGGCCAGCGCCGCCGGCACCAGAAAGTACAGCCATGCCCACAACACACTCCAGACCGAAATCCTGACCGCAGCTCGCACGACGATGACCGCCTGTTCTTTTGCCTGCTCAGGCTTTCACCCTAGACCATTTTTCCGACCGCTGGCACGTCCGCCCGGTCAATTGCCGGGCAAAAAAAAGCCGGCTGTGCGCCGGCTTTTTTGACTGCTGCGTATCGCTTACAGGCAGTAAACGAACACAAACAGGATGATCCAGACCACGTCAACGAAGTGCCAGTACCAGGCCGCCGCTTCAAACGCGAAATGCTTCTCCGGCTTGAAGTGGCCTTTGGCCATGCGGAACAGCATCACCAGCAGCATGAGCGTGCCCAGCGTCACGTGCATGCCGTGGAAGCCGGTAAGCATGAAGAACGTGCTGCCGTACACGCCGGAACCCAGCGTCAGGTTCATGTCGTGATAGGCGTGCATGTACTCGTAGGCCTGCAGCACCAGGAACACCGTACCCAGCGCCACCGTCCAGAACAGCCAGGTCCAGGCCTTGAAGTTCTCACCGGCCTTCAGCGCGTGGTGCGAGATAGTCAGCGTGATCGACGAGGTGACCAGCAACACGGTGTTGATCAGCGGCAGGCCCCACGGCGGCATGCCGGTGGTGGTTTCGCCGGCCGGCGTCGTGGTCAGTGGCCAGACATTGACGAAATCCGGCCACAGCAGTTCGTGGGTGTTGCTCTTGGCACCTTCACCGCCCAGCCACGGCACCACGAACATGCGGATGTAGAACAGCGCGCCGAAAAAGGCGAAGAAGAACATCACTTCCGAGGTGATGAACCACAGCATGCCCTGACGGAACGAGCGGTCCATCTGCGCGCTGTACAGGCCGCCCAGACTTTCGCTGATGACATTGCGCCACCAGCCAACCAGCATGAACAGCAGCACGGCGATGCCGAGCGTCAGGATCCAGCCGCCCCAGGCGTTGATCGGACCCGCACTGAACTTCTCGATAGCGGATGAATGCTGCACAAAATTGGCAGCGCCGAAGACAATCAGACCGAGCGCAATTGAGCCGATGAACGGCCACTTGCTATCCGCCGGCACGTAATAGCGTTCGTGCGCGCCGTCTTGTTGGGTATGAGCCATTTTTACTTCCCTCGCGTCAGTCGCGACCCCAAGCCAAACTCGCGAATCGCAGCCGCCGTATCCGGCGCCTTGCTGCGACTCATGATCACCGGCGCCGGGCGCCGGTGATCGCCATCAATTTGCTGCCACTGCGGGTGGTTCCGCGGCAGCGACCTTGTCGGTGATGTTGTAGAACGTGTACGCCAGCGTGATGTCGTGCATGTGTTCGGGCAATTCTGCATCGAGAAAAAACTGCATCGCGAACTCGGTGCTCGCACCGGGTTCCAGCACCTGATTCTCGAAACAGAAGCACTCGGTCTTGGCGAAGAACAGCGAGGCCTGGCTCGGCGTCGTGCTCGGCACCGCCTGACCGACAATGCGTTCGTGTGACTTGTTGGTCACGCGGAAACGCACGGTGCGCTTTTCACCCGGCGACACCACGACCTTGTGCTCGACGGCTTCGAAGGTCCACGGCAGACCGCGATCCACCGTGGTCATGAACCCGACCGTCACCTGCCGCGCGTGTTGCACGTCTTTGGCTTCGTACAACGCCTGCCCCTGCACCTTGCCATTCAGGCCGGTGATTTCGCAGAACACGTCATACAACGGCACCATGGCGAAACCGAACGCCGTCATGCCCAGGGCAATGCCACCGACCCGCAGGGCCAGCTTGCGATTGCGCTGTTTCAGATCGGTCATGCTGTTTGCACTCGCGTTCGGGTGTTCGCTCATGGTGTCGTCATCACTGCCTGTGGTGGTTTGCCTGCGCAAACTCAGCCGTGGGCATTTTCCTCGGTCACTTTCGGCGGCGTGTCAAAGGTGTGGTACGGCAGCGGCGACGGCAGCGTCCATTCCAGACCGTGCGCACCGTCCCAGGGCTTGACCGGCGCATTCTCGCCACCCTTGATGCACTTGATGACGATGTACAGGAACAGCAGCTGGGTCAGACCCAGACCGAAGGCACCAATCGACGACCACATGTTGAAGTCGGCGAACATGATGTTGTAGTCCGGGACGCGACGCTGCATGCCGGCCAGACCCGAGAAGTGCATCGGGAAGAACGTCAGGTTGACGAAAATGATGCTCAACCAGAAGTGCACTTTGCCGAGGCCTTCGCTGTACATGTGGCCGGTCCATTTCGGCAGCCAGTAATACACCGCCGCGATGGTGCCGAAGATGGCGCCCGGGAACAGCACGTAGTGGAAGTGCGCGACGACGAAGTAGGTGTCGTGGTACTGGAAGTCCACCGGCGCCATGGCCAGCATCACGCCCGAGAAACCACCGATGGTGAACAGGATGACGAAGGCCAGTGCGAACAGCATCGGCGTTTCAAAGGTCATCGAGCCTTTCCACATGGTGGCGACCCAGTTGAAGATCTTCACGCCGGTCGGCACGGCGATCAGCATGGTCGCGTACATGAAGAACAGTTCACCGGCCAGCGGCATGCCGGTGGTGAACATGTGGTGGGCCCAGACGATGAACGACAGGAAGGCAATCGACGCCGTGGCGTACACCATCGAGGCGTAACCGAACAGCGGCTTGCGGGCGAAGGCCGGAATGATTGCCGAAGCGATACCAAAGCTCGGCAGAATCATGATGTAGACCTCGGGGTGACCGAAGAACCAGAACACGTGCTGGAACAGCACCGGATCACCACCGCCCGCGGCGTTGAAGAAGTCGGTACCGAAGTGACGGTCGGTCAGCATCATGGTCACGGCACCGGCCAGCACCGGCATCACCATGATCAGCAGGAAGGCGGTGATGAGCCAGGTCCAGACGAACAGCGGCATGCGCATCAGCGTCATGCCCGGTGCGCGCATGTTCATCACCGTGACGATGACGTTGATGGCGCCCATGATCGAGGACAGACCCATGATGTGCACCGAGAAAATGAAGAAGTCGGTGCTCGGCGGACCGTAGGTGGTCGACAGCGGCGCGTAGAACGTCCAGCCGAAGTTCGGGCCACCGCCGTGCATGAACAGCGATGCGATCAGCAGACCGAACGCGAACGGCAGAATCCAGAACGACCAGTTGTTCATCCGCGGCAGCGCCATGTCCGGCGCGCCGATCATCAGCGGGATCATGTAGTTGGCAAGACCGGTGAAAGCCGGCATCACCGCACCGAACACCATCACCAGACCGTGCACCGTGGTCAGCGTGTTGAAGAAGTTCGGATCAAAGAATTGCAGACCCGGCTGGAACAGTTCCGCGCGGATCAGCAGTGCCATCAGACCGCCGACAAGAAACATCGCAAACGCGAACCACAGGTACATCGCACCGATGTCCTTGTGGTTGGTGGTGAACAACCAGCGTTTGATGCCCGTCGGGGCGTGATGGTCGTGGTGATCGTGATGATCGTGAGCTGTGGCGTGAGCGCCCATGGTCATCTCCCCTTATTTGCCTTGCTTGAACGCAGCGATGTCGGCCGGCTGGACAAGGTCACCCTTGTTGTTGCCCCAGGCATTGCGTTCGTACGTGATGATGGCGGCGATTTCCGCATCGGTGAGCTGGGCGCCAAACGCCTGCATCGCCGTACCGGCTTTGCCGTTGACGACGATTTCGATGTGCGCCTGCGCATCGCCCGTCGCGATCTTCGATCCTTTCAGCGCCGGGAACGGACCTGCGCCTTCGCCATTCGGCATGTGGCAGGCCGCGCACTTGGCGACATAGGCTTTTTCGCCTTCAGCCATCAGCTGTTCCATCGACCAGGATTTGGCAGCGGCTTCTTTCGCCTGTTCTTCGGCGATGCGCTTCTCTTCCTGTTTCTGGGCGACCCACTCGGCGAATTTTTCTTCGCTGACGGCGCGCACGACGATCGGCATGAAGCCGTGGTCCTTGCCGCACAGTTCAGCGCAAACGCCGCGGTAAACGCCTTCTTTTTCGATGCGCGTCCAGGACTCGTTGACGAATCCCGGCACCGCGTCTTTCTTGATACCGAAATCCGGCACCCAGAACGAGTGGATGACGTCATCAGCAGTGATCAGGAAACGGACTTTCTTGCCCACCGGCAGCACGACTTCGTTGTCGACTTCCAGCAGATAGTTTTCCGGCTTTTCCTTGTGCTGATCGCCCTTGCCGACGACACCGCCAGCCAGCACGGTCGCCAGACCGCTGATCGGATCGGTGGCCAGCTTGCTGCTGTCGACAAAGGTTTCACGCGGCGTGGACAGGTTGGAGAAAAACTCGATACCGTGATCCTGGTATTCGTATTTCCATTTCCACTGGTAGCCACGCACCACCACGGTCAGCTCCGAGTTGTGGTGATCGTATTGCTTGATGAGCAGCTTGGTCGCCGGCACGGCCAGCACGGTCAGGATGATGAAAGGGATCGCCGTCCAGACGATTTCCATCAGCGTCGAATGCGACCACTTGTCCGGATTCGGGTTCGCCTTGCGG
Source organism: Permianibacter sp. (assembly GCA_041913605.1). Lineage (GTDB taxonomy): Bacteria > Pseudomonadota > Gammaproteobacteria > Enterobacterales > Permianibacteraceae > Permianibacter. The sequence continues at coordinate 33,315 of JAYSEY010000006.1, forward strand.
CGGAACGCCCACATGGCATAGGCCATGGCACCGAAAACCACCACCGCGATGACCAGCATGACCCACACCACAAACATGTGCAGGTCATAGGCTTCACGGCTGATTTCCGTCACCCCCTCGCGCAGGTTCAGCGTCGAGTGCTCGGCTGCCTGTACGGCTTGCGCCGCCAGCATCAGAGCGCCCGCGCCGGCACCGGCTTTGAGCTTGCTCAAGAAAGACATGCCTCATCTCCGTCAGAATGACAGGGTGCGAGCCCCTGTCTCAAAACCGCATGCTGATGCCTTGCTTTTTTACGGGCAAAACGTTCAGCCCGTGCCATGGCGCGCCCCCAAAACCAGCGGCATGACACGTGCGGCATTACGCCGCATGTTTACAAAGGCGCGAAGTTTAAAGGAAGGGCTTCCGATCCCGCCACACGCGACAGGAAAAAAGCCGGTGCTTTTTCGTCCGGCTTTTCCCAGCAATCCGCTCGGAATTTGCTGGTTTTCTGAGCAGTCCGCGCCCCCGGCAACGCGCGGGGGACGGCCTTGCTGCCCTCGCCTCAGCGATAACCGAGAATGGCGCGCAGCCCCGGCGCAGCGTAATCGACCATCTGCCGGTGCAGCGCCGGCAATTCATCCGGCACCTCAAAGCCGACTCCGACCAGATTTTCCCGCGCGGTCGCGCTTTGTTTGCGGTCGGCACCGACCCGAACCCGCTCCCGCCAGTCATCCGGCAGCGGCCCCAAGCCGCACCAGTCGAACAAATCGGCGAAGAAATCCTGCGCCGCACCACGCTCCAGTGCCTTCAGGTGGCCGACGATGGCCTCGTACTGGACCAGTTTGACGTCGCTGCCCAGCCAGGACACAGCGTTGTGGGTGTAGATCTCCTGCAGCGTCGGCGCTTTCTGGTAAATGCCGAAGATCATCATGCTCAGCACCTGTTCCATGCTGACCTTGCCGCTTTTCAGTGTTTCCAGTGAGCCCTGGAAGGTATCGGAAAGGAAGAACCGCGCCCGCGCCAGCACCCAGTCATAGGGGTCGCGCACCACCAGCACTTTGCGCGCGCCGTGGGTGGCGATGGCCGAGTCATCGGAAAACAGCAGATGTCCCCAGCTCAGTTTCGGCTCGGCCGCGGCAAAGGCCTTCAGGTGCTGGTGCAGGATGGGGATCTGGATGAAAGCCGCGTGGTACTGCTGTTCCACCGGCACAAACATGCGAAAGATGTTGCGGATCAGGTGCGTGCCGCACTTCGGCACCGAATTCAGGAACACCGGCGTGGACAGCGGACGCTGCACGTACTGGCGATTCAGTTCATCAAGATTGTCTTTTTTTCCCAGCACAACCGGCATGAGGACTCCCCGCAAAACCATTCGGGCCACACCCGGCCCCGATCACACCCAACCCGGACCCAGGACGCGCCTGATCCTGATCAGCAAAAAGGGCGGGCTTCGCAGCCCGCCCCGTCCGGACTGCCGCCAGCTTCCACTGGCGGCAGCCTGTACGGCAAGTGCCCGGCTGACGCCGGACACGCACCGATCAGAACGACCAGGTCAGGTCGGCGAACATCCGGCGACCGACAAAATCGTACTGGCTGTAGAACGCCGAATCACCGACGGTCTGCAGGTCATTGCTGTAAGTCGAAATGCGCGGCGGACGCTTGTCTTCGAGGTTGGCGACACCGAAGGTCAGCATCATGTCCATCTCGGCAAACTCGCGCGTCACCGACAGCGAGTGATACATCACCGCATCGGCGTCCAGCACCAGCCTTACCTGCTCGCCGCGATAGGTCGCGCGATCACTGCCGATGCGATCGACATCGGACACCTTGTCGAAGTACTGCATGCCCCAGGTTACCGACCAGTCACCGACAGCCATGGTCGTGTTCAGCGAGGAAGTGAATTCCGGATCACCGAATTCACCATTGCTGTCCACTTCAGTACCCGGGAACAAGGCACGCGACGATTCTTCCTGCAGCGTTGAACGCGACTGGATGGTCAGGCGACCGAAGGAGAAATCGGTGCGATAGTCGATCGACAGGTCGTAGCCGCGGTTGCGCTGCGTGGCGATATTGATGAACTGGTCGCGTACGGTTTCGATGCGGTTATCGAGCGCCGCACGATCAAACTGACCGCACAGCGGTTCGTTCGGGAAGAACTCGGAGTTGTAGCACTGACGGACAAGTGCCGCTGCCCCCAGTTGCGTGACTTCGCCATCGATCTTGAAGTCAAAGTAGTCAACCGCGATGTTCAGGTTGGCAAACTTCGGCGTCCAGACAATGCCGTAGGTCACAGCTTCCGATGTTTCCGGCTCGAGAATGCCGTAGCCACCGCCAGTAAACACCTCGGCAGTGATGGCGCCACCGGCGTAGTTGTTGGCAATGCCGTCAGCGGCGCAGTTGTCAGCGATACGCTGATTGATACGGCCGTCGGCCAGTGCCTGGCCCCAGCGAATGCAGGGGTCGATTGAGCGCTGGGACGCGAACGAGGTCTGGTCAGCCAGATACAGCTCGAACAGCGCCGGGGCGCGGAACGATGTGCCTTTCGACGCGCGCAGACGCACCGTGTCGGTCATTTCCCAGAGGATGCTGGCCTTGTAGGTGTCCGCCGAACCCGAGGAGTCAACATCGGTGTAACGGCCCGACACCGACAGTTCCAGGTTCTGCACCATCGGCAAGTCCGCCAGCAGCGGCACTTTCACTTCCGCGAAGATCGCTTCGGTGGTGTCGTCGCCCTTGGTGATGCCGGCAGCGGTTGCGCCCCAGGCGTTTTTCAGCAGTGTCTGATCGCCCGGTTTGTCGTTGATTTCGTCAGTGCGGTAATGGACACCGACGGCCATGCCTACTGCGCCGGTATCGAGCGTGAACAAGTCACCACTGAACACGACGTCAACCGAGGCCTGATCGTAAACCGTCTTGCCGGTTTCCGAGCCGAACAGGAAGGCACGCATTTCCTGCGAGATATTGCCGCGCAGGAACTCCGGATCCAGCCACGGAATGTCCTTGCAGGGCACACCGCGCACCGACGTCACCATGCCGACACAGGAAACCGGAAGGAAGTCCTGGTCCTGCACGGCGTCCTTGTAGATCAGCTTGGTGCGATATTCACCTTCCGAGCGGCTGACCTGATACGAGGCATCCCAGAACCATTCGCCGATGTCACCCTTCAGGCCGGCGACAAAGCGCTGGTAATCAACGGTGATCTGCGAACCGCTGTGATCGGTGATCGGTGTCGGGCTCAGCCACTGATCACCGGCCCAACCCGTGCTCAGTTCATCTGTTCCGGTTCCGAACGGATCAAACGTGGTGTTGGTGACATAACCCCAGAACTGGCGATAGCCGTTGACGGTGGTCTTGCGGCGGTTCATCAGCACTTCGCCGTACACCGTCATGCCGTTGCTGAAGTCGTAATTGGCCTGGCCGTAAACGCTGGTGCGCTCGTTTTCCGGGATCAGCGTTTGCAGATCCTGGAACGGGTGATCGGCGTTGGTGACGGCATCGGAATTGCGGTCATAGGACACCGGGAACCAGCCTGCCGGCGTCACCATGTGACCCGGATTGTTCGGATCGATGGTGTTCGGGAACGGCGTCAGCCAGTTACCGAGATTGCCGTCGTAATCGTACTGGGCCTTGGCACCCGGACCGACGTTGGTCGGGTCCGCATAGTCATAGATCCAGACATGGCCCCAGAGCAGATCCGAGCAATGGTAATCGTTGGTGCGCGGATCGATTGGATCCTTACGCGCGCCGGTGGTCGGATCGAAAATGTAGCGTTGGCCGCAATTGAAGAAATCGCGCTGGCCGCGGGCCAGTTGTTTCTGCACGTTGTGGTCGACAACAAAGCGCATCGAGGCATTTTCGGTCGAGGTGCCCCAGGTGGCGCTGATGCGCGTGCTTTCGCCGCCCGACTCTTCCGGCTGCGAGGTGAAGACGTTGACTTCGCCGCCATCACCTTTCTTGGTGATGATGTTGACCACGCCGGCGATGGCGTCGGAACCGTACAGCGACGAGGCGCCGTCCTTCAGCACTTCAACACGCTCAACCATGGAGATCGGCAGCACGTTGAAGTCGAAGGCGGCGACTTCACCACGGGTACCGGCCGGACCGGCGCGACGGCCGTTCAGCAGCACCAGGGTGCGGTTGGCACCGAGACCGCGCAGCGACAGGGTTTCCACACCGGTACCGCCGGCCGAAACGAACTCGCTGGAGATCGCCGAGGTCACCTGCGGCGAGCCGGAGGCAATGGTGATGGAGCGCAGCAGCTCACCGACGTTGGTGATGCCCTGCAGGGCCGCGTCCTCGGCCTTGATGATTTCCACCGGTTGTTCGGCGCCGAAGGCATCGCGACGGATCAGCGAACCGGTGATGACGATGCGCTCAGGCTCTTCGGCCTTCTGTTCGGGGGTGGTGGTGTTCGCCTGCTCGGCCGCTTGCGCCTGCAGACCGGCCAGTGCGGCAGCAATAGCGATGCTGAGCGCGACAGGCTTGGTGCTTGGTCTCATTTTGGTCTCCATTGGATAACTCCTTCTGGTCGGGCTTTTTCAGCCCGGACGAACAATAGCCGCTGGAGCTGCTTGCGATCCAAATTTTCATATCCAATGTGACGTTGAATTTATTGAAAAGAGCTGATCCGCGTGATAAAGCGCACCATCGTACCAGTTCTGGTCTGACCATTTGGAGCGCCATACATCCATACCGCCGAAACCGGATGCAGGGTAAGGCCGCGCTGTGCGGCGCTTGCGCGGCGATGACAAATCCGTAAGGTGTGCGCCTTCCCGCCGGATCAGGATTGAACCGCGTGCACCCCAGCGAACTGCAAACCCTCCTGTATCAGGAGATCCCCCTCGCCGCCGCCCTGGGTCTGCAGGTGCAGGCTGTGACCACCGATGCGGTGAGCCTCAGCGCGCCGTTTGCCCCGAACCGCAATCTGCACGGCACCATCTTTGCCGGCAGCCAGTACTGTCTGGCCACGCTGGCGGGCTGGTCGCTGGTCACGGTCTGGTGCCGGGCGCAGGGCGTCACGGGTGATGTGGTGTTGCAGCAGGCGGATATCCGCTACCTGAAACCGCTGCAGGGTGATCCGCGGGCTGATGCCCGTCTGGCGACGGATCTGGATGTCGAACGCTGCCGGCGCAGTCTGGTGCAGAAAGGCCGCGCGCGGCTCAGTGTGCAGGCCGAGCTGTGTGACGCCGCAGGCAGCGTCGCCGCGCAGTTTCGTGGCGACTACGTGGTGCTGGGCCGGGAGGGCCAGCACGAGGAACGCCACTCCGTCCCGGCCCAGGCACCGAAACCGGACCGGGAACAGAGCAGCTGAGCCTGACGCCACGCGCCACGTGCGGATGTGGACAGCGGGCTCCGGGCCGGATCAGCACGGCGAGTCCAGTTGTCCGGCAGACCTAAGCGGTTGTGCAGCTGCGGTTGTCTGGCCGGGGCCAGCAAACGTGGCGGCCGCCGGAGCCGGCGGCCGGTCAGGCTTCAGGGCCGCACCCGGGCAATGGCCGGATCGTAGGTGTAGGCCGTCATTTCCGGGATCAGCAGCGCGCGACCATCGCCGGAGATGGCCAGTCCGCCTGCGGCATCGAGCAGGACGTTGTTCAGGCGGCCCAGAGTCCGCGCCGCGCCCTTGCCGTCATCGGCGCGGATTGACAGCGAACGGTCCGGCTCGCGTACCACGTACCGCAAACCGCCCTGATGCAGCTCCCAAAGCGTCGACGCCGGCGGCAGATCCGCCGCCAGCACGCTGTCGCTGCCACTGGCCAGGTCCCGGCTCTGGATACCGGGCTGGACCGGATCACTCCAGTACAGCCGGCGCCCGTCACCGCTGATGCGGAAGCGGCCTTTCGGCAGCTCGGTCAGCCAGTCAACCTGACGTTCCACCACATCAATGCGACCAATGCGCTGCTTGCCGTCCTGATGCAGGGCAAACACCAGATGCCGGCCATCGTCCAGCCATTGCGGCGCCTCGGCCGGCTGGCTGCTGGTGAACAGCACCGAAACGCCGCCGGTTTTCAGCTCCTGCAGGCAGATCGCCACCTGCATGCCTTCGGCGCAGTGGCCGGCGAAACTGAGCCAGCGGCCATCCGGGGACAGTGACGGATCCCAGGCGCGGGTGTGCAGCCGGGTCAATTGCCGGTGACTGCCGTCCGGCTGGCCTTCGTAAATCTCCATGTGTCCCGTGGCATTGGACATGAACAGGAAACTGCCGTCGGCGTTGTAGCGCGGGTGGGTCAGGATGCCGTTCATGCGCACCAGCGGCTCGATCCGCGCCGAGTCCTCGTTCAGCGAAATCCGTGACAGCGCGTGCTGGTTGCGGTTGCGAATGAACAGCACCCGGCCATCATCGAGCACGTGCGGCGACGAACCGGTCAGCCCCAGACTGCGGAAGCGGCCGCTGCGCAGATCCAGATCGTTGAGGGTCAGATCCTGACCTTCGAAACCCGACGCCAGCAGCACATGGTTGGCATGCCACCAATGGGCGCCGGGCGCGAAATACTGGTCGCGCCCCTTCCAGATACTCGTTTCACGCCCGTCCAGATCGACCCGCGCCAGTTCGTTCTCGAACAGTTCATGGGCGCGCAGGAACAGCAACTCGCTGCCGTCAGGACTGAAGCCTCCGACATACAGCTCGGTCTTTTCCTTCGGCGCCACCAGCATGCGCGACTGACCACTGGCCACATCAATCAGGCCGATCCCGGCCCGGCCCTGCTCATCGTCCAGTTCGCTGGCCAGCAGGCGGCCGTCGGGCGAAAACGCCAGCGTTGCCCTGCCGTGCTTGCTGCAGGCCGCCAGCGGCCGGATCTGCAGGCTGCCGATGGCGATGAGTTCGATGACACAGCCCTGTCCAGCCTCGCGGCGGGCCACGGCCAACTGCTTGCCGTCCGGCGCAAAAGCCAGCGCCAGCGGCTGCTCGGGAAAGGTGCGGATCTGCACCGCCGGATCGCCTTCGCCCAGCCCGCGTATCGACAACACGCTGGGCGACGTACGGAACATGGTCGAGACATAGGCCATCTGCCGGCCACCGGGCGCCAGCGTCAGCAGGGCTTCGCGCTCGGGCGTGGTCACCAGCGGCGTGATCTCGGCACGCGCGGCCAGCTGTTCGAAATCGATCACCAGCTGCTCACGCGACCCCGACCACCAGAACGCGGTCGCCAGCACCGCCACGCCCGCCAGCACCGCGCCCCACAGCAAAGGCGTCTTGCGCCGCGATGGCGCCTGCGCCGTGTCCGGTCGGGAAAGCGTGACCGGTTGGGCCGGCGTTGCCGGATGCGGCGCAGCGGATGGACGCGGAACTGCGGCCGGTTGGGGCACGGTTGCCGAAGACCGCGCCAAGGCCGTGTCTTCAGTGGCCGCTTCGGTCCCGGACAAACCGGTCGGGGCGCGTCCGGCATTCACAGCGCCGGAAGCAGAGGAATCAGGCGTCGTTGTTTCAGAGGCAACGGCGCCTGCGGTCACGGCGGACGCCATATCCGGCCGTGAGGATTCATCGCCTGTTGATGCAAGCGGAGCTGTCGCAGACGCCGGCACATCGGCAAGCGCGGCATCCGGCAGCACCGGAAAACTGGCCGGCACCGGGATCAACAGCACCGGACACAACAGCCGGTAGCCGCGCTTGGCGATGGTTTCGATGTACACCGGCTCGTCGGCGGTATCGCCGAGCGTCTGGCGCAGCGTCCAGATGGTGTTGGTGATGCCTTTGGCGGCGACGTAGTCGTTGCCGTCCCAGACCTTTTCGACAATCTCGTCGCGCAACACGACACTGCCGGCGTTCTGCGCCAGCAGCACCAGCAGCTCCATCGCCTTGTTGCGCAGCGAGCGGACTTCCTCTTCGCGCTCAATGCGGTTGGCGCGCGGATCCACCAGCCAGTCACCGACCTTGAACAGGGTATGGCGCAGATCCGGCTGGGTGGGCGATTCAATCAGGCTCATTGCTCAGCAATCCGTTTGATGGTCGGTCCGTTCCGATCGGGTGTGTCGGACGATCGGGTGAGTCGGACGAACAGAATCGTCGAATGATCTGGTCCGTCGAGTGAGGTGGCGCCAGTCTGCCGCAGCTTCAGCCGGTCGCCGGAGCGAATAAATGTAAAAAATTCCCAGCCGGTGTCCGGCTCACCGGAGGTCGGGACGGCAAGCACAGGACAAGGCGCTGCTCGTCCCGCCTTCCCGTGGACGCCGCATGAAGCCATTTGGTTTGACGTTTTCTTCCGGTCAACGGCAAAAACAACAACGGCGCCATCAGGCGCCGTTGTTGTTTCAGTGATGCGGAACAACACCTGCTGCTGACGGGCCGGCGCAGAAACGTCCGGCCCGTACTGGCGTTGACCGCTTTGCGCAAAAAGCGCTGACAGATCAGAAGCGCACTTCAGCCCCGACCCGGACGCTGCGCGGTTGCTGCCAGCGGTTCGGCAACAGGAAGCGCGCATCCTGCGTGCCCGGCGAATTGTCCACGTCCGATGCTTCGAACACACCGGTCACGGCATCGCTGTTGAACAGGTTGAACACGTCTGCGAGCAGCGTTACATCCGTGCCGCCAAAGGACATGCTGTAACGCGCCGACAGATCCAGCTGCGCCACCCACGGCGTGCGGCCGAAGTGACCACGCGGCGTACGGACATAGCTCACCGTGCCGTCAGCATTGCGTATCGTCTGGTAGAACGAATCGCCCCAGGGCATGGTGCCGAATTCCGGGTGTCCCTGACCGAAACCATTGATCGGGCGGCCCGACTGCAGCAGGAAATTGAAACCGAACTGGAAGTCGTCGGTGACATTCACTGCGCCGAACAGCTTGATGGTGTGACGACGATCATTGGGCAGGTAACCTTCGGCACCATCCATCAGCGCCGCGAAGTCGAAGTCCTGGGTCACGCCGGCATCGGTCTGATCGATATCGGATTTCACCCAGCCTTCGAAGTTACCGAAGCTGCGCGCCCAGACATAGGATGCGCTGAGCGTGTAGTCCTTGGTGCGGCGGTCCGCGGTCAGCTCAATCGCGTGGTATTCGCGGTGCGCTTTCGGCATGCCCATTTCTTCGGCGGTGAGCGTCACATAATGCTCATCGTTGTCACGACGACCGTTGCCGTTTTCATCGGCCCAGTAGGTCAGGTCTTCACCGGGATTGAACAGCGAGCAGCCCTGCGGCAGATCGCAGTAATCGTCGATGGTGCTGCCGACATCACGCATGATGCCCTTGATGCCGACACTCCAGCCGCTTTCCAGCTCACGCTGGAAGCCCAGCATGTACTCGTCCTGGTACATGGGCTTGAGATCCTTGTCGGCGATGATCGCCGGATCATTGATGATCCCCGAGCCCGCGACCACCGTGCCACCGATCTGGTGATTGAGATCCAGCTGCGGCAGGAAGGTGCCCGGCGCCGTCGACAGCACCGGGAAATAACCGATCAGGTAAATTTCGTTACCGGCGGCACGCGCACTGGTGTTGTTGGCGATCGGCAGGTGATAACGGCCGAGATTCAGGAACAGCTTGGATTTGCCGTCACCCATGACATCCCAGGTCATGCCGATACGCGGTGCCCACTGATCTTTCTGGTCGGCAAAGGTCTGGCCCTTGTAGTTCTTGTTGCTGAAGTTTTCGTTGCGCAGGCCGAGACTCATGAAAATCGAGTCCGAAACCTGCCACTGATCTTCGACATAGAACGCCGTGGCATCGGTGACAAATTCACCGCCAAGATTACGCAGACGGACATCGGCATAATCGATCGGCGCACCGGTTTCGTTGACTACCGTCTGGCCACCCATGGCCAACGTCTGGCCCGGTGCCCAGGTGCGCATCGTGTAGCTGTACGCGCCCTGCGTGACGCCAGCGCGACCGCTGAACTCGTTGTGGTATTGCAGCCAGTCCGGCGGCAACTGGCCAAGCGGACCGACCCGGTCACTGCGCGCATACGAGGTCATTTCTTCGCTGTCGATACCGAAACGCAGCACGTGTGCATCGGCAAATGCCCATTCAAAGTCCAGACGCATCATTTCGCGGTGATCGTAGTCACCTTCGGTGGTGACGCCGAAGGTCGGCACGTCGCAACCGGGGTTCAGACCATTCGGAGCATTGACGCGGCGATCAACAACCGCCGGGCAGGCCGCGTTGCTCGGGTAGGCCGAGTTGGTGTACTCGTTTTCACCGACCATCGCCGAAATGGTCAGCGTATCGGTCATCACGCCGGTGTATTTCAGCGCCTTGTTGGTGCCGCCATTTTCCAGCACGCCGACGCCGTAGTAGCGGCCGCGTGTTTGCGTGGTGTGGTTGTAGGCGTAAACCTGCTGCTCGGTTTCCTGTTCGTCCGACCACCAGGTCAGCTCCAGCGAATGATCATCGCTGATATACCAGTCCACTTTCGCGCCCCAGAACGACGACTCATCCTGGTTGCGGTACAGGTTCAAACCGTTTTCACCGAGATTGTCGGTTTCGACATTGCGCGGATTGAACAGCACGTAATAGAACAGCTTGTCCTGGATCAGTGCGCCGCTCGCCCAGATGTTGGCTTCCATCCGGTCAGCCGTGTCCTTGTCATTGGGCGTGTAGATGCGGCCGTTGCGGTAATAGCTGTTCGGTGAATCTTCGCGCAGGCTGTCCGGCGAGTAGAACATGTTGGCGCCGGCGTGGAATTCATTGGTACCGCTCTTGGTCACGGCGTTGATCACGCCACCGAGCGAGCGGCCGAACTCGGCACTGTAACCACCGACCTTGACCTGGAATTCCTTGTAGAACTCGAACGGCACGGTCGAGCCACCCAGACCGTTGCGGAAGTTGGTGACGTTCAGGCCGTTGATGTAATAGGCGTTCTCGGCCACCGAAGCACCGGCAAACGCAGCGAGGTTGCCAAAGTCCGGATCACCCTGGGTGGTGCTCGGCGCCAGCAGCGCAATCGAGGTCGCATTGCGGCCGACCGGCAACTTGTCGAATTCGGCCTCGCCGACGATCAGACCGGAGTCAACCGAGGTCAGATCAATGGCCGAGGGACGCGCGCCAACCACTTCGATCACTTCGGCGCCGCCGCGGCTGGCCAGATCGAAGGAGGCATTGGCGGTCGAGGAGATCGCCACGACGATTTCGCTTTCCGCCGCCACCCTGCCGCTGGCATCGCTGACGGTGACGGTGTAGCGCCCCACCGGCAGACGCGGGAAACGGTATTCACTGCCGCTGTCGACCTGGGCACTCCGCTGCAGCCCGGTCTCCTTGTTGACGATCTTGACCGTGTAGCTGCCGGCAACCGGCGCCGAAATGGTGCCGACGATGTTGCCGGTCGATTCGCCCGACGCCCATGCGGCGCCACCGGACAGGCCGATGGCGGTGGCGACGGCGACCGCGGTCAGGGTGCGGCGCCAGCCTTGCTTGCTGTTCTTCATGTTGCCTCCTGGTGTTGTCATTGCATCGCCGTACCGCCACGGAGGCGGCCGGCAGCCAGTCACTTGCGGACCGGTTGCGCGTTGTACTGGCTGGGTGCAGAGGACTAAACCGCAGGCGGCTCTTATTCCTGTCCAATCCGGAAAAGGTTCCGGTACGACTTCTCCAATCACTCTCCAAAAGACCTCTCCGACCCAGCACTGGCGCGCCCTGGCGGAAAAGGTGATGGCCCCCTGGCGATTCCGTCCGGCACTTGCCCGGCGGGCGTCATCACGCCAGGCCCCGTGTGGCCGGGACGCGGAAATCGTTGCGGCCCGCAAAGCCGGCGCGCGGGCAAGGGCGTTTGCGGCTTACGCTGGCACCAGGATTTGGCGCGGTATTTGGTCCTGCCGAAATGAGCGGTCACCCGGACGGACCGCTTGCCGGTGACCCTGTGAAGGCCGGGCAAAAAAAAGCCCGGTCGCGTCTGTTGGCACGCGCCGGGCATCAGGCGTTTATGGTGTCGCCGCGTCGTGTCAGCGGCACCATAAGATTGCTGGTCTGCAGCAATACGCACGCCGTCGGGCGCACGGGAGACCAAGGGGGAGGGTTGCACATCCCTGCTCACCGGAACCGGGCAACCCTCGCTGCAGACGGACTCATTATTCGGTGCCGGCTGTTGCCGACCAACCTCATGGCCGTCCAATTGCGACCACATTTGCCTTGATTGCCGCGCCGAAGTCCGCAAGTGGTCACCTTGTAACCACGACCGTGTCCAAAACTTCTCACATTGCTTACCGGTTCCGCGCCGACAGGGTGTGCGCGCCGCAGTCCTGCCGTTATGCTTCCGGCCATGCGACTTTTCCCCGCCCTCCTCCTGCTGTCGGCCTGCCTGTGTGGCGGCGCCGCGGCCGCTGCCCAAGGCTCTCCGGCCAGCACCGGCGAACCGGTCGCCGCCGCTGACCGCGCCCAGACTCATCAGGCCTGGCTGCAACGCTTTCCGGAAAGTGAGCGCCGGGTTCTGCCGGAGTTGCCCGGCCAGCCGCTGATCGTCCGCCCCGCCAACCGCAGCAACGGCCACGGCAAAATCCTGCTGCTGCCGGATCGGAGCGGCAGCCGCGATGCCGCCGGGCCGCTGGTTGAACTGCGGGTGCTGCTGTCGCGGGCCGGCTGGGAGATCTGGCTGTTGCCCGACGCGCCGACGGCGGCCGAACAGCTGCAACCGGTACTGACAGCAATGGCCGCCAGTCCGGGCACCGGCGCCACCACACTGGTCGTCGCCCAGGGCGCCAGCGCCGAGCCGGCGCTGAAAGCGCTGGCCAGCCGGCAGCCGCGCGTTGGTCTGGTCCTGCTGAGCAGCGATCTGCTCCCGGCCAATGAAGCGCTGGTTGCCTATGTAAAGGAAGGGCGTGCCTACGACCTGATGGACATTATTGCCGAACGCGACTGGGACACGGTGCGTAACGGCCAGCTGGCCCGGCGCGATGCTGCCTGGCCGGAGGGCGTGGTGCAGTTCCGCCTGATCGCCGAAGCCGGCCACGACTTTCTGCGCCAGCGCGGCTGGCTGGCGCGGGTGATCCACGGTTACGGCCTGCGCCGGGCCGAAGCCGGCAAGCCGGCGGCCGCGACAGCCGACACGCCCTGAGCGGGCGCGAGCAGTGCCAGTCCCGGGCCGCCGCTCAGAACCGCCAGGTCAAGGCCAGATCGGCGTAGTCGACGCCGGGATTGGGTGAACGGGTGTAGCCGTTCGAGTAGTGGCGGTAACGCAGCGCCAGCGCCCAGGTCCCAGCCTCATCCAGCGTCCAGTGCAGACCGCCCTGCAGGGCGAAGACATCGGTGCCGGCCATGCGCACCACTTCAAAGCGTTCATCGGACAGCCTGGCGAGGCCAACGCCGGCCTCACCCCAGAGATGGCCCTGCGCGTCCAGCGACCAGCGCCACACCGACGACAGCGCCAGCACGTCCAGCCGGTCACGCCGGCCACGGTGCTCGCCATGTAGGCGGGAGGCATGCAGCTCGATTCGGCTGTCATCGACGCCAAACAGGCTGAACCAGCGATGGGTATCCGCGGCCCAGTGCAGCGAGAGGCCGGCGCCACCGGCGCTGGCGATGCTGCCGCTCTGGATCAGTTTTTCATCCAGACCTTTGGCCAGTGACAGCGACAGGGCTTCCGGCACCAGTACCGACCAGGGCGAGGGCTCCGGCGCCGCTTCCGCCGCCGGCTCACTCGCGACCACCGCCGGGCTGAGCACGCCAAACAGCAGCGACAGCCCCAGCCGCCGCCACGCAACGCAGCCGCTCATCAACTGTCCAGCCCGCGCGCGGCGCGGACGGCATCGTAGGCTTCGCGGATCGCCTGGGTCTGGCGGGTGGCGGCGCGGATCATTTCTTCCGGCAGGCCCTGGGCGATGAGCTTGTCCGGGTGATGCTGGGCCATACGCCGGCGATAGGCTTTCTTCAGTTCGTCATCGCTGGCGCTGCGGTCAATTTCCAGCACCCGGTAGGCATCGGTGAGCGGATCGCTGTGATAGCGGTCGCGGTAACCATCCGGATCAGCGCGGTCGCGGGCGTACTCGAAGCGCACACTGCTCTGCGCCGCCGCCAGCAGGCGCTGCAATTCGGCGGCATTGAAACCCAGACCGCGGCCGATGCGCTGCAGGCGCAACATTTCTTCGGCATGCACGTCGCCATCGATCACCACGCATTCGGTGATGAACTCCATGAACAGCTGCAGCAGATGGCGGCGGCGTCCGGCTTCGCGGCGCAGATCGGCGATCAGGCTGTCGATGTCGAAATCATCGGCCTTGCCGCGCGTAAACAGCGCCATCGCCGCCTGCCGTTGCGCCTCCGGCAATTGCAGGCGATCCATGACGTCGCGGGCGTGGGCGATCTCGTCTTCGCTGACCCGGCCGTCGGCTTTCGCCAGATGGCCGAGCACGGAAAATGTCGCCGAAAAAAATGCCGCCTGCACCCGCGCCTGCGCGCCGGGCGAATAATCCTCATCGCTTTCCAGATCAGTGGCGCGCTTGTCGATCTGGTGACCGAACACCGTACCGATCACTGCGCCCAATGTGCCGCCGATGGCGTAACCGACACCACCGCCGATCAGCTTGCCCCACCAACTGCTCATGTCTCGCTCCTGGTCTCACGCTGCGCGTGCACGGCTGTACACGCCTTTGTCCTGCACAGCCTTATCCTGCACGGCTTTCAGCCGGCCGTGCCCTGCAATTGTGTATCGAGTTGCGCCAGACGCTCCGGCGTGCCGATATCAAACCAGCGCCCCGGATAATGACTGGCGCTGATCCGGCGCGCCGTCGCAGCAGCGCGCAGCAGCGGCGCCAGCGGCGCTTTCACCGGCGCGCAACCGGCGAAAAATTCCGGGCGGTAAACGGCGATGCCGGAGAAGGTCAGGCGTGTTGCAGTTACGTCGCCGCTGCCGGACTCGCCGCCATTGTCGAGATCACCGTCGACGATGGCGAAATCGCCACGCGGATGTTGCGGCGGATTGTCGACCAGCAGCAGGTGTGCATCGCGATCAGCGCGCAGGCCCTGCTGCACCAGCGGCGCAAATTCGCAATCGGTCCAGATATCGGCATTGACCACCAGAAACGGTTCCGTGCCCAGCAACGGCAGCGCCCTGACGATGCCGCCCAGCGTTTCCAGCGCTTCGTCTTCCGGCGAATAGCGCACCTGCAATCGGTAACGTGCGCCGTCACCGACATGGGCAGCGAGTTGTCCGCCCAGCCAGGCGTGATTGATCACCACCTCGCGCACACCGGCGCGGGCAAGATTGTCCAGATGCCAATCAATCAGCGCTTTGCCGCCAACCCGCAGCAGCGGTTTGGGCGTGACATCGGTCAGCGGTCGCATGCGTTCACCGCGACCGGCGGCGAGGATCATTGCGCGCATGATGCAGGGGTCCTCGCGCACATCGTTTTGATTGCGTGCCGTGTGCGCATCACGGGTTTTCCGCCGGCAAGTCCGCGCGCCAGCCGGCTTCCGCTTCGGCATTGGCGCTTGCCAGACGCGGCTGCACTTCATCGCGGAAAAACTCGCCGACTTCACGACTGTCGGCAAACAGCGCGCAGGCTTCGATCACGTAGTCGAGCACGCGCGGCAAATCGGCGAGATAGCCGCGTTTGCCATCGCGATGCCAGAGACGCGGGAACTGGCCAATCACTTTCAGGTGCCGCTCCAGTGCCGTGCGCTCGGCAAAATACTGCGCCTGCGCCGGCGTCCAGTCGCGCCAGTAATGCTGGCGGAACTGTTCCACCCAGTCGAGAACGCGCGCGCGCGGCCAGCGGATGTAGCAGTCTTTCAGCAGCGAGATCAAATCGTAGCTGCGCGCACCGGCGAGCGCGTCCTGGAAATCGATCACCGCCAGTTCGCCGTCGTCGCAGATCATCAGGTTGCGGGCATGAAAATCACGGTGCGTCGCCACCACCGGCTGGGCCTGCAGATCGGCGATCAATTGCTCGCTGAGTGTTGCATACGCCGATGGCATGGCCGGCAATTGCAGATGCACATTGACCAGCCATTGCGGCGCAAAGCCGAGCTCCATGCGATAGCGCGCCGCGTCGTAAGGCGGCAGCACCGAGGGGTCAATGGCCTGCAATTGTCCGGCGATCCGCATCGCCTTGCCGTACCAGTGATCCGCTTGGGTCGCATCCAGCGCGGCGAGCAGCAGGCGGTCACCGAAATCTTCCAGCAACAAAACCCCCTGGGCGAGATCCGTCGCGTAAATCTGCGGCACCCGCAAACCTGCCGCACGCAACCATTCGGCGCGCTCGACAAACAGCGCGGCATTTTCCCGCGCCGGCGGCGCATCGACCGCAATCAGCGACGGACGATCAGCAAACGCAGCGCGGAAATAGCGGCGGAAACTGGCATCGCCGGAAACCACCGCCAGCGCCGCCGGTGCCGGCAGGCCACGCGCCAGCGCCTGCTGCCGCACCCAGCGGCTGAGCGCGTCGCGGCGGGCGTCGGTGACGCTGTGGCCGGAACGATCAGGACTCACGCCTGGGCCGGCTCCGTTTCGCGGATCTCGAAGCTGCCACGGATGTTGACCTTGCCGTTCAGCATCAGCGCCACCGAGCAGTATTTTTCCAGCGACAGATTCATCGCCCGTTCCACCTGTTCCGGTTTCAGGCCGCGACCGCTGACGATGTAATGCGCATGAATGGTGGTGAACACGCGCGGTGAGCTTTCGGCGCGCTCGGCATCCAGTTCGCACACGCAGTCGGTGACATCGAGGCGGGATTTTTTCAGGATCATGACCACGTCTATCGACGAGCAGCCGCCCATGCCCATCAGCACCATTTCCATCGGCGTGACGCAGGTATCGCGACCACCGCTGCTGGCGCCGGCCGACATCATCACGTTGTGACCGCTGGCCGACTCGCCAACAAAGGTCAAATCATCAAACCAGCTGACTTTGGCTTTCATGCTTCCACTCCGGATTCTGTCTGGTAGTCAGGCGCGCCAGCTTACGGGAGCCGTCTGCGCGTCGCCAGAGCGCGACCGGCCGGCGGTTGCGTGAAACGGCCGGCTTTTTCGCCGCGAGGGTTTCGTTATACTGCCGGCGCTGAAGCCCGCGCCGGCGGCTTCGCAGCACACGAGAAGGAAGGCTTATGGCGCTGCCCCGCAAGATTGCCAGTGACCCGACGCTGGAGTGGTTCATCAGCCACTGCCATCGCCGCAAATATCCGTCCAAGAGCACCATCATTTATGCCGGCGACAAACCGGACACGCTCTATCTCATCATCGATGGTTCGGTGTCGGTGCTGATCGAAGACAACGACGGCCGCGAACTGGTGCTCGCCTACCTGAATCAGGGCGATTTCTTCGGCGAGATGGGCTTGTTCGACGGCTCCGATGTCCGCTCGGCCTGGGTCCGTGCCAAGGTTGAAACCGAAGTCGCCGAGATCAGCTACGCAAAATTCCAGCAACTGGTCGACGAAAATCCGTCCATCCTGTTTCGTCTGGCCGGCCAGATGGCAGTGCGCCTGCGCGCCACCAGCCGCAAGGTTTCCGATCTGGCCTTCCTTGATGTCACCGGCCGTGTGGCACGCACGCTGCTCGATCTCTGCAAGCAACCCGATGCCATGAGCCATCCGGACGGCATGCAGATCAAGATCACCCGCCAGGAACTCGGCCGTCTGGTCGGCTGCTCGCGGGAAATGGTCGGCCGGGTGCTGAAAGCGCTGGAAGAACAGGGTCTCATCCACGCCAAGGGCAAGACCATGGTGGTGTTCGGCGCCCGCTGAGTCCGGCCTGCCGCTACACTGACGGGCGCCTGCGGGCGCCCGTTTTTTTGGCTTTTTTTTGCCCCGTTTTTGTTGCGCCACTTTCGTGCTGCTGCTGACGGCATTTTTCCTGACGCGGCAGCACAAGCATCGCCCAACGGCGACAGGCCACTACTGCCGAAACTGAAATGCTCACCAACCTGACCCTGATCCTTGTCTGCCTGCTGCTCGGCGTCCTGCTGCGCGTCAGCGGCCGCGTCTCCGAACAGTTTGCACCGGCACTCAATGCCTATGTCATTCACGTCGCGCTGCCAGCGATGGTGCTGATGCAGGTGCCGCGCATCACGCTGTCGCTGAACCTGATCTGGCCGGCGATCATGCCCTGGCTGCTGCTCGGATTTTCTGTCGCGCTGCTGCTCGGTTTGTCGCGCCTGCTGCGCTGGTCACGCGCCACCACCGGCGCGATGCTGATGATCGTGCCGCTCGGCAATACCTCGTTTCTCGGCTTTCCGCTGGTGTCGGCGTTCTGGACCGACGCTGGCCTGCCCTACGCGATCATTTACGATCAGGTGGGCAGCTTTCTTGCGCTGACCATTTACGGCATCAGCATCATTGCCCGCTACGGCGAAACCGACCACAACGCGCAACGTCCCGACGCCCGCTACATCCTGAAACGCATCCTGCAGTTTCCGCCGTTTCTCGCCCTGCTCGGCGGCATTGCACTGAAATTCACCGGCATGCCGCCGCTGTTGCACGAGATCCTGCAACGCCTCGCCGACACGCTGGTGCCGGTGATCCTGATCGCCGTCGGCCTGCAATGGCGCCTGCAACTCGCCCGCGACGTGCGCGCGCCGCTGGCCATCGGTCTGGTGATCAAATTGCTGCTGATGCCGGCCCTGGCACTGGCCATCCTGCACCTTGCCGGCGTCGATGGCCTGCTGCGCAATGTCACCGTTTTTGAAGCCGGCATGAGCGCCATGATCACCGCCGCCGCCATGGCCATGGGCGCCGGCCTCGCGCCGCGCTTGTGCGCCGCGATGGTCGGTTACGGCGTGCCGCTGAGCGTGATCAGTTTGTGGATGTGGTATCAGCTTCTGGCCTGAACCTGTCGCTGCGCAGAAAATTTATCGGCGCAAAAAATTCGCCAGCAGTTCGTGTCCCTGTTCGGTCAGGATCGCTTCCGGGTGAAATTGCACGCCTTCGACGGCGAGTGTTTTGTGGCGCAGGCCCATGATGTGTTCGCGCGCGCCATCGGCGCGCGTGGTCCAGGCGCTGATCTCGAGGCAATCCGGTACGGTTTCGGGCGCGACCACCAGGGAGTGGTAGCGGCACACCCGCAGCGGATTGTTCAGGCCGCGAAACACGCCGCGATTGTCGTGTTGCACCAGCGAAGTTTTGCCGTGCATGACCTGTTCGGCGCGCACGACCTGCGCGCCGAATACCTGGGCCAGTGCCTGATGTCCGAGACAGACGCCGAGGATCGGCACGCGGCCGGCGAAATGCCGGATTGCCGCCAGCGAAATGCCGGCGTCGTCGGGCGTACACGGTCCCGGCGAGATCACCAGATGCGAGGGCTGCAGGGCTTCGATGCCGGCGAGATCGAGCGTGTCGTTGCGCCGCACCTGCACCGCCGCCCCCAGCTCGGCAAAATACTGCGCGAGATTGAAGGTGAAGGAATCGTAGTTGTCGATCAGCAACAGCATGATGCGCGCCGGTTCAGCGTCGCGGAGCCGGCGCACCGGCTCCGCGCACTGCACTGAAATGTTCGCTGTTTTCGCCGTCGTTATTTCCACAGTTGCCGCTTGCCTCGCTGATGGGCTTGCAATGCTTCGCTTCGCTGGCGTCTCCGGCCAGCAAGGCCCGCAGCGCTTCAAACTGATCGATGACCCGGTCGGCGCCGGCGGCGTGGATATCTTCGCCGTGGTTGTAGCCATAGCTGACGGCGATCACACCCATGCCGGCAGCGCGTGCCGCGTCAATGTCATTGCGCGAGTCACCGATCATCAGGGTGTCAGCGACGCTGACACCGAGCGCACGGCAGGCGTGCAGCAACGGCAGCGGTGAGGGCTTTTTCTCCGGCAGGGTGTCGCCGCCGATCAGCAGCGCGAAATACGGTGTCAGCGACAACTCCTCGATCAGCGCGAGGCTCAATGATTCCGGTTTGTTGGTGACCACGGCCAGCTGGATGCCGGCGCCCTGCAGGGCGCGCAGGGTGCTTTCCACGCCGGTGTAACAGCGCGTGCGCACCGCCACTTGCCGGGCATAAACGCGGAGAAATTCGCCGTGCACTTCCTCGATGATGTCGCGCGACAAGGGCGGCGCGCCGCACCAGCGGGTCGCCTGCAGCGCGCGTTCGATCAGCGTCCGCGAACCATTGCCGATCATGCTGCGGATCGCGTCGTTGCCGAGCGGCGGCAGCAGACGTGACACCAAGGTGGTATCGACGGCATTGGCGATGTCCGGCAGGCTGTCAACCAGCGTGCCGTCCAGATCGAACAGCAGTGCGCGCGGCCGGACGCCGCTCAGCATGCTGCTCACTCGAATGGCGCCAGCTGTTTGCGCATGTCGGCGATCACGGCGGCGTAATCGGGTTTACCGAAGATGGCCGAGCCGGCGACAAACGTATCGGCGCCGGCGGCGGCGATCTCGGCGATGTTGTCGGTTTTCACGCCGCCATCAATTTCCAGACGGATGTGCCGGCCGCTTTGCGCGATGTAGGCATCGAGACGGGCGCGCAGCGCGCGGATTTTCGGCAGCGTCGAGGCGAGGAAACTCTGGCCGCCGAAGCCGGGGTTGACCGACATCAGCAGCACCATGTCGATCTTGTCCATCACGTAGTCGAGGTAATGCAGCGGCGTCGCCGGATTGAACACCAGACCCGCCTGGCAGCCGTGATCGCGGATCAGTTGCAGGCTGCGGTCGATGTGTTCGGACGCTTCGGGGTGGAAAGTAATAAGCGAGGCACCGGCCTTGGCGAAGTCGGGAATGATGCGGTCGACCGGCTTGACCATCAGGTGCACGTCGATGGGTGCGGTGATGCCATATTTGCGCAGCGCCTCGCAGACCAGTGGTCCGATGGTCAGGTTGGGCACGTAATGGTTGTCCATGACATCGAAATGCACCCAGTCGGCGCCGGCGGCCAGCACGCGGGCGGTGTCATCACCGAGACGGGCAAAATCGGCGGACAGGATGGACGGAGCGATCTTGAAACGGGACATGGGCAGGATTCCGGACAGGGGACGGTTCGCGGCGACGGCGCGGGCCGGCATTTTAGGCCCTCAATGCGTGGGCGGCGACCGTCATGCAGTCCGGACTCGCAAGCCGGCCGGCGCTTGCCGCTCCGGAGCCGCGCCGATAAGCTGCGCGCCGACTTACTCAGGGCCCGGTAACGGGTCTGGTGCCGGCACAAACCGGCGTCGTACCAGCCACCCCGCTTGAACGGACCTGCCAGCGCATGCAAACCCTCACCGGCCAATGCCATTGCGGCAATGTTGTGGTCGCCCTCAGCCTGCCGGCGCACACCGATCATCTCAGCCTTTATGCCTGTCGCTGCAGCTACTGCCAGCTGACCGCTGCGCGCTGGCTGGGCAAACCCAGCACCCGGCTGGCGCTGGGCTGCGAAGTCACCGCCGAGGCCGGGCTCTATCGCATGGCCCATCGCGAGCTGGACTATCTGGTCTGCCGCAGCTGCGCCATCGCCGTCGCCGGCATGGTCCGTGAGCCGGATGGTCGCTATATCGCCATGGTCAACGCCCGGCTGCTGCAGATGCCGGCTGGCATCGCCCAGGATGAAGCGGTGATCGACAGCCCGCAGATGGATGAAAAGCAGAGGGCTGAGGCACGGAAAAAGCTCTGGATCGACGATGTCATCCTCGACCCGCTGCTGGCCGAGCACCTGCTGAACCTGACTGGCGCCGGCCCGTCCAGCTGACCCCGTCACATTTCGTGATTGCCAAGCGCTGCAACTCTGGCTATTTTCCGTCCCCCGGTTCGACTTTTGTGCAATAAGTCACAAGGCAGACCTCCGACCTGCCAGCGCCGGGACGTTTTCCAGGGGACGCAAACATGGTTCACGACATGACCGCCACCGCCAGTGGCACGGCCGCGTTGTCGTTGGTGCACCCGCACCTGCTTGACCTGCTGCAGCAGGCCGGCGCCAAGCTCGATCATTTCGTCCAGAACTGGCAGGCGCGCGAAGGCCTGGATGAATTCATCCAGCTGATGCACCACGCGCGCGGCGCCTTTGCCCTGCTGGAACTGCCGGCTGCCGAAGACTTCACCCTCGAAGCCCTGCAAATCGTCCAGGAACTGCATTTCGAACCGGATGCCGACAGCCTGCGCCGCGTTGAACACCTCAGCTATGGCTGCGCGCTGCTGGTCCGCTACCTCGATTTCATCGCCGGCAAACGCTGCGATCTGCCGGAACTGATCCTGCCGGCCATCAATGCCCTGCGCGTACTGCGCCAGCTGAAGCCCCTGCCGGACAGCCATTACCTGCATCTGCGCCGGCCCGTGCAGCCGGCACCGGCGGCCGTCGCGGTGGGTGCGGCACGCAGCGGCGACAGCCGGATCGGCGATCCGCGCGCCGTCGCCCGCGCCCAGGCCCTGCTCCAGCTCGGCGTCCTGCACGTGCTGACCCGCTCCGACATCGTCCCCGGCCTGCACCTGCTGGATCGCACCGCGCGCCGCTTCGGCCAGCTGCTGCCGGCCACCCATGCCGATACCGATCTCTGGCTGCTGGTCAGCCGCTTTGTCGCCGGACTGGCTGACGAGCTGCCGCTCAGCGACAACCGCCGCCGGTTGCTGGCCCGCATCGAGCGCCACAGCGCCGCCCGTTGCCGCGCCGACGCCCAGGGCCTGCCGCTGGCGGTGGAAAATGCCCTGCTGCGCGATCTGTTTTACGAAGTCGGCCTCAGCGGACGGCGTGACGCGGCGCTGCTCGTCCTGGCCCAGCGCCATGAAGTCGAGCTGCGGCCGCTGTCGGCCAGCGAGCTGGCCGATGCGCTGGCGCAGATCTCGGCGCCCTCGGAAGCCACCTATCGCAGCGTCATGGCCCAGGTCCGTGAAGATCTCGCCGCCCTGCTCACCGATTTGCAGCACCGTCAGGTCGCCGCGCCGGGTGAAGAGCTGGATTGCGCCACGCTGGCGGCCAGCATGCGCCGTTTCGGTCACACCCTGATGCTGGTCGAACAACTGTCGCCGGCCCGCGATCTGCTCGCCGCCGCCGACCAGCTGCAAACACTGGAGCCGGCGGTGGTCGCGCTCTGCCACGGCACGGTGCAGACGGCACTGAATGCGCTGGCGAAAACCAAGCTGACACTGGATTCACGCCTGCTGGCACCGCGGGTCGCCAGCGAGCTGGCCAGCGCGCCGGCCTATGCCCAGAGCATCGACGAACAGCGCGCCACCACGCTGCACGATCTCCGCCATTACCTCGGCGAGACCATGCTCGCCGTGGATGCCTATCTGGCCGCCGACGGCCAGCGCAGCCATATCCGTCAGGTGCCGGAAACCCTGCAGCGGGTCTGCCACGGCCTGAGCTTCCTCGGTCTGGAGCCCTGGGCAGTGTCGCTGCTCGCCTGTCAGGAACTCATCGACCACGCGCTGGCGCCGACCACGCTGCGCAGCCTGCCGGCACGGGCGCTGAACACATTCGCCGATGTGCTGTCCGCCATTGATTACGGTCTGGAATGCCAGCTCGCTGGCCTGCAGGTGCCGGTCAACGTCCAGCGCGTGCTGGACGAAGCTGCGGTCGAGATCCGTCGCCAGCTGCAGGCCGCCTGAGCGCCGCGCCCCAGCGGAAACCGGCGGCGGCGCCCGCTCTGCCCACCACGACCCGGCTTGTCCGGGTCGTGTGCTGTCCGGGGCCGGCGTTTTTTTTCGCGCGGTTTTGCCGGTCGGCGTCCGGCAGGCGGCCATTCGGCAGGTCGCCGGAAAGACCTCCCGGGCATTGCCGTCAACAGCAGACAAGGAAATCCGCCGGCTCCGCTTGCTGTTCGCCCCGGCCACCGCTAGCCTTGCGCGTCTTTTTTTCCGGCCACCGGCAAACGCCGGTCGCCGGCCTGTCTCCCTCGTCAGCGGTTCACCGATTCCATGAAGGCGCGCCATCCGGTTGCCCGGCACCTGCAGCAACTGCGCAGCGACAATTTCGCTCCCCATGCCCTGCCCCTGCGCGACCGCTCCGGTCCGCTGTACTGCGACCAGCTGCTGCGCCTGACGCCCGGCCAGCGGGCCAGCTTTCACGGCCGTTACGCCGAGCAGGAAGTGCTGATCAAGGTCTGGTTCGGCGCCAAACACCTGCAGGCCTGCCAGCGGGAAGTTCAGGGCCTGCAGGCCCTGACCCACGCCGGCTGCCAGACGCCGGCGGTGATCCACGCCGGCGTCACCAGCGACCAGGCGGCGACGGTGCTGGTGCTGCGCTGGCTGCCCGAAGCGGAAAACCTGTCGGCACGCTGGCCGCGCCTGCGCAGCGACGGCGCCCGTCGCGAACTGTTGCTGCAACTGGCCGATCAGGTCGCCGCCGTGCATCTGGCTGGCTACCGGCAGCAGGACCTGCACTTCGCCAGCTTCCTCTGGTGGCAGCAGCAACTGATAGCGCTCGACGGCGATGAAGTGGTGATCGGCGAAGGCGCGCTGGCGGCCGGCGTCGGGCTGGACAATCTCGCCCAGCTCTTCGCCCAGTTGCCGCCGCTGCATGACGGCCTGATCCACGCCGCCTACGCCCGCTACAGCGCCCGCCGCTTCGGCCGGCTGGTCGAACTATGGCCGGCCTTTCTGGCCCGCATCCAGCGCCGCCGCCTGCAGCGTCTGGCCGACGTGCTGGAAAAAACCCGCGGCAGCGCCCACTGGCTGCGGCCAATCAAGGCCGGCGACCGGACCATCGTCGCCAGCCGCCGCTGGCTGAGCGCGGAACTGGAACAAGCCCTGCTGCACACCGCCGACGGCGCCAATCTGCCGGCCGCCGGCCTGC
Organism: Permianibacter sp.; assembly: GCA_041913605.1. GTDB lineage: Bacteria > Pseudomonadota > Gammaproteobacteria > Enterobacterales > Permianibacteraceae > Permianibacter. The sequence goes on from JAYSEY010000006.1 coordinate 57,841, forward strand.
AGACCCTGGCATCGACGCCTGCAGGCGGCCTCGCGGCCCTGTTCGGTACAGACGAAAGCGCAGCGCTGCAACGCTTCCGCCTCGCCCATGCCCTGCAACTGTTTGATATCGACACCCCGGAACCGGTCGCTGCCATCAGCCTGAGCGGCGGCGCCGGCAAAGGGCGCTCGCTGTACATCTGCCGCCAGTCGGCGGCACAGCCGCTGGACAACTGGCTGGACGCCGCGGTGGACGATGCCAGCCGGCAGGCCGCCCTCGGCGCGGAACTCTGCGCCCTGCTCAGCCAGCTGCATGCGCTGCGCCTGACGCCGGGCGCCGATCTGCTGTCGCGCCTGCGACTGGCCGGCGAACGCCTGCAAATCAGCGACCCGCTCGGCCTCGGCGTCGCCGCCGGCGCCGGCCCCCATCGCCGGCGCTTTGCCCGCGAACTGAGCGCCATCACCGCGCAGCTGGCGCGCTGGCCGGCCCTGCAGACACAGGTGCTGGATGTTGCGCGCAAGGCGCAGTGGTTGCGTTAGAAAACGCCTGTTACGCAAATGCATCAGTGGCCAATCGCTTGCCCGCGAAACTTGCGTAGCGCAATCCGGAACTTCCACGCGCATTTTCAGCTGAGAACACCCGGTCGTCCGCATCCTTGAGCGCTTCATCGGAGTATGCCGGTGACATTTCCATGGCGACTGCATCAGGCCTGAACACGCTCAATCACGTAGCTGTTTCGACAAAGTCCGGAATGAATGTGGCGGTTGGGAAACAACTGTTGCGCGCACAAGGGAAACCGACAAAACAAAATCACGGCTCGTCGTTATCGTAGCCGCGCCCCAATGGAATGGATTGGGGGGCGCTGGCTGCATTTTCTTGCTGAGTAAAAGCCAATTCAAAGTAGCGTCCACTACACAGCTGATTTGCCAAGGATGATATTGTGAAGGCGAAAGCTGCTATTCAAGTGATTGTCCTGTTGCTTGTCGGGCTGTCTGCCGGTTACCTGTTGGGCAAACAGACCAGCGCTTCACCTTCTTCGCATGCATCGCCGATCAGTTCCGTAGTGGATAATCCGGTTCAGGTCGATGAAAGCGAGTTGCGTTTCCCGTCAAATTCGACAGTCGGCATAGCACCGCCGTCTTTGGTCCCGGTGAACATCCCGGCCATTGCACTGGTTCGCCCCTGGAAAAGCCGGACAGAGCTCGAACAAGTTGACCCGCATACCAACGAACTTCTCGTCAGCTACGAAGCAAGCTTTCCCGGGCTTTGGCATTTCAAAACCAGTGAGCAGCTTGCCTGGCTGGTTCAACAGGGCATTCCAACACCTGAAGAATTAGTGGACGCGGAGCGGCAAGGGCTTGATGTGGTTCTTGAGCAGTTCTCCAACGCTGCATCGGAGTCCATAAAGCGCCGGTTGGCGGCGGTTGCTGCATTCAAAGCCATCAAGGATGCGCATTTGTATCCAGTGCTGGACGACGCGAAAAGAGAGTACGACGAGCAGCTGAGGCGGCACAAAGGGCTCGCCTTGGCACAAGTCGAGGTGCTCAAGGCCGGTCCGCTGGTCCGCGGCTACTTCCGGTTGGCGGAAAGCAGCTTGCTCCATGCGAACAGCAACCAACGGTTTAGCGCGTTGTCGATGATTTTGCTGGCGGGCGATCTTCGTCTCGGACCACCAGCGAGTGCACTGGCCGGTGAACTGAAATCCATGTTTCCGAAGCTCGATGAGCAAGAGATTCGTCATCTTTCGGAGGAACTATCTGCACCGATCATGGAAATGCGCAACTTTTCGACGCAAGCGCCCCAGTGCGCGGGCTTTCTGCCCTGAGTGACGAGGTAAAGAACAATGCCGTCACCGCGAATGCAAACAGGCTTTTCCGGAAGTACTGGAAACCTTCCGGCAGGCTGTGCGCTGACGTCGTGTATTTGGGAATTTGCCGCGAAAGAGTCTGCGACGCTTCTCGATCACGCCCATGACTCGCCCCTGATTCCGCAGCTTCGCGCTCTTGGTGTTGTTCAGGCGGATTTGCCCCGCCGCTGATGCCGTTCGTAACCCGCCCAGAGCAGGGCCAGCAGCAGGCACCAAAGCGGGTCGCTGAGTTCGGGCGTGTGGTAGAGGTGCCAGCGCTGGGCCAGCTCGATGCCGGCCAGCAGGCACACCGCGATCAGTGTGGCCAGGCGCAGGCCCAGCCATTGCCGCCAGCACCACAGCAGCGCGCCGTACACAAAGGTTTTGAACAGCACGGTGCTGAGCACGAACAGCGGCGCGCCGCGTATCCAGCTGGCAAACGGCCACCAGCCAAACGGCTTCAGCCACGGCGCCGGCTGCCAGGGCCAGAGGCCGCGCCAGAGCAGGAAGAGTGTCCAGCCCAGCGCCAGCAGGCGCACGCTCCAGCGCAGCGGCAGACGCGCCGCCAGCAACCAGCCGAGCGGCACCGCCAGCAGATCTTCCAGACCCAGACGGTTGTGCAGGAACAGCGGCTGCAGCAGCACGGCGGTCAGCGCCAGCGTGGCCGGCAGCCACAGCGGCCAGCCGCGTCGTGCCGGCAGGTCCGATGCGTGCGCGCTCAGCGCTGCCGCAGCGTCCTTCGTCTCACTCGCGGCCCGGCCTTCGCGCCACGGCGTCCGGGCTTCGCGCCACAGGCACAGCAGCGTCCACACCGCGAGCAGTTCCGGCAGCAGCCGCGACCAGAAGAACGGCCGTGGCAGCCACAGCCATTTCAGGTTGCCCCAGACCAGACCGGGATCGAGGGTCGGCACCAGTGGCGCCCAGGTGGCCATCAGCCAGCAAAGGGTCAGCAGCAGCGCCGGCCAGGGCAGCGAGCGGTCATCCAGACGCAAACGGCCCAGTCGCGGCGTCGCCAGCCAGCCGAGCACGCCGCCGAGCAGCAGCCCGGCCAGATTGCTCAGCACATCGGTCAGCGACGGATCACGCGACGGCAACCAGGCCTGGGCGATCTGCACCAGCGCGCTGAGCAGCAGCGCCGCCAGCGCCCAGCCGGCCAGCGCCGGAGCTGACAGGCGCTGGCTGCGGCCGGCAACGCCGAGCAGCAAGCCCCAGGGCAGCAGCAGGATGACGTTGGCCAGCACATCGCCGCCGGACATTCCACTCTGGCTGCGCCAGTCGGGCCGGGCGACGAAATCGAAAGGGAACAGCGAGCCATACACCAGCAGCACGGCCATCAGCAGCATCAGCCGGCGCATGACTGCAGCTCCTGCGCCCCGGCGCACTCGTCGCGCGGCGAAAGCCCGGCGCGACGCGTCGCTGTCAGCGTTTGCCGGTCAGGGGAAAGCCCGTAGAATTGCCGTCTCTTCACGGATGCCCCGGTTGTCAGCATGAAGGAATTGTTGCCCGCCCTGATCCAGCTTTCGGCTCAGCGCACCCCGCACGCCCCCGCCCTGCACTACAAAGATCAGACGCTGGACTATGCCACGCTCTGGCGCCAAGTCGAGCACACGGCGCACGGTTTGCTGGGCCTCGGCCTTGCCAATGGCGAACGTGTCGCCATCTGGTTGCCCAAACAGTTTGAAACCGTGCTCGGCATATTTGGTTCCGCGCAGGCCGGCGGCGTATTCGTGCCGGTCAATCCGCTGCTGAAACCGCATCAGGTCGGTTACATCCTGCGCGACTGCAATGTGCGCGTGCTGATCACCGCGAAAGCGCGTTTCGACAGCCTGCGTGACGTGCTGGGCGACTGCCCCGATCTGCAACACGTCCTGATCACCGATGCGCTGTCGCCGGAAGATCCGGCTGCGGATGCGCATTACCGCACGCAGGCATTCAGCGCGCTGCAAAACGCGGCGGCACAAACAACACAAACACCGCACCGGCGCATCGATGGCGACATGGTCGCCATCCTCTACACCAGCGGCAGCACCGGCAATCCGAAAGGCGTCGTACTCTCGCATCGCAATATGGTCGCCGGCGCATACGCCGTCGCCGAGTACCTGCAAAACACCGCCGAGGATCGCATTCTTTCGGTCCTGCCCTTGTCGTTTGACGCCGGACTGTCGCAGCTGACCACGGCGTTTTCCGTCGGTGCATCGGCCGCGCTGATGGATTACCTGCTGCCCAACGACGTCATCAAGGCGGTGGTGAAATACCGCATCACCGGCCTTGCCGCCGTGCCGCCGCTGTGGGTGCAACTGGCGCCGCTGAATTGGCCCGACGACGCCAAACAATCACTGCGTTATTTCACCAATACCGGCGGCCACATGCCGTTTGCAACGCTGCAGCAACTGCGCGCGCAATTGCCGAACACCACGCCCTTCCTGATGTACGGGCTGACCGAAGCGTTCCGCTCCACCTATCTGCCGCCGGAGGAAATTGATCGCCGCCCCGGTTCGATGGGCAAGGCGATCCCGAACGCGGAAATTCTCGTCCTGCGCGAAGACGGAACAGAATGCGGTCCGGAAGAACACGGTGAACTCGTGCACCGCGGCGCGCTGGTCAGCCTCGGTTACTGGAACGCGCCGGACAAGACTGCCGAGCGCTTCAAGATCCTGCCGAAACGCGTCAACGGCCTGATGCTGCCGGAGATCGCGGTGTTTTCCGGCGACACGGTGAAAAAAGACGCCGACGGCTTCCTGTATTTCATCGGTCGCAAGGACGACATGATCAAATGCAGCGGCAACCGCATTTCGCCCAGCGAGCTGGAAGACGTCGTCTATCGCCAGCACGGCATCGCTGAAGTGGCCGCGCTCGGCATTGCCCATGAGCAACTCGGCCAGGCCGTGGTGCTGGTGCTGAAAGTCAGCGAAGGCTTCGACGAAGCGCGTTTGCTGAACACGCTGAAGCAGGAATTGCCCAATTTCATGCAGCCGCAAAAGCTGATCCTGCGCGATGAACTGCCGCGTAACCCGAACGGCAAAATCGATCGCAAGGCACTGTCGAACGAATACGCCGACCTGTTTGGCGGAGCAGCGAAATAATGTCCAGCAGCAACAAGCCGCAGCACGCGCCGATCCCGCACTTTCCGCTGCATGGCAACGAGATCACCGTCGGCGGCATCGGCCTGCGCCAGCTCGCCGCGCGCGCCGGCCAGACGCCGTTTTATGCGCTGGACCGGCACGTGATCAGCGCGCGCATCGGCGAATTGCGCCGGCATTTGCCAGAGGCGCTGTCACTGCACTACGCCATGAAAGCCAATCCGCATCCGGCCGTAGTCCAGCACATCGCCCGCGACGTTGACGGCCTTGACGTGGCCTCCGGCCGCGAACTGCGTGTCGCGCTCGACACCGGCACCGCCGCGCACGACATCAGTTTTGCCGGCCCGGGCAAATCGCTCGACGAAATGCGCATGGCCATCGCCAGCGGCATCACGCTGATCGCGGAATCGCTGACCCAGATTGAACAGGCGGCGGCGCTGGCCCAGGACCTGCGCTTGCCGGTGCGACTGGCGCTGCGCGTCAATCCGGATTTCGAACTGAAATCGGCCGGCATGAAAATGGGCGGCCACGCGGCGCAGTTCGGCATCGACGCCGAGATCATTCCTGACGTTCTGAAACGTGTGGCCGAACTGCCGCAACTCGACTTTCTCGGCTTCCATATTTTCTGGGGCTCGCAGAACCTGCGCGTCGAAAACATCAGCGACGCACAAAGCAAAACCTTCCAGCTCGCCTACCGCCTCGCCGCGCACTGGCCCAAACCGCTGCGCATGCTCAACATCGGCGGCGGACTCGGCATTCCGTATTTCCCCGGCGATACACCGCTCGATCTCGCCGCTGTCGGTCGGGCCCTGCAACCGCTGGTGGCCGAAGCGCAACAGAAGTTGCCACAGGCCGAACTGATGATGGAGCTTGGTCGCTACATCGTTGGCGAAGCCGGCGTGTACGTCTGCAAAGTGCTGGAACGGAAAGTGTCACGCGGCGAAGTGTTCCTGATCACCGATGGCGGCCTGCATCACCATCTGGCCGCCAGCGGCAATTTCGGCCAGGTGATCCGCAAGAACTATCCGGTCGCCATCGGCAACCGCATGGACAGCACGGACAAGGAAACCGTCAACGTCGTCGGCCCGCTGTGCACGCCACTGGATCTGCTTGGCGCAAAAATGGAACTGCCGCGCGCCGAAGCCGGCGATCTGATCGTCGTGTTCCATTCCGGCGCCTACGGCCTCAGCGCCAGTCCGCGGGCGTTTTTGAGTCATCCGGATGCGGTGGAAATACTGATTTGAATCGTGCGGCGATCACACATCGCCAACGATGAACAACAAAAACGGCAGCCATCAGGCTGCCGTTTTTGTTGCTGGCGTCTGTATGCCAGCACTGTGCAGTTTGATTCAGCTCAGTTCAGCCGCTTGCTCGACGGCAGCGTGACAATTTTCTCGCCGCTGGCGGTCATGCCGACACGCTGGGTTTCCTGCCAGAGCAAATCATCGACATCGTTCTGCGGCGCATAGTCGGCGCCGCCGAGTCGCAGCAGATGACGGATGCGCACGCAGTCCATGTCGTCGCAGGCGTCGCGCAATTCACGCAGCAGCTTTTCGACACTTTCCCAGGGCAGCGCACGCTCGCGGGCGCGCAGGATGCGCGGATGTTCGGTGCCGAGCACTTCCTCACCGATCAGCAATTCCTCGAACAGTTTTTCGCCCGGACGCAGGCCGGTGTAGGTGATGCTGATGCCGCCTTCCTGCACATCTTCGCCCTGCACACCGAAGCCCATCAGACGCACCATGCGTTTGGCGAGCTGGGAAATGATCACGCGCTCGCCCATGTCGAGCACGAACACATCACCGCCCTCGCCCATGGCACTGGCCTGCAGCACCAGTTGCGCCGCTTCGGGAATGGTCATGAAGTAGCGCGAGACATCCGGATGCGTCACCGTGACCGGACCGCCGCGCATGATCTGCTCGCGGAACAGCGGCACCACGGAACCGCTCGACTCCAGCACGTTGCCGAACCGCACCATGCAGAAGCGCGTGTAAGGCCGGCGCAGCGCCGACCCCTGCAGCACCAGTTCGGCGAGACGCTTGGTGGCGCCCATGACATTGGTCGGCCGCACCGCTTTGTCAGTGGACACCAGCACAAAGGTTTCAACATTGGCCTGTACTGCCGCTTCCGCGGCGGCCAGCGTGCCGAACACATTATTGCGCACGCCTTCGACGATGTTGTACTCGACGATTGGCACATGCTTGTAAGCCGCCGCGTGATAGACGGTTTGCACGCGATAGGTGCGCATCACCGCCTGCAGGCGCTGTTTGTCCTGAACACTGCCAAGCAGCGGCACCAGTTCGGGCGGATTCGGCAGTTTGGCGATCAGCTGGCGCAATTCGCGCTCAACGCGATAGAGCGCGAATTCCGACAACTCGAACAGCAGCACGCGATCCGGACCGTAGCGCAGGATCTGCCGGCACAACTCGCTGCCGATGGAGCCACCGGCGCCGGTCACCATCACCACTTTGTCGCGGATGCAGCGTTCGATCAGTTCACGGCGCGGCGGCACCACTTCGCGACCGAGCAGATCTTCGATGTCGATGTCGCGCACCGCGTGCACCCAGTTTTCACCGGATTTGATCTCGTCGAGAGTCGGCACGGAAACAACGTGCACCGGCATGCGTTCGAGGCGGGCGATGATTTCCTTGCGCCGGGCCGGGCTGGCCGAAGGCAGCGCCAGCACCACGGTGCCGGCGGCGAACTGGCGCACCAGCTGGCTCAGTTGCAACGGGTTGTACACGCGCAGACCGTGCACGTCGCGGCCCTGCAATTCATCGTTGTCATCGACAAAGGCCACGGCGGAATAGCGGTTGCCGTGCATCAGTGCGCCCATCAGCTGCACACCGGCATTGCCGGCGCCGTAAATGATGACGTTCTCGCGATTGCGTCGCAGCTTGCTCTGGTACCAGGCACGGATCAGGAAACGCGGCAGCCCGACAAACAGCCAGGCGGCAAAACCGTAGATGGCGACCACGCGCCACGGCACCGGCTGGGCAAACAGGAAATTGACGGCAATCAGCGCCAGCGCCGATACCGCGACGCCCTTGAAGGCTGCCATGCCGGCCGGCAACCCGGCAAAGCGCATCACGGCGTGATAGAGGCCGAAACGGATGAAGGCGAAAATGCTGATCGCCGAACAGATCAGCGCCACCGACCAGACCGCCTGATGGTCAGCGTTGCTCCAGGATTGCCCGGAAAGGCCCCAGGACACGGCCAGGGCGAGGTTGATCAGCAACACGTCGGCCAGCACGGTGGCGGCGCGTTTGGAAGCACGTGGCAGATCGAAGAAAGTCTGAAAGATCACCAGTAAGTCCTTTTTTGTGAGTTTGCAGTGGCAACAACTCAACAGGCGGCGACGGGCGTTACCGTCACCCCGGACGGATATGGCGCGGGATTATAGCCCCGCCGACCTCCGGCCACCGCAGCATTCGTGTCCGATTGCAGGGGCCGTGAACGGTTTGGCAGACGGAACGTTGACAACTACCGGTTTTCGGGCGCTGGCGGCGGCGGATCGGTACGGATGATCAGGATCTCGACGCGGCGATTGCGGCTGCGGCCGGCTTCGCTGGCATTGCTGTCCAGCGGCCGGGTATCGGCATGGCCGCTGACCGCTATGCGGTTGGCCGGCATGCGCGGGTCGGCCAGCAGCTGGTGCGCCACCGACACCGCGCGCGCCGCCGACAGCTCCCAGTTGGAGCGGAAACGCTCGGTTTCGATTGGCTGGTTGTCGGTATGACCGGACACCTGCAGCTGGGCGTCGGTGCTCAGCAGCAGCTCGCGAATGCGCGCCAGCACCGGCACGTAGCCGGGATTGATGGCATCGGAGCCGGACGCAAAGCTGCCCTGCTCGCGGATGCGCAGGGTGACAGTGCGGCCCTTGGCTTCCAGCTCAATCTCGTTGCGGGCGATTTCGCCGGCCAGCGCGCCAGCCAGCTGATGGGCCAGGGTTTCGGTTTCCTGCTGCTCCAGCTGGCGGACCGTGTCCTGGGCCGCCGCCGGGTCAAGCTGTGTGGGGTCTTGCGCAGTGTCTGGCGTCGCGGCACCTGACGTGTCCGCACCGGTTTCGCCGGTGGCCGGCGCGGCCGACTCAACCGCGACCGGCACCTCGACCATGACCTGCACCGGCGGGCCGGAACCCAGCACATTCTTCAGCGTGTCGGCGAGCGCCCGGAATTTGCGCGCATCCATTTCGGCAAACGACAGCAGCAGCACGAAAAAGCACAGCAGCAACGACATCAGGTCGGCAAACGTGACGATCCAGGCCGGCGCACCGGCCGGCTTGGGTGCCTCGATGTCGTCCGGCATCACGATGCGCGCACCGGCTCGTAGGAACGCAGCAGGTCGCTGAGCAGGCGCGGATTCTGGCCGAGCTGGATGCCGGTCAGGCCGTCGATGATCAGCAGCCGCTGCCAACGCTCGCGCTCACCGAGCAGCAGCAGCTTGTCGGCGATGGGCGCGGCGACCAGATTGGCCAGCAGCGCGCCATACAGCGTGGTCAGCAGCGCCACCGCCATCGCCGGGCCAACGGAGGCCGGATCGGCCATGTTGCCAAGCATCTGCACCAGACCGATCAGCGTGCCGATCATGCCCATCGCCGGCGCCACCTCGGCCAGACTGCGGAACACCTGGGCGTGTCGCTGGCGACGCTGCAGATCAGCGGTGGCTTCGCGCATCAGCACGTTGCGCAGCTGGTCCGGCTCGTGGCCATCGACCATCAGCGCCACGCCCTTGCGCATGAATGCGTCGCTGACGGCGGCGTTTTCCAGCGCCAGCAGACCGCCCTTGCGGGCTTGTTCGGCCATCCGCGCCAGCTCGCCGATCAGCGTATCGACGCCGGTTTCGCGCGGCCGGATCACCTGACCGCTGGCGACCAGCGCGGCAAGAAAATCACGCAACGGAAAGCGTGACAGAACTATCAGCGGGCTGCCGACCAGCACCAGCAGCACCGACGGCACATCGACAAATCCGGCCGCGCTGCCGCCCACCAGCAGAGCCGTGATGACCACCGCAAACGCGCCGAATCCACCCAACAGCGTGGCCCAATCGAGCACGAGATCCCCTCCTTTACCGCGTTGGCGATGCGCCGCACCCCGTTCCGGTCGGCCCAGCCCTGCATCCGGCTTGGCCGGATTCCTTCCCATCGGCGACAATACGCGCCGTTTACGACCCGAGCAAAGCGCATGGCCAAGAAAGCTGTAGCCAGTTTTGACGACCAGCTCAAGGAACTCGAGCAACTGGTGACCCGCATGGAGCGTGGCGATCTGCCCCTGGAGGAGTCGCTGCAGCAGTTCGAGCGCGGCGTCCAGCTGGTCCGCCAGTGCGAGGCCCAGCTGCAGAACGCCGAACAGAAAGTGCGCATCCTGACCCGCGACAACGGCACCGAGACGCTGAGCGAATTCACCCCGGACCGCGACGCATGAGCGCGCTGGACCTGTTCATGCGCGATGCCCAGCGTCGCGTCGATACCGCGCTCGACCGCCTGTTACCCGCCGCCGACGGCCCGACCGCACGCCTGCATGCCGCCATGCGCTATGCGGCGCTGAACAAGGGCAAGCGCCTGCGGCCCATTCTGGTCTATGCCGCCGGCGCCCTGCGCACCGCAGCGCCGGCCGATCTCGACAGCGCCGCCGTTGCCGTCGAGCTCATCCACGCCTATTCGCTGGTCCACGACGACCTGCCGGCGATGGACGACGATGATCTGCGTCGCGGCCAGCCCACCACCCACATCGCCTTTGACGAAGCCACCGCCATCCTCGCCGGCGATGCGCTGCAGACCTTTGCCTTTGAGGTGCTGGCCGATGCCCAGTTGTCGGCCACCGCCGACCACCAGCGCGCACTGCTGTTCCGGCTGCTGGCGCGCGCCTCCGGCTCGCGCGGCATGGGTGGCGGACAGGCCATCGATCTGGGCGCCACCGGCCAGAGCCTGACGCTCGACGAACTTATCCACATGCACAGCATGAAAACCGGCGCGCTGATCACCGCCTCGGTACTGATGGGCGCCGCCTGCAGCGGGCCGTGGCCGGCCGAGCAATGGCAGGCACTGAGCGACTACGGCGACGCGCTTGGCCTCGCCTTCCAGATCCAGGACGACATCCTAGACATCGAAGGCGATACCGAAACGCTGGGCAAGCCGCAGGGCTCGGACATTGAAAACGGCAAGGTCACCTTCCCGTCGCTGCTCGGTCTGGACGGCGCCCGCGAACGCGCGCTGGCCGCCGCCGAACAGGCGGTGAACGCACTGGGCGCCTTGCCCTACAATACCGGCCTTTTGCGCGACCTCGCCCGTTTCGTCGTGCAGCGCCAGCACTGAACGGCGGCAGCCACTACCGGAAACGTTCCACTGCAGTTGCCGTACCCCAAAGTGCTGTACCGGAAAACGTCTTGTCGGGAAAAGTCTTTCCGAAAAAAGTTTGACCGGAAAAAGTCGTGCCGGAAAAAGTTGCCTCCGGGATCCGTTGTGCCGGAAACGTTGTGACCGGAAAAACAAGAGTTTTGCCATGCCTGCAGACCTGACGCATTACCCGCTGCTCTCGCGCATCGACACGCCGGCCGATCTGCGGCCACTGTCGCGCCCCGAGCTCAGCCAGCTGGCCCAGGAACTGCGCCAATACCTGATCGACACCATCTCCGGCTGCGGCGGCCATTTCGCCGCCGGACTCGGCACCGTCGAGCTGACCATTGCCCTGCACAGCGTGTTCAACACGCCGGAAGACCGGCTGGTCTGGGATGTCGGCCATCAGGCCTATCCGCACAAAGTGCTGACCGGCCGTCGCGATCGCCTGCACACCGTGCGCCAGCACGGCGGCCTGCATCCGTTCCCGACCCCGCAGGAAAGTGACTACGACACCTTCGCTGTCGGCCATTCCTCGACCTCGATCAGTGCCGCACTCGGCATGGCCATTGCCGCGCAAATGGACGGCAGCGCCCGCAAAGTCGTGGCCGTGATCGGCGATGGTGCAATGACTGCCGGCATGGCCTTCGAAGCCATGAACCACGCCGGCGATCTCGACAAGGATCTGCTCGTTGTCCTCAACGACAACGACATGTCAATCTCGGAAAATGTCGGCGCCCTGAACAATTACTTTGCCCGCCTGCTGTCCTCGCGCTTCTACAACGCCGTGCGCGAAAGCGGCAAAAAAGTACTGTCGGCCACGCCACCGCTGAAAGATCTGGTGCATCGCGCCGAAGAACACATGAAAGGCATGGTGCTGCCCGGCACGCTGTTTGAAGAACTCGGCTTCAATTACATCGGCCCGATCGACGGTCACAACCTCGACGTGCTGCTCGACACGCTCGGCAACCTGAAAAACCAGAAAGGCCCGCGCCTGCTGCATGTCGTCACCCGCAAAGGCAAAGGCTACGCGCCGGCCGAAAGCGATCCGATTGCCTATCACGGCGTGCCGGTATTCGATCCGAAAAAAGAATCACTGCCGTCCGGCAAACCAAAGAAAACCTATTCGAACATTTTCGGCGAGTTTCTCTGCGACATTGCCGCCGCCGATACGCGCGTGGTCGGCATCACCCCGGCGATGCGCGAAGGCTCGGATCTGATCGCCTTCTCGAAACAATTCCCGGATCGCTATTACGACGTCGCCATTGCCGAACAGCATGCCGTCACGCTCGCCGCCGGCCTCGCCAAAGACGGCATGAAACCGGTGGTGGCGATTTACTCCAGCTTCCTGCAGCGCGCCTACGATCAACTGATTCACGACGTCTGCCTGATGGATCTGGACGTGCTGTTTGCCATTGATCGCGGCGGCCTGGTCGGCGGCGACGGCGCCACCCACAACGGCGCGTTTGATCTGTCCTTCCTGCGCTGCATTCCGAACCTGCTGATCATGGCGCCGAGCGACGAAAATGAATGCCGGCAAATGCTCTACACCGGCTATGCGCACCAGGGCCCGGCCGCCGTGCGCTATCCGCGCGGTGGTGGCCGCGGCGTCACGCCGGACAAAACCTTCGCCGCACTTGAGATCGGCAAAGGCCGCATCGTCCGCGAAGGCAAGCGCCTCGCCATCCTCAGCTTTGGCGCACTGCTCGATGACGCGCTGCAGGTCGCCGAACAGCTCGACGCCACTGTCGCCGACATGCGCTTCGTCAAACCGCTCGACGACGCCCTGATCCGCGACCTCGCCAGCCGTCACGAACTGCTGTTCACCCTCGAAGAAAACGCCCTGCACGGCGGCGCCGGCTCCGCCGTCAGCGAATTCCTTGCCGCCAATGACATCCTGATCCGGCAACGCCATTTCGGCCTGCCGGATCAATTCATCGAACACGGCGATGTCGCGAAACTGCGCGCCGAACACGGATTGTCGGTACAGGCCATGCTGGAAGCTGCGCAAGATTTGTTGCGCTGAATGCGCTGCCAAAGTATCAAGATAACAGCATCAAGGAAAACGCCCGCGAAATGCGGGCGTTTTCCTTGATGACAGTGCGTGGCCTGCGCGCGTCAATGCGGCCCGATGCGCAGCACCGCCGTGGAAATGTAAATCTCGCGCAGGAAAGCCACCAGCGCGCCGATCAGCGCGAACATCGAGGCCACGAACAGGCCGCCGATCAGCGCATCCAGCGGCCGGGCGATAAAGGCCGCCGAAAACAGTGCGACGATCACCAGACAGACCAGCAGGGCACAAAGCACGGCCAGGCTGATCGCGAAGTTGATGAGTTTCGCGCGCCGCGACATGGTGCGCAGATTCTGGTGCAGCTGATCGAGTTCGTCCGGTGTCGCGGCCGGCAGTTTTGATTCCATCATGCGCGCCCGGTCGATGATGCGTGCCAGCCGGTTGACCAGCACGGCCAGCAAGGCACCGACGCCGGTGAGCAGGAACACCGGCGCAATCGCCAGCTGGATGACGTGGGCAATGTCGGAAATGCGCGCGTCGGCAAATTCACCCATGTTGCGGCTTCACTCTTTTCGTGTCGTCAGATCAGGACAGGCTTGCGCGCACATTTGCGGAACATGCGTGCAAACGGATCAGGGCTGTTTGCGCAGCGGCAGCGGAAACGGCCGTTCCGGCACCGGCACCACCTGCCAGTCGCGGCGCTTTACCGGCGTGCGTTTCTGGTAGGCCCAGACGTTGTCCACCGGGCTGCGGCCCAGCGCCCGCGTGCTCGGCACCTGCGGCATGCGGATGCAACCCATGCTCTGCGCATCCTGGACGAAATGGTGTTCGATTTCACTTTCACCGCCACGGCCGAGCAGCGCCCGCCAGTGGCCGGCAACGGTGCGGAAGGCCTGCACCGGAAACAGTCGCGACTGCTCGCTGAGCAGGTATTCCCAGCTGCTGCGCGCCGCGGAAAATTGCCGGTCAACCAGGCCGCTCCAGGCGGCAACAAACGGCGCCAGCAAACGTGTCGTCGGGCCTTTGGCGGGCAACTGGAAACCGGCCGCACGCAGTGTATCAATGCTGATACCGGTGCAGTTGTTGCGCGCATGATGGTAGTGCAGACGATGATCGTAAACGCGCGCAAACGCTTCCTGCAGCGACTGCAGCACCGCCTGCACGACACGGGATGAATGCAGCCGGACATAGAACAGCAGCGAAGGCCGGTACATTTGCTGGCCGGCGTTGAGATCGGTGAGATAAATATCCAGCGGTGTCAGCGCCGGCAGAATGCCTTTTTCGCTGACCACATCCGGATTGTAGAAATTTGCCGCCAGCCAGCGTGACGGATCGCCGTCCTGCCATTTGCCGATCACGACAGCGAAATGTCCGCCGTGCGCTTCGTCATCGTCGCCCTGCGCACCATTGAGCATCAGGCCAACCACCCAGTCGGAGGCCAGCGGCGAATCACGGTGCCAGATCGAGTGTGCAAGAAACGGCGCCAGCGGCGCGTCCATGCCATCGATGAGACCATCCAGTGACTGGCGTGTGCCGTGCAATTTGCGCGGGATGCGCCAGTCTTCCGGCCACAGTGCGCGCACCTCGAACACGTCGTCGCGCATTTCTCCTGCCAGCGTCAGCGAACGCTGCTGCCACCAGAACAGTGTGCGTTCATCAACCCAGGAGCGGTTGCTGGCCAGCGGCGCGCACAGGCGATAGCGCCGGCGCACACCATTGGCGTCGCGGAAGGTGTCGGCATCCAGCAGATAACAGGCCGGCAGCCGCGTCGGTGCCGCCAGCCACAGCGGTGCCGGCGTGCTGCCCGGCGCACACGCCAGCCACTGATCGTGGAAATAAAATTGTGCCGCCGGCGTCAGAGCGGCCGTCGCGTCTTTGCCACGCACGGCCTGCCAGTCGGAATCAAACGGCCAGAAATCCTGCACGGGTCCGTGCCCCTCATTTTTCGCTGCGCCGAGTATAGGACCGGAACTGCATGGTCGTGGAGAATTTGGCTGCGCGTGCACGCTGCAACGCTCAGTAGCGTGCTTCCAGATGCAGCACATTCTGTGCTTCGCGCATGCTCACCGTGGACAGGAAACTCATGCCCAGCAATACCGGTTCCGGTGAACTGCCCTCGACCACGGCGGCATCGACATCAACGCGGCTGATGCTGCCGAGCTTGACGCTGCGCAGTTTCACGAACCAGACATTGGCGACGCCCTGCGCGGTGCGCACACGGCCACGTTCACCGCGCCGGTAGTCGATGCCGAGCCGCTCGGCGGCGCGCTGGCTGATCGCGACATCGGAGGCGCCGGTGTCGATCATGAAGCGCACCGGTTGGCCGTTGATGCTGCCGGCGGTCAGGTACATGCCGTTGGCATCGCGGACGATCTGCACGCTGGGCCGCACCGGCGCTTCGAACCGGGTATGGATATCGGAGCGCAGATTGAGGGTTTCGCGCTTGCCGTCAATTTCCACCAGCGCGGACTTTGGCGTTGCCGACACCAGCAGGATGCCTTCCGGTGAACGCTCGCCGTTTTTCAGCCAGCGCTGCTGGCCGTCAATTTTCAGCAGCGCGCGACCTTCAAACAAACCGACCACGCTGATGTCGTGCGCCCGCACCGGCGCCGCGATCAGCAAGGCCAGCCAGAGGCTCAGGCCAATACGCGCCAGAGCAGATGCAGGACTGCGCATGCCATGACTCCCGCGATCACATCATCGAGCATGATGCCCAATCCGCCATGCAGGTTGCGGTCGGCCGCGCTCACCGGCCAGGGCTTGAGGATATCGAACAGCCGGAACAGCAGGAATCCGCCGAGCAGCAAGCGCCAGTCCAGCGGCAGGCCGATGAACGTGAACCACAAGCCGACCCATTCATCGAACACGATGCATCCCGGATCGGCAACGCTGCCGTCCTGCGTGCGCCAGTCTTCCACCGTGCGGGCGCAAATCTGTATGCCCAGTGCAAAAGCGAACAGGCCGATGGCGAAATACGCCGTCGGCGTTGCCCACCACAAACCGGCCGCGATCAGCGGCAGCGCCGCCAGCGTGCCGAACGTGCCCGGCGCTTTCGCGGTGAGTCCGCTGCCCAAGCCAACGGCGAGCCAGTGCAGCGGATGAGTCGGTCGGGGCGGCATGTCGGAATCCTGTGCTGGGCAAATTCGCCGATGGGGCAGGAAAGCTTGCCGCCGCACGCGCCGGCAAGCCAGAAAAATCCGGCGCCGGCGGCACCGAAAGAACTGTCGTTCAGAAATGCCGGAATCCGGACCGCCCGGGCAACACACAGGGCTGACCGTTGCGCTGCAAGTGCACACCGCTGCCGGCAAGAATGCGGCCGACGGGCGTCAGCGACAGGGACTGCGCGGCGAGGGCTTTTTGTGCAGCGGCCAGTGCAGCGGCCGGCAAGGTAACGCACAGTTCGTAATCGTCACCGGCTGTCAGCGCCAGCAATTCTGCCGCCTCGTTACCCAGCTGCGCGCAAAGCGGCGCCGACAGCGGCAACGCGGCGCAATCGATCTGCGCCGCACACTGCGAACGCGCGCAGATATGGCCCAGATCAGCGAGCAAACCATCGGACACATCAATCGCCGCATGCGCGTGATCGCGCAGCAGCAAACCGGCCGCGACCCGCGGCGTCGGCTGCTCCAGACGCGACTGCAGAAATGCTGCATCCGCCAGCCGTCGCTGGCCCAGCACATGCGCCAATCCGGCGCCGGCATCACCGAGCGAGCCGGTCACCGCGACGACATCACCGATTTGCGCGCCATCACGGCGCAGCGCCCGGCCAGCGGGCACAAAACCACCGACGGTCACGGTGATGGCCAGCGGCCCGTGCGTGGTGTCACCACCGATCAGCGGGCATTGATGCTGATCGGCCAGCGCAAGAAAACCGCGCGCAAATCCGTCCAGCCAGTCTGCATCCGCCTCGGGCAGCGTCAGCGCCAGCATGCACCAGGCCGGGCGCGCGCCCATGGCGGCGAGATCGGACAGATTGACCGCGAGCGCCTTGTGCCCGATGCACGCTGGCGCGCTCGACAGCGGAAAGTGCACGCCGCTGACCAGTGTGTCGCAGCTGATCACCTGCTGCTCGCCGTGCGGACACGCAAGAATCGCCGCATCATCACCAACACCAAGCAATACATGAGCGTATCGCCCGGCATGGCCGGCGAAATACTTGCCGATCAGATCAAATTCGCCGAGTGCCATGCTTGTGCCTGGGGTGTCGTGCCTGAGAAGTCGTGCCTGAGATGACGGGTCCAGTTTGACGGGCCTGGACATCTCGCCTGCCAGAGCCCGGCCAGCGAGATGTCCGGCGGGAACCTTGTTACCCGGAACCTTGTTACCCGGAACGTTTCGCCCAAAACGTTTCGCCCGGAACGTTTTGTCTGAATCGTCCGTCCCGGAAAAACTACCGGCCGTTGCACGCGTATTGCAGCGTCATGCATGCGCGTGACGCTGCAAACTTGCTCAGGCCTTGTGATACACCTCCGCGCCCTGGGCACGGAATTCTTCGGCCATCTTCTGCATGCCCTGCTCGGCGCTGATATCGGTGACCGGGATCTGCTCGCCGCCAAGCTGCGCCGCGTAATCGCGCACGTCCTGGGTGATCTTCATCGAGCAGAACTGCGGACCGCACATGGAACAGAAATGCGCCGCCTTGTGCGCGTCCTTGGGCAGGGTTTCATCGTGGAATTCGCGCGCCGTGTCCGGGTCCAGCGCCAGGTTGAACTGATCTTCCCAGCGGAATTCGAAGCGCGCTTTCGACAGTGCATTGTCGCGCACCTGCGCGCCCGGATGGCCCTTGGCCAGATCGGCCGCGTGCGCGGCGATCTTGTAGGCAATGACGCCGTCCTTGACGTCTTTCTTGTTCGGCAAACCCAGATGCTCTTTCGGCGTCACATAGCAGAGCATCGCGGTGCCGAACCAGCCAATCATCGCCGCGCCGATGGCGCTGGTGATGTGATCGTAGCCGGGCGCGATATCGGTGGTCAGCGGGCCGAGTGTGTAGAACGGCGCTTCATGGCAAAGCTCGAGCTGCTTGTCCATGTTCTCCTTGATCATGTGCATCGGCACATGACCGGGGCCTTCGATCATGGTCTGGACATCGTGCTTCCAGGCGATTTTGGTCAGTTCGCCCAGCGTTTGCAGCTCGCCGAACTGGGCGGCGTCGTTGGCATCGTACAGCGAGCCGGGACGCAGGCCGTCGCCGAGCGAGAAGCTGACGTCATACGCCTTCATGATCTCGCAGATCTCTTCGAAATGCGTGTACAGGAAATTCTCTTTGTGATGCGCGAGGCACCACTTGGCCATGATCGAACCGCCGCGCGACACAATGCCGGTCATGCGTCTGGCGGTGAGCGGAATGTAACGCAGCAGAACGCCGGCATGAATGGTGAAGTAATCGACGCCCTGCTCGGCCTGCTCAATCAGCGTGTCGCGGAAAATATCCCAGGTCAGGTCTTCGGCCTTGCCGCCGACTTTCTCCAGCGCCTGATAAATCGGCACCGTGCCCACCGGCACCGGCGAATTGCGGATGATCCATTCGCGGGTTTCGTGAATGTTCTTGCCGGTCGACAGATCCATCATCGTGTCGGCGCCCCAGCGTATGCCCCAGACCAGCTTTTCGACTTCATCTTCAATGCTGGAACCGAGCGCCGAGTTGCCGATGTTGCCGTTGATCTTCACCAGAAAGTTGCGGCCGATGATCATCGGCTCGACTTCCGGGTGATTGATGTTGGCGGGGATGATGGCGCGGCCGCGCGCAACTTCATCGCGGACAAATTCCGGCGTGATGATGCGCGGGATGGCGGCGCCGTGGCTCATGCCCGGATGCTGTTGCAGCAGGCCGGCGTCGCGCAGCGCGTCAATGCGGCTGTTTTCGCGAATGGCGATGTATTCCATTTCCGGCGTGATGATGCCGCGTTTGGCGTAGTGCATCTGCGAAACATTGGCACCGGATTTGGCACGCCGCGGCGTGTGCAGGAACTCGAAACGCAAGTGCGACAGCGAGGCATCGCCGTTGCGCAGGCGGCCGTAGTCGGAGCTGAAATCTTTCAGCAGTTCGGTGTCATGACGCTCGTTGATCCAGGCGTCGCGCAGACGCGGCAAACCGCGACGGATATCGATACTGGCCTGCGGATCGGTGTAGGGGCCGGAGGTGTCGTACACCGTGATCGCGGCGTTCGCCTCATTGCCTTTTTCGGTCGGCGTATCGGTGACGCTGATCTCGCGCATCGGCACCTGAATGTCCGCACGGCTGCCGCCGACATAAATCTTGCGCGAACGCGGGAAGGGCCGGGTGCAGTCTTCGGAAACAGTGGCACGGGCAGCGAGGAAATCTTCCGGCAGGGCACTCATGGGCGGCGGTCCTGTAACAGCGGGGAAATACGAAAGGCGGGGCATTTCTGCGGGCGTGCACTATAGCGCCGGGGCCCTTTCCGCAGCAAATGAAGGGCTTTGTTGATCGGCGGCAAGTCCTTGTCGGCGTTGAAAAAGCGCAATGGGCGAATGGCTGCGCCGGGGCAGCGAAATGGTCACAAATTCACAGCCCTGCGCCGCCCGCTGCAGGGGCGGCAAAGTCCCACAACCTGTTACACTTGCCGCCTTGTTTGTGCCCGGTGGCCTACCTAACCTGCCGGCAACGTTTGTTGTCGCAGGCGACGGGGTCCGGGTCAGGCTGTTAACCCCCGACGAGTCGCCATGAACCTCGAAAAAGCCCGCTACAACATGGTCGAGCAACAGGTCCGTACCTGGGACGTGCTCGACAGCCGCGTACTTGATCTGCTGGCCAGCGTGCCGCGCGAACAGTTTGTGCCCGAGGCCTACAAGGGCATGGCGTTTGCGGATGTGCGCATTCCGCTGGGCCACGGTCAGGAAATGCTGCCGCCGCGCGAAGAAGGTCGTCTGTTGCAGGCACTGAATGTGCAGCCGGGCGATGTCGCGCTGGTGGTCGGAACCGGCAGTGGTTACCTGACAGCGCTGATGGCCAGCCTCGCGCGTCAGGTGTACAGCGTCGACATCATTCCGGAGTTCGTCACCGGTGCCCAGCAGCGTCTGAACGCGCTGAATCTCGGCAGCAAGGTGACGCTGGAAGTCGGCGATGCCGCGGCCGGCTGGGAGCATTACGCGCCCTATGACGTGATTGCCATCAGCGGTTCGCTGGTGAAAGTGCCGGACAGTTTCAAGCGTGCCCTGAAAGTGGGCGGCCGGCTGTTCTGCATAGAAGGCACGGCGCCGGCCATGACCGCGAAACTGATCACGCGGACCGGCGAGCAGTCGTGGGAAGAAGTTGGTTTGTTTGAAACGGTGGTGCCGGGCCTGATCAATGCTCCGCAGGGCTCGCAGTTCACGTTCTGATCCCGCCTCCGGCGCCGATCAGTCCGGATCGGCGCCACGTTCTGCCGGCGCGGCAACTTTTGCCGGCCGCTGCAAACCTCCTGCTCCGCGTTTGCGTCTTTTCCGTTTGCGGCCTGATGGCCGCAGATGTTTTGAATCGTATGTGACAAGGAAATATTCATGCTGAAGCGCACCCTGACGCCTCTCGCTGCCGTACTGGGCCTGCTCTGCGCAGCCAATGCACAGGCCGAGAACCTGATCGACATTTATCGCGCCGCCCTGCAGAACGATCCCACCTATCTGGCTGCGGAAGCGAACAATCGCGCAACGGCGGAAGGCGTTGCCCAGGCGCGCGCCCGCCTGCTGCCGAGCATTACCGGCGGCACCGGCCTGACCATCAACGATTCACTGTCCAAATCCGACACGCAGGATTTGTCCGTTCGCCTGAGCCAGTCGGTGTACAACCACAGCAACTGGGTGGCGCTGTCGCAGGCGCAGAAACGCACCGAAGCTTCGGCGCTGAAAACCCAGGGTGATCTGCAGGCGCTGGCGGTACGGGTTGCCGAAGCGTATTTCAACGTGCTGGCCGCGCAGGATGGCATCGAACTGTCGCAAGCCGAACAGAAAGCCATCGGCCAGCAACTGGAACAAACCAAGCAGCGTTTCAACGTCGGCCTGATCGCCATCACCGATGTGCACGAAGCACAGGCGCGTTTCGACCAGTCGCAAGCCTCATCGCTGCAGGCACAAAACACGCTGGACAACGCCAATGAAGCCCTGCGCGTCATTACCGGCGCCTATTACCAGACGCTGAGCCGGCTGAAAGCAGACCTGCCGCTGGCCTCGCCGGAACCGGCCAATCCGGATGACTGGGTCAAAGCGGCCACCGAGACCAACCTGAGTCTGCTGTCGCAAAAACTCACCACCGAAGTTGCCCGCCAGGACATCCACGCCGCGCAATCCGGCCATCTGCCGACGGCATCGCTGAGTGCGTTCAAAAACCTCGGCGGCAGCCAGCGTGTCGGCACCATCAACCTGCCGCCGGATGGCTCGACGCCGCGCGTTTCTGCAGGCAACGATTACGAATACCAGATCGGCCTGTCGGTCTCGATTCCGATTTTCTCGGGCGGCGCCACCAAATCACAAACCAATCAGGCCGAGCACCGTTTTGCTGCCGCGACCCAGGATCTGGAAGCGGTCTATCGCCGCGTGATCCGCGACACGCGCAGCGCCTATCTCGGCGTGAACGCCAACCTCGCCACGGTGAAAGCGCTGCAACAGGCGGAAATTTCCGCGCAGAGCGCGCTGGAAGCCACGCAGGCCGGTTTCGAAGTCGGCACACGCACCATCGTCGATGTGCTGCAGGCCACATCGAACCTGTATTCTGCCAAGCGCAACCTGTGGCGCGCACGTTATGACTACGTGCTGAACATCCTGCGTCTGAAGTCAGCAGCCGGTACGCTGACCGAAGACGATGTCGCCCGCGTCAACAGCTGGCTGAACTGATTCATGCCGCCGCGCACAGTTCGCGCGGCAGTCTGAGTGGCAGTACCTCGAAATGATTACGCCCGCGTCAGCGGGCGTTTTTTTGCGCGGAAAAAAAGCGCTGCGGATTTTGCTGGCCGCGAACGGCGCTGTCTCCGTCAGTGTCCGAGTGCGCGCAGCACGCGCGTCAGGCCACCGCCCTGTTCACGCAACACATCCGCTGCGCGCGCCGACGCATGCGCGCGTTCCGGCTCCGCCAGCAAAGCGTGCCAGGCAGCGGCCAGCGCAGCGGCATCGTGGACGATCTGCACGGCGTGATGACGCCGGAACGCGCGCGTCAGGGCACGGAAATTGTGCGTGTACGGGCCCTGCAGGATCGGCATCGGCACGGCCGCCGGTTCGAGCAGATTGTGGCCGCCGATCGGCAACAGGCTGCCACCGACAAATGCGACATCGGAGGCGCAGTACAGCGCCAGCAATTCGCCCATGGTGTCACCGAGCAGCACCTGCGTTTGCCGGTCAGCGCTTGCACCGGTGCGACGAGCCAGCGTGAACCCGCGCTGACGGATCAGCGCGGCGACGCTGTCAAAACGTTCGGGATGACGCGGCACCAGAATCAGCGCCGCATCGGCGTGTTGTGCCCGCAACAGTGCAAACGCATCGAGCACGATTTCATCTTCACCGGCATGCGTGCTGGCCGCGATCAGCACCGGCCGGGCAACGCCCAGATCGGCGCGCAATGTTCGGCCGGCAGCGCGTGTCGATTCGCTGATGCGGATATCGGATTTGATGTTGCCGGTGATCTGCACCCGCTCAGTTGGCACACCGAGCCGGATCAGCCTTGCGGCGTCGGCACGGTGCTGGGCGCAGACGCCGCTCAACTGCTGAAGCATCGGCCGCGTCAGCTGGCCGAAGCGCGCATAACCGCGCGCCGAACGCTTTGACAAACGGGCATTGATCAGCCAGACCGGCACCCGCTGCTGCGCACAGATGTGCAGCAGGTTCGGCCACAGTTCGGTTTCCATCACCAGACACAGGCGCGGCTGGACGCGACGCAGAAAACGGCGCAGCACGAACGGCAGATCATAGGGCGCATACACCTGACAGACGCGCTGCGGCATGTCGGCAAAAGCGGCACGGGCCCGTTCGGCACCGGTGGGCGTGGTGGTGGAAAGCGTGATGTGCAGCTGCGGATCACGTTCAAGCATTTCGCGCAGCAAGGGCACGGCGGCCAGCGTTTCGCCGACCGACACGGCATGCACCCAGATGCCGCCCGGCGCCGGCGCCGGCACATCGCCGAGACGCTCGCGCCAACGCTGGCGATAACCGGGCGTGCGCCGGCCTTTCCACCACAGGCGCAGCAGCGCCACCGGCGTCAGCAAGGCAATAATCAGGGTATAAAGCGCGCGCAGCATGTCGAACCGGGATCACCGCTGGACTGGCCCGTTGCCGAACCGCAAGGAACAGGCCGAAAAACGGCGCGCAGGATAACACGCGTTATTTCCAGCCTCCGCCCGCCCCCCGGCGACACCTCAACAGACCTGTTGCCGCGCTGTGCCGCTTACAGTGCGCATTGCACGTGACCGTTCGCCACCGCAAACCGGAGTTTCAGGGATGACACCCCTCGCACCTGCATTGCAGCCATGTTTTGGACAGTCGAGTTCCGGATTGCCATCAACCCGCCGGCGGACCACGCTGCTTGCCGCCGGACTGCTGCGCAGCAGCTGTGCAGGGCTGCTCGCCTGCGCCGCCCTGCCCGCTGCGGCGGTCGACACCTGCCCGGCACCCGCCGCCCTGCACCAGTTGCGTGCCCAGCTGCGCGATGCGCCCCGCTATCAACTCGACAACGGCGCCCGGCTCACCGTCCTGCCCGATGCCCGGGCCCGTTCGGCGGCGCTGTCGGTGGCCATCCGCGCCGGCGCCCGCAACGAGCGCGCCGGCGAGCACGGCTATGCGCACCTGCTCGAACACCTGCTGTTTACCGGCAGCGAACAGTTGCCGCCGGGCGGCTACGAGAATGTGCTGCGCGCCCGTGGCGGCGCCGGCAATGCCTCGACCAGCTACGACCTGACCCAGTATTACGCCGCCGGCTCGGCCGGCAATCTCGGCGCCCTGCTCTGGTTGCAGGCCGATGCCCTGCTGCGGCCGGCGCTGGCCGACGCCGCGCTCACGGCCCAGAAGCAGGCAGTGGCCGAGGAAACCCGTTTGCGCATCGAACAGCCGCCCTATGTCGGACCAGCCATGCGGGCCGCGCTGGATCAGTTCGCCGGCACCGGCTGGGGGCATTCCATCCTCGGCGATGCGGCGACGCTGGCCGCCGCGACGCCGGACAGCCTGCGTGGGTTCTGGCAGGCACATTACGGCGCGCGGCGCCAGCACTGGGTGGTGGCCGGCAAGGTCGACGCCGACGCCATCGCCGCGCTCTGGCGGCGTGAACTCGCCGGCCATCCCACCGGCAGCGAGGACAGCGCCGCCGAGCCGTTTCCCCGCCGCCATTTCCGGCTCCAGGTCAGCGACCCGCGCGCGCCCTGGCCGGTGCGGGTCTGGGGCTGGTACCTGCCGCCGGCCAGCACGCCGGACGGTCTGGCGGCGCAGCTGGCGTTCCAGCGCCTGCACCACGAGCTGGCGCTGGACCTGCGCGAACAGCGTCAGGTGCTGTTCCGCACCCACCAGACCCTGAGTCTGGCCGGCGGCGATGTCGGGTTTCTGGTGCTGGCGCCGCGGGCGGCCGTCTCGCTTGATGCGCTCGACCAGACCGTGCGCGCGGCCTTGCAGCGCAGTGCCCGGACGCCGCCCGACGAGCGGGCCGTGTGCGCCGCCATGCAGCGGCGCTGGCAGGCTTTGCTCAATGAACTGGAAACGCCGCTGGCCCAGGCGCACTGGCTGGCCGGCGCGCTGGCCAACGATCTGGCGCCACTGGACCTGCTCAGCCTGCAGCCGCCCGCGCCTGCCGCGTTGGCCGCCGCCCAGCAGGCACTGGCTGAGGCGCCGGAGGTCGGGCTGTCCCTGCAGCCGGCCTGGTACTGGCGCGCGGTCAAGACACTGTTCGAGATCCTGCCGACCCGCTGGTCGCAGGCCATAGAGGAGCGCGCGCTGTGATCCGCCCGGGGTTCGCCAAGCTCGCCCGGTGGCCGGTATTGACCGGACTGGTTCTGGCCACGGCGCTGCTGGGCGCCTGCAGCCAGCGGCCGGTCACGATGCCGGCACCGCAGCCGGCGCAGATCCGCGTCACGCCGCTGCCGGCCCAGACGCCGGCACTCAGCGGCGAGCCGGTCCACGAACGCGCCTTCCGCAGCGACACGCCGGCGCCGGGACTCAGCCGTTACCGGCTGGCCCGTGAACGGCCCGGCCCGGCGGTCATGCAGCTGGTGCTCGACAGCGGCAAACACGAAGCCGGCCCCGGCCGCACCCGGCAGATCTTCCTGCTCAACGAAACCGGACCGGCCGGCACGCTGCGCCGCTGGCGCGAACAACTCGCCGCGCTCGGCCTGCAGGCCAGTGTCCGCACCGGTGCCCACAGCACCGAACTGGAACTGCGTGGCAGCGACGAACAACTGCCGACCATGCAGAGCCTGCTTGGTGAGTGGCTGCGGCCGCCGATCTGGCAGGACGACGACGCCCGCCAGACCGATCTCGACATCGCCCTGCAGCAGCGCCTGCAGACTCTCAGCGGCAACGCCCACCAGCGGCTGTGGAGCCGGCTCGCCTACGGCGCCGGCCATCCCTACAACCTTGAAGCCGCCGACAACGATCAGAGCGCCGCCGAACTGCATGCCGACTGGCTGCGCGCCGCCGGACAGGCGCGTCTGCTGTTGCTGGTCAGCGCCGCACCGGCCGCGCTCGAGCAGCTGCCACCGCCCGACTGGCCCGCTGCGGATCAGTCCGCCAAACCGGCGCGTGCCCTGACGCCGGTCGCGCTGCCGCCAGCACCGGCACGGCTGACCCTGCATCTGCTCCACGCCGCCCGGTCCCCGCAAGTCAGCATCCGCCTCGGCGATGTCTGGCTGCCGCCGGCCGATGCCAGCGAGACCCTCACCGAACAGCGCCTGCTCGACGCCAGCGCCACCCTGCTCGGCGGCGGCATCGGTGGCCGGCTCTGGGCTGATCTGCGCGAAGTACAGGGCCTCGCCTACTCGCTCGGCGCCAGCGCCATCGAAACGCCGCTGGTTCACGGCCTGAGCCTGCAGGCCAGTGGCGCACCGGAAAAAACCGCCGCCCTGCTGCAGGGCCTGCTCAGCCACCGCGAACTGCTGAAAACCGCCGTCGCCGAGCCGCTCGAACTGGACATCATCCGCGCCCAGCAGGATGGCGAACGCGCCCGTCGCCTCGACGACAGCGATACCCAGCTCGACTTCCTCAGCCAGCTCTGGCTTCGCGGTCAGAGCCATGCCGATCTGGCCGTCGCCGACGCCCGGCTGGCGACGCTCAGCGCCACCGATCTGCAAGCCTTCGCCCGTCAGCGCCTCGCCGCCCAGCCGGTCATCGTCATCCGCGGCGACGCCGACCAGCTCCGTGCCGGCCTGCGCGAGCATTTCCCGGACGCGGAGCTGATTGAGCACTGAGGCACAGGCGTCCAAAACCGCCTGATACAGCCGCACACCGGCAGGCAGGGCAGGCGGCAGATGTCATGATTCTTTACAGCCGCCCGCCCGGGCGGCCGTCATTCACCAGCCATCAGGCCGTAACCCGCTGTTTTAAAAAACGTTTCGCTGCGACACAAATCTGGCATGTGTTATGCAAATCTCTGCGTCACTGCAGGCCAATCCGTACAAAACGGCCATGCACACGCACACAAGCGCATACGGAGAGCAAAAATGGCAATTTCGAAAGGTCTGCGTACCCTGATGGCCTCGGCTGCGCTGGCACTGGCCGCCAGCACCGCCTCGGCCGGCATCATTCCGTTCACCATTTCCGGCAGCTATTCGCAAGGCACGGGGCTTGGCGATCTGGGCGGTTGCGGCACCGGCAACGGCATCAGCATCAGTCTCGGCGGCGCCGGCAGCTTTGAGCTCGATCCGGGCTGCTCCGACGGCTACTTCGACATGCGCGCACCGGGCGGCGGCACCTTCTCCACCGACAGTTCGCAGATTGATGGCTACTACTTCCTGCGCTCCTACGCGGCCGGTGACGTGATCGGTCTGGGCAACTTCGGTTTCGACGTCAGCGATCCGGATGACTGGGACAGCATCCTCGTCGGCGATGCCACGATGGGCGCCTGGAATGCCTCGCACAGCGGTTTCCTCGGCTTCAACACCTCGGCCGGCCTGTTTGGCTGGATTGAATACCAGTACACCCGCGCGGACGGCGTTTCGACGCTGGAATTCCTGCGCGGCGCCTACAACGACAGCGCCCGCGAAGACATCATCGCCGGTGACGGCGTCGACGTGCCGGAGCCGGCACCGCTGGCCCTGCTGCTCGCCGGCCTGTTCGCAGCCGTCGGCCTGCGCCGTCGCCAGAGCCGTTAATCCGGCAGGCGGGCAAAGCTGCTTCAAGGCAGAGTCCAGACCAAACAAAGGCGCCTCCGGGCGCCTTTGTTTTGCACACCGTTTCTGCAGACCACCACCGTGGCCGTCGCTGATCACCCGCCTCAGGTTCCACCAATGCAGGCGATCGGCCGGCACGGTGCCTGTCGTTGGTCAACCACCGGCTCGGGCCAGGGCCAAATCCAGCGCTTCAGCCGCCGGTACGGCGACATCGGGCTCGACGCCGCGGCCTTCCAGACGCACCGCTTCGGCGGTCAGGTAATCGGCCACCGGCAGGCGCAGGCGGTAGCCGCCCGACAACGGCAGCAGCTCGCTGGACAGCATGGCGCCGGCGGTCCGCTCGCCGATCAGGGTCGCGCCGATAGCCGTGCGCAGCAGCCAGGCGACCGGCTCGGAGGCGCTGGCAGTCTCGCCATCAATCAGCACCAGCACCCGTCCGGCAAAGGCGCGCGGACTGGCCGGCAGGATCAGGCGGGCGGCACCGGTGCGCTGCAACTGTTCGGCGAAGGCCTGCAGATCCAGCCGCTGCAGGGGCGGCAGGGCGGCGATCGCGGCCGGATCGGGGTAGGCCTTGCCGGCCGCAAACCAGGGCCGGGCCAGAAACAGCCCGCTGTCGACCGGCGTTTTGGCCAGAAAGCCGAGCAGCACTGCCGCGGACGGAAAGGAACCGCCGGAGTTGCCGCGCAGATCGAGGATCAGCGTCGCCGGCGGCTTGGCCATCAGCGGCTGCAGCGCCTGCGCCATCACGCCGGCCTCAATGGAAAAACTCGGAATGCGCAGCAGCGCCACGCCGGAACGTGGCTGACTGAGCTGCGGCGCCGGCGGCTCGGCCGAGGGTTGGATCGGTGCATTGGCCGCTGTATTGGCCGGCGCATTGCCCCTTGCATTGCCCGGTGCAGCGGGCGGCACCAGCACGTAGTGACTGAAGCCGATGCCCGCCGCCGCTGCGGCCCGGTTGAAGTGCGCGGCAAGCGCCTCGGCGGTTTCGGCCGGCGGCGCCGCCAGCCGGCGACGAAAATCAGCGAACGCCGGGGTTCGCATCCAGGCCGGGTCCGGCAGCAGCCGCTCGCTCAGCGCCAGCGCCTCGGCGTACACCGGCAGCAGGGCTGGCCGGGCCGGGCCGGCGGCAGCAGGTGTGACCGCGACAGCCGGGCCTGACGCAGCGGTACCGCCTGCGAGATCAGGCGCGGCAACGGGACGGGGATCGGTCGCTGCGCAGGCAGCGAGCAAGGCACTGGCGATCAGGGTCGGGCCGGAACGGAGCAGGGTAAAACGGGTCATGACGGTCCTCTTCAGAGCAGGGCTTGCGGCGCCGGGTGGCGCAACGCAAGGGCAGTCTGAACAGGGCACATCCCGTCCGCCGGGCGCGGTGACCAGCGGGCCGGCGATTTTGACGAAACTGTCGCCCGGGGACGAAACCGCACGGCCGCCGGGACGAAATGGCCAGCGAATCCGGCCAGCAGCACAGCCGGTAGCCTCAGTCCGGTTCCTGTACCGGCAGCTCGACAGGCAGGACGAAATCGGCCGACACCGGCACCGGTGCGGCCACTGCGTCGAGATGGAGCTGGCGCTGCCGACGCGCGCCGGACTGCGCGCGCACACGTTCCGGTGCCACCAGCCAGGAGCGGTGCACGCGCCAGCAATCGTCCAGCGTCGCCGCCAACTCGCTGATCGGCAGACGCAGCAGATGCGACTGCAGGCCATCGGGCGTCGCCAGCAAGACGCGGACATAGTTCTGCTGGGCCTGGGCACAGACAAACTGCCGGCGACGGAAGCGCAGCTGTTCGTCGCGGTTGCGGCCCCGCACTTCCAGCCACGCGTCGGCGCCGGAGGACGGGCCCTGAGCGGCAGGCGCCGCCACCGAGCAGCCCTGCACGGCCGAACCGGCGTCGGGCGCAAGCTGCGTCGCCGCCGCAACGGCAGGCGCCGGCGCCATTCCGGGCGTGTCGCCGATCGGCAGTCGCACCAGCTGTTCGGCGCGCCCGCGCCAGAGCAGCACCGGCAACAGCAGCAGCAACACCGGCAGGGCGTAGAAAAAGGCAAACCAGAGCAGGTCGTCGAACGCCGGCGGACGGGGTGACACCACCCGGGTGTTGTGCAGATAGGCCAAACCCGCCGCACAGGCGGCCCAGATCGACAAGGCCAGAAGTTCATCCTGCAGACGCCAGCCACCGCGACGCGCCTGACGCCGGCGCGCCCAGACCTGCATCGGCAACGCGGCCAGCAGCAGGCAGAGGCCGTAGCCGGCCAGCCGCAGCGACCAGAACGGCACGCGATAACGATCACCGCCAAACGGCTGCAACCAGAGCAGGATCAGCACCACCAGTACGGCGACGAGCAGAAAACGCCGCAGTGCCGGCAGGGTGCGCGGTTCAAAGTGCCAGCTTTGCTGCAAACCGGCCTGCAGACGGGCAAGCATGATCAGCCGCCGAACAAGGCCAGCAGCTCAGGCGCCTTGCCGCGTTTGCTGCTGTCGCGGGAGATGAAACGCTGCACCGGAAAACTGCGCAGCTCGGCGGCGCCGGTGTACAGCGTGCGGGCGTCGGGCGTGTCGTGATTGGAGATCAGCACCGGCACCCCGCGTCCGCCCAGACGCATCGCCTGGGCAGCGAGCGCAGCCTGTTCCTCGCCGGCAAAGACATTGCCGGCGTAGGCGGTGAAATTGGCGGTGCGGGTCAGCGGCACATAGGGCGGATCGCAATAGACGACATCGCCCTTGCGCGCTTTGCCCATCACGGCACGAAAATCGGCGCAGACAAATTCCGCGCGATCAGCGATGGCGACAAACTGGCGCAATTCGGCTTCGGGAAAATACGGTTGCTTGTAGCGACCGAAGGGCACATTGAAACCGCCGCTGCTGTTGTAGCGGCACAGGCCGTTGTAACCGTGCCGGTTCAGGTACAGGAACAAAGCGTACCGATCCGCTCCGGCGGCGGCGGCGTTGAATTTTTCGCGCAGTGCGTAATAGCGTTCCGGCGTGTTGTTGCGCGCCGAGAACAAACGTCGCGCATGGGCAATGAAACTGTCGCCATCCTGTTGCAGGCTGCAGTAAAGCCCGATCAGATCGGCGTTGATGTCGGCGAGCAAATAGTGATCAAACTGCGTGTTGAGAAACACGGCACCGGAACCGACAAAGGGTTCGATCAGCCGGCGGCCTTTCGGCAGGCTGGCCAGCACATGCGGCAGCACGCGGTATTTTCCGCCCGCCCATTTCAGGAATGGCCGCATCAAACGGCCCCGATCCGCCATGGCAACACTCGCCCCCCTGCCCGATTGGCGGCGCCAGTGTACGGGAAAGGGGGATCGCGGTCAGCGGCTTTCCGGCGCCATGTGGCGGCGGATCGGATCGACACCGGCGCGCACGCATCCAGCGTTGATCAATTCCTGATCGATTTCAGATCCGCGCCCGCTGCGGCGCTGATCAATTTCTGATCTCGCCCGTGGTTCGGCTTCCGATCACACCGGCGATCCGGCGCGGCTCAAGTCGTCACGCCGGCCGCCGGCGGCAAACCGTCCTGCACCAGCGCATCGAAGGCTGTCAGCGGCAGCGGCGGCGAGAAGAAATAGCCCTGCACCTGATCGACACCGAGTTCCTCGACTATGGCCAGTTGCGCGGCCGTTTCCACGCCTTCGGCGGTGGTCAGGAAACCCAGCGAGCGGCACAGGCTGATGATCGATGCCAACAGGGCGCGGCCGCGGCGCGTGCCTTCAACATCAACAATGAAACTGCGATCAATTTTCACATGATCGAGCGGCAGCGCTTTCAGGTAACTGAGTGAAGAAAAACCGGTGCCGAAATCATCCAGCGCCACCGACAGTCCGGTGCAGCGCAAGGCATCCAGACGCGCTGCTGCGAGTTCGGCATCATCAAGCAGCGCCGACTCGGTGACTTCCAGTTCCAGCTGCCGGCAATGCGGACCGGCCGGCAGAAAAGGTTCCAGCAAACGATCATCCCGCAGCTGGTGCGCCGACAGATTCACCGCCAGCGACAACGCCGCCGCACCGGGCACCGGCATGCCGGCCCAGTGCTGCAGCACATCGGCCGCCTGCTGCATCAGCCAGCGGCCAATCGGCACAATCAGGCCGTGCTCTTCGGCGAGCGGAATGAAACTCGCCGGTGACACGCGGCCGAGACTTTCGCTCTGCCAGCGCATGAGCATTTCCGCACCGATGATGCGCCGGTCGCGCAAACGCACTTTCGGTTGCAGCACATAGGACAATTCGCCGTTGTCGATCGCCCGGCGCAGGGCATTGACCCGTTGCACGCGCTCCAGCGTGTGCGCGGTCATGTTCGGCGCATACATCGCATAGCGGTTGCGTCCGCCGCGTTTTGCCGCGTACATCGCTGCGTCGGCGTGGCGCAGCAGGACATAGGGATCATCGCCATGATCCGGCGCGCTGCTGATGCCGATGGACGGCGTGATCGTCACTTCATGACCGGCGACGCGGAACGGCAGATTCAGCGCCGTCAGCACATGATGGGCCATGTTCTCGCCGGCGTCGGGTTCGTAATGCGCCGCCAGCAGGATGACAAATTCGTCGCCGCCCCAGCGCGCCAGTTGATCAGCATGGCGCAAACAGAATTGCAGCCGTTCCGCCACCGCGATCAGCAGCGCATCGCCGGCATCGTGACCGAGCGAATCATTGATCTCCTTGAAACCATCGAGATCGATGAACAGCACATCCACAACCTGGTCCGGCTGGCGACGCTGCAAACTCTGGGTCAGCAATTCCTGCAAATGCAGACGATTGGGCAGATGCGTCAGCGCATCCTGGCGCGCCATGTGTGCGAGCCGTTCGGCGGCCCGGTGACGTTCGCTGATGTCGTGCAGCGCGACCACGACATGACTCAGTTCATCGTTGTCATCGCGCAGCGTGCTGATGCTGATCTCGACCGGAATGCTGTGCTGCTGGGCGTGCAGGCAATGCCATTCGCCGCGCCAGCGTGATTCAGCAAGCAGCGCCGACCAGTCAATGTCGCCGTCTTCGCCGGCGCGGCGCAACAGCTTGCCGGGATGCGCACCGCGCAAATCACTGGCGTTGTAACCGCTGAGCGCCAGCAGGGCATCGTTGACCTGCAGGATGGTCAGATCGCTGCTGAGCACCATCATTGCGTCGGAGGTGTTGGCAAACGCCGCAGCCAGCAGGCGCAAACTTTCTTCGCGTGCGCGCAAACCGGAAACATCCTTGCGCGTGCCGGTAATGCGCGTGGCGATGCCTTCCGGCGATCGGCTGAGCGCACGGCCGCGCATGCGTTGCCAGCGCCACTCGCCGCGCACCCGCACGCGGAATTGCACATCAAGGGTTTCGGTTTTGCCGAACAGGTGCGCGTTCCAGGCGATCCACACTGCCGGCGTATCTTCGGCATGAATTTGCGCCACCGCGTCCAGCAGGGACTGGCGCACGCTGCTGACATCCTGGGTGCGCGGATCAAAATATTCCGCTTCCAGCTGATCGGTTTCTGCCTGCCATTCCCAGATCGCTTCACCGCTGGCCCACAGCGCCAGTTGCAGGCGCTTGCGTGTGGATTCCGCCTGCAGCAGCAGTTTTTCCAGTTCCTGATTGGCGTCATAGAGCGCGCGACTGCGCTCGGTCAGCAGTTGCTCGGCTTCCTTGCGCGCCGCCCGTTCTCGCTGCAGGCGGCGTTCCAGCGCCATCAGCTCGGGCGTTGCAGGCGGAAGCGTGTGCATGCCCTGCCCTCGTGTGTGCCGGATTCCATGCGCAGTTCGGCGCGATCACTGAAGTGCGCCAGACAGGCGCGGATCAGGCCGAGCGCCAGATCCTGCAGATGCCGTTCCGATTCATAGCGCAGCACCAGTGTTTGCGCATCGTGCTGTTCGGTGGTGAAACGCGGCAGATGCGCATTCGGATACAGTTTGCGCACTTCGCGGTGGATCTCGCCATCGACCTGGGCAAGCAGTTCAAAGGCATCGTGGCGACCGGCGAACATCTGCGGATAGTTGCGGACAAATATGCCAAACAAATGCATGCCGAAACTTTCAATCAGCGCCGCTTCCGGCACGCCGGTATGACGGCTGAGCGTCCGGACAAACGCCACCATCTGTTCATGCGGGTAGTAACCGACAGCGGTGTAGGCGCCGCCGTTTTCCGGCGCCACCTCATCGAGCAATTGGTCGACCATCTCCGGCGAGAATTTCGTCTCGACCATCTCCAGAAATTCGGTGAACACCACGCCGAGCATGTCGCCACATTCCGCTAATCTGCAACGCGGCAAGTATAGTCAGCCGCTGCGCGGCGCAAGCGGCGCCCGTGAAGGACAGCGGGCTGTGGTCCGGTGTGAGCGCGTGCGAATTTTGCGCAGGGCTGCGCGTGTCTGACTGACGCTGCGTGTCTGACTGTGCTTGCAAAACCGGACGCATCCGGGACAGCGCACGGAAACAGACGCGGACGCAGCTCAGGCGCTGGCGCGGAAAGCCGGCAGTTCGCGTTCGCTGATGCCGAGATCCTGCAGACGGGCGCCGACATCGAAGCTGCGCATCAGGCGCACCGACACATCGGGCGGCGCCAGATGCGGCTTGCTGCACAGCGGACAGGGCGCGCGCAGTTCGGCATCGGGAAAGACGGTCAGGCCGCCGTCATTGGCGCGACTGGCCCGGGTCAGGCTGGCGGCGTCACCGGCAACCGCTTCCGTGCCGGCTTTGCCCCGGGTTTCCACGCCGCCGGTATCGTCGACGCGCACGCGGCTGACGCGCACCGGTTCGTCACCCAGTTCGGCGGCCATCACCGCCCGCGCCGCCGCGATTGCTGCCTGCGCCCGGGCGGCGACACGACGGTCCTGCGCCGACGGGTCCACCGGTGCCAGTGCCGCCTGGGCGACCTGGCTCATCTTGCGGATGGTGGCCTGCGGATCGCCGGACACCGGCGCGATGTCGATGGGCACTTCGCCGGCCACCGCGTAGCGCTGGCCATCCGGGCCCTGACGGTAATCAAAACTGGGCGCGCCGGCGTACTGGCCACCGACCGCCGCATGGGCGGCCTCGTGGGCGCGGACGTTGCGGTCGGCCGAGCGCAGCTGGCGCAGCAGGGCCTCCTCGGCTTGCGACAACTGCAGATCGCGGGCGCGTTCACGGCCTTCGCCGCGGCTGTCATCGGTGCTGCCATTATCTTCCCGGCCTTCCCGGGCGGTCAGCTCGACGGGCGCATCGCTGCCCGCTTCGCCCTCCTCGCGGGTGCGCGGAACGGCATTGTCCTCGCCGGGCTTGCGGGCGGCGCGACTGTCGACCGTACGGTTGGCATCCGCACCACGTACTGCCGACTCAAACGGATCGGCGGCCCGGCGCGCCGTGGCACCGGCGCTGGCCGGACCGGGATCGGGGATCACCGGTACCTGCGCGGCATCACGACGCACGGCCTCGGCGGCCGGCGGCGGAGCGCTGGCAGCGTAGTTGATGACCGGGGCGGAGACGGCAAGCATGGCGGCGGTTCAGTCGATGTCGGCGTTCAGGCGCGGATGTCGAGCAGGCTACCGAGCGTTTTCTCTTCCGTCTCGATGACCTTGGCCGCGGCAGCGGCCTGGGCTTCGGCGCGGATCAGATCCACCGCCGGCTGCACCAGATCGCGGGCCTGGGCCTCGGGCGATTCGGCCGTACCGGCCTGGGCGATGCGGGTCGCGGCATCGGCGGCCAGCTCGGTGGCGCGGAGCACACCCTGGACACCGGAGTTGAAACCATTGACGTTCATGACACCTCCTGCACAGCGGAAGAGTGAGCCTGACTACTCCGCAGGGGTTGCCCGCGAGGACCTGCGTCCGCACGCGGCAAGGGACAGCTGTCCGATCCTGCTCCGGCATCTGTCCCGGTCGTGCAGCGAATGGACATTGAACCACTCACCCCGGGCGCGCCGAAGGGCAGAACGGCGCACCGCACCGGGACAAATACCGGGTCAGGCATTTGCGTACGCCGGTCAAAAACCGCGCCGCACGGCCAACGGCCGGAGACAGTAACGGGCGACCATCTTAGCTCACTTTTTGAGCAGCCACAGCCGCCATCAGTTCCCCGGCCAGCCGCCGTCCGTCGGGCTCGCGGCCGTGATCCAGCACGCCCAGACAGGGCGCCGGCAGCAAAGACATCAACGTGGCGAGATTCTCGGCCTCGGCGCCCATCGGCTCCGGCTGCGGCCGGTTCGCCACCCAGCCGAGCAGCGGCAGGCCATCGGCCCGGATCGCCGCCGCGCTGAGCAGCGCATGGTTGATGCAGCCCAGCCGCAAGGCCACCACCAGCACCACGCCATTGCACAGCGCGCGCGCCAGATCGGAAAACAGCTCCCGCTCATTGAGCGGCACACGCCAGCCGCCGGCGCCTTCCACGATCAACCAGTCGCCCTGCGCCGGCATCCGCGCCTGCACGTCGGCAACGCAGACGCGGCTGCCGGCACGGGCAGCGGCAATGTGCGGCGCGATGGCTTCGCTGAACAGGAACGGCGTGATCGCCTCGCGCGTCTGCGTGCCGGCGTTGGCAGCGAACAGCGCGTCGGTGTCGTCATTGCACCAGCGACCGTCGCGCCACGCGGCGCCCGATGCCACCGGTTTGTAGGCCGACACCGTGACGCCGTGCGCCCGCAAGCCGCGCACCAGTGCGCTGCTGACCCAGCTCTTGCCGACGCCGGTGTCGGTTCCGGTAATGAAAATGCGCTGCGTGCTGGGCATGGTCGCGTGTCCGTTCAAAACATTCGGCCCGGAAAACAGCCGACACAGAAAAATCATCCGGCTCAGGTGGTTTTGCGCCGGATCGGAATGCGATCCGCCGGCATGGCGAATTCCTGCGGCCGCCCGGTCGGTTCGGCGCGCAATTCACGCCCCCAGGCGTGGCCGTACACCACTTCGTAAGTTGCCGGCAGCGTGCCGTCCGGACGTCGCTGCGTGTCGTAAGCCGCCATCATCGCTTTCAGTTTTGCCGGCGGTGTCAGCGTGCGCCGGCGACCGGCATTGATGTTGTGCGCACCGACGCCTTTCAGTTCCTGCAGCAGCGTTTTCACATCACGGTAAGTCAGCACAATGTGTTCGCAATCCATTACCGGATCGGCAAACTGCGCACGCACCAACGCGTCACCGACATCGTGCATGTCCATGAAGCGGTTGACATGTACCTCGTCATCAACCGCCGACCAGGCGCGACGCAATTCCTGCAGCGTATCGGGACCGAAACTGGCAAACAGCAACAGTCCCCCCGGTTTCAGCACGCGCTGGCATTCGCGGAAAAACGGCTCGACATCGTCCAGCCACTGCATGGCCAGACTCGACACCACAACATCAAAACTGCCGTGCGCAAACGGCAGCGCCTCCATGTCGGCGCACAGATACTGTTCGCGGGCAAACCAGCCGCGCTGGCGCTGCGCTTCGCGCGCCATGCCGTAGGCGAGATCGGCGCCGAACACGCGTGCTTTCGGAAAGCGTTTCTGCACCGCACGAGTGATCGCCCCGGTGCCGCATCCGACATCGAGAATGCGCTGCGCCTGCAGTTTCATGTAATCAAAACGCTCGACCAGCCGGCGGCCAATTTCCTGCTGTACGAAGGCGTGTGCGTCATAAAGTTTCGCCGCCGCGCTGAACGCGCCGGCCACTTTGCGCTTGTCAAGGTGATATCGCTGCTGGCGATTGAAATCGGCCTGCGCTGCCGGCACGGCATCATCGACATCAGCCATGGGCTGCACTCCCGGCGGGCGACACCAGCGCCTGCTCGATCTGTTCCGGCACACGATGATCGAGCAGGAAGTCAGTCACCAGTGCTGCGACGCTGTCGCGATGGGAAATGAATGGCGCGTGGCTGGCGTGGCGATACACGACATGCGCCGACTGCGGCAACAGCGCCTGCACATCGGGCGCAACCTTTGCCGGCACCAGCGCATCCAGCTGACCGTAGATGCGCAGGAAGGGCGCACGGATGCGCGCCAGTTGTGGACGCAAATCCGCGTCGTGCAAAACATTCAGTCCGTGTGTCAATGTGTCGCGCGACGGTTCGCCGCGCGCGAACACCGATTCCTTGAGAATGCGGACATCGTCTTTCTGGGTCGGCGATCCCATGCTGGCAATGCCGAGAAAACGGTTCAGTGTCTGCCGGTAATCGTCGGCCAGCGAGGAGGTAAATGCGTCCAGCACGCTGTCTTTCATCGCGTGCGGCCAATCGGCACTGGCGCGGAATTTAGGATTGCTGGCGATCGTGATCAGACGGTCAACGCATTCCGGCGTTTCGATCGCCATCTGCATCGCCACCATGCCACCCAGCGACCAGCCCAGATAGTGCGCACGCGCCGGCACCACGGCCCGCACCGCGCTCGCCAGCGAGGGCAGGGAAAAATCACCGGCCAGCGCCGAGGAATGACCGAAGCCGGGCAGATCCACCACGTGCAGCGTGAAGCGCGTTTCCAGTTTCGGCACCAGCAAATCGAAAATGCCACCGTGCAGGCCCCAGCCGTGCAACAGCACCAGCTCCGGTCCTTCACCACGGGTTTCGACAAACACTGTCATTGTTCGCTCACTTTTGCCATCCGCCGCAGCAGGTGCAGCGGACATTCAATACCGCCGGACGCGATCACGCCGGCAAGGGATTTTTTTCCAGCGCCGCCGACAAGGCCCGTACCAGCGCCGACACCTGCGCGGCATCGTGCGCAGCCGTCAGTGTGATGCGCAGTCGCGCCGTACCGTCCGGCACGGTCGGCGGACGGATCGCCGTGATCCAGTAACCGCGCGTTTCCAGTTCAGCACTGATGCGCAGCGCCTGCTGATCGTCACCGATCAGCAGCGGCTGGATCGGCGTCGCCGACGGCATCAGCGGCAAGCCGGCATCGGCCGCTTCACGCCGAAACTGCGTGATGAGTTCGCGCAGATGCGCGCGGCGCCACGGCTCGTCCTGCATCACCTGCACCGCCGCGCTGGTCGCCATCGCCAGTGCCGGCGGCAGCGCGGTGGTGTAGCGATAGGTGCGCGCGTTTTGCAGCAGGTGGTCGATCAAATCGCGCGAGCCGGCAACAAAAGCACCGAAACTGCCGACCGCTTTGCCGAGCGTCGCCATCAGCAGTGGCACGTCGTCGGCCGACAACTGTTGCGCATCAAGCACGCCGCCACCGCGCTCGCCGAGCACACCGAAACCGTGCGCGTCATCAACCATCAGCCAGGCCTCGTGCGCGCGGCACAGTCCGGCCAGTTCGCGCAGCGGCGCCACATCGCCGTCCATGCTGAACACGCCGTCGGTGACGACCAGCTTTTCGCGACTTTCGGATTTTTCCAGCAAGGACTTCAGAGCCTCGACATCGTTGTGGGCATAGCGCTGGAAGCGCGCGCCGCTGGCCAGACCGGCATCGATCAGCGAGGCGTGATTGAGCCGGTCTTCAAACACGGCATCGCCGCGGCCCACCAGCGACTGCACCAATCCAAGATTGGCCATGTAGCCGGTGGAAAAACTCAAGGCCGCTTCACGACCGGTAAACGCCGCCAGCATTTCATCGAGTTGATCATGCGCGCGCGTATGACCGCAGATCAGGTGCGAAGCACCGCTGCCGACGCCCCAGATGCCGGCGCCTTCGATCAGCGCCTGCTGCACGCGGGCATGCGTGGCGAGCCCCAGATAATCATTGCTGGCGAAGTTGATCAGCGTGCGGCCACTGGCCTCACTGACACTGCCGGCGCTGCGCGATTGCACGGTTTTGCGACGGCGCCAGCGTGACGAGGCGCGCACCTCGGCGAGAC
The DNA here is from genome assembly GCA_041913605.1 of Permianibacter sp. GTDB lineage: Bacteria > Pseudomonadota > Gammaproteobacteria > Enterobacterales > Permianibacteraceae > Permianibacter. Next base: position 97,077 of record JAYSEY010000006.1, read on the forward strand.
GCTGTTGCAACCAGACGGTAAGCGAGGTCACGGGCGACTCCCGGAATTTGATGAAAGCAGAAGCACGGTGCGCATCACGACAATGCGTCGCTTCACCCTTCGACCTGGCCTGTGCTGAACGCGTCGAAGGGCTCGAAGTGAACGGAATGTCTGTGGCGACAAAATACCTGGTGTGCAGGGCGGGCCGACGCTGATCGGCCCTTGCCTGCTCAGTGTTGTGCCGCCGCGTCGTAAAACAGTTCACCGTTCTGCGTCGCCTGCATCGCGACGTCAATGCGCGCGTTGTCCGCCGGCGACTCGAAGGTTTCCAGCGCCGAGATACCCAGCTTGCGGAACAACTGGCGATCGCGATCGGTTTCCGGGTTGTTGGTGGTGAGCAGTTTTTCGCCGTAGAAAATCGAATTGGCGCCGGCACTGAAACACAGCGCCTGCATTTCTTCACTCATCGCTTCGCGACCAGCGGACAGGCGCACATAGCTTTGCGGCATCAGCACGCGCGCGGTGGCGATGGTGCGGACGAATTCCAGCCAGTCGAGTTTCGGTGTGTCGGCCAGCGGTGTGCCGGCAACGGCGACCAGCATGTTGATCGGCACGCTTTGCGGATGTTCCGGCAGATTGGCCAGCTGCTGCAGCAAGCCAAAGCGATCCGCGCGCGACTCGCCCATGCCGACGATGCCGCCGGCGCAGACATTGATGCCGGCGTCGCGGACAAACTTGAGCGTGTTCAGCCGATCTTCGTAGGTGCGCGTGGTGATGATCTGGCCGTAATACTCCGGCGAGGTATCGAGATTGTGGTTGTAGTAGTCGAGGCCGGCGTCTTTCAGTTGTTCAGCCTGATGCGCGGTGAGCATGCCCAGCGTCACGCAGGTTTCCAGCCCGAGTCCTTTTACCGCCTTGACCATTTCCAGCACCACGCGCAGATCTTTTTCGCGCGGACTGCGCCAGGCGGCGCCCATGCAGAAACGCGTCGCGCCGCTGGCTTTTGCCGCCTCGGCATTGCGGATCACTTCTTCCAGCGCCAGCAGCTGTTCTTTTGACAGGCCGGTGTCGTAATGGCCGCTCTGCGGGCAGTAGGCGCAGTCTTCCGGGCAGGCGCCGGTCTTGATCGACAGCAGCGTCGAGGTCTGCACGGTGTTGGCGTCGAAGTGCCGGCGATGAATGCTCTGTGCGACAAAGAGCAAATCGTTGAACGGCAGGGTGAACAGTTGTTCGACTTCGGCTAGCGTCCAGTCATGGCGCAGCGGCTGCGCGAGAAAGTGATTGACCAGCGACACGGACGGAGCAGACATGGACGAGCCTGACATGGAACAAACATCCCGGGGCAAAAACGGACGCGGCATGATAGCCGGCGTCGGCACCCTGTCAACCTAGCATGCGTTCACAGGTTTACAACTGGCTGCGCCGCGCGCTGGCCGCCCCCTGCCGGCTGTGTGGCTGTGACAGCGACGGCCACGCCCTCTGCCCGCCCTGCCAGGCGGCAATGCCGATGGCGGCGCCGGCCTGCCGGCTCTGCGCCCGGCCGCTGGCGCTGGACGGCGCCATCTGCGGTCGCTGCCTGCGCCGGCCCCCGCCGGCCGGACGCGTGCTGGCGCTGTGGCGCTATGCGCCGCCGGCCGCCGATCTGGTGGCGGCCCTGAAATACCGCGCCGATCTGGGCCTGCTGCCAACCCTGGCTGACGCCCTCGCCGCCCGCATCCGCGCGGCCTACGACAGCGAGCCGCTGCCGCAACAGCTGTTGCCGGTGCCGCTGCACGACCGGCGCCTGCGCGAGCGTGGCTTCAATCAGGCCGGCGAGCTGGCCGCCACGCTCGGTCGCACGCTGGCGTTGCCGGTCATCGACGGCCGTTTGCAGCGCGTGGTCGATACCCCGGACCAGATCGGCCTGTGCGCCGGTGAACGACGGCGCAACCTGCGTCAGGCCTTTGCCCTGCGCGCCGGACGCGGACCGGCGCTGGCCGGGCATGTGGCCCTGCTCGACGATGTGCTGACCACCGGTGCCACGGCACTGGCCGCCGTGCGCGTACTGCAGCGCGCCGGCGTTGCGCGCGTCGATGTCTGGTGTCTGGCGCGCACCACCTGAGCCCGCAGGGCCATCGCGACACTCGGGGTCAGACCGCCCGCAACGGCTGGGCAGGCAGATCGCAAGCAGCGCACGTCCACGCCCTGAACAACGGCCCAAAAAGCGGCAGGATTTCCGCATCAGCCGGCGCGGGCGCGTCGGTATACTCGCCGGCGGCCGCTGCCGCGCCAGTCCGGCGCCGGACGCTGATGATCAGCACTGCGGCCACCTGAACAGGGATCGCCTTTCCACCGTGCTCAATCGCGAACGCTCCAGCCAGATCCTGCATCTGACCCTGCCGGTCCTCGGCGGCATGATGTCGCAGAACCTGCTCAATCTGGTCGACATGTACATGGTCGGCCGCGTCGGCCCCACCGCCGTCGCGGCAGTCGGCATCACCAGCTACGTCAACTGGCTGTTCGCCGCCGCCTTCATCGGCCTGTCGGCCGGCGTGCAGGCGATGGTTGCCCGGCGCATGGGCGAAGGCCGGCACGACATCGCCGCCCGGCCCCTGAACGGCGCGCTGCTGCTGATCGCCTTCAGCGCCATTCCGCTGGCCGCCATCCTGATTTTCGCCGCGCCCTGGGTGATGACCCTGCTCACCGATGATCCAGCGGTGATCGCCGAAGGCACGCCCTATCTGCAGGCGCGCATCGCCGGTATCGCCGCCATGGGCATGAACTTTTCGTTCCGTGCCTACTGGAGCGCCATCAAGCTGACGCGCTTCTATTTCATGACCCTGCTGGTCATGCACCTGTTCAACATCGGCATCAACTACGTGCTGATCTTCGGCAAGTTCGGTGTGCCGGCGCTGGGCACCTTCGGCGCCGGCCTCGGCACCACCATTTCGCTGTATTTCGGCACGCTGATGTATTTCGCCTATGCGCTGAAGCACACCCGCCAGTACGGCTTCGCCGCCTCGCTGCCGCCGCGCGAAGTCATGCAGACCATCATCCGCGTGTCGGTGCCGGCCTGTTTGCAGCAGGTGTTTTTCTCGCTCGGCTTTACCCTGCTGCTGTGGATCGTCGGCCGCGTCAGCACCGGCGAACAGGCGGTTGCCAACGTGCTCATCAACGTCACGCTGGTGGCGATCCTGCCCTGCATCGCGTTTGGCCTGTCGGCGGGTACGCTGGTCGGCCAAGCGCTCGGTCGCCAGGACGCCATCGACGCGCATCGCTGGGGCTGGGATGTCGCCAAACTCGCCGCCCTCACTGCCGGCGCGCTGGCCTTGCCGATGTTCATCTTCGCGCCGCAGATCATGGGCATCTTCATCAGCGATCCGGAAGTCGCCAGCCACGGCGTCTGGCCCATGCGGCTGATGGCCATCTTCCTCGCCTCCGACGCCATCGGCATGGTGCTGATCAACGCCATGCAGGGCGCCGGCGCCACCAAGGTCACCATGTACGTGACGCTCGGCCTGCAATGGCTGCTGTTCCTGCCCGCCGCCTGGCTGGCCGGGCCGGTGGCCGGTTTCGGTCTGCTGGCGATCTGGCTGGTCAACATTGCCTACCGCACGCTGCAGACCGGCGTGTTCGCCTGGCTCTGGCAGCGCCGCGACTGGGTGCACATCAAGCTGGCATGAGCATCGACATCGATACAGACGGCGACGGTCAGCCACTGGCTGACCCCGGCCGGCAACCGTTTGCGACGCTGACGCCGGAACGGCTTTTTGCCGCGCTGGCGGCCGCAGGTTTTGGCTGCGACGGTCGCCTGCAGGCGCTGAACAGCTATGAAAACCGCGTCTATGCATTGCGCAGCGATGACGGCGAACGTCTGGTGGTGAAGTTCTACCGGCCACAGCGCTGGAGCGATGCACAGATCCGCGAGGAACATGGTTTTCTGCAGGTGCTCGCCGACGCCGGCGTGCCGGTGATCACGCCGCTGCAGCGTGATGGCGTATCGCTGTTCATCGATCAGGAGCTGCGCTTTGCCGTGTTTCCGCACTGCGCCGGCCGCCCCTTTGAAGCCGACAACGAAACGCAACTGGCGATCATGGGCCGCACCGTCGGTCGCCTGCATCTCGCGGCGCGCACCTTCACGTTCCAGCACCGGCCGCGTCTCGATGTCACGCATTACGCACGTCCGGCGCTCGCTGCCACATTGGCCAGCGAACACCTGCCGGCACATCTGGCCAGCCGTTATCGCGCGCTGGCCGAACAGGCGCTGGCACTGTGCGAACCGATCCTGACGCGCTGGCAGGACCTCGACTGGATCAGCGCCCACGGTGATCTGCATCCGGGCAATATTCTCTGGACCGGCGACGGCGTATTGCTGGCGGATTTCGACGACGCACGCCGCGCGCCGGCGGTGCAGGATGTGTGGATGCTGGCCGACACGCCGGCCGCCCGCGATCTGCTGATCAGCGAGTACGAAAGTTTCTGTGATTTCGACTGGCGCGAATGGCAGCTGGTCGAAGCGCTGCGCACGCTGCGTTTGCTGCATCACACCGGCTGGCTGGCCGCACGCTGGAGCGACCCGACTTTTCCCCGCCATTTCCCGTGGTTTGCCAGCGACGCGTACTTTCCCGAGCAACTGGCACTGTTGCAGGAACAGCTGACGGCGCTGCAGGACAAACGCTGAGCGCCGGAAAACACAAAACGCGCCGTCCGGCGCGTTTTGTGTTTTGGGTCGGGCACTCAGTGCGAATGCTTGGTGGTCTTGTCGAGCAAGCCCATGCCTATCGCCGAGCCGACAAAGGTCAGGTGCATGATCACGTACCAGAGCAGCATGTCGTTGGCCGCATCGGCGCCGTAATCCTTGAACAGCTTTTCCGCACCAATGAATTTCTGCAGCAGGTGAATCGACGAGATGGCGACGATGGTGGCGGCGATTTTCTGTTTCAGCGTGCCGGCATCAAGCTTGCCCATCCAGTCGAGTTTTTCGGCGTTCTCGATATCGATCTTGGAAACGAAATTTTCGTAACCGGAGAACATCACCATGACGATCAGGCTGGCAACCATCGCCATGTCGACCAGCGCCAGCACCACCAGCACCAGATTGGCCTCGGTGATCGCCGGCGACGAAAACAGCTGCGGCAGGACGTGAAAGATCTCCTGGAAGAACTTGATGCCCACCGCGACCAGCGCCAGGGACAGGCCGATGTAAATGGGCGCCAGCAGCCAGCGGCTGGAGTAGAGCAGGCGCTCAATGAATTTTTCCATGATCACTCCCAAAGGCGCCGCACAGCAGCGGCGCAAAAAATCAGCGTCCGGACACCACGGTCACCGGGCAGGTCCGCTGGCAACGCCGGCAAGCCCGCGCGCAATCCCCAGCCCCCCGGAAAACAGCGGCGCGCATTGTAAGGGAAAAGCCCGGGCCCGGCAGCGTCGGGTACGGGCGTTTCAGCCACGTGAACTTTTCACAGCGCCGGCGCCTTGTCCGGCGCGACTGTTCAGGGGCAATTCAGTTGTCCGGGCGCAGTCTGGCAGCCATACCCGGTGCCAGTTTGCCTGCACCGGATGACAGGAGAAGAGCCATGCGTGCCCTGATGCTGATGAGTCTGACCGCCAGCCTGCTGATGCCGGCCGTGGCGCTGGCCGACCGCGATGATGAACGCCGCGCCCAGCACCGCGAAGGCGGTGTCCGTGCCGAACAGCGCGCCTTCGAATCGCGCGGTCGCGAGGAGCGCGGCATCGAGCGGCGCGATGATCGCCGCGATGAGCGCCGCGACGAGCGTCGTGCCGATCACCGCGACACGCATCAGGACTGGCGCGACAACCGCGATCAACACCGTGGTGACCGCCATGCGGATGGCCGGCGCGACGATCGCCGCGATGACTGGCGTCGCGACCGTCATGACGATCGGCGTGATGTGGTCATCCACCGCGACGTGCATCGTCACTACTACGATTACGATCCGCGTCGCGACCGTCGCCATGATCGCGGTCACCGTCACTGGCGTGATCGCTGGGACGATGGCTGGCGCCACACGCACTACGGCCCGCGCCGGGTGATTTACATCGGAGGCCGCTCACGCCATCACTACCACCTGAGCCCGGACTACTACGCCCACTTCTACGACCCGTTCTACTTCCACGACGGCGTACACCTGCACATTGGTTGCCGTTACCACGATGCCTGGGACGCCATCGCCGCCGGACTGGTGATCGGCGCCATCATCGGCGAATGGTGAGTGTGCAGCTGTTGCAGCGCGGTGTTGTGACAGTGCGTCGGACGGTACGTCAGCCAGTACCGCCTGCGGAACTGCAAGCGCCACGATGCAGACGTGGAAAGGTTGACATGGGATCACCGGTAAATGCCGATGCCGGGCGGTAAAATTGCACTGCACCGGCGTCGCTCTTCGGGTGACACTGCCAGCGAGTCACTGGCAGGTCGTGAGGGTTCCGGTCAGTGATTCAAAAAGGGCACGCTCCGGCGTGCCCTTTTCTTTTTCCGGTGGTTGATCGCTCTTTTCCCGGTGTCTTACCGCGCAATGGCTGCTGCGCCGATCCGCAATGGCTGCGGCAGCGGTTCGCGCGATCAGCGCGGCTGGCGGGCGCGGATCTCGGCCAGCGTTGCCCGTGCCTGCAATTCGTTGGCTTCCAGTTGTTTCAGTTGCTGCTCAAGCAGCTCGACATCGTCCGATACCAGCCAGCGATCACCGACCCGGGCATTGATCACCGTGAAGCTGATGCGCATGTCCTTGCGTGCTTGCAGTTGCCGGTTGCCCCACTCACTGCCCTGATTCGGCACCAGCCGGTAGCGCTCGCTGGTTTTCGCCGATTGCGGGCGCAGCAGTTCGTGATTGAGCACCGCACGCACCCAGGGCACATCGCGCTCGGAACTGCTCAGCTGGCCACGCAATTTGACGCCGGTGATCGGCTGCGCGGAGAGATTGGCGAGTTCAAATTCGATGACGGCCTGCGGCATGAAATCACCGGTGGTCCAGTGATAGCGCGGATTGCGCACGCTGATGCCGGCAAGGGCTTTGCTTTCTTCACGGGCAGCGGCGAGTTTGTCGCGCAGCTCGACCTGCGCGGCGCGGGTGTGTTCGATGGTCTGTTCGGCGCGCACCGAACGCAGTTCATCGGCGCGCTGCAACAGCTCGTCAAAGTTTTCGCCATCGAGTGCCCGGCGCAGCGCCGGCGCCAGCGTGCCGTCGCTGGCGATGGCCCGGACATCGCGCGGCGGCTGACCACTGTAGGCGGTTTCATCCAGGGCAATGACGATCAGGGCATCGGCCAGCTGCTGCTGTTCCTTGGGCGTACGCTCAGCGAGCATTTCGCCCAGACTTTCCTGCAGCGCTTCATCGCTGCTGTTGTCGATCGTCGGCCCGCAGCCGGTCAGCAGGACCAGCATCAGTAGCCCATAGCAAACGCGCATGCCCTTCCCCTCTGCACGGGTTGCAACCCGTTGTCATTGTCTTTGCAGGATGCGGCCGTGTCGCCGGCCGGCGTCGCGGGCGAGTGTAGCAGGGCTGATCATCGCAGCAACGCGACGCACTACCGGTTCCGGCACGTGCATGGCGACGGCGGACACACCGGCAATTGCAGGATCGCGCCCGTCCGGGCGCGCCGGTTCAGTGGAAACGCAGCGTCAGGCCAGCAATCGGCGCAGACCTTCAATGTCGTAAGCGCGCGCCAGACTGTGCAAACGCTCACCCAAGGCTTCGTCGCGGCTTTTCAGGCTCTCGGCGAAACTGCGAATGCGCGTCAGCGCACCGCAGCTCAGCCAGCCACGCAATTGCGCCAGCTCGGCCTCACTGAGCGAACTGGCCGGCGTTTCCGGTTTTTCTTCCTCGACCACAGCCGCCTGCGCGGCAAACAGATAGCGCACCGGCAAGCAGCGGGCTATGGCCTCGCAGGCCTGCTGGATATCAACCGGCTTCAGCACCAGGCCGTCGAAATTTTCCCGGATCGATGCGTTGACCTCGGCATCAAACACCGAGGCGGTAAACGCCAGCAGCGGCAGTTTCGGATGCCGCTCGCGGACAATCTGCGCGCAACTGATGCCGTCCATGCCGGGCATGCGGATATCCATGAACACAATGTCCGGCACTTGCCGCTGCAGACTGTCCAGAGCTTCTTCGGCCGAAGAAGATGTATCGACGACAAAGCCGATGCGCTCCAGTTGGCGTTTGATGACATCGCGATTGTGCGTGACGTCGTCGACCACCAACACGCGCGGTTTGAACGGACCGTCGATACCGATGATCTGGCGCGCTTCCGACGGCAGCGCAGCGCTGTCGGTTTCCGGCAGGGGCAACTCGAATGCGAACACGCTGCCTTCGCCCAGCGCACTGCGCGCCACCAGATCGCCGCCAAGCAACTGCACCAGCCGGCGGGCAATCGACAATCCCAACCCGGTGCCGCCCTGACGTGCCTGCTGGGCGGCGTTGCCGGCCTGCTGGAAGGGTTCGAAAATACGGCTCAAATCGCGCTCGGCGATACCCGGCCCGGTATCGGAAACAATGAAACGCACGACCCCCGCCGTCGGCACCGACACATGCAGCGCAACGCTGCCCTGCTCGGTGAATTTCACCGCATTGCCGAGCAGGTTGATCAGGATCTGGCGCAGCTTGGCGGCATCACCAATCACCGCGGCCGGCACGGCATCGATACCGCCCAGTTCCAGCGTCAGGCGTTTTTCCCGCGCTTTCGGTCGCACGATGGCGGTCACTTCATTGAGCAGGCGTTGCAGGCCGAAAGGCTGGTCCTGACGATCCATGCGGCCCTGTTCGATCTTGGTCAGATCGAGAATGCGGTTGACCAGTTCGAGCAGGTGATGGGCGCAGGATTCGATGTTGTCGACGCCCTCGCGCACGCCCACTTCCAGATCGGTGTGCTGCGACAGCAACTGGCTGTAACCGATGATGCCGTTCAGCGGCGTGCGCAATTCGTGACTCATGTGCGCAAGGAAGAATGTTTTCGCTTCGTTGGCCTGCTCGGCATGCTCGCGCGCCAGAATCAATTCCTGCTCGATGCGTGCACGGCGCTGGATCTCGCCTTCCAGTTGTTCGTTGGCATCGCTGAGTGCGCGCGTGCGCTGCATCACCATGTCAGTGAGGTGCTGCTGGTGGGCGCGCAGATCCTGCAGCACGCGCTGGTAGCGCTCGACCAGACCGCGCAATTCGTTGTCCGGCAAACTGGCGACCGTGGTTTCCAGCAAACCCGGTTCGGCATCCGGCGCCAGCGCCACGCGCAATCGCTCCAGCGGACCGCCGACATAGCGCTGGACGAGGTAATACATCATCGCCACCACCAGCACCGCGAACAGCGCCATCTGCGCAAACAGCACGACGATGCTGTCGCGCACGGCGGCGTTGTACACATCGTCGGAGAAAAACAGCATGCCCTGCGCCGGCTCGTTGTCTTTCAGCTTGACGGTAAAGGCTTGCTGTACCGGCGCTTCCAGCTGTGCGGCAGTAGTTGCCGACAGCAGTGCCAATTGGCCCTGCTCATCGCGGACAAAGGTGCGCTCGACGCGCGATGGCCCCGATTCGGTAATGCGCACCGCCATCAGATCCGGCAGATACGAGAGCGCGCGCACCGCTTCTTCAATTTGTGTTTCGTCCAGCTCCCAGAGCGGTTCACGCAGACCGACTTCGAGCACCTGACGGGCGCCGTTGATACGGCCGTCAAATTCCGCTTTCAGTGACTGGCGTGCGATCTGGTAGCGCACGCCGCCGAGTATCGGCATCAGCACCAGCACCAGAATCAGCAAGCGGCCAAACAGTTGCCATTTCAGGCGTTGCTGGAACGAACGGGTATTGCCGGTCATGCCTCGGCTCCCTGACGCACACCGGCGCGCTGATCCGAATCGTTGTCGTAGATGCGGCGCAATTCGTCCTGATGCATGCCGCAGAGCTGCAGCAGCGGCGGATCGAAATGTTGCGGCAGCGTGCGACCGTCGCCGTTGAGCAGGATTTCCATGGATTTTTCGTGACTGAATGCCGGTTTGTAAGGGCGACGCGAGCGCAGCGCGTCGTAGGTATCGACCACGGTGGTAATGCGTGCCGCCAGCGGAATGGCTTCGCCTTTCACGCCATGCGGATAGCCGCTGCCGTCGTAACGCTCGTGGTGGTTTTCGGCGATGTCGGCGGCCATGTCGAACAGCGGCTCACCATAGGCGCGCAGCAGCACGGCGCCACGCGCCGCATGCGTGCGCATGATCTTCCATTCTTCATCATCCAGCGGCCCCTGTTTGAGCAGGACCCGATCGGGAATGCTGATCTTGCCGATGTCATGCAGCGGCGCGGCGCGCTCGATGCGGTGACAGTAATCGGCTTCACGGCCGGCCAGCTCAGCCAGCCGGCGCGCGTACTGGCCAATGCGCCGGGTGTGGTTGCCGGTGTCGGCATCGCGGTATTCGGCGACCAGCGACAGCAGCCGCAGACAGCTGTCGTAGGACTGCTGCAGCGCCGAGTTGAGGCGCACGATCTCGCCGGCACGCGCTTCAACTTCCTGCTGCAGGTGGTGGCGCAGGCGATGCAGCTCCAGATGGGTGGCCAGCCGGGCCAGCAGTTCGTCAGCCTGAAACGGTTTGCTGACATAGTCGAGGCCGCCGGCCTGGAAGCCCTTCACTTTCGCCTGCAGGGCATTGTCGGCGGACAGGAACAGAATCGGCAGCGCCGCCAGCGTCGGCTCATTGTGCAGGGCGCGCGCGGTTTCGTAGCCGTCCATGCCGCCCGGCATCATCACGTCAAGCAGCACGATGTCAGCCTGTTCCTGACGGGCAATGGTCAACGCCATTTCGCCGCTGTTGGCGACCAGCACCTCATACCCGTGCCGCTCCAGCAATTCACCCAGCACCGCCAGATTGGTGGCGTTGTCATCGACAGCCAGTACGCGCGCCGCTAGCGTCATCCCCGACTCCATCCTGTTGTGCGATCTGGCAGGCGTTTTTGCCCGTTCCAGTGTCCGGTATCCCGGACCCGTCCTGCCCGGCCCAGTATCCAGCTTTTCAGTGTCTGGCGTTCCTGCGTCCAGTGTAGAAGCCTGACCGGCATTTGCCCGCCGACGGCCGGTAGCCGGGAATATTTCCCCGCCGGACGGAGTCAGTCCTCATGCCGCGCGCTGCCCGTGCTGGCGGACGCCGCTTTGGCCAGTGCCCGCAGCTCCTGCACCAGCCGCTGGATGGTGGCCCGTCGCGGCGAGCTGCGACGGAACGCCAGACCAATCGCGCGATTCGGCGCCGGCTCGGCAAACGGCAGGTAGCGCACATGTGCATCGCTGTCCGGCACGGCCATCGCCGGCATCAGGGTGATGCCGATGCCACCGGCAACCATCTGCCGCAGCGTCTCCAGACTGCTGGCGCGGAACTCGCGGTTTTCGGCAGCGCCGGTGCGGGTGCAGACCGCCAGCGCCTGATCGCGCAGGCAGTGGCCGTCCTCCAGCAGCAGCAGGGCCTGGCCTTCCAGATCGTCCTGACGCACCTGCTTGCGCCGCGCCAGCGGATGCTTGCGTTCCACAGCGAGCAGGAAATGCTCGTCGAACAGCGGAATGACATCGAGCTGCTCGTGCAGTACCGGCAGCGCCAGCAGCGCGGCATCGAGTTCGCCGCTGATCAATTGTTCGACCAGTACCGGCGTCTTCTCCTCGACCAGAAACATGCGCAGATGCGGCAGCTTGTGTCGCAGCTGCGGCAGGGCGCGCGGCAGGTAATACGGCGCCAGGGTCGGAAACGCACCGAGCCGGAAATCACCACGGGTCGGATCGCTGGCGCTGCGCGCCAGCTCCACCAGGCCATCCGCTTCGAGCACGATGCGCCGCGCACGATGGGCGATCTCGGCGCCCAGTGGTGTCAGCAGCACTTTCCGGCTGTCGCGCTCGATGAGCTGTGCGTCCAGATAGCTCTCGAGCTTTTTCAGCTGCTGACTCAGCGTCGGCTGGCTGACATGGCAAACGCTGGCGGCCTTGCCGAAATGTTTGTGATCGGCCACCGCAACCAGATAGCGCAGATCGCGCAGATTCATGCCGGCCTCCCCCGATAGGCAAAACCTATCGTACTGATTAAACCAATCGAATTCCGCTGGCAAGGCCCGGCTTGCAAGATGGCGCCACGTCGACCGGCAAGGTCAGTTCGCAAAAGGAAGCGCCGCAATGTTCGACAGTGATAGCTGGTGGTGGCTGTGTTTCAGTCACACCACGCCGGCCGGTGCCAGCACTGATGCCGGTACCGATGCTGGCCGCGACATCGAATGTCTGTGCGCGAGCCTGTTGCGCTGAACCCGCCAACACCGGCAAGGCTTTTCCCCGACATCCCCATCAGGAGCAAACACGATGAAATCTGTGGGCCAGAAATTTCCTGCATTCAACCTCAAAGGCGTCGTCAGCAACGACATCAACAACGCATTTGTCGACATCAGCAACACGCAATACGCCGGCAAATGGCTGGTGGTGTTCTTCTGGCCGAAGGACTTCACCTTTGTCTGCCCGACGGAAATTGCCGAGTTCGGCAAACTGAACAGCGAGTTTGCGGATCGCGGCGCGCAAGTGCTCGGCGCATCGACCGATTCGGAGTTCGTCCATCTGGCCTGGCGCCAGCACAAGGACGAGCTGAACAGCCTGCCGTTCCCGATGCTCGCCGACATCAAGCGCGAACTGAGCAGCGATCTCGGCATTCTCGACAGCAACGAAGGCGTCGCCCAGCGCGCCACGTTCATTGTCGACCCGGACGGCATCATCCGCTTCGCCATGGTCACCGATCTGAACGTCGGCCGTAACGTCAAGGAAGTGCTGCGCGTACTCGATGCCCTGCAAACCGACGAACTCTGCCCCTGCAACTGGCAGAAAGGTCAGGACACGCTGAAAGTCGGCTGATCATCCAGATCAGTCCGGTACGCCGCGACTCGCTGACGCGGATCGCGGCCTCAACCCGCCGTCATTTTTTCATCACATATTTTCCGCGGCGCCGGCCAACCGGCGCCTGCGGCAGGAGCTTGCATGCTGACGATTGAAGACCTGCGCGGCCAACTGCCTGACACCGCGCGCGACATTCGCCTGAATCTCGGCACCGTGCTGACCACCGATGGCGCACCGGATCTGAGCGACCAGCAGATTTGGCTGATCGCACTCGCCTCGGCCTACGGCAGCAAACAGCCGACGCTGATCAATGTGCTGGAACACGAAGCCCGTTCCCGTCTCGATGACACGCATATCAACGCTGCTCGCACGGCGGCTGCGGTGATGGCGATGAACAATGTTTACTACCGCTTTGTCCATCTTGCCGGTGATGAAGAGCTGCGCAAATTGCCGGCACGGCTGCGCATGAACGGTCTCGGCAGCCACGGCATCGCCAAGCTGGATTTCGAATTGATGGCACTCGCCGTTTCGGCCATCAACGGCTGCGGCATGTGCATCGAATCGCATGTGCATGAAGTGAAGCAAAACGGCGCGACGCTGGTCGCCGTGCAGTCGACCGCGCGCATCGCTGCCGTGATCAGTGCCGCTGCGGCAAGTCTGGCCTTGTTGCCGTAAACGCTGCGGATTATTTCTGCCCGTAAGCACATGCGGCGCAAATGGCGCCGCATGTGCTTACGGGATTTATTTGCTGGGCTTTTCTTTCAGGGCTTTTCTTTCAGCGCTTTTCTTTCTGGGCCTTTCTTGCTGATTTTTTTCTGACAGTTTTGAGCCCTTGCTCTCCGCACAACACAGCCCACCTTCAGGTTCAGTGACGTTCCCGTGCGATCAGGTACAGACCGCTGGCCATGATCACGCCCGCGCCGAGCAATACCGCCGCGCTCGGCCAGACCTGCCAGAGCAGTACGTCAAACCCGACGCCCCAGAGCATGGCTGTGTACTCAAACGGCGCGATGACCGATGCCGGCGCGAGACGAAACGCCTCAGTGATGGCCACCTGTCCGACAGCGCCGGTCATGGCGATGACCAAAAACGGCAGCCAATGCTCGGCCTGCAATGTTTTCCAGTCCGGCCAGGCCAGCAGGCCGGCGCCCAGCGTCAGCAGGGTCATCAACCAGAACACCATGTTGCCGCTGTCATCCGTGCGCGCCAGCACGCGCACGGTGATGCCCGATACCGCGTAGCAAACGGCCGCCAACAGCGCGGCCAGTGCGCCGAGACTCAGCCAGTTGTCACCGCTGGGTTTGAGCATGTACAGCACCGCCAACAGCCCGACGACAATCGCCAGCCACTGCCGGCCATCAACTTTTTCCCGCAGCCACCAGACCGACAGCGCCGTGATCAGCAAGGGCGCGGCAAAAAAGATCGCATAGGCATCCGCCAGTGACAGCGACTGCAGACTGAACACGAAACTTGCCAGCATGGTGATGCCGAGCACGGCGCGGAACAGATGCAGCGGCCAGCGCGCGCGCAGCAGGTGCTGCACGCGACGGGTCGCAAACAACCACATCACCACCAGCGGCCAGGCCAGCAAACCGCGCAGGCAGGCGATCTGCATCGCCGAGTAGTGATCGACCAGCGATTTCATTGCCGCGTCCATGCAGGAAAACATCGCCACCGCGACCAGCATGGCAAGAATGCCTTTCAGGCGGCGGGCCTGTTCAGTCATGAGCATGTCCTTGGCGGAGAACGCCGGGGAGAATGGAGGCAGTCGGCGGGAACCGTGACCGACCAACGCGGCCGGGCATTGTAGTCGGCGCCACCGGCGGCGCTGCAGCGCCGCGATTATTCACATCGGCCGGAAGTCCGCCGCGGCGCGGCGGATCGGCGTGAAAGTCAAGCCGTGATCGGACAGGCCAATGTCGCCATAATGCCCGGCCGTTTTCCGCCGTCCCGAGTCGCCATGTTCCGTGCCCTCTGTCTGTACCGCATCAATGCCGATGCCCTGCCCGATGCTGAAACGCTGGAAACAGCCCTGCAGGCAGCCGCCTTCGAGCCCTGCGGCGCAACCGAGCCGCAACGCGTCGGCTGGGTGCCGGCACTGGCCGATGAAGCCAGCCTGTTCGTGCAAATCGCCAGCGGCATGATGCTGGTACGGCTGCGCGAGCAGCGACGCCTGCTGCCGGCCAGCGTGGTCCGCGATCATCTCGAGGACGAGGTGAAAAAGCGCGAGGAGGCAGAAGGCCGGCCGCTGGGGCGCAAGGAAAAACAGCGCATGAAGGACGATTTGACGCTCACCCTGCTGCCGCGCGCCTTCACCAAGACCACTGACACACTCTGCCTGCTCGCCCCCGAGCAAGGCTGGGTGATCATCGGCGCCTCAAGCTACACACGCGCCGAACTGCTGCTCAATGCCTTGCGCCTGGCGCTCGGCAGCCTGCCGGTACGCAAACTTGCGTTCAAGCTGCCGATCCCGTCCGCCCTCACGGCCTGGATGAGCGGCAAAGCGAGCTTGCCGGCGCTGATCAGTCTCGGTGATGCCTGCGAGCTGACCGATCAGGAAGGCGTCGTCCGCTGCCGGGGTCTGGATCTGTCCAGCGAGGAAGTGCAGAGCCATATCGGCGCCGGCCGCGAAGTCACCAAACTGGCGCTGAACTTCGAAGACAGCATCGATTTTGTGCTCGGCCACGACGCCCGCTTCACCGGCCTGAAGCTCGCCGAACGCCTGCGTCAGGAACAGGATACGCAAAGCGGCGACGACTACCTCGCCAACCTTGATGCCGAATGGCAACTCTGGGGCCTGAACCTGCTGCGTTTGCTGCCGCGCGTCGCGGAAGCGCTGGGCGAGGGCGAGCGCCAGTAAGGACGCCGCATCGACGTCAGCGCTGCGTTAACGGGTTGAGAGCTCATTGCCCGCTTCGCTGCAGCATGTGCGACGAGTCGGCTGAGAGATGATCGTCGACGGGGACTGTCGCGAGCTGACAGCCCCCGGTCCGAACCGGCAGCCGGAATGCAAGCAGCAGCCAGCTTCACACCCAAGCAAAAGGGCCGCTCGCGCGGCCCTTTTGCTACTTGCACGTCACCTGCGCGAGCAGCGCTTACTTGCTGCTCTCGACATAGCGCTTGAGGCTGACCTGGATTTCTTCCAGCGCCGCCTCCGGACCTTCCCAGCCCTGAACCTTGACCCACTTGCCCTTTTCGAGATCTTTGTAGTGCTCGAAAAAGTGCTGGATCTGTTTCAGCAGCAGCGCCGGCAAATCATCGGTCGATTTCACGTCGTCATAGAGCGGGGTCAGCTTGCTGACCGGCACCGCAACCACTTTGGCATCGCCACCCGCTTCGTCATCCATCTTCAGCACGCCCACCGGACGGCAGCGGATGACCACGCCGGCTTGCAGCGGGAACGGCGTCACCACTAGCACGTCCACCGGATCGCCGTCATCGGAGATGGTGTTCGGCACATAGCCATAGTTGCAGGGGTAGTGCATGGCCGTGGCCATGAAGCGGTCGACGAAAATGGCGCCCGTGTCCTTGTCCACTTCGTACTTGATCGGGTCGGCATGGGCCGGGATCTCGATGATGACGTTCACTTCATGCGGGACGTTCTTGCCCGCCGGGACTTCACGCAAAGCCATGATTGCCTCAAATGGACGACTGGAAACCGGCGCGCATTATAGCTGCGCCGCAACAAGGAAACAGCGGCAGTTCGGAAGCAGAGCGCATTTGCTTATAGCGCCTGAGGCCCTGCCCCTGCTTTCGCCAGAAAGCACAAGGGCGACCGAAGTCGCCCTTGTCGGAGTCACAACTGCCTGAATCAGGCGGCGAAGCGACGGCGCAGGCCAAGACCCAGCAGACCGAGGCCGAGCAGCGCCAGCGAACCCGGCTCCGGCACCACGTCGATGCGGGCCTGAGTGAAGATCACGCTGTAGCCAGGACGGTAAGTCGCGGCATTGAATTCACCACCCGATGCGAAACGTTTGCAGGTGCCGTTCGGGTTGAACTCGATGCAGGGTTCAGAGGTGTAAGCCACCCAGTTGGTGAACTCGACGCCGTCAATGATCGTGGTGCCTGCCGGGACCAGCGTGGCGCCCGGGCCGGCAACGAACTGCAGCGACAGGCGGTAGGTATTGCCGCCAACAGTGAAGTTGTAGCCACCTTCCAGTGACAGACCGGTGAAGAAGTCATCGCAGTAGGTGCTGTTCGGCGTCGGTGTTGAGCAGGTCTGGCCGTTCTGGCTTTCAGTGAACTGCACCAGATTGCCGCCCGCACCCCACGGCGGCGGCAACGCCACACCAGGAATCGTCAGCGAGGCGAGGAGCTGCACCATATTGATTTGGCCGCCGGCCATCAGAATGATGTTGTTGTAGTGCTCAAACGCCGAGATGTTGGTCCAGCCACCGTTGGTCACGATGTTGTTGCCAATGCTGCCCAGCATCGACTCGCCGACGTCACTGTAATCGCCATCATGATTGAAATCACGACCGTAGGAGCCGCCGGAATTGACGATGCGCAGCGCGCTTTGCAGATCCCAGGGATTGCTTTCCGTGCCCCACTGCAGCAGTTGGCCACCCATGCCGCCCGGCGGGGTGATCGAGCAATCGTTGGGCGCCGATGTGTCGCCAACGCAGGTCGAGCCGGCAAAGTTGCCGGTCGTGGTGAAATTGAACGAGCCTTGAATCGGATCTGCCTGTGCCACCCCGGCACCCAGCGCGAACAGACCAATTGCTGCCAGCTTTTTGAAATTCATTTTGGTGACTCCATGTTGCCGGGGTTGGAGACGGTCACACCCCTGTGTCCCGTTGGTCTAAGCACGTGTCATGCCAGATCAGGTAAACGATTGAACAGGCTGCCTATTTCCTCCATGGCGTGCGTTAGCCATCCGGACACTGTCAAATATGTCGACAGGGTCACATCCGCCGGCACGGAAAAGACTGCCTGGAATTCGCTGAAACCGAAACGGCAGCCTGCTGGCTGCCGTTTCGGTCATTGCCAGATCTGGTCGAGACCCGGCCTCATCAAATTGCAAGTCCTGCCCTTATCCTCCGGAGAGCCGGGTTCAGACCGCTTTCCGGCCTGTCCGGCGCCGGCGCAACGCCAGCAGCAGCAAGCCCAGACCGAGCAGGCCGGAGGCGGCTGGTTCCGGGATCTCGTCAATACGGGCCTGGGTGAAAATCAGGCTGTAGCCTGAACGATAGCCGGCAATCGTCGCTTCATCGCCCTGACAGCCCTGCACGCCGTCCATCGAGCACGGCTCAGACGTATAGATACCGACCACGCCGCCGCCCATATCCACCACCGAGGCGCCGGTGCCGGGCAGGAAGCGGAACGACAAGCGGTAAGTGCGTCCGTCATGGCTGAAGTCGGTCGATCCGGCCAATGCGGCGGTCAGGAACAGGTCATCGCAGTAGGTCCCGTTGGGGTTCAGGCCGGGACAGGCCTGCTGGTTCAGTGTTTCGTCGAACATGACGAAGTTGACGCCGGTGCCGAACGGCGGCGGGAAGCCGATGGCGGCCGGGCCGGTCAGTGCAAAGGAGCCAAAGATGTTGATGGTGCCGAGATTGCCGCCGGCGACGGTGATGACGTTGTTGAAATGCTCGAACGCGTTGATGTTGAACCAGCCGCCGTTGGTGATGATGCTGTCGCCGATGCTGCCCAGCGTGCTCTCACCCAGATCATCGAAATCACCGTCGTGGTTGTAGTCGTAGCCGTACCAGTTATCAATATCGGCCGGGTCGGTGCCGGTGATGTTCAGGAAGCTCTGGAAATCCCAGGGGTTGGATTCGCTGCCCCAGGACACGGTCCGGTACAAGTCACCGAAGCCCAGTTCGCTGCCCATGCCGCGATGAAAGCCCATCGAGCAGGTGTCGGTGTTGTCGGCGCCGCCTTCACAGGTCCAGGGCAGCAAGGCGCTGCCGTCGATGAACCCGGTACGGGTGGCGAAATCCCAGACCGGCACCAGCGGTCCGGCCTGGGCGATGCCTGAAACCGTCAGGCATGCGGCAATCAACAGTTTGTTCCGCACGTTCATTGCTGCTCTCCCGATTTGCCGACCGGACAGACTCAGGCCGGCGACCACAGGGGTCAGGTTTGCCTGCAACTACTGTTCTGCCTCCACGCGCCGGCGGACCGCCGGCACAGGCATTGACGGAAAAGCCGCATAGCGCGTGCCAAGCCGGGCAAGTTACGGAAACGCAGACAGTCTTTCCCGGCTTCAAAAGCAGCCATGCGCATCAAGTGTAAAAACAACTGACAAGCGATAGTTCCGGGCGCAGCAAGCCCATGAAGTTTGAGTACCAGGCGTTTGCCTGCCCATGCGAGTCCGCACGGGCAAACCGCACGCTCAGGGCAAGGCAAACGGCGGCAGTCGCGGCTTGACCAGCCGCAGTGCCAACTGGGCGTAGTCAGGCAGGCCCGCCCGGTAGCGCGGATAGGCTTCGCCAGCGATCAGCGGCGACAGATAGCGACGGGCGGCGGCGGTGATATGCAGACCGTCGTCGGTGATGAAGGCATCGGGCAACTTGCGTTCGACATTGGCAATCGCCGACAGCGGCGCCATGCCGATGCGCCATTTATAGGGCGACTGCGCCAGCCGCTCGATCACCGGCATCACGGCCCGGTGGCCGCGCACGGCAAACTGCACTGCCGCGCGGCCGACCGCGAGGGCATGGGCCAGATCGGTTTTCGAGGCGATGTGGCGGGCCGAGCGCTGAAGGTAGTCGGCGATGGCGTAGTGATACTTGTAACCAAGATCGCTGCGCACCATTTCCGCCAACACCGGCGCCACACCGCCCAGCTGGGCATGACCAAAGGCATCACGCGTACCGGCTTCAGCCAGAAACTGCCCGCTGCCGTCTTTCACGCCTTCGGACGCCACCAGTACGCAGTAGCCGTGTTCGTCCACGGCCTGACGCACCCGTGCCATCACGGCCCGGCGATCAAACGGCCGCTCCGGAAACAGGATCAGATGCGGCGGCTGGCCACGTTTTTCGCTGGCAAGACCGGCCGCCGCCGCGATCCAGCCGGCATGCCGGCCCATGACTTCGAGAATGAACACTTTCGTCGAACTGCTGGCCATCGACGCGACATCCATGCCGGCTTCGCGGGTGGACACGGCCACGTACTTGGCGACCGAACCAAATCCGGGGCAGCAATCGGTGATCGGCAGATCGTTGTCGACGGTTTTCGGAATGCCGATGCAGGCCAGCGGATAGTCGTGGTCGGCAGCAAACTGCGCGAGCTTGTTGGCGGTATCCATCGAATCGTTGCCGCCGTTGTAGAAAAAGTAATGGATGTCATGCGCCGCAAAAACCGCCAGCAGGCGCTCGTACTCGGCGCGCTGGCTGTCGGGCGATTTCAGTTTGTAACGACAGGAGCCAAACGCGCCGCCGGGCGTGGTTTTCAGCGCCGCGACATCGGTGTCGGAAAACCGCGAGGTATCGATCAGTTCCTCGCGCAAACCGCCGAGGATGCCGTTGCGTCCGGCATAAACTCTGCCGATGCGATCAGGATGGCGACGCGCCGTTTCCAGAACAGCAGCGGCCGTGGCATTGATCACGGCGGTGACGCCGCCGGATTGTGCATAGAACGCATTGCCCGGCCGGCTGCGTACCGATTTCACCGCCATGATCGCTGTCCCCTGTTGGTCATGCTGTCCGCTATCGCTCGGCTTCGCCGGCGCCGACCGGCATAATAGTTCACCGCTCCACACCGGCAACGCCCCCCCTTCCGATGACCTCCCTGCTCCTGCGCTGCTGGCCCATTTGCCGACTGCGATCCGGCCCCCAGGATCTGCCCTGGTCGCCACTGCTGCTGCTCGCCGCCATCGCCGGCAATCTGCTCGCCTCGACACTGCTGATGCTGCTCGGCCTCGATCTGCACACGGCCCTGCCGCGCGCACTGTTTGCCGTGTTGATGTCAGTGCTGATCTGGTCACTGGTGCTGCAAGTCGCCGGCCGTCAGGCGCGACTGCTGCAAACGCTGACCGCGCTGCAGGGCTGCGGCATGCTGATGGGCCTGTGCGCCTGGCTGCTGCTGTCGCTGGCCAGTGCGCTGGCTCTGGGCAAAGGACTGCTGCTGCTCATCAATCTGGCGTTGCTGCTGTGGAGTCTCACCGTGGTCAGTCACATCCTGCGTCAGGCGCTGGAGCGTTCGCTGCAATTCACCACGCTGCTGGTGCTGGCGGTGTTTTTCCTGCGCATGGGCCTGCAGCAACAGGTGTTTGCCAGCTGAGTTTTTCTGTTTTCCGGAATCCGTTTTCATGCACATACACATCCTTGGCATCTGCGGCACCTTCATGGGCGGTCTGGCCTTGCTGGCACGCGAACGCGGCCATCGCGTTACCGGCGCCGATGCCAATGTTTATCCGCCGATGAGCACGCAGCTGGAACAGGCCGGCATCGAACTGATCAGCGGCTACGCCGCCAGCGATGTCCCGGCTGCCGATCTGGTGCTGATTGGCAATGCCCTGTCGCGCGGCAATCCGGCAGTCGAGCATGTCCTGAATCGCGGTCTGCACTATCTGTCCGGCGCCGAGTGGCTGGCGCGCGAAGTGCTGCATGATCGCTGGGTACTGGCGGTGTCCGGCACGCATGGCAAAACCACCACCACCAGTCTGCTCGCCTGGATACTCGAAGACGCCGGCCTGCAACCCGGCTTCCTGATCGGTGGCGTTGCGGAAAACTTTGGTGTGTCGGCGCGTCTGGGCAAGGCGCCGTTTTTTGTGGTCGAAGCCGATGAATACGACACCGCATTTTTCGACAAGCGCGCCAAGTTTGTGCACTACCGGCCGCGCACGCTGGTGATGAACAATCTCGAGTTTGATCACGCCGATATTTATGCCGATCTCGGCGCCATCGAAACCCAGTTTCACCATTTGCTGCGCACTGTCCCCGGCGAAGGCCGCATCCTGATGCCGGCCGGCGATGAAGCCTTGCAGCGTGTGCGCAAACGTGGCTGCTGGACGCCGGTGGAAACGCTCGACGATATCGATGGCTGGCAGGCGCTCAACATCGACGACGCCAGCAATCATTTCGATGTCAGTTTCCGCGGAGAGATCGCCGGTCGTGTCAGCTGGTCGCTGGCCGGCGCGCACAACCGCAGCAACGCGCTGGCCGCGCTCGCTGCCGCACGCCATGCCGGCGTCCCCGTCGTCCAGGGCATTGCCGCCCTGAACCAGTTTCGCGGCATCAAGCGCCGTCTGGAATTGCGCGGCGTCGCCGGCGATGTGCATGTTTACGACGACTTCGCCCATCACCCGACCGCGATTCGCACCACACTCGCCGGACTGCGCGCGCGGATTGGATCGGCGCGCATTCTGGCCATTGTCGATCCGCGTTCGGCAACGATGAAACTGGGCGTGCACCGCGACACGCTCGCGGCTTCGCTGCAGGATGCCGACGGCATCATTTTGCACCTGCCAGCGGAACTGGGCTGGCAGGTCAGCGTGCCGGATTCACTGCAGGCGCGCTGGCAAACGCTGGGCAATGTCGGCGACATTGTGCAGGCCGCGCGCCAGTGGGCACGGCCCGGTGATCACATCCTGGTGATGAGCAACGGCGGTTTCGGCGGCATCCACCAACAACTGCTGGATGCCCTGCAAACCTGAACAACGGCCGCTGACACGCCGGCATATTCAAATCAATGCCGGAAAACAGCCCGGCATCCGGAACACAAACACATGAGGGCGACAGATGAAAACTTCGCGCACGCGCAGCATCACGCTGGCGCTGACCGGCGCCAGCGGCGCGCCCTATGCCTTGCGTCTGCTCGCTGAATTGTCACGCCATTACGACAAGGTGTTTGTGCTGCTGTCGACACCGGCCCGACTGGTGCTGGCCACGGAGTGCGCGCTGCAACTGCCCGACAACACCCGCGAGATCCACAAACGCCTGTCCGAGCATTTGCAGATCGACGCGGATCGTATTGACGTGCTGGCGCGCGACAACTGGTTCAGTCCGGTAGCCAGCGGCTCGGCAGCGCCGCGCCAGATGGTGGTGTGTCCATGCAGCACCGGCACGCTGTCGGCCATCGCCGCCGGCGCCAGCGACAACCTGATCGAGCGCGCCGCCGATGTCGTGATCAAGGAAAGAGGCCAGCTGATTCTGGTGCCGCGGGAAACACCGTTCTCGGCCCTGCATCTGGAAAACATGCTGAAACTGGCCCAGCTCGGCGTCACCATCCTGCCCGCCTGTCCCGGCTTTTATCATCAACCGGAAACGGTCGCCGATCTGGTGGATTTCATTGTCGCGCGCATTCTCGATCATCTCGGTGTCGAGCAAACGCTGGTCGGTCGCTGGGGTTACGATCCGCGTCCGGCAGAATGACCGGCAACGCAGATTTTCCCGATCAGGAATTTCAGTGCACAGCCAGTTGCACCGCCGGCCGGACATAAGGGTCGGCGACCGCCGCGCCGACCAGATAGCCCTGCACTTCTTCGCAACCGAGTGCACGCAGCACCTGCAATTGCGCCGACTGCTCAACGCCTTCGGCCACCACTTTCATGTCGAGATTGTGCGCCAGTTCGATAATGGCAGTGACGATTGCCGTTGCCGGCGCATCGTTGCCCAGATCGCGGACAAATTCCCGATCAATCTTGATGGTGTCAAAGCGCAGCTTCTTCAGATAGGCGAATGACGAGTAGCCGGTGCCGAAATCATCGAGCGCGAGTTTCACACCGAGCGCGCGCAAAGCCGCAAGATTGTCCAGCACCACCGGATTGAGCTCCAGCAACACACTCTCGGTGACTTCCAACTCCAGCAGCGCGGCCGGCAATCCCGCCGCGTCCAGCCGGGTCTGGACGCGGGCGGCAAGTGTTGCATCACTGAACTGGCGCGCTGACAGATTCACCGATATCGCCGCCGTCTTGCCCTGAGCATGCCAGCGCGCCGCACGCTGACAGGCTTCGCGCAAGGCCCAGTCGCCGATGGCGGCGATCAGGCCGCTGTCTTCGGCGACGGCAATGAATTCGCCCGGCGGCACCGCGCCCAGCGTTCCTGATCGCCAGCGCACCAGCGCTTCAAATCCGGCAACACTGTTGCGATCCAGCGCCAGACGCGGCTGGAAATGCAGCTCCAGTTCCTGACGTTCCAGTGCCTGACGCAACGCGCTGCCTACCTGCAACCGACGCGTGGCCATTTCCTGCAATTCCGGCGCGTAGAACTGCCAGGTATTGCGCCCCAGCGATTTGGCACTGTACATCGCCGTGTCGGCACATTTGAGCAGACTGCTGGCATCCAGTCCGTGTTCCGGATACAGGCCGACACCGATGCTGGTGCTGACGCCCACGTCCTGACGATGCAGCGAAAAGGGCGCGCGGAATTCGGCCAGAATGTTGTCGATCACCGGCTGTATGCGTGACACATCGGCGATGTCATCGATCAACACCGTGAACTCGTCACCACCCAGACGCGCAACCAGCACGTCCTCGCCGACGGCGACACGCAAACGCGCCGCCACCTGTTGCAGCAGCAGATCACCTGCCGCATGACCGAGCGAATCGTTGACGTGCTTGAAGTGATCGATATCCAGAAACAGCAGGGCCAGCCGCCCCTTGCGCTGACGACAGGCGACCAGCGCTTTTTGCAGGCGCTCCTGAAACAGCACGCGGTTCGGCAAGCCGGTCAGCAAATCGTAGTTGGCGAGATAACGCAGTTCGTTTTCGGCGCGGCGCTGCTGGGTAATGTCGTTGATGACACCGACACAGTGCGTGGCTTCACCCTGCAGGTTGACCACCCGTTTGACATCCAGCGACACGAGCATTTCACTGCCGTCATGGCGACGCTGCCACAACTCACCGCGCCAGTTGCCGTCGCGCAGCACCGCTTCGCGGATTTGCTGATAGAACGACGCTTCATGCTGGGCAGAATTAATCAGGCTGACATCCTGCCCGACGAGTTCTTCGCGCGTGTAACCAAACGCACCGAGAAATGCCGCGTTCACCGACTGGATGGTGAAACGCATGTCGGTGATGATCACGCATTCATCGAGATGGGCAAGCACTGCGGCCGACAGGCGCAGTTCGTCTTCCATCTGTTTGCGTGCCGAAATATCCTTGGTGGTGCCAGCCATGCGCAGCGGTTCGCCCTGCGCATCACGACTGAGCAGCCGGCCCCGATCCAGCACCCAGCGCCAGTTGCCGTGACGGTCACGCATGCGGAATTCCGCTTCGTAATTGCGCGTTTGCCCGGCCAGATGTTGACCGATGGTGCGCAGCACGCGCTCGCGATCAGCCGGATGCACCAGTGCATAGAGCGCGTTGGCCGTCGGTTCGATATCGTCAGCGGCGTAGCCGAGCATTTCGGCGATGCCCATGCGCACAACGGTGGATTGGCGGAGGTCCCAATCCCACAATCCGTCACCGGAACCTCCGAGTGCGGATTGCAGGTTTTCACGCATCGCTGCCAGCGCGCGCAATTCACGATCCTGCGTGCGGCGGCGACGCGTTTCCCAAATCAGGGTGGCAAGCAGGACGGGAATGGCAAACGCGGCAAAACCCAGCAGCGACACCGGCTCTTCTGCGGCGACGGCCGCAGTGGGTGTCAGGGTCCAGAAACTGCTCCGGAACGTGCTCACGTCAGCGTGATTTCTTGTCTTGGTGTCCGGCCGATGCGCCGGTGCCGGCGACTATAGCGGCTATACTGCGCGCCGGCAATGAAACGGCAGCGCAGCGGAAACAGCGAAACTGCGCGCTGCACCCGGCGCAAGTGGAGCGGAGATGAGCAACACGGCATTGCAACTGCGCGATCTGCGCAAAGTTTATGACACGGGTGTCACGGCCCTGCACGGCATTGATCTGGATGTCGCCGATGGCGATTTTTTTGCGCTGCTCGGGCCCAATGGTGCCGGCAAATCGACCACGCTCGGCATTATCGCGTCACTGGTGCGCAAGTCTTCAGGGCATGTGCGGGTGTTCGAGCACGACATCGATCAGAATCTTGACGCAGCAAAATCCTGTCTGGGCCTGGTGCCGCAGGAATTCAATTTCTCCCAGTTCGAAACCGTGTCACAGATTGTGCTCAATCAGGCCGGTTTCTACGGCGTCCCGCGCCGCGAAGCCTGGCGACGCTGCCAGCCGCTGTTCGAGCAGCTCAATCTCTGGGACAAGCGCGACGCCCGTGCCCGGGAATTGTCCGGCGGCATGAAACGCCGGCTGATGATCGCCCGCGCGCTGGTGCATCAGCCGCGCCTGCTGATCCTCGACGAGCCGACAGCCGGTGTGGATATCGAACTGCGCCGTTCTATGTGGACCTTCCTGCGTGAGTTGAATGCCGGCGGCACGACCATCGTCCTGACCACGCATTATCTGGAAGAAGCGGAGAGCCTCTGCCGCAACATCGCCATCATCGATCACGGTCGCATCGTCGAACACACCAGCATGAAAACCCTGCTGGCGCGTCTGCATCGCGAAACCTTCGTCCTCGACTGCCTGTCGCTGCCCGACACCCTGCCGGCACTCAGCGGTTACACGCTGCGCAGCAGCGATCATCCACACAGTCTTGAGGTGGACGTCGAGCGCGAACGCGGTCTCAATGATCTGTTTGCCGCGCTGTCGCAGGCCGGCATCCAGGTGACATCGATGCGCAACAAGGCCAACCGGCTGGAAGAACTGTTCGTGCAGCTGGTGGAAAAGAACAAATCGCAAAAGGTGGACGCATGAGCACGCAGCGCATTGCCCTGGAAACCATCGTCCGCAAGGAGATCACGCGCTTCCTGCGCATCTGGCCGCAGACACTGTTGCCGCCGGCGATCACCACCACGCTGTACTTTCTGATTTTCGGCAGCTTTGTCGGCAGCCGCATCGGCAATCTCGGCAACTACACCTACATGGAGTACATCGTTCCGGGGCTGATCATGATGTCGGTGATCACCAACGCGTATGCGAATGTCGTGTCGTCATTTTTCAGCAGCAAGTTCCAGCGCAATGTCGAGGAAATGATGGTGGCACCGATCCCGCATCACATTCTGTTGCTGGGTTATGTGCTCGGCGGCGTGTGCCGGGGACTGCTGACCGCCCTGATCGTTACCGCCATCTCGCTGTTTTTCGTGCGCATGCCGCTCAGTCATCCGCTGCTCACGCTGTTGCTGGTGACCATGGCAGCGGCATTGTTTTCACTGGGCGGCTTCATCAATGCGATCTACGCGAAGAAATTTGACGACACGTCGATCGTGCCGACCTTCGTGCTGACACCGCTGACTTATCTGGGCGGTGTGTTTTATTCCATACACTGGCTGCCGGAGCTGTGGCAGCAGTTGTCGCTGCTGAATCCGGTGCTTTATCTGGTGAATGGTTTCCGCTACGCCTACATGGGCATGGCCGATGTGCACATCGGCATTTCGCTGGCGATCATCGCGGTCGGCATTGTCAGCCTGACGCTGTTTGCACTGCGCCTGCTAGAGCGCGGAACCGGGCTGCGCAGCTGAGGGCGGAACCGCCTGGCGTTCGGCGGTGTCGTGGTCGCGTGCCGGCCGGGACACCGGCGGCAACAGCGCCGCCCGGCCCACTG
Source organism: Permianibacter sp. (assembly GCA_041913605.1). Taxonomy (GTDB): domain Bacteria; phylum Pseudomonadota; class Gammaproteobacteria; order Enterobacterales; family Permianibacteraceae; genus Permianibacter. The sequence goes on from JAYSEY010000006.1 coordinate 124,376, forward strand.
GCCGCGCGTCGTCCTGATCGTCGGCGCTGCGGCGATCATGGCCCGGGCAGCGGCGGTACTGCGCGCGGCAGCGGCGGCATTGCCAGCGGCGGACACGCATGAAGCCGATGGCGCAGGCGAGACCGAACAGCAGCAGTCCCAGCGGCCAAAGGTGCTGCTCGAGGAAAAAGCTCACTTCCGCCGCCAGTGCCAACAGGGCGAATGCCAGCAACAACCAGAGACGACTGCCGCCGGCGAACACACGTCGCTGCACAGGCATGACGGCGCTGCCGCACAAGGGGCAGGCGCCAGGCCAGGGAGAACGTGGTGAGGGATGGGTCATGGGGGGCGTCGGACAGCGAATACGGACGAGTAGCAGTCTAGCAATTGCAATGCCGTTCTCATAAAGTTCATGAAAACAGGTACTTGTCGGCAATATTTCGTACAAAGTGATACACAGCTGTAAATTTTCCGGACATTTTCGCCGCGAGTGCTTTACATGAACGCCGTCCCGCAGCGCGACGCGGGCTCGCCTGCACAAGTCCTGATCGTCGAAGACAATGCCATCAACCAGGGCACCATGCTGCGCATGCTGGCGCTCGGCGGCATCCAGGCGGACTTGGTCAGTGATGGCCATCAGGCGGTCGAGCGCTGTCGCCACCAGCAGTACGCGCTGGTGCTGATGGACGTGCAGATGCCGGTCATGGACGGCCTGGAAGCCGCACGCCTGATCCGCGCCGGCGCAAAACCGGCGCCGGTGATCATCGGCGTGTCGGCCCATGCCTTTGCCGCCGACCGGCGCGCCGCGACCAGTGCCGGCATGTCCGAGTATCTGGCCAAACCGGTACGCCTCGAGGCGCTGCTGGGCACACTGCGCAAAAATATCTGCCCGATACCGCTGCACCCTGAACGGTTCGGCAGCAGCCGAGGTTTCCGCAGACGGACACGTCCGCAGACCGACCCGGCCCAAACGGGGGACCACCTCGCCTCGCCTCCCGCACGCTTCGCCGCCACGCCAAACGATGTGACCTTGTACCGTTCACGCCAGCCGCCCCAACCGGCAAGCCATCTCCAGCTGGCCTTTGAGGCTCGCCGGCATGCTGTCGCTGCTCCCTTTTGCTGCACCGCGCCTGTGCGCATCCGGTTCTTTCAGCTATAAGTTTTCATGACCGACCGAGAGGGGCTCCGGCCGGCCTGACGTAACGCAGCACCCGCTGCACCCCTTGGAGCCAAAACGACCACTGCCACGCGACACGCGCCGGCGGTGGCCGGACAAAAACCGGCAAGCTCCGACGGAAGTTCAGGCATTACTGGCGTACGCCATTGTGGGGATCCGGTCTGCGCGGCATCAGGCGATGCCGATCGCGAGACGCATCTGCACCGCAGTTCTGGCGGCGCCCATCTTGCGTGTCTTCTCCCCTGGGGCATTGCCCGTGTTGGCCAATTGCGCCCGCGCCGTCGGTGCGGGTATCGCCTCACAGGGAGAACGTTCGGATGTCTGGTCTTTCGTTTGCGTTGATTTGCGCCGCCGTGGCGATCGTCTACGGCTTGCTGATGGGACGCTGGGTGCTCGCCCAGCCGGCCGGTGACACCCGCATGCAGGAGATCGCCCGTGCGATCCAGCAGGGCGCACAGGCTTACCTCAACCGCCAGTACAGCACCATTGCCGTGGTCGGCATTGCCCTGTTCCTGATCATCGGTTTCGTACCGGCGCTGGGCTGGCCGACCGCGATCGGTTTCCTGATCGGCGCGGTGTTGTCCGGTGTTGCCGGTTACATCGGCATGAACGTGTCGGTGCGCGCCAATGTGCGCACCGCCGAAGCGGCCAAGAAAGGCCTCAATCCAGCGCTCAACATTGCGTTTCGCGGCGGTGCCATCACCGGCATGCTGGTGGTCGGTCTCGGCCTGCTCGGCGTCGCCGGTTACTACTGGTGGCTGACACAGAACGCCGCCGAAGGTGCGGCGCTGGATCAGGTGCTGCATCCGCTGATCGGTCTGGGTTTTGGCTCGTCACTGATCTCGATTTTCGCCCGTCTGGGCGGCGGCATCTTCACCAAGGGCGCCGACGTCGGTGCCGATCTGGTCGGCAAGGTGGAAGCCGGCATACCCGAAGATGATCCGCGCAATCCGGCCGTGATCGCCGACAACGTCGGTGACAACGTCGGCGACTGCGCCGGCATGGCGGCGGATCTGTTTGAAACCTATGCCGTGACCATCGTTGCCACCATGCTGCTCGGCGCGCTGATGCTGAAAGGTCTGGGTGATGCGGCAGTGATTTATCCGCTGGTGCTCGGCGGTTTCTCCATCGTCGCGTCAATCATCGGTGCGTTCTTCGTCAAGGCCTCGCCGGGACAGAAGATCATGTCGGCGCTGTACAAGGGCCTGATTGTTTCCGGCGTGCTGGCGCTGATCGCGTTCTGGCCGCTGACGCAGTGGATGATCCCGGAAGCGGTGGAAGGCATCGCCGGCAACGCCCAGCTCAATCTTTACCTGTGCGGCGTCGTCGGTCTGGCCCTCACCGGCCTGATGGTGGTGATCACCGAGTACTACACGGCGACCGAATTCCAGCCGGTGCGCCACATCGCGCAAAGCTCCACCACCGGACATGCCACCAACATCATTGCCGGCATCGGCGTGTCGATGAAGGCCTGCGCCTGGCCGGTGCTGGCGGTGTGCATTTCGATCTGGGCCGCCTATGCACTCGCCGGCCTGTACGGCATCGCCATCGCTGCCACTTCGATGCTGTCGATGGCCGGCATCGTTGTCGCACTCGACGCTTACGGCCCGATCACCGACAACGCCGGCGGCATCGCCGAGATGTCGGAACTGCCCAAAGCCGTGCGCGATGTCACCGATCCGCTCGACGCGGTCGGCAACACCACCAAAGCCGTCACCAAAGGTTATGCCATCGGCTCGGCCGGTCTGGCAGCACTGGTGCTGTTCGCGGATTTCACCCATGCGCTGGAAGGTGTCGGCCAGACGGTGACGTTCTCGCTCAGCGATCCGGCCGTGATCATCGGCCTGTTTGTCGGCGGCCTGATCCCGTATCTGTTCGGTGCCATGGCCATGGAAGCGGTCGGCCGCAGCGCCGGCGCGGTGGTGGTCGAAGTGCGTCGCCAGTTCAAGGAGATCCCCGGCATCATGGCCGGCACCGCGAAACCGGATTACTCGCGTGCTGTCGACATGCTCACCAAGGCAGCGATCAAGGAAATGATGATCCCGAGTCTGCTGCCGGTGCTGGTGCCGGTGGTCACGGCCTTCGTGATGAATGCCGCGATGGGACCGGGCGCCGGTGTGCGCGCACTCGGCGGCGTGCTGATGGGCACCATCGTCACCGGCTTGTTTGTTGCCATTTCGATGACCACGGGCGGCGGCGCCTGGGACAACGCCAAGAAATACATCGAGGAAGGCAATCACGGCGGCAAAGGCAGTGAAGCACACAAAGCCGCCGTCACCGGCGACACCGTCGGCGATCCCTACAAGGACACCGCCGGTCCGGCCGTCAACCCGCTGATCAAGATTATCAACATTGTCGCGCTGCTGATCGTACCGCTCGTAGCGTAAGGTCATCGAAGCCGTACCTGACGGGTAGCACAAGCTGCCCGTTTTTTTTTAAGGGATGCGAATCATGAACAAACTTCCGGCGCTGTGGCTCGGCGTACTGCTCGCGCTTTCCCATCAGGTTTTGGCCGATGCCCGCGGTCCGCGCGTCCAGCTGCGCGCGGCACCAGAGTTGTGTGCGGAAGCGGTGGTCAACCAGCAACACCTGCGACGCGATGCCAATCAGGCGTTTCCCGCAGTCCAGGTATCCGTCGGCGCCGCGCATGTGATATGCAAGCAATCTCTGACCGTTGCACTACCGCAGGAAGACAGCGAGCTGACAATCAGTCTGCACACTCAGCAGCCTCCGGAATTTTCCGGCAATGCAGCACCACTGAATGCTTTGCTGCATACACCACCAGCCCTTGGTGTCCGCCGCCTCTACAGCGACCTGAAGCGACCCGACAGCGAATTCAATGCACGTCGCGATCAGTTGCAGGAACAGGATCGGCAGCGCCTTCAGGCACTTGAGGCCATGCATCTGCCGCACGCGCTACTGGAAACTGAACGGGCGCGCGCTGCGTTCAACCTCGCAGCGGTGCGCATTGTCCTGCCGTATTTTCGCTGGCGCGAAACGGATGCGTCAGCCATCCGCCCTGATCCTGCCGTCGCAGACTTGGTGAAGGCCCTCCCCGTGGAGGACCCGCGCTGGTGGTCGCTCGATACGTTCACCACCTTCACGGACGCATGGCTTCATGAAACAGCGCGCGAAAGATTGAACACCGACAAAGCGCTGGCAGAAGGCGATCATCGCTGGCTGCGCGCCAGTCTCGCCAGTGTTGATCGGCTGACCACAACGCCGGCACTCCGGCAAATTTTGCGCGATGCGCTTGTCCTCAAGCATGTGGACGCCGATAGCAGCATCGGCATGCACGCACTGCTGCAGGATTGGCAACCTACTGCATCGGCCGCTGCACGCGAAAAAGTTCAAGCTTTGTTGAATGACGAACCGTCTCAAACCGGGCACGCAAGCTTTGTGTATCAAACGGTCGCGCAAGTGCCCTTACGCGTGCATGTGCTCTCGCCGGTCAATGCCACGGCAGAACCGACGCCAGCCGTTCTGTGGTTTCACGGCGGTTCATCCACTGAAGGAGCCTGGTGGCACATGCCGGTCATTGCCACCGCTTTGCGTGATCAGGGAGTAACCGTTATCGGTGTCGAACTCAGCACGCAAAACCGTCTGGATCGCGATGCCGATCAACTGCGGGATGCTGATGCCGCCTGGTTATGGCTAAAGCAACACGCAGACGAGCTGAAGCTGGACACAAAACGTCTTGGTGTCGCGGGTTTTTCTTCCGGTGCCACACTGGCGCTGACGACCGCCACGCGGGGTTTTGCGCTTTCCGGAACAACGCGCGAATGGCCGCACGCAGCCATTGTCATGGGCGCCTGCGCCGATCCGCTGGCCAAAGAAGAAGACGGCTGGTTCCGAAAGTCCATGCAGGGCAAAGGCGATCCGGCAGGATTCACGCCGATGGGCAATGTCCGTCAGCATTTGCCGCCGGTTTTGGCCATTCACGGCACCGACGACGAATATTGCGGCTGGTCCACGATGCAAGACTTTGCGCAACGCTCCCGTGCACTGGGCAACAACGTTGAGCTGGTGCCCATCGAAGGCGCTGCGCATTTCTTCGGCTTCTACTACCGGCCCGGAATTGTCGCCGCGCGCAGCGCCATCCAGGCCTGGCTGACACGTCAGGGCTGGACGGAAGCCGGTGAGAAAAAAACAAGTCGTTAAAACGAAAGGCGCCTGCGGCGCCTTTCGTTTTGCTACCGGCCAAGTAACCGGCTTTTGTGTTTGTCGCCGATCACTGCACTCACTTCTTGCCCAGCGTGATCTCGCCGCTGACCACCGACATTTCGATGCGGCCACCGCCGTCACCGAGGCGCAGTTTCAGTTCCTCGGAACCGACCATGCTGCGTTCCGGTTTGTCGCTGCTCAGTTCGTTGCTGATGTCGCCACCGGGACCGGTCGACGCATCGATGCGGGCATGCACGTCACCGCGTGCCAGCAGTTTGATGTTGCCGCTGATCGCACTCAGCGTGGCATCGATGTCATTGCCCAGTGCACTGTCAACGGTGACATTGCCGGACACGCTTTCCGCTTTCAGCGATTTCAGTTTGCCTTCGTTCTGCACGAACACGTCACCCGATACGCTCTCGGCCTGCAGCTGTTCGGCCGTGATCACGGCATTGATGTCACCGCTGACCGATTCCAGCCGCACCCGCTTGCCGGCGCCGCGCAATTCGATATCGCCGCTGACGCTCTCCAGCTTCACTTCATGGCTGAGCCGGTTGGCTTTGATGTCACCACTCACGGTTTCCACATCGACTTCGCCGCTGATATTGCTGATCTGCAGATCGGTGGAAACAAAATCGGTTTCCACCGAAGCGCCCTGCGGCACCTTGATGCGCAGATCAGACGCATCGCCATTGCGCAGATTGTTTGGCAGCCTGACCTGAATCTGCACGCGCTTGCCGCTGCTCTCGAAAATGAACGCTTCGGTTTTGTCATCGAGCGTACCTTCGACGTGCACCACCGGCTGATCCCAGCCTTCCACCTGAACCTTGCCGCGCACGATGTCGATTTCCACTTCGGCGCGCGGATCGACATTCAGTTTCCTGTCGACTTTCTCACCGGCCAGCACCGTGGACGGAAGGCCGGCCACCAGCACGGCCAGCGTCAGCGCCGACAGCATGTTCCTGACCACGAAAATCGGTTTGCTCATGGTGTTTCTCCTGCATCTCGTTGCCTTGCGTTGGTAATGTTTCTGACGCAGGGCGCTTACAGCGGGTTTAGCGTGCAGAAAAATTTTCTGCACGCCGGATTCAGATCGATTCGCCCTGGGCCGACGCACCGGCGCGCTGCACCTGCTGGTACAGCGACAGTTCCTGATCCAGTGTCTGCAGCAACAAGCGGCGCAGCGTCGGATCATTGGGATCTTTTTCCAGCGCGGTGGCGATGTTCTGGCTGGCGCTCTGGATGATTTGCAGATTGCGCGCCACTTCGGCGCGTGTTTGCTCATCGAGATTGGCGAGCAGCGACGGCATCTGTTCGGCGTAGCTGGCGCGCGCCGTCTGATACGGCTGTTGCCAGCTCTGGACCATGTCCCGCGCCGATTGCTGCTGCGCCAGTTGCAGCGCCTGTTGTTCGCGCTGATCGCTCCAGATCTTCCAGGTGAAGCCGGCCGAGATCACACTCACCAGCACCGATGCGGCGAGCGCCACCGGCAACCATTGCGTGCGCGGTTTCTGTTCGAGGCGACGGGCAATGCCCGGCCACAGATCATGTTGCGGCGATGCCTCGCGCGGCAGGGTGCGCAGCGCGTCTTCAAGCCATTGCGGACGTTCATTCATGACAGCATGCCTCGCAGCAATTCACGGGCCCGAAACAGTTGCGCCTTGCTGGTGCCTTCGGCAATGCCCAGCTCGGCCGCAGCTTCTTCGTGGCTGTAACCTTCGACATCAATGAGCACAAACACCTGACGCGCACGCGCCGGCAAACGGGCGATGGCCCATTCCAGATCGCGGCGTTCGCCGGGCGTTTCGTGCTGGGGAATGTCCGGGATCTCGTCGTCGCCTTTTTTCAGCCAGTGCAGCCAGGATTTGTGCTTGCGCTGGTAGGAGATCACGGCGTTGACAGCGACGCGGTGCAGCCAGGTGCTGAACTGCGATTCGCCCCGGAACAGGTGCAGTTTCTGCCAGGCGAGAATGAACGCGTCCTGGGTCAGTTCTTCGGCCAGCTGGGCATCGCTGAGCAGGCGCCGGCACACGGCGTACACGCGCCGGTGGTGATGACGGTACAACTCGGCAAATGCAGCCTTGTCACCGGTCTGGGCGCGGGCCACCAGCAGGCCGATATCCGGCTGGCCGGTCGGCGGAGTGAGCGGAATGACGTTCAAGGTGGCGACGGCGGACATGGTCGGACTGGGCTCGGAGCGTGCCTTTGTAAGCTCTGTGACGCAAGCAGGGTCGCGGCGGTTTAAAGGCCGGAACAAATTCCCGGGCCGGCGTTTTGCCGCCGCGTCGCTGACCGGAAAGCGGGGGTGAGGTTTTAGCGGCCGGCGACAGGTGCCGGCAAAGGCAGCGGCCGCAGATAGCGGCGACACAACCATGCTTCGCCCCATTCGACATCGTTGACCGGGCAGTCAACGACTTTCATCGCCGCGGCATTGCAGGCGCGGGTATCGCCCTGGCAGTACACCGCCATGCTCAGGTGTTTGGCCTTGGCGTCGGCGGGCGGCAGGTTCACCGGCCGGTTCTGGCTCGGGTAATCGAGATAGGCCCAGAGTGGCGGCGGGTTCTGCAGGCCGGCGACGGCTTCGCGGGTCAGCTGGCCGACCGCCGCGTGATCGGGATGCGAACCTTCGCCATCGGCATCGGTATGACGCACCGGCACGCTGACGTCCGGGTCGAGCGTATTGACGCGCACCACCGGGATCTCCAGCAGTAGTGCCCGCAGCACCGCGACGAGGGCAGCATTGTCGTACACCGCACCGGCGCGCGGACCGATGCTGGTGGTTTGCGCGCCGGCGCGCACCGCGTGCAGGGCGACGCCGGTTTTTGAATCCAGCGCGTCGTGGGCGCCGCAGGGCAGGTGCAGGAAGGCCAGCGCCACGTCCGGCCGGCCGCGCAGGCTGTAGCGTTCGACCGGCTTGCCGGCGATCAACGTCCACTCCTGCTGCCAGTCATCGGCGTGCATCGCCATCTGCGCGTAGGCGGCTTTCAGGCCGGCGACGCGCGGCGTGTTGTCGGCGTCATCGACATAGCCGCCGGTGACCACCACGGTGAGCAGGCATTGCGCACTGTCGATGGCGGCGGCGACGTCGGGATTGATGAAGTAGAGATCGTCATCGGCGTGGGCGATGACATTGACGATGCGGCCGTGCGGACAGGGCACGGCGGCGGCCGCTGCCGGCCACTGCGACAGGCCGATCAGCAGCACCAGAAGCACGCGCGCCAGCAGCATCTGCAACCGCCGCGCCGCACCCGCAAAACTGCCGCCACCCATGCTCCGCCACTCCGCCTGCCCCGTGCGGCGCGCAGTATCAGCGATTCTGAACCGGCAGGCTAATCTGCTTTTCGCCGCCATCGAACTGCAGCACCAGCGGCACCTGCTGGCCTTCCTGCAGCGGTTGCTTCAGGCGCATGAACATCACGTGCAAACCGCCCGGCGCCAGCTGGATCACACCGCCCTTGCCGATCGGCAGGCTGTCGACATGGCGCATTTTCGCCATGCCGTTTTCGTGTTCGGTGCCGTGGATCATGCTCATGCCGGCGATCGGGCTGTACACGTCGCGCAGGATGGTCGCGTCGCCGTGGTTGTGGACGGTGAAGTACGCCGCCGCCGGCGCACCGGGCGGCGGCAGTCGCACCCAGCCATCTTTGATTTCAATCTGCAGCTCGGCCGCCATCGCCAGCGCGGAAGCAAGCAGTGCAGAACCCAGCAGGCCGGCAAAAGCCAGAACGACGCGCTTCATGGGAACTCCCGACAGAAAAATTCGCGCGCCATTGTAGCGGTGCCGGTGCCGGGACGCCGGTGGACGGGCTGTGGCGAATTGCCGCAGCCCGCCGCAACCGCCGGAACCGGTGCCAGGAACCGGCATCGAACCCCGCATCAGCAAGCGGCGTTTAGTCCGCCAGCGGCCGGTGGCCGTAGCTCAGTGCCCGCAGCACCCGCCAGCCGTCCGGCGTCTGCTGCCAGACCAGCACGAACTCGGCGATGCCTTCGCAGCGCTGGCCGCCGAAGGAGCAGAACCGGTGGCTGCCCTGGGCGATGGCGCCGAAGTCCTTGACCGGATACACCCGCAGCGTGTCCGGCAGCAGTTCGCGGCGGAACTTGCCGCAGACGTTGTTGCGCACGCTGGTGGCCATCGCCTCCTGACCGCGCATCAGGCCGGCGTTGTCGTGAAAGAACTCCTGCTGCGCATCCCAGTAGCTGATGTGCTCGGCCAGCCGGGCCGGATCGCTGCAGTGGTTGAAGCTGTCGAACAGCCGCTGGTCGAGCGCGGCCACCGTGTCGTACAGCGCGCCACGCGTCGGGTCGTAGTCTGCCGCCGGCACGGCCGGCGCCAGACTGGTCATGAACAGCACACCGGCGATCAGCGCCGGTCTGAGGGTGGAGCGGCCGGGCATCAGCGATAGCTCCCGGATTCCGCGTTCACGTGCACGTGGCCGTCTTCGCTGTCCATCAGCGCGGCAGCGACGAAATAGACCAGCAAGGTCGGCAGGATGCCGGCGATCAGCGCCACCACGGCAGCGACCCGCACCCAGAAACGCGGCCAGCCGAAGTGGTCGGCTATGCCGGCGCAGACGCCGAGCACCTTGCGTCCGTCACGGACACGGAACGGGCCACGGCCGCCATTCAGGCGACGACCACAGTAAGGACAGTCACTCATCGCTCGGACTCCAGCAGGCCCTGTAACCACTGCACCGGCCAGGCCAGCAGGGCGTAACTGACGACCGGAACAAACGTGATCAGCAACAACATGTTCTGAACACTGGGCAACATGATGTTCATCCTTCTGGAAACTCCGTTCCGGACGGCCGGGCCGTCACTGCCAGTGACTGACCCGGGCTCGGGGGGTGTATCGGGTTCGCGTGCTGCATCGACTCCGGGTGCGGCATCGGCCCCTTCGGCGCGGACAGCGCGCTGGAAGGCGGGGCCGGCAGGCGTTGCTGCCAGTCGTCAAAGCGCGCTTCCAGCTCGGCAATGCGCGCCAGACAGTGGGCGCGCCGGCGATCCAGACGGGCCGCGTCATGGGCCTGATCGCGTTGCAACTGTGCGCGCGCACCGGCGTAGCGATCTTCAAGACGCACAATCGCGCTGCGAAGTTTGATCAGCAGCGCCGATTGATCGGCCTGGGCCTGATGCAGGTGGGCGATGCCGGTTTCGGCTTCGCCGAGCAACTGCTGCCATTGCGCCTGCCAGTCGCGGCGTTCGGCCGGGATCAGCAGGGCTTGACGCCAGTTGCGATCGCGCTGGCGTTCGCAGTCACGCAGCTGGCTCGCCAGCCGCCGCGACTCGGCAAGTTCGGCGGCGTACAGGTGTTGCAGATCGTCGAGGCTGCGACGCATGCCCTGCAGGGCGGCCTCGGCGCGTGTGTGGGCTGCATCACCAGCCGGTGCGCTGCGCCAGCGTTGCTGCCAGTTTTGCCACCAGTTCATCTCGCCTCCCGGCCGGCTGAGCCGGACAACCCGTCTGTGCGTGGCGCCCATGGATCACCGGAAACCCTTCCGGAGCGCGCCACTGAACACCGCTGTGCAAGAGTCATTGCATGGCCCGTGCCAGTTCTGCGAGGGCGCGGAAAATGGCGGCAAAGCAGCCACTTGCCGGTGGCTGACCCGCCTCGCCGGCGCACGGCGTGGGGGGGGGGGGGGGGGGGGGGGGGGGGGGGAGGGGGGGGGGGGGGGGGGGGGGGGGGGGGGGGGGGGGGGGGGGGGGGGGGGGGGCGGGTAATGGGGCGCCAACGCCCCCAGTGGCGGGGGGCTGACCCGCCGCGCGGGCGCCGGGGGGGGGGTATTCCCCCCGGGGGGGGCTAAACCCCCGAGCCGGCGTGTGGTGCGGCAGAGCGGTTGGAGGTGTCCGCTGGTGAGCAGGCTTGTCCCGTTTTCAGGACACAACCGCCGCCGGCGTGCCGGAAACGGCAAACCGGCCGGGCCGTGGCCGAGGTGAGGAACTGGCAGTTGACGGCGTCGAGGGTAGGCGCGAAGCCGGAGCAGGAGACACCTGAACCAGAGACACCTGAGCCAGAAACACCTGAACCAGAGACACCCGAGCTGGAAAAACCTGAGCGGGAGAAAGCCGGTCAGCAGTCTGACGCCACGGCTCAGGCTGCCGGCGCCTGGGCCGGATCGGCGTCTCCGGCCGCAGCACGCAGCGCGTCGCGCGCCGCCAGCAACACGTCAGTACCGGCGCCGCGCTTGCAGGCCTCGGTACTGAGCACGCGGCGAAACGCGCGGGCGCCGGGTTCGCCGTGATAGAGGCCGAGTATGTGCCGGCTGATGTGCTGCAGCGTGCTCGCCAGCCGGCCATCGGCCTGCGCCGCCAACGCCTGACTGACATAGGGCAGCAGCGCGTCCAGCACCTCGTCGCGGCTACGCGCCGGCGTGGTAACACCGAACAGGCGGGTATCGACCGGCGCAAGGATGTAGGGATTGTGATAGGCCTCGCGACCGAGCATGACGCCATCAACATGGCGCAGATGTTCATCAATCGCCGGCCAGTCGGTGATACCGCCGTTGATGATGATCTCCAGCTGCGGGAAATCGCGTTTCAGCTGGTAAACCATCTCGTAGCGCAGCGGCGGGATCTCGCGGTTTTCTTTCGGGCTGAGACCGCTCAGCCAGGCCTTGCGGGCGTGGACGATGAACGTCGAGCAGCCGGCACTGGCGACCGTGCGCACGAACTGGCACATCTCCTCGTAGGAGTCCTGATCGTCGATGCCGATGCGGTGCTTGACGGTGATCGGCGTGTTCACGGCGGCGCGCATCGCCGCCACGCATTCGGCCACCAGCGCCGGCTCGGCCATCAGGCAGGCGCCGAAACGGCCTTCCTGCACCCGGTCCGAGGGACAGCCGACATTGAGGTTGATCTCGTCATAACCATAATCGGCTGCAATGCGCGCGCACTGCGCCAGCGCCGCCGGATCACTGCCGCCCAGCTGCAGCGCCAGCGGATGCTCGGTCGGGTCGTACCGCAGGTGGCGAAAATGATCGCCGTGCAGGATCGCGCCGGTGGTGACCATCTCGGTATAGAGCAGCGCATGGCGCGAGATCAGGCGCAGGAAATACCGGCAATGCCGATCCGTCCAGTCCATCATCGGCGCCACACTGAAACGGCGCGACAGCGCCACGGTTCCGGTTTCGCTCACCACACTCACCTGTCACACCACCCTGTCGCCGCATACGGAGTTCACCGCCTGCCCGGCGTAACACGCGCGGATCGCGGGGCGGGCATTTTAGCCTGCAGCGCAGGGCTCTGCCGGTCTGGCTGCTATCTTGGTCAGCACCGCCTGCACCGACGTCCCGCTCATGACCCTGAAACGCCTGTACGCCACCGACTCGCCCATCGACGCACAATTGCTGTGCGGATTTCTCAAGGCGCACGCCATTGACGCGCAGGTGCTCGGCGACGGCCTGATCAGTCTGCGCGGTGAATTGCCCTGGTCATCGGAAGGCGGCCCCGGTGTCTGGGTGCGGGTGCAGGATTTTCCCCGCGCCGCCGATCTGCTTTGCGACTGGCAAACCGCCAGCACGCTGCCCGACTGGCAATGCCGGCACTGCGGTGAAGACAACGACGGCGGTTTTGGCGCCTGTTGGCAATGCGGCGCGGCCTTTGCCGGCTGAGTCAGCGAGCGCCCCCGGCACGCCGCCGGCAATACCGATGAGCCGAAACAAAACAGGCGCCGGAAGGCGCCTGTTTTGCGTGAGAACAACTGAACTTATTGCATGTTCTGCAGAGTGCGGATGCGATCTTCCAGCGGCGGGTGCGAGGCAAAGAACTGCGCCATGCCACCACCACCGCTGCGCAGACCGAAGGCAGTCATTTCTGCCGGCATGTCCACCGGCTGACCCTGCTCGGCGACCAGACGCTGCAGCGCGCCGATCATCGCGAAGCGACCGGCCAGATGCGCGCCGGCTTCGTCGGCACGGTATTCGCGGCGACGCGAGAACCAGGCGACGATCATCGAGGCCAGAATGCCGAGCACCATTTCGGCAATGAACGTGGCGATGTAGAAACCAAAGCCCGGACCGCTGCTTTCTTCATCGTCCTTGCGCAGGAAACTGTCCACGGCATAACCGATGATGCGCGCGAAGAACATCACGAAGGTGTTCACCACGCCCTGGATCAGCGACAGCGTCACCATGTCACCGTTGGCGACGTGGCCAATCTCGTGACCGAGTACGGCACGCACTTCATCGCGCGAGAAACGCTGCATCATGCCTTCGCTCACCGCGACCAGCGCGTTGTTCTTGTTCCAGCCGGTGGCAAATGCATTCGACTGGTGCGAGGGAAAGACACCGACTTCCGGCATGCCGATACCGGCTTTTTCCGCCAGCTCCGCCACCGTTTCCAGCAGCCAGCGTTCTTCCGATGTGCGCGGCTGATCGATGATCTGCACGCCCATGCTGCGCTTTGCCATCCATTTGGAAATGAACAGCGAGATCAGCGAGCCGGCCATGCCGAAGATGAAGCAGAACACCAGCAGTTTGCCGAGATCGAGTCCGGTGCCGGTCATGTAACGGTTCACGCCCAGGATGCTGCAGATCACCCCGGCGACCAGCACGACGGCCAGGTTGGTCAACAGAAACAACACAATGCGCATGATTTCACTCCTCACTTCATCGCAGGTGGCGATTTTGGGGACTTCGACCGCTTTTTCAAGCGATCAATCCGTATGGCAAAACCTGTTAACACTAAAACCATCGCCAGCAGCGGCCACATACCCGCACGAACCCAGAGGGTATCGGCGCGCGCTGGTGTGACATTCGTACGTAGTATTCCCTGGTTGTTGGCTGGCAGTGTTGCAAGCAACCGACCGTCGGCCGACACCGCGGCCGTGATCCCGGTGACTGTTGTACGTAACAGCGGCAATCCGGATTCCAGCGCGCGCATGCGGGCAATCTGCAGATGCTGGTGCGGCCCCCAGGACTGACCAAACCAGGCGTCATTGCTCACCGTCAGCAACACGCCGGGCTGATCGCCCAGCGCCCTCACGTTGTCGCGTACCAGTTGCGGATAGGCGATCTCGTAACAGATGGCGCCCGCCGCCGTCAGCGCCGGACTGCGCAGCAGTTGCGCGCGTTCGCCGGCGGAAAATCCTGACATCGGCAGATTGAAAAACGCGAACAATCCGCGCAGCCAGGATTCAAACGGCACGTACTCACCGAAGGGCACCAGCTGGCGTTTGTCGTAACGCCCTTCTGCACTGCCCAGACCGATGACGCTGTTGTAATACCGCTCGCCCTCCGACACCGGCAGACCGATCCAGAGCGCGGTATTTTTTTCCTGTGCCGCGTTATGCAGTGGCGTCAGCACGTTCTGCAACTGGTGGGCAAACGCCGGGATTGCCGCCTCCGGCCAGATCACCAGATCAGCGCGACCAAGCAGCGGATCGGTCAGCGAAAAATACTGATCGACAATGTTCTGCAATTCTTCCGGCCGCCATTTCAGCTGCTGGGCAATGTTCGCCTGCACCATCGCCACACGCACCGGTTTGCTGTCGCTGCCGGCGTCATCGCTGCGCGGTGCCGGCACCACGGCCAGCAGCAGGATCAACAGCGCCGGCGTGATTTTCCACACGCGCTGCACCGGCGCGGGCAAGACTGATGGCGCCGGTCGCAACAGCGCGGCCGCAGAAATCGCCGCGCCGCCTGCCAGCGCCATGCTGATGCCATAGACGCTGAACAGCGGAGCGAGCGCGGCAAGCACGGTATCGGTCTGGCTGTAACCGGCGAACAGCCACGGAAAACCGGAGAACAACACACCGCGCAACCATTCGCTGACCAACCACAACGGTGCGAACGCGATCAGGCGTGCAAGCGGCGACGCAAAAAATCGCACCAGCGCCCACAGGGTCAGCGCCGGATACAAGGCCAGAATCGCCACCATGCCGGCGGTCAGGCCCACCGACAAATACAGTGGCGCGCCGCCAAATTCGCTGATCGCCACATGCACCCAGGAGACGCCGATACCGAACGCGGCGAGTCCGAAGATCAGTCCGCACTGGAACGCCAGTCGCGGTGTGACACGCAACACAATGCCGGCAAGAATGGCCAGCGACGGCAGCGCCAGCCAGGCCTGATTCAGAGGCGCAAAGGCGAGCGGGAAAATTACCCCGGCGAGCGCGGCCAGCGCCCGGTGCAGGGCGTTGTGCTTGTCGAACATGTCAGGGAGTTTCCGCAGCAGGACGCGTGGCCGGCAAACGCCGGCGCACACGCAACAGTTTCACGCGCCGGCTGTCACCGGCGAGCACGGTGAAATCCAGATTGTCGATCAGCACCTGCTCACCGCGCGCCGGCAAATGGCCGAACGCGTGCAGCACCACACCGCCGACGGTATCAAAACTTTCTTCATCAAATGCGACGGCAAAGGCTTCGTTGAAATCTTCCACCGGCATGTCGGCACGGACATGGAATTCATTCGGCGCCAGCTGGCGCAGATAGTCTTCCTCGGCATCGAAATCGTATTCGTCTTCAATGTCGCCGACGATTTGTTCGAGAATGTCCTCGATGGTTACCAGCCCCGCGACACCGCCATATTCATCGACGACGATGGCCATGTGGTTACGGTTCTGGCGGAACTCGCGCAACAGCACATCCAGACGTTTGCTCTCCGGCACCATCAGCGCCGGGCGCAGGATGGCGCGCAGATCAAAACCGCCCGCCTCGGCGCGACCACCGACCTGCGCGAAGGGCAGCAGATCCTTGGCCAGCAACACGCCTTCAATCTGATCGCGGTCGTCACCGACCACCGGATAACGCGAATGCCCGGCCTCGACCACCAGCGGCACGATGTCGGCCAGCTCGGCTTCGATGTCAACGCAGATCATCTGCGCGCGCGGCACCATGATGTCGCGCACCCGCAGTTCGGCCACTGACAGCACACCTTCAAGCATGCCCAGCGTGTCGCGATCGATCAGCGTGCGTTCGGCCGCATCGCGCAGCGTGTCGAGCAGCTGCTCGCGATCCTGCGGTTCGGCCTGGATGAATTCACGGAAACGGTGCAGCCACGACTTCGGTCGTGGCGGAGTAGAGTCGTCGCTCATGGCGCGCCGGTGCGGGAGTCCGAGTCAGAGTCCAAGTAGGGATCAGGAAGGCCCAGTCCGGCGAGAATGTCGCGCTCCAGCGCTTCCATTTCGTCGGCTTCGGCATCATCAAGATGATCGTAGCCTAGCAGATGCAAAACACCGTGAACCACCATGTGCGCCCAGTGCGCGCGCAGGGTCTTGCCCTGCTCGGCGGCTTCGCGGGCCACCACCGCCGCGCACACGGCCAGATCACCCAGATACGGTTCGCTGATGCCTGCGATGTCCGGCACCTCGAACGGAAAGCTGAGCACGTTGGTGGGCTTGTCCTTGCCGCGGTACTCGCGGTTCAGTTGCTGGCTCTCGGCTTCGCCGACGATGCGCAGCGCAATGGCCGCACGACCGGAAAAGCCCGCCCCCTGCAGCGCGGCGCGCGCGGCACGCTTCAGCCAGGCATCGCCGGGAATGTCACGCCGGCGTGACACACGCTGGACATCCAGACTCAGGCGCAGCGTGCTCACAGCTTGTGCCCCGTGTGGCCGCTATCCGGATTGCTGTTGCCCGTTTCGTCCTGGCCGGCGCTTTCGGCACGGCGTTCGGCGGCATGTTTCAGCTCGCTCTGGCGCAATTCCCAGGCTTCGTAGGCGCGCACCACTTTCATCACCACCGGATGACGCACCACGTCATCGGCAGAGAAAAAGGTGAAGCCAACCTGTTCGATGCCTTTCAGCACTTCGATGGCATGACGCAGGCCGCTTTGCGATTTGCGCGGCAAATCGATCTGCGTGATGTCGCCGGTGATCACGGCTTTCGAATCAAAGCCGATGCGCGTCAGCAGCATCTTCATCTGTTCGATGGTGGTGTTCTGGCTTTCGTCGAGAATGACGAAGGATTCGTTCAGCGTCCGGCCGCGCATGAAGGCCAGCGGCGCCACTTCAATGACATTGCGCTCGATGTACTTGGCGACTTTTTCAAAGCCGAGCATTTCATAGAGCGCGTCATACAGCGGCCGCAAATACGGGTCCACTTTCTGCGCCATGTCGCCGGGCAGAAAGCCGAGTTTCTCGCCGGCTTCAACAGCCGGACGGGTCAGGATGATGCGCCTTACCTGCTGGCGCTCCAGTGCGTCCACTGCGGCGGCGACGGCGAGATAGGTCTTGCCGGTGCCGGCCGGACCGATGCCGAAAGAAATGTCGTGACTGCGGATGTTGTCCATGTATTCACCCTGGACACGGGTACGCGCCTTGATCGGACCGCGCTTGGTCTGGATGGCAAAACTGCTGCCGCGATTGTCGTCGGCGTCGTGACCGTGATCGTCACGCACACGATGCTGCTGCATCTGCATGTGCAATTCGGCACGCGAGATCGCGGTCTGCGTTTCGGTCATCTCGAACAGCGACTGGATCAGCGCTGCGGCGGCTTCGGCGTGATCGCGTTCGCCGATGACCCGGAACTGGTTGCCGCGATTATTGATCTCGACGCCAAAGCGACGCTCGATCTGGCGGTAGTGTTCATCCAGCTGGCCACCGGTGGCGGCAAGCCGCTCGTTGTCGAGCGGTTCGAGCATGAAATCCAGCGTATGCAGACTCACGCGACAGCCCCGGTTTCGCTGGCCAGCCATTCGCCACGCATGCTGTTCGGCAAGGCGTCGGTGATGCGCACGCGCACGAACTGGCCGATCAGTTCACGACCACCGGCGAAGTTGACGATACGATTGTTTTCCGTGCGGCCGCACAGCTCGAGCGGATTTTTCCGGCTCGGGCCTTCCACCAGAATCACCTGCTCGCTGCCGACCATGCGCCGGCTGATCTGCATCGCCTGTTGCAGCAGGCGTTGCTGCAACAATTCCAGACGCTGCTTCTTCACCGCTTCCGGTGTGTCGTCGGGCAAATCACCGGCCGGCGTGCCGGGGCGGGCGCTGTAAATGAAACTGAACGAGGTGTCGTATTCGACATCGGCGATCAGTTTCATGGTGTGCAGGAAATCCGCTTCGGTTTCGCCGGGGAAACCGATGATGAAATCCGAAGACAGCGACAGATCCGGGCGCAGTGCGCGCAGACGCCGGATCTTCGATTTGTACTCCAGCACGGTGTGGCCGCGTTTCATCATCGCCAGCACGCGATCCGAACCGCTTTGCACCGGCAGGTGCAAATGCGAAACCAGTTTCGGCACCCGGCCGTACACCTCGATCAGGCGGTCGGAAAACTCCACCGGATGTGAAGTGGTGAAACGGATGCGGCCGATCTGCGGGATCGCAGCTGTCAATTCGATGAGCGCTGCCAGATCGGCGATGCCGCCGTCGTGCATCGCGCCCTGGTAGGCGTTGACGTTCTGGCCGAGAAAATTGATCTCGCGCACGCCTTTTTCGGCCAGGCTGAGCACTTCGGCGAGCACGTCATCCAGCGGTCGCGACACTTCCGGGCCGCGCGTATAGGGCACCACGCAGAAGGTGCAGAATTTGTTGCAGCCTTCCATGATCGACACGAACGCGCTCGGGCCGCTGACGCTCGGTTCGGGCAGGCGATCGAATTTCTCGATTTCCGGAAAGGAAATGTCCACTGCCGGTTTGTGATCGGCACGCACCGACTGGATCATCTCCGGCAGGCGGTGCAGGGTTTGCGGACCGAACACGACATCAACATAGGGCGCGCGCTTGCGGATGGCCTCGCCTTCCTGTGAAGCCACACAGCCGCCGACACCGATCAGCAGATTGGGTTTGTCTTTTTTCAGTTCGCGCCATTCGCCAAGCTGGGAAAAAACTTTTTCCTGGGCTTTTTCGCGGATGGAGCAGGTGTTGAGCAGGATGACGTCGGCGTCAGCCGGATTGTCGGTCGGCTCAAGACCATGGGATTCGCGGAGCAGATCGGCCATGCGGGACGAGTCGTACTCGTTCATCTGGCAGCCCCAGGTCTTGATGAAAACTTTCTGCGTCATGGCGGGTACGGCGGGCTCAACAAAAATGGCCGGCGATTTTATCACCGCTCTGCCCCGCCGGGCCAAAGCCGGGTGGCTGCAGAATGACCGGCCGGGCCGGTGCTGACGGGTCGGGCGCAGCGCTGGCGCCTGCGCGGGGCCGGCGTCTGGGGCGGGGACGTCGTTGAAACGGAACCGTGGCCTGGCCGGAACGGGTACGGGACCAGCGCGGTGGCCGGCAGGCGCGCCGGGCGGGAGGGGCGTTACTTCTTGTCGGCGGGCAGGTCGAACAGCGGGTCCATGGCCTGCTGGCTGACCATGTCGGCAAGCTGGCGCTCGACACCGCGCTTGACGATTTCCTGGGCCGCTTCGCGCAGGGCCTTCTTGATCAGGCCCAGCTTGCGATAATCATGCTCGTCGTTGAACGGCAACTCGGCCATGTCCTGCAGCAGCTTGACGCTGCGCTGGTCGATCCACACCTGCATGTTCATGATCGCGACCGCCTCCACGGGGTTGCGCCGGACGCCCGGCATGTCCGCCTCAGAACCTGAAGTCCGGTCTGATGAATGACGTCCAAGTCCTTGAAGAATAGTCCTCGTCCCCGGCAACGCCAAGACGAACGTGCGACTGGCAGGCCCTGCTGCCTCATCCGGGTGCACGCTCTCAGCCCACATGCAGGCCCACGCGCGCGACGACGACAAGTAAGCTGTCATCGTGACCGGGTCGCCGGTACAACCAGGTTTCCTCAGGAGCGGACTGTCACCATGCACAACTGTTTCTGCTGAGACGGCCGCGCCGATGAACTACCTCGCCCATTGCTGTCTGGTGCCGGACACACCCGGCGCGCTGGCCGGCAGCGTGCTCGGTGACATCGTCCACGGACGCGATCTGTCCGCCTGGCCGGACGATGTGGCGCGCGCCATCCGTCTGCACCGGCTGGTCGACAGCTACACCGACCATCACCCGGTTATCGTCCGCTGCCGGGAAAACCTGCAGCCGCCCTACCGCCGCTACGCCGGCATCCTGCTCGACGTGGTTTTTGACCACCTGCTGGCGCGGACGTTCGAGCAATGGGAAGCCCGGCCGCTGCGGCCGTTTGCCGATCAGGTCTATGCCGCGCTGCGGACGGTGTCCGGCCGGCTCGACGCCGACGCTCAGGCGCGGCTCGGTTTCATCATGGGTCACGATCTGCTCGCCGCCTACCGCCACTGGTCCACGGTCGAGCGCGGACTGCGCGGCATCGCCGGCCGGCTGTCACGTGACAACCCGCTGCCGCAGGCCGCCGCGGTACTGGCGCCGCAACTGCCGGCGCTGGCCGAGGCCTTTGCCGGGTTCTATCCGGAACTGAAACAGTGGGCGGCCGGGCAGTGGCGGGAGCTCGGAGGGAGCTGGAACGGCGCTGAAGTTGGGGACGTATCCCGGCGCATGGGCACGGCGAGCGATTCCGCGGCCGAATAAATTCGGCCCCACAGGTGTTTGCCTGTCACGGTTCAGGCTGACCGGGTTCCGGATGCGGTTGTGCGGCCGAAATTATCCGGCCGCGTTTCCACACGCACTCTCAGCCTGCACTCACCGCCCGTCCCGCGCAATCAGCACAGTCAGCCACCAGCCTGCCCGCCTTCACTCTGCTTTTAATAGCGCCGCCACCCGCGCCGCCACCTGCAGCCGCGCCCGGCCGGCGAACAGGCCGACATGGCCGGCATCGAAGGCCTCGACACTGACTGTCGCCGGCAGCCGGGCCGCCAGCGTCCGGGTGGCGGCCGCCGGCACCAGATGATCACGTGTGGCCAGCAGCCAGTGCAGCGGCCGGTTCAGGGATAGGTTCAGGGACAGCTTCAGCGGCGGAATCGCTGAAGTGAGTGATGACTCACTGCCGGGGACATCGAGACATGGGGATTCCGGCGCATAGACCTGCGCGGCAAACGCGCCAAGCACCGGCGCCGCCAGTGCCGGCGAGGCGAACAGCCAATGCTCCAGCCGCAGGAAGGCCGACCAGTCCGGCTCGGCGGCGCCAGCCGCCAGTTGCAGGTATTTGCCGACCCGCTGCTGGAAGGCCTGCAGTCGCAGGAAGCCAAGATTGAGCGCACCGGCGCCCAGCGCCGACAGGGACGGCGCCGGCGCGGACGGGCTCGACCCGGATTGCCCGAACGGCCCGGATTGTCCGAACGGCCCTGACGGTTCCGACACCCCGGCGTCGGTCGCCACCGCCGCATCGAGCCAGCCGGCCAGCCGGTCATCGGCATGGCGACCACCCGGCACCGCCGCCAGAAACAGGCGCGCCACCTGCGCCGGGTCGACGGCCGCCGCCCACATCGCCAGCCAGCCGCCCTGACAGACGCCAAACAGGGCCGGCCGGACGCCGGCATGGGCGCGCACCGCAGCCGTGATCTGGCGCAACGCGGCGAGCACGTCGGCCAGCGTCGGCAGGGCGGTGGCGGCATCCTGCCAAACCAGTTGGTAAACACTCACCCCTTCGGCGGTCAGCGCCTCGACCAGCGACTGCCCCGGCCCGAGATGCAGCAACTGGCTGCCGTTGACCAGCGCCGGTACCAGCAGCAGCGGCGTCGCCGGCCCGCTGACCTGCGGCGGATGGTGGTGCAGGCGCCAGCCGGTGCCAGCCGGCAGCGCATCACCGGCTGAAGGCGGTAGCGGCGGCGGACACTGCCAGACGCCGGCCGCCCGCCGGCCGGCGCGCGCGGCGAAATCAGCCGCATCGGCCAGTGGCGGCGCATCGCACTGCAGAGCGGGCATGGCGTAGTGCACGCTGGCCGCTGCCGCTTCGGCCGGCATGGACGCACCACGGCACGCCTGCTGGACAGCATCGATCAGGCTGAACGGCAGCGCCGCAAACGCCCTGCCCAGCAATAGCGACCACTCACTTGCCGGCAGCGCCTCCGGCGCCGACAGCGGACGCGCCAACTGCGTGGCCAGGGCCTGACGCAGCGCGATCAGCGCAGCCAGCATTGCGCGCTGGCGGGATTCGGGCAGCAGCGCGTCGCTGAACAGGGCATCGGCCGCCAGCGCAACGTCGGCGGCCGGCGCCGGTGCGCGCAGCAGCTGCAGGCCGGCTTGCAGGCTGTGCGCGGCGGCCAGCAGGCGCAGCGCCGTTGCCTGTTGCAGGACGGCCATGTCGAGGTCCGGCCGGCTGTGACGCAGCACCCAGACGTCGTCGGCGAAGGTCCAGGCGCAGGGCGCGCCACACCAGTAACGGAAGGCCTGGGCAGGTGTCGGCAGGCTGCCGGGGGGAAGCGGGAAAAAGCCGGGTGTCATGGCCGGCAGTCTAGTGACTGCCGGTGACACCCGGAAGCACGGGCGGTGAACCGTCGCCTCGGGGCGGCGGTTGCTTTTCGCGGGGCAGGTGCGCCGGCGCGGTGGCCGGCGCGTCATCAGTTGGCCTGGAAGTCGTCCATCAGGATCAGCCCGAAGGGCGCGCCGCCGCCGGCGCTGTCGCGGGCGATGGCGGTGTAGGTTTTGCCGTTGCTGACGCTGATGCCGACCGGGCCGATGGCCGGTGTACGCGTGCCGGTCGGCGCCACGGCGACGTCGTAGTTGCCGGCAGCCAGCGACAGGTAATCGCTGGCAGCCTTGAACGGCACATTGCTCAGTACCGGCGTGGCGCTGGCGATGCCGGCTCCGGGCGCAGTAACGAACACATCGACATTCGGCGCCGACGGCGCAGCGTGGACGATGCGCACCCGCGCTTCGGTGGCGATGCGGCGGACATCGTCGCTGAGCACCAGCGGCGCGACGCTGGCCAGCGGCCCCACGGCCAGCACGCTGGACACCGTGCCACGGGCCAGCGTCAGGTCGGCATTGATCGGCACCACGCTGTTGTCGGCGGCCGCGGCGACCTTGACGTTGTAACTGGCGGCCGGTACCTGCACATAGGGCGTGAATGCCGGGAAGGCCAGATCATCAACCAGCGGCTGGGCAAAGT
Source organism: Permianibacter sp. (assembly GCA_041913605.1). Classification (GTDB taxonomy): domain Bacteria; phylum Pseudomonadota; class Gammaproteobacteria; order Enterobacterales; family Permianibacteraceae; genus Permianibacter. The sequence goes on from JAYSEY010000006.1 coordinate 147,554, forward strand.
TGCCGTTCACCACCACATCGACCGCCGGAGTGTCGGGCGAGGCATGCACCACGCGCAGCGCCGCCGGCGTCGCGGTGTCGTGCAGCACGGTGGCCGGCCCACTGCCGGAGGACAGGATCAGCTGAATCGGCGCGTAGCCGCTGCCGAACTTCGCCGCCAGCGGCGAGGGCACGGCGGCGAGGAACAGATCACCGCCGGCAAGCGTCACGGTGCCGCTGTCGTAGATCACCGGCGACCGGGCGCCGGCGGGCGTGACGCGGATGCGGTAGTCGCCGTTGGCCACTTCGGCCGGGCCAATCTTCTGCTTGAAGCTGAAGGTGCCGACCGCCGTGGCGCTGGCCAGATCCGCAGCCGGCGCCGTCAGGTAGACATCGACGCCCGGCGCTGCCGCCGCACCGTGGAACACGGTCAGGCGGGTGCGACCGGCGGTGACCGCCGTGTCGTCGATGGCGAACACCTCGACCGCCAGACTGGCGGCATTGCCGACGGCGATCGCGCTGTAAATCTTGTCGCGGGCAAAGTTCAGCGTCGCCGGTCCGAACACCGTGCTCTGGCCGCCCGGTACCAGCGCCTTGATCTCGACGCTGGCGCTGCCTTCGGTGACGCTGGCCAGCGGCGAAATGGCGGCGAAATCGAGATTGCTCACCAGCGCCGTGCCGCCCGCCAGCACATTGACTTTGGGCGCATCCGGCGAGGCGTGCACGATGCGCAGCTTGGCGCTGCCCGGCGGCGCCGCAACCGCCGGCGGCGTGTCATTGTCATCGCCACAGGCACTCAGCAGCGCGCCGCTCAGGGTCGCCACCGCCAGTGCTTTCAGCCAGTTTTTCATTGCCTGTCTCCTTACCTGTCAGAAATCGTTCTGCTGCAGGAACCGGCGTCCCGGTCGTCAAAGGCGCAACGTTGCGGCTGGCTTTACGGCGCGGCCGGGGCCGCTGGTTCACTGGTGACGGGAAAATTTCCGCCGGTGAACCAGCCGGGCAGGGCCTGCGTATCAGTGGCCGGATGTGCAAATCCGCTGCACACCGGGAGAGGACAATGGATCCGGTTTTTCCGTTCGACAGCGCGGCTGATGGCGATGCGGCAGAGCATGTTCAGCCGATAAACGCCGCCCGCTCCGGGCCTGACCGCTACAATCGCGGCTCCAGCGGCCCGAGATTTGTCCCGCGCATGGTCGTCAACAATGTCAAACCCGCCAGCGCCGAACCGCTGATCGCCGCCCTGCAGGCCATCGGCGCCGAGCAGAGTCGCGAAGCGTTCGCGCACTTCTTCGAGCATTTCGCGCCGCGCGTGAAAGCCTATTTCCAGCGGCTCGGTGCCGACGCCGGCAGCGCCGAGGAACTGACCCAGGACGTGATGCTCACGGTCTGGCGCCGCGCAGCCACCTACGACCCGAAAAAAGCCGCGCCCTCAACCTGGGTGTTCACCATTGCCCGCAACCGCTACATCGACGTGAAAGTACGCAAGAACGGCGGCGCGCAGTTTGTCCCGGTCGATGATCTCTGGCCGGTGCTGGAAGCCGAACAGGCCAGCACACCGGAACAGGCCGAGCTGCTGCTGCGCGGTGCCGAGCTGCGCCAGTCGATGAAAACGCTGCCGCCGGCACAGGCCGAAGTGATCGAGAAAGCTTTTTTCGAGGACAAAACCCATCAGGAGATCGCCGACGAACTCGGCGTGCCGGTGGGCACCGTCAAGTCCCGCATTCGCCTTGCCCTGCAACGGCTGAGTGCCGTGTTCGTTCCCGCGTGACCGCCATGAAAACGCATCATCCCGATTTGTCCCTGCTGACCGCCTACGCCAGCGGCCAGTTGTCCGACGCCCAGGCGCTGGCTGTCGCCACCCACGTCAGCCTCTGTCCGCTGTGCCGCAGCCGCCAGTCGCAGTTGCAGGCCATGGCCGGATCACTGCTGGAAGAATTGCCGGCGGCGCCGGTTTCGGCCGATCTGCTCAGCCGCACACTGGCCCGTCTCGACAGCGCAGCGCCCGCGCCCCAGTCATCGCTTGCCAGCCCGGGCCCAACAGCCGGCAGCGACGCCGCAGCCGGTCTGCCGACGCCGCTGCGCAGCCTGTTGCCGGACGGCCTGCCGAAACGCTGGACCTGGATCGCGCCGGGCCTGAAACAGGCGACGCTGGCCCGCCGTCCCGACGGCAGCATCGTCGCCCTGCACCACATCCGTGCCGGCGCGCGGGTGCCGTCCCATACCCACGAAGGCGACGAGATCACCGTCGTGCTGCGCGGCAGTTTTTCCGACGAGAAAGGTCTGTACCGTCACGGCGATTTTGTGTTCGCCGACGAACAGCTCGAACACATGCCCACGGCGGCGCGCAATGAAGATTGCCTGTGCCTGACTGTCCAGTCGGCGCCGCTGGTGCTGACCGGTCCGTTCGGCCGCATGCTGAATCCGCTGCTGCGCACGCTGCGCTGATCCGGGCGCACGCTGGTCCGGGCTGAAGCCGTTGCCGACAAAACGCATTGCCGCCGGCGCGGCGTGATGGTCATCATGCGCGGTACCACGTTGCGAACGGCTGACTTGCCAAAATCCACGTTGCTTGCAAACACGCCATCCGCTTCCGCGCTTGCGCCCACCTGACACCGGAGTTGTCCATGACGCTGCTGAAATCACTTGCCCTGCTGTTGCTCACCAGCTTCGCGCTGCTCTCACCGGGCGCTGCACAGGCGGCCGGTTTCGAAGGCCAGTCGGCGCCGGATTTTTCCCTGCCCGATCAACACGGCCAGCCGCGCAGCCTGGCTGATTTCCGCGGCAAATGGCTGGTGCTGTATTTCTATCCGAAAGACAACACGCCGGGCTGCACCACGGAAGCGAAAAACTTCGTCCGTGATCACGACAAATATCTGGCCCGCAACACCGAGATCGTCGGCATCAGTCTCGACGACGTGGCTTCACACAAGGATTTCGCCGACACCGTCGGCGCGAAATTCCCGCTGCTCGCCGACACCGAAAAGAAAGCCGCCACCGCCTACAAAGTGCTGACCAGCTTCGGCCCGCTCAGCTTCACCAAACGCCAGACCTTCGTCATCAATCCCGAAGGTGCGGTGGTCAAGCACTACAGCGAAGTAAAAGCCGACAGCCACTCCGATCAACTGCTGGCAGATTTGCAGCAATTGCAGGCCGAAGGCTGAACAGGAGATTCACCGCAGACCGTGCGGATCAGATGCAATAAAAACGGCGCCCGCAGGCGCCGTTTTCTTTTGCCGGATGCAGCACGCGATCAGTGGCAACCGCCACCGCAGCAGGAGCCGCCCTGCTCGTCTTCGTCGTGATCATGGCCGTGATCATGATCGTGGCCACCGCCACCGCAGCAACCGCCGGCGCCGTGCGAATGGCCGTGCAGCAGTTCTTCGGCCGTGGCGTCGCGGACATCAACGATTTCGACGTCGAAATGCAGTTCGACGCCGGCCAGTTCGTGATTGCCATCGACGGTGACGCGATCGCCGTCAACGCCCTTGACCGTGATCACCACCGGACCGTTGCCACCGACCGCCTGGAATTGCATGCCCGGCTGGATGTCGTCGATGCCCTGGAACATGTCGCGCGGCAGCACCTGGACGAGGTTTTCGTTGTGCACGCCATAGCCATGCTCCGGCGCCACCACCACAGTCAGCTTGTCGCCCACGGCCTTGCCAAGCAGGCCGTCTTCCAGACCGGGAATGATGTTGCCCTTGCCGTGGATATAGGCCAGCGGCGAGCTGCCTTCCGAGCTGTCGATAACCTGCCCGTCCTTGTCGCGCAGCGTGTAATGGATGCTGACCACCTTGTGATCGCCAATTTGCATGATGGCCTCCGACGGGCACGTATGAAGAAAAGCGGCCGGCATTCTACGCACTTTCCGCCGGGGGCGCCCCTGATCTGGGGCAAAGCGGCCCTGATCGGCAGCACAGCCCCCTACCGTCGCGTGCCACTTGGCGCGGCTCCGCTGGCGCCGCCCGCCCGCGCCCGGCGCACGGCTGCGGGCAGCCGCGTCGACAGGCCCGGCGCCGCTTCGTATGATGGCCGACCTTCCCGTCCTGCGGAGTGGACTCAAGATCATGATTCACAAGAAGATTTTCATCGCTGGCCTGATCGCGCTGGCGACCGCCGCCGGCACCGCGCTGGCAGCGGGCGAGCGCGACAAGCACAGCTATGCCGAGCCGGAAAAAATCAGCACCAAACATCTGGCCCTCGACCTGAGCGTCGATTTCGACAAGCGCGAGCTGGCCGGCACCGCGACGCTGCAACTGGAACGCAAGCAGCCGACCGACACCCTGCTGCTCGATACCCGCGATCTGCGCATCGCCAAAGTTGAAGCCGGCCGGGGCAACAGCCTGGCCGCCGTGCCGTTCGAATTGAAGCCGGCCGACAAAATCCTCGGCAGCGCACTGGCCATCAAATTGCCGGCCGATGCCGACACGGTGCGCGTCCACTACGCCAGTTCACCGCAAGCTTCCGGCCTGCAGTGGCTGACGCCTGCGATGACCGCCGGCAAGAAACATCCGTTCATGTTCTCGCAGGCGCAGGCCATCCACGCCCGCTCGTTCATTCCGCTGCAGGACACGCCGCAAGTGCGGCTGACCTACAGCGCCACGGTGCGCACACCGAAACATCTGCGCGCGGTGATGAGCGCCGACAACAATCCGGAAAAATCCGCGGACGGCGTTTACCGCTTCACCATGCCGCAGGCGCTCCCGTCCTATCTCATCGCCATTGCAGCCGGTGATCTGGCCTTCAAGCCGATGAGCGAGCGCACCGGTGTCTATGCCGAACCGGCAACGCTGGACGCGGCGGCGAAAGAATTTGCCGACACCGAAGCGATGGTGAAAGCCACGGAAAAACTCTACGGCCCGTATGCCTGGGGTCGTTACGATCTGCTGATCCTGCCGCCGTCCTTCCCGTTTGGCGGCATGGAAAATCCGCGCCTGTCGTTCATCACGCCCACCGTGATCGCCGGCGACAAATCGCTGGTATCGCTGATCGCCCACGAACTGGCTCACTCCTGGTCCGGCAACCTGGTCACCAATGCCACCTGGGAAGATCTGTGGCTGAACGAAGGTTTCACCACCTACGTTGAAAACCGCATCATGGAAGCGATTTACGGACGCGATCAGGCGGTGATGGAGCAGGTGCTCGGGGTCAAGGAATTGCTGCGCGATCTGGAACGCGCCGAGCCGGCTGATCGCGTCCTGCACGTGAAACTCGACGGCCGTGATCCCGACGACGTGTTTTCGCGCATTCCCTACGCCAAAGGCGCGCTGTTCCTGCACTATCTGGAAGAAAAATTCGGTCGCAATACCTTCGACGCCTTTGTCCGCGGCTATTTCGCCCACTTCCAGTTCCGCACGCTGAATCACAGCGATTTCCGCGCCTACATCGAGAAAGAACTGATCAACAAACATCCCGGCAAAGTCGACATGAAAAAAGTCGACGAGTGGATGTATGCGCAAGGATTGCCGGCCGATGCACCGCAACCGCATTCGCCGCGCTTTGATCATGTGCTGCGCGAATCGGCCGTGTTCCTCGCCGGCAAGCGCATGGCCAGCGGCCTGAAAACCCAGGGCTGGAGCACACAGGAATGGTTGTTCTTCCTCGACCATCTGCCCAAACCGCTGGACGCCGGCCAAATGCGCGCGCTCGACGACGCCTTCAAATTCACCCAGAGCGGCAACGCCGAGATCGCCCATGCCTGGCTGCAACACGCCATCATCAGCCACTACAAACCGGCCTGGCCGCGATTGGAGCAATACCTGTCGGGTATCGGTCGCCGCAAGCTGGTCGTGCCGCTGTATGAACTGCTGAGCAAACGCCCCGAAGACAAGGCGTTTGCCATCAAGGTATTCAACGCCGCCAAACCCGGTTATCACCCGCTCACCACCGGTTCGGTGGCGAAAGTGCTGGGCGTCAAATAAGCCCGCACGTTTCATCTCCAGGAAAAACAAACGGCGTCGCATGCGACGCCGTTTGTTTTTTGTTTGCCTGATTCGCATTAGGCCGGCGACGTCCTTCTAGCGGCGCTGCGCGCCACCTTCTCCGAAGAGGAGGGAAGGTTGATTTTGCTCCCTCTCCCCTCGCGGGAGAGGGCTGGGGAGAGGGGGCCGCTCGTGTGATGCGGACTGACGCCAATCAGCTTGTTGTTTGTTTGCCTGACTCACCCGATCCGCATCAGGCCGGCGACGCCCGCCATGTATTGCAGTAACCCGTCGCAAGCTGTGCGCCGCCCACAACTCAGCGACTGCTGCGCGCCGGATTGATCCGGCGATCCAGCAGGCGAGCTATGTCCTGCATGAGAGCATCCATTTCCACCTCCTGCGCATGGCCACGACAACTGCCCAGCAACAGCTTCCAGCCCGGAACAGGCGTCAGGCGCTGCAAGAGCAAAAGCGGCTGATCGCGGATGATTTCCGGACACTCCGGACGACCATTGTGCAGTACCACTCCTGCGCTCCGTTGTTCGATGCCAGCCTGCCAGTCACGAAGCAGTTGCAGATCGGCCGCCGCAAGCTGGCCGCCCTGCTCCACCGGTTTCTCGCCAGTGAGCGTCACCAAACGCTGACCAGAAAAGCGGCCATCGGGCCAGACGCTGATACGGAAATCCACACAACGGCTCGCGCAGGATTCGCGCGAAAACACCAGCCACGGCGGCGGCAGGGACACCGGGGTTGTCGGTTGCGGTGTCGTCGTTGCTGCTGACTGTTCCGGTGCGGCCGCAGCGCCAATCCCCGCGCCAATCTGACAACCGCTCAACTGCAGCAAAAACAGCAACAGCAAACCGCCCCACACAGGAAATCGCCGATCCATACACCGCTCCTTACTGGCACAGATTCGCATCATGACAGGCGAATTCGCCGTGCGTTTTCTTTGCCTCAACCGCGATGCACGACCAGCGGTCCATGCGCCTGCACCACCGGCATCAATTCGATGCTGGAAATGTTCACGTGCGCCGGTTGCGCCAGCGCCCAGCACACGGCTTCGGCGACGTCTTCGGGTTGCAGCGGTGTGGTGTTCTCGTACACTTTCGCGGCTTTTTCCGCGTTGCCCTTGAAACGCACCAGCGAAAATTCACTGCCACCGACCAATCCCGGTTCGATGTTGGTGACGCGCACGCCGGTGCCGATCAGATCGGCGCGCAGATTGCGGGCAAATTGTTCGACAAAGGCTTTCGTTGCGCCGTAGGCATTGCCGCCCGGATACGCGTAACTGCCGGCGATGGAGCCCATGGTGATGACGTGACCGCGCTTGCGTTCGACCATGCCCGGCAGCAGCAGGCGCGTGAGCCAGGCCAGTGCCGTGCAATTGGTGTCGATCATCTGTTGCCAGTCGTTCCAGTCGGCGCGGTGCGCCGGCTCCAGCCCCAGAGCCAGGCCGGCGTTGTTGATCAGCACATCGACGTCGGCGAATTCCGCCGGCAGGGCACGCAGTGCGGCGGCCACGGCGTCACGATCACGGACATCGACCGCGATCACATGCACCGATGCGCTCGCACCCAGACGTGCAGCCAGCGCCTGCAGGCGTTCCGCGCGCCGCGCCATCAGCACCAGCTTCATGCCCTGTGCGGCCAGGCGTTGCGCGATCTGTTCGCCGAATCCCGCCGATGCACCGGTCACCAGTGCCACGCGATATGCGCTGTTCATGTCTCTGCCCTCGTCTGTCATGTTGTTTGTCGTGCTGTCGTGCGCAATGTCTAGCCTGTGCTCTGCAATGCAGTGTGTTTGCTGACTGTCGGCCGGTTGTCAGCCAGGCGACACATCGCGATGATGCAGCGGTCTTGCCTTGCCCCGGTGGCAATGTTGCATCATGGCGGACAATCCGGCGGGCCTTGCGCCTCACACGCCCGCCCCTGCTCCGGTCTGGCGGACGATCATGGCACATTCGCATTCACATTCTCACGGACATGAGCATGGACACGGACATGCACACGGCCATCACCACGGCAGCGACAATCTGCGCCTGGCGTTCTGGCTCAATCTCGGTTTTGCGCTGGTTGAGCTGATCGGCGGCCTGCTGACCAACAGCATGGCGATCCTCGCCGATGCCTTGCACGATCTCGGCGACAGCATTGCCATCGGCCTCGCCTGGCGCATGGAGCGTTACGCCAGCAAAGGCGCCAACGAAAAATACAGTTACGGTCATCGCCGTTTTTCGCTGCTGGCGGCGCTGATCAATGCGCTGATCCTGATCGTCGGCGGCCTGTTCGTGTTGTCAGAAGCCGTGCCGCGTCTGTTGCATCCCGAGCCGGTACATGCCGGTGGCATGGCCGCACTGGCCGTGCTCGGCGTGCTGGTCAACGGCTACGCGGCGCTGCGCGTGCGCACTGACGATACGCACAACGCGCGCATGATCGCCTGGCATCTTTATGAGGATGTGCTCGGCTGGCTGGCAGTGCTGATCGTCGCCGTGGTCATGCTGTTCCGGCCGATGCCCATTCTCGATCCGCTGCTGTCCGTGCTGATCACGCTGTATGTGGTTTACAACGTGATCAAACATCTGCGCAGCACCCTGTCGCTGTTCCTGCAAGCAGTGCCGGAGCAATTGTCGCTGGCGCGCATCGAGCAGGAACTGCAGGCCATACCGGCCGTGCGTTCCTGCCACCACACGCGGCTCTGGTCGCTGGACGGCAGCCATCACGTGCTGACCAGTCACATCGTCGTCGATGCCGACACACCAACCTCCAGCATTGCCCACATCAAGCAGGCCGTGCAGCAACTGGCACAACGCCACGATCTGGTGCACACCACCATCGAAATCGATTACGCCGATGACGCCTGCAGCATGGCCGGCGACACCACAGACGCATCAACACCGGCCGGTGCGCGAACCGAGACGCATGAAGAACACGCGGGACATCGGCACTGATGATCTGACCCCATCAATTCCGATTCAGAAAAAATATGCAGGAATCCTGCTGTGGGGCCGAATTTATTCGGCCGATTCTTTCAAGAGACACGAGAACACCTGACACAGAACACCTGTACGAGCCTCGCTGACGGACGCGACAGCGCAAGGCATCACTCTCGCGGCCGAATGCATTCGGCCCCGCAAATTGCACGGCGCGTTGCAGTCCACACCAATTGCAATTGCTTGCATTGAAAGGACTGTACGGAACGACCGCCCCTCTACCGGAATTCTGCTGTGGGGCCGAATTCATTCGGCCGATTTTTTCCAGAGACACAAGCGCAGCGCCCTCTGTTTTTTCTGCCGGAACGAAAACAGCCGGCGATGCCGGCTGTTTTTCAGAGTCGGGAACGGCGCGTCGCCGTGTCAGCGCCAGCCGTCGCGCCGGCGATTGCGCATCGCGCCGAGAATGAAACCGAGCAGCGCACCGCCGAGCACGATCAGCGCACCGGCATACATCACTTCGCTGTCGAAGCGTTCGGACAGTTTCGCGTTTTGCTGCTTGAGTGCTTCGACTTCATTTTCCATCTGCACCACGCGCACCTGCAGATCGTGATTGCGCCGCTCCAGCGCTTCGCGATCCGGCAGCGCGGTGCGCGTGTCTTCCAGTTCGGCAACGGCGGCATCGAAGCGCGCCTGCAATTCGGCATAGCGGTTCAGCGCCGGCTGGACATTGACCACACGATCCGCCTCGATCCAGCCTTCCGGGCCGCTGGCGGCGCGGATGCGCACAAAGCCGGTGCCGGTCGCGCGCTCCATGATCTCGACCTGTTCGCCGGCTTTCACCTGATTGATGATTTTTTGTTCGCGGGCCGCGCCGGCACGCAGCGGAGCGGTCAGCTGATCACTGACGTACAGGATCGGCGCCGGCTTGGCGCTGTCGGTTTTTGCCGCATCGGCTTTCGGCTGGGCTGTTGTCGCCGGCTCGGCAGCCTGTACCGACGCCGGCAGGACAGTGGCAACAAACAGGCAGGCAGTGATCAGGCGAAACACGGGAACGGAGCGCATCACGGGCAGGATTTCCGGCAGGGAACGGAGCAGTCGGCCGCCGGCGCAGGACCGCCCGGGGCGCCGCGAATTCTAGCAGTGGCGGGGTCATACGCGCAGGCTACAATCGCGCTCCGAAAAATCCCCGACACGAGCAGCAGGCATGGCCGTTGAACTGGAACTCAAGCTGGGCAGCGACCCGGACACGCTCGATGCGCTGAGCGCGACCGCCTTGCCGTCCGGCTGGCAGGCCGGCCCCTGGCAGGTGCAAAAACTCGGCAACGCCTATTACGACACCGACGATCTGGAGCTGCGCGAACGCGGCCTGTCGCTGCGCCTGCGCCGCGCCAATGATCGCTATGTGCAAACCATCAAGAGCGCCGGCCGCAGCGTCGGCGGCCTGCATCAGCGCAACGAATGGAACGCGCCGGTGCAGGGCCCGGACATTGATGTGGTGCGCCTGCCGGAAACCGAATGGACGCCGCTGCTGACCAGCCTCTGGCGGCAACGCCGGCTGGCGCGGATTTTCAGTACCGATTTCGAGCGCCGCAGCCGCGAACTGCGCCATGTCAGCGGCTGTGTCATTGAACAGGCGCTGGATGTCGGCGCCGTGCACGCCGACGAAGAGCAATGGCCGATCAGCGAAATGGAACTGGAACTGATCGGCGGCGATGCCGCACCGCTGTTTGCCCTGGCGCGCGAACTGGCCAGCCATCATCCGCTGCACCCGGACAATCGCAGCAAAGCCGAATGCGGTTACCGTCTGCTTGGCGCGCTGGAATTTCCCCAGACCCGCCTGACGCCGACACCGATCACCGACGGCGCCACCGCCTGGCAAGTGTTCTGCGATACCTTCCGGCGCGGCTGGTCACACTGGCAGCAATACGAAAAAGAATTCGTCAGCCAGCCGGGCATCGACAGCGCCGAACAAATGCGCCGCGCACTTTGTTTGTTGCGTCACGCCTACACCTGCTATCACCGCCTGCCACTGCCGGCCGAAGTGCGCCGCTGGCGCGGCATGATCACCGGCCTGTTGCGCGCACTCGACTGGACCGATGCCGCGCGCGCACAAGCGGCCGCTGATCATCTGGTGCGCAGTACGCTGGGCGAAGACACGCTACCGCATCAGGAAGACGTTGAAGAACTGCTGCCGGATGAACGCGATTTCGCCGACGGCATCGAACGCCTGCAGCAAGTGCTCGGCAGCCGCGACTACTGTCTCTTTGCGCTCGACATCGCCGAATTTTTCCTGCAACCGCCCACCGTTACCGCCGGCGCGTTGCTGCGCCCCATCGCCGAACTGGCCACGCCGCTGGTGATCCGCCAGTGGCAGGCGCTGCAACAGGAATGGGAACAAATGGGCGACAGCGAAGACGTGGCCGGATTGCGTCGCCAGACACGCTATCTGCAACGCGCGATCTGGAGCGGACTGCTGTTCGGTGACCTTTTCGCTGCCGAACACGGTGATCGTTTGATCGACCCCTGCCGCGATCTGCTCGCCGGCCTGCAGGACGAAGACAGCCTGAACTGCATCGAGGAACTGGCCCGCCAACTCGACGCGGATCAGTACGCCGACATTGCCCAGTGGCTGACCGCGCAGCGCGAAACCCTGCGCGTCGCCATGCGCATGACGCGCGAATTCGCCCTCAAGGCCGAACCGCAAACCCTGAAAGACTGAGCGCAAAAAATTCCGTCACCGGACGGATCTTCAAGCGCCCGCGCGTTTTCACCACAGGACAAATAAAAAGGATACTCCCATGCCCGGCAGCAGCCTGTTGGCCCTGATAGACGACATCGCCACCATTCTCGATGACGTCGCGGTGATGACCAAAGTCGCCACCAAAAAAACCGCCGGCGTACTCGGCGACGATCTGGCGCTGAACGCACAGCAGGTGGCCGGCGTGAAAGCCGATCGTGAATTGCCGGTGGTCTGGGCGGTGGCAAAAGGCTCGCTGAAAAACAAGGCGATACTGGTGCCGGCGGCGCTGGCGATCAGCGCGTTCGCGCCCTGGGCGGTGATCCCGCTGCTGATGATCGGTGGCGCTTTCCTGTGTTTTGAAGGCAGTGAAAAACTGGTGCACAAGTTCTTTCACAGCGCCGCCGAAGACGACAAACATCACCACGATTTGCTCGATGCCCTGAACAATCCGCAGATCGACATGGTGAAATTCGAGCAGGACAAAATCAAAGGCGCCGTGCGCACCGATTTCATCCTGTCCGCCGAGATCATCGCCATCACCCTCGGCACCGTGGCGGCCGCCAGCTTCGGCAAACAGGTGGCGGTGTTGTGCGGCATCGCGCTGATCATGACCATCGGCGTGTACGGTCTGGTGGCCGGCATCGTCAAACTCGACGACGCCGGCATGGCCCTCAGCCGGCAACGCGGCCACGGCGCCTTCACCCGTCTGACACGCGCCTTTGGTTTCGGCCTGCTGGCCCTCGCCCCCTGGCTGATGAAAACCCTGTCCATCGCCGGCACCGCCGCCATGTTCATGGTCGGCGGCGGCATCCTCACCCACGGCATCCCCGCCGTGCATCACCTGTTCACCGACTGGGCCCACGCCGCCAGCAACTGGCCCGCCATCGGCGGCATCGCCGGCGCCCTGACGCCAACAATTCTCGATGCACTGTTCGGCATCCTCGCCGGCGCTGTGGTGCTGGCGGGTGTAACAGTGGCTGCAAAAATTTGGCGAATGATGAAAGGAAACAAGTAAGCGCGAACCTCATTCTTTGATTTCGCAGAACGGGGAAAGCGCCTGTGTCGCATCGCTCGATAGCAGTTCACATCCGTACCAGGGGCGCGCCGGAAACGGGAACGACGCCAGTGCGCTGTTCTAACCGTTCGCTTCGCTCACTCGGGGCAGGCTAAAGCCGCCCCCCTTAACCAAACGTTATATGCAAGGACACACATGAAAGTAACCACCAACATCAGAAAGCTCGACCTGATCAAATTTAATCTATCCATCCTCCTGAGGATGCGATCAACCTACATAACAATTTTAGTAATTGCCTGCCTGACATTTTTGTTCATAGCTTGGGGTAAAGGCCTTCCAAATACTCCTAGCAAACTAACTATTCATTTGGCATGTTCGGCAATTGGCGGGCTAACGGGAATGCTGCTCGGAGCAGCATTCAACATGATCACTATTTTATTAATGTCATCCACAAAGAACGGAATTCTAGGCAAGCACACCTATACACTGCTCCCCGAAGGTCTCCATGAAGAAACAATAGCAAATGAAGGCCTAAGCAAGTGGCATGGCGTTGTTAGTATAAAGCCAGCCGGTTCGTACTTGTTAATTCAAATTGGCGCCTGCTTGTTCCACATAATCCCAGAGAGGAGCTTTGACTCCTCAGTGCAATTTGAAGAATTTGTAAATCAAGCAATCAGCTATTGGCAGCAAGCCCAAGGCAGTTCCAATGCATCGCAACCAAAGCATTAAGTGGTGCCCATGCCAATTGCATATAGCAATGTACTCAACTGTCGCTCACTCCGTTCGCTGGGCAGCCATAACAGAGTCCGCGTAGCTCCGATTGGCACAGCGCAATCGGAGGCACTATTTCGAAGTTACTACTCCATGATTTTCAACCGGGCCCCATGCACGCCAGCCGTCGTCGGCTGTCCGGCGACCGGGTACGCCGGCAGGGACAGCCGGCGTAGCGCCGATAAGGCAGGACGCCGCATCGGTGCGGGCCCGTGGCGACGGGCGGGCGACGACGGGCTGCACTCTTCGAAGCAACGGCATTCTTCTGGCGTGGTTGGGGTGCGTTCTTTTGCTTACTTTTCTTTCGCACAGAAAGAAAAGTGAGTCGCCCGCCGGGGCGAGACCCGGCAACGCTGTAGCGCGTACGGTGCGGGAGGAAACGAGATCGTCACTCTCGTAATTCTTAACCACCCCTCGCCCCTCCTTGCGAAGGAGGGGGATCTATCGGCTCGCGATTTTGAAGCCAGCCAATTTCATGCTGGCAGTTTCGGCGCCACTGAGGCTGCGCCGGCGAACGACGCTCTAGCGTCGCTCTTGTTTCCGGCTCTCCCTTGAAAAGGAGGGGGGAGCGACGACATCCCCTCCTCACCGAGGAAGGGGACAGAGGGGTGGTGGAATTACGCGGCGGACTGGGGGATCTGCGCTGCAGTGATTGAAGTTTCGCGACAGCACCGCCCTGCATTCCGATCACAATAGCTCAATGAACTTTTTGATGTTCACCGCACGACTGAACACGGCCGCTTGCCGCCGCCGCAAGTCCCGCCGTCTGCACAGCGAACACTCAGCTCTTGATCAGATCACGCGGCGTGCCCAGCACGGCCACGGCGCTTGCCTCTTCGGCTTTGCACTGCCAGCCCCAGCCGCCCAGTTTGCGGACAAATTCTTCGGCTTTCACCGCGCATTGGCTGCCGTCGAATTTGTATTGCCAGAGGAGTTGTTCGTTGCCGGGATTTTCGCTGTCTTTGTGATACACGACGCTGCAGCCGCGGGCGGCATCGGGCGCCTCGTAGCGCACTTCAACGCGGCGCACGGCGGCGCCCATTTTGCAGACGGTGACTTCGGCCTGGGCCGACAGGGTGAACAGGGTCAGCGACAGGGCTGACAGCACGACGGAATAGCGCATGGATTGTCCCTCTACCATGTGTGCGTTCGGGCCGGGATGGCCGCGGGTGCGAAGTCTGGATCAGGGCGGGCGCTTGTGCAAATGCGCCGCGCGGAATTTTGCGCGGCGGTGACTTTCTGGTGTCGATGACACTTTTGCGGCGCCATTTTCGGGACGCCGATGACATTTTTACGGCGCCGCTTTCGGGACGCCGACACTTCAGGCCAGCAACGGCGGCATCGGGCAGTTCAGTTGCTCGGCGATGGCGCGCAGCAGTTCGGTTTCGCTGACGGTCAGTTCTCCGTCTGCCAGTACCAGTTCGGCAAAGGTGTTCAGCATCGGCTTTTTCAGCAGCGGCACGCAGGCGTCGAGCCGCTGCAGGGCGACGGCAAGGGCATCGGCGTCGAACTGCGCGGGCATGGCCTGCACCGGCAAACCGAAGCTGGCCAGCGCCCCGGTGAATTGCGCCTGTTGTACCGCCAGATCGGCGCGACTGGCCTGCACCAGAAAGCCGGTCACGCACACCAGCTCGGCGGCAACATCGCGGAAACGGGTCACGCGCCGGACGTGTCCGGGCGTCTCCCGCAACCACGCGTCGACGATGGCACAGATGACGAATTCGAAGGGTGTCACCCATTGATCCTGACGACTCAGTTGCCGGCACTGCGCCAGCAATTGATCGCGCTCGGCACGCGACAAATGTTCCAGCGTGTTGCGCGTCACCAGCAGCAACGACAAGCGCGCCGACGCCGGCACGGCCTGCAGTTCGCGATGCAGGTTCTGGACAGTGCGCAGCAGTTCCGGCGCATCGGCGAGCAGCGTTGCCGCCACAACGTCGCGCTGTGTGCTGTCGGCCTGGTCCTGCAGCAGCAGCGCCAGGATCAGCGCGTGGATTTGCTGCCGATCATGCGCGGCCACCTGTACGGCATCCGGCCATTGCGCGCGCTGCTGCTGCGCCTGATTGATGGCATGCACGGAAAATTGGCCGACGCTGGCCAGCGCGGCAGCAGCGCGGGTTTGTGCCAGCCGGTTTTCACCGGCAACGGCAACGGGCGAGGCCGCTGAAGCTGCTCCGCTGGCAGCCGTTTCGGTGCTGCGTTCGCGGCGACGTGCGGCCAGTTGTGCCGGTTGCACACCGAGGGCACGGATGCGCTCATCCAGCGGCGGATGCGTGGACAGCAGGCCAGCCAGATGCAGTTTTACCGAGGCACCAAAACACAGGTGACTCATGTCTTCGGCATACGGGGTTTGCAGCAGCGCGCCGCTGCTGTGCTGGCGGATCTTGTCGAGCGCGCCGGCAATGCCGCTGTTGTCACGCGTGTATTGCACCGACGCGGCATCGGCAAGAAATTCACGCTGGCGGGCGATGGCAGCCTTGATCAGCCGGCCGAAAAACAGGCCGACGTAACCGATCACCATCAGCGCCAGTGACAGGATCAGCAGGAAAAATACCGCGTTGCCGCTGTCGCGGCGCGAGGAACTGCCACCGCGCACATGACGCAGGTTGCGCAGCATGAATTCACCGCACTGGCCGATCAGCAGGATGCCGGCCAACGCGCCGATCAAGCGCACATTCAGTCGCATGTCGCCGTTGAACACATGGCTGTATTCGTGACCGACAACACCCTGCAATTCCTGGCGATCCAGTTGCTCCAGTGCGCCGCGGGTAACCACCATCACGGTTTCATTCGGCTTCAGGCCGGCAACGAACGCGTTGATGGCGGGCTCGTTGTCCATCACGTAGAGACGCGGCACCGGCAGGCCGGCGGCGATGGCCATTTCTTCGCTGACATTGATCAGCCGGCGTTCCAGCGGATCGCTGGTTTCCGGCAGCACGCGTCGCGCGCCGACCATGTCGGCCACGGCCTTGCCGCCGGAAGCAAGCTGGGCCATGCGCAAACCACTGCCGAGCGCGATCACGGCCAGCGTCAGCGCGGCAATGATCGCGCCGGTCGGCGACAGCAAGTGCGCGGCGAAAGATGGCGTCTGCGTGCCGGCATACTGCAGCGCCAGCCAGGCGACGACATTGATCGCCAGCATGATGGCCAGCACCGCCAGCACAAACCACAGCAGTAGCCAGCGACTGTTACGCCGCGCCAGTTCCTGACGTCCGAAAAAATCCATGAGCGTTTTTCTGTCTCGCCACGCGTCCGCGCCGGTTTCAGTTGAAGCTGACTTTCACTGCCTTGCGCACGTCGGCGGACTCAACTTCAAACAACTGCGCTTCATCAAAGCGGAACTGGTTGGCGATGAGATTTTTCGGGAACTGTTCGCGATAGGTGTTGTAGGCCATGACGCCGTCGTTGAACGCCTGGCGGGCAAACGCCACCTTGTTTTCGGTGGCGGTGAGTTCTTCCATCAGCTGCGCCATCGTGGTGTTGGCTTTCAGATCCGGATAACTCTCGGCGAGAGCAAAGAAGCGGGCCATGGCGCCGGTGAGCGCGCCTTCGGCCTGCATCGCGCTCTGGACAGCGTGGGCATCTTCCGGGTGGGCGGCGGCGGCCTTGTTGGCGTTGTAGGCGCTGTTGCGCGCCGCGATCACGGCTTCGAGCGTGTCGCGTTCGTGCTTGATGTAGGCCTTGGCAGTTTCGACCAGATTCGGGATCAGATCGTAGCGACGGTTCAGTTGCACATCGATCTGCGCATAACCGTTTTTGAAGCGCTGACGCAGCGCGACCAGCGTGTTGTAGATGCTGATGGCCCAGACCACCAGCAAAACCAGAATTCCGAGCATGATCCAGATGGCCATCGTCTTGCTTCCTGTACGTTGTCGCCGTTGCGGCATGCGGTCCGGCAGGGCGATTAAAGAGCAGCCGGCGCGACAGGACAAGCCTGATATGCTGCACAGTCTGTAACGGTCTGTGGTCCGTTCAGTCTGCGACCGGTCCGGCGCCACGCCGATCGTTCGCCTGTCCGGGCAGTAAGCGGTGTTCGCCATGCATCCTGTGATCCCCTGTCTGCACGACGGCTTGCGCGCGCGCGGCGCGGCGCGTCTGCAGTCGCTGTTGTCTGCATCGTCTGACGCGGCGGCGATGGCCCCGCGTGCGCCGGCAGTCGAGGCCATGCTGTCCAGCGCGCTGGCGCTCAGTGAATTCGTCGCCGAGCTCTGCCAGCGCCAGCCGGCGCTGCTCGCCGACATTCTCGCCAGCGGCGACTTGCTGCAGGCGGATCGGCAGGCGGCCATGCGCGCGCGCGCCGATGCACTGCTGATCCATCACGAAGAAGCCGCGTTCATGACCGCGTTGCGCCAGTTGCGCCAGCGCGAATTGCTGGTGATCGCCGTACGCGATCTGTCCGGTCAGGCAGCGATCACCGAGTCGGTGGCGCACCAGAGTGCGCTGGCCGATGTGTGCATCCGTGTCGCGATGGACTGGATCGAGCGCGAGTTTGCACCGCGGTTTGGCCACGCCAGCGACAGCCAGGGCCGCGCGCTGCAGCTGGTGATCCTCGGCATGGGCAAACTCGGTGGCGGCGAGCTGAATTTTTCCTCCGACATTGATCTGGTGTTTGCCTACGGCGAAGAAGGCGAAACGTCCGGCCCGCGCAAACTCGAACACAGCGATTACTTCACCCGCGTCGGCCAGAAACTCATCCAGCTGCTCAGTGCGCCGACCCACGATGGTTTCGTGTTTCGCGTCGACATGCGTCTGCGTCCCTACGGTGACAGCGGTCCGCTGGCCCTGTCGCTGGATGCGCTCGAAGAGTATTACCAGGATCAGGGCCGTGAATGGGAGCGCTTTGCCTTCGTCAAGGCGCGCATCCTGCACGGCGATACGCCGACACGCGAGCGCCTGCAGGCGCTGATCAAACCGTTTGTTTACCGCCGCTACATCGATTACAGCGTGCTCGAAGCGATCCGCCGACTGAAAGGCATGATCAATCAGGATCTGCGCCGCAAACAGCGCGTTGACAACATCAAGCTCGGCCAGGGCGGCATCCGCGAAATCGAATTCATTGTTCAGGCGTTTCAGCTGATCCGCGGCGGCCGCGAGCCGCGCCTGCAAAACCGCGCGCTGCTGCCGACACTGGCGGTGCTCGCCGAACTGGAATTGCTGCAACCGGAAGAGCAGCAGACGCTGGAATACGCTTACCGTTTCCTGCGCAAACTGGAAAACGCCCTGCAGGCCTGGCGCGACGAACAAACCCAGACGCTGGCGCAAACACCGGATGCGCAGGCGGCAATTGCTGCCGTCATGGGCTGTCACGATGATCAGGAATTGCGCACGCTGCTGCAGCAACACACGCAAGCGGTGCATGCCATTTTCCAGACCGTGTTCGGCCAGCCGACGCCGCTGTCGGAACCGACGCAAGCAACGCCGTTCACCGCCCTGTGGCTGAAGCAGATGAGCGACGAAGATGCGCAGGCGCTGCTGGCCGCGCATCATTTTGCTGACGCCGCCGAGAGCCTGCGCCAGATCCAGTTGCTGCGCGATCAGGGCAGCATCCGCCAGTTGTCGGCGCGTGGCCGTCAGCGTCTTGATGCCCTGATGCCGGCGCTGATCGCCGCCTGCGCCACCACCGGCAACGCCGACCTGACCTTGCAGCGCGTGCTGGAATTGATCCGCGCCATTTCCCGGCGCACGGCCTATCTGGAATTGCTGTCCGAGAATCCGGCAGCGTTGACGCATCTGACCCAGCTCTGCGGGCAAAGTCCGTTCGTGGCCGATCTGCTGCGCCAGTATCCGATCCTGCTCGACGATCTGCTCGACACCAAAACCCTGTACGCACCGCCGGCAGCGGAACAATTGCGCGCCGATTTGCAGCAGTCGCTGCTGCGCGTCGGTAGCGATGATCTGGAACAGCAGCTGGACACGCTGCGCGAATTCCGCCACAGCCACATGCTGCGCATCGCTGCCTGCGCGCTGGCCGGATCGCTCGATGTCGCGCGCGTCAGCGAGCAACTGACCCAGCTCGCCGAAGCGCTGCTGCGCGAAGTGCTGGAACTGGCCTGGCTGCAACTGACCGCCAAACATGGCGCGCCGCCGGACAGCGCCGGCGACAAGGGGTTTGCCATCATCGCCTATGGCAAATTCGGCGGCGGCGAGCTGAGTTTTGCCTCGGATCTGGATCTGGTGTTCCTGCACCGCGACGACGGCCAGACGCTGACCAGCGGCGACAAACCGCTGGCGCTGGAACAGTTCTACACCCGCCTCGCGCAACGCATGCTGCATCTGATGACCACGCGCACACCGGCCGGCATTCTGTATGAAATCGATACCCGGCTGCGCCCGTCCGGCCAGTCCGGCTTGCTGGTCTGTTCGCTGTCGGCGTTTGCGCATTACCAGCGCGCCGACGCCTGGACCTGGGAACATCAGGCGCTGGTACGCGCCCGTGCGGTCGGCGGCAGCGTGACGCTGGCTGGAGCCTTTCATGCGCTGCGCGACGAGATTCTGCAGCGGCCGCGCGAGGCCGCGACACTGGCCCAGGCGGTGGCCGACATGCGCGCGCGGATGCGCGTGGCACTGGACAAATCGACGCCCGGCCGCTGGGACCTGAAACACGGTGCCGGCGGCATCGTCGATATCGAATTCCTGGTTCAGTACTGGGTGCTGCGCGATGCGCCGGCGCTGGATCGCGCCCGTCAGGCCAGCCACAGCGGCCGGCTGCTGCAGGCGCTGGCCGATTGCGGCGCCATCGAGGCTGGCACCGCCGCCAGCCTGATCAGCATCTACCGCCGTTACCGTGAGGAAGTGAACCGGCTGGCGCTGGCCGGCTTGCCGGCGCAGATCGAGGACAGCCGCTTCCGCGACGAACGCGCCCGCGTCGCGGTGATCTGGTCGGCGGCGCTTCCGCCACCGGCGACGCCGGCACCGGCCTGAGCGGCCGCCGAAGCATTGCCCCCTGCCCTCGCGGCCGCGCAGCTCATCATTTGCCGCCTCGCTGGCTTTGGCTGTCTTCCATTGGCCGGCTTTCGCGGGCCTGAATTCAGTCCCGGCATTCACGGCCCCTGATTCAAGCCCCGCATTCACCACCGGCGCCCGTGCCGGCGCCGGAGCGAGCGGCTATAATCGCGCGCACTTTTTCCGACCACCGACGGAGTTCACCGTGACGCAGTCGTCCGCCGCACCGAAAGTTTACGAAGTCACCCGGAACGACCTGCCGCTGTCCTGCCCCGGCAAGTTCATGACGCTGTGGAACATGCACCCCAAGGTCTATCTGCCGATTGAAAAAACCGGCTCCGCCAGCTGCCCGTATTGCGGCGCCCAGTACAAATTGAGCGGCAAGTAAGCCGCCCGCTTGCGTTCTCGCCGACGGCCGCCCTTGCGCGGCCGTCGCGTTCAGGGGCCCCGGTGAAAATCCTCCACGTCGCGAATTTCTCGCTGCGCAAATACGGTCAGCAGTTCTACGCCATGGATCGCAAGATCACGCATGGCCTGATCGGGCTCGGCCATTTTGTTTACGAGTTCAGCTCGCGCGATGTCGCGCGCATGGAATCGCCGCTGCGCATCAAGACGCTCGGCGTCGGCACCATGAACCGTGCCCTGCTCGACGCCATCGATGCGCTGCAACCGGATCTGCTGCTGCTCGGCCACAGCGAGCTGGTCAGCCCGGAAACGCTGGCCGAGGTGCGCCGGCGCCATCCGCGTCTGCCGCAGGCGATGTGGTATGTCGATGCCTTCACGCCGGCCAAGCGCGCCAATGTCGGTGCCAAGCTGCCATTTCTGGATGCCCTGTTCGCGACCACGGCCGGCGAGACGCTGGCCAGCCTGCGCGAGTTCGGCGACGCCACGCTCGCCTACCTGCCGAATCTCTGTCTGGCCGCCGTCGATACCGGACGCGCGTTTGCGCTCGAGCGCCCGGCCCACGATCTCTGCTACATCGGCGCCGCCACCCCCGAACGCATCGCCATGCGCGAAGGTATCAGCCGCGCCCTGCCGGCGCTGCGCACGGCTTTCCGTGGCCATGACCGCGCCAACAAGCTGCTCGGCCAGGACTACATCGAGCTCATCAGCCAGTCGGCGATGGGCCTCAACTACAGCCGCTACCACGACATGCGCCTGTATTCCTCCGACCGGCTCATCCACCTTCTGGCCAACGGCGCCATGGTGCTGACTGCGGCCATCCCCGGCCTCGACACGCTGTTCAGCGACGACGAGCTGGTGGTGTTCAGCGACGACGCCGATTTGCACGCCAAGCTGCGCCACTATCTGGCGCACGACGATGAGCGCCGGCGCATCGCTGCCGCCGGCCATCGCCGCGCCCACGCCAGCTACAACGTCGTCCGTGGCGGCCGCTTCATGCTCGAAACCCTGAGCGGCCACTACACGGAACACTATGAATGGCAGGCCGAGATCTACCGCAAGGCCGGCGCGTGACCGGGCCATTGCCGGCGCCGGCCGGGTTGCCGGTTCTGCTGCGCCCCCGTGGCTGGGCCGGTTTGCTGATCGTCCAGCTCTGGCTGTTCATGCTGCCGGCGCGCGGCGCCACCTACAGCCTGCTCAGTCTGCTGCTGGTGCTGCTGGCACTGTTCGCCCGGCCGGCCGGCGGCGACAAGGGCCGGCGCGCACTGCTCACCCATCTGGCGCTGGCACTCAGCCTGCCACTGCTGTTCGGCATCGGCCACCATTTGGCCGGCGATCCGGCGTCGCTCAATGAAGTGCTCCGCCTCTGCCTGCGCGTCGGTTTGCCGGCCTTTGCCCTCTGGCGGCTGCAGGCCGCCGGCTGGCTGCCGCTGCCGCTGCTGCTGGTGCTGGCGGTAACCGCCGCGCTGGCGCATTTCGGCCTCGGCGTCACCCAGGCGCTGGGCTGGTCGCAGTTTCCTGTCGATGGCGGTCACGGTGGCCGCTGGAGCGGCGGGCTGGCCAATCCCAATCCTTTCGGTCTGACCATGGCGGCCGGCCTGCTGGCGCTGCTGGTGCTGGCGCGCCGCTTTTGGCCGGCAAACGGCAAGCGGATTGCCCTGCTGCGCGCCGGATTCGCTGTCGCGGCGCTGATCCTGCTGGCCGGACTGGCGCTGTCCGGTTCACGCGGCGCTGCGCTGTCGCTGTGCGCAGCGGCGGCCGCGTTCTGGCTGCATGGTCTGCCGGCCGGACGCCGGCGCCTGCTGGCCCTGCCGGCGCTGGTGCTCGCCATCGCCGGCGCCGCGCTGCTCGCCGCCCTGCTGCGCGATGCCAGTTCCAGCCTGCGCGTTGACGCCCTGGGCATGGCGCTGGAGCTGATCGCGCAGGCGCCGCTTGCCGGTCATGGCGTCGCCGGCTGGAAAGCGGCGGCGCAGGCCTCCGGTCTGGTGGTGGCGAGTCCGCACAATATCTGGCTTGATCTGGCGGTCAGCTTCGGCCTGTTGCCGGTGCTGGCGCTGCTGCTGGCCACCGCGCACAGCCTGTGGCCCGCCTGGCAGCGGCGCGAGGCCGGCGCGGCGGTGGCCGTGGCGGTACTGGTACTGACGGCCGGACTGTTTGATTACGCCCTGGTGACCTCGAGTTACTACCAGGGCCTGTGGGGGGTGATGCTGGCGCTGCTGGTGCAGCCCGGCGGCCCGGATGGGGAATCCCGAGCATGAATATCCTGATGCTGACCAGCGAATTTCCGCCGGTGGTCGGCGGCGTCGGCAGCCATGTGTTTGAACTGGCGCGGGCGCTGACCGCGCTCGACGCCCGCGTCACCGTGGTGGCGCCGAACATCGCTGACGACGGCCGCGTGTTGCCGTTCCGCGTGCTCCGTCCGCGCTTCATGCGCGGTCAGCCGCTGTACGACTGGCAACTGCGGCGCTGGTTGCGCCGGCTGCTGCGCGTGGAACATTTCGATGTCGTGCATGTGCACGGCATGCGTCCGGCACGCGCCGTCAACGGCATCAACCTGCCGCGCGTGTTCACCAATCACACTTCGGGTTTTCTCAAGCGCCTGCAGGCCAGCGCCCTGCGCCGCAAACTCAGCCTGCGTCGCATCCAGCATTTCGAGCGCATTCTCGCGCCCAGCGAAGAACTGGTCGCCGCCACGCGCACGCTCGGTTATCACGGTCCGGTGGACTACATTCCCAACGGCGTTGACGCCGAGCGTTTCCATCCCGGCGACAGCCTGCTGCGCGCGCAATGGCAACTGCCTTTTGATCAGCCGCTGATCGTCATGGCGCGCCGGCTGGTGGAAAAAAATGGCGTGCGCTATTTCGGTGAAGCGCTGGCATTGCTCGGCGAGGAAAAATTCTCCGCCGTGATCGCCGGTGACGGCGCGGAAAAAGAAAACGTGCTGGCCCCGATCCGCGCCGCCGGTCTGATGGATCGGGTGCGCGTGCTCGGTGCCATCGACAACCGCCAGATGCCGGACATTTATCGCGCTGCGGACATTTCCGTGCTGCCGTCACTGATGGAAGCGACCAGCATCGCCGGACTGGAAGCCATGGCCTGCGCACTGCCGCTGGTCGGCACCACGGTCGGCGGCATTCCCGCCATCATCGACGATGGCGGCAACGGCCTGCTGGTGGCACCGCGCGATCCGGCCGCACTGGCAGAAAAACTGCGCGTCCTGATCCGTGACGCCGGTTTGCGTCAGCGCATGGGCGAACAGGCGCGGCGCCGTGTGGAAAACGAATTCAGCTGGCCGGTGATCGCGCGTCGCACACTCGACGCCTACACGCAGGCAATGGCCGACAAACAGGCTTCCGGCCGGCAAGAGGCTGATCGACAAGAAGCTGGTCGGAAAGATACGGATAGCAAGGGCCCGCGCGCATGAACGAATGGCAGGGCTATGCCGTGATCGCCCGCGGCGCCAACCGCATCTGCGTGATTGATCGCGACAACGCCAATCGCTGCCTGAAATTTCCGCTCGCCGGTGTCCGCGCCCATGCGCACAGTCCGATGCGCAAACTGCGCGAAGCGCTGGTGCGTGCCGGCCTGATGGCCAGCGACAACCAGCGCGAGTGGGCCCAGTACCGCAGGCTGCAGGGCGCGCTCGGTGACACGCTGCATGCACACGTGCCGCAGTATTTCGGCCTGCTCGACAGTCCGCTCGGCCAGGCGCTGATCACCGAGTGCGTGCGTGATCGCAGCGGCGCGCCGGCAAAACCCGTCTATGCCTACTACGACGATGCGCAGCATCACGCGCGACTGCCGGCGCTGCTCGCCGCGGTCGATGCCATCGAAGCCTTCCTGCTCCGGCACGACATTCCGCTTTTTGATCTGAACAGCGGCAATCTGGTGGTGGATGATCGCGGTGAACAACTGCGACTGGTGTGCATTGATCTGAAAAGCGCGGCGCACAACAAGGAACTGATCCCGGTCTCGAGCTGGATAGGCGCAGCGCGCCGGCACAAGATCCGCCGGCGCATTGCCCGGCTGAAAGCGCAGTTGCGGGCGCGCATGTCATGAGTCTGGAAAACTTCGCTGCGCGACCGGAAAACCTCGCCCAGCGCAGCAAGCGCCTGCTGATGACCGCGCTGCTGACGATGATCGCGCGGCTGCCGTATCGCGTCCTGCTTGGATTCGGCAGCGCGCTCGGTCATGTTTTCATGAAACTCTCGGCACGGCGCCGGCGCATCACCCAACGCAACATCGAGCGCTGTTTTCCCGAGCGTGACGCCGCAGCACGAAAAGCGCTGGTGCAGGCGAATTTCCGCGCCACCGGTCAGGGGTCAATGGAAGTCGCGCTGGCCTGGTTCGGCAGCGCGCGCAAACTCGCCTCGCTCTGCGAACTGCACGGCCTCGAACATTTGCAGGCGGCACAAGCGCAGGGCAAAGGCGTGATTGTGCTCGGCTTTCACTTCAGCACCATCGAACTTGGCAGTGTGTTGCTGGCGCAAAAAATTCCGCTGCAGGGCATGTACCGGCCAAACAATGATCCGGGCATCGACAACCTGATCAATCGCGGCCGGCTGCGCAGCTTTGAGCAGATGATCTCGCGCTTCAACGCCCGCGGCATGCTCAAGGCCCTGAAACAGGGTGCCAATGTGTTGTACCTGCCGGATCAGGATCTGGGCGCGCGGGACAGCGAATTCGTACCGTTCTTCGGCATCCAGACCGCATGGGTGACGGCGATCACCCGCTTCGCGCAGATGAGCGGCGCACCGGTGGTGCCGTTTTTCCACTGCCGCAAGAGCGATGGTCGCGGACTGGAGTTGCATTTGCTGCCGGCACTGGAGCAGTTTCCTTCCGGCACGGCGCCGGATCAGATCCGCGCCGATCTGCAACGCATCAGCACATTGCTGGAACAGGAATTGCGCCGGCATCCGGAAAATTATCTCTGGGTGCATCGCCGCTTCAAGACGCGGCCCCCCGGCGAGGCGCCGTTCTATGGCCGCTGACGCGCGCGCGCTGCGCATCCTGCAACTGAGTGACGGCAAACGCGGTCATGAAGTGCAGGTGGAAGGCTTGATCGCCGCGCTGGCCGAACTGCGCGTGGTGGAAACGCAAACCCTGCACACGCGCGATGCGCCGCGCTGGTGGTCGCCACGCTGGAAACGTGATCCGGCGCCGGATCTGATCCTCGCTGCCGGTCACGGCACGCACAAGGCACTGCTCGCCGCCGGCTGGCGCAATCACTGTCAAACCGTGGTGCTGATGAAACCCAGTTTGCCCGCGCGCTGGTTTTCCGCCTGCATCGTGCCGCGTCACGACGGCTGCACCGAAAGCCGCCACATCTGGCTGAGCGAAGGCAGCCTGAATGCGCTGCGCCAGCGCACCCGCGCTGATGCCGGCAAAGGTTTGCTGCTGATCGGCGGTCCGTCGAAACACGTGCAGTGGAATTCCGCTGCAATCGCCGCGCAAATCGCCGACATCGTTCGCCGTTCACCGCAGGTGCACTGGCAATTGAGCACGTCACGACGCACGCCGGAGGATTTTCTCGCCGCACTGACAGCAGCAGACAATCTCAGCGCGCATGACTGGCGCGCACTCGGCAGCGACTGGCTGCGTCAGGCATTCAGCGAAGCGGCACACGCCTGGATCAGCAATGACAGCGTCAACATGGTCTACGAAGCACTGACCGCCGGCCTGAAAGTGGGCTTGTTGCGCGTGCCGGCAACGGCGCGCAGCCGCGTCCAGCGCGGTATCGACGATTTGTGCGCGCGCGGCTGGGTCGCGGCCGACAGCAATACCGATCTCGCCACCCTGCGCGCGCCGGCGGAATTCAATGAAGCCCGCCGCATGGCCGCGCTGTTGCTGGCGCGACTGTTTCCGCAGGATCAGTTTCTGCCGGCGACAGCGGCGGCCGGCGTCGCACAACAAGAAATGGCGCACGAACACAATCCAGACATGACGGGGCCGTGAACATGTCGAACGCCGAGATGCAACCGAACGCGACGAAGCTGCCCAGGCCTGCACTGACCGTGCTGCAAATCCTGCCCGAGCTGAATGGCGGCGGCGTCGAACGCGGCACGCTGGAAATCGCCGAAGCGCTGGTGCGTGCGTGTCATCGTTCGCTGGTGGTGTCAGCCGGCGGCCGCATGGTGGCCGAGCTGGAGCGTGCCGGCAGCACGCACATCACGCTGCCAATCGCAAAAAAATCACCGTTCACGTTTCTGCAGGCATTTGCCTTGCGCAAACTCTTGCTGCGCGAACACGTCGATGTCGTGCATATCCGTTCGCGCCTGCCCGGTTGGTTAGCCGTGCTGGCGCTGAAAATGTTGCCGGCCGCGCAACGACCGCATCTGGTCAGCACCGTGCACGGCCTGTATTCGGTCAATCGTTACAGCGCCGTCATGACGCGCGGCGAAGTGGTCATCGCCGTTTCCGAAACCGTGCGCCGCTACATTGCCGAAAACTATCCAGACGTGCCGGCCGCCCGCGTGAAACTGATTTATCGCGGCATCGATCCGCAGGCGTTTCCGCGCGACTTCCAGCCGTCCACCGAATGGCTGGATGCATGGCGAAGTGAGTATCCACAACTGCAGGGCAAGCGCGTGCTCTGCCTGCCGGGCCGCATCACCCGGCTGAAAGGCCATGATGCTTTCATTGATCTGATCAAGTCGCTGCGTGATCGCGGCCACGACATCGCGGGTTTGATCGTTGGCGGTGAAGATCCGCGACGCGCGCAATACGCCCAGGAAATGCGCGACAAGGTTCAGGCGCTCGGCCTTGCAGAGGCGGTGATCTTCACCGGCCATCGCCGCGATGTGCGCGAGATTTACACCCAGGCCGATCTGGTGCTGTCACTGTCCAGCAAACCGGAATCCTTCGGCCGCACCGTACTGGAAACCCTGGCGCTCGGTCGCCCGGTCGCCGGCTGGGATCATGGCGGCGTCGGCGAGATCCTGTCGGCGCTGTTTCCGGCCGGAAAAGTGCCGCTGAATGATCGCGCGCAGCTGCTGGCCCGCGTTGAGGCCCTGCTGCACACACCGGAACCGCCACTGGCCAATGACCGATTTCTGCTGGCGAACATGTGCGCGGAAACGCTGGCAATTTACCGGCAGCTGTCAGATCAGTACTGACGCCGTTTGCGCCAGCAAGCGCGGCAAATCGTGTCCACGTCGCTCAGCTGTGTATCGCTGACCCAAGTGGCATCCAGGCCGGTCGCTGCGATGCACTGCGCGCTCACCACATCAAATCATCCGGCACCGGGAAATCCTTGTAGGGATCATCTTCGTCCACGGTCGCGGCGCCGCGGGTGCCGGCATTGTCGAGCACGATGACGGCGGCATCCCGTTCGCGGATTTTTTCTGCGGCCACGCGTGGTACCAGCTCGTAGCTGTCGCCCAGACTGACAATGATCAGCTGTCCCTTGACGATCTGCGTGCGCAGTTTTTCCGAAACATAAATCGTCTTGACCTTGCCTTCTGCGCTGAAGTTGTAGGCGATATCGCCGCCGCGTTTCTGCTTGTAGTGATCGATGATCTGGCGCACCTGGGCCTTGCGTTCGCGTTCGCGCGCCTCGGCTTTCTGTTGCTCGGCCAGCGCCCGGTCGCGAGCGGCTTTTTCGGCCAGCGCGGCGGCCGCTTCGCGTGCCGCGCTGTCATCGCTCTGTCCCTGCTTGCGGGCCTGGGCTTTTTCGCGATTGACGGCCTTGGCTTTCTTTTCGTCGGCCAGTCCGGCTTTCAGCAATTGATCCTGCAGGGAGTTGCGCATCACGGTTTCCGCATTTCAGTTGTCGCCGCCAGGGGCCGCGGCGTGTCGGGCGGCAATTGTATCGGGCCGCCCCGGCAAGGACAGCCCTGCACCGGACTGGACCATCCGCAAGGCCGTCCACACATCCGGCACCGCGCCGGTCTCCGGCTGCGCGCCTGCCGATGCTTCGCCCCGGACCGCCTCCGGCATGACAAGCCGGACCTGCTGGCGCAAACTTGACAGTGTTCAGTCTGGAGTTCGCCATGCCCCGCACGCCTCGTCATCCTGCCTCCGCACCTGCCACCCGCGCGCGCAAGCCGCGCGGTCAGGGCCATGAGCGGCGCGCCGAGATCATGGCGGCGGCGCGTGAGGTGTTTCTCGCCGATGGTGTCGCCCAGGCGTCAATGCGACGCATTGCCGCGCGTCTCGGATTGTCCTCGACAGCGCTGTATGTGTATTTCCGCGACAAGGATGAATTGCTGCACGAGCTTTGCCGCGAGACCTTCAAGAAACTCAATCAGCGTTTTGCTGCCATGGAGTACGACGCCGGTGATCCGCTTGATCGCCTGCGCCAGATGATGCGCGTCTATGCGGAGTTTGCACTGGCGCATCCGGACGAGTACCGCCTGACTTTTGTCGATGGCCATTCGCATCCGCACGGGCCGCTGCCCGACCACGTGCCGGAACCGGACAATCCGTATTTCGACGGCATGGCTGCGTTCTATGTGCTGGTGGAAGAATTGCGCCGGCTGGATGCCGAGGGCGCGCTGCACGTGCCGCAACCTTACCTGTCGGCACAGATTGTCTGGACCGGTGTACACGGTCTGGTGTCGGCGTTGATCAGCGAACCGGATTTCGCCTGGTCCGCGCACGATGAACTGTTCAAGGAATTTTTCCGCGTCCTGACCGAGGGCTTGCGCGCGCGCTGACTGCATTGCGCGTGCAGACTGCAAAGCCAAGCGCTCAGAATTTCGTCACGGTGATGCGTGCTGCGCGGGAATGCGAGCTGCGCGGTGTCAATCGCATACGCTGCCGAACACACACAATCCGCCACACGTCATCGTTCGCCGGTCATCAATCCTGCACCGGCATTGAGCGCCATTGCGCCCGCCAGCATGTCCGACTGCGCATGATCGGTGCACGGCAAAATTGCCGCTTTGCCTGTGGCGTGCTGCACATCCGCTTCCGGTTTTCGTTGCCAGCCTTGAACTGCACAACGCCAAAACATGGAGGGAAACAACATGCGCTATCTGACTGCCGGAGCGGGTGGCTTGATGTTCACGCTGCTGCTGCTTTTGTTCATGGTCTCGTTGCTGCGCACACCAACACCGCAAGCGACAGGTGCGACACCGTTTGCACGGCACATGGATCGCGTGCAGGAGATGCCGGAGCCCGACAAATCCACGCGCAAAACCACGAAGAAGCTGCCGGACAAACCTGTGGCCATGCGCTTGCCGGCGTTGCCTGATGATCTCAATACCCTGCGTTTGCCCGTGCCGCCCGGAGCGCTCACTGTTCCGCAACGCATTACGCCGGAGGAATCGAGCGGCAAACCGGAGGGCCTGAGTGGCACGGATCTGCAGTGGGAAAATGAAGCGCTGTTATCTGATCAACAGGATGCACTGGTCGCACGTTTCCAGCCGGCACCGCTGTATCCGCATGATGCCCGGCGCGAAGGTGTTACCGGTCATGTGCGCTTGCAGATCACGGTGACACCTGATGGCCGGGTCAGCGACGCACGTGTGATCGACAGCCAGCCGGCGCGGGTCTTTGATGCGGCGGCGCTGGCGGCGGTGCGCAAATGGCGCTATCAAGCACGTGACAGCAGTATCAGTCTGGTGCAGGACATCGAGCTGGCTTTCACGCTGGAGCAGCCGTGAAACTCACCTGTGTGTGCACGCCTGTCAGGTTCGGGGCCGAGTACGCGCTGAGCGAAAGACGAGGGCGTCTGCGCAGTCAACACATGACAGGGGGCGTCATTGACACCCCCTGTGTTGGTATGGAACAACCACTCTTTCTGCGCGCGCTTTTTTACGCCGCTGCACGGTAATCGGCAGCGAAACTCAGTACGCCATTGAGCAGCATCTGCACGGCAATCATGATCAGCAGCATGCCCATCAATCGTTCCATCGCCGACAGGCCGCGCGTGCCCAGCAGTTTGTAGAACTTGGTCGAGAACACCAGGATCAGCGCCGTCGCCGCCCAGGCAATCAGCACGGCGCCGGACCAGTAGAAAAGATGATCCGGGTCCTGCTGCGCAAACAGCAGCAGGGTCGCCAGAGTGGACGGTCCGGCAATGAAGGGGATCGCCAACGGCACGATGAAGGGTTCACCTTCCGGCAGATCGCCCATCACGCCGCCTTCCTGCGGAAACACCATGCGCAGCGCAATGATGAACAGCACGATGCCGCCGGCAATGCTGATGGTTTCCGGCTGCAGGCCGAGCAGACGCAGGAAGTGACTGCCGAAAAACAGGAACAGCGCCATGATCAGCAATGCGATCAGCAGTTCGCGCAGGATCACGCGCCGGCGGCGTTTCGGCTCCAGATCCTTGAGGATGGCCAGGAACAGCGGCACGTTGCCGAGCGGGTCCATGACCAGAAACAGCGTCAGTGTTGCGGAAAGAAAATCCATCACGCCTCCTCCGGCGCAAATCGCCGCCGGTGCCGATGCCGGGACCGGCGCTTGCGTCAGGCTACGTTTCGATACGGTGCAGGTTTGGACAAGCAGGCGCGTCACTGTCTAGGCTTGCGCGCACTATCTGTGACCCGGCCAAGGAGTGTACGACATGCGCCGCCCGCTGTTTCCTTCGTTGTTGCGCAGCTTGTCAGGCAGCCGGTTTTGCGGCCGGTTGTTCTGCATGTTGTTCAGTCTGCAGGCTGCTTTGCTGTGCGCGGTGCCCGGCCCGGTACATGCCGCCGGCGCGGCGCCGATCCCGCTGGAACATTTTTTCCGGCATCCGGAATACCGGTCCGTGCAACTGTCGCCGGACGGCAAGTATCTGGCGCTGATCGCACCGGTCGCCGATCAGGAACGGCTGGTGATCATTGATCGCGAATCGATGAAGCTGTCGACCATGTTCACCTTCGGCGCCAATCATTCGGTGGCGTTTTACCGCTGGGTACGCGATGACCGGGTGATCGTCGCACCGGCGCGCAAATTCGGCGCGCTGGACACGCCCTTGATGACCGGTGAACTCTACGCCGGCAACGCCGATGGCAGCGGCAAGACGCAGTTGCTCGGCCCGACGCTGAAGGGAGACAACTTCTCGGTCTGGTTTGAAGTACAACGCGTGTTCGATGACGGCCGCGACGAGATCATTGTCAGCAAGCGCTCGGGTTACAGCCGGGAAAATCTCACTTCCTACACCCTCAACGTGTACAGCGGCCGGCTGAAGCGCGTCGGTCGCAGCCCGCTCGACAACGGCACCCTGGCGTTTGATCAGCAGGGCCAGCCGCGGCTGGCGCTCGGCGTGACCGACAACAATGAAAGTCTGGTGCTTTATCGCGACGAAAAAGGCGCCGACTGGCAGGAGATCAGCCGTGCGACCACCGGAGAAGCGCAGTTGTCGCCGCTGCTGTTTTCCGCCGATGGACGCCGGCTCTGGGCCCTGTCGGATCGCGGCCGCGCCACGCAGGCGCTGGTTCTGCTTGATCTCGCCCAGCCGGGAGCAAACGCCAGCGAACTGATCGCCGATGCCGTCGGTGACGTCAGCGAGGTGATCCTCGACCGGCACGGCAAGGCCGTGATCGGCGCCTGGGTATCGCCCAGTTACCCGCAGGCACGCTTCATTGATGACAAGCATCCCGATGCCCAGCTGCAACGGGCGCTGGAGGCCGCGTTCCGCAACAGCCGCGTCGAGATCAGCAGCTACACCCGCGACGGCAAACTGGCCACCGTCACCGTCACCAGCGACCGCGAACCGGGCGCCTGGTACCTGCTCGATACTGCCAGCCGCCAGCTCAGCCCGCTGCTGCGGGCCATGCCCTGGCTGGACAGCCAGCAGCTGGTTGATCGCCATGCGGTCAAGCTCACTGCCCGCGACGGCCTGCCGCTGCACGGCTACCTGACCCTGCCGCGCGGACAGGACAAGAAGCTGCCGCTGATCCTGCTGGTGCACGGCGGCCCGCACGGTCCGCGCGACGAGTGGGCCTTCGACCCGGAGGCGCAATTTTTTGCCAGTCGTGGCTATGCCGTGCTGCAGATGAACTTCCGCGGCTCCGGCGGCTACGGCCGTGCCTTCATGAGCGCCGGTTTCGGCAACTGGGGCACCACCATGCAGGACGACCTGACCGACTCGGTGCGCTGGGCGGTGCAGGAAGGCTTTGTCGATCCGCAGCGGGTCTGCATCTATGGCGCCAGCTATGGCGGCTATGCGGCCATGATGAGCCCGATCCGCGAACCGGCCCTGTACAAGTGCGCGGTCGCCTACGTCGGTGTTTACGATCTCGGCCTGATGTTCGAAGCCGGCGATGTGCCGCGCCGCGAATCCGGCCTCGCCTACCTGCGCCGCGCGCTCGGCACCGACGCCGAACGCCATCGCGCCCAGTCGCCGCTGCACCAGCTCGACCGCTTCAAGGCGGCGCTGTTCCTGGTCCACGGTGAACAGGACCAGCGCGCCCATTTCAGCCACTACCAGCGCCTGAAAGCCGCCCTCGACGCCCGCCAGTACCCGCATGAATACCTGACCAAGCCCAAGGAGGCGCACGGTTTCTATGACGAACAGAACCGATTCGAGCTCTATACGCGGATGCTGGCGTTTTTTGACCGGCATCTGGGCGTAGTGCGGTAACTGGACTGATCAGCCCCGGCAATGCACTGGCCCGACAAGCGCATTGCCGAATAATTATCTTGATTTGTATAGACCCTTAGAATTTTTCACAACACAAAAACACTACAAACAGATACAATTTTTCGTTGCACCAGTCTTGCCGTTTTGCGAATAAGTTCCCGCCATTGAGCTTTTTTTACAAATGTGGGACATTCGCCGCGCCACGAACCCCCTTGGTGGCAGCTGTAACCCTCACGACAAGAAATCACTGGGAGACCATCCATGAAGCAGACCTCGCGCCTGCACCGCGCCCTTTTGTCGGCGCTGGCAGCCGGTCTGGCCGCCAACACCGGCTGGGCAGCAGAGCAACAAACCACGCAACAACAAACTGATGCGCAAAAGAAAGAAGAGCGCATCGAAGTCACCGGTTCGCGCATCAAGCGCACCGACATGGAAGGCGCCGCTCCGGTTGTCGTGCTGGATTCGGAACAACTCGAAAAAGAAGGTTTCGTCACCGTCAGCGAAGCCCTGCAGTCGCTGACCCAGACCACCGGCTCGATCCAGAACGAACTGACGCAAAGTGGTTTCACGCCGAATGCCGACGTCATCAACCTGCGCGGCCTCGGCCCGGGCCGTGTGCTGACCCTGATCAACGGTCGTCGTGCCGCTGACTACCCGCTGCCCTACAACGGCCAGTCGAACTTCGTGAACCTCGGCTCGATCCCGTCGGCAGCCGTCGAGCGCATTGAAGTGCTGGCCGGTGGCGCTTCGGCGATTTACGGCTCTGACGCCGTCGCCGGGGTGATCAACATCATCCTGAAGAAGAACTTTGACGGTAACAACGTCAAGGTCCGTGCCGGCAAACCGACCATGGGTGGCGCACCGACGTACGACCTGCAGTGGGTCGGCGGTGCCGCCGGTGATGCCTGGAGCCTGACGTACGCGGTCCAGCTGTTTGATCGCGGCGCGATCTTCGCGAACGAACGCAAGTTCATGGACTCTTATCGCGACAACCCGGACTCCGCTCCGGGCCAGCGTGATCCGATCACCGGTCTGTATGTCTGGAACCGGACCACCAACAAGTATCTCTTTACCGATGCGACGGTGTGCTCGCGCTTCGCCGAGTACGAACTGTTCAACTACACCATCACCGGCCGCGGCAATGCTTGCGGTTATGAAGGTTACCCGGCCACCCAGCAGATCCGTAACAAGGCGGAAAATGCCTCGGCTTACGTCTACGGCACCTACGACTTCGGCAACAACCTTGAAGCCTTCGTCTCGCTGCAGGTTTGGGACTCAAGCGCCACTACCGCCAGCTCGACGCAGTTCTGGCAGCCGACTTTCCGCGACGCCAACCTCGGTAATGCCCAGATCACGCTGCTGCGTATTTTCACTCCGACCGAAATCGGCGGCGAAAACGCCCTGCAGAGCCTCTATGACGAAGGCTCGATGGATATTGCTGCCGGCCTGAAAGGCACCTTTGCTGACGCGTTCGACTGGGATCTGACCGTCAGCCGCTCGACCTACGAAACCTCGGTTGATCGTCCGCGCTTCCTGAACCAGCCGCTGCGTGACTACTTCCTCGGCCCGTTGGTCAGCGGCACGGTCGGCTCGACCAATGCCGTCTACCGTCCGGATTACACGCGCTTCCTGAATCCGATTGACGCCGCAACATTCGCTTCGCTGAACACCCGCGTGCTGACTGACGCCGACTCAAGCGTCACCCAAATCAACTTTACGGTGACCGGTGATCTGTTCGAACTGCCGGCCGGTCCGGTGGGCTTTGCGGCGCTGGTGGAAACCGGTCGTCAGGAATACACGCTCAACGCCGACCCGCGCATCCTCCCGGGCCGCACGGACATCTACAACCTGACCGGTACTGGCGGCGGCGGCGAGCGGGATCGTTCCGCCGTGGGCGTCGAGTTCAACGTGCCGATCATCGAAACCCTGAACGTCCAACTGGCGGCGCGCATGGACAAGTACGACGACATCACCGCCGTTGATGATGCCGTCACCTACAACGCCGGTCTGGAATGGCGTCCGGTCGAAGGCTTCATGCTGCGCGGTTCCTATGCCACGTCGTTCCGGGCACCGGACATGCACTTCGTGTTCGCCGACGAGTCGGGTTCGTTCTCGACCGTGTTCGACGAATACAAGTGCCGTAACGCCGGCCTGACCACCACCCAGTGCGGCAGCAGTAACGCCACCTACAACTACTCGGTCTTCAACGTTCGTCAGGGCAACCCGCTGCTCGAGGAAGAAGAAGGCAATTCGATCACTTACGGTGTCGTCTGGGACATCACCGACAAGATGTCGCTGACCGTCGACTACTACAAGATCGAACTCGAGAACGTTGTTGGTGACATTTCCGCCGCCACCGTGCTGCGTGAAGAAGCCGACTGCCGTCTGGGCAAGGAGCGTGATGGTTCGGCTCTGCAAAACAGTGCCGCATCCTGCGCGTTCTACACCGGTGCCGTTCAGCGCCTGACTGAAGGCCCGCGTGCCGGCGACATCGAGCAAACCACCCGTGGCCCGATCAACCGCGCCGTGCAGAACATCGAAGGCGTGGATGCACAGTTCCGCTACAGCATGCCGACGGACAACTGGGGCAACTTCCGCTACGAGCTGGCCTGGTCGCATGTGATGGACCAGGAATTCGCCGAGTTCGCCACTGATCCGGTGCTGAGCTATCGCGATCGCCTGAACAACTATGAGTTCCGCAGCCGCATGCGTGGCAGCATCAACTGGAGCTATGGTGACTGGGCGGCAACCGTGTTTGCCAACCGCATGGGTTCGCTGCCGAACTGGGCGGAAACCAAGCGCGTTTCACCGTTTGTCACCTACAACACCAGCGTCCGCTACGCACTCACCCAGGAACTGGCGCTCAGCCTTTCGGTCGCCAACGTGTTCAACAAGATCGCGGCCCAGGATCAGACCTACAACTCCTGGCCGTACTTCTGGCGTGGCTACGGCACGGGTGTTGGTCGTGAAGTCTTCCTGCAGGCAGACTACTCGTTCTGATCGCAGCTCCCGGCTGTTGCAACGGAAATACCCGCAACAAAAGCAGCAAAAACAAACCCGGCTTCTGCCGGGTTTGTTTTTTTCACACAGATGTTGGCGGCGACGGTACATACCGATACGCAAATCCGGCTGATGTTTGCACTTGGCTCACCGATAATTGCCCGCTGCCCATGACTTCCCGGAGCGTTTCATGAAAGCCTGGTTTACCACGCTGTTGTTGCTCATTGCCTTGCCGCTGCAGGCGCAGGAGAGCAACACGGTTCCCCTCGAGCACTTTTTCAAACATGCGGAATATCGCAGTATCCAGCTCTCGCCTGACGGCAAATACTTTGCGGTCGTCATGCCCAAGGACAATCAGGAACTGCTGGTGGTGCTGGATCGCAGCACCATGAAGCCCAGCGCCGTGCAACACATGGGCGAAAACAAAATCGTCGGCAGCTTTCGCTGGGTCACCAGGGATCGTCTGGTGGTCGCACCGGCACTGAGCGCCGGTGAGCGCGATACGCGCCCGCAAGCGACCGGTGATCTGTTCGCCATGAATGCCGACGGCAGCAAGAAGATGCATCTGCTCGGACCGGGAATGTCCGGCGAGAATTTCGCGTTTGCGTTCGACATCCAGCGCGTATTTCCCGACGACCGCGACCGCATCATCATCACCAAAATCGACAGCAGCAGCAGTTTTCTCACCTCTTACTGGCTGAACGTGTACACCGCCAATGTCACCCGCATCGGCCGCAGCCCGATCCCCCGTGGACAGCTTGCATTCGACAACGAGGGCAACCCGCGCATGGCGTTCGGCAGCAATGAAGCTGGCGAGAGTATTGTCATGTACCGGGAAACCGTCGATACCGACTGGCGGGAAATTTCCCGCGGCAAGATGGAAGACGCAAAACTGGACCCGATTGCATTCACGGCGGATGGCAAGAAACTGATCGCCAGTGCCGATATCGATCGCAAAACCAAAGCGCTCTATCTGTATGACCCGGCCACCAATCAGCGCCAGTTGCTGCTCGGCCATGATCGGGTTGACATTGACGACATCATTTACGATCGCTCGGGCCTGAATGTCATCGGTGCCTGGGTGGAGCCGGACTACAAACAGCCACTGTTCATCGACGAGAATCATCGCGATACCCAACTGTATCGCGGCCTGCAGAAAGCGTTTCGTGGCGCCACCGT
Source organism: Permianibacter sp. (assembly GCA_041913605.1). Taxonomy (GTDB): domain Bacteria; phylum Pseudomonadota; class Gammaproteobacteria; order Enterobacterales; family Permianibacteraceae; genus Permianibacter. The sequence continues at coordinate 184,951 of JAYSEY010000006.1, forward strand.
CAACATCAGCAGTTTCACACGCGATGGCAAACTGGCTACCGTGATCGTCACCAGCGACAAGGAACAAGCAGCGTTTTACCTGCTTGATACCGAAACCAACCGGCTGACGCCGCAGCTGCGCGGCATGCCGTGGATCGATCCCAAGCAGATGAATGATCGCGAGGCGGTGAAAATTGTCGCCCGTGACGGCCTGGAGATGTATGGCTATCTGACCCTGCCCAAAGGCAAGGACAAGAATCTGCCACTCATCATGCTGGTGCACGGCGGCCCGCATGGCCCGCGTGACAGCTGGCAGTTCGACCCGGAAGCGCAATTCTTTTCCAGTCGCGGATACGCCGTGCTGCAGCTGAATTTCCGTGGCTCGGGTGGATACGGTCGTGAGTTCATGCTCGCCGGCTACCAGAAGTGGCACACGGCCATGCAGGATGATCTGACCGATGGCGTGCGCTGGGCCATCCGCGAAGGCATTGCCGATCCGCAGCGTGTCTGCATTTACGGCGCCAGCTATGGCGGTTATGCCGCGCTGATGAGCCCGACCCGCGAACCGGATTTGTACAAGTGTGCCGTCGGTTATGTCGGTGTGTATGACATGGAGTTGATGTTCAAGAAGGGCGACATTCCGCAGCGACGCAGCGGTCTTGAATATCTGGAGCGCGCACTCGGTACCGATCCGGTCCAGCTCAGGGCCATGTCACCTGTGCACCAGCTCGACAAACTGAAAGCCGCGCTGTTCATCGTGCACGGCGAGAAAGATATCCGCGCCCATTTCAGCCACTTCGAAGTGTTGCGCGAAGCGCTCGACAAGCGCGCTTATCCCTACGAGTGGATGACCAAGGCTGACGAGGCACACGGTTTTTATGGCGAACAAAACCGCTTCGATCTGTACAACAAGATGATTCGCTTCTTTGATGCCCATATCGGCGACAAGAAGTGACGCGCGACATCCAGTCGTAACAACGAAACGGGCCGCCAGCGGCCCGTTTCTTTTTTATCGGATGCACGCGCCGGCCACGTCCATCGCTGCCCGGCCTTCATCATGCTGTCACCTGCCTCCCCCACACTGAACCGGCCGTCTGCGGAGGGTTCTGTCATGCGCCAATTTGTCTCCTCACCCGGACTGTCCGGCGTGCATCCGCTGCCGTCCGCCCGTATCGATCTGCTCTGGCGCTTCAAGCTGCTGTTCCAGGCGCAATGCGGCGAGCGGCTGGCGCTGGCCGAGCTGATGAGTGACGAGGGCTTGCGGCGACGCACACTGGCGCTCGCCGAGCGTCAGGGCGATGGCGAGTTGCTGCGGCTGGTCGCCCAGTTGCGACTGCTTGAGTCACCGCTTGCGGCCGTCAAGCGCGCCTGAAACCGGCGCGCGATCCAGTAGTCGGCGCTGAACCAGCGACCGGCGCCCAGATACAGCAAGGCCAGCAACATCACGAAGTAGGTGGCGGCAAATTCGATGCCGTTGTTGAGCACGACCAAACTGCCGTGTTCGGTCAGCCACGCGTAGTCGCCGTGGGTCTGCAGCAATTCGCGCGCGACCTGCAGCCGCTCCTGCGCCGCCAGCGTCCGCTCGCTGGCCCAGAATCCGCTGCCACCGGCAACCGCCAGCCAGCCGTTCGGCCAGTGCACGGTGAACATCGCCACCAGCATGGTGATCATCAACGGCAGGCTGAGCCAGCGCACCGCCAGTCCCAGCAACAAGCCCAGCGCGCCGATCAACTCGCTGTAGGCCGCGAGATGGGCGAGCAGCGCCGACGCCGGCAGACCCAGCCCCCAATCCGGATTGCCGAACCAGTCGATGACGCTGTCCTTTACCGCCAGCATCGCCCAGCCGTCGGCGCCGCTGTCGAGCTTCTGCCAGCCGGCATCCCAGAACACGGGCACCAGATACAGGCGCAACAGCAGTGACGGCAGCCAATCGGCATGACGCAGACCGGTTTGCCCCCGCGTCTGCAGGGTGATGAATGCAGCTGCAAGCCGGGCGACAAAATTCCCGGCGATGACGGGTGAAGGGGAAGCGGCAGACATGCGCGAACTCCGGAACGAACCTGAACGGTAGGCGTTGGAGTCGGCGCGGGCGCGGGCGTTACAGCCCGGCGGCGGGAATCGGCCCGATGATGGCCGTATCGGTAACGAAGCGGCAGCCCGGCCGGAGCGCAGAGGGCTCCGGCCGGATCAGGTCAAGCTCAGATCCGGGTTCAGGCGGCGCCGTCATTGAAGGCGGCAGGCTGGGTGTAATCGCCTTCGATTTTCACCAGCTTGTCGTCGGCGAAGATCACGCTCAGGCGTTTGCGCGCTGTTTCTTCGCTACCGTCACGGACGGTGTAGAGATATTCCCAGCGCTGATCAGCAAAACTGGAGCGTGCGACCGGATTGCCGAGCACGTACAGCACCTGTTCGCGGGTCATTCCGGCGCGCAGTTTGTCGACGTCTTTCTGTTCCAGGTAATTGCCCTGGATGATCGGCAGCTTGTAAATCATGTTCGAACAGGCTGAGGCCGAAACCGCCAGCAGGAGAACGAAAGTCAAACGGGAAAGGGACATGGCTTATACTGGCCGGCAAAAAGTGGGACTGAAGGGGCAGAACAACATTGCCCCGCGTGCGTACTGACGGTCGCTCGGACCGCTCAACTGCGTACAAGTTCGCTGCCTGGCGCCACGCGCCACCTGCAAACCGGCGGCCGATTCTAACAGAGCCGCCCGATGACGCCAGATTGTTGATGGAGAGGCCATGGAAAACCTGCAGCTCAAGAAAGCCGGTCTGAAGATCACGCTGCCGCGGATGAAGATCCTCAGCATCCTCGAGCACGCGCCGGACCGGCACATGAGCGCCGAAGATGTCTACAAGACCCTGCTTGAACAGGGCGACGACGTGGGCCTGGCAACGGTTTACCGCGTGCTGACCCAGTTCGAACAGGCCGGTCTGGTGCTGCGCCACCACTTCGAAGGCGGCCATTCCGTGTTCGAGCTCGACCACGGCGGCCATCACGATCATCTGGTCTGCCTGAGCTGCGGCAAGGTGATTGAATTCATCGACGAAGTCATCGAGCTGCAGCAGAAAAAAATTGCCAGCGCACACGGCTTCAAACTCACCGATCACTCGCTTTATCTGTACGGCACCTGCGAGGGCTGCGAAGGCCGCAAGGGCTGAGCCGCCACTGCACTGAATCCAGCCGCAGTAAACGCCAACGCCGCCTGCTCAGGCGGCGTTGGCGTTTCGGAAGCGCGGACTGTTTCCGTCCGCCGCAACCGGCTCAGGCCGGCTCGGCGCTGGCCAGCAATTCCTGGGCGTGGGCGCGGGTGGTGTCGGTGATCTGCAAGCCGCCAACCATGCGCGCGATCTCCTCGATGCGCTGTTCGCCGGCCAGCTCCACCACCTCGGTGCGGGTCTGGTCCTTGAGCGCTTTCTTCTGCACCCGCAGATGACCATGGCCGAGCGCCGCCACCTGCGGCTGGTGGGTGACGCACAGCACCTGGGCGCGCTCACCCAGCTTGCGCAACAGGCGACCAACCACCTCGGCGGTGCCACCACCGATGCCGACATCGACTTCGTCAAAGATCAGGCAGGGCAGATCGGCATCCTTGCCGGCCACCACCTGAATGGCCAGGCTGATGCGCGCCAGTTCGCCGCCCGACGCGACTTTCGCCAGCGGTTTGAGCGGCTGGCCGGGATTGGCGCTGACCATCAGCTCGACGCGTTCGGCGCCGTCCGGATGCGGTTCATCGCCGTCGCGGGCGGTGAGCTGGACCGCGAAACGTCCGCCGCCCATGCCCAGCTCGGCCATCAGCTTGCTGACCTGTTCGCCCAGTGATTTCGCCGCCTTGGCGCGCGCTTTCGACAGTTCGCTTGCTGCGGCCTGCCAGCCGGCACGCGCAGTGGCCACCGCCTGCTGGCGCTGTGCCAGTCCCTGCTCGCCCTGATCCAGCTGCGCCAGCTCGGCCTTCAGCTGCGCATGGCGCGCCGGCAGCTCGTCCATGGCGACGCGATGCTTGCGGGCCAGTTGGTGCAGCGTCGCCAGCCGGGCGTCCAGCTCGGCCAGTTCTTCACCGTCGATGTCGATGCGCTCGCCGTAACGGCGCAACTCGCCGGCCAGATCCTGCACCGCCGCCAGTTGCTCGTTGAGGTTTTCCGCCAGCGGCGCCAGCGCGCTGTCGAGCTGGACCATGCGCGCCATGCGATCGGCGGCGCTGCCGAGCCGGCTGCCGGCACCGTCTTCGTCATCGTCCAGCAGGGCGGCGATGGCGGCCGACAGGTTGATGATCTCGGCGGCGTTGGCGGCGCGGCGATGGCGCTGTTCCAGCGCCGCCACATCCAGACCTTCGACGCCGGCGGCATCCAGCTCACCGACCTGAAAACGCAGGATGTCGAGCCGGGCATCGCGGTCACCGAGCGCCTGCTCCAGCTGTTGCAGCTGTTCACGCGCCTCCAGCCAGGCCCTGTGGCGCTCGCGCAGGGTTTTCAGCAGCAGCTCATGACGGCCGATGGTGTCCAGCCACTGGCGCTGGACGCTGGCCGACAACAGGCGCTGGTGCTCGTGCTGGCCGTGGATATCGACCAGCTGGGCGCCGAGTTCACGCAGCGAGGCCAGCGGCACGGTCGAGCCATTGATGTAGGCGCGCGAGCGGCTGTCGCTGCCGAGAATGCGCCGCAGCACCACTTCCCCGTCGTGGCGGATGCTCTGCTCTTCCAGCCAGCGCAGCACGGCGTCACGGCCAGCAATGTCAAAGCTGGCGGTGATCTCGGCCTGCTGCTGGCCGTGGCGGATCACGCCGGCGTCGGCGCGGTCGCCAAGCACCAGCCCGAGCGCGTCAATTAGGATGGATTTGCCGGCGCCGGTTTCGCCGGTCAGCACGGTCATGCCGGCCGCAAAGGCCAGCTCCAGCTCGTCGATGATGGCCAGATCGCGTATGGCAAGCCGCAGCAGCATGGTGTCGGATTCGGAGGGGGACAAACGTGCGGCTAGTGTAATGAGGGTGCCCGCCGCCGGTAAGTATTTCCGGATGACAAAAGGTTAACAGTGCAAAAGCAGAAACCGGCGCTGCGGCGCCGGTCGGGGAGGTTCAGGATTCTGATCTGCCTGGCGGAGATGCGCCGTCGAGCGGGTCATCGCCGTGTCGAAACAGGGACTTTCAGGCCATGGCGGCACTGATGTCCTGACCGACCAGTTGCTGGACGCGGCCACAGGCACGGGCGGCGGCACGCACCACTTCATCCATCTGCGCCATCAGCGGCCGGCGGCGGCCACGGTAGACGCAGGGCAGACCGACGGTTTCAAAGCGCACATTGAGCCGGCCGAGCAGACGCTCCAGCGCCGGCGTGATCAGGCACAGCCAGTGGGACACGCCCTGACTGCGGCTGTAGCGCCAGGCGGCACGGAACAGCGCCAGCATGATGTCGGAGCCCTGAAAGGTTTCGTCGGCACCGCGTTGCGCCGAACCGACAATGCACAGCCGCGACACTTCAACCAGCTGGCCGGCCATCAGCTGCAGACGCTCACTGTCGAGGGCGGTGATTTTTTCGGCCGGAAAGCCGTTCTGCTGCGGCCAGACCAGCCGCACAGCGCCAAGCGGCGCGCCAGTGGCAGCATCGCGGGCGAGAAAGTGCACGGCGTCGGCGTCGAACTGGTCCTGTTCCAGACCGGCCGTTTGATCACTGGCTTCGAATTGGCGTTCGAGACAATAAACCTGATAGCGCAGGGCGTAGTGCGCCGCCTGCAATTCAGGCGTGTCGCAAACGATGACTTCAATTCCGCGCCGGGACATGGGGTGACTCCACAAATAAAAGCGGTCTGTGCCCGAAGGCGATCGACCGTGAGGAGCAATTCCCTGCTTATGAGCGGCGTCCGTGCCGTCCGTCTGGCGGTGCTGATGGAGACGGATCGGCAATCTATCAGAGGCTTGCAAACGGTTTGTGAACTGCTTCATGAATCGCGCACAGGCGCAGCGAAGATCAAAAAATTGTCATCACAAAAAGGCGGCGCGCCCGCAGGCGCGCCGGATCTGTTCCGACCAGATCGCAAAAAGCGCTGCTGATCACCCGGTTGCTTACTCAGCTGCGCGGTGGCTGCAGCTGGCCGCGCTGGAAGGCCGGACGGGCCGCCAGCCGCGCATGCCACTGCTGCAGCTGCGGGAACTGGTTGAGGTCAACGCCGGCACGGGCGGCAAGATTGATCCAGGGCCAGGTGGCGATATCGGCGATGGTCAGCTCGTGATCAGCCAGATGCAGGCTGTGTCCCAGACGCTGGTTGAGGACGCCGTACAGGCGGGCCGTTTCCGCCGTGTAACGGCGCACGCCGAACGGCACCTGCTCCGGTGCGTAGTAGCGGAAATAGTGCGACTGGCCCTGCATCGGACCGACGCCCGACATCTGGAACATCAGCCATTGCAACGTGCGCGAACGGGCTTTGGGCTCGCGCGGCAGCAAGCGGCCGGTGCGTTCGGCGAGATAAATCAGGATCGCGCCGGACTCGAACACGGTGAAATCATCGTTGTCGCGATCAACGATGGCCGGGATGCGGCCATTTGGATTGATGGCAAGAAACTCCGGCGTTTTCTGCTCCAGCCGCTGCAGGTTCACGACCTGCAGGCGGTAGGGCAACTGCAACTCCTCCAGGGCAATGCTGATCTTGTGACCATTCGGGGTGGCGGCGGAATACAGATCAATCACGTTCGGTTCCTCGGCAGGCAGGCCGGCAACAACGCCGGTGTCAGATGCCGATGATAGCGCCCGCGACGCCAGCCGCTTTGCCTATACTCAGCGGCGATGGTCTCCGTCCGGTTGCGCAGATGCCCGCCCCACAACAAGAAACATCACCTGCCCGTCTGCTGCTCTGGCCGCTGTTGCTGGCATCCGTGCTGTTGCTGCTGACGCTGCTGGCTACCTGGTATCAGTACAGCCGCGATGCCGCCGCGCAGGAGCAATTGTTCCAGCAGGCCGTCGCCGAGCGCATGCGCGCCATCGACCACCAGTTTGCGGTGTACATCAATTCCCTTGTCGATCTGAACGGCCTGATCGCCGCCTCCGACGAAGTACGCGCCGACGAATTCCAGAGCTTCACCAAACCGCAATTCCAGCGCCATCCGGATCTGCAATTCATCGGCTGGAGCCTGCCGGCCGCTGACGGCCCGCTGCGTGTCCGTTACATGGTGCCGGAAAGTGCCAGCCTGCTGTACGAACAGCGGCTGCTGACCACGCTGGTGCCGGGTTTGCCGCGCGATCTGCAACCCGATGTCCGCACCCGCCAGATCCGCATCAGCAGTCATGCCGATGCCAACAACCAGGTGGTGCTGGATCTGCTGCAACCGGTGATCAACACCAGTCTGACCGCCGGCGGCCAGCGCTTTCTCGGCTATGTCCACACCCGCATCCGGCTGGCCAGTTTCCTGCAACGCGCCCTGCAGGACATGGCGCCGGCCGGCATCGATTTCTACATCCTGCGTGGTGGACAGAACAGCGCTGATCGCGAGCTGCATTATTTTCATCCCTCACGCCTGCGCGACGCGCAATTGCCGCTGCGCGATCCGCTGCAAGCCCTGGCCAGCAGCACGCATGTCCGTCGCTACGAGATACTGATTGGCGGGCTCGACTGGCAGCTGGCGCTGGCCGCCGCGCCGGGCCGCTTCGACGTGCACATGGCGCCGCAGATCGGTTTGCTGATCGCCGGTCTGCTGCTGGCCGCGGCGGCCGGTGGCGCCAGCTTTTTTGCCCTGAAAACATTGCACCGGCAAAAACTGGAGCTGGAACAGCAGCGCAAAGCCTGGCAGATCCTCAGCGAACGCCAGCAGCAAACCCTGGAAGAACTCGACAGCTTCAGTTATTCGGTGTCACACGATTTGCGCGCACCGCTGCGCCACATCCGCAGTTATGCGCAAATGCTCGCCGAAGACCTGCCCGCCAACAGTGATCCAGCCACACTGGACCGGGTGCGACGCATCACCGAAAGCGGCGCCAAGATGAGCCGGCTGATGGATGACTTGCTGCGCCTGTCGCGCGCCGGCCGCACCGAATTGCGCCGCGAGATGCTCAATCTTTCCGCGCTGGTCAGCAGCGTGTATCTGGAACATCGCGAGCAATATCCCAAACGCGATATCCACTTCCGCTGCCAGCCCGAGCTCTACGCCAACGCCGACGCCGAACTGCTCCGGCTGGCCATCGGCAACCTGCTGGAAAATGCCCTGAAGTACACGCTCGACCGCGTGCTGGCGGAGATCCAGTTCGGCGCCGAACTCGATTCACAGGGCGAAACGGTGTTCTATCTGCGTGACAACGGCTGCGGTTTCGACATGCAGTTTGCCGAACGCCTGTTCGCCCCCTTCAACCGGCTCAATGCCGAAGACAGTTTCGGCGGCATGGGCATCGGCCTTGCCATCGTCAAACGCGTGATCACCCGTCATGGCGGCCGCATCTGGGCCCGCGCCGCCGTGAACGAGGGCGCGACATTTTTCTTCACCCTGCCGGTAGCCCAGCAAAACGCTGGCGACGCCGGCGGGAACGGTTGATGACAAAGAAAAATCCCGCCACACGGCGGGATTTTTTTGTTCCGGAAACGTTCACTCTTCCAGCAGGCTGCGCAGCATCCACGCGGTTTTTTCGTGCACTTCAAGGCGCTGGGTGAGCAAATCGGCGGTTGGCTGATCGTCGGCTTCAGCCACCACCGGAAACAGTTTGCGCGCAGTACGCGCCGTGGCTTCCTGGGCTTCAACCAGATGGCGGATCATGTCGCGCGCTTTCGGCACGCCTTCCACTTCCTTGATCGACGCCAGCTTGACGAACTCCTTGTAGGTACCCGGCGCCGGAAAACCGAGTGCGCGAATGCGTTCGGCAATGGCATCGAGCGCTGTCCACTGTTCGGTGTACTGGGTCATGAACATGTTGTGCAGGCTGTTGAACTGCGGCCCTGTCACATTCCAGTGGAAGTTGTGCGTCATCAGGTACAGCGTGTAGCTGTCCGCCAGCAGCGCCGACAGGCCCTTGACGATTTTCTTGCGATTGTCGCTGCTGATGCCGATATCGATGTCCGGTGCCTTGCTGTTTTTGCCTGCCATGTTCTGCCGCTCCCCATGTTTCTGATCCACTCGCCGACGAGCCGGTGTTCCCGGCCGTCATGGCCGCTTTGGCCGACACGCCGGTGCAACCGCGACAACTATAGTCGCGGCGCCGCGTTCCTTGCAGCGCATGGTGACTATTGCAGCGATAAGCAGCGGCGCGCTTGATCACGATCGCCGCGGCGTGTTGTGCGGGCACGCCTTACGGCGCATGTGGACAAATCAGCAATCTGCAGCCGGCAGGTTTCACGCAAAAAAAACGCCCCGCAAAAGCGGGGCGTCCTGTTGCAGCAGAGTACGTGACAGACTCAGAAGTCCATGCCGCCCATGCCGCCGCCGGCCGGCATCGCCGGACCCGCGTCTTTCTTCGGCAGTTCCGACACCATGGCTTCGGTGGTCAGCATCAGGCCGGCAACCGACGCGGCGTTTTGCAGCGCCGTACGGGTGACCTTGGTCGGGTCCAGCACGCCGAACTCGGCAACCATGTCGCCATACTGGCCGGTGGCAGCGTTGTAACCGAAGTTGCCCGAACCACCCAGCACCTTGTCCAGCACCACGCTCGGCTCTTCACCGGCATTGGCAACGATCTGGCGCAGCGGCGCGGTGATGGCGCGCTTCAGCAGGCCGATACCGGCGTCCTGATCCGAGTTGATGCCTTTCAGGCCTTCCAGGGCTTTCAGCGAACGCACCAGCGCCACGCCACCGCCCGGGACCACGCCTTCTTCGACCGCGGCACGGGTGGCGTGCAGCGCGTCTTCAACGCGGGCCTTCTTCTCTTTCATTTCCACTTCGGTGGTGGCGCCAACCTTGATCACGGCGACACCGCCGGCGAGTTTGGCAACACGTTCCTGCAGTTTCTCGCGATCGTAATCCGAAGAGGTTTCTTCGATTTGCGCGCGGATCTGCTTGACGCGACCTTCGATGGCAGCGGCATCGCCGGCACCGTCGATGATGGTGGTGTTTTCTTTGGTGATCTGGATGCGCTTGGCCTGGCCGAGATCTTTCAGCGTGGCTTTTTCCAGCGTCAGACCGACTTCTTCCGAGATCACGGTACCGCCGGTGAGGATGGCGATATCTTCGAGCATGGCCTTGCGGCGATCACCGAAGCCCGGCGCCTTGACCGCAGCAACCTTGACGATGCCGCGCAGCGTGTTGACGACCAGCGTCGCCAGCGCTTCGCCTTCGACATCTTCGGCAACGATCAGCAGCGGCTTGCCGGCTTTGGCCACGCCTTCGAGCACCGGCAGCAGATCGCGGATGTTGGAGATTTTCTTGTCGACCAGGAGGATGAAAGCGTTTTCGTGTTCAGCGCTCATCGATTCCTGGTTGTTGATGAAGTACGGCGACAGGTAACCGCGATCAAACTGCATGCCTTCGACGACATTCAGTTCGTTTTCCAGACCCGAACCTTCTTCAACGGTGATGACGCCTTCCTTGCCGACTTTCTTCATCGCGTCGGCAATGATGCGGCCGATGGCTTCGTCGCTGTTCGCGGAAATGGTGCCGACCTGGGCAATGGCCTTGTCGTCCGAGCAGGGCTTGGACAGTTTCTTCAGGTCTTCGACGATGACCGCAGTGGCCTTGTCGATGCCGCGCTTCAGATCCATCGGGTTCATGCCGGCGGCAACCAGCTTCATGCCTTCGGTGAGGATGGCCTGTGCCAGCACGGTGGCGGTGGTGGTGCCGTCGCCGGCGACATCGGAAGTCTGCGAGGCGACTTCTTTCACCATCTGCGCGCCCATGTTTTCGAACTTGTTTTCCAGTTCGATTTCTTTCGCGACCGAGACACCGTCTTTGGTGATGGTCGGCGCGCCGAAGCTCTTGTCGAGCACGACGTTACGGCCTTTCGGGCCAAGCGTGACTTTCACGGCATTGGCGAGAACGTTCACGCCATGGAGCATTTTTGCGCGGGCTTCGTCGCCGAAACGGACGTCTTTGGCTGCCATTTTTCAGTTCCTCGGAAATTCAGGGTTGATGCAATTTGTGACGGGGGGCGCGGCGATCAGCCGATGACGGCGAACAGATCTTCTTCGCGCAGCACGACGACTTCGGTGCCGTCGACTTTCACTTCGGTGCCGCTGTACTTGCCGAACAGCACCTTGTCACCGACCTTGACGCCCGGTGCGGCGATGCTGCCGTTGTCCAGACGCTTGCCCGGGCCCACCGCGACCACTTCGCCTTTGCTCGGCTTTTCGGTGGCGTTGTCCGGAATGACGATGCCGCCAGCAGACAGACGCTCTTCTTCGAGGCGACGGACGACGACGCGGTCGTGCAAGGGACGAATGTTCATTGCGTTCTCTCCTGGATTGAACACGGATTGAGAGGAAAGGCGCCCGCCGGCTGGCGGACGCCGAAAGCCTGTGCGCCCCGATCTGGGGATGCTGTTTTAGCACTCAAGGGGGGAGAGTGCTAAAAATTTTTCCGGCCGCCAGCCAGCGACCCTGCGGATGCGGGGCAATCACGCCGCTGTCGGCGGCCCGGCCCGGTGCCAGGAGCGCTGCAGGACCGAATGCATTTGGCCGCGGCGCCGTCGCGCCTGTTGTCCGCACCCTGCCGGCCCATGCAGCAACCGGCCTCCGGCACGGTTCGGGACCGGGCTGGCCATCGCCGATCCGGCCGTCAACGCCAGCGTCGTCACTTGTCGTCAGAAAGCTCTACACTTGCCCGAACCTTCTCGCCGGCCCGACCGGGATACCCTCACGCATGACACGCGAATCCGACCAGCAGAAAGCGGAACTGAAACGACTCTTTGCCCGGCGTCTGCCCGGCAAGCTGCGCCAGGTGGCGGGCTATCTGGAACGGCTGATCGCCGGCGAATCGCTGGCTGCCTTTGGCCCGCAACTGGCGATGCTGCTTGAACACAGCACCCGCAGCTGCGACAGCTTCGGTTTTCCCGGCGCCGCCCGTCTGCTGCAGAAGGCCGAAGCGCTGTGCCTGAGCCCGGACGCCGGTCTGCTCGGCGATGTGGTGCGCCAGTTGCAGCGCCATGCCGAGGAGCTGGACGGCAAGCCGACACCGGAAACCACCACCGTCGGCGACAGTGCACCGCCGGCCGCCGCCCTGCCGACCCTCTGGGTCGATCTGCCCGGCCTGCCGGACCTGTCCCGGCTGCGCGCCGAGCTGACGCTGTTTGGTTACGCCGCGCATTCGGTCGGCCATGGCACGCCCATCGCCGCGCTGCTGGCGCTGGATCGCCTGCCCAATGACCGCGCCCGCCTGCCCGGCGATTTGCCGATCATCGCCGTCGCCGAAGCCGACACCCTGCCGCTGCGGCTGATGGCGCTGCGCTCCGGCGCCAGCGCCTTTATCAGCCAGCCGGTGCAGACCGCCGATGTGGTCGAAGCGCTGGAGACGGTCGCCATCGCCAGTGCCGGCGAGCCGCCACGGGTGCTGGTGGTCGAGGATTCGAAATCGCAGGCCCTGCATTACAACAAGGCGTTGAAGGAAGCCGGCTGCGTGGTCGCGGTGGTCAACCAACCGCTGCAGGTGATGGGCGCGCTCATCGATCTGCGCCCGGAACTGATCCTGCTCGACATGCAGATGCCCGATTGCTCGGGTCTGGAACTGGCGCGTGTGCTGCGCCAGATGCCGGGTTTCGCCGGCCTGCCGATGCTGTTCCTGTCGGCCGAGGAAAACCCGGAAAAGCAGGCGGCGGCGATGGCCATTTCCGGCGACGACTTCCTGCTCAAGCCGGTCAAGGCCGAAGAGCTGCGCCGTGCCGTGCTGACCCGCATCTCGCGCAGCCGGGCGCTGGAACGCCAGCTCGCCCGCGACGCGCTGACCGGTGTGATGAACGCCAGCGGCCTGCATCAGGCCATGGAAGCGCTTTGCGCCCAGGCCAGCCGCACCGGCGACCCGCTCTGCTTCGCGATGATCGACATCGACCACCTGCAGCAACTCAATGCCGCGCGCGGCCACGCCCACGGCGACGAACTGCTGCGCTCACTGGCGCAGCTGCTGCAACACCGACTGCGCAAGAGCGACGTGGTCGGCCGCCTGACCGGCGACGCCTTCGGCGTGCTGCTGCCCGGCTGCCGGATGGACGACGCGCGGCGCATCGTCACTGATCTCATCAACGACTTCTCGCGCCTGCACGCGCCGGTCAATGGCCAGCGCATCAGCTTTGGCGCCGGCATCGCGCCGTTTGCCGGCGGTCCGGTGCACCTGCTGCGCGAAGCGGCGATGGATGCGCTGCAACTGGCCAAGCAGCGCGGCCCGGCCAGCGTTCACGCCACCTGAACGACGCAATCGGCGGCGTGCATCCGCCGCAGACTGTCCTCCCCAAGCTGTACAGCTGCGTCAGGGCCGGGCAATAATCGCCCGGCCTTGATGGCGCGCACGCAGCACTCCGCTGCGCTGTACCCGATGCAGCACACATAAAGCTGCACAGATCCCCGGCGACTCCGGAATCGACGAAGAGAGACCAAAAACGCGTGTTGCGTGCGGTTTCTTTTTCAGCGATTCAGGAGAGCACCATGACCTTCCCGCACGCGCCCGCCGCACCGGCCGGCGATCCGAGCACGTCAACGCCAGTTCCGGCGCCGGCATCTGCCCCCCCGCCCCCACAGAGCAGCGCCCAAACCCGCGCCGCAATCACGACGCATGCGCCGGCAGCGCTCGCGCCAGCGTCCGACCCATCCGCCCGTCATGTCTCGGCAAATCAGCGCGCTGAATACCCTGTCGCCAAAGACCATGCCGCTGCTCCGTTTGCGCCCAGCCTGCTGCGCCGGCAGCTCCTGCACTGGCTGGCCGGTGGCAGTGCCGTGCTGGCGTTGGGCGGACTGTCCGCCTGTGGCGGCGGAGGGGGCGGCGGGAGCAACGGTGGAACGCCCCCGCCCGACCCGGGCAGCAGCGGCGGCTCGCTGACGCCGGCCCAGCGCATGGCCGTGTTCGCGACGCTGGACCGGCATTGCCGCGAACTCGACAGCCGCGCTCTGCCGGTCAACGATTACCTCAGCGCATTCGCCACTTTTGCCCGCAGCCAGACGGCCTTTGCCGACGCTGGTGTCGATGCCGATACCGGTTCGGCCTGGGCGCGCTTCCGTGACGGTCGCCTGCTGGTCCTGTCGCGCAGTTTTGTGCCGGGCCGTGATCGCAACAGCGACGCCGGCGCCCCGGCGCACAAATCCGCGGCCCCCTCATTCGCAGCCGGCAAAGCCGAATTGCCCGGCAGCAGCCAAGCGCGCATCGGCCACTCGTTCGGCACGAATTTTTACGGCCAGACCACCGTCACCACGCTGTCGAACTGGCTGCGTCGCCACGGCTACCAGATCCAGGCCGGCAACGAAGGCGACGCCCGCCTGACCCAGCTGCGCCAGGTGCAGGGGGATGGCGTGTTTTATCTGCACACGCACGGCGGCAGTGGCCGCGTGTATGAAGACAATCGCGAAGTGCGTCTGTACTGCGTGACATCCTCGACACTGACCAGCGAAGTCATGGATGCGATGGCCGACATCCGCGAAGATCTCGACAATCGCCGGCTGGTGTATTTCATGGCCGCCAACGGAGAGAAATACCGCGACTTCCTTGGCCGCGAACAGGATGTCATGGATATCCGTTACGGCATCACCGCGCACTTTGTCGAACATTACTGGCAGTTTTCCGCCAACAGCATCGTGTTCATGAATGCCTGCAACAGCACCTCGGACGCTGCCGCCGGGTTCGTGTTTGCCTGCCAGAAAAAAGGCGCTGGCGTTTACCTGGGCTGGAGCCGTTCGGTCAGTGCGCCAGCGGCCTACGACATACCGGAATACTTTTTTGATCGCCTGCTCGGCGCCCTTGATGGCGCCAACGACACGACACCGGAATCACCACGCCAGCGCGCGTTTGCCTGGGACGATGTGCTCGGCGCCATGCGCAAAACCGGCAAGCACATCGACACCCACACCGGCGCCGAACTGCAGGCACGTCCGGCGTTGCTCACTGCCGATCCGCAGATACTCGCGCCGAGCATTCATCACGCCGCCGTTGACGAAGAAAACAAACAACTGGTGTTGTTCGGTGAATTCGGCAGCGAACCCGGCACCGTGGAGCTGGCCGGTACGGTGCTGGCCGTTGACGACTGGAACAGCGAACGCATCCGCTGCAATCTGCGCGACAGCGATCCCGCCGCCGGTCCCTTGCTGGTGAACGTGCGCGATCACCGCAGCAACATCCGTCATCTCAGCGAATGGGATCTGCGCATCGACTACACATGGCAGGACGAAGATCGGCCGTCGCTGCAAATCACCGGCGTCATGCGTTTGCGCTTCAGAGCCGATGTCGGCGCCAGCCGTGATCGCCCCGGCGACGCACCGAAACCTGCCGTGCGTTACGCGGTGGCGACCGAAGACTCCGGTTTGCCACTGCAGGCCAAAGGCAGCTGGACCGAACATGACTGCACCGAGTCCTGGCATGGCCGCAGCGAGTTTCGCGCGCAATCGGCATCGGCCGGCGCACGCATACTGCTCAACGCCATGCGCATGGACATCGAGGCGAAAACACTGGATCTCGGCCTGTCGTTCGGCACCATGCAAACCGATTTTGAAGAACGCGACAGTTGCGGGACCAGCAAACCGGTGCCCATCAGTCTCGGCCTGCTGCATGGCCGCGTCGACTTCGAAGCGCCGGCGGATCAATCAGGCATGCTGAAACCGCTGCCGGCGCTGAAAATTCCGCTGCAAAATGATTTCGTGATCAGCGGTGGCGAATTCCGCGCCGAACAACTGCACCTGCGCTGGCAAACCACCGCACCACGCTTCCCGCCGGTGCCCAGCCTGCCGGTGTAACGTCCGCAACACACAACCGCTGCGCTATTCGTACCTGCGACGTCACCCCTCGATCTCGCCGGTCCGATTAGCGCCAGCGTAATCGGACGTATTTACCCCGATGACTGCGCGATGAACGTACGAATACGCTGCGCTATTTTGCACTTACGGCCCTTCGCCCCTTCTTTCAACAAACTCCAGAAAAACACAGATCATGTCTTCCAGGCGGTTTAGCGCACAACGACCTTTGAATACCCCATTGATAAATTTGCAATGCAGCCATTTGTCGTCTGTTTCCATGTGCTCAATTACTTCTCCAAACACCATGTCAGCCCACACGGTTTCGTTCAAATCTACGTCCATTGCCCAGCCTGGATTGTCGATAGTTGAGATACTTATCCCGTGCTGATGTTCCCAATCACCATCACAGACAGAACTTTTCCATATGACAAGTCGACCCAATGCATTGCTCATTTTCTGTTCCCGACACTAACTTTCAGAAAGCGCGTTGGTCCGATTTGCGGCAGCGTAATCGGACGATTACGCTACGTGGATTCAGACGCCGACGCCTACACCGCGGCACGTTCCGGACCTGGTTGTTCCGTCTGATCTTTTTCCGCCGCACGAACCGGTCCGGGGGTGGTGTGCAGTTCGATGAAGCCGGCGCGCAGTGCGGCTTGCAGATCACCTTCGATCAGTGACAGCGCGCGGCTTTCATCGCTCAGGTAACGGGCGATGCCGATGGCGCGGTTGCGGCCGAAGGCTTTGGCCAGATACAGCGCCATGTCGACCACGTGCAGCAGGCGATCCCAGCTCAGCACGCTGTCGCCGGCGCGCACCGGCAGCACGCTGTAGCCGATCGACAGTGTCACCGGAATGCTCTGGCCGTCGAACAGCACCGGCTGGTCGCCGACTACCTGCATCAACCGTTCGGCAACGGTATCGAGCATGCGCTCCTGGACATCGGGCAGGTACACGAGAAATTCTTCGCCGCCCCAGCGCACCACCCGATCCCGATCCCGCATCGCGGCCTGCATGCGGCGCGCGACTTCGCGCAGCACTTCGTCGCCGCCGGCGTGGCCGTAGCGATCATTGACGCGCTTGAAATGATCCAGATCGATGAGAAACACCGCGCGGGTATGGCCGCTGTCCTGGTTTTCCGACAAGTCGAGTTGCTGGCTGTATTCGAGGAAATAGCGGCGGTTGAACAAACCGGTCAGCGCATCGTGCGTGCTCTGGTAATCAAGCTGGCTGTTCTTTTCGCTCAGCGCGGCATTGGCGCTGCGCACGCGCCGGTACAGCAGCGCCAGCACGGCAACGATCAGCACCGCGACCAGCGCCATCAGCCAGCCGATACGGCGCTGCATGTCCTGACGCGTCAGCTCGGCAGCGCTTTCGGCATTCTGGCGATTGAGTTCGGCAATTTCGCGCTCGCGTTTTTCGGCGTCGAACATTTCGCGCAATTCGAACACGCGTTTTTCGCGGTCAGTCTGGAACAACTCATCGCTGATGGTTTTGTAGCGGCGCAAGGCCGCCAGTGCGCCTTTGGCGTCGCCGGCAGCGTCGAGCACATCCACTGATTCCAGCAGCAGGTTGGCGACTTCCGGTTTTGATCCCATGTCATCGAGCATGCGGATGCCGGCTTCGATATCGGCCTTGCCGGCCGCATCACCACTGCTGACACGGGCGAAGCCGAGATTGGCAGTGGCCATGGCGAGATTGACCGGACTTTGCTGGGCGTTGGCGAGGGCAATAGCTTCGCGCGCCTTGTCCATGGCGCGCGCATACTGGCCGGTCTTGTAATAGAGATCCGAAAAATTGATCAGCGCGATCAGCTGCATCGGCGCATCGCCGGTTTCGCGCGCCAGTTTGTCGGCCGTTTCCACTGCCGCCTGCATCGCCGCCTTGTCCTGCGAACCGTTCACTGTGTACAGGTAATAGCGGCTCAGGTGCTGGCGGATCAGGTGACGCGTGTTGCCGGTGCGGTGTGCCAGCGCGATGCCCTGATCGCTGGCCGCCAGCGCTTCGTCGTAGCGTTTCATGTCGGCATACAGCGTGCCGAGATTGCCCCAGACGATGATCTGTTTTTCCGTGTCATTGAGTTCGTAAGCGGCGCGCTGGGCCAGCAGATGACCTTGCAGCGCCTGCTCGAATTCGCCGGTGCGCGTGCCGATGCGGCCGAGTGTTACACCGGCGTCATAGCGCAGGCTCCAGTCGTCGAGACTGTGCACGGCGTTCAGTTTCAGCACCGCATCAAACGCCTGGCGCGCCTGCACAAATGCGCGCTGGCGCGCGCCCTGCTCCATGGCCAGATTGGCTTCGCAAATGCCGATATCCACGGCGGCCGCCGCATGGCCGTGTTCGCGCAACCAGCGCACGCTGTTGACCACCATCGCCGCATCCTTGAGCAAACCGGCGATGCGACAACGCAGACGTTGGCGATGCAGTTGATCGGCGGCATCGCGCGCCGGTGTGTCGCGATCCAGTGCATCGAGCGCGGCCAGCGCTTCCGCCGGTGCCGGCAGGGATTGTTTGCGGATGCGATCCAGCGCCGCCGCGATGGCGGTCGCGTCCGGCGCGGCAGCAGCCGCGGGCGCAGCAGTTCCGGCGGGCGCGGCAGGCGTTTCGGCGGCGAGCGCCACGGTATTCATGCCTGCATTCGCCAGCAGCAGGATCAGGACGAGCGCAGAAGTGCGGGCAGACATGGCGAGACTCCGGGCAATGATGCGAACGGGTGCGATGCGGACCAGACTGCCACAAGACGCAGGCCGGTGCTTGTTCCTGGCGGCGGTGCCGGCGCCGCAAAAATACCGGCTCATGCCGGGAACACCATTCAGTCAAGAAATCCCCGTTCGTGAAACCCTTCGACGAAGCCTGCCCTGAGCTTGACGAAAGGCTCAGGACGAACGGAAGTTTCTGGCAGTCGTGAATTGGAATGCCTCGATTGAATGGTGTTGGACATCATGCCGGTGCCGTATTTGCATCGTCGGCAGCCGGCGGCGCAGTGGCGGATGCAGCTGTTGCGGAAGTATCTGTTGCCGGGATGTCTGTTTCAGTGCAGTGTGTTTCAGATCTGTCTGTTGCAGAGCACGCCGCCGGCATCGGGCCGGGCGTGGTGTGCAGTTCGATGAAGCCGGCGCGCAGTGCGGCGGGCAGGTCGCGTTCGACGAGCGCCAGCGCGCGGCTTTCCTCGCTGAGGTAGCGGGCGATGCCGATGGCGCGATTGCGACCAAACGCTTTGGCCAGATACAGCGCCATATCGACAATGTGCAGCAGGCGATCCCAGCTCAAAACATCGTTCACCGTGCGCACCGGCAGCACGCTGTAACCGATGGACAGCGTCACCGGAATGCTCTGGTCGTCGAACAGCACCGGCCGCTCACCCACTGCATGCATCAAGCGTTCAGCGACGGTGTCGAGCATGCGGATCTGGACGCCGGGCAGATAGACGAGAAATTCTTCGCCGCCCCAGCGCACCACGCGATCCCGATCACGCATCGCGGCCTGCATGCGACGCGCCACTTCGCGCAACACTTCGTCACCGCCGGCGTGGCCGTAGCGATCATTGACGCGTTTGAAATGATCCAGATCGATGAGGAATACCGCGCGGGTATGTCCGCTGTCCTGATTTTCTGAGAGGTCGAGTTGCTGGCTGTATTCGAGGAAGTAACGCCGGTTGAACAAGCCGGTCAGCGCATCGTGCGTGCTCTGGTAATCGAGCTGGCTGTTTTTCTCACTCAGCGCGGCATTGGCGCTGCGCACACGCCGGTACAGCAGCGCCAGCACCGCGACGATCAACACCGCCACCAACGCCATCAGCCAGCCGATACGGCGCTGCATGTCCTGATGCGTCAGCGCGGCAGCGCTTTCGGCATTCTGGCGATTGAGTTCGGCAATTTCGCGCTCGCGTTTTTCGGCGTCGAACATTTCGCGCAATTCGAACACGCGTTTTTCGCGGTCAGTCTGGAACAACTCATCGCTGATGGTTTTGTAGCGGCGCAAGGCCGCCAGTGCGCCTTTGGCGTCGCCGGCAGCGTCGAGCACATCCACTGATTCCAGCAGCAGGTTGGCGACTTCCGGTTTTGATCCCATGTCATCGAGCATGCGGATGCCGGCTTCGATATCGGCCTTGCCGGCGGCATCGCCACTGCGTATCCGGGCAAAGCCGCGATTGGCCAGGGCGGTGGCGAGACTGGCCCGGCTTTGCAGGCGGGTGGCCAGCGCGACGGCCGCATCGGCAACGGCAATCGCGCGCGCGTACTGGCCGGTCTTGAAATAGAAATCGCCGTAACTGATCTGCGTGTCCAGCTGAATCTGGGCGTCGCCGGTTTCGCGCGCCAGTTGGTCGGCCGTTTCCAGTGCCACCTGCATCGCCGCCTTGTCCGGCGCACCGTTCACCGCATACAGGTAATAGCGCGTCAGCTGCTGACCGATCTGGAGGTAGGGATTGCCGGTCGCCGCCGCCAGCGCGATGCCCCGATCACTGGCGGCGAGCGCGTCGTCGAAGCGTTTCATGTCGGCGTACAGCGTCGCCAGCTGGGCCCAGACCACAATCTGCGACTCGACATCCTGCTGGGTGTCGGCGATCCGCTGCGCGTACTGGTAGCCCTGCAGTGCCGTTTCGAATTCGCCAAGCCGGGTGGCGATATGGGCCAGCGACATGCCGGCCTGAAAGTGCAGCAACCAGTCCTGCTGACGACTCGCCTCCGGCAGTTTCAGCGCCGCCTCAAAGGTCTGGCGGGCGAGCACAAAGGCCCGCTGGCGCGCGCCCTGCTGCACGGCCAGTTCGGTTTCGCAGATGCCGGCGTCCACGGGCGCCAGCGCATGGCCGTGTTCACGCAGCCAGCGCGCGCTGCCGGCAACCATCGCCACATCCTGAAGCTGGGCGCCGATGAGACAGCGCAGGCGCTGGCGGTTGAGCTGGTCGGTGGCGACTGTCGCCGGCAGGCGCGCATCGAGGGCATCGAGCGTCGCCAGCGCGGCGTCCGGTGAGCGCTGCAGCTGGTCCTGGATCGCCATCAGCGCCTGATTGGTGGCAGCGCTGCGTTCGCCGGCGGTCATGATGGCGGCGTCTGGAGCGGCGATGGTGGTACTTCCTGCGGCCGGATTCGCTGCTCCCGGGCTATCGGCCGCCGTCGTGCCAGCGGCCCGCGATCGCCCGGCAGCCAGCCCGGCCAGCAGCAGGAGTGCGATCAGGACGGCAACTCGGGCGGACATGCGGACACTCTCCGGTCGCAAACATCATCGGGGGCAGGTCCGTCCAGCCTGCCACAGGGTTCAGGACCACGCTTGCGCCAGCACAAGCGCCGTCCGTCGCCGGCGGCAATGCGAATCCGGTCGCCAGCCGGCCGGACTGCGAAATTCCTTTCGTCCCGACACTCTGGCCGGAACGGCGGGAAAGGCAAGCCGGCACTTTGGTGGATGGCGGCCGGGAACGGTGCTGCCGAGGCGTGACAGATCGGGCCTGACATGCCGGGTCGTGACAGACCGGGTCTTGGCGAACCGGGTCGCGGCTGACGGCATGGCAACGGCCGGTTTGCCGGACGGCCCCGGCAGTGTGTCAGGCTGCACAGCGGCAAGGCTCGCCCGGCGGCGCCGGCTCGCGGCACAATGTCGGCCCTGTTTGCCCATCCGGGCGCGGCGCCTTTACCGCGCTCAGCCCTGTGGAGTTCGCCATGCAAGCCTTCGCCACGCCCACCTGCCTGTGCCTGACCACGGTTGCCCATCACGATGACGCCACCCGGCTCGCCGAGGCGCTGATCGCCGAGCGACTGGCCGCCTGCGTCAACATCGTCGGGCCGATCCAGTCGGTGTACCGCTGGCAGGGCGAGGTCCAGCACGATGAGGAATGGCAGCTGCAGATCAAGACCGCCAGCAGCCATCTGCCGAAACTGGAGTCACGCCTGCTGGCCCTGCATCCGTATACGGTGCCGGCCTTCATCGTGCTGCCGGTCACGCACCTGAACAGCGGCTATGCCGGCTGGCTGAGCGCCGAACTGGCGCCGCCCGCGCCGGTCTGAGCGGCGGCCCGTCGGGCGCGCTGCACCCGAAGCGAACACCCGCCGGCGGCCCGAGCCAGAACCCGGCGCCCGCCAGAACCTGACGTCACGGAGTATCCGAAGTGAGCCTTGCTGCTGTCCCGTTCCGAGCCGTTACCCGACCGTCTGCGCCGGGCCCTGTTGAGCACGGCCCGCAGGGTACGGCCGCGCCGGTGGCGGCGCGCCGGCTGCTGATCCTGCTGGCAATGCTGGCGGCGCTGCTGATGCTGCTGGTGCTGCAACCGGCGCGGGCGGCATCGGCCACCGACACGCTGAAGTCGCTGGCCGGCAGTCAGGACGAGTTCCTGCCGGTCGAGCAGGCCTTCGTGGCCCAGGCCGATCTGCTCGACGACACCGTGCTGCTGAAATTCCGCATCGCCCCCGGCTATTACCTGTACCGCAGCAAGTTCCGCTTTGAGGCGCGCGGCGCGACGCTGGCCGAGCCGCAACTGCCGGACGGCACGCTGATCACTGACGAATACTTTGGCGAGCAGGTGGTGTACTACACCTTCGCCGAGATCCGCCTGCCGCTGGCGACGCCGGCCCGCGACTTCGATCTGCAGGTGAAATTCCAGGGCTGCGCCGATGCCGGCCTGTGCTACGCGCCGGTGACGCAAACGCTGAAAATCGGCCAGGGCGCGCCAGCCAGTGACGGTGCGCCGGCCAGCACAACCCCGGGCCCCGGCGGCACGTCACCCAATCAGACAGCCGCCGGTGGCGACACCCCGGCAAAGGACAACACCGCCAACCCGGACACGCGCACGCCGGGGACAAACGCATCGGACAGCAGCGACGGTGGCCTGACCGCCGCGTTGCAGGCCGGCAATATCCTGCTGGCCGCCGGCCTCGCCGTGCTGGCCGGCCTGGCGCTGACCTTCACCCCCTGCGTACTGCCCATGGTGCCCATCGTCGTCGCCATGGCCGGCGGCCAGACCGGCACGCGCCGGACCCTGTGGCTGACCTTTCTTTATGTCCAGGCGACCGCCGTGGTCTATGCCCTGCTCGGCGTCGCGGTCGCCAGTGCCGGCGCGGCGCTGACCGGCGCGCTGCAATCGCCCTGGCTGCTCTGGCCGGGCGTGGCGCTGTTCCTGCTGTTCGCGGCCGCCATGTTCGGCGCCTTCGAGCTGCGCCTGCCCGCCGTGCTGCAAACCCGGCTCAGCGATGCCGCCAACCAGCGCCACGGTTCGGCCACCGGCGCCCTGCTCACCGGCGCCATCTCCGCGCTCATTGTCAGCCCCTGCGTCAGTGCGCCGCTGGCATCGGTGCTGGTATGGATCGCCCAGAGCGGTGATCAGCTGCTGGGCGCGGTGGTGCTCTATGCGCTGGCCATCGGCATGGGCCTGCCGCTGCTGCTGGTCGCCGGCGGCGGCGCCCGGCTGCTGCCGCGCTCGGGCGTCTGGCTGGAGCAGGTCAAGCATGGCTTTGGTTTCGGCCTGCTGGCGGTGGCCATCGTGCTCGCCAACCGGCTGCTGCCGGCGCCGGTCGGTCTGGCGCTGTGGGCCGGGCTGATGCTGGCGCTGTCGGTGTACTTTGCCGGCATCCGTCCGGCCAGCGCCTGGGCCTACCTGTTCGGCGCGCTGCGCATGGCGGCACTGGTATTTGGTCTGGCGCTGCTGATCGGCGCGCTGACCGGCCAGCACAATCCGCTGCGCCCGCTCGACGGCCTGGCCCGCGCCGGCAGCGCCGCCGCAGCGCCAGTCACCGGCAATGACCGCCACGCCGGCTTCGTGAAAGTGAAAACCGTCGCCGACGTCGAAGCCGCCGTCGCCCGGGCCGGTGCCGCCGGCCAGACCGTGATGCTGGATTTCTACGCCGACTGGTGCGTCGCCTGTTTTGAATTTGCCGACTACACCTTCCCGGCGCCGGCGGTGCAGGCGCAAACCCGGCACATGCTGCTGCTGCAGGCCGACGTCAGCACCAACGACGCCGACGACCGCGCCCTGCTCCAGCACTACGCCGTGCTCGGCCTGCCGACCATCCTGCTGTTCGACCGTCAGGGCCGCGAGCTTAGCGACGCGCGCGTCACCGGCTTCCTCGACGCCGAACGCTTCAGCGCCCACCTGCAAACCCGTCTCGACCCGGCCTGCCAGGCGCAAACCACCGGCCTGTGCTGAACAGCGCCGGCCATGCCTGCGCGGTGCTGCTTGTTACCTTCGCGTTTCAGCCCTAATGTTTCTGCCACGGGCACTTTTAGAAAGGGAGAAAGAAGTGCGCATAGCAACGCTGTTGGCCCTGACACTTGTATTGATTTCTGGCTGCCGAAACTACGCTGTTCATGTCTATTCCGGTGTAGACCCCAAGATCAAACCCAATCGGAGCGACAGCATTTATCTTGCTCGCCCTACCGATGCATCCATTCGCGAACGCCAGACGGAAGCGCTGATCCGTACGGAGCTTGAAAAGAATGGGTTTACTCTGGCGCACGATCCATCTGCTGCGAAATGGATTCTTGCATTCGCGGTAAACAGGGCAACGTATGTGGTAGGTGCTGAATCGAGCTCAACTGGCCTTGCCATGCCGCTGTTCGGCACGGCGATCGCTATTGGCCACGCCAACACAACCTACAAGCAGCAAACAAATGTCGAGATTTTCATGCATCTGTTTAGTGCTGCAGATATCGGCAAGGACAAACCAGCGGCTTTCTGGGAAGGGAGCATGATCGCGGCCGAGAATATTTATCGGGTGTATCCCAATGCATCCATCAAGGTACTACTCGACAAGTTTTCACAAAACCATGACCGACGTGTGAACGTCAACAAGGCATATCAACGCTCCGTCAATTGAGACTTTCACTGGCTCCGCTGTAGTACCGGAGCAACAAGTCGGGGCGATATCCAGCACACAGGAGCGCCCCCTCCCGGCCCAGCACAGACGCCAACTGCACCTATAGTTGCTGTACGTCTCCGCCCCTGGCCCGCGCATGTTCAGCCCCGCCGAATCCCCGCAATCCCTGATCCTCCTGCGCGTGCAGCGGACGCTGATCGGCGCCGCCGTGTACGCCAGTTGCTGGCTGACGCTGGCCGGGCTGGTGCTGGCCGGTCAGGTACGCATGCCGATGGCGGCGCTCTGGCTGCTCGGCGTCGGCGCGGTGCTGATCAATGCCGGCTTTGTCTACCTGATCTTCACAGGGCTGAGCACCCGCTGGCGCGATCCCAGCCTGACGCTGGCGCAGATGATCGCCGGCATCGTCTGGGCCATGGTGCCCATCGCCTACGGTCACCAGTACCGCGGCGACATGCTGATGATCTTCCTGTGCATCTTCTTCTTCGGCCTGTTCCGGCTGCGCCGCCGGCAACTGCTGGCGCTGGCCGGGCTGGTGCTGCTGCTCTACGCCGGCGTGCTGGGTCTCGACCTGTACGTCACCGGCGAGCTGGCCTGGGAGCGGGAAAGCGTCCGCCTGCTGTTGCTCGGACTGGCGCTGCTGATCATCGCCGCGCTGGGCGGCGAGGTGCACGCCATGCGCAAGACCCTGCGCGAGCAACGTCAGGCGCTGGAGCGCAGCCATGATCTGCTCAGCGAACAGGTTGCCCACGACGCCCTGACCGGCGTTTACAACCGGCGTTTCCTGATGGCGGCGCTGAACCGCGAGGAAGCCCGCGCCCGCCGTCACCAGCTGCCGTTCGCGGTGCTGATGTGCGATCTCGATCACTTCAAGAGCATCAACGACAACTTTGGTCATCTGGCCGGCGACGCGGTGCTGCGCGCCGCCGCCGAGACGCTCGACCGTCAGCTGCGCGCCGGCGACTGGTGGGCCCAGGGCCGGCCCCATGATCCGGCCGGCGATGTGCTGGCCCGCTACGGCGGCGAAGAGTTCGCGGTGCTGCTGACCGACTGTGATCTGGCCGGCGCCGCCATCTGTGCGGAACGGCTGCGCGTGGCGCTGCGCGATCTGGCGCTGCCGATGCTGCCCGAAGGCAGCTGGATCAGCGGCTCCTTCGGCGTTGCCGCCTGGCACAGCGAGGAAACCGTCAGCGAGCTGCTGCATCGCGCGGATCAGGCGCTTTATGCCGCCAAGCACGGCGGCCGCAACCGGGTGGTCAGCGCCAATGACCCGGTCACCATTCCGGTCACCGCGACGGCCGCAAACACCGACGACTCCCCGCACGCCGGCCATTCCTGAATCACCGCTTGCGCACCGGAACTTCCGCCACCGGTTCGCGGTCGCAGGCATTCGCCGGCCGGCGGTGGCCGAACTGGCCGGATTGACGCCTCAGCGCTTCGGGCCTATCGTAGCCGCCTCGCCACAGCCGCCTCCTGAACGAATTTCAGCGAAAACGGCATATCTAGTGGCTATCTGCTCCGAACCACGGCAAATGTACCGCGCCAATCTGGTTCGACCTCTTCGGCATGGACTTTGCCGCCTCATCCCTTCACAATAGCCGCCCACCGGGACAGGGACGCCAGTACGGTGCAGGTTCGCCGCATTTCGCGGCACGTTCGATGCAGGATGCGGGACAATGGCCGTCGCCATGCTTTACGGCAGACGGTGTTGGCCGGCGGATTCGTCGGGTCAGAGATTCGACGTTTTCATCCGGAACGCATACTGAATGGGAAATGCCATGGCGAAACTGTTACTGCTGCACGGCCCGAATCTGAATCTGCTCGGCACGCGCGAACCGGCCACCTACGGCCATACCACGCTTGCTGACATCAACGCCGCGGCCCAGGAACAGGCGCGAGCGGCCGGCCATGAACTGCTCTGTTACCAGAGCAATCACGAAGGCCAGCTCATCGACCGCATCCACGCCGCCGCGCAAGACCAGACCCGCATCATCCTCTTCAATCCCGCTGCCTATACCCACACCAGCATCGCCCTGCGCGACGCCCTGCTCGCCACCCGCATCCCGTTCATCGAACTGCACCTGTCGAACGTGCATGCGCGCGAGCCGTTCCGTCACCACTCGTATTTCAGTGACATCGCACTGGGCGTGATCGGTGGGTTTGGCGCCGTGTCCTACACGCTGGCCGTTCAGGCCGCCTGTGACTGGCTGGCAGCGCAGAACTGAGACTTCACAAACATGGGGAAAGAAAAGATGGATATCCGCAAGATCAAGAAACTGATCGAACTGCTCGAGGAATCGGGAATCGCGGAAATTGAAATCAAGGAAGGCGAAGAGTCAGTGCGCATTTCGCGCGCCTCGACCATCGCCCCGGCACCCGTGCAATACCACGTACCCGTGGCGCACGCACCGGCTGCCGCTCCGGCACCGGCCGCCGCCGCGCCTGCTGCTGCCCCGGCCGCCGCGCCGGCCGTCAGCGGCCATGTCATGAAGTCGCCGATGGTCGGCACCTTCTACCGCGCGCCGAGCCCCGGCGCGAAAAACTTCATCGAGATCGGCAGCAGCGTCAAAGTCGGTGACGTGCTGTGCATCGTCGAAGCGATGAAAATGATGAACCAGATCGAGGCTGACAAGGCCGGTGTCATCAAGGCCATCCTGGTCGAAAACGGCCAGCCGGTGGAGTTCGATCAACCGCTGTTCGCCATCGAGTAAGCCGCACGTTCGGCGCCGGTCCGCTGATCGGCGCGCCCTGAACGTCCGCGACCGCCGCGCCAGCCGCCGGCGGTCGCCCACCAGCCGAATCCGCGCTCACCGGCCGTCACGCCGGTGCAGCGAACAGCGAGAAGACATCCATGAGCAACCCGGTTGCCCACAAGCTGGACAAGGTCCTGATCGCGAACCGCGGCGAGATCGCGCTGCGCATCCTGCGCGCCTGCCGCGATCTCGACATCAAGACCGTCGCCGTCCACTCCACGGCCGACGCCGATCTGATGCACGTGAAACTGGCCGATGAATCGGTCTGCATCGGACCGCCGGCCTCGAAAGATTCCTACCTGAACGTGCCGGCGCTGATCGCCGCCGCCGAAGTCACTGACGCGGTCGGCATCCATCCCGGCTACGGCTTTCTGGCCGAAAACGCCGACTTCGCCGAACGCGTTGAATCAAGCGGCTTTGTCTTCATCGGTCCGCGCGCCGACACCATCCGCCTGATGGGCGACAAGGTCAGCGCCAAAGACGCGATGAAAAAAGCCGGCGTGCCGACCGTGCCCGGCTCCGACGGCGCACTCGGCGACGATCCGGCCGAACAGGTGAAGGTCGCGCGCAAAATCGGTTTCCCGGTGATCATCAAGGCTTCCGGCGGCGGCGGTGGTCGCGGCATGCGCGTGGTGCATTCCGAAGCGCATCTGCACTCGGCGATCCAGACCACCAAGTCGGAAGCGCAGGCCGCGTTCAACAACGACATGGTGTACATGGAGAAATTCCTCGAGGCACCGCGTCACATCGAGATCCAGATCCTGGCCGACGGTCAGGGCCACGCGATTTATCTCGGCGAGCGTGACTGCTCGATGCAGCGCCGGCACCAGAAAGTCGTTGAAGAAGCACCGGCACCGGGCATCACGCCCGAGCAGCGCAAGCGCATCGGCGAACTGTGCGTGAAAGCCTGCGTTGACATCGGTTATCGCGGCGCCGGCACCTTCGAATTCCTGTTCGAAAAAGGCGAGTTCTATTTCATTGAAATGAACACCCGGGTGCAGGTCGAACATCCGGTGACCGAACTCATCACCGGCATCGACATCATCAAGGAACAACTGCGCGTCGCCGCCGGTTTGCCGCTGTCGGTCAAACAGGAAGACATCAAGCTCAGTGGCCACGCCATCGAGTGCCGCATCAACGCCGAAGATCCGAAAACTTTCGCACCCAGCCCCGGCCTGATCCAGCGCTTCCATCCGCCGGGCGGTCCGGGCGTGCGCTGGGATTCGCATGTCTACGCCGGCTATCGCGTACCGCCGTATTACGATTCGATGATCGGCAAGCTGATCACCTACGGCCCGGATCGCGCTACCGCCATCGCCAAAATGCGCATGGCACTCGACGAGCTGGTGATCGACGGCATCAAGACCAACACTGCCCTGCAGCGCGACATCATGAACGATCTGAATTTCCAGAAAGGTGGCACCACCATCCACTACCTGATGGAAAAGCTGCGCAAGGAAGGTTGAGCCAGAAAGTTTGAGTTCATCAGTTCGAGAAAAATGACAGCGTTCCGCCGTCTGGTCACAAGCCCCGCATTGCGGGGCTTGTGCATTTTCGGGGTTTCGTCACGGCATCGCGCGGTTTGTGCGCGCCCAGACCCATCGCGCGTTGTCATGCGCTGCCGTTCAGGAACAGGCGTAGCTCCGCTTGCTGTTCACCCGAACCGCACTAGGCTTGCAGCGGGAGCGGCCACGACACGCTCCAGCCACAAACAAGAACGGAGCGTGCCGCGATGCGCTGCCAGTGCCTGCTGATTTTCCTGATGCTACTTGCCGCCAGCGCACGTGCCGCCGGTACTGAAAGCGCTGCGGAAACATCCACCGCTCCGACAAGCGCAACACCGGCACCGGACAGTGCTCCGCGCCTGCGCTTCGGCGATGGCGATCTGGTGCTGGGTTTGCGCATCCAGACCGATTACGTGCATTTCGCCGACGACATCACACCGCTCGATGACGGCGCCGATGCCCGCCGCCTGCGCCTGACCCTGAGCGGCAAACTGGGCAGCGGCTGGGATTACAAATACGAATACGATTTCAAGCCGCGCGAAACCACGGACGCCTTCCTGCGTTACACCAGCGCCAATGCCGGCAGCTTCACCATCGGCCAGTTTGCGCTGCCGATCAGCCTTGACGATCAGACCAGCTCAAAGTGGGTCAGCTTTATCGAGCGTTCGCTGCCGGCACTGACGTTTGCGCCGGGACGCTTTCTCGGCGGCAAGTACAACGTCACCGGCCAGCAGTGGATGTTGCAGAGTTCCTTGCAGTTTGATCGCATCGATGATGAAGAACGCGCCGGCGACGATCCGCGCCGCTACGCGCTGCGCGTGGTCTGGTCGCCGCAACATGATCGCGATCAGGTGCTGCATGCCGGCGCTGCGCTGGTGTACACCGACACTGCCGGCAGCGAACTGGCACAGCAAGTCCGTTTCCGCACCCGTCCCGAAGCCCGCATCGACGGCACGCCGACACTGGTCGATACCGGCAACCTGAGTGCCGATCATTTCTGGCTGCAAACACTGGAGCTGGCCGGCCAGTGGGGCGTCTGGTCCTTGCAGGCAGAATGGATCGGTGCCGAAGTGAACGGCGCGCGCGATTACCGCTTTGACAGCTACGCACTGCAGGCCAGCTGGTTCGTCAGTGGTGGCCAGCGGCGCTACCGCTTCAATGAAGCGCAGTTCGACAAACCGCAGTTGTACGGTCCGGCCTGGGAGCTGGCCGCGCGGCTCAGCGAAGTGGATCTCGACGATGCCGATCGCGATGGCGGCATCGAGCGCAATATCACACTCGGCGCCAACTGGTATCCGCATGCCAGTTTGCGTTTCAGTCTCAACCTGATCCGTGCCCGCATCGACAAACGTCTGGCTGCAGACGAGTCACTGAACATCCTCGCCCTGCGCGCACAACTGACCTTCTGAATGCTGAATGCGGACGAAATTTGTGTTGGAACAAGGTCGCGCGCCGGTGGCGAACTA
Source organism: Permianibacter sp. (assembly GCA_041913605.1). Taxonomy (GTDB): domain Bacteria; phylum Pseudomonadota; class Gammaproteobacteria; order Enterobacterales; family Permianibacteraceae; genus Permianibacter. The sequence goes on from JAYSEY010000006.1 coordinate 215,275, forward strand.
TTCTTGCTGCACGGATATCCAACGTCATGGTTGACCACCAACGCCAGGGTTGAACCATGCGCCGTTTCTGTTGTGCCCTGCTGTTACTGATCTGTCCCCTCGCCGGTGCCCGCGATGCGCCGCTGCGCTTCGTGTTCGCCTACGAAGACCGCGAGTTGCCGCCGTTCTACATGGGCAGCGGTGAAACCGTGCCGGCCGCGCCCGGCGTCTACATTGAACTGATCCAGAAACTGGCCGCCGCCCATCCAGCGCTGAAACTGGAATTGCGGCGCATGCCCTGGAAACGTTGTCTGGCCAATCTGCGCGACGGCGAAGTCGACGCCCTGATCGCCAGCTACCAGCCTGAACGCCGCGAGTTCGGTGCATTTCCGTTTGCCGATTCGGCGCCACTTGCCACCGCGCATGACGCAAACAGCGCACCACCGGCAAGTTTGCGACTCAGCGAACAAACCTATGCCCTGTATCGCCGACGCAACGCCGCGCTGCGCTGGGACGGCCAGCAGCTGCACGTCGCCGAAGGCGTGATCGGTGCGCCGCGCGGCTATTCCATCGTTGCCGATTTGCGCAAGAACGGCATCAAGGTTGACGAGATCGACAATACCGAAATCGCCCTGCGCATGTTGCGTACCGGCCGTCTCGCCGGCGTGGCGACACTGGACGTGGTGGCCGCGCCGCTGTTGCTGCGCGATGAATTCAGCACAGTAGAAAAACTGTCACCGCCGCTGGTGACCAAGGCCTACTACCTGATGCTCAGCCACCGCTTTGTCGATCAGCATCCGGATCTGGCGCAATCGCTGTGGCAGACCGTGGTGCGCCTGCGCGAACAGGACGCTCCGGCGCTGTACCAGCGCTACGCGCAATAAAAGACGTGCCCGGTTCACCGGGCACGTCTTGTCGCTGACCTTGTCTTCCTGCGCAGTTCGCACACTTACTTTCGGAATTCGAATTTTTCGTCGCGCTGCTCGGCGTCGCTTTGCGGCGGATACTGGCCGTCGAAGTCGTAGCGCTCCTCGTACTCACGGAACAACTCATCAAAACTCAGCGGCCGGAATTGTTCCGGATCGTACTCCGGCTGCTGTTTCCGATCCTTCACACCGGCGGCCGTTGCCGGCAATTCATCAAGTTGTTGCAGCGTGCGCGCCGACGCGACGGCTTCATTGAGCTGGCCGATGTATTCGCCACCGTGCATGACAATGGTGCTGGAGCGATGGAAATCATCGCCATAGCTTTCCGCCCGGCCACCGAGGTACTGGCTCAGGAATATTTCGGTAGTGGCATTGAAGGACAGCCGGTTTTCGGCGCGGACAAAACCGTGACCTTCGTCGGGATAAAGCAGATAGGTCACCGGAATGCCGCGCGTCTTCAGTGCATCAACGATCTGATCCGATTCTCGCTGTTTGACCCGCGGATCATTGGCGCCCTGACCTATCAGCAGCGGCCGTTCTATGCGTTCGGCGAAATTCAGCGGTGAGCGTTCACGCAGCAGATCACGACCGTCTTCCGTGCGCGGATCGCCGACCCGCTGGGTGAACTGTTCGTAATAGCTTTGCCAGTAGGGCGGCAGATTTTCCAGCATGGTCTGCAAATTGGACGGGCCAAACAAATCCACGGCGCAGGCAAATGTTTCCGGCGAGAAGGTCAGGCCGGACAGCGCGGCGTAACCACCGTAACTGCCACCCATGATCGCGACGCGTTTTTCGTCGGCAATGCCCTGATACACCGCCCAGTTGACGGCATCGAGCAGATCATTGTGCATGGCGGCGCCCCACTCGCCATTGCCGGCATTGAGGAAGGCTTTGCCGAAACCGGACGAAGCGCGGAAATTGACACTGAGCACGGCGTAGCCGCGATTGGCCAGCCACTGGTGTTCGGCATTGAAACCGTAATCATCACGCCCCCACGGTCCGCCGTGTACCAGCAAAACGGTCGGCAGTGGCGCCGCCGGCTGGCCGGGCTGCTTTTCATCACTGCCGGGTGGCAGCGTCAGGTAACTGACCAGCGGCAAGCCATCGCGGGCATGAATAATCTGCGCATGCATGGTGGCCAGCGGTTTGTCCTGCAGGGCTGGCATGGCATCAAACAGTTTTTGCGCCTGACGTTCCTGGCGATCGAACACCAGATAACGCAGCGGCTGTTTCGGTGCATCGGCATAGATCAACCATTGCCGGCCGTCGCGGGTCATGGCCGGAATGCCGATCTCGCCGGCGACTTGTTTGTGCATGGCATCGATCACCGCTTGCAGACTTTCATCCAGCGCCTGCCAGCGCGTGCTCAGATAATTCACCGAATAGGCCAGCGCCCGGCCACTGCGCGGATCGCTGAGCAGGCCGTTGACATCGGCGCGCGGATCCTCGGCCAGCAACCGGCGTGTACCGGTTTGCAGATCGATGGCATACAGCGCGGCGGTGTCACGACCGCTGCTGTCCAGCGCATAGAGAATTTGTCCGTCATGGGTGACGCCAACCGGATAGCTGTTCAGCGCATCTTCCATGGCGACATGCAGGAAAGGATGGAAAGCTCCGAGCGTATCCGGACGCTGCCAGTCAAAGCTGCCATCGGCATTCGGTTTCAGCGCCAGCACAACGCGGTATTGCGCATCGGTAACAAACGATTCGTAACCGTCATTGCGCTGGACCAGCGTGCGTTCACCGCTGCGCAGATCGATGCTGTAGAGATCATGCCAGCGCGGATCACGATCATTGAGACCGACCAGGATGTGTTGCGGACGTTGCGGACTGATGTTTTCCACGCGCGCACTGATGCCCTGCACCGGCGTCAGGTTGCGCGCCTTGCCGTCGCGGACATCGACGACATAAAGCTGCCAGTTTTCATCGCCCTGATGGTCCTGCAGATAGATCAGCGTATGCGGCAACTGCGTCCAGAAATACAGGCGCAGATTGCGATCCGTGGCGGTCACCGGCCGGGCCTGATCCGGCTGGTTGAGCGGCGCGACAAACAGGTTCATCACGCCATCCATCGGCGCCAGATAACTCAGGTATTCACCGTCCGGACTGATGCGGCCACGTGTGCGTTCGGGATTGCCGAACAGATCTTCGCGTGCGATCAATTCCGGCATGCGCATGATCAGTTCCGGCGCGCGGCCGTCACGATCAGCAGCGGCAAGGCGCGGCGCGGCCGGTTCAGGTGTGGCACTGGCGCAGGCGGCCAGCGTCAGCAGCAGGTAAACGCCATAGAGGTAACGCAGCAGGCGACTCATGATCGGGACTCCTGTCGAACGACACAATCCGCGCGCAGCCGTCTGCCCGGTACGAAGCGACAGCAGGACGACATCCGGCGCGGGTCCGTGAAGTATTGCGGAGCTGCCCGCAAGCGCCAGCGCACAGAACACGGATGACTGAGGAACGCGAAGATTGCGCCGAAAGGTTGTTAAGCACGGCGCTAGAACTGTTGTGCGCGCAGACGTTGACGCACTCCTGACACGAGCGTGTCAGGAGTGCCGGTAATACGCACGCGAGTCAAACGCCTTGCAACGACTATGGTGTGACGGTTGTCGCGGCCTGCCGGCAGCGACCGTTACTGTCATCGCAAGGAGCAAGAAGATGAGCCACAACCCTTATCAGCACGGCGCACTGTCCTGGTGCGAACTGATGACCACTGACGCCGATGCGGCGAAGCGTTTCTACACCGAATTGCTCGGCTGGACCTGCGAGCCGATGGACATGGGCGATTTTGTTTACCACGTGATGAAAACCGGCGACCAGATGGTCGGCGGCATCATGACCGCCCCGAAAGAAATGCAGGGCATGCCACCGACCTGGGGCGCGTACATCACCGTCGACAATGTCGATGCCCGCGCCGCAGCGGTGGAAAAACTCGGCGGCAAACTGCTGGTGCCGCCCACCGACATTCCCGATGTCGGCCGCTTCTGCGCCCTGCAGGACCCGCAAGGCGCGACGCTGTACCTGATCACGTATTTGCCGCGCTGAATGTCCCGCCGGCAGCGCGTCACGCGCGGTGCCGGCCTGTCACTCGCACTGCCACCACCCCGCCTGTCATTCCGGCCCTGAGCCGGAGTCTCCCGACCAGTGCATATCAATCGCAGGGAGATTCCGGATGGCGGCTTCGCTGCCTCCGGAATGACAGGGTGTTTGACCTGCGCAGCCGGCGCCCGCCTCTGACGCGCGCGTTCACGCCTCCGCCTGTCATTCCGGCCCTGAGCCGGCATCTCCCCGCAGGTGCACTTCACCGGCAGCAAGACCGCTGGCCGCTTTGCTGCCTCAGGAACTCCCGGTGTCGCGCCCTGCGCTGGCCCGTGTTCCACTCGGTGCCGCCGTCATTTTCATTATTGTTATGTTATTACATTTGATCTACGCTGCCGGCCCTTTCCCTGCCGGAGCATTCCGCCATGTCCGCCCCGCCCCTTGCCCCTTCGACCACCCCGCCGGCCGACCCGCAGCTGGTCCTCGACTGCCGCGCCCTGCATTTCAGCTGGGGCGCGCTGCCGGTGTTGTCCGGTCTGGATCTGCAGCTGCGCCGGGGCGAGCTGTATGCCCTGCTGGGCGGCAACGGCGCCGGCAAATCGACCACGCTGAAACTGATCCTCGGCCTGCTGGCGCCAGCTGCCGGCAGCATCCGGGTCGATGGCATTGATGCCGTACGGGACAGCGCCGCCGCGCGCCGACGGCTGGCCTATGTGCCGGAAAACGTCGCCCTGTACGAATCGCTGAGCGCCCGCGAAAACCTCTACTACTTCCTCGGCCTGACCGGCGATACACCGGACGCCGGCCGGCGCGAACAGGCGCTGGATGCGGTCGGACTGGCAAGCAGCGTCCGCGATCAGCGCACCGCCGCATTTTCCAAAGGCATGCGCCAGAAAGTGGCCATTGCCCTGGCCCTGGCGCGTGAAGTGCCGCTGCTGCTGCTCGACGAACCGACCACCGGTCTCGATCCGCGCGCCATTGATGAATTCAACACGCTGCTCGGCGGCCTGCGCGATCGCAATACCGGGCTGCTGATGGTTACCCACGATCTGCTCGGCGCCGGCACGCTCGCCAACCGCGTCGGCTTTTTGCTCGACGGGCGCATCTGCGAGGAATGCGCCGGCGGCCGCGACGCCGATCTGATGCAACTGCATCGCCACTATCTCAGTCACCAGCGTGGCCCTGCGGCGCTCGCGGCTGCCGGGAAAAGTGCACAGCCCGATCACGCCACCGCTTCGAATCGTCACGACACGCGCGTCGCCTGACGCGCCGTTTCTCCCCGCCGATGGACGCTTTCACATCATGAGATTCACTGCAGCCGATTTTCGTTTTTCATTGCTCAGTTGTGCGCTGGGCGCGGCATGTGCCACGCCGGCATTGGCCGGACCGATCACGGCAGTCACCGCTGCAGCGCCGGCAATTGCCGCCGTCGGCAGCGCTGACACGCGTGCAAGCACGACCGACACCAACACCGTAGCAACCACGGTCACAGCAAAGACCGTCACGGCTAACACCGCTACAACAAAAACAAGCAGCACCGATCGTGCACGCCCGAATGACAGCCACGAAGCCACTACAAACCCGGTCGAGAATGACAGCGGCGACACACAGATGACCATTTCCCGCATCACCGTCGAAGGTGAGCGGACGCGTCACAGTGCCGGCGGTCAGGTGATCGGTTCGGTCGATGTCATCGGCGGCGATCAGATCGAAAAAGAAAGCGTCGACATGACGCTGGAATTGCTGCGCAAAATTCCCGGCGTGCAGTACGCGCGCTTCAATCAGGGCGTAACGTCCTCGAACATCGCGCTGCGCGGTTTCAATGCCGAAGGCGAGATCCATTCCACCAAATTGCTGATCGATGGCATTCCCGCGCAACGCAACAACGGCGCCCACGAACTCGATGCCGTGTTTCCGATGGAGATCGCCGGCATCGAAGTGGTGAAAGGCAGCAGCGATGCGCGCTATGGCCAGCACAGTCTGGCCGGCAATATCAATGTCCTGACCCGGCAGGAACTGGATGAAAGCCGGTTGCGCCTGCTGGCCGGCAGTTTCGCCACCACGGAACTGCAGTTCGCCAGCGGCCACAGCAACGGCAATTTCAATCAGAGTTATTTCGCCAGCTGGCGCGAAACCGGCGGCTATCGCGAGCACGCCGGCGTGGAACGGAAAAATCTGGCCGGCAAATGGTGGCTGCGCAATGACAGCGGCAGTTGGCGCGTCGGTCTGGTGGCCCGCGACTACGAACTGGATGCCGATGCACCCGGCTATCTCAGTCGCGAAGAAACCCGGCGCGATCCACGGCACTCACCGTGGTTCTCGGCGAGCGACGGCGGCAACAAGGCCGTGCAGCACAGCAGTTTGCATCTCGATGGCAGTCTCAGCGAACAACTCGAGCTGCAGCTGCGCGTGTATCGACAGGACGTCGATTTTCGCCGCTACGTGCGCTTCACTGCGCCGGAAAGCCAGCAGGAACGTCTGGAAAATGAAACCGAAAAAGGCGCGCTGCTGAATTTCGCCTGGCAGCTGGACGGTTCGCTTGCCGAGCGTGTGCAGCTGCGCGCCGGAGTCGATCATCAGGCACAGGAAGTGGTCAATGAACGACACCGGACCCAGGCGCGCGTGCGTCAGGGCGCACCGACACGCAACCAGTTTTACACGCTCGACAACAACGGCGCTTATCTGCAGGCCGATCTGGGCTGGGACAACGGCTGGCGTGTGCAAGCCGGCGTGCGCGCGGATCAACTGGACGGTCATTTCATCAACCGCAGCAGCGGCCGGCGCGCGCCGATCAACCGCTACGGCACACTGATCCAGCCGAAACTGGGCGTGCTGTATGACGCAAGTGACTGGAACCTGTTCCTGAACGCCGGTCGCGGTTTCCAGATTGGTTACGGCAGCGCGGCGTATCGCACGCAAACCGCGGATCTGGATGCGTCAATCAATCGCGGCATCGAGCTGGGATCGCGCTGGCAACTTGGCAAAACCCTGTCCACGCGCTTGTCTTTCTGGCAGCAGCGCGCCAGCGATGAGGTGCGGCTGAAATTCGACAATTCCGGTGACAGCGAAAACATCGGCGCCACCGAACGCCGCGGCATCGATCTGCTGGTGATTGCGGAACTCAGCAGACAATTCTGGCTGTGGGGCAATTACACCTGCCAACAGGCCGAACTCACCAATCCCGGCGCCCGCGATGCGGCACTGAAAGGCAACAGCCTGCATCACGTGCCCGAACACATTGCCGGCATCGGCATCGACTACCGCTTCGCCGACAACTGGCAGTTCAGCAGCTCGTTTCAGTACCAGAGCGAATACGAACTGAACAACGCCAATGACGCCGGGCGTTACGGTGATCAGCGGCATGTGCAGGCCGAATTGCAGTGGCAACAGGAAGCGGTCACCTGGACGCTGCATCTGAAAAATCTGCTCGATGCCGACAACAACTATGTCTGGCTCGACGTCAGCGGCCCGAAATTTGCCGCAGGTGACGGCCGTGCCGCGTTCCTCAGCGCTGACTTCCGGTTCTGATCATGAAGACACTCGTTCTGTTTATCGCTGCCCAGGAGTGGCGTTTGCTGTGGCGACAACGCATCGCCGCCATCATGGTGCTGGGTGCAGCGCTGTTGTTGTTCAGCGCCGGTCTGGCCAGCGTCTGGCGCTTTGCCGACATACACGCCCGCCACCAGCAACTGCAGCTGACCTCCGATGCCCAGTGGCAGGCGCAACCGGATCGGCATCCGCATCGCGTCGCGCATTACGGCACCTTTGCGTTCCGGCCGCCGTCACTGCTGAGTTTTTTTGATCCGGGCGCCGACCGGTACAGCGGCAATCTGTTGTTTCTTGAAGCGCACCGGCAAAACACCGCCAACTTCAGCGAAGCCCGGCAATCGCCGCTGCTGATGCGTTTCGGTGAATGGTCACCGGCGCTGGTCATGCAACAAGTCCTGCCGCTGCTGATCATTTTTCTCGGTTATGCCACGCTGGCCGGTGAACGCGAAAGCGGTCGCCTGCGCTTGTTGCTGGTGCAGGGCGCATCCGGCCGGCAATTGTTGTTTGGCAAACTGCTCGCCCATCTCGGCGTACTGGCCTGCGTCATCCTGCCGACCGTGTTGCTGGCCTTGCTGACAGTCTGGCAACTCGGCGACGCGCGCAATTTCGGTGATGCGCTGGGGCTGTTGCTGATCTATGGCTGCTGGTTGTTGTTCTGGGTGCTGATCAGCGTGTACGTGTCGTCATGGTTGACGCGTGCACGCGACAGCCTGTGGTTGCTGCTCGGCATCTGGATGCTGATGATCGTCGTCGCACCGCGCCTGATCGGCGGCGTGGCAACCCAGCTCTACCCACTGCCGACGCGCGTGGAGCTGGCGGCGCGCATGAGCGCCGAGATGGCGAAAATCGGCGACAGCCATAACCCGGATGATCCGCACTTTGCGCGCTTTCGCGAACAGGTTCTGCGCCAGTATGGCGTCAGCCGCATCGACGATCTGCCGATCAATTACAAGGGCCTGGTGATGCGCGAAGGCGAACGCATCAGCAGTGAATTGTTCGCGCAACTGATGCAGGAGGTAAACGCCAGCGAGCAGCAGCAAAGCCATTTCGTTCGCCAGGCCGGCTGGGCGTTTCCCTTGCTGGCCCTGCGCAGCGTTTCGATGGCGCTGGCCGGCAGTGATCGCGCCCATGCCCAGCATTTTGCGGACAGCGCTGAACAGTTCCGTTATGCACTGATCCAGTCACTCAATGATTTGCAGGCACGGCATGTGCAGTATCACGACGATGCCAATCAGCGACTGACGGCGCAAACCTGGGATCAATTGCCGCAGTACCAGTGGTCGGCACCGGCGCGCGAAACCGTGCTGGCCGGACAGGGCTTGGTCCTGCTCACACTGCCGATCTGGTGTCTGTTCCTGCTGCTGCTTTGCTATCGCAGCGGTCGTCGCGTGGAGCGTCAGGCATGAACAATACTTTGCGATTTTTTCCGGCTTCGACGCTCGCGTCGTGGCGCGCGGAATGGCAGTTGCTGATCCGGCAGCGGCTGGCAATGTGGCTGCTCGGCCTGTTGCTGGCCATGAATGTGCTGGCGCTCGGCAATGGCCTGCGCGTGATCGAAGGCCAGCAACAATTGAGCGCTGCGCGCCAGCAGGTGCAGGACGCCGGCAATGCCGCCTGGCTCTCGCATTTCGGCGCGCAGCAGCAAGCCGGCAGCATCGGTTACTACTACAAGCACATCGTCGATCAGCCGCCGCCGCCAATGGCCGTGCTGGCGCTTGGCCATCGCGAACTGCAACCGCAGTTGCTGGGCGTGCGCCTGCTCGGTCTTGATGGCCAGTTGTACGAATCCGAGCAGCACAATCCGGAACTGCTGATGCTGGGCGGTTTCGATTTTGCGTTCGTGCTGGTGTATCTGGTGCCGCTGGTGTTGCTGGTGCTGCTGCACGACTGGCAATCCGGTGAACGCGAAAGCGGCCGTTTGCCGATGCTGCAATTGCTCGCCCGGCCGCTGGCCGCATTGTGGTGGCGACGTTTGCTGACGCGCGTGATCCCGGTGTGGCTGCTGACCCTGTTGCCCGCCTTGCTGCTGGCCATGGCGCGCGGCGCAAGCCCGCTGTTTCTCACCGGACTGGTATTAATCGTCAGTCTCTACCTCGCGTTCTGGGTAGTGCTCTGCGTGGTCATCACGCGCACGCATTGGCGCTCCAGCGTCAACGCCGGCGCCCTGCTGGGTTGCTGGTTGCTGCTGACGCTGGTTGCCCCGTCATTCGCTGCCTATCTGATCCAGCAACAGTTGCCGGTCGCCGATGGCATGAGCCTGACACTCAAGCATCGCGAAGCCGTGCACAGCGCCTGGGACAAACCGAAAGCCGATACCTTTGCGCAGTTTTTTGTCGCGCATCCGGAATGGCGCGACACGCCGCCCGTCGACGAACGTTTTCACTGGAAATGGTATTACGCGTTTCAGCATGTTGGTGACATGCAGGTGGCTGCCGATGTCGCGCAGTATCAGGCGCGCATTCTGGAACGCGAAGACTGGAGCCGGCGCAGCGCCTGGCTGCTGCCCTCCGCCGGCGTGCACTACGCACTGCACGCGTTGGCCGATACCGATCAGCGCGCGCAGTTGCGCTGGCAAAACGCCGTGCGCGCTTTCCATGATCAGTTGCGCCGGCATTTTTATCCGTGGCTGTTCCATGACCGTCCGTACCTGAAAGCCGAACTCGCGCAACTGCCGCGCTGGCAGGCGCCGGCGCCGGAAACACGTCTGGAAGCCGACGTGCTGCTGGCCATGGCGCTGTTCACCGCCGCACTGGCGCTGCTGGTCTACCGGCAACAACGCGCACCGCAAAGCACCGGGTTGTCGCTGGCGCATCAAGCGCACTGACATCACGTCACCGGTCATACCGACCCCGAGCCGGAATCTCCCTGCGCCTGCACAACATCAGCAGGGAGATTCCGGATGGCGGCGTCGCTGCCTCCGGAATGACAGGCAGTTTTTTGGATTTCTGTTTGATTCGGATTCGGTGCCGCTGACCCGGTGTTGGCGATTTGGCGCTACTGATTCGCCATTGCTGATTCCGTGTTGCGGATGCAGTGCTGCAGATCCGGTGTTGCGGACGCGGCGCTACAGATCCGGTGTTGCAGACCCAGTGTTGTGAGCCCGGATGCCCGCAGCCGGTTTGTTGGCCGCAAATTGTTCGCCGTGTGCGGATCTGTTTTTCCTGGCCCGGAGATCTTCCCGTGACCTGCGCGCCGTTGCCGGCTCCGTTGTGGGGCCGAATTTATTCGGCCGTGGTGCCGGCCGACGCACCGGCAGATGAGGACACAGCGCGCAGGTGCTTGTGGTGCTTGTGCAGGTGCGCGCTGTCCGCTGTGCTTCTGGCCAACACTGGCGCGCGCAGCGCCGCTTCGTACAGACGGCCGAGCGGTACGGTCTGGCCGCCGTGCAGGCGGACGTGGCGGCGCGGCAGGACGCTGTCGATGGCGTCGAGGCGCACCACCCAGGAACGGTGCACCTGACGGAAGTGCTCCGCCGGCAGGCAGGCCAGCAGTTCGCGCAGGGTCGAACGCAGCAGCAGTTGCCGGCCGTCAGTGAGCTGCAGCTCGACGTAGTTCTGCGCCGCTTTCAGCACCAGCACCCGCGCCAGCGGTACCGGGCAGCGACCGGTACCGGTCATCGCCGGCAGCAGCGTATTCAGCGTCCAGTGCGGGGATGCCGGCTGTGCCTCCGGGCAGATACTGACTGCAGCTGCGATGCCAGCTTCTCCCGACCGGCTTGCCCCGAACGGCTTGTTCGCATCGGCTGAACCGCTGGCTTCAACCGGACTGGCCGCAACGGCCGGGCAAGTTGTTACGTCGTCATCGGCAGGTCTGGCGAACGCTACCTGTTCGAGCCGGCTGTCCCGCTCCGGTCTTGCCTTCCGTTCAGCCGCCAGCACGCCATCGACGCCCGCGCCGCCGACAGTCGCGCGCATCGTCTCGCTGTCATTCACCAGCTCAACCCCGCGCCGGCCCGGCCCTTGCTGCCACCACAACAAGCCGGCGGCGATGGCCAGCGCCAGCGGCAGGCGACGGTGCAGGTGGCGCAGCCACTCGGCGACCAGGCCGTAGCTGTCGGCATCGGTGGCGCGGATGCCGAAGGCGCGGTGCAGCAGCCATTCGGCGCTGGCGGCCAGCAACAACGCCAGCGCGGTCACGGCCAGCAGCCGCACAACGCGGCGCAGCGCCGGCGGCCGGCGTTTCGTCCCGGTCCGGTCAGCAGAGGAGGCAACTGTGGTAGCCGGGTTGGCGGAAGCCGGCCGTGAACCCGAACCGGCGAGCATCTCCGGGCCAGCGAAGGCGGCAGGCCCGGTAAACGACTCCGCCGCAAACCGCCGGCTGCCCTGCCAGAGCAGCGGCAGCACCGCCCACCAGCAGGCGCCGAGCAACAGCGCGCGCAGCGCCGTCTGGCCGAGATCGGTCGGCAGGCGGCCCTGGCTGAGCACGCAGGCGAGGCTGTAGAGAAAGCTGGCGAAGGCCAGGGCCAGCGGCAAACCGGTGCGGAAGGCCCGCCAGTCGGGACGGCGAAGCGCCGCCGGCAGCGGCTGTCCGGCACTGAGCTGGTTGTTCGTCACGGCATCCGTCCCTCCGTCCCAAGGCGCTGCCGATTATCCGCGCCGGCGGCTTAGGGTCAGCCACCGCTTTGTAAACGGATATGGCGCCATGTGGTCCGCCCCCGAAGTTTTCACCTTCCGCCGCCTCGCCCCGGCGACCGGCCTGCTGCTGGCCCCGGCCCTGCTGCCGGCCGGCGCGCAGGCTGCGTTGTCAACTGCCTCTGCGCCCCCTGCGTCTGCGCCACCTGCGTCAGCGCCCCCTGCGTCTGCGCCCGCTGCGGCCCCTGACGGCCGGCTCGACGAGCCGCAATGGGCCAGCGCCGCGACGCTGTCGTCGCTGGTCCAGGTGCGACCGGCAAGTTTCGCGCCCGATGCGCTCGGTACCGAGGTGCGCTGGTGGACCGACGCGCGCGGCCTGCACGTTGGCTTTCGCAACCGCCAGCGCGGCGCCGAGCAGTCGGTGCAGCGCCATGCCCGTGATCAGGCCAGTCCCGAGGCCGATCAAAACTCGCTGCTCATCGACTTCGCCGGCGACGGCCGCAACGCCTACCTGTTCACGGTCAGCAACGGCGGCAGCCGCTACGACGCCACGCTCGACCGCGAAGGCCTGCGCAACACCGACTGGGACGGCAACTGGCAGGTGGCCACCGCCCGCGACGACGACGGCTGGACCAGCGAATGGTTCCTGCCCTGGCAGGTGGCAGCGATGCCCGAGCCGGACGCCAACGGCCGCCTGCGCGTCGGCCTGTACGCGCACCGCTACCACCACCAGCGCGGCGAGCACGTGGCCAGCGCGCCGTTCTTCTGGCTCGGCACCGATGTGCTGGCGCGCCTGCCGGCGCTGGAGCTGACCCGGCCGCAGGCGGTGACGCGGCTGGATGTCTCGCCCTATCTGTCGCTCAGCCACGAACGCGTGCGCGGCGACAACCAGCAGCGCGCCGGCGTCGATCTGTTCTGGCAGCCGGATTCCGCGCAGCTCATCAGCGCGACGCTGAATCCGGATTTCGGCCAGGTGGAAAGCGACGAGCTGGTGGTCAATTTCACCGCCACCGAAACGCTGGTGTCGGAAAAGCGGCCGTTCTTCGCCGAGAACCAGAACCTGTTCACGCTCAATGCCAATCGCGGCCTGCGACTGGTGCACACCCGGCGCATCGGCGGCGCCCCCGACGCCGGCAACGAAGGCCAGAGCGATCTGCGCGCCGCCGGCAAATACACCTATCAGAGCGAGGCTTTCGACGGCGGCCTGTTTCATGCGCAGGAAGACGACAGCGCACAGGCACAGGGCCGCCGCTACAGTCTGGCGCGCGCGGTCGGCAAAGGCAGTGGCTGGCAGATGGGTTGGCTGGGCAGTCAGGTGCAGCGCCCGACCCTGCAACGCGACGCACAAATCAACGCGCTCGATGTCAATCTGCAAGTCGCCGACAACGCCCGGCTCGAAGCGCTGTGGCTGCAAAGCGACATCGAACAGGCGCACAGCACCGCCAGCGGAAACGGCTGGAACCTGCGCGGGTTCTGGCAGATCGACGACGCCTGGCGCACACGCTGGTCGCTGCTCGATTACGACCCAGGCCTCGATGTGCGCGATTTCGGTTACAGCTCGCGCGTCAACACCCGGCAATTTTTTCTCGACACCACCTACACCGACGCCGATTTTGCCGACGACGCACTGACCCAGAGTCGCAACTGGCGATTCTGGCTGCACGCCGAAACCCTGGCCGACGGCACGCGCATGCCCGGCGCCGCCACCGTCACGATGGAAAACCTGTTTCGCTCGACGGCGTTTCTGTCCGCCGAACTTGAATACTGGTCATCCGGCATCGACGACTGGAGTTCACGTTTCCAGCAAGCGTTCTGGCGCGACGAGGGCTGGTTTACCTGGATCAACGGTCGCACGGCGCCGTTCGGCAACTGGCGCCTCGAAGCCGAATGGAATCGCTACAAAAGCCAGAGCGTGCACGGCTATTTGCAGCAGTTCATCTTGCGGCCCAACTGGCGGCTGAGCGAACAACTGCAACTGAAATTCGAGTTGCAACACCTGCGCGGCAATGACTGGCTGATCTGGCGCAGCAGTGAACTGCGCAGCTACCAGCGCCGGCACTGGCAACTGGGGCTGGAATTGCAGGCCCAGCTGCACAGCGATCACGAACTGCGCCTGAAATGGCAGTGGTATGCGCTGCACGCCGATGGCCGCAACCGCTACACCACCATCGATCGCCAACTGTTGCCTGTCGCGGCGCTGGACGAGCGCTTCAGCGATGTCCGACTGGCGCTGCAGGTGCGCTATCTCTGGCACTTCAATCGCAACGCCGACTTGTATCTGGTTTACAGCCGCGGCGGCCTGCGCGATCCGGATCGCAGCGCCGACGATCAGGACTGGCACGACGACTGGCGCGACAGCTTCAGCGAAGTCAGCAATGAAACCCTGCTGGTGAAATGGCGGCAGACGTTTTGAGTGCGCACAGCGCAGACAAACCACGCGAGTGACACGCGTGATCCCGGGAGTATGTGTTTCAAGAAAATGCCTGTCATTCCGGCCTTGAGCCGGAATCTCCCGATCAGTGCGACTCGGCTGCAGGGAGATTCCGGATAGCCGCTGCGCGACTTCCGGAATGACAGGGTGATTTTTTTGCGAAAGCAAATCTGTCATTGCGACTCCGAGCCGGCATGACAGGAAGTGCAGTGTGAAATGTCCGTTCACGTTCCCGAAACAGGAGACATCCATGTCCATGAAGCAACTGTGGGGCCGAATTTATTCGGCCGCGACAAGCATCGCCGCTCACACCAGCCACGCATCACGACGCGCCCGCCCACATCACTCACGATCTTCCGAATCGCAGCAATGCGCATCACCACGTCGCAGCTCACCACGTCACAGCTCAAAACGTCACGACTTGCAACGTCACGACTCACAACGCCACCACTCACCACTGTTGCATTTGCTGCTGACACTGCTCGTCATGTCTTTCGCCCATCCTGCGCAGGCGGAGACACAGACGCCACGCACACAGAACGCTCAGCCGGAAGCTCAACGCGCCCAAACACCTCACACGCAAAACCATTCTTCGCCAAGCCATCCTTCACAAGCCCATCCCTCACAAGACCGGCACACGCCAGAACAAACACCCGGCAACAACGCCGAACAACACGCCATACGCGCCGTTATCGATCTGTATTTTCGCGGCCATGCCAGCGGGCAGGCGGAGTATTTCCGTCAGGCTTTTCACGCCGACGCGCGGCTCAGTTTTATCCGCGACGGCGCGCTGACCCAGTGGCCGGCGGCCGATTACATTGCCCGTTCCGGTGGCCAGCCGGCGGCAGACGAAGACCAGCGCCGGCGGCACATCGACTTCATCGATCTGAGCGGCGACGCGGCCATCGCCAAAGTGACGCTCGACTATCCGCAAGTGCGCTTTACCGATTACCTGTCGCTGCTCAAGGTCGATGGCCGCTGGCAGATCATCAGCAAAACCTTTCACGTGCTGCGCCGCTGAGATGTGCGCGGGGTGATCAGCCGGGAGGCGCCGGCGACGGACACATCAGGGCACAAATCGGCCGCTGCCGGGCCGCGCCCGGGCGGAGTAGAATGCCCGCCGCGCCGGGACGCGCCTGCACACGTGCTCCCCGGCACTTCTCCCACTGCAGACAAGGATTGAAGCAATGCACGCCAAACTTTCCCGGGCCGTACTGGCCGCTGCCGCGCTGTGGTTGGCCTCGCCCGCCAGCGACGCCGCCTCGGCAAAGGAATACCTGATCACCCAGATCACCCAGGGTGGTCCGGTGTCGATTCGTGACGCCGCCAAGAGCATTTACCACTCGGGCGAGAAGGATCAGGAGATCCTCGACAAACTCGCCGAAGCGGTGCTGCAGAAGTATCCGACCGCCATGGACATGACCAGCGGCGACGCCATTGCCTGGTCGTGCAAGGCGCTGGCCGCCAGCGGCAACAAACGCTACTACAGCGTGGTGAAAGAAGCGGCCGAGAAGAGCGGCCACAAAGGCCCGCGCAAGCATTGCGACAACGCCGCCGACGCGCTCGGCAGCGCCGAAGGCCAGCAATACACCGCCGGCATGACCACACTGTCGGGCGGCGCCAGCACCGCCAGCGCGGCACCTGCGCCGGCACCGGCGCCGGCCAGCGCACCGGCCGGCGGCGGCGCCCTGCAGCCGATCACCGAAGTGAAGCCGGGCATGAGCCAGGCCCAGGTCTACGCCATGTGCGGCGCGCCGATGAACACCACCAGCTACCAGACCGGCAAGGCCTGGGTGCCGTTCAACTTCAAGGGCAAGGACGTGATGCGCACCGCCGCGCTCTACAAGGGCCAGGGTCGCGTCGTGTTCAGCAATGACAGCGCCTATTCCGGCGAAATGCGCGTGCTGGAAGTGCTGGTCAACCCGAACGAGACCGGCTATCCGTAAGCCGTTCGCAGGGCAGAAAACAGGGGCCGCAAATTGCGGCCTCTTTTTTTGTGGCGCGGATTTGGGCGGACGGCCGGTTTGCAGGCGTGGGGTTCGGCATGACGAGACGCCTCTCGTAAGTCCACCACCCCTCTGTCCCCTCCTCAGGGAGGAGGGGAAGCCTTCCCCCCTCCTTCTCAAGGAGCATCTGTGTTCCAAATCAAGCGGTCGTGGCGATTTTTT
>JAYSEY010000007.1:0-64265 GCA_041913605.1 Permianibacter sp.
ACGTTCCGAACCTCTAGTTATGACTGGATCGGAAGACGGGGGATTTACAACCGAATCTCTGATTTTTGACCGATCGGCATGCCAATTCAATGAAAGCGGTTGTGCTGGTCGATGAAGGCTCTTCTGTGTGGTGTTACCTCACTGCGCCGGGTGGAAATCATCCGATAGCAGAATGCTGGATTCTGAATACTGTTGAGGCCCCGGAGAATCTGGATGCTTTTGACCAGACAGAATCCGCTCCGCCGGCTACCCGGCGCTTTGTCGCTGATTCTGCCAAACGTGCTGTGCCAGCGGCCGAGGCGGTAAAATTTCAATGGTCAGAGGATGGTGAATCGGTAGCCATCTACGTCGAACAGGAATTACTTGGATTCATCGCCGGTAACAGCCCTCGAGGCTACAGTGCAAACCTTCGGGAGGAAGGGCCGTTTGGTTCTCCCCTGGATCCAGAACTGTTTTCAACTCTGTTCAGGTAGCCGCCGGAGTGCCCAGCAATACGACCCGGAGGATTCGCGCGCGACACTCTGCGCACTGAATCTCAAACTGCGACGTCACTACATGACGCTCATTTGACGAACGCAAACAACATCAAATATACGCAGGTGCTTTCATGAAGCTTGGCTATACCATTGTCTATGTGTCAGACGTTGCGGCGTCATTGACTTTTTTTGAGGCTGCGTTCGGTATGCGGCGCAAGTTTCTTCACGAAAGCGGCACTTATGGCGAGATTGCTTCAGGAGAGACCACCCTCGCGTTTGCTGCTCACGAGCTGGGTGAGCTGAATTTTCCTGGTGGGCACGTACATGCCGACAAGTCATCGCTGCCGCTGGGCTTTGAACTTGGACTGCTCACCACGGATGTGCCGTCTGCGCACGCAAAAGCCATCAGTTGTGGCGCGGTGGAGCTGGCAGCACCCTCCGTCAAGCCGTGGGGGCAGACGGTTTCATACGTGCGCTGCCCCAACGGCGTCCTTGTTGAGCTATGCACGCCGATGGGTGACTCGTGACGCGCGCCAACTTACCAGGAATCGGAACTTTCACGTAGATCGTTTCGACGCACGGAGAAAGACGCGCAGAAGATTTTTTGAGGCAAGCGTGATGCTGCAACCGGTCGTTCAGAAAAACAAACGGCGCCCGAAGGCGCCGTTTGTTCTGATCAGTCTTTCAGGAATGATCGGGAGCTGATCTCAAGCGTGGGTATGGCAGGATGTGCCGGCCATTTCGCTGAGCACTTTCATATTGAGAATTTCGACTTCTTTGCCGTGGGCTTGCAGCATTTCGGCTTTTGAGAAGCGGGCGAACAGGCGGCTGACGGTTTCGATGGTCAGGCCGAGGTAGTTCCCGATATCGCTGCGTGTCATGGGCAGCAGGAAGCGCGAAGCGGAACGGCCGCGACGGGCGTAGCGCATGGACAGGTTGACGAGGAAAGCAGCCAGACGTTCTTCGGCGCTTTTCTTGTTCAGCAGCAGCAGCAGTTCCTGATCTTCAAGAATTTCGCGGCTCATGACCCGCAGCAGTTGCTGGCGCAGGCCGGACATGGTGGCCGACAGTTCTTCGAGCTCTTCGTAGGGCAGCTCGCAGATCATGGTGGTTTCCAGCGCGGCGGCGAAGCTCGGGTGGGCGCGGTTGTAGAGCGCGTCCAGACCGATCACTTCGCCGGCCAGATGGAAGCCGGTGATCTGTTCTTCACCTTCCGGTGAAATGGTGTAGGTCTTCAGGCTGCCGCTGCGAATGGCAAACAGGGACTGCAGCGGATCGCCGCCACGGAACAGGTGTTCACCTTTGTGCAGCGGACGGTTGCGCTTGATGATCGAATCGAGGTGTTCCACCTCGGCTTCGGCAAGACTGACGGGCAGGCACAGCTGGCTGATACTGCATTGCTGGCAACTGATTTTTGGTAGCGGCGACAGGCTCAGCTCGGCGGCTTTGCTGGTCATCGGGGCTACTCCGCGGGGGAAAGTGCGGTCAAGCATACGTGAGCCTCATCTCCGGATCAAACAAGTACGCGCGAGTTGTGATTATTGAATTGCTTTTTGTCGCGCTGGGGCCGGACGTCCAAGCGTCCAGCTCCTGATTTGGGTGGTGTTGTTCAAGACTCGCTCTGGACCTTGCTCGCTTTTGCAACTGCAGGTTCTGGGCATTGATCGTCGCGATTCTGTGACCGCCGCATTTTTTGCTTGTTAATTCGATCAGCGTCGCGAGCGTTTTCAGATCAATCGTGAATAACGCCCCTCGGCCATGTCGGACAGGTAGCGATCGAACACCGTGCAGATGTTGCGGATCAGCAGGCGGCCGAGCGGTGCAACCTCGATGCCGTCTTCGTGCATGGTCACCAGTCCGTCATCGACAAATTCTTCGAGACGCTCTAGCTCGCGAGCGAAGTAGTCGCGGAAGCGAATGCCGTGTTGCTGTTCGATGGCCTTGAAATCGAGATGGAAGTGGCAGATAAGCTGCATGATCACATCGCGGCGCAGGTCATCGTCGGCATCGCAGCGGACGCCGCGCCAGATCGGCAGTTGGTCGCGATCCAGCATGCCGTAGTAGCTGTCCAGATCCTTGACGTTCTGCATGTAGCTGTCGCCAAGTTCGGAAATCGCTGAGACACCCAATCCCAGCAGTTCGCATTCGGCGTGTGTCGAATAGCCCTGGAAATTGCGATGCAACTGGCCATTGCGCTGGGCCACCGCCAGTTCGTCTTCCGGTTTGGCGAAGTGATCCATGCCGATGTGCACGTAGCCGGCGCGGGTCAGGAAGCCCACGGTGTATTCAAGGATGCGCAGTTTTTCTTCGGCCGAGGGCAGGGCGTGGACAGGGATGCCTTGCTGCGGTTTGAAGTGTGAGGGCAGGTGCGCGTAGTTGAAGATCGACAGGCGATCCGGCGACAGCTGCAGGACTTTTTCCAGCGTGTGACGGAAGGTTTCTTCCGACTGGAAGGGCAGGCCGTAGATCAGATCGATGTTGATGGAGCGGTAGCCGTTTTCGCGCGCAGCCTTGACCACGCGTTCGGTGATCTCGTAGGACTGGATGCGGTTGACGGCTTTCTGTACTCGTTCATCGAAGTCCTGCACACCCAGACTCATGCGATTGAAGCCGAGGCTGGCGAGGTGGGCGATGGTGTCGTCCTGCACGGCACGCGGATCGATCTCGATGGCGTATTCACCTTCCTCTTTCGGCGCAAAATCAAAATGCGCTTTCAGGCATTCGACCACCGCAGTCATTTCCGCGTGTGACAGGAAGGTCGGCGTGCCGCCACCCCAATGCATCTGGGTGACGCGACGGCGGGTTTTCAGCGCTTTTGCATGCAGGGCGATTTCGCGCTTCAGGTATTCGACGTAAGTGATCGACTTGTTGCGATCCTTGGTGATGATTTTGTTGCACGCGCAGTAGTAGCAGAGCGTGGCGCAGAACGGCATGTGCGCGTAAATCGAGAACGGCGCATCCGGGGCAATTTTGCGCAGCGCCTGATCGTAATCGGCGCGGGTGAAATCATCGGTGAACTGCAGGGCCGTCGGATAGGAGGTGTAGCGCGGCCCGCTCAGGTTGTAGCGTGCGATCAGATCCCGGTTGATCGTGGTCGGCACTTGCTGGATCGGGAAATTGAGAATCATCGTCTGGCCCCTTGCTCAATGGGGCCAGTCTAGGGAGCGCTCCGCCGGCAGCCTTTGACGATGATCAATCGCCGGTGTGGTGATGGTGGTCGTGATCTTGACCGACCTCTGGTGCCGGCGCGCCGGCGTGATGACCGGCGTGCGGATCGGCACCAAACCAGGGCGCTGCCGCCGAGTACAGGCTCCAGCTGCCGACCACCAGCAAAAGCGCGGCGCTGATCAGTCGCCACTGCGGACGCGCGGCCGGTGGCCGCGAGCCCATCAGCCAGCCGGCAGTGATCAGGGCCGGCAGGGTGCCGAGCCCGAACAGGGCCATGAACAGCGCCGCCTGTGGTGCCGACTGGGTGCCGGCGGCGGTGCCGAGCGCGCTGTACACCAGACCGCAGGGCAGCAGGCCCCAGAGCGCACCGGCGCCGAACGCGCCGTGCAGATGCGGCACCCGCTGCAGGCGCAGCGCCAGTGGTTGGATGCGGCGCCAGATCGGCCGCGACAGGACTTCTAGCCGGGTCAGGCCCAACCAGATGCGCGCCACATACAGGCCCATGAGGATCAGCATCAGCCCGGCCAGCACGCGCAGCACCTGCGACACGGTCTCGGTCGGCAGCGCGTACTTGAGTGCGCTGGCGCCGCTGCCGATCAGCCAGCCCAGCGTCGCGTACATGGCGACGCGGCCGACGTTGAACAGCAGCAGATAGGCGAGACGACGGCCGGCCGGTTGCTCGCGCAGGCCCTGGGCAAACAGGCCGACGATGCCGCCGCACATCGGCACGCAATGGCCGCTGCCGAACAGGCCGGCCAGCGGGGCGGCGAGCAGCAGGGCGTCAAATCCGGTCATGGCGGCGATCCGTTTCGGGGGCAGGGTGGTTGCCGGAGGCAGGAGCGGATTCCGCGCCGGTATGCGCGCCGGTTTTTGTGCTGGTGTTTGCGCTGGTGTTTGTGTTCGTTCCTGCGCGGGGCAGGTCGTCGTCCATCAGCACGGTCAGGCCGGGCGAGTCGAGGTCGTCGAACTGGCCGCGTTTCACCGCCCACATGAACACCCAGACCGCGATGGCGACGAACAGGAAGGCCAGCGGGATCAGCCAGAGCATGGCGGTCATGTACGGCTTTCCCCGGCAAGCGGCGCGCGGCCGGCGGACAGGTGGCGAGCGGCCGGCCCGGCGGGCAGCGGCCGCAGCAGGCGCAGGGAATTCAGCGTCACCAGCAGCGAGCTCAACGACATGCCGATCGCTGCTTCCCAGGGCGTCAGCCAGCCGGCGACGGCCGAGGGCAGTGCGACGAGGTTGTAAGCCAGTGCCCAGGCGAGGTTCTCGCGGACGATGCGCTGGGCTTTGCGCGCCACGCTCAGGGCGTCGGCCAGCCGGTGCAGCGGCGCGGTCAGCACGCAGTCGGCGGCGCGGCGGGCGAAGTCGGCGCCACTGCCGACCGCCACCGACACATCGGCACCGGCCAGTACCGGCACGTCGTTGATGCCGTCGCCGAGCATCAGCACGACATCACCTTGCGCCTGGCGCTCGCGCAGCCACTGGAGCTTTTCGGTCGGCGTCATCCGGGCACGGTAGTCGTCGATGCCGATCTGCGCGGCGCAGGCGCGCACGGCAGCCGGCGCGTCGCCGCTGGCCAGATGCAGTTGCAGGTTCTGGCCGCGCAGCGCCTGCACCAGCAACGGCGCTTCGGCGCGCAGGGTGTCGCGCAGCGTGAACGCCGCCAGCAGTTGCTGCTCGTTGCTCAGCCAGAGCTGTTCATCGTCGGCGCCGGCCTGCAGCGCGGCAGGCAGGAAGCTGCGCCGGCCTAGATAGTGACGCTGGCCGTTGATCAGGCCGGAGACGCCGCCGCCGGCCTGCTCCTGACGCTCACTGACGGTGTCGCGCCAGTCGCGGTGACGGCGGAACGCCAGCGCGATCGGGTGCTGTGAGTCGCTTTCCAGCGCTGCGGCCAGCGCCAGTGCCTGCGCCGGTGCGATGGCGCCAAGGCAGTGCGTGGCTTCAATCTGCAGGCTGCCGGTGGTCAGCGTGCCGGTCTTGTCGAAGAACACCTGTGTCAGGCGCGCCAGCGATTCCAGCACGCTGGCGCGGCGGATCAGGAAACCCATCTGGATCAGCCGCTGTGTTGCGGCAGCCCAGGCGGTAGGCATGGCCAGCGACAACGCGCAGGGGCAGGTGACCACCAGCACGGCGAGCGCGACTTCAAACGCCTTCTCGCCGTCGCTTTGCGCCCAGTAGGCGTAGGCCAGTCCGGCGATCAGCAGCACGGCGGCCACGAAGCCGCGCGCCAGCCGGTCGGCCAGTGCCTGCAAAGGCGGACGCTGCGCCAGCGCTTCGTCCTGCAGGCGGGCGAGGCGGGCGATGTAGGTCTGGCTGCCGCTGGCGGTCACGCGCAGGCTGATTGGCGAGGACAGCACTTCGCTGCCGGCGAGCACCGTGTCGCCACTGCGTTTTGCCACTGGCACGGATTCACCGGACAGCACTGCTTCGTTGATGCTGGTTTCGCCGGCGCAGACTTCGCCATCGAGCGGCACGGTGTCGCCGGGCAGCACGCGAATGCAGTCGCCTTCGCGGATTTGCGCCAGCGGCAATTCCAGCCACTGCTCGTCATCGGGCGCGGCGAGTTTGCGCGCCGTGCGCGGCAGCAGACGCTGATGCAAACCGGCGGCGCGCGTTGCGCGCTGGCGGGCGAGCACTTCGACATAGCGGCCGAGCAGCAGCAAAAACGCAAACATGCTCACCGATTCGAAATAGATCGTGCCGCTGTCGGTAAACGTCGCCCAGCAGGAGGCGACAAACGCAATGATGAGACCGAGCGATACCGACACGTCCATGTTCAGCGAGCGGTTGCGCAGCGCGGTCCAGGCACTGCGGAAAAACGGCAGCGAGGAATAGGCGATCACCGGCGCCGTGGCGATCAGGCTGGACCATTTCAGCCAGAGCGCGTGTTCGGCATCGAGATCGCTGAACACGCCGACATACAGGCCGACCGTGTACATCATCACCTGCATCATGCCGAAGCCGGCAACGGCCATGCGTTTCAGGTAATCACGCGCTTCGCTGTCGAGTGCGGCTTCCACCTGATCGGCGGTGAACGGCACTGCCTGATAGCCGACGCCCTGCAGCGCCGCCATGACACCGGCGAGATCGGTTTTGGCTGCGTCGTAACGCACGCGCACACGGCGCGCAGCGAGCTGCACCCGCACTTCGCCGACACCGTCCTGCTGGCGCAAGCCGCGCTCGACCAGCCAGACGCAGGCCGCGCATTTCAGACCCTCGACAAACAGCGTTGCTTCGCAGCCGTCGCCGTCGCGGTGCACGCTGTCGCCGGCAGCGGCGGCCAGCTCCTGCAACAGTTGCGGCGGCAATGCGGCATCGGCGCGCGATGCCGGCTGATCACGGAACTGGTAGTAGCTTTCCAGTCCCTGCGCAAAAATCGCTTCCGCAACCGACTGGCAACCCAGACAGCAAAACTGGCGCGGCGCATCGCCCAGCACGCTGACGAAGCGGGCCGTTTCGGGCAGCGCTTCGGCGCAGTGAAAGCAGGACGGAGAAGCGGAGGCGGTGGACACGGCAATTCCTGTCGTGAAAAAACGGTGGTGGTTTGGCGCGAGCTGAATCAGACGTCCTGAAGCGGCAGGCGCGGGGCAATCACATTCTGACAAAACACGCATCAGGAATGCGCTGAAAAATTCCTCCAGACCATTTGCAGTGAGATCCCGTGTTGCCCGTCTGCAGAAACGAGCAGACGTACTGACTTGCTGTGGGACCGGATTTATCCGGCCGCGAACCGGTTCAGTGACATCCGCTGCCGGTGGTTACGAACGGAAACCCGGCCGAATGAATTCGGCCCCACAGTGTTCGATTTGTACGGTGCGCCTCAAACCTTTTGCGCGCGTGAGTCTGTTGAATCAAGGCAAGCCGAATCTCTCGCGAAGCTTGTCCAGTCTTCAGCAGGCTTGGGGCCAGCGATTTACGTGATCAGGTCTCGCTGAACAGAACGGGCGGTTCTAGAGCACTTCCGCTTGCAGCAACACCGGCTGGCTGGGTGTCCAGCGCGCGCGCAGGCGCCAGTTGCCTTGTTCGTCCTGCAATTGTACGTACCACACATGCTCCGCGACGGTGGCAGTTGCTGACCAGCGGCCTTCGCCGTCGGCCTGCAGCGTCAAGGTTTGATCCAGCGCGCTTTCACTCGGGTGAGAGAGCAGCAGTTTCAGGGTGGGTGAATCGACGCCTGGCAGTTCGACCTGCAAACGTCCGTCCTGATACGCCGCGCGCGCGCGCAGTTGCCGGCGCGCGGCTTCCTGATCGGCGACTTGCGTGCGGTTCCAGGCCAGACCGGCGCGATAGTAATCATCGACGACCATTTCATCGGCGCCGTTGACGGCGATATAGACGGTCACCAGCGCGGCCACCACCACGACTGCCGGCAGGCCCCAGACCAGCCAGAAATACGGCGACAGTTTTTGGGATGCGTTGCTCACGTTCATCTCCACGTTCAGATCGGTGCGCATCAGCGGGCTCCTGACGCGGCGGGGCGGATGAAACGCGAGGTTTCATCCACCGCCAGTTTGTCATTGTCCGTGGCCGACAACCGGAAATGCACGTCGCTGGTGACATCCTTGAGTTCGTAGGGATCGATCTCGAGACGCACCGGCACGTCGAGAATGGCGCCGGGCTGAACGCGGAAGCGCGTTTCACCCTTGATGATCACCGGTGCTTCGGCGTGCACGTCGAGCGTGTAGTCGTGGGCCACGGTGTCCATGTTCATGACCCGCAGCTTGTACACGTTTTCGATGGTGCCCAGCGAGGTGACGTTGTACAGCCGGCCGCGATCGCGCAGCACGTCCAGACGCAGCGGTGTGCGCGTGGACAGCGCGTAAATGAACAGGCCGAACAGCGTGCTCAGCAACACCGCGTAAAGAATGATGCGTGGCCGCAGCACATGCGTTTGCCGGCCGTGATCGCGGTGTTCGGTGGTGTAGCGGATCAGGCCTTTCGGGTAATTGATCTTTTCCATCACCTCGTCGCAGGCATCGATGCAGGCGGCGCAGGCGATGCACTCGTATTGCAGGCCCTTGCGGATGTCGATGCCGGTCGGGCAAACGTGCACGCACTGCAGGCAGTCAATACAGTCGCCGAGTCCGGTGTCTTCGCGTTTGACGTCGCGCTTGCGCGCACCGCGTGGTTCGCCGCGCTTTTCGTCATAGGCAATGATCAGCGTGTCCTTGTCGAACATCGCGCCCTGGAAGCGGGCGTAGGGACACATGTAGATGCACACCTGTTCGCGCAGTTTGCCGGCGTTGCCCCAGGTGGCGAGCGAATAGAACAGCACCCAGAACCAGCCCCAGCTGCCGAGCGTGCCATTGATGATGTCGGTGGACAGTTCGCGAATGGGCACGAAGTAACCGACAAAGGTGTAACCGGTGAACAGCGCAAACACCACCCACAGCGTGTGCTTGCTGACTTTCTTGCGGATCTTTTCTGCCGTCCACGGCGATTTGTCGAGCTTCATGCGGGCATTGCGATCACCTTCGGTGATGCGTTCCATCCACATGAATGCCTTGGTCCACACGGTTTGCGGACAGGCATAACCGCACCACAGCCGGCCGGCGAGGGCGGTGAAGAAAAACAGTGCCAGTGCGGCGAGGATCAGCAGCCAGGCGAGGAAAATGAAATCCTGCGGCCACAGCGTCAGGCCGAACAGGTGAAACTTGCGCCCCGGCAAATCAAACAGGATGGCCTGGCGGCTATCCCACATCAGCCAGGGCGCGCCGTAATACCAGCCGAGCAATACCCACAGTGCAACGGTGCGCAGCGTGGCAAAAATCCCGGAAACATTTTTCGCATAGATCTTTGGCGCTTTGACATACAACTGTTGAACAGGGATATCGCCCGGCATTTGTTGGTTTACTCCGCTTTGCTGTTGTTCGACAGCGACCAGACATACGCTGCCAGCACATGCACACGTTCAGCGCCGAGCAGATCGGCGTGCGCCGGCATCACACCGGTGCGGCCGTTCTTGATGATGTCGGCCAGTGCGCCGTGCGTGCCGCCGTGCAGCCAGATGTTGTCGGTGAGATTCGGCGCACCGAGCATCGGGTTGCCTTTGCCGTCAACGCCGTGGCAGGCCGCGCAGATGGTTTCGAATTGCGGCTTGCCGTCGGCAGCGAGCTTGGCGTCGTGGTCACGGCCGCTGAGGCTCATCACGTGATGACGGATGGCGATTTGCTGTGTTTCGTCGAACATCGCGCCGTGTGCCGGCATCATGCCCTGACGACCGGCCATGATGGTGGTCTTGATGGTTTCCGCATCACCGCCCCACAGCCAGTCCTTGTCGGTGAGGTTCGGGAAACCCGGACCGCCCTTGGCATCGGAACCGTGGCAGGTGGCGCAGTTGTTGCCGAACAGGCGCGCACCCACGTCCATGGCTTTCGGATCCCTGGCCAGTTCTTCAACCGATTTGGCAGCAAACGCGGCAAACATCGGCGCGACTTTCGCTTCGGCTTCAGCGGCTTCCTTGTCGTACTGATTGGCCGAGGTCCAGCCCAGTGTGCCCTGGAAATGACCGAAGCCCGGATACAGCACGAGATAACCGATGGAGAACACCAGCGTGATGTAGAACAGGTACAGCCACCAGCGCGGCAGCGGCTTGTTGTACTCCTCGATGCCGTCGTAGCTGTGGTTGACTTTGCCGTCGGCGGTTTCGTCGGTTTTCAGGTTCTTGGTTTTGTGCAACAACCAGAAGCAGCCGACGATGTTCAGCACGACCAGCACAATGATGTAGATACTGACGCCCAAACCCATGTTCATACTCCCCGATTCTTGTCATCGTCTTGCGTCGGCAGCTCGTCTTCGAGCGCGAGACGCGCGGCTTTTTCATAGCCGGCTTTGCGACGCGGGCTGTAGGCCCACCAGACGACAGCGATGAAGATCAGCATCCAGACAGCAGTCATGACACCGCGGAACAGATTCATGTCCATGGCGATCACCGTTTGGTCTTGATGGTGGTACCGAGATCCTGCAGGTAAGCGATCAGCGCTTCCATCTCGGTCTTGCCTTCGACTTCGGCTTTGGCGCCGGCGATTTGCTCATCGGTGTAGGGCACACCGACCATGCGCAGCGCTTTCATCTTGGCGCCGGTGTCATCACCGGAGAGTTTGTTGTCGGCCAGCCAGGGGAAACCCGGCATGTTCGACTCGGGTACGACGTCGCGCGGATTGATCAGGTGCACGCGATGCCATTCATCGGAGTAGCGGCCACCGACACGCGCCAGATCCGGACCGGTACGTTTCGATCCCCAGAGGAAGGGATGCTCGTACACGTGTTCGCCGGCCAGCGAGTAGTGACCGTAACGCTCGGTCTCGGCGCGGAACGGACGGATCATCTGCGTGTGGCAGACGTGGCAGCCTTCGCGGATGTAAATGTCGCGGCCTTCCAGCTCCAGGGCGTTGTGCGGCTCCAGGCCCTGCACCGGCTCCGTGGTGTCGCGCAGGAAGAACAGCGGGACGATTTCGGCCAGACCGCCGAAGCTGACCACGATGACGATCAGCAGCGCCATCAGGCCAACGTTTTTCTCAATCTTTTCGTGTTGCATGTTGTTCTCCTCAAGCCGACTTCACGACCGGCGTTTCCGCCGATTTGATGGAGGGCAGGCCCAGCGTCTTGATCACGTTGTAAACCATGATCAGCATGCCGCTGAGGAACATCACGCCACCGAGCAGACGCACGGCGTAGTACGGATATTTGGCTTTCAGCGATTCCACGAAGGTGTAGGTCAGCGTGCCGTCTTCGTTGACCGCGCGCCACATCAGGCCTTCCATCACGCCGGCGATCCACAGCGAGGAGATGTACAGCACCACGCCGATGGTTGCGACCCAGAAATGCCAGCTGATCAGTTTGGTGCTGTACATGGCTTCTTTCTTGAACAGCGTCGGGATCAGCGAATACATCGCGCCGATGGAGATGAACGCCACCCAGCCGAGCGCACCGGAGTGCACGTGGCCGACGGTCCATTCGGTGTTGTGCGACAGCGCGTTCACCGTCTTGATCGACATCATCGGACCTTCAAAGGTCGACATCATGTAGAACGACAGCGACACGATCAGGAAACGCAGGATGGGATCGGTGCGCAGCTTGTCCCAGGCGCCGGTCAGCGTCAGCACGCCGTTGATGGCGCCGCCCCAGCTCGGTGCCAGCAGGATCAGCGAGAAGATCATGCCCAGCGATTGCGCCCAGTCCGGCAGTGCCGAGTAGTGCAGGTGGTGCGGACCGGCCCACATGTAAATGGCGATCAGCGCCCAGAAGTGCACCACCGACAGGCGATACGAATACACCGGACGACCCGCCTGCTTGGGCACGAAGTAATACATCATGCCGAGGAAGCCGGCGGTCAGGAAAAAGCCCACCGCGTTGTGACCGTACCACCATTGCACCATGGCATCGACCGCACCGGCGTAAGCCGAATACGACTTGGTCAGCGACACCGGCACGGCGGCGCTGTTGACGATGTGCAGCAGTGCCACGGCGAGAATGAACGCACCGTAGAACCAGTTGGCGACATAGATGTGCGAGGTCTTGCGCTGGGCGATGGTGGCGAAGAACACCACGGCATAGGCCACCCAGACCACCGCGATCAGGATGTCAATCGGCCACTCCAGCTCGGCGTATTCCTTGGCCGAGGTGTAACCCAGCGGCAGCGTGATGGCCGCCAGCAGGATCACCACCTGCCAGCCCCAGAAGGTGAAGGCGGCAAGTTTCGGGAACGCCAGCGGCGTGTGCGAGGTGCGCTGCACACACCAGTAAGAGGTGGCAAACAGCGCGCAGCCGCCGAACGCGAAGATCACGGCATTGGTATGCAGCGGTCGCAGACGGCCGTAGCTCAGCCACGGAATGTCAAAGTTCAGTGCCGGCCACAGCAGTTGCGCCGCGATCCACACCCCCACAGCCATGCCGACCACGCCCCACAAAATCGTGGCGACGGCGAATTGGCGGACAACTTTCTCGTTGTACGCGATGCCCGGTTGAGAACCGGTGCCGATGCTGGTGTTCCCCATTGAGCCTCCAGACGGTTGTTGGCGGTGTACGGTTCGCCTGCGATGCACTGCGGCAAACTGTCACCTGTTTTTAAGCCGTGCGCATTGTGGGGACACCCGGACAAGCAACTGTTGACGGCGATCAACAGCTCCGGAGGCCTCCGTCCGCGATTTCACAAACTTCGGTCAACCACTTGTTTTTCTTGGGCCTATAGCCGGTGTGGGCTTTCGTCGACGGGATACGCGTGCGGCGGCGCGGCATTTTCCGCGATCCGGCGCCGCGGCAGGGTGAGGCGAAATGTCGCACCCTCGCCGGGACGGCCATCCGCTTCGATGCGTCCGCCATGCCGCTCGATGATCCGCCGGCTCAGCGCCAGCCCGACCCCGGTCCCCTCGAATTCCTCCTGCTTGTGCAGGCGCTGGAACACGCCGAACAGCTTGCCGGCATAGGCCATGTCAAAGCCGACGCCGTTGTCGCTGATGCTGATCACCAGATCCGGCTCCTGTTGCTCGACTTGCCAGCACACCACGGGTTGCTCACGGCCGGCCGAAAACTTCACGGCGTTGCTCATCAGGTTGAACAGCACCTGACGCAGCAGCGCTTCGTCGCCAACGCAGTCCGGCACTGGCGCGTCGGGCATGTCCAACCGGCAGCGTTCGTGATCGGGAACATCGTCCCAGCAACTGCGGATCAACGCGTCCAGCGCCACCGGCTCCTGATGCAGGGCGGTGCGCGACAGCCGGGAGAAATGCAGCAAATCGTCAATCAGCTGGCCCATGCGCCGGGTGGCGGTTTGCACGCGGTCCAGATACAGGCGGCCGGTGTCGTCGAGCTGGTCGCGGTAATCATCGGACAGCGCCTGGCTGAAGCCGCTGATGGCGCGCAGCGGCGCGCGCAAATCGTGCGACACCGAATAGCTGAACCCCTCCAGCTCGCGGTTGGCGATCTCCAGCTCGCGGGTACGCTCGCGCACGTGCTGCTCAAGCGAAGCATTCAGCTCGACCAGCGCCATCTCGGCGCGCAGCTGGTCGGTTTCGTCAATAAAGCAGGTGACCATCTGTTCGCTGCTCAGCACCGACACCGTGAAGCGGATCTGCCGGTCGCGGCCATCCGCGCAGCGCACCCGCGCATGCATCGGCGCCTGCCACGGGTTGCCGGCCGCGCGCCGTTCGAACTCCAGCCATTCTTCCTGCACCGCCTGACGATACTCGGCATCAGGATAGGCCAGCGGCCACCAGTCGGAGACATTCGACAGGTCGCCGGCCTGATAGCCAAACAACTGCACAAACGCCCGGTTCAGCTGGATCAGGTCGCCGGCCGGATTGTTGACCGCCATGGCAATTGGCGCGTGCTCGATCACCTCGCGCAGCTCCTGTTCGCGCAGCCGCAGCCGGGCACGGGTGGCCTCGCTCTCGGTGATGTCACGCAGCACGCCGACCACGCGATAGCCCGGCGCTTCGTCGCCCGGCCAGCGTCGGCCGACCCATTGCAGGATCAGGCAGCGACCGTCCGGGTGCTGGTAGCGGCAGTCGAATTCGACGCTCTGCGTCCGGCCAGCCAGTCCGTCGTGTCCGGCCGGCTCGTTCAGCCCGGCCAGCAGGGTGTGCACGCGCTGTGCCTCATCAATGTCGAGGCGGTCGAGAAAGCGGTTGAGCGTCAGCGGCGCCTGTTCATCCAGTCCGAGCAAACGGCGCATCGCGGCGTCGCCCTGCAGCGTGCCTGCCGGCAACTGCACCTCCCAGACGCCGAACGCGGCCGCATCCAGCGCCATCTGCAGACGCATGCGCTGATCGCGCAGACCATCCTCGCGCTCCAGCAGGCTGGCGATCATGCCCTCGATGTCGGCCTGCAAACCGGCGATCTCGTTGCCGCCAGGCGCCGGCATCGCCGCGCCCGAAGCCTGAACCGGTACCGGCGGATACGTCCCCGGTTCGGCGTTTGCACCCAACCCCGGGCCGGAATGAGTGCCTGCGCCTGAAAGCGCCCGCGCACGCCCGGCAAGCTGCTGGGCAGGCCGGATGATGCCGCGATTCACCAGCCGGAACAGCAGCAGCGACATCAGCCCCAGCGCCACCATGCTCGACAGCAGATAGGGGGCGTACTGCATCAGCCGCTCGCCGGCCGAGGGCAGGGCATGAAAGGTGATCAGCGTGCCCAGCGTTTCACCTTCCAGAACCACCGCTTCGCGCAGCAACAGCCAGTCGCCAAACCGGCGCATAGCCGGTGACTGCAGCCACTGGGGCTCAAAGACAAACTCCGGATACCGGCTGGAAATGCGTGTGGCCTGACGCCCGCCGTCGCGATCCAGCACCACCGCCGCCCGGAAGCGTGCGTCACGCTCCAGCTCGGCCAGCACCGCATCGGCCGCCGCTCGGTCAGAAAAGCTCAGCGCCGGCGCCAGACTGTTGGCCGTGATCGCCAGCGTCGGGGCAATGTCGGCGCGCAGCCGCCGGTCGGCGCTGTCCCATTCATAGAGCGACGCTGCCAGCGCCATCAGCAACAGCGTGCCGGCGGCAGAAAGCAGCAGCAGACGTTTCAGGGCCGAGCGCAGTGGCAAGTCGGTCATCCGTAATGACACTGGCAAGGCTCTCCCTGAACAGGCGGGGTGAAAGGCGCTGCGGTGCAACAGCCACCGCGATGAGACAGGCTCCGACATGTGGCCGCGATGCAGCGATCGCACCGTCAGCCGCAGCGGGCACAACTGGCACTAACTATAGGAAAGATTTGCTGAAGCGGGCGCTGGGGTGTCCGGGCCGATCAGGCAGAGCCGGGGACGGGGCCGTAGTCGTTTTTCCCGCTCCCGATTTATGCCTTTACTTGCCACCGCGCAGACGGGCATCTGCCATCGCACTGTCATTCCGGCCGAAGCACGGCGCAGAGCCGGAGTCTCTGGCAGAAAGCTCGCTGCAGTTGAGGTCTGCTGCCCGTCGGGAAGTGGACCTCGTTGCAGGTATCCATCTGCCAGCACACTGTCATTCCGGCCGAAGCGCAGCGCAGAGCCGGAATCGCCGGCAGAAAACTTGCTGCACTTGAGGTCTGCAATCTGGCGGGAGCGAAGCACAGGGAGCGAAATCCTGCTCGCGTGGTCTGGCGGGGCTACCGGGAATCGAAAGCGCTTGCGAGTAGTCAGACTCGGTTGAAGAATCACGATTCGAGCAGTTCATGCCTTGGCAATGTCTGTCGGCACCACTGGAGTTTATCTGGTCATGGACACCAAACAGCCATTCATTCCTCGCGACAAACCCCGATCATGGGTTATCGGTATTTGCGCAGGCTTGATCGGTGTGGCTGTTGGACTCGTCGGTTTTTGCTTTGCATGGATAGGAATCAAACCAGTTCAAACTATTGCCATGCTTCTGTTCTTCATTTGCTGGTTAACGTTTGCCA
Organism: Permianibacter sp.; assembly: GCA_041913605.1. Taxonomy (GTDB): domain Bacteria; phylum Pseudomonadota; class Gammaproteobacteria; order Enterobacterales; family Permianibacteraceae; genus Permianibacter. Next base: position 16,009 of record JAYSEY010000007.1, read on the forward strand.
TATCCTGGGTGTTTTTTGCGATTCGCCTTTCTGCCGGGCGATACCGCAATTTACAGCCCAAAGACTGGCAGCAACAAATCTGGTAGTCATTTAACCTGCGCGTGCTACTGACAATGTCGGAGCAGTAAGGAAGGCGACGCCAAAAACTCAATCGATGCGCCTGCCGAGCATGCGTGGCATCACGCCATCTTTGTCGAACAACTGGTGTTTCAATGCCGCAATGACGTGCAGCACTATCAGCGCGGCCAGCAGGTATCCAAGATAGTGATGCATGGTCTGGCCAAATTCTGCCAGGCCCGCGTGATACGGAATCACTTGCGCTGGATTGTCCGGGTCGTGGTTCACCGGCACCAGCGTCAGGTCAAACAATCCAAACCCGTGGCCACTGGCGCCGGAATACATCATGCCGCTGATGGGCATCAGCACTGTGCAGGCCAACAAACTCCAGTGCATAAACTTCGAAAGGGACAGAGCCCAGGCCGGTTGTGCGTTCACCGCCATGGGCAGTCCTGTTCGCAATCTGCGTACAACCCGCCAGATCACCAGCGCCGTTATCGCTACGCCCACAGATTTGTGCAGCGGGTAGAGGCTCCATACCTCGGCATTGACCATGATCAGTCCGGCCAGGCACAAGGCAATCATGGTCACAGCGATAACCCAATGCAAAAGCACGCTGGTAGGTGATAACTGCTCCCGGCTGTCCATGACTTGAAATCCCCGCACGAAGATGGTCAGTGATTTTTTGCGTTGGACAGGCGGAGGGCAAGAGCGAAAATTAACTTATGGTCGATGAGAATTTGGATTCACAAAAGCGGGCAATCCCACGTTCTCTGCAAGTTTCAGCGGCAAACAGCGAACGCAAGCCACAGGAAATTTGCAGAGCAATATTCTGAAATTCCATTCGCAAAAAAATCAGCACAGAACGGTGGCAAATCTCATCGGCGACGAAGGCCTCCGGATTCTTGTATGGCATCTTCCAGTCGACGCGTGACAAGCTGTTCAGTCTTCCTGATGGCGATCACACGACGCGCAGAACGCAAAAGTCGCGAGTCAAATGCCGGGGGCGCGAATTTTTCTCAGCGATCGACCGGTGCCAGTGCATGGCGCGTTTTGCCATGCATGCTGATCACGGTCTGCTGCCGTTCGCCGTCGCGCAGGTTGATGGTGTTGACCTGGCCAGGGAAGTCGTTGACCAGCACGCTGTGTTCCAGCTGCAGTTCCTGCAGCGGCGGTGCCTGATCCAGTTCCTGATAGATGTGAATGAAATGCTGGTTGGCTTCAAAGCCGACCCATTGCAGCGGCAGCGGCTTGCCGTTGCGGTCGAGCAATTGCACCTGCTCGCCCAGCCAGCGGGCGAGCAGGGCATTGCTGCGTTCGTCGTCCAGATTGATGTGCTCGCCGCTGATCGCGGTCAGTACCGCTTCGACATCGTGGGTTACCAGTTGGTGTTCGATCTCGAGGCGGCCATCCGCGTCGCGCTCGATATTGGCGAGCGCGACGTGGTAGCGGTGCGCAGCTGCTGACAGCGACAGCGTCGCCATCAGCAGCATCAGGGCCAGACGTCGCATTACTGGCGGTTCTCGGCTGAGGCGGCCTGCTGGCCTTCAGCTTTCTTCTCGCCGTCCTTCTTTTCGGCAGCAGCCTTGTCGCCATTTTCAGGCGATTTGGCGTCTTCGTCTTTCTTCTCGTCGGTCTTCAGCTTTTCGCGGGCATCCTTCATAAGGTTCATGCCGTCGCGTTTGTCCTTGAACAGCTTCAGACGCGACTTTTGCAGCTCGCGCGGCCAGCGGTTGTTGGCCTGATCGACGTCCGCGGTTTCCCAGTACGGGTCCTGGGTGATCGATTTCAGCGGCTTGTCGCTGATCACCAGTTTGGTGATCTTTTCCGGCGAATAGCGCCAGACTTCGGCCGGGATGCGCTCGATGCTGGTTTCGCCGTCTTCGGTTTCCAGCGCCAGGATCAGCGGCATCACCAGCCCGCCCTTGTTGCTGAAGTCAACCAGATAGAAATACTTGCCGGACTTGAGCAGGTCTTTTTCCCAGTCTTCGAGATCCTTCACGGCGGCGTTGTATTCGTTGCGCGCCTTGTTGGTGACGATGAAATCGTCGTTCTCGTTGTAGAAGTCCTTCAGCTCCGGGTGATCGTCAAGACGGGTTTTCACGCCCTTGTTGCGCTGACGCGTGATCGAGATGGGTTGGGCATCGTGGCGGGCACGTTCCCAGGCTTTCTCGACTTCCGGGTCCTTGGTGTTGACGGTGAACTCGGTGATGTTGTCGAGGCTGATGTCAACGTGATCGGTGGTGTAGAACCAGCCGCGCCAGAACCAGTCGAGATCGGTGCCGGAGGCGTCTTCCATGGTGCGGAAGAAATCCGCCGGAGTCGGACGCTTGAATTTCCAGCGCTGGCCATATTCACGGAAGGCGAAATCAAACAGCTCACGACCGAGAATGGTTTCGCGCAGGATGTTCAGCGCCGTCGCCGGTTTCGAGTAGGCGTTGTTGCCGAACTGCAGCAGCGATTCCGAGTTGGTCATGATCGGCACCTGATCGGCGCTCTTCATGTAGTTGATGATGTCGCGCGCTTCGCCACGACTGGCCGGATATTTTTCTTCCCAAGCCTGCTCGGCGAGGAACTGCACGAAGGTGTTCAGACCTTCGTCCATCCAAGTCCACTGACGCTCATCCGAGTTGATGATCATCGGGTAATAGTTGTGGCCGACTTCATGGATGATGACGCCAATGAGGCCGTACTTGGTGCGTTTCGACCAGGTGATCTCGCCGGTCTTCTTGTCCTTTTCCGGACGCGGACCGTTGAACGAGATCATCGGATATTCCATGCCACCTACCGGACCGTTCACCGAGATGGCTACCGGATACGGGTAATCAAAGCTGTATTTGTTGTAATGCTCGATGGTGTGGATGATGGCCTGTGTGGAGTACATCTCCCACAGCGGGTTGCCTTCCTTCGGGTAGTAGGACATGGCCAGCACATCGGTACCATCTTTCTTGTAGCCCTGCGCATCCCAGATGAATTTGCGGCTGGACGCCCAGGCGAAATCGCGAACATTTTTCGCCTTGAAGTGCCAGGTCTTGGTCTTTTCGCTTTTGGTTTTCTCGGCTTTTTCCGCTTCTTCCTGGGTGACGATGATCACCGGTTTGTCGGCGGTGCGGGCTTTTTTCAGACGCTCGCGCTGCGTCGCTGTGAGTACGGCATCCGGGTTCTGCAGTTCGCCGGTGGACGCGACGACGTGATCGGCCGGTACCGTGATCTGCACATCGTAGTCGCCGAATTCCAGTGTGAATTCGCCGGCACCGAGGAACTGCTTGTGCTGCCAGCCCATGACGTCGTAGTAGGCAGCCATGCGCGGGAACCACTGTGCCATTTCGTACAGGTGGTTGCCGTCTTCCTTGAAAAACTCGTAGCCGGAACGGCCGCCGAGAATTTTCATGTCGGTGATGTTGTAGCTCCAGTCGATGCTGAATTTCAGCGTCTGGCCGGGCAGCAGTTGCTGCGGCAGATCGATGCGCATCATGGTGCCGTTGATGGTGTGGCGCAGGGCCTTGCCATCGCGACCGCTGACTTTCTGGATGTTGAAACCGCCGGGGAATTCTTTTGCGGTCAGCAGCGTGCGCAGGCTGTTGAAGGATGTACCGCTGCCATTCCACTGATCGCGGTTGCTGGTCTGGCTGAGGCGGGCGGCCGAGTCGGGACGGAACAGGTTCTGGTCGAGCTGCACCCACACGTACTTGAGCGCGTCCGGCGAGCGGTTGTGGTAGTCGATATCGGCGCTGGCGGTCAGCGTGTGGGTCTTTTCATCGAGCTTGACCTTGATCGCGTAATCGGCGCGCTGTTGCCAGTATTCGTGGCCGGGGGCGCCGGAGGCGGTGCGATAGGTGTTCGGTGTCGGCAGCAACTCGTCGAGCTGGCGGAATTTGTCGTCGAAAGGCTGGGCAGCCAGCGCAGCGAACGGCAAGGCCAGCGCGGTCAGCGCAGCCAGGCTGATGCGGATCATGTGTTCCCCTCGTTGTTGCAGTTGTCGTTCCGCCGCGGTGTACGGGCGGGGCCGCTTGGGCCTGTTTTTGTCAGACGGGTACTGGCTGCGGAGCCTGAACGGACGCCCGCAGGGGGCGGAAGCCGGGCAGGGCGCCGACCCGGTTTGCGGGGCAGCCAGCGCCGAATCATACAAGTGGCGGCCGGCGCGTCCGGCGGGTGTTATTCACGTCGCCGGTGGGCTTTTGTAACAAGCTGTGAGGGCCGTGCAGGCGGTGCGGTGTGCCGGGGCGAGCTCACCGCCGGAGAGCGGGGCTGGCAGGGTATGCCGATGGTGCTCAGTCGGCGTCAACGGCGGCGTCGCCGGAGAAGTCGATATCCTTCGGCCAGCCGACCAGTTCGTCATGCGGACGGGTTTCCAGCGCCGCCGGACCGTCGTAGCGGGTGTTCCAGGCGTAGTTGAGCTTGGCGAATACCGCCGGCATGCGCTCGTTGAGCGTCTCCTCCGCGGAGTCGGGATCGGCTTCGATGTCGGTGGCGACGGTGTCGAGCTCGGCGAGCGCGTCATGCAGGGTGGCAATAATCCAGTCAGCGTCCATAGTGGGTCCGTTGCGGGCAAGAACAGGCCGGCATTGTCGCAGAGTTTGGTCGCGACCTGACAGGGAGACTCCGATGCAAACCCGTACCGAACAGGACAGTCTTGGCCCGGTAGCCGTGCCCGCCGATGCGCTGTGGGGCGCGCAGACCCAGCGCTCGCTGGAAAATTTTCGTATTGGCGGCGAGCGCTTTTCCGGCGATTTCATCCACGCGTTTGCGCTGGTGAAAAAAGCCGCAGCGCTGACCAATCACGAACTGGGCAAACTCGATGCCGCACGCACACAGGCGATTTGCGCGGCCTGCGACGAAGTCATGCAGGGACTGTGGGACCGGCAATTTCCGCTGGTGGTCTGGCAGACCGGCAGTGGCACGCAGACCAACATGAATGTCAACGAAGTGATCGCCAATCGCGCAAGTGAGCTGGCCGGCGGCACGCGCGGCCAGAAAGCGCCGGTGCATCCGAATGATCACGTCAATCTGTCGCAAAGTTCCAACGACTGTTTTCCAACCGTGATGCATGTTGCGGCCGTGCGCGCGTTGCATCGCCAGGTGTTGCCGGCACTGCAGACGCTGCACAACGGTCTGCTGCAAAAAACCGAAGCGTTCCGTGACATCGTCAAGATCGGCCGCACGCATCTGATGGATGCCACGCCGCTGACGCTGGGGCAGGAGTTCAGTGCCTTTGCGGCGCAACTGGCTTTTGCCGAGCAGGCCATCCGTCACAGTCTGCACGGCCTGCACGCGCTCGCGCTCGGGGGCAGCGCGGTGGGCACCGGCCTGAACACGCATCCCGAATACGCCACGCGTGTCGCCACGCAAATTGCCGCGCTGACCGGTGAACCCTTCCGCAGCGCTGACAACAAATTCGCCGCACTCGCCGGGCACGAAGCGCTGGTGCATGCCAGTGGTGCGCTGCGCGTGCTGGCGCAAGCCCTGTTCAAGATCGGCAACGATATCCGCCTGCTGGCCAGCGGGCCGCGCTGTGGCATTGGTGAACTGCAGTTGCCGGAAAATGAACCGGGCAGTTCGATTATGCCCGGCAAAGTGAATCCCACGCAGTCCGAAGCGCTGACCATGGTTGCCGTGCAGTGCTTCGGGCTGGACGCCGCCATCGCGTTTGCCGGCAGTCAGGGGCACTTCCAGCTCAACGTGTTCAAGCCGCTCATCATTGACAACTTTCTGCGCATGGCGCGACTGCTGGGCGATGCCATGCTCGGCTTCCAGCAGCATTGCGTTGCCGGCATCGTCGCCGACGAAGCACGCATCACTGCGCACCTGAACAATTCACTGATGCTGGTAACGGCGCTGAATCCGGTGCTGGGCTATGACCAGTCGGCAAAAATCGCCCGCAAGGCGCACGCGGAACAGCTCACGCTGAAAGAAGCGGCACTGGCGCTGGGACTGCTGAGTGCAGAACAGTTTGATGCGCTGGTTGACCCGCGACAGATGACGCATCCCTGAGCCGGTCGCCGCGCTAACGGTGTGTCGGCGGCCTTGGCATCGCATCCGTTCGATCAGCATGCAGGAAAAAATGCATGCCAAACGACAGGAGCGGCGTGCTGTCGTCAGGAGATTCCGGATAGCCTCAGTGCGGCTTCCGGAGTGACAAGGTTGAGCAATTTTCCGGAAATCTTGTTTGCCATTCCGGTCTTGAGCCGGAATCTCCATCAGTTAACTCTTGTACTTTCCGTACATTTTCGTTCCGGGGAATCAGGCAGACACCCGCGTACTTCCACCGATGCCGGCCGACCGGAAATTTGATATGCCTGCGCTGCAGCCGCTCCACTGGCTCGCCGAATCATGATTTGCGTCAAATCCGGCTTGCGCGGCAGTGCCAGAATTCGTGTCCAGTTCCTTCCATTGCCACGAAGACTTACGACACGTACAAACTTTCCGGGCGATGGCTGCGTCGTACAGGCGTAGAACGGTCACAGGCTTTTCATTGTTGGAGTGCCTCATCATGATGTGCCCGAAATGCAATGCGCCCATGGGGCGAGCCGTCCACAACGGTATCGAAATCGACCGCTGCTCCGGTTGCAAGGGCTTGTGGTTTGACGCCGGCGAGCTCGGCAGTTTGAGTCTGATGGAAGATGCCGAAATGCTCGATCTCGGATCGAGCGCGGTTGGCTCCGAATTTGACGATCTGCATGACGTGGCCTGCCCGCGCTGCATCGGCGTCACGCTGAAACCGATGCGTGCAAAAGATCACGAGCACGTACTGGTCGATGCCTGCCCGCAATGTCAGGGGCTGTTCCTCGACGCAGGTGAATTCACCGCCTACAAGCAGACGGGCTTCATTCCGCAGCTGCGTTCGCTGTACGCCCGGTTGGTTGCCTGATCACTGCGATTGCCGGAACACTGCGATTTCCGGAACACTGTGCAGTTCGCTGGCATCATTCACCCTGTCACGAAACGTTTGTGACAGGGTGAATCTGCTTTTTCCTGTGCCAGATTGCCGGGCCAGATTTGTGGGGCAAAAGCCCGTGCCAGATCCGCGTGATGTGGAGGCGCCTCGCCGGCTCAGTCAGTCGCCGGTTTTTTGGCTGCGGTGGCTTTCGTTGCAGGAGTGTCTGATGCGGAAGTTTCTCGTATATCCGCAAGCACATCAGCAATCACCTGCATGGCCGGATCGATGCCGCGACGATACGCGTCGTAAGTCAGCGGAGCGCTGAGGTCGGGCGCCAGGGTTGGAACTCGGATGGGATGCTGGCGTATCGGTAAATGGCAATCGCTTTCCGGACAGCCCGTGACGTAATTGTGCCGCTCGGTGGCGATGAGAACTTCCGCTCCTGAATCCGGCAAGCTCACCAGACTGCCTTCCGCCCAATACTCCAGCTCATCACCGACCGGCTCACCGACGATGCGCAGCCGTTTTCCGGCCGCTTGCTTGACATAGCCAAGACTGGCAATGCCGGCCGAGAATGTCCGTCCCGAACTGATCGCAAAGATTTGGCCGTGTGCAGGCAGCAGCGAAGGCAAACGCTGCATCAGGTCGCGTGTGAGATTCAGATCGCCGCCGCTGTTGAGGCGCAAATCGACGATCAGGTGGGTGCTGTCAGCCTGCTCCAGTGCCCGCAGCGCCTCGCTGGCGAAGATGTCGAGCTTTTCGCTACCGACATGATGGTTGTAGCGCAGCTGCAGGTAAAACGCATCCAGCTCCGGCAATACCACGTAGCGAAATGTTCTGTCCGGTTCGGCGAGATAGAGCGGCGTCGGTGCCTGAGCGTTCTCGTGCGACAGCTGGTTCAGCGGAAAATATTTGACCAGACGCGCACGACTGAAAAACGCGTAGCGGCCATCTACTGGTGGCTGCAGCGTCGCGGTGAGTGTCAGTGTGCGTATCACACCGCTTTCATCAGCGAGTTTCAGCTGCAGTTGGTCGGCGCGTTTGGCCAGTCCCGCAGCGTGCAGCAAGGCCGGCGACTCCAGCCAGTATCCCAGCCAGTCGTCGCGCTTGCCGGCAACGGCGCCCCAATAGTCGGCGAATTTTTCCCGCAGCACAGTCGCCGGTTGATCGTCGATGCTGAGCAGGCGCAGGCCGATCAGCGATTGATCGTCGGCAGCAATAATGTGGATGCCGTCAGCGAATACCTGCATGCGCACGGCGATGCGGGGAAACTGGCTTGGCCAGAGTCCGGCAACCAGCATGGTGTGACCGTTGCGGGCTTCGGCAAAAATTCCGGCCACTGCCAACTGGAAAGCGGCAGTGTCAAGCGTGCCGGCGCGTTGTTCGAGATCGCTGAGTCGCCGAGTTGCGCGCGCCCGTTCGTCGGCGGTAAAGGAAGCATCTGCGGCAAGCAGGCTGTGCACGCGTGCCAGATCAGCGCGGAAGTCTCCGCCAGCCGATGACAGACTGACGCTGGCCAGCAAAGCGAACAGCAGTGTTTTCACTGTAAAGTCCGTGTCAGAAGTCCGGAAAGCGAGCTGACAACATAGATGCAAATCCGCCGCGCAGATAACGGATTGTGTTTCCGGATATGACGCAGCGCTTGGGTCTCAGCTTCGCCACGGCTGCAGCGGTGGGCGCCCTTGATCCAGACGATTGTTTGCTGTTGCGTGAGTCGGTAAGGAAACGGTCTCTGTCCGGCACTGCTGTGCCATGTGCTTCTGTTTTGCTCCTCAGCAGGCGCTCCAATCGTAGCAAGCACCGCTATTCCGAGCCTGCTGCACGCTGCGGCGGTCATTCTGCTGAAGCTTCGGCCTGCAAGACGCATCTGTGAACACTCGGTCGCTGGCACTATCCAGCTACGACAAGTTTTTGCACCAGCTTGCGTGTGATCGGCGTGATCACCAGGACTGCCGGAAACGCAAACAGCCAGGCATTCAGCCATGCACCCAACCACAGGCTGATGAAGTCAGGCGTCAGGCCAATGGCGCGAAAAGTGGCGATTCCGGACACCAGTAATGACATCAGCGCGGAGAGAATGAAGCTGAACAGCAGGGGAGCGAATTTGCCTGGAAACATGATGAAGTCCTCGTTGAGAGCGGTCTGGAGAAGACGATTGTTCCGGCGCGTGTTCAGCGTGTGAACAGCGCCAGCAGTGAAGCGCTGAGATACAGGCCGAAGCCGAAAACACTGTGATTGATCAGGCTGCGCAGACAGTTCGCCATCGGCGTCGCCGTGCGCCGCGCGAACCAGCCGGCGCCCATCGACGGTTGCATCAGTCCGAGCGGGATCAACACCGTGACAACTCCGAACAGCAGCGCCGGCCACAGCGTTGGAGCGGGCAGCCAGCCAGAGTCAGTGAAACCCAACAGCGCAGCGGCAAAGACGATGCCGGTGAGGTAATGGAGCAGCCAGCCCAGTGCTGTTTCATGATCGACAGGCGCTGCGCTGGCGATGGCGGTGTGCCGGAAGCGTCCGCGCAGCAGATGTCCGGCCCAGCGACCGAGCAGCGCAACGTTCAGGCCCTGAATGCCGAACTGCCGTAGCAGGTGCAGCCAGATATCCATCACCAGCGTCGCGCCTGTGCCGATGAGCAGGGCAGACATCACCATCGACTGGCTGCTGCCGGAAGTGGCCGCTGGGCCTGAGGCTAGCGCCGATGTGACCGGCAGTGCTGCTGCAAACAGCGCTGTGTCCCGGAATCGTCGGGCTGTGTCGGTCACCGGATGTGTTGCGAGGAAAAAGGTCTGAACGCGTTTGTACATGGCAGCTCCCGAAACTTGACGCCGTGAACACCTGCCACGCACGATACAAGTTGAAGTCAACTTCAAGTCAAGCGCTAAAACGGAGCGGACGCATGGATATTTCCGAGGTGGCCCGACGCAGCGGCGTGGCAGCATCGGCGCTGCGCTACTACGAAAAGAAAGGCTTGATCGTGGCACTGACTGCCCAGGGCACGCGGCGCAAGTTTGCGCCGGCAGTGATGGATCAGCTGGCGCTGATTGCGCTCGGGCAGGCAGCGGGCCTGTCGCTCGACGAGATCGGCCGCATGGTGCTGCCGAGCGGCAAGCCGGATATCGACCGCCAGAAGCTGCTCGGCAAAGCAGACGAGATCGATGCGCAAATCCGGCGCCTGAAAGCCATGAGCAGGGGCCTGCGCCATGCTGCCGCCTGTCCGGCGCCCAGTCATGCGGAATGCCCGACGTTTCAGATGTTGCTGCGTGCTGCTGCAAACGGCGCGCTCGAGACACGCCGCATGCAGGCGAACGGCAAACCTGATCCCGGCACATCCACCGCAAGCAGGAAGCCGTCTGAACGAGATTCAGAACGAAAAAGTTCCATGCAAAGAGCGCGCGCTGGCAGGCGTGCGATGAAAAAGTGAACGCGCGTTGTATGGCAGGAACTGGCTCGCTTTCCGGTACATAACGTGTTTGCCGGAATGCCGCGTGCAACACGCGGCGACACCGTTGGGCGCCGAAAAATATCGGGAGTACAGGATTCATGGCTATCCGCAAGGCGACACAAGCCGACGCAGAAGCACTCGCCCGGCTGGCGGAAAGCACGTTCCGCGACACGTTCGCCGCCGACAATACCGCCGCCGACATGGAACAGCATTGTCGCAACAGTTACAGCGCCGCCCTGCAAGGCGATGAAATAGCCAATCTGGACATCCTGACGCTGCTGGTGGAAGACGGGCCGCGATTGTTGGCCTTTGCGCAGATCTGGTGCGCGGGAAAAACGCCGGCGGCACTGAGCGGTAAGGTCGCCGAGATCCGGCGATTTTATGTTGCGCGTGAAGCACACGGGCAGGGCGTTGCTACGCAGCTTATGCGATATGTGCTGTCCGAACTTTCGGCGTTGCATTTCGATGCTGTATGGCTGGGCGTCTGGGAGCGCCATCCGCGCGCACTGGCGTTTTACCGCAAGCACGGCTTCAGCGAGTTTGGTGAGCATGTTTTCCAGCTGGGTAGCGATGCGCAGCGTGATGTGCTGATGGTCAGGTCTTTGCACAGGCGATGACGCGGGACGCTTTTGGGTCTGAGTCTCTCGAATAGTGAAATGAGCAGCGTGGAAATTTTCGGTCTTCCGGATTATCGGCAAGGTGGCCGTGAACGACTTCGGAAGAGTTGTCCCGGGTTTCAGATGAGGAAAAAGGCAAACAGGCGTCCCGGCAAGGACGCCTGTTTGCTTGGGCGCTGACGCTATTCATGCGCCAGCGTTGCTGTAGGGTTTCAGCTGTTCACGCTCCCGGCTGGATTGCTGCCTGCTGTTGCAGGCTTGCCAATTGCCGGTGCACTCCACTGATACCAGTCAGTGTTGCGTGTCAGCGCCATGACCACGGCGAGCAGGACGAACAGCAGGCAGGCGCCGATCAGCAGGGCGACATCTTCCAGATGCAGGATGCTGTACAGCGCGCCGTACAGGATGGCGAGCAGCGCGGCGAATAGCGCAGCGCGCCGTGGCTTGTGCAGTACCGCGCTCAGGTAGTAGCTGATGAGGGCAATGCAGGCCGTCGCGGCAACGAGGTAGGCAAGTCCGAAACCGGTTTGTTCGGCCAGCGAGATCAGCAGCAGGAAGAAAAGGCCGAGTGCCAGACCGACCAGGCCGTATTGCACCGGGTGGACCGGCAAGGCCATGCGCAGTTCAAACAGGAAGAACGCGGCGAAGGTAATGCCGATGAACAGGAAGCCGTATTTCAGTGCGCGGTCGGTCAGCGTGTACACATCCACCGGATCGATCAGGGAAATGCCCAGATCATTGCTCCACAGCGCATCACATTGTTGCTGCTGGAAGCAGCGCTGCCAGTCGGTGCCGAGATTGGTTGCCAGATGCGAGGTCTGCCAGCGGGCTTCAAATCCGGATGCGCTGATCTCGCGATGGTCCGGCAACTGACCGCCGTTGAATTGCGGATGCGGCCAGTTGCTGCGCGCCTGCATGGTGGTTTGTTCGCCGAGCGGAACCAGCGCAAAGCGCTGGGTGCCGGTCAGCACCAGTTTCAGCCGGAATTCGGCGTGGCCGGCGGCAATGCCGGCAGCGGTATTTGTCGTGCTGTTGTGCACATCCAGTGCGGCGTGCAGTCCGCCGCCGTCAAGCAGGCTGCCGAGCTGGCTGCCGGGTTCAAAGGCAATTTTCTGGCCGGCGCCGGTACCGGTCTGCCACTCCAGTGCGGCCACTTGCTTGATGCCGCGCTGTTCGGCCACGCCCAGTGCCAGCCAGCCCTGGCGCCACTCGATACGTTCGTTGTCCTGCAGCTGACGGCCGGCCTGTTCCGGCCAGGCAAAGCGGCCGGACATGACCAAGGTGTTGCGGAATACCGGTACGGAGAAAATGCCGCGCTGACGGCTTTCGACACTGGCATCGACATCAACATCGAGCTGCTCAGGCAGCAGGCTCAGTTGTTCGTCACGCGCCAGTTGCCGCGTTGCGGTGTTGCCATCAGCGTCCTGATAGGTTTCTGTCCACGTCCGCCGATAGGGGATGACCAGCACAGGACCGAGCACGCGCTGCTCGCCGGCTTGCGCGCGCGCGATCTCTGCGATGGCCTGATCGCGGTAGCTGCTGCGTTCGCTGACCACGTTGTGGGTCATGATCAGGGGCGCCTGCAGCAGCAGAAACAGCAGGAACAGCACCACGGCCTTGAGAAACAGTTTGCCTTGCATACATCGCTCCGATGAGGTCGGTTGATCCTGCAGGCAGTGTTGCGCGGGCCGGTGAGTGCTGAATGAGCGCTGTGTGAGGCTTGTGTGAGGACGGGAATTTTTTTGCAGGGAGATGCCGGCAATCAGTGTCTGGATGCCGGGAATTCCAGACAGGCGCGAACGCCATCTTCATGGTTGCCGATGCTGAACCGGCCGCCATGCAGTGCCATGACCTCGCGGACGAAGCTGAGGCCGAGGCCGTGGCCACGCTGGCCATCGGGGCGGGGCAGGGAATAGAAGCGTTCGCCGATGCGTTCCTGCGCGTAATCGGGTATGGCTTCGCCGTGGTTGACGACACAGATGCGCACGCCGGTGCTGACGGCAGTTTTGTCATCCGCAGCGCCGGACAGCGTTTCGGCATGCACGGAAATGACACTGCCGGATGTGGCAAAGGCAATGGCATTGTCGAGCAGATTGCGCAGGGCCTGCTCGATCAGGAAATGCTCGCCTTCCAGTTGCAGCGTCGGCGGACATTGGATTTGCAGCGTCAGCGCGCGCGTGGCCAGCAAGGGGCTGACAGCCGCAGCGAGCGTTTCGAGCGATTGCGCGATCGCAATCGTTTGCGGATTGTCCGGCTGGCGCTTTTGCTCCAGACGGGCGAGCTCCAGCAATTTGCGGATCAGGGTGTCGAGCCGTTCGGTCTGTTCACCAATGCTGTGCAGAAAGCGTTCGCGTTGTGCGGCCGGCATCTGCGTGTCGTGCAGCAGCTCGGTGGCGGCGGCGATGGCGGCGATCGGACTTTTCAGTTCGTGGGTCAGCGTGTGGACGTAGCGCTCCACATAGGCTTTTCCCTCCAGCCGTGTGCGCATGATCTCGATGGCATCAGTGAGCTTTTCCAGCTCGGTGCCGCGCGCAAACTGTGGTGGTTGTACTTGACGGTTGTCACTGACCGACAGCGCGTAATCGCTGAGTTTACGCAGGCTCAGGATCAGCCAGGCGGTAAATCCGGTGCCGACCAGCAGCGAAAAGATCAGTAACGCCAGTCCATAGCGCCACAGTGTATTCCGGGCCTGATCGATGTAAGGCTGTGTGGCACGATTGGGCAATGCGGCGGTCAGCACACCGATGATACGGTCGCCATCTCGCAGCGGCGCCGCGACATACATCACCGAGGAAAACTCATCGTCGGGATCGGTGCGACTGCTGCGCACGCCGTAGCGGCCCTGCAGGGTCAGGTGTACATCGTTCCAGCGGGAAAAATTGCGCCCTTCCGCTTCTCCGGCGGTATCGAAGCGCACGATGCCATCGGCGTCAGTGATGTAGATGCGCAGCCCCAGTGTGGTTTTGTGCAACTGCCAGATATCGGCATCGATGCGCGTGGCCGGCAAATCCCGCAACGCGCTGGCGATCTCGCCGGCAGAAAAATCACCGCGTTTGACCGCAGGCGTAACCGCAGCGGCGAGAGCATGCGCCGTTTCCACCAGTGTTGCCTCGCTGACCTGGCGCACCACAGGTTTCACTTCGTCGAGCACCAGACTCAGACTCATCCACGCGGTGAGGCCGACAATCAGGAAATAGCCGAGAAAAATTCGCAGCCCGAGTTTCATCGTGCGCCAGATCCCGTGCCCGGCGCGTCAGTGTCGTTGCCGGCAGCGTGTGTAGCAGCAGGGTCCAGGCTGTAGCCGAATCCTCTATGCGTGACGATGCAGTCGCTGCTGGCGCCGGCACTGCGCAATTTGGCGCGCAGTTGCTTGATCAGGGTGTCGATGCTGCGATCGCCGCTGTCCTCCGCTTGCGGTCCGAGTGCCTGCAACAACTGTTCACGGCTGAACACCATGCGCGGGCGACCGAGCAGCGTGGCCAGCAGCAGGTATTCGGAACGGGTCAGCAACAGCGGCTGATCGCGAAAACAGATACGCGCATGTGCCGGTTCCAGAGTGAACTGTCCTGTACACAATCTGCCGGCACCGGGTTGGCCTGTGCTGGCCGTGGAATGCGCGGGGCCATTGGCAGATGTTCCCGCAGCAGTGCTCGCAACAGCGGCTGATGACTGTTCACCGGCATGACGGCGCAGGATCACTTTTACCCGCAGCAGCAGTTCGCGGGGGCTGAAGGGTTTGCTGACGTAATCGTCGGCGCCCAATTCCAGCCCGACAATGCGATCAATCTCGTCGCTGCGCGCAGTCAGGAACAACACAGGCAATGGCTGCGCGGCGCGCAGAGTCCGGCAAAGCTCGAAACCGGTCTGATCCGGCAGCCCGACATCAAGAATGGCGAGGTCGAAGCGTTGCTGAGCGCATAGCGTCAGTGCGGCCTGGCCGGTGTTGCACCAGTGCACCTCATGTCCATCGCGGCGCAGGGCATACAGCAGCGTTTCCGCGATGGCGGCTTCATCTTCTACAACAAGAATGGCGGACATGTTCGATTGCGTTGCAGTGCAGGATTCGGGGCTTGCCACCGGGCGTGGCTGTGCAGCATAGCAGGCCCGACCCTGACAGCGGGCGAACGTTCCCGTGACCGCACTGCGCATTTTTTCCGCCGCCGGTTTCCAGCGTCACCGTGTCGTCGGACCCTTGCCCTGTGTCAGAATCCGGCGGCGACATGGCAGCTCACACGGGCAGGAGTCGGTGATTTCCGGCCGGCGCGCCAAAACCGGCACGCGTCGCAACAGCGGAAGCGTGCGTGCAGGTCGGCATTGTGCAGCGCGTGTCCAGCAAAGCAGAACATGCGCTGCGGTCCAGAGCCGGGTCGTAAAGCAGGGCAGTTCGAAATTCAGAACAGTTGGTAATCCAGAGCAGTTTTAATCCAGAACAACCAATAAGCGGAGGGAGATCATGTCGTTTGCTTTTCGTCGCCTGCCTTGGGCAGTCGCGCTGGCCGTTGCCAGTTGTGGTGTCAGCGCCGGTGCGCTGTCCGCCGATGATGCCGCGCTGGTTGCGCGCGCCAAGGCGATTCACGAGCGGGTTATTACCATTGATACGCACGACGATATCAGTGTGCACAACTTCGGTTTTTCGCGGAACTACGTGCAGGACATCGACAGCCAGGTGACTTTGCCGAAGATGGTCAAGGGCGGGCTTGATGCTTCATTCTTCATTGTTTATACCGCGCAATCGATACAGCCGGATGCCTTCGATCGCAGTGGCTATCGCGCGGCTTACGAATCGGCAGTGGAATCCTTCGAGGCCATTCACCGTCTGACCAAAGTGCTGGCGCCGGATCAAATCGAACTGGCACTGACGGCTGAGGATGTGCGACGCATACACGGCAAAGGTAAACGCGTTGCGCTGATCGGCATTGAAAACGCCTATCCGCTGGGTGACGAGAGCACGGCGCTGCGCCGCGTGAAAGAGTTTTACGAACGCGGTGGCCGCTACATGTCACTGGCTCACCAGGGTCACAGCCAGTTGTCCGATTCCAATACCGGCGAACAGATAGGCTGGAAATGGAATGGCTTGTCGCCACTCGGCAAACAGGTGATTGCCGAGATGAACAAGTGGGGCATCATGGTCGATGTTTCGCATCCGTCGAAAGCATCGATGATGCAGTCGTTGCAAATCACCAAAGCGCCGATCATCGCTTCGCATTCGGCCGTGCGTGCACTGGCCGATGTCAGCCGCAACCTCGATGACGAACAGTTGTTGGCGCTGAAAGCCAACAACGGAGTTGCGCAGATTGTTGCTTTCAACACTTACCTGAAAACCGATTCGGCAGAGCGGCGCAAGGCACTGGCGGCATTGCGCGAGGAGTTCAAGCTGCCGGCCGGGACGATGCTCGGCGGCTCGCGCCGCGCGCCGGCGGTGGAGGCCTTGAGTCCGGAGCAGCGTAGTGCACTGGAACAGAAGCTTGCTGCTCTCGACAAAAAGCTGCCGCCGCCAACGCGGGCGACAGTGAAGGATTTTGTCGATCACATTGATTATGCGGTAAAGAAAATTGGCATTGATCATGTCGGCATTTCCTCCGACTTTGACGGCGGTGGCGGCATCGAAGGCTGGAACCATGCCGGTGAAACCTTCAATGTCACGCTGGAACTGGTGCGTCGTGGTTACAGCGAAGAGCAGATCCGCAAGTTGTGGGGAGAAAACCTGCTGCGCGTGATGGCGGATGTCGAGAAGGTTGCAGCGCAGATGCAGGCGGCAGAGCAGGGCAAGCCGGCAAGCTGAGACGGATTGATGCGGGAAAGCAGGACAGGGCCGGAGTGATCCGGCCCTTTTTTTGTCATTGTGAATTGAAAAGCGCGCCGGCGAGGTGGTGTGGGTGGTGCAGGGGGAGTTTGCGGAGAATGTGAGGTTGGCCGGCAGCGGTGGAGAAGCTTGAGTGCCAGAGCCACAGGTTTGTTGTGTGCTGGTTGCGTCAATTGCTGGTTGGACGTTGGCGGCATGTAGCGCCGATTAAGCTTCGTCAATCGGCGCTACGGGACCGGGAATTGACGGGGTGTGCCTCCGATTACGCTTCGCAAATCGGAGCTAAGGGATTGGGAATTGACGGCGTGTACCTCCGATTACGCTTCGCTAATCGGAGCTACGGGAGGCGCGTGCGCTCACCCGTCCTTTTCAAGGGGCCGGGGGTGGTTGGGAATTACGCGACACCTGCCCGGATTTCATCCGGCGCCGGCCGCCGATGCAGGCAAGCGCCAGCAGCCTTTGAATCACTCCTCGTCTTTCTTCGGTTCTTCTTCGAGCGCCAGACTCAGGCCGCTGAAGCTGGGTCGCGGTGTTGTTGCTGCCGGTGGTGGTGCAGCGCTGCGTTGCAATGCAGGCGCAACACCGGGGTTGGGGCGTGCGGCGCCGGAGGGTGTTGCAGCGGCGGCCGCGCCATTTGCCGGTGCAGCAGATGGCGCAGTGGCCGGTGCAGCTTGTGGCGTTGCTTGCGGTGCCGGTGCAGACGACGCGCCAACACTGCCACCGCCGGACAGCGTCATCTTCAGTTTGACGTTGTTCTTCGAGTCAGCATTGAGGATGGCTTCTTCAGGGCTGATACGACCGGCGCGCCAGAGTTTCAGCAGGCTTTGATCAAACGTCTGCATGCCCTGGGTTTCATTCTTTTCCATGATCTCCTTGATGGAACCGGTTTCGCCTTTGCGCACCAGGTCCTGCACCATCGGTGTGCCGAGCAGGATCTCGATGGCCGCTGCACGTTTGCCGTCAACAGTCGGGATCAGGCGCTGGGACACGATACCGCGCAGGTTCAGTGCCACATCATTGAGCACTTGTTTGTGGCGCTCTTCGGGAAAGAAATTGACGATGCGTTCGATGGCCTGGTTGGCGTTGTTGGCGTGCAGTGTGGAGATGCACAGGTGGCCGGTTTCGGCGAAGGCAATCGCATGTTCCATGGTTTCGCGATGGCGGATCTCGCCGATCAGGATCACGTCCGGCGCCTGGCGCAGCGTATTGGCGAGGGCATCTTCGTAGCTCAGCGTATCGACGCCAACTTCGCGCTGGTTGACGATGCAGCCGCGGTGCGAATGGATGAACTCGACCGGATCTTCGATGGTGATGATGTGGCCGCTGCTGTTGCGGTTGCGGTAATCGATCAGCGAGGCCAGCGACGTCGATTTGCCCGAGCCAGTGGCGCCGACAAACAGCAACAGGCCGCGCTTTTCCATGATCAGTTTGGTGAGGATGGGCGGCAGGCCCAGCGTTTCCCAGCTGGGGATATCGACCTTGATCGAACGGATCACCATCGATACCTGATTGCGCTGACGGAAAATGTTCACCCGGAAGCGTCCGATGCCGGGCAGGCTGAGGGCGAGATTCATTTCCGGGCGTTTGGCAAACGCCGCGCGCTGTTCGTCATCCATGAGGCCATTGGCCATGGCTTCGACCGCGCCAACCGCGAGCGGCTCGCTGCCGATGGCCAGCAATTTGCCGTAGGCCTTCATGCTCGGCGGCGCGCCCGTAGCCAGATACAGATCGGAACCGTCCTTGCTGACCATGATTTGCAGATAGGCAGGAATGTCCATGCGCGATTTCCTTGGGCGGGCATGCAGTGGCGCGACCGGGATGTCGCCGCCGTGCAGCGGGGCAGGAAGTATAGACGGGACGGCGCGCGTCCGGCTGCCTGCCCGATGTTGCAGCAATAGCGGACGGGAAATGCGCCACGGTCGTCAAACAACTGGCACGGAAAATGTCTCGGATGGAACCGTGTGTTGCCGCTACCTGCGTTGACGGTATGTGTGTCGCAGGATTGTAGGCGGCAGCTTGTCGATCGGAGGCCAGACCGCTCAGGATGTGTCGCGTTTGTTAAGGGGATGTGAACGCGACACATCCTGGTCAATGCCTTTCAGTTTGCAGCAGCGGCCCAAGCGGCGCGGAAATTGCGGCGGGCATTGCTGCCGGCCTGCACGCTGGGCGTGATGATGGCTTCTTCGATAAATGGTGTCAGTGTCAGGCCCATGCGCTCCAGCCAGGGTTCGATGTGCAGCAGTTCGTTGCCGTGCACATGACGGTCGAAGAAAGCCTGCATGTCAACACCGCTCAGTGCGCGTATGTGACGGATGATGTCGGCCTGCGTGTAGCGCCGATCGGTATTGCCGAATTCATCGTACAGCGCGCGCAGCAGATCGGTGACGCCTTTCTTGCCCTGGGTTGCATCACGCATCTCCGCTTCGACGACAATTGCTACCAGCGCACCACCGCCATAGACCAGCGTGCGCAGCGGCTGCTTGTCGTGTCCGGCCTGACGGAAACTGGCGGGTGAGCGCTGGTAATAGCGACCAATGGCATGACGGCTGTACATCATTTCCAGTCGCCGGAAAAACCACGCCTGATCAAACTCACCGGCGCGATGCAGGACCATCGCGGTCAGATAATCGGTGAAACCTTCCTTGAACCACTCTTCATCGACACTGGCCGGCACCATGCTGATGCCATTCCAGAAATGCAGCAGCTCATGGGCCATGACCACGCCCCAGACCGTGCGGTTGGCATCGGTTGCCGGGCCGCTGATCAGTTGACTGAAACTGCCTTCGAACGCACCGCCATCGGCGAATCCGTCATTGACGATAACCAGGTATTGTTTCCGCGCCGGCGTGCGACCGAAAATACTGCGCGCCTGTTGCAAGGTTGCCTGCAGCAAACGGGCAAACTTTTCGCGGTCCGCCGCATACGGTTTGCCTAGCACCAGATCGAGGCGGAAATCGCCTTCCTGCAAAGTTTCGTGGTGAATCCTGCCGAGGAAAAGCGCGTTGGCGAGCAGTTCACGACGTGTGGCTACGCGGAATTCCTGCTGGTCGTTTGCGGTCCACGGTGTGTGTGCTTTCCAGCCGTCCGGCAGATGAAACTGCACGCGGATGTCGCCATCCATCTTGTCGGCCGGGACGATGAACAGCGCATAGCCGGTGAAGAACAAGCCTTCGGGCGTGCGATAGGCCACTTCTTCGCTGCCGGCTGGCCAGCGATAGTTGCCGTGTCCGGCTTTCACCGTGTAACGCACCGTGACCGGTTGGTCGCCGCGTTCGAGTATCCAGTCGCCATCCGGTGTGGCGGTTGCAGACAGCGTCTTGCCGCCGGCATCGCGGATCTGCAGGTCTTCGATAAATGCCGTTTGTCCGGCTGGCAGATTTTCGGCGGCCATGACGTTGAACAGCGCCAGCGTTTTGCCATGCAGGAAATAGCGGGCTTCAACCTCGACTTTGTCGGCGCTGGCCTGCACGCGGATCTGTGGAGATGCGGCACTCACAGCGCTGGCGGGTTTGTCGGCGCTGTTGGCAATTCCCGGTGCAAACGCGAGTGCGATCAGCAGCAGCAACGAGCCGAGCTTGTCCGCGACAGTGTTGGCGGGCCGGCGGATGTCTGGTACGGGCATGGTTGTTCGGGCAAACAGCGGGAAGATTTTTTTCATGCAGGCGTCTCCTTGCCGGTGGTACCGGTCGTGTACGTCTGTGACGCAGGAAGCGAATGCCGGGTTGGAAGACCGCGGAAAAATATTTCACCGGCTTCCAACCCGCGCCGGGCGAGCGCTTTCCTGATCGTTCCGGAAGCAGTGAAGCGTTGGCGTCCGCTCAGCCGGCCGGCCACAGCCAGAGAAAGCTCAGCGCGCTGACAGTGGCGTAGATCAGGGCATCGAGCAGATCCTTGAGCGTGGCGCTCCAGGTGCGGCCCATCCAGATGGTGTCGCAGAGGCTGCCGACGCCATAGGCAAGGAAGCTGATCAGGCCGACCACGTGCGCGCCCTGATGGGCGTTACCGGCCAGCGGCATGGCCTGCGTCGCGATCAGCGCCGCGCCGGAAGCCACCAGCACATTCAACAGAAACCATTGCGACAACAGCTTGCCCATGTTCGGTATGCCGTTGTTGAAAATCGTCACGAAGGCCACCGGTCCCTCACGGTATTTCTGCTGCATGGCCTCGTTGGCCATGTCCTTCATGTCTGCGCAATAGGGCGTCACGTACAGGCCGGGCGACAGTTTCGCCGCGCGCAGTACGCCACGTACCGCTTCCTCATCGGGCAGCGCCCGGTAATCGCTGTTGTGCCATTTGAACACCATGTGGATCAGGCTGCTGGCGACGAAGACGGCAATGGCAGCGACCAGTATGGGTAACCACAAAGACAGCAAGGCGGACATATCCTTCTCCTTTTTGAATACCGTGCACCGGAAGCGGAGAGAGTGCAGGTGTTGTTGACGTTGGCGTTGTGATTGGCCGTGACGTTGATATTGATGGCGGTAGGGCTTTCCGGCGCGGCCGGTCAGCGACACAGCCGCGGCGTGCCTGAGTATGGAAGGCATGCGGCGAATTTGCGAAGCGCTGTGCAGGATTGTGCAGCGCAATTCGGACGTCGGAATATCGGTGGCGAGGCGGTGCAGGAAGTTGCAGTGCATCAAAGCCCTGAACACGCGTGGAGGCTGTTCAGGGCAGATGCGGAGAAATCGTTTGCGTCAGTGATGGCGGAAAAAATCCGCGGAAGCCGAAGCTCTTGACCATGGCGCAGACATGAGGACTGTTCCTGTCTGGCTGCTTTGCCGGTTCACACTGTTCGGTGTGACGCTGCGATTCATCAGACAGGGTTTGCCGATGATCCTCAATCCGACTGCGCGGCCGGCATCATCGGCGGCGCGACCAGCCAGACGCCCGAGCGGGGCCGGATGTCCAGATCGTAACCGCCGATCACCAGCGCTTCACCACTGTGCAGGGCGACACTGGTACTGAACGCCAGATTCGCGCCGATGCTGCCCTGTGCACGGACAAATGCCGGCGTGCCCGGCGTCCAGATCTCGACATCACCGGCATCGCCGCCCACCAGCACTTCACCCGAGGCCAGCACGGCTGCGGCTGAAACAATCTTGTAGCGCGGGTTGATCAGCGACGGTCCCGGCGTGAATGTCTGGCTCTGCGGATCGTAGATCTCGGTTTGCGCCAGACGCCGCTTTTCATCGCAGTCCGGTGAGCCGCCGATGATCAGCACACGGCCATCCTGAAGCAGTACAGCGGCGTGTTTGCAGCGTGCGTGTTGCATCGGATTGATTTGCGTAAAGCGCCGGCTGACCGGATCGTAAATCTCGGCGGTGTTGGTCGCCTGTTTCCGGCCACTGAGACCACCGGCGATCAACACCCGTCCGTCACGCAGACGCACGGCGACGTGATGGGCGCGCGGCCGATGCATGGCGCCGGTCGTCAGGAATCGATTTTGCAGCGGATCAAAAATCTCGCTGGCAGAAAGCGGGGCATTGGTGGCGTGGGCTCCACCGGCAATCAGCACTGAACCATCGGTCAGTGCTGTGGCAGTAGCGTCCATGCGCGAGGTGAGCATGTCCGTCACGGCGACAAACGAACGACGCTGCGGATCGAACACTTCCGCTTCTGCCGTTGTGCGCGTTCCGGTCCAGCCGCCGGCCACCAGCACCCTGCCATCCGCAAGCGCTGTCGCCAGATGCGCGACGCGTGCGATTTGCATGTTCAGTGGCGCCGTTGTGTTTTGTGAAGCGGTTTCCGGGATCGCTCGTGATGCCGTTTGCCGGACACTGCTGATTGTCACGATCTCTGCGGAGCGCTGTATGCCGGAACAACCGGCGTCGCTGCATCCGCCCGTGATCAGCAGTTGATCTGAGCCGAGGGGTGTCAGTTGATGTGCCGCACGGGGAACAGACAACTGGCCGGCGGATCGTACCTGCCAGGCTGCATGCGGCGTTGATTGATCAGCCGCGTAGACGCCCAGCGACGCCAGCAGCAGCGAGCAGCCAAAAATAATGCAATGGCGCAGCAGGGAAGTATTCGTTGCGGTGCGGTGCATTCCGTATCTCCTGATGAAAATCCCCTGAGGGAAACTTTCCCGACTGAAATATTTCTGACAGGGATGTTCCTGACTGAAATGTTACTGACAGGGATATTCCTGACGGGAACTGTCCTGATGAAAATGCTCAAGACCGGATGGCGCCATCAACCCGGATAGCCGGCAATGCCGCGACCGAGATGGATATCGCGCTGCACTTGCCAGACGCCGGCCGGGTCGCGTTGCGGTGTGCACAAACCATCACCGCCACGGCCGTGACGCATTTGCCGGCGCGCGCGTTCATCGAGTTTCGGATCGTCACTGAAAATGATGTCGTCGATGTAATACGTGAAACGATCCGGTTCGATGACGTGCATGTGCACATGTTCGGGGATGTTGGCATCCGGATAGGCCGCGGGCCGGATGCTGTCGAAGCGGTAGTGGCCATCGCGATCACTGAGCGCCCAGCCGCGCAGGCGACCGTGGCGCGTGCTGGCGCGCGGATACAGGCCGCTCGCGTCAGTGTGATAGACGTAAACGATGATGCCGGCCGCCGGACGGCCCTGTGCGTCGAATACGCGGCCGCTGATCTGCATTGCTGCGCCGGGCTCGTTTTTCGGAGCAATGCGCGCGTGCGCGGAAAGCTGTGCCGGCAAATCGGCAAAAACATTTTCGCAGCCGTCGCAGTTGCCCAGCACCGGCACTTGTGCGAGCCGTGGTGAAAACGCCGGCAGGCGCGGTGCATGCAGCAGGGCGCCTGAGGCCAGTACCGAGGAGGTGAACACCAGCAGTTGACGTCGGTTCATGATGCTTCCGTTCGTGAGTGGGCGACCGGAACAGCTTGCGCGCATGGGCGGGGCGCGGCATTAACACGGGTTAAGAATTGGCGGCGCAATTCTGCCGCGCGCGAACGACAGGCTCGGCGTGAACGTCGTATTGGATCAGGCGCTGCTCAGTTGCGCTGTGCGCGCAGCAGACGCGACAGCGCCACTTCGGTGACGCCGATGTAGGCGGCGATATGTTTCTGCGCGATCTCGTGTTCCAGACCGGGATAGCGCTGACGAAAACTCTCGTAGCGCGACTGGGCATCAGTGAGCAGGAAGTCGCGTTCGCGCTGTTCCTTGCGCATCGCTGTCAGTTCGGCGAGCCGGCGTCCGATGCGCTCCCAGCAGCGATGCCGGTCGAAAATCTGCGGAAATATCTGGCAGGGAATGCGCAAGCCGCTGACCGGTGTCAGGGTTTCGATGAAATAGCTGCAGGGCTGGCCACTGCTGATCGCGACCAGCGGACCGGCCAGCTCGCCGGCGCGGACAAACGCCTTGTTGAAATGCTTGCCGTCTTCGGTGAGGTAGAAAAACCGCAGCACACCGCTGCTGAGAAACCACAGCCATTGCGGCTGCTCGCCGGCCACGCAGAGCATGTGCTGACGCGGCGCCTGAAAGCGCTGGCACTGCGCCGCCAGCCACTGCCATTCGCTGTCCGGAATGTCGGCAAGTGCGTTCAGTTGCTGGTGCAGGGTGTTGAGGGCGGGCAGTGTGTGCACGGAGGCGAGCGGCGATTCATCCATGTTTTTGGTGCGGAGAGCGGAGCAGATAGCGAACTGTAGCGGACTCTGCTGCCGGCGGCGCGAGCGATTGCATTGCGGGATGGAGCAGCGGTGACTGGCTTGCGGGCCTGCATCGGCGGAGCAGTCACCAGAGAGAGGGCAGGGCACGGTCTGGCATGCACAGAACCGTTCCGCCAGTGGCATTGATCGTGTGCGGCCCGTTGAGAAAAGTCGGGCCAGAAAAAAGCCCGCCGGCGTGATGTCCGGTAGTCGGACAGCACGCCGGCGGGCGTCATGCGTAACGGCGGACCCAGTGCGTCCGCCAGACAAGCATCAGACGCTTTCGCCCTGTGCCTGCAACTTCACTTTCTCGGCCTGCTCGTTGGCCAGGTTGTCTTCGGCGCGATGACCGGTCCAGTAACCGGCATTCTTGATGCCGAGTTTTTCCGGGTGGAACACCGGGTCCTTGCCGGCTTTGCGCTGGGCTTCGTAGTCACGCAGCGCGGCGAAGGCCGGTTTTTGCAACAGGATGATGGCGATGATGTTCAGCCAGGCCATCAGGCCGACGCCCATGTCGCCGAGACCCCAGGCCAGATCGGCGGTCTTGACCGTGCCGTACACCGTCGAGGCCATGATGGCGATCTTCAGCACGAAGGTCAGCCACGGCCGGTTCACCTTGCGGTTGATGTAGGTGATGTTGGTTTCGGCGATGTAGTAGTAGGCGACGATGGTGGTGAAGGCGAAGAAGAACAGCGCCACGGCGACGAAGATTGAACCGAAGCCCGGCATCATCTGTTCCATGGCGGTCTGCACATAACCCGGACCGGCCGCGACGCCGGCTACACCGTGATAGATGGCTTCGCCATTCGGGCCTTCGACGTTGTAGAGGCCGGTGATCAGCAGCATGAAGCCGGTGGCCGAGCAGACAAACAGCGTGTCGATGTAGACAGAAAACGCCTGCACCAGACCCTGCTTGGCCGGATGGCTGACGGCCGCCGCCGATGAAGCGTGCGGGCCGGTGCCCTGGCCGGCTTCGTTTGAGTACACGCCGCGCTTCACGCCCCACTGGATGGCAAGGCCGAGGATGGCGCCGAAGGCTGCCTCCATGCCGAACGCACTTTTGAAGATCAGCGCGAGAACTTTCGGCAGCTCGCCAATGTTCAGGGCGATGATCACGCAGGCGACGATGATGTAACCCAGCGCCATGAACGGCACCACCATCGAGGCGAAGCTGGCAATGCGCTTGACGCCGCCGAAAATGATGAAGCCGAGCAGTACCGCGAGCACCGCTGCGGTGACATTGACGTCAATACCGAGCGCGGTGTTCAGGCCGGCGCCGATCGAGTTCGACTGCACGCCCGGCAACAACAGGCCGCAGGCAACAATGGTGGTAATGGCGAACAGCCAGGCGTACCACTTCATGCCCAGACCTTTCTCGATATAGAAGGCCGGGCCACCGCGGTATTCACCGGCGATCTTCTCTTTATAAATCTGGCCGAGCGTCGATTCGACAAACGCCGAGCTGGCGCCGAGGAAGGCCACCGCCCACATCCAGAACAACGCGCCCGGACCACCGAAGGTAATGGCAGTGGCGACGCCGGCGATGTTGCCGGTGCCGACCCGGCCGGCCAGTGTCATCGACAGGGCCTGGAAGGAGGACACGCCGGCATCGGAGGATTTGCCATCGACCATCAGCTTGAGCATGCCGCCGAAATGGCGCAGCTGCAGGAAGCGCGAGCGCAGGGAAAAGAACAGTCCGACGCCGAGGCAGAGATAAATCAGCGCCGGGCTCCAGACATAGCTGTTGATGAGATTTACCAGTTCGGTCATCTGCTGGACTCTTGTGTCGTGTGCTGTGAAGGCGGCGGCCGGCAAGCGGCGTCCGTGATCCCCGAAAGGCCATCCGCTGGCGAATGGCACGCCCGTGCTGCCAGACCATCCCGCTTGACGCGACCGGTGACCGGGGCAGGGCGGCGCAAGTCTTACATTTGGCTTTCCCGGCCGCACGCGCTTTTTTGTATCCGCCGGTCAGCGCGCAGCTGGCCGGAGCAGTGTTCTGGCAAATTCCGCCGGAGCACATACGCTTGTGGACATCGGCGGGTTTGCGGACGAGTGCGGTATGGACGAGCGCATGGCCGGCACGGAACCGGATGGCGTCAGGGCGCTGCTCAAGGCGCTGATCGCCAGCGAGGCGCGGTTTCGCGCCATATTTGAAAAAGTCGATGCCCTGTCCATACAGGGCTATGCCGCCGACGGCACCGTCACCTACTGGAATCCGGCCTCGACCCGGCTCTACGGTTACAGCCGCGAAGAGGCGGTGGGCGCCAGCCTTTACGATCTGATCATCCCCGAACCGGCACGCGAGATCGTGCGCCGCGATGTGCAATGGATGTTCGAACACCGACAGGGCGTACCGGCGGCGCGGCTGGCGCTGCAACACAAGGACGGTCACGTGGTGAACGTCTACTCCAGCCACACCATCGTCGAAGCGCCCGATCATCCGCTGACCATGTATTGCCTGGATGTCGATCTGAATCAGCTGGTGCGCATCGAGCAGGAATTATCGGAAGCCGAACAGCGCTACCGCCTGCTGTTTGACGGCACGGCCGACGGCATCCTGCTGCTCGACGGCCTGTGCATTGTTGATTGCAACGCCACGGCCTGCCGCCTGTTCGGCGCCACGCGTGAGCAATTGCTGGGCCGTTCACCGGTGGAGCTGTCGCCGGAAATGCAACCGGGCGGCCTGCCGTCACTGGAGCTGGCGCGGCGGTATGTCGACGATGTGATCAGCGACAGCAGCCGCATCTTCCAGTGGGTGCACCAGCGTCTCGACGGCAACAGCTTTGATGCTGAAGTGCATTTGTCGGGTGTGCGTCTGGACAAGCGACCGCTGCTGCTGGCGACACTGCACGACATCAGCGAGCGCAAGCGCGCCGAAGCGCATATCGAATACATCTCGCGCCACGATGCGCTCACCGGCCTGCCCAACCGCGTACTGCTGCGCGACCGCTTTGATGTCGCGCGCGCCATTGCCGATCGCCAGCAGAGCATGCTCGCGGTGATGTTCATCGATCTTGATCACTTCAAGGTGGTCAATGACACCATGGGCCATGCCGCCGGCGATGCACTGCTGAAGCGTGTGGTCGATCGGTTCCGCGCCCGTGTCCGCGAAAGCGACACCATCAGCCGTCAGGGCGGCGACGAATTCATCGTCCTGTTGCAGGACATGCGTGCGCTGACAGCGGTTGATGCCATTGCCCATTCATTGCTCGATTCACTGGCCGAAGCCATCACCATCAATGAACGCGAACTGGGCATCAGCGCCAGCATCGGCATCGCGCTGTATCCGCAGGACGGTGAAAACTTCGACGTCCTGCTGCAACGCGCCGACATGGCGATGTACACGGCAAAAGCGGCGGGTCGCAACAAGGCGCGGTTCTACAGCGCCAGCATGCAGATCGCCATTGATCGGCGCGTGCAACTGGACAGCGCCATGCGTCGCGCACTGGCGCAGCGCGAACTGCAATTGCATTTCCAGCCGCAAGTTGATGCGCAGGGTTGCATCAACGGTGCCGAAGCGCTGCTGCGCTGGTTTCCGCCTGAGGGCCGGGCGATCCCGCCGGCGGATTTTATCGGTCTGGCCGAAGAAACCGGTTTCATCGTCGAGATTGGCCATTTTGTGATCGACGAAGCCTGCCGAACGCTGCGGCTGTGGGCGGACGACGCGCTGTTTGCCGGACTGACGCTGGCCATCAACATCAGTGCGCGCCAGTTTCGCGAACGCAACTTTGAAGAGGAACTGGCCGCGATGCTGGCCCGTCACCAGATCAATCCGGCGCGGCTGAAACTGGAGTTGACCGAGAGCGTGGTCATCGATCATGTCGACGAAGCCGTGCAGCGCATGAACCGTCTGCGCCAACTGGGCCTGCAGTTTTCGCTCGATGATTTCGGCACCGGCTATTCATCGCTGTCGTATCTGCGCACGCTGCCGCTGCAACAGATCAAGATCGACCGCGCGTTTGTCCAGCATCTGGACAGTGAGAGTGATCGGCCCTGCAACGATCAGGCAATCGTCGCCGCAATACTGGCCATGAGCCAGGCGCTGGATCTGTATGTGGTGGCTGAAGGCATCGAAACAGCCGGCCAGCACGACATCCTGCGCACGCTCGGCTGCAATGCATTTCAGGGCTATTACTTTGCCCGGCCCATGTCGGCATCGGCATTTGAAACGCTGGTGCGCGAATGTGCTGGCGGTCCGGTCGCCTCGCTCAGGGACGAGATGGCGACGACGTCGTCGCGGACAGGGAAGGGCGTGGACTGAGCTTGCCGCGCCGAACGACGCGCGGGCAGGGCTGCCCAGACGCAATACGGCCGTTCGTTGTTTGCCGGGAGCTGATTGCCGGGAGTTGATTGCTTCGAGCGGATCGTTGCGACTGACTCCGGGTAAACGGCGGTTTTCGCAAAAAAAAAGGGCCGGGAAATCCCGGCCCTTTTTTGCTTCATGATGACCGGATACGTGATCCGGTCGTCATCCGGTTTACCAGATCTTGACGCGCTCTTCCGGTGCCAGGAACAGTTTGTCGCCTTCCTTCACGTCGAATGCCTTGTAAAACTCCGGCATGTTGCGCACCACGCCATTGGCGCGGTACTCCGACGGTGAGTGCGGATCGGTGACCAGACGCTGTTTCAGGTTTTCATCGCGATACTTGCGAGCCCAGACCTGCGCCCAGCCGTAGAAGAAGCGCTGATCACCGGTCATGCCGTCGATCACTTTTGCTTCCTTGCCGCCCAGCGACAGCTGGTAGGCACGGTAGGCAATGGTCAGGCCGCCGAGATCGCCAATGTTTTCACCCGAGGTGAACTTGCCGTTGACCTTCTGGCCCGGCAGCGGCTCGAACTGGTCGTATTGCGCAGCAAGTTTGGCGGTGCGGGCTTCGAACTCTTTCAGATCGGCCTCGGTCCACCACATGCGCAGCGCGCCATCGCCATCAAACTTCGAACCCTGATCATCGAAACCGTGGCCGATCTCGTGACCGATAACGGCGCCGATACCACCGTAGTTGACGGCGTCATCCGCATCCGGATTGAAGAACGGCGGTTGCAGGATGGCGGCCGGGAACACGATCTCGTTGCCGAGCGGGTTGTAGTAGGCGTTGACGGTTTGCGGCGTCATGTACCACTCGTTGCGATCAACCGGCTTGCCGAGTTTGGCGAGATTGCGGTTGTACTCGAATTCGCTGGCGCGCAGCAGGTTGCCGGCCAGATCATCCGGCTTGATCTCCAGCGAGCTGTAATCGCGCCACTCGTTCGGATAACCGATCTTGTAGGTGAATTTCGCCAGCTTTTCGCGCGCGGCTTTCTTGGTTTCCGGCGTCATCCATTCCAGGCTGTCGATGCCCTCACCGTAGGCTTTCAGCAGGTTCTGCACCAGGGCGTCCATGCGTGTCTTGGCGTCCGGCGAGAAATGCTTCTCGACATAGATCTTGCCGACCGCTTCACCGATGCTGCCATCGATCAGCTGGACGCCACGTTTCCAGCGCGGCTGCTGTTCCTGCTGGCCGTTGAGGATCTTGCCGTAGAAGGCAAAGTTTTCGTCGTCAAAGGGTTTGGCCAGCGCGTTGCTCATGTTGCGGATGGCGTGGAACTTGGCATGCAGTTTCAGATCGTCGAGCGGTGTCGCCTTGATGATCTTGCCCATCTCGGTCATGTAGCTTGGCTGCGCGACGATGATCTGCTTCTCGTTGCCAACACCCAGGGCGTTCAGCCAGCCGGCCCAGTCAAAGTCCGGCGCCAGCTTGGCGAGTTCTTCCGGCGATTTCGGGTTGTAGATCTTGTCCGGGTTGCGGTTGTCTTCTTTCGGCCAGCTGACTTTCGCCAGCTTTTCCTCGAAGGCAAACACTTTCTTCGCGGCATTCGGCGCATCTTTCACGCCGGCCAGCTCGAACATTTTGGTGATGTGCGCGACATAGGCGTCACGCAGTGGCTTCTTGTCGTCCTGCAGGTAGAAATCGCGATCCGGCAGACCGAGGCCGCTCTGGCCGATGTACACGGCGTTGCTGTTCGGATTTTTGGCGTCCGGCTGGATGCCCATGCCGACCGGGGCGTTCTGGCCCCAGCGCTGGACCTTGCCGCTGTAGCTGGCGAATTCTTTCTTGTCTTTCAGCGCGTCGATATCCGCGAGCATGACGTCCAGCGGCTTGGCGCCAAGCTCGGCGAGCTTGGCTTCGTCCATCCAGCTGCGGAAGAAGTCACCGACTTTCTGTTTTTCGCTGCCGACCGGCGCATCCGCGGCATCGGCTTCTTCGATGATGGTTTTCAGGTTGGCCTGGGCATCATCGGCAAGCTTGGTGAACGAGCCGTAGTTGGATTTGTCGGCCGGAATCTCGACCGTCTTCAGCCAGCCGCCGTTGACGTGACGGAACAGGTCGTCCTGCGGGCGCACGGCGGAATCAAAATTGTTTTTCTCGATGCCGGCGCTGAGCACTTTTTCGGCCGGTGCGGCGGCCTGTTCGGCCGGCGCAGCGGGTGCCTGTGCGGTTTCAGTGCCGGAATTGCAGGCGGCGAGAACTGCCACTGCAACGGCCGACAGCAGGACGTGTTTGATAGCCATTGACGGAAACTCCAGAGAAGGGAAGCCGGTGTGGGGCGGCTGGACGCAAAAAAGCCTGTTAGCGGTCAGTCTGAACAGGTCTGCCTGACACAGGAGAGCCTGGTACAGGACGGCCATGCGCAGGAATGCCTTAACAGGAAAGCCTTGATCAGCAACGCCGGGCGCGATGGCGTTACAAGCCGGGCATCCTAGCGGCATCGAATGTACGACGGCAGCGGGGAAATTGTTTCAGGGCGTTTGCGTGGCTGTCGCTGATACGGCCGTGCCGCCGGCAACTATGCTTGCCGGTGCGCGCCACCAGACGCGCGACGGTTTCCACGGAGCGGGCACGCATGAGCCGACACGCGCTGTTCCTGCGCATCTATCGCCAGCTGCAGGCCGGCGAACTGAGTTTGCCGGCGCTGCCGGATATTGCGCTGCGGGTGCGCGAGGCGGTGCAGGACAGTCGTCAGACGCTGGCCGGCATCGCCCGCATCGTCCAGCTTGAGCCGCCGCTGGCGGCCTATCTGGTCTCGGTTGCCAACAGTCCGTTGTTTCGCGCCGCCAAAGCTGTAGACAGCTGTCAGGCGGCGGTCAGCCGGCTGGGCCTCGCCACCACCGGCAATCTGGTCATGAGTTACAGCCTGCGTTCGCTGTTCACCGGTGGCTCGCCGGTGCTGCAACGGCTGCTGCGTGCGCAGTGGCAGGCGAGTGTGGAACTGGCGGCGCTGGCATCGGTGCTGGCGGGGGCCGTGTCGGTGCCGGGGCGGCGCTTCGATGCCGACCGTGCGCTGCTCGCCGGTTTGCTGCAGGACATCGGCGCCTTGCCGGTGCTGGCGCGGCTGGCCGAGTTGCCGGCCGTGCTCGCCGATGCCGCGCTGGTGGACGAGATCCTCGACGAGTACCGCGTGCCGGTAGGCCGCTTGTTGCTGAAGCACTGGCGCTTTGATGACGAAATGCTCGACGTGGTCAGCAGCCGGCTGCAATGGCTGCGCGACCCGGGGCCACAGGCAGATCTGGCCGATCTGGTGTTGCTGGCCCGCCTGCATGCACTGGCCGGCACGCCGGCGTTCCGCGACTGTCCGCGCATCGACCAACTGCCGGCCTGGCGCAAACTGGGCGCCGGTGTACTGACCGCCGATGCCAGTCTGGCGGTGTTGCACGAAGCAAAGGCCCAGGTGCAGGCGCTGCAGAAACTGATGGCCGGATGAGCGCACCGATGACTTGCACTGCCGGACGGTGGGCCAGATCATCCTTCTGCTTTCGCGGGGGACCATGACGCGCAGCGCCGGAGGAGAGAGCGGCGCGGACCCGATGCGGATCGACGTGAGCCGGGAACCAGAAAAAGCTTCAAGCAAAGAACTGGCTCGAAAAAACCGCACGGAAAAAACTCGCAGCAAGCACTTCACAACAAGCACTTCACAGCAAACACCTCACAACTAACTTCTCACAACTGACTTCTCACAATAACCTCCGCAGAATAAAAACAAGGATACCCGCATGAGCATCAGTCGCCCGACGCTAGCCATCCTGTTTGTGGTCATCGCCGTGTTCGGCGGATTCCTGTTCGGGCAGGTTGCCGGCAGTGTGGCGGTGGCGCTGGCGCCCGTGCCGAAACTCATTATCCAGTTGATCAAAATGGCGGCGACACCGCTGGTGTTTTTCGCCGTGATCGAGGCGGTGGTCCGGCATCGCATTGCCGGTGGTGATTTCGCCCGGTTGTTGACCGTGGTGATGAGCAATGCGCTGATCGCCGTCGCCATTGCCGTGATCATCGCCAACGTTTTTGTGCCCGGCGATTACCTGAAGTTTCTCGCCTCGCAAGTCGGCGAAGGCAGCATCAAACAGACCGTGTCGCTGGGCGAAGCGCTGCAGAAACAGCTGCCGGCCAGCGTCGTGCAGCCGTTCGCCGACAACGACATCATGGCCACCATCATCATTGCGCTGTTGCTGGCGTTTGCCTGGCGCCGCGTGCGCGACAGGCGCAGCGACATGCAGGCCGGTTTTGATCGCGCCGAAAGCGTGCTGACACTGGCGCGCGAGATCGCCGAACAGGTGCTGATCTGGATCGTGACGCTGGTGCCGATTGCCGTGTTCATCGCCGTGGCGAAACTCAGTCACGAACAGGGACTGGCGCCGCTGCGCGGTCTGGGCCAGTACGTGTTGCTCTGTTTGCTGGGCATGGCCGTGCACGTGCTGTTCACGTACTCCGGCTGGTTGTTGCTGGTCGCGCGGCGCAGTCTCGCGGAATTCTGGCGGGTCGCGGCCCAACCCGTGCTCTATGCCTTCAGCGTCAACAGCAGTCTGGTGGCCTTGCCGCTGACACTGCGCGCGCTCGACAAACTCGGCGTGTCGCGTCGTGCCTCGACGCTCAGTGCCTGCATCGGCACCAACCTGAACAACGACGGCATCATCCTCTACGAATGCTTCACTTTTCTCGCCATCGCCCAGGCGCTGAGCATGGACCTGCCCATCGCCACGCAGGTGCTGGCGGCCTTTTACTGCGTGATCATGGCCATGGGCGTTGCCGGTGTGCCGGAAGCCGGTGTGGTGGCGCTGACGCTGGTGCTGAGTGCCTTTGGTTTGCCAACCGAAGTCATCATCACGCTGTTGTCTGTTGACTGGATCATTGCCCGCTGCCGCTCGTTCCTGAACGTCAGTGCCGATATGGTCGGGGCGGTGGTACTGCAGCGCTGGTTACGCTGAACTCCGGGCCGGCTGATTCATGGCCCGCTTGCCAGTTCAGCGACAATTAAGCCTGCGTCCTTCACAGTGCCGGCCATAATTGATGCCGGCGCCGGAACGCCGGCTGCAGGAGTGTTCCCATGTTTGCCGCGCCGTTTTTCACCTCAACCCTTGTTCGTCGCGGCCTGCTGCTGTGTCTGTTGCTGCCCTTGCTCGGCGCCTGCACGGCCCTGCACACCAGCGTCAGCAAACGCGATCTGGATGTGCAGACGCGCATGAGTCGCAGCATCTGGCTGACGCCGGTTGAACCGGAACAGCGCACGGTCTGGCTGGATGTGCGCAATACCTCGGCGGCACCGGAGCTGGACCTGCGCAATGATCTGGCGAGCCAGTTGCAGGCGCGCGGCTATCAGGTGCTGGACAATGCCGATGCGGCGCAATTCTGGCTGCAGATCAATGTCCGCTCGGTGGTGATGCAGAAACCGGAAGACGTGCTGGCCGATGCGGAACTCGATTTGCCCGGTGACGAACGGGAGCGTCTGCTGTTGCCGCCCGGTGCCGAACTGCCGCCGGAAGGCTATGACGAGCATGACGACGCGTACGCGGACCACGACGACGCGCATCATGGATCACCGGTGCGCGGCAATGTCTATCTGTTCGCCGATGTGCACCACAACGTCGACAAGGACGATCTGAAAAAACTCGCCGCGCTGGCCGTGGTCTGGTGGGCATCGGAAAGCATCGGCAATGCGCTGGTAAAAGATGTCTGGTACACCGCAATCACCGATGTGCAAATTGCCGAGCGCGATGATTCTGCGCCGGTCAGCGAACAATCGGCACATCAACTGCAGCAGGGCGACAGCGGCAGCACACAGACGCAGTGGCAGTCGGAAACGCCCATGCGCAAATACCGCACGACGGCGGTCAGTGTTGCCAACAAGGCCAACCTGGAACGTCAGGACGCTGTTGCCGCGATGCGCAGTGGTCTGGCGCGGGCACTGGCCGGCCTGTTTTGAAATCCCGGTTTGTTCTGAAATCCCTGCGTTGCAGACCGTTCGGCCGTAGTGAAGCCGCAGCGCACACTTTTGCTGACATTTGCCGTTCGCTCGCCAGAGGCGCAAAGGCTGGAGCGCCTGCGGCGGATGGTGCACACTCGCGGCTGCGGCGCCGTCCGGCGCGCCGGCAGTCGGGGTGGTCGTGAGTCTGCGAACGGTAAAACTGCATCGCTCCAGTATCGGTGTGCTGTTTGACAGCAATATGGCCACCGCTTTCACGCAATTGTGGAGCCGGCTCGGCAGCGCCGAATTCATGGCCGCCGTGCTGGATGTGCTGGACGCGGTCTGCCCGATGGATTCCAGCGGCGTGCTGGTGTTTTATCGCAACCAGAAACCGCTCAGCCTGCTGCACCGGTTCAATCCTGCTGAACGGCAAGTGCCGGCGGACATTTATTCGACCGGTCCCTACGCACTTGATCCACAGTACCGCCTGTTCCTGAAAGGCTGCGACAGCGGCGCCTACTGGCTGCGGGATATTGCCCCCGACGATTTTTACTCCAGCCAGTACTACACGACCTTCTATTCCAAAACCGGCGTGGCCGATTCCATTGATGTGCTCTGGCGCATCAATGCCGATACCGCGCTGGTGTTTTTCATGCAGCGAAACATCAACAGCAATGAATTTACCAGTGCCGATTTGACGGCCATCAATCTGGTGTTGCCCATCCTGTTCGCTGCACTCGGCAAGCACTACCAGATTGCGGCCAGCCTGCCGCAAAGCAATGCCGAGGACAAAACTCACCTGCAGGTCGAGTGCACGCTGCGCAATTTTGCCAGCTCGCTGCTGACCCGCCGCGAGCGCGATGTGCTGCTGTACATGTTGCGCGGCTATTCGTCGGCGCTGACAGCGCAGAAACTTAATACCTCGGACGGCACGGTGAAGATCCACCGCAAGAATATTTACCGCAAACTCGACATCGGCTCGCAGGCTGAACTGTTCTCACTGTTCATCGCCTGTATTCCCTTTGCCCGGCCCGATGAAGAAAGCGATCCGCTGCAGTTTTACCAGCAGTCACAGGCCCTTGTTGCACCGAAGTGATCAGCATCCACGTGCGCGACACGGCACTCAGCGGTGTTGACCTGTGTTGCGCCGATTGGGTTGGCCGACATTTGCGCGTGCTGTTCCTGCAAGAGTGAACTGAAATGAAAGCAGAGAAGCCCACAGCGGGCCACGCTCAGCCCCAGAGCGCCGGATCGGGTGGCTGCAGTCGCTGATCGGCCAGCTGCATCGGAAATGCACGATCCTGCATTTGCAGTTGCGGGCCGTCGAGATCGACGTAGCGGCACAACTGGCCAAGCAAGAATGCCGGCGCCATTGCCAGTGACGTGCCGCACATGTTGCCGACCATCAGACCAAAGCCCAGGGCGCTGGCACGTTCGGCCAGCAACAGCGCTTCAGTCAGCCCACCGCATTTGTCGAGTTTGATATTGATGTACTGATAACGTCCGGCCAGTGCGCGCAGCGACAGGCGATCCTTGCAGGATTCATCGGCGGCCAGTGGAATGGGACTGCGCAGCCCGTCCAGCGCTTCATCGTTGCCCGCGGCAACCGGTTGCTCAACCAGTTCGACGCCGGCAGCCTGCAGGGCCGGCAGCAGTTTCTCCAGTTGCGTCCGTTGCCATGCGCCGTTGGCATCAATGATCAAACGCGCGTGCGGACAGCATTCGCGAACGATGCGTACCGCGTCGATATGCCGCTCACCATCGACCTTGATTTTCAGCAGCGGACAATCGGCAGCCGCACGTGCCTTGGCACGCGTTTCGTCATCATCACCGAGACCTATGGTCAGCGCCGTCAGCAACGGTTGCGGCGCTGACAAGCCCGCCAGTTGCCAGACACGGCGACCGCTTTGTTTGGCGCGCAAATCCCAGAGCGCGCAGTCGAGCGCGTTGCGCGCGCCGCCGATGGGCAGCAATTGCAACAGATCGTCGCCGCTGAGGCCGTCATGCAGACGACTCTGGATGGTGGCGATTTGTTCCGCCATTGAGTAGGGCGTTTCGCCGTCGTAATCGACTCCGGCTGCTTCGCCGCGACCGGTGCGACCTTCTTCGTCGCGCAATTCCAGCAGCAACACCGGTACATCGAGCATGGTGGCGCCGGCGATGCGGAACGGCGTTTTCAGCGGCCAGCTTTCCACGCTCAGGGTGCAATGCAGTTTCCTGCTGCTCGCGTGCATGTGCTTGCTTGGCATGCTCACACTCCGGTGCCGGAATGCGGCGACGTGGCCAGCAAGCGATCAACTATGCCAGCGACGCCACCGCGCAGCGGATCGCACACCGGCAGACCGGTTTCGCCGTGAACGCGGGCAAGGTATTCGCGTGCCGCCGCGTCATCGAGCGACGATGAATTGATGCTGATGCCCACGCAACGGATTGCCGCGTTGGTCAGCTGGCCGGCTTCAAGATAACGACGGATCGCTTCCGTGAGTGATGGCAGGACGACATGCGGATAGCCTTCGATGCAGGTGCGCGACGGATCGTGGCAGAGCACGATGGCATCCGGCTGCGAGCCATGCAGCAGCCCGAGCGTGACACCGGCATAGGCCGGATGAAACAGCGCACCCTGGCCTTCAATGACATCCCAGTGATCAGCGGCATTGTCCGGCGTGAGCATTTCCGCTGCGCCGGCAATGAAATCAGCCACCACGGCGTCAATGGCAATACCGTTGCCGGCGATCAGGATGCCGGTCTGGCCGGTGGCGCGGAAATCCGCCGCGACGCCGCGTTGCTGCAATTCCCGCGCAATCGCCAGTGCAGTGTATTTCTTGCCGAGTGCGCAGTCGGTGCCGACGGTCAGCAGGCGTTTGCCGCTGCGTTTTTCTCCGCTGCCGGCCGTGAACGGGCCGTCACTGTGACGGACATCAATCAGGCGTGCGCCACTGCGCTCGGCGGCGCGGCGCAAACGCGCAAATGTGTGCAGTCGCGAGTGCAGGCCGCTGACCACATCCAGACCGAGATCGAGCGCTTGCTCCAGTGTCGCGAGCCAGCTTTCCGGCAGCTGACCGCCGACCGGCGCGACGCCGATGACGATGGAACCGGCGCCGTGTATGCGCGCTTCAGCGGGCGACAGCAGGGGCAGATCCAGCGTCACACTGCATTCCGGCAGACGCCATTCACCGAGCACCTTGTCGCGGCACCAGTCGCGCAGGCCGAACGCGGTTTTGGCATCGGATTTCAGGCGGGCATCACCGAGAAACAACAGGTAGGGCGTGCGCAATGTGTGCATGGCAAATCACCGGAGTACGAGCGGGATGCCCGGCAATCTACTGCCGAATCGGTGCCGCTGCGGCGTATCCGCGGCTGCGGTATTGCCGGATGGATACAGCCACAGCGCGTATCTGGTGAAAAAGCGGCTGATTTATCCCGAAAGGAGTACGTGGTCGGGGTGCGATGTCCTGGCGGCGGAAACGCGCCTGCTATCGCTGGCGGGATAGTCGGGGAGGGCAGGAGGCAGTGTCGTGCGCTGCCGTGTATCCCCAACAGGATATATGGCGGCGATGGGCAAGCTTGTATCGTCCGGGCGACAGTGCCGGACTCGACGCGACGAGGTTATTCCCGCGTCAGGCCGCAGGCACCGGAGAGAGGCTGCGGGCACAGCCATACA
This sequence comes from Permianibacter sp., assembly GCA_041913605.1. Classification (GTDB taxonomy): domain Bacteria; phylum Pseudomonadota; class Gammaproteobacteria; order Enterobacterales; family Permianibacteraceae; genus Permianibacter. The sequence goes on from JAYSEY010000007.1 coordinate 54,309, forward strand.
GAAAAATGCCGGCTGGTCGCGATGCTTGCCACTGTCGCGAAACGGACCGGCATCGCGCAACGCTGGAGCAGGAACATGCACAAGCCGTCCATGCACGACAGATCCGCACGGAATACCGACGCATCAATTACCGACGCACAGTTTTCTGATACACAGAACAATCACGACGGCCTCTCCAGCACCGGTTTCCGCAATACCGGCACGGTGCGGCGCTCGGTGCTGGCAGCCGCCATCGCCATCACGCTCGCGCAAGGCGTGGTGCATGCTGATCTCTCGGTCGGTTCGATTTTCGGTCATACCCAGCAGGGCGTGGTGGTCACGGTCGTCAATGTTGATACCGGACTGAAACGCGAACTGACCGCGGATGCCAATGGCCGTTTCAATTTCTCGCAGCTGCCGACCGGTCGCTACAAAGTCACCGCCAATGGTGTGACTCGCGACGCCGTGGTTGCACTCGGCACCGGCACGCCGGTGAGTTTCGAAGATGACGCCGAACGCCTGACCGTGGTTGGTGCCAGCATCAATCCGATCGATACCTCGTCCGTGGAATCGGGCATGGTGATCACCGCCGCCCAGCTGGAAAAACTCCCGGTCGGCCGCGACATCAGCGACGTTGCGCTGCTGGCACCGGGCACGGTGCGCGGCGATTCCGGTTTCGGAAAACTGGCCTCGTTCGGCGGCGCCTCGGTGGCGGAAAACGGTTACTACGTCAACGGTTTCGACGTCACCAATGCGCGGACTTTCCTGTCCTATGCCAGCATTCCCTTTGACGCCATCGGCGAGCAGCAGACCAAAACCGGTGGCTACGGCGCCGAGTATGGTCGCGCGCTGGGCGGCGTGATCAATATCGTCACCAAACGCGGCAGCAATGAATGGAAGTTCAATGCCTCGGCAGTCTGGACCCCCTCATCGCTGACCGAGCCTGGCAAGGACGTCGTCAGCCGTCATCCCGGTGCCGAACCGGGCAGCAGCAACTATTACTCGGCATACCGCAGTGACGATGAAAGCGAAGAACGTTCATTGATTCTGTCGGCCGGTGGACCGCTGATCCAGGACAAATTGTTCTTCTTCGCCATGGTTGAAGGTCGCGACGATTCGAGCGATACCTTTCTCAAGGACATGAGCCAGACCAGTCGCAACCGGTCACCAAACACACTGGTGAAACTCGACTGGTATCTGACTGACGATCACATTTTCGAGTTCACCGGCATTCGCAATGTCGAAGAAGTTGATTACGTGCTTTACCACAACGCCGAGGACGAATATTTCACCGGCCGGCACGGTACGCGCGGACTGGCAACCACCGTGCGCAACGGCGGCGATGTGCTGATCGGCAAGTACACCGGGCACTTCACCGACAATTTCACCTTCGGCATTCTGGCTGGAAAACTGAAATCCGACGCCGGCTATGTCACGCCGGATCCGCTGCCCGGTGAAGATTGCCCGGTTGTCGATATCTACGACCAATCGACGGATGACATCACGGATGTGGGTTGCTGGGCACTGCCGGATGGTTTCGATGTCCGCACTGCCGGTTTTGGTCCGGATCAGGATGAGCGCGATGCGCTGCGTCTGGATGGCGAATGGGTGATCGGCACACACACGCTGCGTTTCGGTTATGACGACGAAACCTTTACCTCATCGCGCGCCGGTACCACCTATTCGGGTGGTGCGTTCTATCGCCTGTACACGCCGCTGGACACACCGGACCGCTGGAACGGTGTCGATGTGGATCCGGGTGCACACGTGGTGCGCAAGCGTACCCGCGAACGGCCGTCAGGCAGCTATGAAGTGCAGAACCGCGCGATCTACATTGAAGACAGCTTCTATGTCACGGACAGCGTGCTGGTTTACGCGGGTCTGCGCAACGAGTCGTTCGACAACAAGAACGCAGACGGCATCTCGTTTGTTGATGCCAAGGACATGATCGCGCCGCGCATTGGCTTTTCCTGGGACGTCAATGGCGATGCCAGCTCGAAACTGTTCGCAAACGCGGGCCGCTATTTCATTCCAATTGCCGCGAACACCAATATCCGCGCGTCCAACTGGCAGTACGTCACCACTGAATACTATCTCTATGACGGCACGGTAGATCCGCGCACGAATGCCCCTCGCCAGCTTGGCACCAAGCTCGGCGATACGCTGACCAGTGGCCGCAATTCCTCGCCGGTTCCGGGAACAGTGGCCAGTACCGACCTCGAGCCGATGCTGCAGGATGAGTTGATCATCGGCTATCAGCGCGAGCTGATGCAGGGCTGGACCGGTGGCGTGCGATTCATCGCCCGGGAAGTGAAAAACGGTGTTGACGATTACTGCGGTCAGCAGGCGTTTATCGATTTCGCTGCTGATCAGGGCTATGACGACTTCGATCCGGAGACGCTGGCAACCTGCATCATCCTCAATCCCGGCCGTGATCTCAGCATGGACATGGATGTTGCCAATGATGGCGAGCTGAAGCGCGTCGTGGTGCCGAACAGCTATCTGCAGCTGGAAGAGTACAAGCGCACGTACAAGGCACTGGAACTTTTCTGGGAGCGGAGCCGCGCTGATGGCTGGTACCTGCAGGGCAGCTATGTCTATGCCAAGAGTCAGGGCAACAGCGAAGGTCTGGTCAACAGCTGGCTGGAATCGGAATCGCCGGGCCTGACCAATGATTTCGATCACAAGGTCTTTGTCGATGGCACCAACGGCTATCTGTCCAATGACCGGCGTCACACACTGAAGTTGTTCGGTTCGTACGAGCTGAATGACGAGATGGAAGTGTCCGCCAACCTTCTGGTGCAGTCCGGTCGTCCGGTGAGCTGCTTTGGTTATGCGCCGTTCAGTGAAGATGAAACTGACTATGCCGTGTTCGAGCGCTATGCGGCGTCAACGCTGTACTGTCGCAACGAGAGCGGTGAACAAGTCCTGACCCAGCGCGGCCAGTTTGGTCGCACGCCCTGGATCTATTCGCTGGATGTCGGATTCTCCTATACGCCGGACTGGGCTGAGGGGCTGCTGTTCCAGGTCAAGGTGTTCAATCTGTTTGATACGCAGCGCGTCACCGAGTACGACGAAATGGGCGATGTTTCGCTGGAAGACACCGACCGCAATCCAGACTTCCGCAACGATCTGAACTATCAGAGCCCGCGCTCGGTACGCTTCACGATGCGGTACTCGTTCTGAGTGGAAATGCCCGTCTGACGGGTTTTCAACGCGGCGGTCACGGGTGTGCGGCCGCCGCGTTCTTTTATTCCTGAGTGTTTCTGCATTCGTCCAGTGCTGACGCCGGAGTTTTTTGTGCCGAAATTTCTTGCTGACCGCACAGCCTCCTGTGGGCGGTCCACGTCTTCCGTTGTGCGTGCCATGTTGCTGAGCTTTTCAGGGCTGGTGACGCTGGGCAGTGCGGACACGTGGGCTGCGCAACCGGGGCGTGAGGTGTGGCTGATTGGCGGTGGTGAACCGATCTGCTCCAGTGTCGAGCCGGAGCGTTGCGTTGCCGACAAGCGTGCCGAGGCCGAAGCCTGGTTCACGGCCCGTGAGGCCTTGCGTGGCAAGACTTTTCGCTGGTCAGTGCAGGCCCGGCGAAAGCTGGACAGTATTCGTGGCTGGCCGGGTGATGCGGCGCGTCGCCAACAGGTGATCGCGGCGCTCGATGCGCGCAGTTCAGTGATTTCCGGAGCAGCGTTCGCCGAAGCCGACTGGCAGAAGCAGTTTGCCGATCTGCGGCTCAGTGATGACGAACAAAATCTGCTCGATGATCTGGCCGAGCAACGGCCGCTGCGCCGTGATGGCAGCAGCCAGATCATGGCCGTGTATTTCCCCGGTACTGCGGGCTATGTTCAGGACCTTTTTCGCAGTTTCCTGAATTCCGCGGCGGAGCGCGCTGCAGTGCGCGCGGCCAATACGGGCGAAACGCGCAGCGCGGCTGAAACGCGCCGGCCGCGTTTGCTGCTCATTACCGCGTCGTCGAACAACCCGTTGGAGTGGGTTGATTACTATCTGCAATTGTTTACCGCTGCCGGTGCCGATGCCGAGTGGTTGCCACTGGAGCCGGCGCTTGCCCAGGGTGTGGCGTGCGAGACCTTGAATGAGGGCCGCTTTGTCTGGAACGGCCAGTTCAATCGCGCGGCGCGCTATCCGGAGTTGTCGGCGCATCAACAAATGCTTTGCCGTGATCCGCAAGCCATGCTGGCGCTGATTGATCGCGCGGATGCGGTCTTCATCAATGGTGGTGATCAATCGCTGACCATGCGCGCGCTGCAACACGCGGACGGCCGCTTCAATATTTTCGGCGAGCGCTTGCTGGCGCGAATTGCAGCCGGTGTGCCTTTGGCAGGATCGAGCGCCGGCACGGCGGTGCAAACCGGTCGCGCCGATGGTGGCCTGCCGATGATCAGCGGCGGACGCAGCAGTCATGCGCTGTTGCATGGAGCGCTGGCCGAGGAGCCGGATGCACCACTTTGCGCCGTGCACGGCCGTTGCACCAGCACCGCGCAAAGTGGCCAGCTCACCTATCGTGATCGCGGCGGACTCGGCAGTTTCACTCTGGGCGTGGCGGACACGCATTTCCGTGAGCGCGACCGCGAGGGACGTCTGCTGCGCTTGTTGCTGGATACCAATACCAATGCCGGATTTGGTGTCGATGAAGCGACGGCTTTGCGGGTGAATTTCGTCACGGACGATATTGCCGACCTGCGAGTGTATGGTCATGGCGGTGTCTGGATCGCCGATGCCCGCGACGCGGCGCTGCGCCGCTTTCATCAGGGCTGGTCGGTGCGCGATGTGCGGGTCAGCCGATTGCTGGCCGGTGATACGGCTCGCTGGCAGGACGGTGTACGCGACGCGCGCTTGCAGTGCACGCAAAGTTTGCCGGTCGCCGATATTGCTGGCGTGGATGCTGCTGCCTATGCGCCGGGTGAGGCCTGGCGCTGGTTCTGGCAGTCGGAGCGCCTGGACCGCGCGAGCTTGCCGGATCAGCGAGTTGCCGCGTGCGCGCGCGAAGATGGCCGCTGGCGTTACGCCAATCTGCCGCTGGCCTTGCAGGTGAGTGCCGGCAAATGAGTCGACGCCTGAGTGCACGCCCGGAACGGGCCGGATCAAACGTGGCAAACGCGGATGGGCAAATGCGCGTGAGCAAGTGCCCGTGATGCGTCATCATTCCCGCTCATCCTTTTCGTGTCCGGCGACTGACCGGCACCCGTTTTTTGCGGATGTTTCATGAGCCAACTTCCCGACACTGCCGTGCAAAATGAAGCCCGTGGCTGGCGCATGCCCGACACGCTGCTGATTGTCTTTTCCGTGCTGCTGGCCTCGGCACTGCTGACGTTTTTTCTGCCGCGCGGCCAGTATGAAACGCGTCCCGATCCGGAGACCGGCCGGCAACTGTTGATTGCGGAAAGCTACCGTGCCGCCAACAACGGTGAAGCGCAGCCGGTGGCGCTGTTTGCCGATGGCGACAATACCGGCCTGCTGACCGCCTTCTTCGATGGCATGACCTCGGGTTCGCGCAACGGCTCGGCGATTGGTGTGGTGGTATTCATCCTGATTGTCGGCGGCAGTTTCGGTGTGCTGTTGCGCACCGGCGCCATTGACGAGGCAATGAAGCTGATGATCAGCCGCCTGCAACATCGCGCGCGATTGTTGTTGCCGGTGATGGCCTTTTTGTTTTCGCTGGGCGGCGCCGTGTTTGGCATGAGCGAGGAGGCGATGGCGTTCGCGATGTTCCTCGTGCCACTGGTGCGCATGCTTGGCTATGACGCCATTACCGGTGTGCTGCTCACTTACGGCGCGACACAGATCGGTTTTGCCACCTCGTGGATGAATCCGTTCTCGGTGGCCATCGCCCAGAGCATTGCCGAGTTGCCGCCCTTGTCCGGCGCCGGATTCCGCATTGCCTTGTGGGCAGTCTTCACGCTGATTTACACCGCGTGGTTCATGTGGCGTGCCGAGCGTTTGCGCAAGCGTGAAGCGGCGCGCGGTGAGCAGTTTGTGCCGGCACTGGTGATTGATCACGCTTTCACGCGCGGTCATTTGCTGGTGCTGCTCAGTTTCGTTGCCGGCATGGTTTGGGTGATCTGGGGCGTGATCGCCAAAGGCTATTACCTGCGCGAGATCGCCACGCAGTTTTTTGTCATCGCCATTGTCGCGATGACGCTGGGCAGCCTGCTGAAACTCAATCGTGCCGGGCTGAATGACTATGTTGATGCATTCAAAACCGGTGCGTCACAACTGCTGCCGGCAGCGCTGGTGGTTGGCATTGCCCAGGGCATCATCCTGATGCTGGGCGGTACGCGCCCGGATCAACCGACCATCATCAACACCTTGCTGCATCACGCTGCCGAACTGATCAGCGGCCACAGCCCGATGATCTCGGCGCAGGGCATGCTGGTGTTCCAGAGTGGTTTCAATTTCTTTGTCACCTCCGGTTCCGGGCAGGCGGCGCTGACCATGCCGCTGATGGCGCCGTTGTCGGATCTGGTGGGCGTGTCACGTCAGGTTGCCGTGCTGGCATTCCAGCTGGGTGACGGACTGGCGCATCTTTTTTATCCGACTTCACCGGCACTGATGGGCACGCTGGCGATAGCCGGAGTTGATTTCACTCGCTGGCTGCGTGCGATGTGGCCGCTGTGGTTGCTGCTGACGATCATGAGCATGACCACGATGGCCGTAGCTGTCTGGCTGGGTTACTGAATTTTTTCTGCGCACTGCGCTGTCGTCGACAGGAAACTGACTGTGAAGATGATCACCCGTATCCGCAATGCCGATGTGTTTGCGCCGGCAGCACTGGGACGCAGGGATGTGCTGATCGCTGGTGGCAGCATTGCCGCGCTGGCGCCGGCTGTCGATGTGCAGGGCACTGAAGTGGATGAGCTGGATGCGCAGGGCTGTCTGCTGGTGCCGGGCTTTGTCGATTCGCTGGCGCACATCATTGGCGGCGGCGGTGAAGGGGGCTTTCGCAGCCGCACATCGGAGATGGATCCCGCCGATGCCATGCGTGCCGGCGTCACCACGCTGGTCGGCGTGCTCGGTACCGATGCCGTAACGCGCACACTGACCAATCTGCTGGCCAAGGCGCGCGCCTTTGATGAAGAGGGCCTGAGCTGTTATTGCTACACCGGTTCGTATCAGATTCCGGCGCGCACGCTGATGCGTGACGTGATGGAAGATCTGGTGCTGATCGACAAATTCATTGGCGTCGGTGAAGTGGCGATCGCTGATCACCGCTCCTCGCAGCCGACTGTCGACGAACTGAAAAAACTTGCTGCCCAGGCGCGCGTTGGCGGCATGCTGGCCGGAAAGGCCGGCATCGTCAGCGTGCATGTCGGCGCGGCGCCGGAAGGGGTCAGCCTGCTGCGTCAGGTGGTGGCGGAAAGCGATATTCCGGTGCACCAGTTTTACCCGACGCACATGAACCGCAACCAGCATTTGCTCGACATGGGCGTCGCCTACGCACGCAGCGGCGGCTTCATCGATTTCACTACCAGCACCACGCCGCAGGAGATCGCCAGCGGTGAAATCAAAAGCGCGGCGGCCTTGAAGTATGTGCTGGAGCAGGGTGTAGATATCCGTCAGGTGACCTTCTCGTCTGACGCCAATGCTTCGCTGCCGCTGTTTGATGAGCAGGGTCGCTTCCTCGGTCTCGGCGAAGGCCGCATTGCCAGCCTGTATGAAGAAATGGTCGATGCGGTACGGCTGGGTGTCGCGCTGCCGGATGCCTTGCGTGTGATCAGCGAGAACCCGGCTGACATTTTGCGTCTGCCGCACAAGGGGCGTCTGCAAGCGGGGGCTGATGCCGATCTGGTCTTGCTTGATGCCAGTGACTTGCGCATCCGCGCCGTCATGGCGCGCGGCCGCTGGCTGTACAGCGACGGCAGTCTGCCGGTGCGCGTCCAGCGCCAATCGCTGTTTGTCTGAATGCGCGCCGGTCGCGGTGACCGGCAGGCAGATTTGACCGCCGTCATGTAACAGCCTGTGGCCGCGGATTCCCATCGCCGGCAAATTGCGCTAGCGTCCACCCCGGAGTTCAGCCATCCGGACGGAAACGCAGCGCATGACAACAGGACAGCAGGGCAAGGCGGCTCAGGCCGGTAAAAAAGTAGCCGCACACGCTGCGGCAAAAAAGACGTCAGGCCAGGGCCGGCACAGGGTCCGGCGCGGTTCACTGGTGATCGCCGGCACCGGCATCATGGCCGCTGCGCACTGCAGTCTGGAAGCGGTCAATGCCATTCAGGCCGCTGATGTCGTGTTCGTCGCCATTCCCGATCCGCTGGCGCTGAACTGGCTGAAACCGCTGCATCACGACATTCGTCCGCTCGACGATCTCTATCATTCCTGCGACAACCGCCTCGCCACCTACGAAGCCATGGCCGCACGCATCATGGATGCGGTGCGCAGCGGGCTCGATGTCTGCGCGGTGTTCTACGGTCATCCCGGCGTGTTCGTGCTGCCTTCGCATCTGGCGCTGGAGCAGGCGCTGGCTGAAGGCTATCCGGCGCAGATGCTGCCGGGCATTTCTGCCGCCGATTGCCTGTTCGCCGATCTCGCGGTTGACCCGTCGCATCCGGGTTGCCAGATGTACGAGGCCAGTGCCTTCCTGTTCTGGAAATACCGCATCAGCCCGCATGCAGCGCTGATCCTCTGGCAGGTCGGGGTGGTTGGTGATCACACCTTCCGTCTGCGTTCGCCCTCGCACAACGGCCTGCAGGTGCTGGCTGACGAATTGCTGAAAGACTATCCGGCAACGCACCGCGTCTGTCTGTACGAGGCCACGCGCAATCCCTTGCTGCCGCCGCGTCGCGACTGGCTGGCGCTGGGCGATTTGCCGGCTGCCGAGGTCAATGGCTACACCACGCTTTACGTCCCGCCCTACGGGCTGGCGCCGACCCAGCCCGGCGTGCTGCGCAAGCTCGGTTTGCGCCGTGCTGACATAGCTGATATTGAGTGAACGCTTCCGGCCGCGAGGCCGGTGATGTGAATGCCGGTCTTGCGGCCGGCGCCAGCAGACCGAAGCTTGTTCCGGCCTGCTCAGGAAAGTGGAGTTGGGTAAACACCTCAAACACGCGAGAACCGGACAGGAGTCATCCATGGCAAATCAGTTGGCAGATTTTCTCAACACTATTGCGGCCAGACCGCAGATCCGCAGCCAGTGGCTGACGGACCGAAAACGTTTGCTCAAGTCGTCGGGACTCGACGCCAGCGAGCAGCGATGGCTGATGAACCTGGATCTGGACCGGATTGAAGACGCACTGGAAACAGCCTTGCAGCAACCGGCAAAGCACGCGCTGAAACTGGCGAAGAAACCGGCACCGAAGCCAGCGCGCAAACGCTCGCCGCAACAGGATGTGCCGCAACAGGACACACCGAAGCGCAAGCGTTCACCGCAGCAGGATGTGCCGCAACAGGACACGCCGAAGCGCAAGCGTTCACCGCAGCAGGACGTGCCGCAACAGGACACGCCGAAGCGCAAGCGCTCACCGCAGCAGGACATCCCGCAACAGGACACGCCGAAGCGCAAGCGTTCACCGCAGCAGGATGTGCCGCAACAGGACACGCCGAAGCGCAAGCGTTCACCGCAGCAGGACGTGCCGCAACAGGACACGCCGAAGCGCAAGCGTTCACCGCAGCAGGACGTGCCGCAACAGGACGCACCGAAGCGCAAACGCTCGCCGCAGCAGGACGTGCCGCAACAGGACGCACCGAAGCGCAAGCGCTCGCCGCAGCAGGATGTGCCGCAACAGGACACGCCGAAGCGTAAACGTTCGCCGCAACAGGATGTCCCGCAACAGGACGCACCGAAGCGCAAACGCTCGCCGCAGCAGGACATCCCGCAACAGGACGCACCGAAGCGCAAGCGTTCACCGCAGCAGGATGTGCCGCAACAGGACACACCGAAGCGCAAACGTTCACCGCAACAGGATGTGCCGCAACAGGACGCACCGAAGCGCAAACGCTCGCCGCAGCAGGACATCCCGCAAC
>JAYSEY010000007.1:64365-228736 GCA_041913605.1 Permianibacter sp.
CCGCAACAGGACGCACCGAAGCGCAAACGCTCGCCGCAGCAGGACATCCCGCAACAGGACGCACCGAAGCGCAAGCGTTCGCCGCAGCAGGACATCCCGCAACAGGACACGCCGAAGCGCAAGCGTTCACCGCAGCAGGATGTGCCGCAACAGGACACGCCGAAGCGCAAGCGTTCACCGCAGCAGGACGTGCCGCAACAGGACATCGCCCGTCGTGGCAAGGGCAAGGCGCCCGGGAAAAAGAAAAAATAACGTGACCGCTGTATTTCACTTTCTGACCGCCCCGCTGCAACGGCTGAGTGCGCCGTTGCAGCGGGTGCTGGTTTTCACTCTGCCGCTGTTGCTGTGCGCGCCGGCCGCAAACAGCGCGGAATATCCGCCGCACAACTCGGCCTGTGATCCTGTGACCGACACCGGCGAACTGGTGCGCAAATTCCGTTTGTCGGCGCCGCTCGAAAGCATCCGTCTGGGCTTGCCGATGCTGGACGCCGAAGTGCCGGAACTGGAACGTGCTGTCATAGCCTTTGATGTGGCCTATGCCTACGCCGAGAACGGTGAATTCCAGCGTGCACTGGAACTCTTGCAGCCTTGGTTACAGCGCATGCTGGCACTGAAGCACGACGCATGTATCGCCCATGCTTACGCGTCAATCGGATCGGTGTACTTCATTGCTGAAGACTATGAGGATGCACTGACCTGGACGCAGAAAGCGCTTGATTTGCGCCAGAAGGTCGGCAACGAAGATCGCGTGGCCGGCTCGCTGAACAATATCGGCAACATTTATCTGGAATTGAAAAGCACCAGCCGGGCGACAGAGTATTACCAACTGGCGCGCGAAAAATGGCGCAAGGTAAACAACGTCCTGAAAGCGGCGATGGCGACCTCAAATCTCGGCTATGTGGATTTGATCGCCGGGCGGTATGAATCGGCCGTGCAGCATCAGGATGAGACGCTGCCGGTGTTCGAGGCAGAGGACGAGCATTACTCGGTTGCAGAAGCGCAATTGTTTGCCGCCCAGGCCCTGCTGGAACTCGGTCGGGCAGAGGATGCGCTGGCGCGTGTCGAAGCCGGCTTCACGCGTGCAGAAAAGCAGAACCTGTTGCCGCTGATGATTCGTCTGGCGCTGGTGCGGGCGCGCGTGCTGGTGCGCCTCGGTCGCTCTGAAGAAGCAGAGGAACTGGTGATCGCCAGCATGGCCAGCATGGCCGGTGAACGGCAGGTGCGGGCGCGTCAGCAAGCATGGGAGTTTCTTGCTGACCTGTATCAGCAGCGCGGCGATCATGTGCGCGCGCTGGCGGCATTCCGTCAGCATCATGACTTGTCGCAGAAAATGTATTCCCGCATTGCTGCAGTGAAGCTGGCCAGTGCCAGCCTGAACTACGAGCTGAACGAAAAAGAAAACCAGATCCAGCGATTGCGCGCGGAAAAGGAAATCGCCGAGCTGGAATTCAGCCGCCAGAAATACGCACGCACGGTCTGGTTGTTTGCCGCCACCGGCGTGCTGCTGTTTCTGGGCATGATGCTGGTGATTTACGTGCACCGGCGCGAGATCCGTCGCCAGCGGCTGCTCAACGAACGTCTGGCCCAGCTCGACAAGGCCAAGGATCAGGTGCTGGCCAACACCTCGCACGAATTGCGTACACCGCTGAACGGCATCATCGGCCTGTCCGAGCTGGTGCTGGAAAGCGAGTTGCCGGCGGAAGTGCGCTCGTATTCGCAGATGATTCTCGACAGCGGACGGCGACTGGCGAAAGTGGTCGAGGATTTGCTCGAGTTCTCACGGCTGAAACAGGACAAGGTGGAACTGGCGCTGGCGCCCGTTGAATTGCAGCCGGCTGTGGCACTGGCGGTAAAAATGTGCGCGCCACTGCTGTCCGGCAAAGCACTGCGGGTCAGCAATGAAGTGGCGCTGGACTTGCCGGCGGTGCGCGCTGATTACGACCGTTTGCAGCAGATTCTGGTCAACCTGATCTCGAATGCCATCAAATTTACGGAACACGGCACGGTGCGCATCGTGGCGCGGGTTGACGAGAGCGCGATGCGTGTCGAGGTGATTGATACAGGCCCCGGCATTGCCGTTGAACATCAGCAGCGGATTTTCGAATCGTTCGAGCAGGCCGACGGCACGATGACGCGCCGGCATGAGGGGCTGGGTCTGGGGCTGGCGATCACGCGTCGTCTGGTGCTGATGCACGCCGGCAGCATAGGCGTCGAATCGCAACCCGGTCGCGGCAGCGCGTTCTGGTTCACGCTGCCGTTGGCGGAGATGTGAAGCGGTGCGTAAATCGACGCGCCTGATCGGGCTGGCTCAACGCGCGTTACGGCCCATATCGGCAATTTTTTCCAGCCAATGCTGACGCGCTTCGGCCTGACCTTCGATGTTGCCGATCAGGCTGGTCTGTATCGGTCCAATGCCACAGAAACCGAGGATGTTGCGCTCAAGACTTTTCAGGCTGTGCGCGCCGAAAAACCAGCGATAGATCGGCGCCGGCATGCCCATGGTGACGACGATGCGGCAACTGCGTCCGCGCAGCGGTTTTTTCCAGCCTTTCGCCTTCGGGTCGAAGGCGAAGCCGGGCCGGAAGGTCTGTTCGAGAAATCCTTTCAGCAGGGCCGGCATCGAACCCAGCCAGAGCGGATAGATGATGAGCAGATGATCGGCGGCGCTGATCAGTTGCTGGGCAAGGGCAATGTCGGCGGGCAATTGTCCGTGTTCGAATTCGTCGGCGCTGCGCAGCAGAGAGAATTGCAGACGCGCTACCGGCAGAACGTGCACGACATGGCCGGCTGCCCGTGCAGCACCGGCGTAGGCCTGTTCAACCGCGTGGCAAAAATGCGGTTGTGCCGGGTCGGGATGACCCTGGATGATCGTGATCACGCTCATGGACAGGCTCCTCGCGGACAGACCAGCGAAAGGGCGCATCCGCAAACCGTTTGCACTGGCAATGGTCTTGCGGGAAAACGCCGGGCGCTGCTGTTGCTGACCCAGTCTAGTGCGCGATGCGCGCGTGCAATCCGGGCGTGGATCAAGTTTTCGCCCACAATGGCAGAATGCCGCAGCGCGGCAGCGCAATCGGGATGGCAAACGCAGCGGCGTGATCGTCTGCAGCACGGGAGCTGCAGTGACGGCGCGCGGCAGCGACAGTGTTGCGCGAGGCCCGGATACGGGTTTCGGACGCAGCCAGTGATAAGGAACAGGCATGCAGGTGCAACACTTCATCAGGTTTAGTCAGCGGCATGGTCGGACGCGGCACTCGTCGCAGAGGCGCGGGTTCGGCGCCAGCCGCCGTCTCGCTCATCTGCTTCTGATTGTCGCCATGGTAGCCGCCATGGTTGCCGGGCTTGGCGCCTGTGCCGGAAAGGGCTCGACCAATGATGTCCGGCTCGCGGAGAACGCCAGCCTGCCGACATCGCGCTGGCAATTGCTTGGTGAGGGTATTTATCTGCTCAGCGGCGAGTTTCATCCCGGGCAGCAGCCGGACGGCAACAGCATTGTGATGGTGGAAGGGCGCGAAGCGCTGGTGTTCGACACCGGACGTCACGCGCCGCACGCAATGGCCATTGTCAGTTTCCTGCGTCAGCACAATCTGCAGTTGCGCTGGATCATCAACAGTCACTGGCATCTGGATCACAGCGGCGGCAATCGTCTGCTGCGCGACGCATTTCCCGATGCGCAATTGATCAGCGGCCGGGGTGTGCTGACAGCCGAGCAGGGCTTTCTGGCCCGTTACCGGCAATCACTGCTGCAGCGTCAACAGCAGGCGGATATCGGTGAAGCCGCGCGCGAAGCGAATCGTCTGGAATTGGCGCGTATAGACGACAGCGCAGCGCGTTTGCCGCACCGGTTTGTTGAAGCGCCACCGCGCAATACGGTGGCCGCTCCGGCTTCATCCCAAGTCCCTGAACAGGTGTCACCGGAAGCGGCAGAGCGCCTGTCACTGGGCGGACGTGAACTGCATCTGCATGTCGCCACACACGCCGCGTCGGAAACCGATATCTGGTTGCTGGATGTGCGCACCGGCACGGTGCTGGCTGGCGATTTGCTGACCCTGCCGGTGCCGTTTCTCGACACCGCCTGCCCGCAGATCTGGTGGCAGGTTTTGCAGGACATGAATGCGCAGCCCTACACGCTTGCGATACCGGGTCACGGCCCGGCCATGTCGCGCAAGGGCGTTGCCGCCTATGCCCAGGCCTTTGCGCAATTGCAGCGCTGCGCCGCGTCGCCGGCCGGCAACCGGGCGTGCGCGGATGCGTGGCTGCAGGCACTGGCGCCGCCGTTCGACGAAATGAGCGAAACCTATGTGCGGCAATTGCTTGATTACTATCTGGATCAGCATTTGCGTCCGGGCAGCAATCAGGTCAGCCATTGCCCAACGCCTTCCTGATCGCTGTCGCCGCGCTTCTACTTCGCAAATCAGGCGCCGACGGTTTCAGCATCAGCACTGACCGTCCGGCCACGCGCCCAGTCGCGCAGCGCGGCCAATTGTTCGGCCATCACTACGCTGAGTGGTTGCGTGGCCTGCAGCGCGCTCAGCAACAGCGCCTGATCCATGACACGATTCTGCGCATGACCGCGATAGCAGGCCGCAACCACGGCCTGTTCAATCTCGGCGCCGGAAAATCCGTCACTGGCAAGCGCCAGCGCCGTCAGATCAAAGTGTTCAACCGGCAGGTCGCGCTTGCGCAGGTGAATGGCAAAAATATCGGCGCGTACTGACGGTGTCGGCAAATCGACGAAAAAGATTTCGTCGAAGCGGCCTTTGCGGATCAGTTCCGGCGGCAACTCATCAATGGCATTGGCGGTGGCAACAACAAAAATGCCCGGTCGCCGTTCTGCCAGCCAGGTCAGCAGGTGACCGAGCATGCGCTTTGAGGTGCCGCCATCGTTGTCGCCACCGGCCATGCCTTTTTCAATTTCGTCGAACCACAGCACGCAGGGCGAGACGGCAGCCGCCAACGCCAATGCTTCGCGCAGATTGCGTTCGCTCTCGCCGTGATACTTGTTGTACAGCGCGCCGACATCGAGGCGCAGCAGTGGCAGGCCAAGCAAACCGGCGCAGGCTTTTGCCGCCAGACTTTTGCCACCGCCCTGCACACCGACCAGCAACACGCCTTTGGATGCGTCGAGTCCGGCCGGCGGCGTGCCGGTAAAAAACAGCGCACGTTGCTGCAACCAGTCCCTGAACACGCGCAAGCCACCGACATCAGCGAACTGCGCCGTTTCCATTTCAAAGGACACAGCGCCATCCATGTCGAGCAGCTCGAACTTCGCGCGATTGACTTCGGCCATTTCGCTTTCGGTGATCGCACCGTCATCGTAGATCACGCTGCGTACCAGACGGCGCACATCGGCAAAAGTCAGGCCGCTGAGCAGACGGGTGAGTTTGGCCAGCACTTCGCGATCCGTGCGCACCCGTGCCTGCTGGTGTTCGCTGCTGTAGCGACGCGCTTCTTCGGCAATGATGCTGCGGATGTCATCCGCAGACGGCAGGCTGAGCACGGTACGCGCCGCCAGACGTTTCAGCTCTGCCGGCAAGTCCAGCGCATGCGATACCAGCACCAGCGTGCGCGGGCAGTGTTCATGGGCGAGTGCGATCTCCTTGATCAGGCGCACCAGTACCGGATCGCCCAGCCAGGGATGAAAATCAAACAGCACATAGATGCCGGGCTGCCGCTCGGCGCGGATCTGTTCGAGCATGCGCTTCGGATCGTCACTGTGGACGTCGCTGGCGTCGAGGCTCAGATCCTGACGCTGCAGGCCATTGACGGCGCTCCAGGTAAAGAGCGCGCGCGTGCCGGGCTGTTTCTGGTTTTGTTGCTTGAGTACCTGACGGAGCAGGGTCAGCGCGCGTTGCTCTTCCCGCGTTTCCAGCACGATCAGCGGTGTCCCGCAGCGAAGCAGCAAACCAATGTCGTGCAAATCCTGGGCAGTGGACATTCCCTGACGATTCCTTATTCCTCGCGGCTGGTTGCCGGCGCCGCCATTCTCGCCGCAGCGAGCGGTCGCCGGCCAGACCCTGGCAGCGGTGCCGGGCTGTCAGTGGACAAGCGGGCGCCGCCGCGCTGTCCGCCGCCATACAATCAATCGTGGCCGGAAATGTCCCCTTGCTGTCCGGAATGAGGCTCCTGTCCAGTCAGGGAAACGGCCAGACTGGGCGCCTTCCCGTTGTCCCCCCAAGCTTGTTCCCAGGAGCGTCCGCATCATGAGCAACACTGAATCGTCAGAGAATGGTCGTCTGAAACCCGCAGCCCTGCTGGTTATCGATGTGCAGAAGTCCTTCCTGGCCCGCGACTACTGGACTGAGCGCGACCTGCCGGCATTCCGCGACAACCTGTGCGGGCTGATCGAGGCCGCCAGGGCCGGTAATGTCCCGGTCGTGCGTATACTGCATGCTGACAACGATGGCCCGTTTGCGCCCGGGTCGGGGCTGGTGGTGCCGATGGATTTCGTGCCGGCGCATCACGATGTGCAGTTCATCAAGCAGGCCCACAACAGCTTTACCACCACCGGCTTGCAGTTGTGGCTGCAGCAGCGCGGCATCGGCCGGGTTTTGATCACCGGTATCCGCAGCGAGCAATGCTGTGAAACCACGGCGCGCGTGGCCTCCGATCTGGGCTTTCAGGTTGATTACCTCACCGATGCGACGCTGACGTTTGACATGCGCGATCCGCGTGACGGCCAGATGGTGAGCGCAGCGACGATCAAATCGCGCACGGAACTGGTGCTGCGCGATCGCTTCGCCCGCATCGTCAGCACCGATCAATGTCTGGCGGAGATGCGCTCAGCGCAATGATGTGCAGTGCGGTGGCGTGAAGCGGATTGAGCATGCGTCCCTGAACCCGCTTGCGCAGTACGAAAACTGAACACACCGGCACCTGACGATCCCGGTGATCGACAGGTGCACCCATCGGAGGAATGCGCCCATGCTGCAAATGCGACCGGGTTGCGAATGCTGTGACCGGGATTTGCCGGCGGACAGCAGCGATGCCCGTATCTGTTCGTTCGAATGCACATTTTGTGCACGTTGCGCCGCCACGCACTTGCAGGGCCGGTGCCCGAATTGCGGTGGCGAGTTGCTGCAGCGGCCATCGCGCAGCGGCGATGCATTGCGCAGGCATCCGGCATCGCAGGAACGTGTGTTCAAGCCTGACGGTTGCCGGGAAACGTGATCGTGCAGATCGCTGGGCGGGCGTTCAGTGGCGCAAACGACCGGCCGGAAAACTGGTCAGCCAGCGTGCAAAGCAGGGCGGCGAAATAGCGCGATGAGGGATGGCAAATGAAAACAACCCGGAACCGTCTGCGTGATTTGTATTTTGTCTTGCCACCCGGTGTGGTGTTGCTGGACTTTGCCGGGCCCTGGCAAGTGTTTCGCAGCGCCAACGTGCTGCAGCCCTTGTTTCGCCTGCACGTTGTCGGCCCGCAGGAGACGGTCGCGATCACGCCGGATGGCCGACAGCTGGCGCCCTCGGCGCTGGCCCTGTCCGGCATCGCGCCTTTGCCGGAAACGATTGCCGATGATGCGATTGTGTTTGTCATCGGTACACACAGCAGCACCGCGCGACAGTTTGCCGCTGCCCGCGGGCAAGTCGTTGCCTGGCTGCGCAAACAATTTCCCCATAACGCGGGCGATGCTGGCGCCAGTCAGCGCATCCTGATGACAGCCTGCGCCGGCGCCTTGCTGGCCGCGCAGGCCGGCCTGCTGAAGCAGCGCCGCTGCACTACGCATCACGATCTCTATGGCGAATTGCTGAATTTCGAACCGCAGGCAAAACTTTGCGAAAACCGCATCTTTGTCTGCGATGGTCCGGTGTACACCAGCGCCGGCGTGATGTCGGCGCTGGACCTTTCCCTGCATGTGCTTGGCGATTGGGCCGGGCAGGCGATGGCCATGGCGGTGGCGCGCGAGCTTGTCGTGTATCTGCGCCGCAGCGGCGATGATCCGCAGCTCGGGCCCTTCCTGTCCTGGCGCAATCACCTGCAGGGCAAGATCCACCGGGTGCAGGATCTGATCTGCCAGCGGCCGGATCAGGCCTGGACACTGGCCGAGCTGGCCGAATCAGTGCATCTGTCCGTGCGCCACCTGACGCGCAGTTTTCGCGAGGCCACCGGCATCAGCCTGCACGCCTACCAGCAGCAGATCCGTCTCGACCATGCGCGTCGCTTGTTGCAGGACAGCGGCCACAGTGTCGAGCGGGTGGCCGAAATGAGCGGTTATGGCAGCGCCCGCAGTTTGCGCCGTGCCTGGCTCAGTCAACACGGCGAAACACCGTCCGCGCAGCGGCGTGCCGGCCGTCGCTAGCGAAATGTGCGGGCAATGTGCAGCGCGGAGGTGTTTTTTCTTGGTTTCGATCGCTGCTTTGCTATCATTCCGGCGTTTGCTTTTTTCTGCCGAATAGCCCGCATGCCTAAACTGTCCGCTGTCTGTTTATGCCTGTTGTCGGTGTCCGTTTTCGCCGCTGAAACGCCTGCGGAAAATTCGCCACAACCTGATATTGAAACCGTGCTGACCACGCCGGCGAGCGATGCCCATCCGTTTGCCCTGCAGAATGCGTTCGAGGTTGTGCCCGTCACGCCGCCGGCCGCTGCGCCGGATATCAGCGCTCTGGTACGCCAGTTTGATGATTTTTTCCTCACCGAGATGCGCGAGCGCAATGTGCCGGGCGGTGTCTACGCCATTGTCGAACGCGATCGTATCGTCAAGATCCGGCCCTTTGGTGTCCGTCAGCAGGGCGGCAGTGATCCGGTGGATGAACACACCGTGTTCCGTATTGCCTCGGCCTCGAAATCCTTTGCCGGCATGCTCGCCGCCATGCTGGTACATGAAGGACGTTTCAGCTGGCAGGATCGGGTGACCGATCACGTGCCCGGATTCCGCTTCAAGTCGAGCAAGCACAGTCAGGAGCTGCGCGTTGAACACCTGCTAGCGCAGAGCAGCGGCCTGATGCCCAACGCGTTTGACAACCTGATTGAATCCAGCTGGGAGCCGGATCGTATCCTGCCGAAATTCAGCGAAGTCGATCCGCGCTGCATACCGGGCAAATGCTATGGCTACCAGAATGTATTGTTCAGTCTGATCCAGCCGGTGCTCGAACGCAGCACCAAGATGACCTATGCGAGCCTGATCACTGATCGCATATTCAAACCGCTGGGCATGCCCAATGCCTCGGTAGGTCTGGAAGCATTCAATGCCACAGCCAATCGCGCCATGCCGCATGTGCGCGTGGACAAAAAGAAATTCAAACCGACGCGGGTCAAACAGGATTACTACAATTTCCTGCCTGCGGCCGGCGTCAATGCCAGCGCCACGGATCTTGGCTACTGGCTGATGGCGCAGATGGGCCATTTTCCGAATGTGATCCCGGCGGCCAGCGTCGACGATGTCACCACCCGGCGCGTGAAAACTCCCAAGGATCTGAACCGGCGTCTGTGGCGTGAGCATCTCAAGAATGCGCACTATGGACTGGGCTGGCGGATTTATGATTTCGCCGGCCAGGAACTGGTTTATCACGGCGGTTGGGTCAGTGGTTTCCGCACCGACATGGCGTACTCGCCGGAGCGTGGCGTTGGTCTGGTGATCCTGCTGAATGCCGAATCGGAAGTGATCAGTGAGCTGAGCACCTATTTCTGGACGCACTTGCTGGTCGGTGAACCGGCGGCGCAGAAACTGCTGGCATCTACGCGGAAAGCCGCAATCCAGAAAAGCTCGACGCTGAAAGTCTCTGCTCCGGCGAGCAAGCGTAGCGCCCAGAAAGTTGCAGCGACAAAAAAGACCGTGACGAAATCCGCTGCCGCTGGCAGCAACTCGTCGAAAATGCCCAGGAACAGTGCGGCGAAAAGCACCGCGCCGACAAAGAAAGTCGTAGCGAAAAGCAGCACCGCCAGCCAGGTGAAAAAGACCAGTTCAGCCACAAAGAACAGTGGCGCAACAAAATCGGCACCGGTTGCCAAGCCGGTGAAGACGGCCGATGCCGGTTTGCCGGCAACGCGGGTTGGAGACAACTGAGGCGGGTTTTGTTCGCTGTCGAAGGGAAAGGGTAGTCTGCTCTGATTGTTTTGCTCTGATTGTTCTGCTCGGATTGTTCCGCTCTGCTTAGTCCGTCAGGTTTATTGCGGCTGGTGATGCGTTCCGGTCGCTGTGCAACAAAAGAAATGCGGGCCCGCTATCTGATTGAACTTTGAAGGTGGCGCAAGGTTTCCTGCGCCGCCCGGACGGTGGACGGGCTAGCCGCGCAGCTCAGTGATGTGTACCGGCAAGGATGCTCACATGGCCAGAACGACAGTAAGCGGTTTGCCCGTCACGTTGATTGTTCTGTTGCTTGTCTGGGTTGGTGCTGCGCGGGCGCAGGACCAATTGCCGCTGGAAATCAATTTCGACGCGGCCAGCGCACCGACCATGTATGCCTCGGGCAACGATGAGGCCATCGGCATTTACCCGGCCATTGTGCGTGCAGCCTTTGCACAGATGAATGTTCCGGCGCGCCTGAGTGGCAAACCACAGAAGCGATTGATTGCCGATCTCGAACGGGGAGAGGCCGCTGCCGGTGCCCTGATCGATACGCCCGAACGGCGTGTGTATGGCGAGTACAGCGCAGCGTTCATCAATGAAAGAGTCGAACTGTTCCTGCGCCGCGGCGATGACCTGCTGCGCCGCGAAACCAGTCAGGATGTGATGGCGGCGCTCGCCGGCAAACGTGTCGGCGTACTGCGCGGCTGGGCGTATGGCAGGGCTTTCGATCAGGCGCGGCGCGAGCGCCTTGTTGATGCCCAGGACGCCGATTCGGATGTGCAGAATTTCGCCAAGCTGAACAGCGGCCGGCTGGACGCGGTACTGGCCACCGAAATGGCCGGACGGGTGTTGCTTGCTGATCCGCGTTACCAGCAAATCAGCGCGTCGGGTCGCTATCTGGTGTCGATAGGCATACATCTGGTATTGCCCAATCGCGAACCCGGCACGCAGAACATTTCTGCTGAGCGGCAACAGGCCAACCGCAAGCTGCTGCGCCGTTTCGATGCGGCCATTGAAAACCTGAAACGCCGCGCGCTGATTGAAACGCTGATCGAGCGGGAAGTGAGCGCTGCAGTGCGTCTGCAGCGCGCCGGCGCTTCGCCTTGACGGGTTCGCGCCAGTGGCGAAAACCCATGGCAAGCAAATGCGGTTTCAGCCCAGCTTGCGCGCCGTGTTGATCACGTTGATGCCATTGAAGCGCGTGGTGCTGCTGCCGTGGGACACGGCACTGACCTGACTCGGTTGGCCCTTGCCGTCAAAGAACGATCCACCGCAGCGCCAGTCGCGTGCATCGCAAATGGCGGTGCAGGCATTCCAGAACTCCTGCGTGTTGGCTTGGTAGGCGACATCTTCCAGCATGCCGGTGATCTCGCCCTTGTTGATTTCGTAGTAAAGCTGACCACCAAACTGGAAGTTGTAGCGCTGCTGATCGATGGAGTAGGAGCCGCGACCGGCAATGTAAATGCCTTTCTCGATGCTCTTGATCATCTCATCCGGCGTCAGCTCCGTTTTGCCTGCCGCCAGCGAAACATTGGGCATGCGCTGGAATTGCTGCGTGCTCCAGGAATCCGCGTAACTGCAGCCATGCGATTCTTTCTGGCCGAGCATGTGTACCTGATCACGCGTGGCCTGATAGTTGACCAGAACGCCATCGCGCACCAGATCCCAGCGCTTGCAGGGCACACCTTCGTCGTCGTAGCCGACAGCGCCAAGCGTACCCGGTTCGGTTTTGTCGGCGTGGAAGTTGACGATCTCCGAACCGAAGCGGAAGTCTTTGGACGCCCATTTGTCGAGCGTGACAAAACTGGTGCCGGCGTAGTTGGCTTCATAGCCAAGCACACGATCCAGCTCCAGCGGATGGCCGACGGATTCGTGTATGGTCAGGAACAGATTCTCCGGCGTCAGCACCAGATCGTATTTACCGGGCTGCACTGATTTTGCGCTGAGTTTGCTGCGCGCATCACGCGCAGCGGCGGCGGCATCCTCGAGCAGATCGTAGGACTTGCCGTAGAAGGTCATGACACCGCCAGCCGAACGGATTTTGTCTTCGGCGCGTGCATCCAGATACTCATAACCCATGCCGACAGGTGCGCACAGGCCGTCGCGGGTGCGGAACTTTCCGCTGGCCTTGTCGACGGCCGTTGCTGTCATCGGACACCAGAGCCGGTGTATGTCCTGATCGATGTAGGAGCCATCAGACGATGCGAAATACTTCTGCTGGTTGATCAGGAACATCCGGCTGTTCATGAAGCTGGCGCCGGCTGCCAGACCAGCGGCATTGGCGGCGAGCAGCAGATCAGCTTTTTCCTTGACCGGAATGTTCCGCCAGTCTTTCTTGATCGGCGTTGCCCAGCGCACTTCACCAAGTCCTTTTTGTGGCGCCAGTTGCAGCGGCTCAAGCAGCAGCTTGCTGTTTGCCTTGGCAATTGCGACGGCCTGACGGGCAGCCGCTGCCACAGCATCGGCACTCAACTGGTTGGTGGCGACAAAGCCGTAGCAGCCGTTAGCCACCACACGGATGCCGACACCGATGGATTCACTGTTGTTGATCGCCTGTACCAGCGCTTCACGGGTGATGATTGATTGCTGCAGATAGCGACCGATACGCACGTCGCAGTAAGTGGCGCCCGCTTTTTTCGCCGCTTCAAGCGCCGCATCAGCGAGTGATTTTTTCGCCGCCAGCGGGAATGGTGAAAGCAATTCTTCAGCGGCGATGCTGCGGCCGCCAATGGGCAGCAAGGCAGCACTGAGACCAATGCTGGTCATGCGCAGGAAATCACGACGTTCCATGAACGGCTCCCCGTATGTTGTTCTGGCTGATTCAGTTTTTTGAGTAAGACCGGGTGCTGGGGCAGGGCCGTGCTCTGCGCAAGCGCAGGGATTGGATGCCCTGTGGTGGCCAACCCATTCGCCCGGAACCTGAATCCGGCAAAGCTAGCATCCGGCGCGGGCGGCGTGGCCATTCGTGCAGCATGTAGATGCTGCAAAAACGTCAGCAATTGTTACGCCGCGCTGCCGCAAATGGCCGCGTCCTGTAACAGGCGGCACGGTGTGTCCGTTTAGTCGAGGGTGCGCCGGTAGCTGCGCAGGCCGATCAGCAGGGTCAGCATTGTGAACAGCAACAGCGCCAGCACTTCACCGGCTATGTCCGCCGCTGTGCTGCCCTTGAGCAGAATACCGCGGACTATGCGCAGGAAGTGGGTCAGCGGCAGGGCTTCGCCTATGGCCTGGGCCCAACCGGGCATGCCGCGAAACGGAAACATGAAGCCGCTGAGCAGGATGCTGGGCAGGAAGAAAAAGAAACTCATCTGCATGGCTTGCGCCTGTGATCGCGCCAGTGAAGAAAACGTGATGCCGACGATCAGGTTGGCGATGATGAACAGCAAAGTGCAGGCGAGCAGCAGCGGCAGGCTGCCAAGCATGGGAATGGCAAACAGCAGGTGTCCGGCGATCAGGATCACGCCCACCTGCACATAGCCGATGAAAATGTAGGGCAGGATTTTCCCCAGCATGACTTCGATGGGCGTCACCGGCATGGCGAGCAGGTTTTCCATGGTGCCGCGTTCGTATTCGCGGGTGATTGCCAGTGCCGTCATCATGATCATGGTCATGGTCAGGATCACGCCCATCAGGCCGGGCACGATGTTCTGCGCGCTGCGCGCTTCCGGGTTGTAGAGGCGGTGGACGCGCAGATCGATGCGTGCGCGCGGTGATGGCAAACGTTCGCTGATCACGCTGTTCGCTTCAGCCGGTCCCTGCAGCGCATCGTCCAGCAGTTTCGGCAGTGCGGCGAGGGCGTTGCTGGTTGCGGCTGGATCGCTGGCGTCGGCGCGCAGCAGCAATTGCGTCGTTTCGCCACGGGCCAGGGCGCGCGAGAAGCCGGCCGGAATATCGAGCACAAACTGTACGTCACCGCGGCGCAGCTGGCGCTCGGTTTCTTCGAGGCTGTCGGTAACCGCGCGTACATCAAAGTAATCGCTGGCGCGCAGTGTGGACACCAGATTGCGCACCTGCGCATTGTGTTCGGCGGCATGAACAAGCGTTGGTAACTGTCGCGGATCGCTGTTGATGGCGAAGCCGAAC
Organism: Permianibacter sp.; assembly: GCA_041913605.1. Taxonomy (GTDB): domain Bacteria; phylum Pseudomonadota; class Gammaproteobacteria; order Enterobacterales; family Permianibacteraceae; genus Permianibacter. Next base: position 78,456 of record JAYSEY010000007.1, read on the forward strand.
AGGATCATCTGCATCAGTGGAATGCCGATCATCATGGCGAAAGTCAGGCGGTCACGGCGCAGCTGGAGAAATTCCTTGTGCATGAGTGCCAGCAGGCGTCGCCAGGACCAGAACATGATGAAACGCTTGCGCGCAGTGCTCATGGTACAGACATCTCCGTCGCGGCCGGAAGTTCCCGCTGTTGCAGACGGATGAACACGTCTTCGAGGCTGGCTTCCACCGGTGTCAGTTGCCAGCGGTGCGCATCGGCGAATGCGCGCAGCGCGGTTTCCGCTTCAATCCGGCGCGCGATCGACACATGCCAGCTGGTGCCGAATGCCGCGGATTGTTCGATCACCGGACAGCTGGCGAGCGTCGTGCTGTTGATACCGTCGCCGCGCAGGGCAAACACCGCCAGATCATGTGCCGCCACAAGGCCTTGTGGTGTGTCACTGGCCAAAAGTTTGCCGCTGCGAATGTAAGCGAGATGATGGCAGCGTTCGGCTTCGTCCATGTAATGCGTCGAGACAAGAATGGTGATGCCCTGGGCCGCAAGCTGATGGATCAGTTGCCAGAATTCGCGTCGCGCCTGCGGATCGACACCGGCGGTGGGTTCATCGAGCAGCAGGAGTTGCGGCGCATGCAACAGGCAGGCGGCCAGCGCCAGACGTTGTTTCCAGCCGCCGGACAAGGTGCCGGCGAGTTGGTCGCGACGCGGCTCCAGACCGGTGGATTGCAGGGTTTCCCGGACACGCTGCCGTGGTTGCGGGCAATCGTAAACGCGCGCCACAAACATCAGGTTTTCGCTGACACTGAGATCGTCGTAAAAGCTGAACTTCTGCGTCATGTAACCGACTTCACGGCGGATGCGCCGGGCATCGCGACGCAGATCCATGCCGAGACAAACGCCGCTGCCGGCGTCGGGCGTCAGCAAGCCGCACAGCATGCGGATGGTGGTGGTTTTGCCGCTGCCATTGGGGCCGAGAAAACCAAAAATCCGGCCGCGTGGCAGTTGCAGATCAATGTGATCGACGACCGTGCGCGCGCCGAAGCGTTTGCAGAGTCCGCGCACATCCACGGCCAGTTCGCTGGCGTTCATGGTAGCCACACATCCACCGGCTGTCCGGCGGTAAGGTGTTGTGCGGTCCGGGCATCTATCGCGGCCTCAACGCGGTACACCAGCCGCGCGCGTTGTTTCGCGTCGTAAAGCACGGGCGGTGTGTATTCGGCTTGCGGTGAGATGTAGCGGATGCGCGCGGCAAATGGCGTGCATCCATCGCAGCTCACCTGCACGTCGCGGCCAACCGCCAGTGCGGCGCGCGACGGTTCGTCAACATGAAAACGGATGTGCAGATCACCGTCAGCGATCAGGGCCAGCACCGGCGCACCGGCCGGCACCCATTCACCGGGCTGGAAATACTGCTCGTAAATGTGGCCGGCCAGCGGTGCGCGCTGCTGTTTTTGATCCAGCCGCCAGCGCGCCGAATCGCGTTCCGCCTGCACGGACTGGATGGCGGCCTGCGCTGCTGCACGCTGATCGTCGCGGCCGGGCAAATCGGCGGCGGCGAGTGCGGCACGACGCTCGCGCAACAGGGCACGGTCGCGCATCACGCGTGCTTCGGCATCGTCGCGCTGGGCGCGGCTGATCAGCGCGCGTTCGTGCAGCTGTTGTGCGCGTTGCCACTGCGCTTCGCTGTCGCGCAGTGCGGCGTCGGCAGCATCGATCTGCGCCTGCAGGACGCGGCGTTCCTCGCGGCGCTTGCCGGTATCCAGATCACGCGCCTGTGCTTCCAGTTGCGCCAGTCGTGCATCCACGGCCGCCAGTTGATGCTGTTCCGGGTCGGCTTCCAGTGCGAACAACAGTGCGCCGGATTCAACAGCTTCGCCGCGTGCGACGGCTACCTGCACCAGCTTGCCCGCCACCGGCGCCGCGATTTGCCGCGCTTCCACTTCGGCGTAGCCATGCCAGTGGTGATCGTTTGCTGGCTGGCAGGCACTCAGCGCCAGCAACAATGGGGCAAGGCTGATTGCTGCTCGCCGGTTTCGGGCCATCTGGTTTTGCCGCCCGGGCGTCACCGTGCGGGTGGCGGGAGTCGCAAAAAATGTCTGCATGTCCGCTGTCCTCAGGCCATCGGCCGGCGCAGGGCAAGCAGGCCGGGCAGGCTGAAACGGGTGATGTGCGCGGCCAGCGCCGCGCTGTCGAATTGCTGGTACAGGCCGGGAAACAGTCGCGAGAACACCGGCCGGGCGAATACATAAAGCAGGCATTGCCCCATCAGGCTGAGCACGCAGGCGCGCAGGGTTTCGGCCGGATGACCGGGGCCAATCAGGCGCGTGACCACGCTGGCGGCGGCGGCGAACTGGTGGCGGGCGACGTTTTCGACCAGATGCTCAAGCGCCTGGGTCGGCTTGCTCATCTCGCGGATCAGCAGTTGGGCCATCAGCGAGGATTCGCCACCGACCAGAAAGCGCTCAAGCAGCGCCTGTACCAGGGCCAGCAGCAGCTCGCCGGCCTGTGTTTCGTCCGGCAAGGCCGCGCTGGCGCCCGCATCGGCGGCCGCTACCGGCAGCGGATGGCGGGCCACGGTCTGCTCGGCGGCATGGGCGATCACCGCCAGATACAGACCTTCCTTGCTGCCGTAGTGGTAGTTGATGGCCGACAGGTTGCAGCCGGCCGCACTGGCGATATCGCGCACCCGAGCGTCGATAAAGCCCTGCGCAGCAAAGACTTGCGCGCCGGCCTGCAGCAGGGCGGTGCGGGTGGCTTCGTGGTTGTCGGTGCTTGGTGAGGGTATGTTGAAAACCTGTTTCAAACAACTTTTCTAATCATGCGCGGTGTTGGTGCAGGGTGCAAGTCCGGAGTGGCGGGAAAATGACCGGCGGCAGGGGATGCTCAGGCCGACAAGCAGCAATGCCTTGGCTGTCCGGTGACTCAGGAACGCGGGGTCGACGGGCCGGGGAGAGCATTGCAGCCAGAAGCCGGGCGACGGCGGGTGGCCGCGCGGACTGGCGGCAACAGCATTCTGGTGATGAGCCCAAGCCGGTGAGGGGCCCTGACAATGGATGACCGCGTTGATCCTGAACGAGTCAGCCGGCGCCCGCACGTTAAGTGCTGTTCGCAACACGCAAGTTGAGCGGCACGGCCGCAGACACGCGAAGCACGCAAGCCAGTGTCGCGCTGATTGCGCATAATGCCGGCCGGTTTCCGTGTTGGTGGGTGACGTCGTGCTCGGCATGTTGATGGCTGGTGATTTCCTCGGTTTTGGCATCGTGCTGGTGGCGATCATCCTGTCGCTCAGCCTGCACGAATATGGTCACGCGCTGTCGGCGACGCTGCTCGGTGATCCGACGCCACGGCTGGCCGGTCGGCTGACGCTGAATCCCGGTTCGCACATCGATCTGTTTGGTCTGGCGATGGTGGTACTGATCGGTTTTGGTTATGCGAAACCGGTGCCGTTCAATCCGCGTTTTCTCCGTCAGGGCTGGGGCAAGGCAGCGGTTGCAGCCGCCGGGCCGCTGATGAACCTGTTGCTGGCGATACTTGCCGTGAACCTGCTGGTGGCTGGTCTGCGCAATGGCAGCCTGAGCACCGACAGTGCTGCCGGCCTGGCACTGATGCTGATGGCGCAAATCAATTTGCTGCTGATGTTGTTCAACCTGATCCCGCTGGGCCCGCTCGATGGCCACTACATCATGTCCTGGCTGCTGCCACCGCGACTCGGCATGCAGTACGACGACATCAACGCCCGCTATGGCACGCATGTATTTTTGCTGCTGGTGGTGTTGAGTGTGGCCGGTGTGCCGGTGTTCAGCATCGTTACCGGTTTCAGCAAGCAGTTGTTGCCGTATCTGACGTTCATGTAGCGACGTTGCCGGAAGGCAGCTGTGTGCGCAGATTTTGCGCGGCTGATAACAGGCGCGAACATTTCAGCCGAATGCCGTTGCGAGAGTGCGGAGAATGCTCCAGAACGATGTAGTGCAAATGACGGTACGGATCGTGAACCGCGTTGGTTACCTGTTGTGCGCGGCATTGGTGCTGTTGCTGGTTTTGTTGTCACCGGTGGCGCGCTGCGCCGAAGACACCGTGCAAGCCGACAAGACAACCGGCATTGCAAACGACACGACCCGCGAAGCAGAAAACGTAACCGCAAGCGGCGAGTTGCACGACTGGCAAAGAATACGCAGCAACGCGCTCGGCTATGCGCTGCAGTACCGCGCATTCCTGCCGGCCGGTGTCGCCGCGAATGCGCGCTTGCCGGTTCTGTATGTCACCGATGGCGAATGGTTTCTGACTGCCGGTCAGATGCAGCAGACGCTGCAGCGTTTGCTGGCCGCCGGGCAGATCGCGCCCCTGCTGGTGGTATTCGTTGATGCCCGCGATCCCGACGCGCCGCAGGTCAATCGCCGCAGCAAGGAGTTGCTGTGCAATCCTGCGTACATCACCTTTTTTCGCGATGAGCTGATGCCGGCGGTTGCCGCGCAGTATCCGGCCAGTGCCGCGCGTGAGCAGACCGGTATCGCCGGTGTGTCGTTTGGTGGCCTGAACGCCGCGTGTTTCGGTTTGCTGCTGCCACGCCAGTTTGGTCATCTGGTCATGCTGTCACCGGCCAATCCGCAGTGGCTGGATCACATGGCCGCGCTGTATGAGGCTGCGCCCCGGAATGCATTGCAGATGTTTATCAGTGTCGGCACGGGTCAGGACAATCATGCATCAGTGCGCAAGTTCTTCCGTCGCCTGAAACAGCTGGGTTACACGCCCAGCTATCGTGAAGTCACCCGCAATCACGATTGGGACAATTGGCGACCGCTGCTGGATGATGTGCTGCGCTGGTTCGCTGCTGGTTCCGGTTCCGGTTCCAGTTCCAGTACCAGTTCCAGCGCCAACGTTGTCCAGCAGCAGCCGGAAAATTCCTGAACCGGAACGCTCTCAGCGTGCGACCACTGCCTTCCTTTTTACGTTGCAGCGAATGCGTGCGCAGGTATCGCCTCGCGGGATTTCTGTGATTTCAGGCAGAACAGCGCTACCACGCTGTACAGCACGGCCATGCCAATCCCGAACTCGCCGGTCAGCCACTGCGCGGCCGTGGATTTTACCGTCAGGCGATCAAACCAGTTTTGCAGGAAAAGATTGTGGGCAGCATGCAGCAAGGCCGCCGGCCAGACGCTGGCGGAGCGTTCGCGCAGCCAGGCCAGGATCACGCTCATCGCCAGAATCATCCAGCTGAACATCAGCAAACTGAAAATGGGCAAGCCGATGACTCGCGGCGTGTCGTCGCCGTATTGTCCGGCGATGATCAGCGGGTAGTGATACAGCGCCCAGATCGCGCCGCTGATCAGGGCTGTGGCAAGAAAACTGTAGCGCCGCCGCAGGGCAGGAACCAGAAAACCGCGCCAGCCGATTTCCTCGCCCAGTGCCGGCAAAAAAAACACCAGCAATCCGAGCGTTGCCGTCATCAGGAACATCAGTGACGGACTCAGTGTGGTGGAAAACGCGGCTTGCAGTTCTGCCTGCAGTGGACCCATGTCGTAAGCAATCAGGCCCGCGCTCCACAAGCCGCCGTAAAGCAGTGTGACCAGCAGCAGCGGCAGTGCATAGGCAAATCCGAGCCAGCGCAGGGCGCTACCTTGCCAGCCGAGTCCGCGCAGGCTGTGCGTGCATTGCCACTGGGTCAGAAGGGCGGCGAGCCCCGGACTCCACATCAGCAGATGGATGAGCCAGCCTTGGTCGTCTGCATCGGCGCCAATCAGGCGCAGGTTGACCAGCGTCCAGAAAAGCAGGAACAGGCCGAGAAACATGCGGAGTTCGCGCGTTTGCTGCGGCCGCTTGTCGGGAGCGCCGGGCTGGCCCGCGAAGGGCAGATTCTGGACAGGTCTGGTCAGGGCGGTTCTGTTCATGGCGAGAAGGCAGCGGGATCCGTGATGCCGGCTTCGACGCGATGTTTGCGTGCAGGGTTGGGATGGGCGTCAAGAGTTTTTGCTGCGGCAGTGGCGCAGGCTTGATCGGGATTGCCCAAGGCGGATGAATCCTTGGTGATGACTCAGACAAAATGGCATTGACTGTGTGGCAGACAGAAACGCTTGCCGTTCTGTGGTTCGACAGGCTTACCACGAACAGCTGCTTACTTATCGCGTAACGTCTTCGGGGCGTGGACATTTCGTTCGTCTGAGCTTCTCGCCAAGCTCAGAAAAAGCGTCGTGTACGGGTTAACGGCGAGGCCGCGCACGGTCGGCGAATGGGCTGTTTCTCCAAGCGGTCATGATCAATGCATGCGATCCGTCGAGGTTCCGGCACCTGCAAGCATGGTGCGAACAGAGTGTGTTGATAGCCGCGATTCACAGCGCGCCGCTGTCGAGCAAACGACCCAGCCCGAGACTGAACAGCAGCAGTCCCCAGATGCTGTGCTCGACGACGCAGGCCAGCGTCGAGCGGGTGTGGGCATAGGTCCAGGCGAACAGCAGGCCGCCAGCAAGTGCGAGCATCACAGCGATCAGGTTGGCGTAAACAATGTGTGCAAAGGCAAACAGCAGCGCGCTGAGTACGAGGCGATGAAGCTTGCGGGGAATGATCCTCTTGTAACGATGAAAAAAGAAAGTGCGAAAGATCAGTTCTTGCGGCCACACCGACAGCAGCGGATACAACAATAGCGAATACAGAAATGGCCAAAGACTCGCGCCTGTCGTGGCAGTGCCCTGCAGGAAACTATCCTGCGCTGGTTTACTGAGCGCGTAGATCAGCAACATCGCCAGCGCACCGGAGACAAACAGCGGCAGCCGGCGCCGCAACAAGGGCAACACCTGCACTGTGTTCAGCAGGCGAAAGCGCTTGAAGCTCGCGTCGCGGCTGATCATGCCGTAGCAGAACAGCGCCAACAGCAGCAGGGCCGGGATCAGCCATTGCTGCATGTAATGACGAAACAACCAGGCTAGCAGCGGCAAGCCGACAAACAGTGTCAGCAGTTCCAGCCAGCGCAGACGCTCGCGCCAGCGCAGCGGCTCCGACCCGTGCAGTGAATCCGGCCCGTGCAGTGAATCCGGCGCACGCAGATTGTTCATCACCGGCAGCCTGTTCAGTCCGCGCAACACGGGTGAGTTGCGCAGCTGACGGCATGCAACGGACGGATTGTGCGTTCAGGCCGTGAAGCTGGTGTTTGCATTGCCATGCGCATCGCTCCGCAAAACCTGAATCAGGATGAGGGCAAAGCCTCCGGCCGGAATCAGGGCGCTTTCTTGCCGAGCTTCTTGTGCTGCTCGTTGACCAGCATCAGCGCGGCCGATCCGTAATGCTTGTGGTATTCGGCGACCATTTCGCCCTTGATGATCACCGGGTCGGTGGCGACGTGTTGTTGCGCTTCTTCGATGCTGTCCACCGAGAGAATGAACAGGCCGCGCCAGCCATCGACGCCATCCAGCGGTCCGGCATAGGCAAGTTTGCCTTCACCAGCGAGCCGGCTCATGTTGGCGAAATGGCCCTTGAACATTTCATCGCGCTCCGGACCTTTGGGCACCGCATGCGGACCGGTTTTCAGGATCACCAGCACGTAGGCACGCATGCCCATGTCGTTGGCGCCGGTTTTTTGCGCCAGCGCGGCATCGTAGTCGGGATTGCTGATGGCGACCGGTTCGGCGGCGCTTGCCAGCGTCGAACCCAGCAGCAGCGCCAGTGCCGGGACAGGCAGGAAAATCGGGGACATGTCAGGACCTTCAGGCAGGAAAGCGGACTGGTTTAATAGCTGTTTCCGTGCCTGAAAGCAAAGTCTCTCTGGCGATGAAAACGCAAGCGACACGCAGACTTGCTGCAGCGGGCGATATCGGGTGCTTGCCGGTTAACGGCGACCGGAATCGTGTGCCTGCTGTGTGTCATGTGACGTGCACGGGTTTGGTTGTGTGTCCGGGGCCGGTGTACCGAATTCCTGCTGTTCGTCTGTCGTCCGGTCGCCGTTTTCATCCTGTTCGCGGCGGGATTCCTGCTTTCGCTCCTGAACAATTTTCAGCGTCCGCTCTGCGTAGGGATCCGGTAGCAGCATCTGCGTCAGGGCGCCAAACACGAAGGCGCCGGTTTTGCGCCGCCGTGCCCAGCCATACAGTTTGCCGAACACGCAGAACAGCACCAGCAGCAGTAACCAGGGCAGCAAGGGGCGCAGCAGATCCATTGTGGCGACACGTGTTGGCTGCTCTGTTTCGCAGCGGTCGATCCGGCGCAGGCCGGCGGGTGAGTCAGGGTTATGGTTGTGCGCAGGCCGATTTTCAAGTGCCGGCATTCAGCTGCGCGTGACGGTGTTTTCCTGCGATCATTTTGCCCGCAGGACGCTTCACCCGCTGCGCGCATGTCCGCGAACAAACGCTGCGGCGAGTGCGATGGCGTCGGCGCTGTCGCGTTGCTGCTGCAATGCCTTGCGCAGTCGCGCCGGCGTCAAGCCGGTGAATTGCTGCAAGTCGCGCGTTGCGTGCGCCTGATCGGCATAGCCCTGCTGCATGGCCAGTTCGGAGATCGTTTGCGTGCTGCAGTCGAGCTGACGCAGGCAGGCTTGCAGGCGCTGCACGCGGGCAAATTCCTTGGCGCTCAGGCCAACCTGATTCAGGAAGTGCATCTGCAGTGCACGCGTGCTCATTGCCAGTTGTGCGGCCAGCGTTTCGATGCGCAGATCGCCATCGCTTGCGCACAGGCGCGCAACGGCGTTTTCGATGCGCGTGTCGATGGCATGTGGCAGCAAGCGTTCGCTGAGCAGCGCGAACAGGGGCTGATGCCCGTCACCGGCATCGGCGTCCAGCGCCAGACAGGTGTGCAGCAGTTGTTCAGCAAACGGTGCGTCCAGCAGGTGCAGATCGACTACGCGATCTTTCAGCGCCGGAAGACTCGCGCCCGGCACGGCGGCCGACGCCGCGGCCTGCAGTCGCACACCGATGCAGTCCAGCGGACCACCGGCGCAAAGCCGGACGGCGCTGCGGCATTGCGCGGCAAACAGGCTGCGACTCTGCGGCTGCCAGTGGCCATCGGCGTCGGCCAGACGCATCGGTGTCGCGCGATGCACGATCAGCTCGCAGTGACCATCCGGATAAATGGTCTGCACGGCAGCGGCGGGCTCGGCGTCACGTAAATGCCACAGGCAGCGCACGTGGCGTTGCAGAGGGAGGGGAACCGGATATTCGCGATAGTCCATGGCCAGCAGTTTGCGGATTTGTTCAAGCGCCGTGCCGAAGCTGCCGCTAGGCTGCCTGCAGGCCTTTGCTCACCGGAGAGGAAACATGACGATGTCCACGCCACAGTTCAAGTCCCAGCGCAGCAGGAGGCTTGCCGGTACGAACAAATTTGCAGCGACAGTGTTGACCGCCGCTGCGCTGCTGGTGGTTGCCGGAACGGCGGGCAGGGCCCGCGCCGATCAGGCGTCCGCACCATTTCACTGGCTCAGTGGCCACTGGTGCAATGCCAGTGCGAGCGGAATGAGCGAGGAATACTGGCTGCCTTCGCAGCCGGATCTGATGCTTGGGGTCAGTCGTACCGTGCGCAAGGGCAAATCGGTGGCCTTCGAGTTTCTGCGCATCAGCGAACACGAAGGCATTCCCACGTACTTCGCCCAGCCCGGCGGGCGGCCCGCAACGGCGTTCAAACAAACTGCCAGCGGCGACAACTGGGTGCGCTTCGAAAATACCGCGCACGATTTTCCGACACGCATCGAATATCGCCGTGACGGCGATACGCTGAATGCGCAGATCGCCGGTCCAGGCAAGGATGGCAAGGAGAAGGTGATTCCGTTTGTGTATGTGCGCTGCGCGGGAGCATCAAACAGCGGTTAACAACGGTGGTTCCTGCAATCCTGAACAAATACACCGACACCATGTGTGGTGAGCTTTTGTGTTGCCGCTCAAGCGGAAACCAGATCGCGTTGCATGCGTGTAAGGCAAACAGAATCGTTCGCCATTCAATGGTTCGACAGGCTCACCACGAACGGGGCTACGTTTATGGCGTAAGTCTTGCGGGTCATGGACGCTCCGCTCGCCCTGAGTCCTTCGTCAATCTCGGGACAAACTTCGCCGCAGGCATGAACGGCAAGGCCACGTACCGGCGGTGAAACCGGGTGTGTCTCAAAGCGATCCTTGACTACAGATGTCCGGCCTTGCCGTGGGGCCGGATTTATCCGGCCGCGAAGTGTTTCAGTGGCTCCGGAGCGTGGCGACGAGCCGAAATTGACCGAATGAATTTCGTCCCACAGTTGCCGGACAGAACAGTGCGCTTTCCGTTTGCGCTTTCACTGACGGAAAGCCTGTCAAATAGTGGCCGGGATCTTCGCGGAATGCTGTTCGTTCTTCCACGGGTTCAGTACGAACGGAGAACTTGGTCAGGGCATTCGTGCAGCGTGCTTTCAACAGCAGCGCGGCCGATCGCTGCCGCTTTCGTAGCGGCAGCGCTGGGCTTCGTCGTAGAACGCTTGCCGGCTCATCGGCGCTTGTTCCGGATGCGTGGCCTGCATGTGGGCAAGGTAGCGTTCGTAGTTGGGCAGACCGAGCAGGCGGTCGAGCGCTTCGCGCCAGTGGCGCAGACGGTTCAACAATGCGTTGTACATGTTTCAGATCTCCGCCGTGGCAGCGCGGAACGGCGCTTCTTTCAGTTGTGCCGGTTCGCCGCGCCAGATGCGCAGGCAGGCGCGCAGGGCGACAGCGGCCATGGCGATGACGATGAAAGCGAACAGTGCGCAGAGGCCGGCGTTGATGTAGTCGTTGGTGACGATGCGTGACATGTCATCGAGCGATTTCGCCGGCGCCAGCAGTTCACCGCGATCCAGTGCGGCGCGGAATTTGTCGGCGTGGGCGAGGAAGCCGATGCGGACATCGTCATGGAACAGTTTCTGCCAGCTGGCGCTGAGCGTGACGATCAGCAACCAGATGGTCGGCACGGCCGTGACCAGCGCCAGTTTGCCGCGCTGCATTTTCACCAGCATCACGGTGGCAAACATCAGTGCCATTGCCGCCAGCATCTGGTTGGCGATGCCGAACAAGGGCCACAGGGTATTGATGCCGCCCAGCGGATCAACGACGCCCTGATACAGGAAATAGCCCCAGCCGAGCACGCACAGCGAGGTGGCGATCAGGTTCGCCGGCCACGAATGCGTGTGACCGAGGCGCGGAATGTAATGGCCGAGCAGATCCTGAATCATGAAGCGGCCGACGCGTGTGCCGGCGTCGAGCGTGGTGAGAATGAACAGCGCTTCAAACAGGATCGCGAAGTGGTACCAGAAGGCCATCATGCCGGGACCGCCGAACACTTCGCTGAAGATCTGCGCCATGCCAACGGCCAGTGTCGGCGCGCCGCCCGCGCGCGACAGGATGGTGTTTTCGCCGATGTCTTTGGCCGTTTGCGTGAGCATGTCCGGCGTGATCACAAAGCCCCAGCTGTTGATCACTTGCGCCGCTTGTTCCGGCGTGGTGCCGATCAGCGCGGCCGGACTGTTCATGGCGAAGTACACGCCCGGTGTCAGCACGCAGGCGGCGACCATGGCCATCACGGCGACGAAGGATTCCATCAGCATGGCGCCGTAGCCGATGGGCCGGATATGCGATTCGCGTTCGATCAGTTTCGGCGTAGTGCCTGACGCTACCAGCGCGTGGAAACCCGAGACGGTGCCGCAGGCGATGGTGATGAACAGGAAAGGAAACAGGCTGCCGGCAAACACCGGACCGCTGCCGTCGGTGAAGGACGTCAGCGCTGGCATGTGAATTTCCGGCAGCGTCAGGGCGATGCCGATGGCGAGGCCGGCGATGGTGCCGATTTTGAGAAAGGTGCTCAGGTAATCGCGCGGTGCGAGCAGCAACCAGACCGGCAGTACCGCAGCGACAAAACCGTAAATGATCAGCCCCCACGCCAGCGTCGTGCCGCTCAAATCAAACCAGTGCGCCCACGCAGGGGTTTGCGAAATCCACTGGCCGGCGTACAGCGACAAGACCAGCAGCACAACGCCGATGATCGACACTTCACCGACGCGGCCCGGTCGCAGGTAGCGCAGGTACACGCCCATGAACAGTGCGATGGGCACAGTGAGCACCAGTGTGCTGACGCCCCAGGGACTGCCGATCAGCGCTTTCACGACCACCAGTGCCAGAACAGCGAGCAGGATGATCATGATGGCGAGTATGCCGAACATCGCCAGCTTGCCGGCAAAGGTGCCAATCTCTTCGCGGATCATGTCACCGAGTGATTTGCCGTTGCGACGCGTTGAGGCAAACAGGATCACCATGTCCTGCACGGCGCCGGCGAACACCACGCCGACAATCAGCCAGATGGTGCCGGGCAGATAACCCATCTGCGCGGCCAGCACCGGACCGATGAGCGGGCCGGCACCGGCAATTGCCGCGAAATGGTGGCCGAACAACACGACTTTGTGCGTCGGCACATAATCTTTGCCGTCATTGAATGCGTGGGCCGGCGTCATCCGCTGGTCGCTGATCGCCAGCACCTTGTCGGCGACAAAACGCGCGTAAAAACGGTAGCCGATGAGGTAAACCGAGATCGCCGTGACCACCAGCCAGAGCGCATTGATGGTTTCACCGCGATGCAGCGCCATGGTGGCGAAACCGCCGGTTGCCACCAGCCCCAAGATCAACCACAGCGCCATGCGCGTCCACGCGAGATTCACCGGCCATCCTCCGTTTGTTTTTGTCTGCGGATTGCCTGCGGCAATCCGGAATCGGCGCGTACAGTAACGCAGAACGCGGGAGGGGACTACCGGCCGGTCAGCGTGTCTGGCCGCTGCGTGAATGGCGTCGGGTTCGGTACGGGGATCATTGGCGTTTTGCTGGACGCATCGGCAACGGCTCGCAGCCTGGAAAGCCCCGTTCGCCAGCCGCTTCGGCGCATTCAGGGGGAACGCGGTTTTCCTGCAGGGTGAACGGGGATTCCTGTTTGCATGGCAGCGGCCGACGCGGCGCGCTCACAGCGGGTAGCGTCCGCGCTGCAGCACCCGTTTCGGGTCCAGCAGATCGGCGAAATCGATGCGGCCATCGCTGCTGATGACGGGGTCGATTTCCGCGATGCTGTTGCCTGGTGTGGCGCCGGCAACGCGATTGCCGCGCAGCAAATCCATGTACTGGCTGCCGAGGCGGTAGGGCGGAAAGCCGCGCGCGAGGCCGGCGCGGACTAGCGCGCGATAGCAGAAATCGGCGCGCACCACGGCGTCGTCATCGTGGCGGTCGAACAGGATCGGCAGCGTGCAGGTCAGCACGGTCGGTGAGCGGATGGTGGCGCCGAGCAGGCTGTCGAAGCCGTGCTCGCGCAGGATCTGTTCGGCGTCACCAAGCAGGAAATCGCTTACCGCCTCGGCCTGCAGCGGCAGCAGTGGTGCGTACCAGAGAATGCCGCAGCCATCGCGTGCCGGATGCGCGTCGGCGCCGACGGTTTTTTCCGCCGGTTGCAGCGCGTAGGCCAGCTTCAAATAGCTGGCGTCCGGCCGGCCGCGGATCATGTTCGCGGTGCTGCGCAGGGCCTGCAGCGAATTGCGCAGGCTGAGTCGCTTCGGCAGCACATCGGCCAGCCGGCCCAGCCAGTCGATCTGGTGCAGCGTGAAGGCATGGACATCGGCGTGCGGCAGACGCCGCACCAGATCCTGCACGGCGCCGGCGACCGCGCCGCGGGCACCGAACAGCGTGCCGACGCCGAGCCAGGGGCTGAGTCCGCGCTGGCGGGCGATGGCGCGCAACCGGTCGCGGCGCGCGCTGAGCGCGTCCGTTCTGGCCGCGCGGGCGTTCGTGGCATTGCTGGTGGCGGAGCCGGCCGGACGCAGCGGCCGGTCGTCGTGGCCGGCGAGCACGCGCAGATCGCTCATGAACAGGATGCCGGCCAGCATCGGCAGTTCTTCCTGCAGCGCCGACAGCGCCGGCAGGCTGGCGAGGAAATCCGCTTCGCGACGGAAGCGCAGCAGCAGCAGGCGGGTGGCTTCCGGCTTGCGCTGCATGCGGATGCTGGCGGCGCCGACAATGCCGAGCGCGCTCTGGTGCAGCAGTCCGGCCGGATTGGGGCCGATGCCGGCGCGCCAGCTGCGGGCCAGTCCGGTGCAGCCGAGCTGCGCGAAGCTGTGGTCAAAGGCCTGGCCGTTGCCCCACCAGCCCTGCAGGCGGGTGAGGGCGTCGAAGTGGTCGCAAACCGGCGTCAGGCCGTAGCCGCCGTCGAGGGCATTGCCGATCAGGCTGCCGCGTGGCCCGGCGCCGGTGGTCGGCACCAGCCAGTCGAGGCCGGCGTGTTCCAGCGCCGCCGCCAGCTCGCCCTGAGTGACGCCGGCTTCGACTGTCGCGCTCAGGCTGTCGGGATCAAAGCGGATGCCTTTCAGCGCTGACAGGTCCAGCAGGTAATGATCATCGCCGACCGGCAGGGCCGTGCCGTAGCCGAAATTGCGCCCGCCGGATACCGGCCACAGCGCCCAGCCGGCGACATTGGCCAGCTGCAGGACATGGGCGATGTCGGCCTGCTGGCGGACGCGGAAGGCGCCGGCGTAACGGCGCCTTCCGCCGCCGGTGTCCTGCCCGTATGCGCGGGCGGCCTGTTCGGCATCCAGCACCTCGATGCCGGTGGCGGCCAATTGCTGCAGGCAAGCGCTGGCGTTCACGTCCCTGTTCCCGTTGTGCGGGGTGGAGGCGGTGGAGCATGAAAGAGAGCGGCCCGATGGCGCAGGGGCGGGCGGATGTACGGACGGTTTCAATGGTATCGGTGGCGAACAGGTTTCCGCCGACTGTGGCCGGAGGGGCGTCCTGGCGGTGCGCTCCTCCTCGCCAGCGTCGTCCGCCGGGTTGGCGAGCGAGCTCCGCTGGCGCTGAAACATTTCGACATAACAATACTGTTTACTTCGTACTAGTGTGAGGCTCAGTCTAGCGTCCATGGCAACCCCAACGGAGGCGCCCATGGACACCGACAATCCCCATGTCCGCAAGCTGCAGAAAGAACTTGCCGCCGGCTCGGTAGCGCTGGTGCTGCTGGCCATCAACGCCCGCGCCGCAGAGCCACTGTACGGCTACCAGATCGCCAAACAGCTGGAGAGCGCCGACGCCGAGCTGGCAGCCGGCAAGCAGAGTGCGCTGTATCCGGTGCTGCGCTCGCTGAGCGGCGCCGGTCTGCTCGACAGCTGGGTCGAGCCTTCGGTGAGCGGTCCGCCGCGCCGTTACTACCGCATTACCGACGAAGGTCGTGCCGTGCTGGCCGAATGGAAACAGGTCTGGCAGCACACCAAGTCGTTCGTCGACCATGCCCTGATGGAGGTCTGAAATGAGTCGCCCCATTCCGAAAACAATCAGCGAATTTCTCGACCACCTGCGCATCTGCCTGCACAGCGCCGATCCGGCACTGGTGCAGGATGCTCTCTACGACGCCGAGGAATACCTGCGCGCCGCCTGCGCCGAGCATCCGTCGCTGAGCGAAGCCGAAGTCATCGAGCGCGTGCGCGGCCAGTTCGGCATGCCCGATGAAGTTGCCGCTGCCTATCGCGAAACCGATGCCACGGTGACGCGTGCGCTGCGTTCGCCGCCGCCGCCCAAGCCGCGTTCGCTGGCCGGCAGGATCTTTGGCGTGTACACCGATGCGCGCACCTACGGCAGCATGTTTTACATGCTGCTGGCGCTGGCCACCGGCATTTTCTACTTCACCTGGGCAACGGCGGGCGTGTCGATGTCGCTGGGTCTGTCGGTGCTGATCATCGGCATTCCGTTCATCCTGCTGTTCCTCGGCACCGTGCGCCTGATCTCGCTGGTCGAGGGCCGCGTGGTCGAAGTCCTGCTCGGTGAACGCATGCCACGCCGGCCGCTGTATCCGCGCGCCAACGGGCTGATCGAACACATCAAGCTGATGCTGAAAGACAGCCGCACCTGGCTGACGCTGCTGTACATGATCGCCATGCTGCCGCTGGGCATCGTTTACTTCACGACCATGGTTACCGGCATCGTCACCTCACTGGGCCTTATGGTGGCGCCGTTCGTGCAGCTGTGGGTGGTCAACCGCTACGAGCACGTGTCGGTGCAACTGCTGGATCAAGAGCTGGTCTGGCCCTGGACGCTGGTGCTGATCCCGGTGGGTTTCCTGCTGCTGACCGGCTTCATGCATCTGGCACGCCTGATCGGCACGCTGCACGGACGTCTGGCCAAGCATCTGCTGGTGCGTGGCTGAGTTCTTCAGAACCGCGCAGAACACCGCAGAAGCGGGCAGAACACCGCCGCCTCGACGCTGTCACCCCTCAGGGCCGTGCAGTACACTGCACGGCCTTTTTTCTGTCCGGATGTGTTGCCATGGCGCTGAAAGCCACCGTGTTCAAGGCTGATCTGCAGATCGCCGACATGGATCGTCACTACTACCAGAGCCATGCGCTGACCATTGCCCAGCATCCGTCGGAAACCGATCAGCGCATGATGGTGCGTGTGCTGGCGTTTGCACTGAATGCCGATGAACGACTGGCGTTTACCCGTGGCATCAGCAGCGAAGACGAACCGGATCTGTGGCGGAAAGATCTCACCGACAGCATCGATCTGTGGATCGAGCTCGGCCAGCCCGATGAGCGCCGTTTGCGCAAAGCCTGCGGCCGCGCCAAACAGGTGCGTGTGTACACTTATCAGTCACGCGCCGCAGCCGTCTGGTGGCAGCAGAATGAAAGCCAGTTTGCGCGCTTTGACAATCTCAGCGTGTTTCATCTCGACGGCGACGCTGTTGAAGCGCTCGGCGCGCTGGCGCAGCGGAACATGGAATTGCAATGCACGATCCAGGACGGCGAGATCACGCTCAGCGATGCGGATCGCAGCGTCACCCTGCGTCCGCAACAGGTGAAGTGATCGCCCGTCGCGTCGTTGCATCCTGAACCCGGTGCTGCACCATGTCCGCATTTGTTGTGCCGGCTGCCGAAGGGCGGCATGCCATCGAGATCAAACGCAGCCGCTTTATTGCCAGCGTTGCGCGCGCTGCTGATCGCGCCGCCGCCGAACAATTCATCGCCCGCATCCGCAGCGAATTTGCCGACGCCACGCACAACACCTTTGCCTTCATCGCCGGCATACCGGGCAGTACCGGCGATATCGGTTGCTCCGATGATGGCGAAGTCAGCGGCACGGCGGGCCGGCCGATGCTGAACATTCTCCAGCACTCTGCCTTCGCCGAAACAGTCATCGTTGTCACGCGCTACTACGGCGGCACCCTGCTGGGCAGCGGCGGATTGGTGCGCGCCTACAGCCAGGCTGCAAAAGACGCACTGGAACACACGCCACGCCAGCCACTGCAACGCTGGGTCCGCCTGCAGATCCAGGCACCGTTCGCCGATGAATCCATGCTGCGTCATTGTCTGGACAGCAACGCCGCGATCATCGATGACATCCGTTACGCGCACGACGTCATCCTGAATCTGCGCGTTACCGAACAGGCAGCATCGACCTTGCTCGAACAGCTCGACACCCGCGGACGCGGACGCGTGAAATACAAACGCGTCGACTAGCAGGAGATTCCGGATAGCGGCCTTGCAACTTCCGGAATGACAGCTTCCAACATGACAGTTGCCAAATAAACTCAGGCTGTCATTCCGGACAAGCGCAGCGCTGATCCGGAATCTCCTTCAGGAAACGTGCGCAGGACCGTTCAAAACCTCATTTGGCGGCTCCGCCAGATTGACCTGGAGGGGGCCAGGATTGTTCGCGGCAACACTCAACCGGCGCAGCGCCGACACCTGTCTGCACAATCACTGCACAATCTTATCGTCCGGTTAATGTCCGGCGCGGAGGCCTTCCTGCAGCTTGCCAAACGCAGCGGATTGCGGCTTGCTGTCGCACCCCTCGCTGCGTTCCCTCAGCAGTGAGTCCGACCGGGTGCGCGCAGGCTGTCTCCGCATCAGCGGTCACCGCACCGGCACGCATCCGCACGCGTGTACCCGCACAAACAGAACGAGGAAACGAGCATGGCTTGCACCCCCGCTTTGCGCCGCACGGCGCTGGCTTTTGTGATTGGCAGTCTGATTGCCACCGGCATGTTGCCGTCCGGCGCGCAGGCGGCTGATGCACCGACCTACCAGATCCCGCCCAAAGCCATGGCCGATCTGGTCGATGCGCCGCGCCAACCGTCGGCGATGGTTTCGCATGATGATCGCCATGTGCTGTTTGCCAGTGCACCCGGCGTGCAGACGCTCGCCGATGTGTCGAAAACCGAACTGAAACTCGGTGGCATCCGCATCAATCCGGCCAATCATTCTCCGAGCCGTGCCTGGCCGTTTGACGGTCTGCGTCTGCGCGATCTGCAAAGCGGCGAAGAAGTGGCGATTGCGTTGCCGTCGAACAAATTGCATGCGCCGCTGTGGTCGCCGGATTCGCAACAGATCGCGGTGATCGTCGAAGAGCAGGGCGGTCTGTTTCCTTACGTTTACGATCTGAAAACGCGCAAGAGCAAGCGGCTCGATGTGCGCGTCAATGTTTCGCTCGGTATGGATTACCAGTGGACACGCGATGGCAAAGCTCTGCTGATCCCGGCCGTCGCCCACACCGGTCCGGCACCCGCCGGCGCTGCCGTGGCGCCCGCGCCCGTGATCCAGATCAGCAGCGGCCAGAAATCATCGGTGCGCACCTATCAGGATCTGCTGAAAAATCCCGCCGACGAAGCGCTGTTCAAGCACTACACCACGGCGCAACTGATGCACGTGCCGGTCAATGGCAAAGCACGTGCCATCGGCAAGCCGGGCATTTTCGCCGGCGTGGCGTTGTCGCCAGACGGCAAACTGTTGCTGGTTGACCGTATCGAAGAGCCGTTCTCCTACGCCGTGCCCTACACCGATTTTCCGACTGCCGTCGAAGTCTGGGATCTGAACGGCAAGCTGGTCAAAACGCTTGCGAACATTCCGCTGCAGGACAATCTGCCGCAGGGGTTTGATTCGGTGGTCACCGGCCCGCGCAATCATTTCTGGCGCGCCGATGCGCCGGCCACTGTGATGTACGCCGAAGCACAGGATGGCGGTGACATGGCGGCAAAAGTTGCCGTGCATGATCGCGTTTACGCCTGGGAGGCGCCGTTCACGGCAACGCCGCAAGCCTGGCTGGATCTGGAAATGCGTTTCGCCGGTATCCGCTGGGGTGATGATCAAACCGCGCTGGTCAGTGAGCGTCGCTTCAAGGACCGGATGATGCGCGTGACGCGCTTCGCGCCGGCCCAGCCGCAGGGCGAGAAAAAAATCATCGACGAACGTTCCTACAACGACGCCTACCGTGATCCGGGCACGCCGACGATGAAGCCCGGCAAGTTCGGCACCTACGTGATGGATATCCGCAATGGTGACGAACTGCTGCTGACCGGTCTTGGCGCGTCGCCGAAAGGCAATGTGCCGTTCCTGGATCGCTATTCGCTGAAAACCGGCGAGAAAAAACGCGTCTGGCAAAGCGAAGAACAGTGGTATGAGCGTGTTGCGGCCATTCTCGATGACAGCGCCAGCCGCTTGCTGATCCTGCGCGAATCGCCGAGCGTGCAACCCAATTTCCATATCCGCGATCTGAAAGACGGTTCGCTCACTGCGGTGTCCAGCTTCCCGCATCCGACGCCGTATTTTGCCAATGTGAAAAAAGAACTGGTGAAATACAAACGCAAGGATGGCGTCGAACTGAGTGGCAATCTGTATCTGCCGCCGGATTACCAGCCTGGAAAAGGACCGCTGCCGGTGCTGATGTGGGCATATCCGCTGGAGTTCAAGGATGCGTCCACGGCCGGACAGGTGAAAGAGTCGCCGTATCAATTCAACCGCGTCAGCTACAACGGCCCGCTCGCGCATCTCGCCCAGGGATTTGCCGTGTTCGATGATCCGAAAATGCCCATCATCGGCGCCGGCGATGCACTGCCCAACGACAGCTTCCGCGAGCAACTGGTGGCAGGAGCGCAAGCGGCCATTGATGTGCTGGTCGAGCGCGGCATTGCCGATCCGAAACGTGTGGCGATTGGTGGCCATTCCTATGGCGCATTCATGACCGCGAACCTGCTGGCCCACTCGGATCTGTTTGCCACCGGCATCGCCCGTTCCGGTGCTTACAACCGCACGCTGACACCGTTCGGCTTCCAGGGCGAAGAGCGCAACTACTGGGAGGCGCAGAAGGTGTACAACGAGATGTCACCGTTCAACTACGCCGAAAAAATCAACGAGCCGATGCTCATGATCCACGGCGAAGAAGACAACAACTCCGGCACCTTCCCGATCCAGTCGCAGCGCATGTACGCCGCCATGGCCGGCCTCGGCGGTAACGCCCGTCTGGTCATGCTGCCGCATGAGCAGCACGGTTACCGCGCCCGCGAATCCATCCTGCACATGCTCTGGGAGCAGTACAGCTGGCTGGAAACGCATGTGAAGAACAAGCAGTAATCAGCCGAAAAGAAAACGCCCCGTCATGGGGCGTTTTCTTTTCCGGCACGTTCAGGTGATTTCGTTTCTGTCCGGTCGCCGCGGCGTGGTGGATCAGCGCCAGTACTCGATGACGCGGGAAACTTTCTCGCCGCGGAATTCCAGCACCGTCAGCAAGTTGCGGCCATTTTCGTGACGCTGAATGGCGACGGCGTTCAAGCCGGTGAGAATGCTGGTGGTTGTGCCGCGAAACGGCGGCAGGGAGTTTTCATAGCGGCCGGCTTTCTGGTTGCGCAGCGCATTGTTGTACAGGTCCGCGCGTTTGTAGGTGCCGCCATAGACTTCATGGACGTAGGTGAAGTCGTCGGTGTACAGCGCAAACAGCGCGTCGAGGTCGGCGACCGTCGAGCCTTTGGTGAAGGCCTTGTTTTCCAGCGCCAGAAATTGCTCGGCGGCGGCTTTGATCGCCGGTTCATCAAGCGCCTTGATCTCGTTCGCCTGACAGAAAAATGAAGCGCAGCAGCAGAGCAGGGCAAGCAGTGTTTTCATGTTCATCCTTAGTGTCGTGAAAGTCCGGCACGGCCGGGCACCAGGGCCGTGTCGTCGCATCCTGCCCCAGCGGCGGTGGGGTTGCTGGCCCTTGTGCATTTTTTCCGCACACCGGATTACGGTGTCTGTCCGGCCATGACGCGCCTGTCGTTGTGTTCTGGCCGGCGCAACCCGGCGCAGGCCCAGTCCGCCATCAGTGCAGGCGGGGCGCGGGCCGTCCGGGCGCCTGCGGTAAGCGGCTTCCCGCGAGCCAGCAAAAAGGGGCAGGGCGTACCACGAATATTCCCCTGCTTATTTTCTGACCATGCACTAGAATGCGCGGCCCCGCTGCCGGCCGGTGGCGGGTCTGCTTCCCTCATGCCCCGGATTTATCGTGATCTCGACCGCCAATATCACCATGCAGTTCGGCCCCAAGCCGCTGTTCGAAAACGTCAACGCCGTATTCAACAACGGCAACCGCTACGGCCTCATCGGCGCCAACGGTTGTGGCAAGTCCACGTTCATGAAAATTCTTGGCGGTGAGCTGGAGCCGTCGGCGGGGCAGGTGATGATTGAGCCGCATGTGCGGCTGGGCAAATTGCGCCAGGACCAGTTTGCGTTCGAGGACTACACGGTGATCGACACCGTGATCATGGGCCATGAAGAACTGGCGCGGATCAAGGCTGAGCGAGACCGCTTGTATTCGCTGCCGGAAATGTCCGAAGAGGAGGGCATGCTGGTTGCCGAGCTGGAAACCCGTTTTGCCGAACTCGACGGTTACACCGCAGAGTCGCGTGCCGGTGATCTGCTGATTGGTGTCGGGATTCCGGTGGAGCAGCATTTCGGACCGATGACCGCGATTGCGCCGGGCTGGAAACTGCGCGTGCTGCTGGCACAGGCGCTGTTCTCCGATCCGGATGTGCTGCTGCTGGACGAACCGACCAACCACCTCGACATCAATACCATTCGCTGGCTGGAGTCGGTGCTGGAAGATCGTCGTTCAACGATGATCATCATCTCGCACGACCGTCACTTCCTGAACAGCGTCTGCACGCACATGGCTGACATGGATTATGGCGAGCTGCGCATTTATCCGGGCAATTACGACGACTACATGACCGCCTCGACCGCTGCCCGTGATCGTCTGCTGGCCGACAATGCCAAGAAGAAAGCCCAGATCGCCGAACTGCAGCAATTTGTCTCGCGCTTCTCGGCCAACGCCTCGAAGTCGGCACAGGCCACTTCGCGCGCACGCCAAATCAAAAAGATTGAACTCGCCGAGGTGAAGCCCTCGAGCCGGGTCAGTCCGTTCATCCGTTTCGAGCAGTACAAGAAACTGCATCGTCAGGCAGTGACGGTGGACAGCATCAGCAAATCCTATGGTGACAAACCGCTGTTCAAGGATTTCAGCGTCCAGATCGATGCCGGTGATCGTGTTGCCATCATCGGTCCGAACGGTATCGGAAAAACCACCTTGCTGCGCTGCCTGCTGGGCGAGCTGCCGCTCGACAGCGGCACGGTGAAATGGACGGATTCTGCTGACATCAGTTACTACGCCCAGGATCACTCTGCCGATTTCGAGCGCGACGAGACACTGTTCGAGTGGATGCAGCAGTGGACCAAGGGCGGCGAAATGCTGGTGCGCGGCACGCTCGGCCGCATGCTGTTTTCCAGCGATGAAATCGGCAAGTCGGTAAAGGTGTTGTCCGGTGGCGAACAGGGTCGCATGCTGTTCGGCAAGATGATCCTGCTGAAGGCCAACATCATGGTCATGGATGAACCGACCAACCACCTCGACATGGAATCCATCGAGGCGCTGAACCTGGCGCTGGAAAACTATCCCGGCACGCTGATCTTCGTCAGCCACGATCGCGAATTTGTTTCCTCGCTGGCAACGCGCATCATCGAAATGAAACCGGACGGCATTGTCGATTTCACCGGCAATTACGAAGATTATCTGCGCAGTCAGGGCGTGTACGGCAGCAACTGATCTGCCGGCAGCGGAACAGGGCGCGTAACCCGCAGGGGCCGCGCCCTTTTTCTTTCTTGAGCAATTTCTGTCATGCCGCGAAACGTCATGCCGCGAAACGTCATGTCGCAAAACGTCATGTCGCGAAGCCTCATGTCGCAAAAACACGCAGCCCCGTTCGCCCTGAGCCTGTCGAAGGGCGTAGCGGCGAACCGTGCCGGAACATCCACCTGACAAGGGGGCCTTCCCGCATCATCCTGACGGTGCACTGTGTTTGCTTGCCGTGTTTGCTTGTTGTGGTCACTTGCTGTGGCCGCCTGCGATCCGGTGCGCGCCGTGGGCGCTGGTACCCCCGGAGTTGTTGCAGCCTGTGTCCGCTGTCTTGCCGTTGACGGATGGCTGCGTAAGATGAGCGCGTTTCCGTTCATTCCGGTCGCTGGCCCTGTGTGCCTGTCGACGGCAAGGAGTCATGATGCGACATTCCCGGTTTCTTTCTGTGCGCCGTTGTGTGCCGGCGCTGGTGCTGGTGCCGACGCTGATCTGCGGCGCGGTGCCCGTGCTTGCTGCGGCCCCGGCACGTGACAGTGCTGCCGGTCAGGCCGAAAGCCAGCGCGAAGGCCAGCGCTTCAATGCCTGGTTGTCTCAGCAGTGGCAGACGCATCTGCAACTGAATCCGATCTCGGCAACGGCTATTGGTGATGCGCGCTACAACGACCGCTGGGTGGACAGCACGACACCGGCATTTCGCAAGGAGGCCGAGCAGCGCGTGCGCCAGCAACTGGCCGATCTGGAAAAATTTGATCGCGCGCAGCTCACCGGTCAGGACCGTTTGAGTTACGACATTCTCAAATCGGATTTGCAGGAAGATTTGCAGGGCCTGCGCTTTCCGGACTGGATGCAGCCGCTGAACCAGTTCGGCTCCCTGCCGGGCTTTCTCGCCCAGATGGGTTCGGGCCGGTCGATCCAGCCATTGAATAGCGTCGCGGATTACGAGGCCTGGTATACGCGCCTTGCCGCCGCAATGGTGTCAATTGACGGCATGATTGCGAACATGCGCGAGGGCATGGCCAAAGGTGTGGTGCAGCCGCGTCCGATCATGGAAAAAGTGCTGCCGCAACTGTCGGCACTGATCAAGGACGATGTCACACAGACTGTTTTCTGGGCGCCGCTGGCGAAGTTCCCCGACGCCATTCCGGAAGCGGATCGCGCTCGTCTGCAGGAAAAATTCCGCACGCTGCTGACGGCGAGTGTGATGCCGGCTTACCGCAAGCTGCATGATTTTGTCCGCGATGATTATCTGCCCCGCACGCGCAGCAGCACGGCGTGGTCGGCGCTCCCGGATGGCAAGGCCTGGTACGCCTACCGCGTCAAACAGATGACCACCACCGATCTGGACCCGGACACGATTCATGATCTGGGCTTGCGCGAAGTGGCACGTATCCGCAATGAAATGGATGGCGTACGCAAGCAGGTGGGTTTCAAGGGCGATCTGAAAGCCTTTTTCACGCATTTGCAGACAGCGCCGGAGTTTTTCTTTACCTCGGCGGAAGAGGTTCTGGTGCGCTATCGGGAGCTGCAGAAAGACATCAACGCACGCATACCGAAACTGTTCGATGTGGCGCCGAAAGCCGATTACGAAGTGCGCGAAGTCGAGGCCTTCCGTGCCCAGAGCGCGGCGGGTGCGTCATATCAGGGACCGTCGGCGGACGGATCGCGGCCGGGGATTTTCTATGTCAACACCTTCAACCTGAAAGCCCAGCCGAAATGGGGTACGGAAACGCTGTCACTGCATGAGGCATCACCGGGTCACCATTTTCAGGTGGCGCTGGCCCAGGAGATCACCGCGCTGCCGGAGTTCCGCCGCTTCGGTACGTTCTACGTCGCCTACGCCGAGGGTTGGGCGCTGTATGCCGAGAGCATTGGCAAGGAGCTGGGACTGTTTACTGATCCCTACCAATGGTTCGGCCGCCTCAATGACGAACAGTTGCGCGCCATGCGTCTGGTCGTCGATACCGGTCTGCATCACAAGGGCTGGAGTCGTGAACAAGCGATCCAGTTCATGGCCGACAACTCCGCTCTTGCCGACACCGATATCGTCGCCGAAGTGGAACGCTACATCGCCATGCCCGGTCAGGCGCTGGGTTACAAAATCGGTCAACTGGAAATGACCCGTTTGCGCGCCGTGGCCGAAAAAGAGCTGGGCGACAAGTTTGATATCAAGGCCTTCCATCGTGTGCTGCTGCTCGATGGCGCACTGCCGATGAATGTGCTGGAGATCAAGGTTCGCGAATGGATACAGAAAGTGAAAGCGGGTTGAACACTCACGCCTGACACGGCGTGTCTTTTCGCCCAAAACAAAGGCCCGGTCAGCAACCTGACCGGGCCTTTGTTCTGCTGATTATTCCTGATCCCTGATCCCTGATCCCTGATCCCTGATTCCTGATGACTGGGACGGGAAGGCCGGGCTAGCAGAGCAACAGGAAAACCGGACCGGGCACCGAACTGTGGCGGAGAACTGTCGCGGAGAACTTGTTCAGCGTTTCCCGAATCGCGAGGCGCAGCCTGCAAAAGCGGTACTTCAGTTGCCGGCGAGCGCCGCAATCGCCTGCACTTCGACCTTGTAATCCGTTTTCGCCAGCTTTGCCTGCACGCAGGCGCGCACCGGTGCCGTGCCGGCGGGCACCCAGTTGTCCCATACGGCGTTGAAGGCATCGATGTCGCGAATGTCGGCGAGATAAATCGTGCACATCAACAGGTGCGACTTGCTGCTGCCAGCCTTCAGCAGCAGGTTGTCCAGACTGGCCAGCAGTTCCCGCGACTGTGCGCTGATGTCGGCGTCGAGTGTGCTTGGAACCTCAACAACATAAACGGTGCCATTGTGAATAACGGTGTCGGACCAGCGCTGGCCGGTGCCAAGTCGGGTGATGGTGCTCATGCAAAAACATCCAGAGTAAGGAAAGCGCCAGTCTAGCGCAGTCCGGTCGTGGCGCGGATGGCTGCTTGCCGCTCGCCAGTTGATGATGCATTGGCACGGTCGCCCGACCCGGGCAGCGGTGCCGCGATCAGTGAAGCTCAATGTCCATGTACAGCGGGCAATGATCCGAGGCTTTCGGATTGTCTTCACCGACGCCGTCGAGACGATCTTCTTCGACGCGCTCGGCGCGCCAGGGCAAGCCCGCGCGGAAAATTTCCGGTGCGCCGCTGTTGTGCGAGGCCAGCGAGGGCGACAGCAGCAGGTAATCGAGTTGGCGATATTGCTTTTCCTTGCTGTAGTAATGCGTCCACTGGTCCACTTCGGAAAGGCGGCGCACGACGTTGTCCAGGCCTTCATGTGCCAGCAAGGGTTTCAGTGCCGTATGTTCATCCTCGTAATCGTTCAGATCGCCCATGACGATGTAATTGCCCTCGTAGTTCTGCGGACGCCAGGCGGTGTCGATGATGCCGGCCACGGCCTTGGCCTGTTGCTTGCGCCGCTCATGGGTTTCATCGCGGCCGCCCATCATCGACTTGAAGTGGTTGATGTACAGGGTCAGTGTTTTGTTGCCGACGCGAACACCGACTTCGAGACAGTCGCGTGAAAACAGTTTGCTGCTGCCGCCTGTGACGGGCAGGTGGCGATGGCTGCGGGCGTGGACGATTTCGTAGCGGCTGAGTATGCCGACATCAATGCCGCGTGGATCATTGGCGTCGATCACCAGACGATGCAGGTACTTGTTTTTCTGGCCGAGATACTGCGAATTGAAACGGTCGAGCACCGGCAGGCTTTCGACTTCCTGCAAGGCGATGATGTCGGCGCTCACGGCCTTGATCGCTTTGGCGGTGATTTGTTTTTCCGTTTCTTCGTAAATGTCAAACGCCAACTGATTGATGGTGAAATTGTCCGTGGTCGGATCGAGATTGGAACGGAAGCGGTAGCGGGCGAACAGGTTTTCACAATTGAACGTGGCAACGCGGATACTCATGGTGCAACTCCTTGCGGGTTAGCGGTTTTGCTGTACGGCGCCGTCCTCAGCGGCGCGAGTATAGGAAGCGCCGGATGACGGATTTGTGGCGTTGCCGTGATATGCCGGATTTGTCCATCCAGCCGGCTTTTTGCTGCCGGGCGCGCAGTCGCTTGCGTTTTCCGCCAACGGATCACGGTCTGATGCGTCAACATTGCCTACACTTTTCCCGTGCGGCGGATGTGCGCACGGCAGGCAGGGCGGGTTGAAGCATGCTGGAACGCAACAGGCGGCGGGTTGCCGTCGCCGAGCTGGAGCTCGGCATGTACGTCTGTGAGCTGGACCGGCCGTGGTCGGAAAGTCCGTTCCTGTTTCAGGGATTTCCGCTGACCTCGCCGGAGGACCTCGAGCAGGTGCGCCAGTTGTGCGCCCATGTTTACGTCGATGATTTGCGTCGCGTGTTGATCAGCCATGAGCGACGCAACGTGAGCGCCGCACCGCGTCGCGCGCCGCTCTCCGCTGAGCCCACCGCACTGAATCGTGAAGTCCGGGTTGCACGTGTGGCGCACGGTCAGGGCACGGCGCTGATCAAGGATGTGCTGACCGATGTCCAGCTCGGCCGTGGCATCAACACGGCGGCGGCACGGCAGATGGTGCGTCAGTACATGGAGAGCATGATGCGCAATGAAAGCGCCATGCTCTGGCTGATCCGCCTGAAAAAAGCCGACGAGTACACCGCCCAGCATTGCCTGGCCGTCGCGGTGCTGGCGATGGGTTTCGCCCGTCATCTCGGCTGCACCGATGAGGAAATTGAAGCCGCCGGCCTGTGCGGCATGTTGCATGACGTCGGCAAGATGAAAGTTGATCCGGCCGTGCTCAACAAACCTGGACGTTTGACCGAAGCCGAGTTCGCGCACATGAAGCGCCACACCACGCTCGGCTACCAGATTTTGCTGAGCCAGAAAGATCTGCCCGGCTCGGTGGTGGATGTCGCGCATGCGCACCACGAACGGCTGGATGGGTCGGGCTATCCGCGCGGACTGAAAGAACAGCAGATCTCGCAGCTGACCCGCATCGTCGCGATCTGTGATTGCTACGATGCCATCACCAGTCATCGTTGTTACGACGGTGCGCGTTCGCCGAAAGAAGCGTTCAAGGTGCTGATGGAAGCGCGCGACACGCATCTGGAAGCCAGCAAGGTACTGGCCTTCATCAACTGGCTGGGGATATTTCCGGTCGGCAGTATCGTGCAGTTGCAGAACGGGCAGATCGCCGTGGTGCTGGAGTCGCACGTCAAACGCCGATTGCGGCCACGCGTCGCGGTGTTGCGCGATGAACAGGGCCAGCCGACCGCGCCGCGCGTGCTGGATTTGTCGATAGTTGCCCATGCCGGTGATGAATCGCCGTGGCGCATTCGCGACAGCTTGCCCGATGGCAGCGCCAATCTGTTTCTTGCGGGCGAGGAAGTGCAGGCACTGCTCAGTGCCGGTGCCGAGGAAGACGTGCCGGCCTGATGATGCCGGCAGGGACAGGCAGGAGGCTGATGGAAATGGACACTGGCCGGTGGTTGATCACAGGTTTGCTGGTGCTGGCCGCTTGCGGTGCAGGCAGTTCGAACGTCGATGCCGACGGACTGCGCGTGCTGACTGAGGAAGTGCCGCCGCTCAGCTACAGCCGCGACGGTGAGACGCGCGGCTATGCCGTCGATCTGGTGGCGGCGGTGTTGCGGGATGCGGGGCTGAGCGAGGACATTGACATTCAGCCCTGGGCACGGGCCTGGCAGACGGCGGTGCAGCAACCGGATGTATTGCTGTTTTCCGTGGCGCGCACTGCCGAACGTGAAGATCTGTTTGAGTGGATCGGTCGCATCAGTCCGCGCGAGATTCGTGTGTATTCCTTGCGCGAGCGCCGCGATATCCAGATCCATGAACTTGCGGACTTGCGCCAGTATCGCGTCGGCGTCGTCGCCGGTACCGCGGCTTTGCAACTGCTGCATCGCAAGCTGGGGACGCTGCCGTATCTGGATATCACCCAGAGTCATGCCGCGAATGTGCGCAAGCTTTTTCTCGGTCGTATCGATGTCGTGGTCGCGCTGGATTTGAGTGTGATCCATCACGTGCGCGAGTCGGGTGCCTCGCCGGAGAGTCTGCAATCGCTGCTGATCCTCGATGCCGAACACCCGTTGTATCTGGTGCTGAGCCGGAACAGCGATCCGCAACTGGCGCCGCGTTTGCGCGCGGCATTTGATCGCGTACAGCGCAGCGGCTTGCCGGAGCGTTTGCGACGGCAATATCACATGTGTATCGCGTGCTGATGCATCGGTGTTGCGCGCCTGCCTGACGTGTCTCTACTGCAGGGCACTGATAAAGCACGTCGTCCATCCCTGGTCTGACGAAGGGTGTGCGGAGTTTTGCGGCGATCTTGCCCTTTTGTGGTTCGACACGCTCACCACGAACGGGAACGGATTTTTTTCAGGGTTTCTGCGGCATTCACCGCGGGCGGCATGCATGCGCCGTTCAGCGTCCGGTATCGGCGTCGGCGGCGCTGACCAGAAAATCCACCAGCACGCGCACGCGCAGTGGCAGGTGACGGTTCTGCGGCCAGATCAGGGTGAAATGGCGGGCGCGGCCGCGATAGGCCTGCAGCACTTCTACCAGACGGCCGCTGCGCAAATCCTCGCTGACCAGCAATTCTGCAGGTTGATAGAGTCCGGCGCCGGCGCGTGCCAGTGTTACGCAACCGAGTATGTCGTCGGTGACGCGCAAACGTCCCGGCGTCATCCGATCGCAATCCTCGCCATCGATACGGAATTCCCAGGGCACGGTACGGCCGGAACGCGGCAGCACGAACTGTATGCATTCGTGCTGCTGCAAATCGTCGGGGGTTTGCGGCGTGCCGTGGCGGCGCAGGTAGTCGGGCGTGGCCACCACGATCAACGGCGAGGCTTCCAGCGGGCGTGCCACCAGCGCTGAATCAGCCGGCGGCCGCGCGCGTATCGCCAGATCGAAATCGTCCTCGTAGAAATTGACGTTGTGATTGCTGATCTGCACGTCGATTTCGACATCGGGATAGCGGGCGCTGAATTCGTGCAGACGCGGCAGCAGGCGGTGATGGCCGTAACTGGTCGGCACGCTGATGCGTACCCGGCCGCTGGGTGCGAGTTGCTGGCCGGTCAGTTCACGTTCGGCTTCCAGCAGCTGGTTCAGCGCCTGACGGCATTGCCGCAGGTAGTGGCTGCCGGCTTCGGTGAGCCGGACCTGACGTGTGGTGCGGGTGAACAGGCGCACGCCCAGCCGCTGCTCCAGACGTGCGACCGAGCGGCTGACAGCGGCCGGTGTCAGGCCGGCGACGGTCGCCGCGCCGGTGAAGCTGCCGCGTTCGGCGGCCAGGCAGAACAGCTCGATGCTGCCCATCAGCACATCGTCAAAGCGCCGGCTCATGGCTGGGCTCCACGGGATGAAATCGGAAAGGGGAGGCCGGCAGTCTGCCGCGATTAGTTACATAACGTAAATAGTGAATCACCGAATACCTCATTTATCGCGCTCTAGTCGCGGAATAAGCTGCGCTCCGTCAATCACGACCAACCGGTCGTCTTATCCAGGAGCCTCATCATGAAACTGTATTTCTCGCCGGGCGCCTGCTCGCTGGCCCCGCACATTGTCGCCATCGAAGCCGGCGTGACGCTGCAACTGGTCAAGGTGGATACCGCCAAGCATCAGCTCGCCGACGGCAGCGACTACTACGCCATCAACCCCAAAGGCGCCGTGCCGCTGCTGGAGCTGGACAGCGGCGAACGCCTCAGCGAGGGCCCGATCATCGCCCAGTATCTGGCCGATCTGGCCGGTCACCGTGACCTGATGCCGGCGCCGGGCAGCCTGAGCCGCTACCGCGTTCAGGAGTGGCAGAACTACATCACCTCCGAGCTGCACAAGAGTTTTTCGCCGCTGTTCAATGCCGCGTTTGCTGCGACAGCGAAACAACTTTTCTCCGAAGCGCTGCGGAAAAAATTCACCTGGGTTTCGGAAAAATTGCAGGGTCGCAGCTACCTGACCGGCGAGGTGTTCACCGCTGCCGATGCTTACCTGTTTACTGTTGCCGGCTGGGCAAAATATGTCGGACTGGATCTGTCCGGTCTGGATGCGCTCAATGCCTATCTGGAACGTGTCGCTGCCCGACCCTCGGTGCAGGCGGCGATGCGTGCGGAAGGTTTGATCAAGTAAGCGAACCTGTTAGTCCGCGGTGGCGGACGTGTGCAGCGGTGCAGGCGGTGTAATCGCGCGTTGGTGCAAGTTCGCTGTAGCGCAAGCCCGTTATGGTGAGAAGTCGCTTTTGTGCAAATCCGCTGCGGTCAGTGCGCGCTGTGCTGTCAGTACGCTGTAGAGGGAGATTCCGGAAGGGCCTTGCCGTTTCCGGAATGACGGACACATTTCAGTATTCACGTGATCTGTCATTCCGGCCGCAGCAAAGCGGAGTGCCGGAATCTCCCGCCAGAAACGCGACATTCCTGCAGCGCGTTCCGGCAGCACAATCGCCATCCAATCGCTATCCAATCGCGGCCGTTCCGGTCGCGCGGCGCAGGCGAGCCGCTAAAGTGCCGGCCCATCCGGCATCAGATGCCCCACTGAAAAGGACGCCAAATCATGTGGCAGAAAACTGAAATCAGTCGTCGTCTCGGCTTGTCGGCGCCGATCATCCAGGGACCGTTTGGTGGCGGACTGTCCTCTGTTGATCTGACCGTCGCCGTTGCCGAGGCCGGTGGTCTGGGATCGTTTGGTGTGCATCATCTGAACGGCGCGCAGATGCGTGACGTTGCCGCGGCCATCCGTTCCGGTACGCAGAAGCCGTTTGCGCTCAATCTCTGGGTGCCGGTTGGCGCTGAGGGTGCCGATCCGGATCAGTATCGTTTCAGCGCCGAACAGTTTTCTGCGCATGCAGCGCGCACGAAACCGGTTTTCGACGAACTGGGTGTTGCCTTGCCGACATGGGCGCAAACGCAGTCTGATTACTGGCCCTCATGGGACGAGCAAATCGAAACCCTGCTCGATATCCGTCCGGCCGTGTTCAGCTTTGTCTACGGCGTGCCATCCGCTGAAGTGTTGTCGGCATGCCGTGCTCGCGGCATCACCAGCATTGGAACGGCGACCACCGTTGACGAAGCGCTGGTGCTGGAACGTGCCGGCGTCGATTTCATTGTCGCAACCGGATTTGAAGCCGGCGGACATCGCGTGTCATTTCTGCGTCGCGCAGAAGAGGTGCTGACCGGCGGCATGGCTTTGCTGCCGCAGGTGGTGGATGCAGTGCGGGTGCCGGTGATCGCCGCCGGTGGTATTGCTGACGGTCGTGGCATCACGGCGGCGCTGGCGCTGGGTGCGCAGGGCGTGCAAATCGGTACCGCGTTTCTTGCCTGTCAGGAATCCAATGCCAGCGCGATCCATCGGGAAAAATTGTTCAGCCCGGCCGCGCGCGACACCGCACTGACGCGGGTATTCAGCGGCCGTCTGGCGCGCGGTATCCGTAACCGTCTGATGCGTGAAGCGGGCGACGCGGCGATGCCCGGATATCCGCTGCACACCTGGTGGATGGGGCAACTGAAATCGGCAGCGATGACGCAGGGCAGGGACGATCTGATGGCGCTCTGGGCCGGACAGTCTGCGGCGCTGCTGCGTCACCGTCAGGCGCGCGAACTGTTTGACTGGCTGGTGGCAGACACCGACGCGTGCTTGCGTCGCTTGCAGCCGTCCTGAGCGAAAGTTGTTCAGGTCAAAAGCAGTTCAGGTGAAACGCTGCTCAAATCAAAATCAGCTCTTAAAAAAGTTTTGCATCGCCAAACCGGCAGGGTTTTCTGCCGGTCTGACGTGACGATTGGACTCTTTGCAGAAGGACAACCTGGCGCAACGCACTTCAGCGCTGCGCCGGCAATACCTGATGCACATCGCCCTGATACTCCGGGCTGTGCCACTGGCTGACGGAAAAATACAGCCGGCTGTCGTCAAGAATTTCCGCGCCGTGCTCGCTGGCTTGCAGTTGCACGCCAGCGAGATCCAGCGTGCTGTTGCGGACGCGCAGTGCCGTGTTGCCCTGGATGCGGCTGGCGGTGAAGCGCAGTTCGCTGTCACGACTATCAACCGCGATGGCCGGTGAAACAATTTCGCTGTGCACGATATCGACGCGCGATTTCTCGCTGATCAGTTGGCCGATGCGGGCATTTTCGATGCGTACATTGAGGCAGTTGCGCAGTTTCAGTGAGCGGAATTCACCGCTGTAAATCCGGTGGGTTTCCTTGTTGCAGACCACATCGCCGTGTTGCTGCGTGTTGAGCGGAGCGACAAAGCGTGGCGTGCCCGGGGCCTGCAGGGCATTCAGCAGCAAGCTGTTGAACAGGTCGGCTGCGTCGTTCATCGGCACGTGTCCGATGCCCGGCAAAACCTGCAGGCGTGCATCCGGCAGGCGCGCCGCGAGCAATTGTCCGGTGCGCAGCGGTGCGACGCGATCTTCCGCGCCCCAGATCACGGTGGTGCTGGCTTGCGTCTCGCGGATGGCGCGGGTGAAATCGTGCTCGACCAGTCCCATCGCCGCGTCCACCTGCGTGTAGCGGCCGAGCAGCGTGTTGCGCAGTCCGGGGTTTTCCATCAGCCAGCGGGAAAAATCAAACTGGCTTTCCGGCCAGCGCATCACCGCGCTGCGCGCACGATTCAGTTTGTCATCAAGTCGCGCCAGAAAACGGTCCAGCGGCGCGGTTGCGCCATTGCTGGCGTTGTTTCCATTGCCGGACAGCTGCAACTGGGTAATGTGATCGGCGAACACGGATTTGAGCAGAATGCCGGCCGCATCAACCAGCACCAGGCGATCGACGCGCTGCGGATAACGGTGGGCAAAATACAGGCTGACCGCGCCGCCCAGCGAGTGTCCGACTACATGCACACGATCAGCCGCGTGTCGCGCCAGCACGGCGTCGAGTACCGCACCGAGACTGTCGAAGGCATAGCCGCCGGCGAGCGCTTCGGAGGAACCGAAACCCGGCAAATCGACCGTGATGACATG
Organism: Permianibacter sp.; assembly: GCA_041913605.1. Lineage (GTDB taxonomy): Bacteria > Pseudomonadota > Gammaproteobacteria > Enterobacterales > Permianibacteraceae > Permianibacter. The sequence goes on from JAYSEY010000007.1 coordinate 112,226, forward strand.
GAACTGCGTGGCCAGTACCGGGATCACCTTGTGCCAGTCGCGGTGGGCGCGATTGCCGAGGCCGTGCACCAGCAGCACGCTGCGTTCATGTTCGCGGCCGGCTTCACCAATCAATACCGCGCGACCATTGATGTCGGTGCACTGGTAGGTGAGGCTGGGCAGCCGGCGCGGCAGCGGTGCCACGTCGGCGTTTTCCGTGTTGTCTTCTTCCTGCAAACGATCGGCGCAACGTGCATCCGGCAGCAGCTGCGGTGTGGCGATCACCGGCGGTAATTTGTCTGCGGATTGCGGCGCGGCATAGGCGAACGCTGGCAGGTACACACACAACGCCAGCAGCAGGCTGGTGATCAGCGTGCGGGTTTTCCGTGTCGCTGTGCGGGGCATTCCACGGGCTGCAAACGCGGTGTTTGAGAATGTAGCGCAGTGAAGGTCTGCGCTGAGACGGTCAGCGCTGAAAAATGCCTGAACTCCGTTTCCCTGCATGATGAGATTCCGAACAGTGATGGCGGTGTGCCGGGTCTGTACTCACCTTTGCGGACGGTTTTTCAGGACCACCTGAACAAGTATGGCGTTCATCCCGAGCCTGTCGGAGGATGAACGGCATTACGCAAATGCCTCGCTCGTTTGTGGTTCGACTTGCGTTTATTGCTGAGCTTGCCGAAGCATCATTACGAACGTTGACGCGGGACTTGTTCAGGCGTTTCTGAATCAACTTTCGCGCGTCAGCTCGCCGCGCAGGCTCTGCTGCATGCGCGTCTTGATCGCATCGGCGGACAGGCCCAGTGAGTACAGGTAATAGAGTTTGGTCAGTGCCGCTTCGCGGGTCATGTCATAGCCGCTGATCACGCCGTGCTGCATCAGGATCTGGCCGCACTCGTAGCTGTGCATGTTGACCAGACCGCGATAGCACTGCGTGCAATTGACGATGACCACGCCGCGATCGCTGGCGTCGCGCAGTACGCGCAGGAATTTGTCATTGCGCGAGGGCGCGTTGCCACTGCCATAGGTTTGCAGGATCAGGCCCTGCAGTGGTGGCTTGAGAAAACTTTCCACGATGTCGGCGCTGATGCCGGGGAACAGGGACAGCGTGCCGATCATCGGCGGGTCGATGCGCTGCACGCGCAGCGGTGCGTTCGGGCCCGGCAGCAGCAAGTGTTTTTGCACGTCGATATTGATGCCGACGCTGGCCAGCGCCGGGAAGTTTGGCGAATCAAAGGCGTGAAAGCCGTTGGCATCGACTTTCTGGCTGCGGTTGCCGCGGTACAGGCGCTCGTGAAAATACAGGCAGACTTCCGGGATGTCGTAATGGCCGGCCAGCAGCACGGCGCCGATCAGGTTGTCGCGCGCATCGGTGCGCACTTCGCACATCGGGATCTGCGAGCCGGTGACGATCACCGGTTTGGCCAGATCTTCGAGCATGAATGACAGCGCCGACGCGGTGTAGGCCATGGTGTCGGTGCCATGCAGGATCACGAAACCGTCGAACTGATCGTAGTGATCGCGAATGTCCTCGGCGATGCGCCACCACTCTGCCGGTGTCATGTCCGAGGAATCGATCAGCTGATCAAACTCGCGCACCACCACGCGCGGCATTTCTTCGCGCTGAAACTCCGGCATGGTGTTGATCACTTCATCGAGATAGCCGCGTACCGGCGCATAGCCCTGGGCGGTTTTCTTCATGCCGATGGTGCCGCCGGTGTGGGCGATGTAAACGGAGCGTCGGGACATCAGGGCCGTCTCAGCCGGAAAATTTGGCCGGCATTGTAGCGGAAATGCAACGCGCCACCGGCAGGTGGCGCGTTGCATCCGGACCGGTTTTCGGCCGCTCAGTGCATCGGCATCACGGCAGTCGCGCGTGCTTCAGCGCGGCGTTTTTCCACGTCGCCAGCCAAACACCAGCAAGCCCGCGAACACCAGTCCGGCCAGCAGCGCCGGCCAGAAGCTGACGGCCGGTGCGGCGCGTTTCTGCACGGCCAGCGGCAAATCGACGATCAGATTCACCGGTTCATGGGCACGGTTCTGCTGGCTGGCCAGCAGGCGACCCTTGCTGTCGGCGATGAAGCTGTGGCCGTTGTTGTTCGGACGAATAACGGCAACACCGTTTTCAATGCCACGGTAGCGGGCGATGTTGGCGCGCCCGCCGGCGATCTCCGGCCAGTCGTAGGACGGATTCAGCAACGCCACTGCGCCCTGTGCGCCGGCCTGGGCGATGAAGCGCGGGAAGTCCGCATCCCAGCAAATACTCAGCGCGAAGCGGCCCCAGGCGGTGTCTATCAGCGCCAGCTTGCCGTCGCCATCGATGGTCTGTTCGGCGAACTGGCCGTGGTTCTTGTGATAGACGGCGCTGATGCGGCCCTGGCTGTCGATCCAGACCAGCTTGTTGTGGCGCTTGCCGTCAGCGCTGCGGTCGAGATGGAACACCGCCGCGACGATGTCGATTTGCCGCTCGCGCGCCAGCGTCTGCACGGCAGCCAGCGCCGTCGATTCAAATGCCGACGGAATGCTCAGCGCGCCTTCGCCCCAGACCACCAGCCGGGCGCCCTGATCGGCGGCCTGCCGCGTGCGTTGCAGCCAGTCGTCAAGCAGCGCCGACGGCGGCATTGTCTTGAGCTGCGCACGTTCGATGCCGCGCGACAGGCTGGCAACACGCAGCACCGGCGCATCCGGCGGCAGGGCGGTGTGTTGCAGCGCGACGCCGGCCAGCCAGAGCAGGCCGAGACTGACGCCGGCGGCGCAGGCCAGTTTCAGCCGTTCGGTGAGCGCGTTCGGACTGGTCCACAGATGCGCGCCAACGCTGGCGAGCAGTGCCACCAGAAAGCTCAGGCCGTCGATGCCCAGAACGCCGGCCAGCTGCGCCAGCGGACTGCCGGCCGGCAGGCTGTAGCCGAGCAGGCCGTAGGTGCCGGTCGGGTCGGCGTAGTGGCGCAGCTGATCCACCAGCAATTGCGCGCAGGGAAACACCAGCACCGCGAGCGTCAACGGCAAACGCGCGCGCAGCAGCCGGTCGGCGAGCAGTGGCAGCAGCGCCAGCAGCGAGCCGGAGAAAATGGTCAGGGACCAACTGACGGTATCCATGAACGGTGCAAAGTCAGCCATGAACACCGTCCAGGCCAGCGAGTAGGCCAGCCAGCCGACCACAAAGCCGCGCCCGGCGGGCTGACGGTGCAGATAGATGAGCAACAGCAGGGGCGTGGCGATCAGCAGCGGCGCCAACAGCTGGCGCTCACCGATGACACTGGCCGCCAGTGCCGCCAGCAGCCAGAGCTGGGTCTGCAGCAGCGCCGGCCAGCGGGCGGCAGGCGCGACGGCAGGCGAGTGGACGGCCTCGTCGCGCGGGACCGGTGCGGGGACGGCCACGGATTCGGTGGTCGCGTTCATGATGCGGGACTCCTGTCGGGACGGAATTGGACGGGCAAGCTGCCGGCGCCGGACGCGGGTTGCCCGGACGCCGAGGCTGCGGGCAGTGCACGTTGCCGTGGTCAGCGCCGCCAGACTGCCGCGAACCGCCAGAACAGGCCTGAATCGCTGTGAAGGCGCGGTGAAATCTTGTGAAATCAATGTAAATCAACAGGTTGGAGAATGTTCTTGAAGCAGGATATGGAGGCCGGTCTTGCTAGAATGCCGGCCCGATTTCACCGCCCGCGCCTGCGCTTGAATCGCTTGTGCAGGCGCGGTCTCTGCCCGCTGCCGGAACCTGCTGACGCATGACTGCCGATACCGTCCCGACGCCTCCTGCTGCCAACGGCCCTGATCCGGCTGACGCTGCGCCGTCTTCGTCCGCAGCGCGTACGGCCGTTTCGGAGGACTCCGCGTCCGGGGCGGCTGCGGGTCTGGATGCCGCTCCGGCTGCGAGCCCGGAGGTGCCCTCCGGCGTCATTCCGGCCAGCGCCGGCCCGTCCGCCGTCCGGCGTCAGGTCGGCGACTGGCTGCTCGACACTGACCGGCACCAGCTGCTGGCGCCGGGCGAGGCGCGCAACATCGGCGCCCAGAACATGGCGCTGCTCGACTATTTCGCCGACCGGCCGGGTGAACTGTTGAGTCGCGAGCAATTGCTCGACGCGGTCTGGCGCGGCGTGATCGTCAACGACAACACCCTGACCAAAGCGGTGGCCGACCTGCGCGCCCAGCTCGGCGATGACCCGCGCCAGCCGCGCTACATCATCACCGTGCCGCGTCGCGGCTACCGGCTGGTGGCGCCGGTGCGCGTGCTGGCGGTGTCAGAGACGGCGGCACTGGCGGGGGGCACGCCGGCTGAGCCGGTGCAAATGGCCGTGCCGGTACAAACGTCTGCGCCGGTACAAACGGCCGGCCAACTGCCTGAACGAGGCGCCGGGCCGGGCGCTGAACGGGACTCCGGGCAACCTGATGGCGACCGAACGGGGCCGGGAGCGGCAAGGCGTCCACCCGGCAACAGGCATGTGCGCCGCTACGGCTGGGCGCTGCCGGCGCTGGTTCTTCTGCTGGCCGCGGCCGCGCTCTGGCGGTGGCCGTCGCCAGTCCCGGAACAGCCGGTCGCCGGTGCCTACCAGCGCCTGACGCCGCTGACTGTCGAGCCGGGCATCGAGATTCAGCCGCAGTTTTCGCCCGATGGCCGGTGGCTGACCTATGTGCACTTTCCGCCTGACCCCAGCGCTACCGGCCAGATCCACCTGTTGTCGCTGGCGGGCGACAAGCGGAGCCTGCCGCGTCCGGCCGATGCGCCGGCCGGCAGCAGTCCCGAGAGTCCGGTGTTTTCGCCGGACGGCGCGCGGCTGGCCTATGTGCTGCGCGATGCGCGCAGCTGCCAGATCCGTTTGTTGCGCTTTGCCGGCGCCGTGACCGGCGAGGGCGGAACCGGTGCTGCCGGAGCGAGCCAGGCCGGACCCGGTGGCGCGGGAGTCGCGCATTCGAGTATTTACCTTGCTGCCCAGCCGGTCGCCGATGACCGGCCGCTGGCCGATTGCGCGCCGACCAGTCGCGCCATTGGCGTTACCGTCCGCTGGTCGGCCGATGGTCGCCAGCTTTATTACAGCGCCCGCGAGCAGAACGTCGTGCGGCTGATGGAGCACGACTGGCAGGCCGACCGCCGTCAGGCGGTGCCCGGCATAGACTGGCCGGTGTCGTTTGCCGTGCATCCGCAGCATCGGCACATTGCCTGGTCGCAGCTGGCGCCGCTCAGTTCGCGGCTGATGCTGCTGGACCGTGACAGCGGCAACAACCGGCTGTTGCAGGAACGGCCGGAACTGCATCTGGGCGTGGAATGGGACCCGCAGGGACGCGGCCTGCTGCTGGCCAGCGCCCTGGCCGGCGGCCGTCTCGAACTGCTCGATCTGAACGGCGCGCTGCATCTGCTGCTGCTCGGCATTGATCCGTTTTACAGCCCGGTGTTCGCCCCGGACGGCCAGCGTCTGGCGCTGGCGCAGCTGCAGTTCAGCTATGACCTTTGGCAGAAACCACTCGCCGGCGCCGCGCCGCCGCAGCCGCTGATCGTCGGTGCGCGCTGGGACTATTCACCGCGCTTCAGTCATTCCGGCCAGCGTTTGGCCTTCATCTCGACACGAGGCGGCGTGCCGGCGGTGTGGATCAGCGCGCGCGACGGCAGTGACATCGGCAACCCGTTCCGGCTGCCGGGAAATGTCTGGCCGGTGTTCCTGCGCTGGTCACCCGATGATCGTTACCTGCTGATCGGCAGCAGCGATCTGGCGATCTATCGCTACGATTTTGTCAGCGGCCAGTTGCAGCGCATCGGCGACGAAACACTGCAGGCCCGCAATCCCACCTGGAGCCACGACGGCCGCGCGATCTGGGCCAGTCGCAAACAGGGCGAGCGCTGGCTGCTGACGCGCTTCGAACTGCAGGACACGGCATCGGCCGGGCGCACATTCGCCGATGTGATGCCGGCGCGCGAAGTCGCCTACGCCGAAGAAAGTCCCGATGGCGCCTGGTTGTATCTGCTCGAACCCGATGCACGCGGCCGACCGCAGCTGCGTCGCTATCCATGTCACGCCGGCGATTGCGCGCTTGCAATGCAAGGCGATGCATCGCAATCGGAAGCAGCGCCTCGTACAACGGATACGACAGGCGCGGCGAGTGCAACCGTCACGACAGTCACAACGAGCGTAACAGGCGTACCGGGCGCAAACGGCAAAGCTGGCGCAAGCAGCGAAAGCCTGCCGATCATGCTTAACCAGCGCCAGTGGCAGAGTCTGGATGTGCGCAACGATGCGCTGTATTTCCTGCGCGAAGAGCAGGGCATGCTCACCCTGCATCGCTGGCGCGCTGACGAAGGCGTCACCGCACTGATGCCCATCCTCTCCACCCTCGAAGCCGGCCCGATGCTGATCGATTTCGCCATCAGCCCCGACCAGCGCGACGTCATCTACACCCGCGTCGCCGACCTGCAAAGCGCGCTGCTGCTGCTGGAGAAGTAAACGCATGGCGGTGCGTGTCGCACCGTACGCGCAGCGTGATCTGTCGCAGATTCGATTGGCGTAGCGTGATCGAAGGCTGTCCCGCTCGTTTCCTGACGGGGATTCCGGATAACGGTTATACCGTTTCCGGAATGACTGGAATCATTTCAACCTACTGTCATTCCGGACGACGCCTGCGTCGATCCGGAATCTCCGGTTTTCGTGAATGAACCCGGCTATCGTGCACGACCACCGTCGCCGGCTGTGGGGCCGAATTTATTCGGCCGCGGAGTCTCACGTGTGCGTGATGGCTGTGTGCAAAAGCGTTGTCGATCAAATTCGCGCAGCCTGATCGAAGGCCTCCCGCTCATTTCCTGACTAAGATTCCGGACAACGGTTATACCGTTTCCGGAATGACAGAACGCATTTCGAATCACCGCTATGCGCTGCGCCCCATCGAAGCGAACTGCAATCCAGTGACAACCGCTACCCGCTGAAAACGACAACGCCACCCGGAGGTGGCGTTGTCGTGCATTGAACACTCTGGCGGTGATTGCGTTCAGCGGATATCGCAGAAGCAATGCACGTACAGCGCGTTCGGATCGTTCAGGTTGGCGAGCGAGGCGATGTCGCGCGCCATCAGCTTGGCCTGGGCCACGACACCGGCGGGCAGTTGCACGTGCGACGGCGTCGGCAGCATGGCTTTTACCATTGCCGAGCCGGCCATGGCGTCGAGGAATTGCTCCAGCGGTTTCTTGTCGCGCTCGATGTATTTCACCGCGTAGTGGCCCCTGAGTTTGCCTTTTTCGGCGGCCAGTTTGACGGCGTCGTCGAGCGTGCCGAGTTTGTCCACCAGACCTTTTTCCAGCGCGGTTGCACCGGCCCAGACCTGACCCTGGGCCATGGCATGCACTTCATCGCGGCTCTTGCTGCGTGCTTCGCCGACGCGGGTCAGGAAATCTTCGTAACCCTTGTCAAGCATTTGCTGAACCAGATCACCAACGAGCGGCGACAGCGGACGACCAAAATCGTAGGCGCCGGACAGTTTGGTGGTGCCGACGCCATCGCGATGCAGGCCGTACTCGTTCATCAGTTTGTCGAAGGTTGGCACCATGCCGTAAATGCCAATCGAGCCCGTGATGGTGGTCGGGCTGGCGATCACGGCATCGGCGTCGGTGGCGATCCAGTAACCGCCGGAAGCGGCCACGGAACTCATGCTGACGATCACCGGTTTGCCGGCGGCGCGTGTGGCGCCGAGTTCGCGGCGGATCACTTCCGATGCAAACGCGCTGCCTCCGGGTGAATCGACGCGCAGCACCAGCGCCTTGACGCTGTCGTCTTCGCGCGCCTTGCGGATTTGTTTGGCGAGTGTGTCGCCGCCAATGACGCCGACCGGCGCTTCGCCGTCAACGATTTCGCCCTGGGCGACAACGATGGCAACGGCGTCACGACCCGGCATGACCGGCAGTTGGTAAAGCTTGGCGTAGGATTCGGCGTCGATGCCGCGAATGTCATCACCGCGATGATTTTCGCCGACGCGTTCTTTCAGGAATTCATACCATTCGACGCGGTTTTTCAGACCGTCAACCAGACCGCTTTTCAGCGCCAGTTGTGCGGCATCGCCTTTGTGTTCGCGCAGCTTGGCCGGCAGATCGTCGGCGTAGGCCTGAATGGCGTCGGCATTGAGTTTGCGCGCGGTCGCGACGTCCTGCTTGTAGCGATCCCACAGCACGTTCATCCACTGCAGGGTGTTTTCGCGCGCTTCCGCAGACATGTCATCGCGGGTGAACGGCTCGACGGCAGATTTGAAACTGCCGACGCGGAACACGTGCACGCTGACGCCGAAACGTTCGAGCGCGCTCTTGTAATAGGTGCGGGTGCTGCCGTAACCGTCGATCTCCACGGCGCCCATCGGATCGATGTAGATCTCGTCGGCTTGCGCTGCGAGGTAATACTGGGCCTGACCCATCCAGTCGCCGCGGGCGATGACTTTTTTGCCGCTTTGCTTGAAGTCCTGGATCGCGGTGGCGAGTTCGGCGAGCTTGCTGGCGCCGGCACCCCAGAGTCGGCTGGTATCGATCACCAGCAGCTTGATGCGGCTGTCGGTTTTCGCTTCCTTGATGGCGGTCAGCAGATCACGCAGTTCGGTTTCCGGCGTGCTGTCATTCAGCCCCGGTGCCAGTTCGGCGAACGGATTTTGCGGTTTGGCTTCTTCAACGATGATGCCGTGCGGCGCCAGCAGCAGGGCGCTGCCGTTCTCGACTTTCGGACCGTGATCGGAGAACAGGCTGCTGAACAGGAAAATCAGGAACACCAGAAACAACAGGTTGAAGAACACCCGGCGGGTGCCTTGCAACAGGTTATAGGCACCGACCAGCATCCTGACCGGCCAGCTACGACGCTTTTCCATCTTCGACTCCAGTGGTGGCGCCGTGCAGACATCGCGCGGCGACCGGCGCAGGTGAGGCTCGGCCGGACTGCATATGCTACGGGTCCGGCACTGATACGGACCAGCGCAGAGGCGGTTCGCGCCTGTAACGGAATATGTTCGCGAGCGGCGAGAACCGTACCAGTTGCGCCTCGCGCGCCGGCTGACGGCGCGCAAACCGGCGCCTCGCGAGACGCTCCAATCTGGTCGGGCCTCTTGTGGCAGCCGGATCGGCTTCCTACACTGCCGGCTGTTTCCGTTTCGTTCCCGACATCTGCCGGAGCCGCCTTCCGTGAGTTTCAAACACCTGTTGTCGCCGCTGGATCTGGGTTTTGTCACGCTGCCGAACCGCGTGCTGATGGGCTCGATGCATACCGGGTTGGAGGAAGAGAAGGGCGGCTTTGCCCGGCTGGCGGCCTTTTACGCCGAACGGGCGCGCGGCGGCGTCGGGCTGATTGTCACCGGCGGCATCGCGCCGAACATCCGTGGCTGGCTGAAGCCGTTTTCGGCGACGCTGGCCTGGCCCTGGCAGGTCGGCCGGCACCGGCAGGTTACCGATGCGGTGCACGCGAATGGCGGTCGCATCGCCATGCAGATCCTGCATGGCGGGCGCTACAGCTATCACCCGCTGCAGGTCGCGCCCAGCGCTGTGCAGTCGCCGATCACGCCGTTCAGGCCGAAGGCGCTGTCGCGGCGCGGCGTGGAATCGACCATCGCCGACTACGTGCGCTGCGCCGAGCTGGCGCGTCGCGCCGGCTATGATGGCGTGGAGGTGATGGGCTCCGAGGGCTATCTCATCAACCAGTTTCTGGTCGAGCGCACCAATCGCCGCCACGACAAGTGGGGCGGCAGCTACGCCAACCGCATGCGCTTTCCGGTCGAGATCGTGCGTCGCATCCGCGAAGCGGTCGGCCCGGATTTCATCATCATCTACCGCCTGTCGATGCTGGATCTGGTGCCGGATGGTTCGAGCTGGGAAGAAGTGGTGCAGCTCGCCAAAGCCATCGAAGCCGCCGGCGCGACGATCATCAACACCGGCATTGGCTGGCATGAAGCCCGCGTGCCGACCATCGCCACTTCGGTGCCGCGCGGCGCCTTCACCTGGGTCACGCGCAAGCTGAAAGGTGAAGTGCAGATCCCGCTGGTCACCACCAACCGCATCAATACCCCGGAGCTGGCCGAAGCGATCCTCGCGGCCGGTGACGCCGACATGATCTCGATGGCGCGTCCGCTGCTTGCCGATGCGGATTTCGTTCGCAAGGCGGCGCAGGGGGACAGCGCAGCGATCAACACCTGCATCGGCTGCAATCAGGCTTGTCTCGATCATGCTTTCGCCAACAAACGCGCCAGTTGCCTGGTCAATCCGCGCGCCTGCCACGAAACCGATCTGATCAGCGAGCCGGCGCGCACGCGCAGAAAAATTGCCGTGGTTGGCGCTGGCGCTGCCGGCGTGTCGGCCGCACTGGCGGCAGCGGAACGGGGTCACGACGTGACGCTGATCGAAGCGCAGGGCGATATTGGCGGGCAGTTGAACATTGCCAAGCAGGTGCCGGGCAAAGAAGAATTTTTTGAAACGCTGCGCTACTTCCGCACCCAGCTGCAGCGCTCGAATGTCAGTGTCTGCTTCAACCAGCGGGCCAGTGCCGAGCAATTGATCAGCAACAAGTTCGACGACGTGATCCTGGCCACCGGCGTTGCGCCGCGTGTGCCGGACATCACCGGTATTCATCATCCGAAAGTGCTCAATTATGTTGACGTCTTGCTGCACAAGAAACCGGTTGGCAAGCGCGTGGCGATCATCGGCGCCGGTGGTATCGGTTTTGACGTGGCGATGTATCTGGTGCACAACCCGGAACACGAAGCCTCAGTACAGCAGGCGTTCAACAATGAGTGGGGGGTGGACAGCACGCACAGCCATCGCGGCGGCCTGCTGATCAAACCGCAGCGTCCGGAGCCGGCGCGCCAGGTCATCATGTGTCAGCGCAAGGCCGAGAAAATGGGTGCGCGTCTGGGCAAAACCACCGGCTGGATACATCGCGCGCACCTGAAAAACAACAACGTGGAAATGCTCACCGGCGTGCACTACGAACGCATCGACGATCAGGGTTTGTGGATCAGGGAAATCGGCGCCGACGGACAACCAGGTGAGCTGCGTTGTCTCGACGTTGACAACGTCATCAATTGTTCCGGCCAGTTGTCGCAAACCGAACTGGCCGCACCGCTGCAGGCCGCCGGTGTTCGCGTACATCTGATCGGCGGCGCTGAACTCGCCACCGAGCTTGATGCCAAGCGTGCGATCCGTCAGGGCTATGAGTTGGCGCTGAAGCTGTAAGCCTGAAGCGCGGACCGGGCCTGATTCGACGGTGTTGAAAGGAAAAAATAGTTGCGTGTGTCATTCCGGAAACGGCAACGCCGTTATCCGGAATCTGCCACTACTGCGCACGGTTCTGACTGCAGCTGAACAGCAGCCGGGTTGACCACAAACGGATCGGCCACAAACGGACGCTTACCACCACACCGCCAGCAACACCGACATGCCGAGCAGATACACCAGCTGATATCCGGCATCGATCAGATAGGCCATCAGCGGTTTGTTGGAAAACATGTTGCTGGTCAGGCCGATGGTCGCGGCAAAACCCACCCACAGCACCAGCCCGAGTTTGACGCCGCCAAACAGCGTGCCGATGTTCATGCGATTCACCAGTATCGCCACTGCCGTGGCGATCACCAGATAGCACAGGAACGACACCACATAGGCGCGTTTGGCCGAAGCTTGCATCGCCGGCAGATCCGCTTCGCTGATGCCGTTCGCTTTCATCCATGCGCGCGCAAACAGCAACGGCGAATACCAGAGCGCACCGAGCACAAAGGTGGCGATGGCGGCAACGACAATGGCCGGATAGTTCAGGAACATCAATTCCATGACGGGCGTCTCCGCAGACGGGGCCGCTGAGGGAGGCGCGGCCGGGCACTGGCAAGCTAGCGCATGGAGCAGGGCAGGACAAGCGCACCGCACTTGGCGTCTGTGGCTTGCGATGCAAGTTGAGCGGGACCAGCGAGCCTGCGACGGCTGATCGGGCTTGACCGGCTGAGAATGGCGACGATCCCCGAAGCCGCTCGCCGTGATTGTGAGGGCGCTGCGCTGAGTGTTCGCCCTGATGCGCCGTTGTGTTCAGCGCATGCAAGCGCAATTCGCCGCACACAAGTCAGCCTGTCCACGGCAAATGCAAAACCGTCGTGATACCGCGTTGCAGTCTTGTCTGCCGCCCTGCGGCGAGCAGGACAACTATCCGGTTTTCTCCGTGCGATCCACGTTTTCATCGTTGCGGTGCTGCGCGTGTGCGGAGGGGGAATCCCCCCTGAAAACAACCGCCGGCAGTGGCGCCGGACCGCCGGTGATCAGGCGTGCGCCGCGCTGGAACGTCAGCCAGTGCCAGGCCCAATTCATGAACGCGCTCATGCGACTGCGAAAACCGATCAGTCCCCAGATATGCAGCACCCACCAGAACCACCAGGCAAAAAAGCCACTCTGTTTCCAGCGCCGGATCTCGACAATTGCCGAAGCACGACCGATGGTGGCCATGGCGCCGAGGTCGCGGTAAACAAAAGGCTTGCGTGGCCGGCCAGACATATCCGCGAGTATCTGGCGCGCCGCGTGACGTCCGCTCTGCATCGCACCCTGCGCCATGCCCGGCACGTCCTTGTCCTCGCTGCGCATGCACGCGCAATCACCAACGGCAAAAACACGGGCATCGATCGGCAAACTGAGATCGGCATTCACCTGCAGGCGACCGGCGCGATCCCGCTCGCCGTTTACCGCGCGGGTCAGTTCCGCGGCTTCGACACCGGCGGCCCATATCACCGTGCGCGCGGCGATGCGTTCACCATCGGCGAGCGTGACGGACTGATCATCAATCGCGGTTACCCGTGCGCCGGCACGCACATCGACGCCGAGTTTGCGCAGCGACTGCGTCGCCGCATCCGAAAGTGATGGCGCAAAACTGCCCAGCACCCGGTCACGTCCTTCAATCAGGACCACGCGTACCGCGCGCGGGTCGGTGTGGCGGAAATCATCTTTCAGCGTGTGCCGGCCAATCTCTGCCAGGGCACCGGCGAGTTCGACACCGGTCGGCCCGCCGCCGATGACAACAAAGGTTTGCCAGAATTGCTGCTGTTGCGGATCGCTCTCGCGCTCTGCCGCTTCATACGCCAGAAACACCCGCCGGCGAATCTCCAGCGCGTCCTCAATGCTTTTCAGCCCCGGCGCGACGGCCGTCCATTGCGAATTGCCAAACCAGGAACTGCGCGCGCCGCAGGCGATGATCAGATAGTCAAAATCAAGCTGACCGTTGTCCAGCGTGACGCGCCGCGCCTGCAGGTCGATGCTTTGTGCTTCGGCCAGCAACACGCGGACATTCTTTTGTTTGCGCAAAATGGCGCGGATGGGATAGGCAATATCACCGGGGTTCAGCGCCGCCATCGCCACCTGATAGAGCAGGGGCTGAAACAAGTGATGATTGCGACGGTCAATCAGCGTGATATCGACATCAGCGCCCGCCAACTCCCGCGCCGCCGCCAGCCCACCAAAACCACCACCGATGATCACCACACGCGGCCGAACGGCCATGGATTCCCTGCAAGCTTGCATGCGAGCGCTCCTGCCAGGCACGCCGGTGTGCCGGCGGCATTCTAGTTGGGAGCGTACAAGGCGGCAAAGCAGGGCTGTGCATGAACATGCGGATTTGAATGGCTGTTGGACGCCTCTGGTTGGTTGGCTGAAGGCAGAGGGGAGTTCAGGGGAGCAGGTGTCGAAAATTGAAATCGGTGCTCGCTGTTTGTCGCAACAGCGGCGCAAACGCGCCGCTGACCGTTAAAAAGCTGCTTATTCGGATGCCCGACCGAACTCCTCTAGATAAACAGCCCGGAAATCCCTCAAAAGCTCAAGCGCATCATCAAACGTTGTCACTTTGTAGCCGCTCTTGTTTATGCAGGAAATCACAAAGTCGTCACCCGCTTCAGCAGATCGAATCGCCTCTTCCAGAGTCTTAACGCATTCGTCGTGATAGGAGGCATCATGCGCACTGACTGACACCATCAACTCTGCCGCCTCTTCGAGCGTCTGTTGATTCACCGAAGCAGCGAACAACTGAAAAAGGCTCGTTTTCCAATCAAATGTTTTATTCATTTGCTCTTGCCCCTTATTGTGGATGCGCTGTGTGAATCAGGAAGCCGCCTTTCCCATCAGGAATTAGGACCAAATTCACATTCGGCATTGGTCGGGAAATCGGGGTGATTGGTCCGCCCTTGGTAAGAACTTCGTAACCACGCCCTAAGTTACCCATTCCTGGATTGGCCGGAAACGCCTCTGGCACACCAGCTCGCGGATTGGAAGCAAGCCATGCATCAATATCCGCTTGGCGCAAGGTGAACGTTTCGTTAATCGCCGCTTCCATTTGTGCGCGATCATTGAATGCTGTGCGCATTCCAGTCCGATTCTTGCTTACGAGCTCATTCAGAACGCGGCCTTCAAGATATTGGCTAGTTACATCGGGACCATGTTTATACAAAGGATGAGTTGGGCTGCTTAGCTTGCCATCAAATCGAATAACTTGACCGCCTTCAGTGGCCATCAGTCCACCAGGCTGTGACAGCCTCGATAATGCTGCCTCGCTGTTTGTCGCAACACCATCCCCCCGCATCGTACTGCTTGCCCCCGTCGTACTCATGCCCGAAGCGGAAGGAGCAGGCGATGGCACGGACGCCGCCGATTCTACGGCTGTGCCGGAAATGATTTCCACCGCTTCTGTGACAAACGGTGTATTGACTTGCGCTGCCCAAGTGGTGGGGCCTTTGCCGAGTTCGGGGAGTTTCACGACCAGCGCGGCGCCGGGGGTGACGTGCTGGGTGCCGCCTTTGTAGTCGATGGGTTGGTCGCTGATGAATTCGATGTCTTTGCCGATGCGGATGGTGTAGCCGCCGGCGGTGAGGACGATGTCTTGTGCGGATTCGATGTGCAGTGCGCCGTCGATGGCGGACAAACGGATGCCGCTGTTGGCTTCCATGATGATCTGTTCGCGATGCGCGCGCAGGCTCAGGTCGCCGCCGCCGGCGGTGAGCGTGATGCCGGCGGTCCAGGACCAGAGATCCATCGGACCGGTGCTGACATTGGTCCAGTGGGTGCCGGCGTGGATGCCGATGGCCTGGGTAGAGCGCACATCGAGATGATCGCGGGCGGTGATCAGTGTGGCCTCGCTGCTGCTGACCAGCAGGCCGGCGTCGGCGTGCAACGCGAGCATGGGCTTGTTGTTGGGCGCGGCGTCCTTGATCTGCCAGCAGGTGAGCTGGTTTTGCAGGCGATCCAGACCGGTGCCCATCAGCGGCTGGGTTTTCAGTTTGCCGGCGGCGTCTTCCAGCGCTGTGGCGTTGGCGTGCAGGCTGTCGATCTGGCCGAGCAGTGTGCCGCGTGACCAGTGGTGATCGCTGGCGCCGGCATTGCTGCGCGCCTGCACCAGCACGCCGAATGCGCCGCGTACGGCGCCCCAGCGACTGGTGAACAGATCCAGTCCTTCGCCACGCAGATGCGCGCGACCTTGTGTGCGTTCGCCGGTGAGCACGCCGAGTTGCAGATGACTGTCGCCGTGATCGCTGCGCAGCGTGACGTGCGGCTGGTGGGTGGTGTCATCGAAGATCAGTTCACTGGCGCGCGTGCCCTGATGTTCAACGCTGCGGATACCGGTCAGCGCCTTGTCGGCGGGCAATGAACTGACGGCCTTGAAGCCGGGCGGATGGTGTGCGTGGTGATAGAGACTGTGCAGCACGACAGGCTGATCGATGTCATCGTCGATGAAGCCGACCAGCACTTCATCGCCGACGCGTGGCAGGAACAATGCGCCACGACTTTTCTCCGGCAGATTGTCTTCGCGTTTGTCGTTGCCGGCGGCGCGTTGCAGGACCGGTAGCCAGCAACTGCTTTTGTCATTGCCGACCGCACTGCCGGTGTCATCGGGCCGGTGATCGCTGCTGCGCTGCCAGGCAAAACAGACTTTCACGCGACCGTGGGCGTCGGTGTGGATCACGTCACCGCCGGAGCCGGTGACGAGGGCTCGCTGCAGTCCGGGTGTGAGTGGGGCGGGGGGCAGCCCGGGTTGCCAGAACTGCCGGTGCGGAATGACCTCGAAGCTGTTTTCGTAAAGTGGCAGATCAGAATTTTCTGTTTGCTGCAGTGTTTGCAGCAGTTTTCGCTGGCGTCGTCGTTCCAGTTCGTTGCGTCCGCGGTGTTCGACGGCAAGCACGAAGAAGCGCGCGTCGGCGCCGCTTTCATGTTGCGGATGATCCAGCAGCGAGAATACTTCAGCGACCTGCATCTGGCGGATGCTGCTGCGGCCGCTGTACTGCTGCGCGATCACATCCTGATGATCGCGCAGTTGTCCCGCCTGATGGTCCGCCGCCGAGGCCGGCAGTCCGCTATCCGGTGTGCGGAAACGATGACGCCAGAACGCCGCCGCCGTGGCATCGAGTTTGCCGCGCTGTTGTGCCGATCCAGCACCGGCGATGCCTGCGGAAACGGCTTCAGCGCTGTACGTGGCGCCGCCTTCGCGTGTCGATGTGGTGACGCTGAATCCGCCGGTGAAAAAGTGCGCGTGCGCCTGCCACTGGGTGATGCTGTCGCGGCTTTCGCTCATGGCGGCTCGGTGATAGCGCCAGTGGGCATCCCCCTGCAACGTGCGGTTGTCGTCGCAGAAAATGATTTCGTGCTCACCCGGCTGCACGCCGGCGCGAATGAACCAGAATATGCCGGCCGCCGCGAGCGTGCGGCGTATGAACGCCAGATCGGTTTCGCGAAACTGTGTGCGGCAGGGCAGTGTCGGGTATGCGCGCGCGAGTTGCCATCGCCAGCGCAATTCCGGCAGCACGGCGGTGTATTCGCCGAGCAGCGTGTCGACGATTTGCACCACGCTGCGATCCTGAAATACGCGGTTGTGCGCGCTGTGATCCAGCGCGGACAGCGCCGGCTGGATGTGCAGGCGGTAACGTGTCGCGCCGCCATCGCTGCCCAGCTGTTCGGCGCGGGCAACCAGTCCGGCGATGCGCCGCACGCCAACGCTGGCTTGCGCACGCGCGGCGTTGCGTGCAGTCAGATCGTCCGTATCCAGACACAGCGTCAGCGGTTCGGCGATACAGTCTTTCAGTTGCTTGTTGACGTCCGGACAGAGGATGTCCACTTCGCAGATGCCGCAATCCGAAACCGCTTCGCGCGCGTGAAACGACAAGACCAGCGCATCGGCAAACAAGGCGGTGTTCTGCGCTTCCAGCCGCAGCCAGCGCGTTTGCCCCTGAAACAGCCGCGCCCAGTCGGGCATCAGATCCGGCAGGTGATCAGGCAGGGAAAACGGCATCGGGACGCTCCTTGTCCGCGGTCGGGTGAGGCGAGGGGCACGACGCCCCAGTGTGTCCAGCGGGTGCTCACCAAGCAGGTGCGGGTCGAGCAGATGCGCGTCCGGTCCTGGCCATGCATAGGCACGCCGGCGACACTCGACCGGCGCGACGCCATTCGAGTGGTGTCGAATCGGCGCGCCCGCTGCTCTGGCGTGTGAGTCGTGCTACATGAATTGCGCTGGCTGCCCGAAATGGCGCAGGCAGGCTAAGGAGCTTGCGGTGCGGCGTCGTGTAGCTGTTTCACGCACTTGCTGAAGGAGTCGAAACCAGTTTCAGTGAACGCTGGCGTGTGCTGCCGGAAGAAAATTCAGGGCTGCAGCGGATGTTTGCCGGACGCCCACTCGGGCTTGGCATCCAATGCGTCCCGAGTACATCGCCGAGCCACCTGCGTGCGGACTTTCCGGGCAAATAAAAAACGCCGCTGATCCGGCGATCAGCGGCGTTTCGGGGCGTAGTGCTTGCGGGGGGCCGTGCAGTGCTCAGGGCTGCGTCTTGCTGGTTTCGCGGATGTACTCGCTCAGCAGTCTGACACCAAAACCAACTGCACCTTTGGGCGTGGTGGCGCTGTCGGTGGTTGACCAGGCCATGCCGGCGATATCCAGATGGGCCCAGGGCGTTTCCGGCTTGATGAATTCGGCGATGAATTGCGCGCCCGTGCTCATGCCGGCATTGCCGCCCTCAACTCCGTTCTTGATGTCGGCAATATCCGATTTGATCGCCTTCGCATGCGCATCAATCAGCGGCATGCGCCAAAGTTTTTCGCCGCTGTTGTCACCGGCTTTGATTAGCGCCGCCGACAAGCTGTCGTCGCGACTCATCAGCGCCGCAAAGTCGCTGCCGAGTGCGGCGCGTGCGGCGCCGGTGAGCGTGGCAATGGAGATCTGCGCGCGCGGTTGCCAGCGTGTTTGCGCGTACCAGCTCGCATCGGCCAGCACCAGCCGGCCTTCGGCGTCGGTGCTGATGATCTCGATGGTCTTGCCGCTCATTGCGGTGAGCACATCGCCGGGACGGATCGCGCCGCCATCAGGCATGTTTTCGGCGAGCGCGGCAATGGCGACCACATTGACCGGCAACTGCTGGTGGGCAACGGTCAGCAGCGTGCCCATGCTGGCCGCCGCGCCGGCCATGTCATAGCGCATCCGCCACATGCCTTCGCCCGGTTTGATGGAAATGCCGCCGCTGTCAAAGGTAATGCCCTTGCCGGTGATCACCACCGGTTTGTCGTTTGCTTTGCCGCCCTTGTATTGCACTACCAGCATGCGCGGCGGACGCAGGCTGCCCTGACCGCTGCCGAGAATGGCCCCCATGCCCAGCTTCTGCATGGCGGCGACGTCGAGCACGTCAATCTCGACGTTCTTCATGCCTTTGAAGCGTGCCTGAACCTGCTCGACAAACCATTGCGGCGTCTTGATGTTTGACGGCGCCCAGATGAGGCCGCGCGCAAAATTGACGCCGTCGGCCAGCGCTGCACCGTCGCCCGGCCATTGCTTTTCAAGCTGTGCCGCATCTTTGGTGACAATCTGCAAGGCCGCTTGCGCCTCAGCTTTCTTGCTTTTGTAACTGTCGAAATTGAAACGGCGCAAGGCGGCGCCGGTGGCGACTTCATCGGCGCTGTCGGCCGATGGCGGAAGAATGTGCACGGTGCCGGATTTGATGCCGGCAGTCAGCGCTGCGGCATGGCCGCCAAAATCCTCGGCATCGGTACGCGACAAGCTGCCGTCACCGGTGCCAATCACGGTAATGCTGTCGAACGGACCGAGCGCATGAAACGTTTTGCTGCTGTGTTTGGCGCCATCAAACTGCGCGGCCTTGAGCGCTTTCTGCAACAGGCCACCGCTGACTTCATCCACCGTCCGGGCTTCAGCAGTCAGGCTGGCATCCTTGCCGACCGGCAGCACGACATGGCCGCCGGTGATTGGCGCGGAGACAAAACTGATATCACGGGCATGGCTGGCTGCAGCGCCGGCACAAGTCAGCGCCAGACACAGGGCGCTCAGGGACAGATTTCGCATCCGATTCTTCCTCTGGTGTTGTTGTGTGCAGAAAGCACGAGCGTTGCGTTATATCGCCAAAATCTGTTCGCCAGCAAGCGTGAATGCGCACGCTAAATGATGTTGGCCACGCGGTTCGGCACCGGATGTCCTGCGCGCAGGTAAAAAACGTCGGCACAGCCGGACCTGTGTTTGCCAGCAGCACAAAAACAAAGCGGACGCCGTAGCGTCCGCTTTGTTTTCTGCCTGATGTGTTGACACGCCGAGGTCAGCAGCGCGCTTTTTAAAGCATCAGTGTTGTCAGCAACCGCCTTATTCGGGCTTTTCCAGATCGGCGATCAGGGCCGCGAGGAAGCGGGCGCCTTCGCCACCGGTGCAGGCGCGGTGATCGAACGACAGCGACAGCGGCAGCATGCGCTGATTCTCGATGCCTTTTTCGGTCAGCTTCAGCTCATTGCGGAAGCGGCCACAACCAAGAATGGTGACTTGCGGCGGCACCACAATCGGCGTGCCGTAACGACCGGCAATCGAACCGTAGTTGGACAGCGAGATCGTCGCACCCGACAGATCATCCGGCTTGATGGCTTTTTCGCTGATTTTTTTGCGCAGGGTTTCGATGTCGGCACGCAGCTCGCCCATCGACTTGCCCTGTGCATCCTTGACCACCGGCACGTACAAACCATCCGGCGTATCGACAGCGATGCCGACATTGACGTTCGGATGCAGCAGCCGCTCCATGTTCGCGCCGTCAAACCAGGCGTTGAGCGCCGGTTCAACGTTGCAGGCGACGCACAGCGCGCGGATGTAACGCGCCAGTGAATCTTCGCCTTTCTTCCATTTGCTGATGTTGGCGTCTTCCATCAGCGTGACCGGTACGACATTCTGGTGCGAGAGCGTCATGGCCTGCGCCATGGCGCGACGCACACCGCGAACCGCTTCGGGTTTGATCTCGACCGTGACCGACGGCAGGCGAGCGGCGCTGCCAGCCGCAACCGGTGCATTAATGCTCATCTGCGGCGTACGCAATGCAGCCGTCGCGCCGGCGCCCGAGCTGCCACTGCGGGCGGCTTGCACATCGTCACGGGTGATGGTGTTTTTCGGGCCGGAGCAGGCGCAGCGCGCCAGATCGACGCCGAGTTCGGCAGCGAGTTTGCGCACGGCCGGCGATGCGCGGAAGGCGAGCGGATTGTTGGTGGCCGAACTGACAACCGGCGCGGCAACGACGGCGCTGCTGATCGCCTGGCCGCCGGCTGCGGCAGCTTTGACGTCGGCCTGCGTGATCTTGCCGCCAGCACCGCTGCCCTTGACCCGGGCCAGATCGACGCCGAGTTTTTTCGCCAGTGCTTTCACCACTGCATCGGTGGTTTCGGCAACGATGGTGTTGCCGACTTGCACGGCACCAACCACGGTGCCTGCATCTGCCGGTTGTGCCGGTTTTTCTTCCGCTGTTTTTGTTTCAGCGGCAACTGCCACGCCAGCGGCCGGAACATTGCCGCCGGCAAACGTCACCAGCGGTGCGTGCGTGATGATCACATCACCGGCTTTGCCGTGCAGTTTGGCGATCACGCCGTTGTGCGGTGACGGTACTTCGACCACCGCTTTCGCGGTTTCCATTTCCGCGATCGGCTGATCGACTTTTACCGTGTCGCCTTCTTTCACCAGCCATTTGACGATGGTGGCATCCGGCAGCCCTTCACCGAGATCCGGCAGCAGGAACACTTCACCACCGCCCGGTGCTTGCGCGTGTGCTGCAAGCGGTGCAGCGGCCGGCGCCGCTGCAGGGACGTGGGCGCCGACTTGCGCGTGCATCGGCGCGTTCGCCCCCGCGCTTGCGCTCAGGGTTTCGCCCGCTTCACCGAACGTCACCAGCGGCTTGTGCGTGATGATCACGTCGCCGGCCTGACCGTGCAGTTTCAGCACCGTACCGTTCACCGGCGAGGGCACTTCGACCACGGCTTTGGCGGTTTCCATTTCAGCGATCGGCTGATCGACTTTCACCGTGTCGCCTTCTTTCACCAGCCACTTGACGATGGTGGCATCCGGCAAACCTTCGCCGAGATCAGGCAGCTCGAAAATGTAGGCCATGTTCCTGCTGTTTCCTGTGTCTGAACGCTGTCCGGAAAAGGGACCGGACAAGGTTCGGCTTCAATTCCTGCGCTGCATCGGACAGCGCGTGGCGCAACGCCCGGCGCAGGCCTGAATGCCTGCGCCGGGCAGCGGTTGTTATCGATGCTGGTGACTTACTTGTAGGCCACCAGACGACGGGCTTCTTCCAGAATGCGATCAACGCTGGGCATGTACTGCTTTTCCAGCTTGTAGTAGGGCATGGTCGTGTCGTAACCGGTGACGCGGCCAATCGGCGCGAGCAGGTTGAACAGACCCTGTTCGGAAACCTGCGCAGCAATTTCCGATGCCCATGAACCCGAACGCGGCGCTTCGCAAACAATCAGCAGACGGCCGGTTTTCGCCACCGATTCGAGGATGGTGTCGATGTCGAGTGGCGAAATGGTGGCCACGTCGATCACTTCGGCGCTGATGCCTTCCTTGCCGAGTTTGTCGGCGGCTTGCAGCGTCTCGTGCATCATCGCGCCCCAGGACACCAGCGTAATGTCAGTGCCCTCGCGGTCCACGAAACAGGTGCCGAGCGGATACTCTTCACCGTTGTCGTCAATTTCGTGTTTGACGATGCGGTAGACGCGCTTCGGTTCGAAGAACAGCACCGGATCCGGATCACGGATCGCCGCCAGCAGCAGGCCGTAGGCGCGTGACGGATTGGACGGGATCACCACTTTCAGGCCCGGAATATGCGCGCACTGCGCTTCCGGCGAATCGCTGTGATGCTCCGGTGCGTGAATGCCGCCGCCCCAGGGCGCGCGGATCACCATCGGCAGCGTGATGCGGCCGCGGGTGCGCAGACGCATGCGGGCGATGTGGTTATAGATCATGTCGTAGGCCGGCATCATGAAAGCTTCGAATTGCATTTCTGCAACCGGCTTCATGCCTTGCGCGGCCATGCCGATGGCGAGGCCGGCGATCATCGATTCGGCGAGCGGCGTGTCGATGACGCGATCGCTGCCGAATTTCTGTGCCAGGCCGTTGGTGGCGCGGAACACGCCACCGTTTACGCCGACGTCTTCGCCGAGCACGACCACATCCTTGTCGCGCTTCAGCTCATGGGCGAGCGCGAGACTGACGGCTTCAATGAGCGTGATGGCTGCCATACTTCGCTCCACGGGCAATGGCTTCTTCGCGTTGCTTCTGAATGTGTTTCGGCAGCTCGGCGTAGAGGGTGTCAAACATGTCTTCCGGCTTCGGCGCCGGATAGGTTTTGTAGGCGTGCACGGCGGCGTCGATTTCAGCGGCGATTGATTCGGTCAGCGCTTTTTCGTCGGCCTCGCTCCAGCATTTGAGCGATTCCATGTAGGCGCGCAGACGTTTCACCGGCTCGGCGTCCCAGCCTTTTTCCAGCTCGTCTTTCGAGCGGTAGCGCGAAGCATCGTCAGCCGTGGTGTGATCGCAGAGGCGATACGACACCGCTTCAATCAGCGTGGCGCCTTTGCCGGCGCGGGCTTTTTCCAGCGCTTTGCGTGACACGTCGTAAACGGCGAGGATGTCGTTGCCGTCCACCTGGATGCTTTCAATGCCGGCGGCAATACCTTTCTGCGCATAGGTTTCGCAGTTGGTCTGGATTGCCGAAGGCACCGAGATCGCCCACTGGTTGTTGTTGACGAAAAACACGACGCCGAGATTCCAGATGCCGGCGACGTTGATGGCTTCGTAGAAGTCACCTTCCGAGGTGCCGCCTTCGCCAATTTCCGTCACCACCGCGCGCTGTTGCTTGCGGTATTTGATCGCGGTGGCGACGCCGGCAGCGTGCAGGCATTGCGTGGCGATCGGCACGGCGATGGGGAAGTCTTCGCGCGCTTCCTTGAAATTGGAGCCGCGTTCGTCGCCGCCCCAGTACAGGAAGATCTCCAGCATCGATACGCCGTGCATCAGCAGGCCGCCGGTGGAGCGGTAGTAGGGAACCAGCACGTCTTCTTTGGTCAGGGCGAGGCCGTAACCGATGCCAATGGCTTCCTGGCCGAGCGAGGCCGGGTAGGTACCCATGTTGCCGGTGCGTTGCAGGGCATAGGCTTTGGCGTCGAACATGCGCAGACGAACCATGTTGCGATACATGCTGCGCAACAGATCCTTGTCTTTGGCAAAGTCGGGGAGGTTTTTGCTGAGCGGTTTGCCGTTGGCATCCAGATACTGGATGCGCTCGATGGCGAACTTCGCGACGGTGGTCGTCAAGACGATTCCTCCAGGGCGCGGAAGGGGGCTGTGAAGCGCTGGCAAGACTAGCCGCCGGGTGGGGAGGCGGCTAGTTGACCTTTACGCAAACGGAAAGCGCGCGCATTGTACCCGAGTGAAATTTCAGGGCAACGGTTTGCCGCATCACGACCCGATCTGCTCTGTAAATGTGGCCTTGTCTTTGCTGCTGCGCAGCATCGAAATATGTCGCGTCGCAGCACAACTGCCGTCTGCTGGCAGACTTCCGGACGGCTTTACCGGGCTTGCTCCGTGCAGCGGCCGGGCATGATACCTCTTTCACCCGCAGCGGGTTTCCGTAGCCGGTTTTTCCGTCACGGTTACCTGAACTGCCGCTGTCATCCCGCCCTGAACACGCCGTTCCCGCAACGTGGTCTGGGTCTGGTTGGTGGACAGCTTTCTTTCTTTTTACTGCGTCCCTGATTCAGGCCGTATCAGACTGGGTTCGTCCCGGATTCAGCCTGCTCCTCGATTGCGCCGGTGCCGGCTTGATGGTGTCCGCTCCCCCGGCTGGCGTGTGTCGCCCCGATTGCCGAGCCTGCGCCTGCGCGCCGATGCAGTTTGCGTACTAGCCGCCGCCGCGCATGGCCGTTAGCCTCGCAGTCCCTCTCATCGGTCAGGGCCGCGTTTCCGGCCCTGTACAGGAGCAGCCATGAATACCCATCACGCGCGTCCCCTGCGCCTGTCCACACCCGTGTCTTCAGCCCGTCGCCCGGCCCTGTCAGCGCTGCGCCGCCAACTCGCCGCGCTGGTGCTGATCGCTTTGCCTGCCGTTGCCGCACCGGCGCTGGCGGCCGATACCGGCATGCAGGCTATTTCCCGCGAATACGTGACCCTGTCGCTGGCCATGACGCCGCACGATGGTGCGTTCGTGGACGCCTACTACGGTCCGCCGGCGTTGAAGGCGCGCGTTGAGGCCGAACCCCTGGCGCTGGCCGCAATCCGCGAACGCGGCGAGCGGCTGGCTCGCCAGCTTGCCGGCCTGCCGACGGCGGCCGCGGGCAGTGACGACGCGCTGCGTCTTGAGTATCTGCGCAAGCAGGTGCGGGCCATGCTGGCACGCATCGACATGATTGCCGGCAAGCGCTACAGCTTTGATGAGGAAACGGCGCTGCTGTATGACGCCGTGTCGCCGAAAATGTCGCGCGAACATTTTCTCGCGCTGCACAGGGAGATCGAAACGCTGTTGCCGGGCGAAGGCCCGCTGGTGGCGCGCATCAACGCCTTCCGCAATCAATTCATCATTCCCAAAGATCGTCTGCGCGCCGTGTTCGATGCGGCGATTCAGGGCTGCCGTGAGCGCACGCTCCAGCATGTGCAATTGCCGGAAGGCGAGGGGTTTACGCTGGAGTTTGTCACCGGCAAACCCTGGAGCGGGTACAACTGGTATCAGGGCAAATTCCAGAGCCTGATCCAGGTCAACATTGAACAACCGATATTCATCGAGCGCGCCATTGATCTCGGTTGCCACGAAGGGTATCCGGGGCATCACACCTACAACGCCCTGCTCGAGAAAAATCTGGTCAATGACAAGGGCTGGCTGGAATTCAGCGTGTATCCGCTCTGGTCGCCGCAATCGCTGATCGCCGAAGGCAGCGCCAACTATGGTGTTGATATTGCGTTTCCTGAAGCCGAGCGCATGAAATTCCAGCGCGAAGTGCTGTATCCGCTGGCCGGTCTTGATGCCAGCAAAGCCGATCAGTACGACCGGCTGCTGAAGTTGCTCGGCAAGCTAAGCTACGCCGGCAATGAAGCGGCGCGCGACTACATCGACGGTCGCATCAATCGCGAGCAGGCGATTGACTGGCTGATCAATGTCGAACTGTATCCGGCCGTGAAAGCGCCGCAGCGCACGCAGTTTTTTGATGTTAACCGCGGTTATGTCATCAATTACAACCTCGGCAAGGACATGGTGAAAAACTGGGTCGAGAAACAGGCCGCGCAGCAAACCGGCGTGCCGGCAGAACAGGCGCGCTGGCAGGTGTTCAAGCAGTTGCTGTCATCTCCGCGCCTGCCGAGCGGGCTGCAATAGTCCTCGCTTTTATTCAGGCCTCAGCATCACAAACGCCCGCACTGCGGGCGTTTTATTTTTTGTCCGCAGCATGTCTGGGTTGTTTTGATGACCGGGCATGACCTCTGGCACATGCGGCATGACCGACGTCATCGGCATCCTGTCTCCAGCCTGTACGACATCAGGTTCGCCCGCCGGCAACCGGCACCGGCATCGGGCAGAGAATCCGCGCCGCCGGGTTTTGAGGAGATGCAACGATGAACATCCGAACCACCGCACTGACAGCCTTGTTGTTGCTGGCGCCGCTTTGCGTACAGAGCGCATCGGCCGCGACGCTGACACTGAAACTGAATGGCTTCCGCGAATCCACCGGCCATTTGCTGCTGGTGGTGCACAACAATGCCGAAGGCTGGGATGGCAAGGGCCGCGCCGCGGCGATGCGTCGCGTACCGGTGACCGACAAGGAACTGGTGCTGGAGATCCCGGAGCTGGGCGCCGGACAGTACGCGATCACCCTGTTTCACGACGTCAACGACAACGGCCAGCTCGACATGAACGCCATGGGCATGCCGCTTGAAGGCTATGGCTTCAGCAACAACGTCGGCGCCCGTGGCCGGCCGCAATTCGATGAAGCGCGCTTTGATTTGCCGGCCGAGGGCCGGACGCTGGAAATTCGCGTCAACTGAAACCGGAACTGAAATCAGATCTGAAATACGTTGACCTGCGGTGGCGGGCAAACGCCTGACCACCGCCCGGTGCGTTTCCAGACCTCAGCAGTCTGATGCCGGATCGGAAAAATTGCGGGAGAGAAAATGGATCGTCGTTCCTTTCTTCACGGGCTGTCGCTGACCGCGACCAGTCTGACCCTGAGTGCCTGTGCACGATCTTCGTCCCTGCATGCGCCGGTGATCGATCACGATTACGCACTGGGCTGGCGTTCGATAGATGTCGACGCGCTGACGCCGGTGCAGGCCAGCGTGCGCGGGCGTTTCCCGGCCGAAGTGCAGGGTTTGCTGTTCCGCAATGGTCCGGCGCGACTCGCCTATGCCGGCAAACCGGCGACGCACTGGTTCATGGGTGACGGCATGGTGCATCGCTACGCCATCGGCGAACGCGCGGTCGAACACCGCGGACGTTTCGTGCAGACCTACAAATACCGTGGCGAGTCGGCACTCGGTCGTTATGCGATAGGCAGTGAGGCACTGCCGGCGCGCAACAACGATGATCACAACACAGCCAACACTTCGGTGTTGCCGCTTGATGGCGAGTTGCTGGCGCTCTGGGAAGGCGGCTCCGCCTACCGGCTCGATCCGGACACGTTGGAAACACGCGGCCTGAAAACCTGGCGCAAGGGGTTGGAAGGCCTGCCGTTTTCGGCGCATCCGCTGCGCGAAGCGGATGGCAGCTACTGGAATTTCGGTTTGGCGCCTTATGTCGGCAAAGGCGTGATGTTTCTGTACCGGGTATCGATGGCCGGTGAGCTGCTGAAATTTGCCCGCGTGGCGATGCCGTTTCCCGGCTATGCCCATGCGTTCACGCAAACGGAGAAGTTTCTCGTGGTGTTGCTGGCGCCGCAGATGTGGGATCGCGACGCCGGTACGGACTGGTTCGATCGCAAGGGCTGGAAACCGGAGCAGGGCACGGCAGTGCTGGTGATCGACAAGGCAACGCTGAAACTGCACGCGCAGGCGCAGCTGCCGGCCGGTCTGGTGTTCCATTTCGGCCGGGCCTGCGAGATCGGTGCGCAGATCCGTCTGCACGCATGCTGGTACAGGGATGCCGGGATCATGCACATGGACCTGGCGCAAATCATTGCCGGTCGTGCTGAAAACACCCGCGTAAACCCGGGCCGTGCCGCGCAGGAAAACAGCACGCTGGCAACCATCACCGTGACACCCGGCAGGACGGAGGCGGAGATTGCTTTCAGCGCTCACGCCATCGAGTTTCCGGTGCTGGATGCGCGCTACGAAACCCGCGATGGCCGCATTCATTTCGGCGTTTATGAGCGCACGTTGCCGGGGCAGCCGCACACCACCAGTATTGCGCGCCTGGACAGCGAACATGACGATGCCACGGTGTTTGATTTCGGCGCCGGCATGCTGCCGGAGGAGCATTTGTTCATTCCTTCAGCACGGGCGACGCGCGAAGGGCAGGGCTGGCTGCTTGGCACGGTGCTGGATTGCCGTCGCCGCTGCACGGTGCTGAACGTGTTTTCCGCCGAGCATCTGGCCGATGGTCCGCTGGCCAGCGCCACCCTGCCGCATGCGCTGCCACTGGGCTTTCACGGGGCTTTTCGCCGCGTTTGATGCCCCGTGCGTCAGCACCTGATGCCCAGAACCGCAGTGCCTGATCCTTCGCCTTGCCGCTTCCGGCTGGTGCGCATGGGGTCGCGCGCCGGCCGGCGGCGGTATTGTTCACTGACGGCCGGATGCGCAGGGAGTGCGCGCGGCGCATGCCCCGGCACTACAATGCGCATCCGGGCAGAGAAGCAGGCGCGTTGTCGGCGACCTGCGAGCAGGAGCCGTCAATGAACAAGGGCAGTGCGGCCGCAACGCCGAAGTACCGCAAGGACTATCGCGTCAGCGATTTCCTCATCGACCACGTGACCATGCTGGTCGATCTGTACGAAACCCACGCCGAAGTGCGCACTGATTTGCAGGTGCGTGCCAATCCGCTGGCCGGCGCGCCGGCGACTGCGCTGCGTCTCGATGGTGAAGATCTGAAATTGCGCTGGCTGGCCATTGATGGCAATGAACTCAACGCCGCGCAGTATCTGCAGGACGAGAGTTCGCTGACCGTGCAGGTGCCGCAGGGCGCTTTCACGCTGAGTTCGGTGGTCGAGCTGCGGCCGCAGGACAACACGCGGCTCGAAGGCCTGTACAAGTCAGCCGGAAAATTCTGCACCCAGTGCGAAGCCGAGGGCTTCCGTCGCATCACCTTCTTCATCGACCGGCCGGATATTCTGGCCACTTACGATGTCACGCTGCGCGCAGAAAAAGCCCTGTATCCGCATCTGCTGGGCAACGGCAATCCAGCCGGCGCCGGTGATCTCGACCACGGCCGGCACTTCGCCCGCTGGGTCGATCCCTATCCCAAACCCTGCTACCTGTTTGCGCTGGTCGCTGGTGATTTCGATCTGCTGCGCGATCACATTTTCACCCGCTCGGGACGCAAGGTGGATCTGCGCATCTATGTCGACAAGGGCAAGCTGGCGCAATGCGATCACGCCATGGCTTCACTCAAGCGGGCGATGCGCTGGGACGAGCAGGTCTACGGCCGTGAATATGATCTGGATGTTTACCAGATCGTCGCCGTGTCCGACTTCAACATGGGCGCGATGGAAAACAAGGGCCTGAACATTTTCAACACCAAGTACGTGCTGGCGCATCGTGACACGGCCACTGACACCGACTACGAAGGTGTCGAGAGCGTGATCGCCCACGAGTACTTCCACAACTGGACCGGCAATCGCGTCACCTGTCGTGACTGGTTCCAGTTGTCGCTGAAAGAAGGCCTGACCGTGTTCCGCGATCAGTGTTTCTCGCAGGACATGGGTTCGGCGACCGTCAAGCGCATTGACGATGTGCGCATCATCCGCACCGCGCAGTTTTCCGAAGATGCCGGACCGATGGCGCATCCGATCCGCCCGGACAGCTATGTGGAAATGAATAATTTCTACACTGTCACCGTATACAACAAGGGCGCGGAAGTGATCCGCATGTTGCATGCCCTGCTCGGTGCAGACGGTTTCCGCAAGGGCATGGACCTGTATTTCCAGCGCCACGATGGCCAGGCCGTGACCTGTGATGATTTTGTCCAGGCGCATGCCGATGCCAATGGCGTCGATCTGACGCAGTTCCGTCTCTGGTATGCACAGGCCGGCACGCCGGTGGTGACAGTGAGCGAACAGTACGATGCAGCGCGTTGTGAATACCGTTTGCACTTCACGCAATCCTGCGCCGCGACACCCGGACAGGATCAGAAGCAAGCCTTCCTGATCCCGATCCGTACCGGCCTTCTGGACGCGCAGGGGCAGGCCTTGATGCTGCGCTGGCACGATGCAGATCGCAGCGAGTGCAAGGGCGAAGGTGAGGACGTCATGCTGCCGCTGTCGCGCGCAGCGCAAACCTTTGTGTTCACCGATATCGATGCACCGCCGGTGGCGTCTTTGCTGCGCGATTTTTCAGCGCCGGTGAAACTGGAATTTGCCCGCAGTGATGCCCAGCTGGCGTTTCTGCTGCGTCATGACAGCAACCCGTTCAATCGCTGGGATGCGTTGCAGACGTTGGCGACGCGGGAGTTTCTGCGTCTGGCCTCGGACTGGCGTGCCGGACAGGCACTGGCCCTGAATCCGGCGCTGGTGCAAGCCCTACAGTCGGCCCTTGCCGACAACGAAACCGATGCAGCCGTCCGCGCGCGCCTGCTGCAATTGCCGGACATCGCCTATGTGCAGGAGCAGGTCGGCAGTATCGACATCGATGCGCTGATCGCGGCGCAACAATTCCTGCGCCGCGAACTGGCCGTGCAATTGTCGGCCGTGCTCGCAAAACTGTATGCCGACACGCGTACGCAACTGGCAGACGCCGATCAGCGTCAGGACGGCGAAGCGATCGCGGCGCGGGCCCTGTCGTCGGCAGCGTTGCAACTGTGGCTGGAAACCGGCGACGCGGCTGCGCAGTCGGCGGCGTTTGCATTGTTTTCGCGCGCCGGCAACATGACCGATCGTTTCGCTGCGCTGCGTGCGCTGGTCAACGGCCGTGCACCGCAACGCGTGCAGGCGCTCGAGCAGTTTGCCGCGCGTCATGCCGGCGAAGCGCTGGTCATGGACAAATGGTTTGCCGTGCAAGCGCAAGCGCCGCTGGATGACACGCTCGATGTCATTGCCGCGCTGGAACAGCATCCGCTGTTTGACCGGCGAAATCCGAACAAGGTGCGCGCGCTGTACGGCACGCTGGCGCACAGCAATCCGCTGGTATTTCACCGCGCTGACGGCGCCGGATACGCGTTCATCGCCGGACGTGTGGCCGAGCTGAACGACTGCAATCCGCAGATCGCTTCGCGGCTGATATCGAGCTTCAACCGCTGGCGCCGGTATGATGAGCGCCGCCAGCAACTGATGCTGGGTGAGCTGAAGCGCATGCTGGCGCGCCAGGGACTGTCGCCGGACGTGTTTGAAATCGTCAGCAAGGCCGTCGGCTGAAACCGGCGGCGATCAGCTGCACACGCAACCGTTAACCTGTGAGAGTCGAGCATGGCCCTGATCAATTGCCCCGCCTGCCAAAAACGCATGTCCAACAAGGCGGTCACCTGTCCCCACTGCGGCTACAAACTCGGCCGGGCCGGCGCAGCCGCTGAGCCGGTCGTGGCCTCTGCGCCCTCATCGGCGCCTGTGGCCGGGCAGGGCGGCGACGAGCAGCTGCTGAAACTGCAGGCGCGCAAGGCGGCGACGCTGAATTACCGCCTGCAGATGGCCGGCATGATCGGTGTGGTGGCGTTCGCGGCCGGCGGGTATCTCTGGTATGTCGGCATGACCGAGGGCGACGGTCAGCGCAGCCATCTTGGTCAGCTGGTACTTGCTGGCGGATTTTTGACCTATGTGTTTGCGCGTGGCTGGATTCTCTGGAATCGCCACGGTCACAAGTTCAAGCGTTGAGCTCGCGCCGGACATTTGGCAGGGCAGGAAACAAAAAAGCGCCGGAAGGCGCTTTTATGTTTGGCGGTGCCTTTTTTGTTTGGCGGAGCAACAAGCAGGGCGATCAGACCGACACGTAGGCCTGTCGCAGTTGCATGCGCTGCGCGGCGCCGCTGGCGGTGTAGAGCACGGCGTCAGGTTGCTGGCCGCGCATCAGGCTCAGCGCGCGTTCAACGCTACGCCGCGTGGCGGCGATGATGCGGCCGTTGAGATCATTCTGTTCGCGGCAGCGGGTCAGCAACTGGGCGGTGCGGTCCAGCCATTCACCGAGTGTCGCCTGCTGGCTGGCCGGGCAATTGGCGCGCAGCTGGGTAAAGCTGCGGCCGCCGGTCAGACGTTCGCGCTGGCCGGCCTGTTCATCAATGGCGGCGACCAGCCGCGATTTTTCTTTGGCCAGCGCCTGAATGGCAGCGGTGTCGCTGCGCTCCAGCGCCAGTTGCTCCTGGGCCAGCACTTCATAAAAGCGCTGGGCCAGCGCACATTCCATGCTCAGCAGCTCACACAGCTGCTCGACCGCTTGCGGGATCATTTGCGCTCCTGGAGGTCCTGTTCGAAGCGCACAATCTTGTCGGCCACCCGGTCGGCATCGACGCTGTACTGCCCGCTGTCGATGGCGGCCTTGATGCGGTTGACCTTGGCGGTATCCACCGCCGGGATGTCGGCCAACCGGCCCAGCAAGGCGGCAACCTTGCGGGCTTCCGGCGACAGTTCCAAATCACTGGCAGGAGCGGGCGTCGCAGCCTTGGCTGCGGCGTTCGGGGCGGCAGTCGGCGCACTGCCGGCGGACTTGTCCGCGCGACGTACGTCGTTACTGTTGGCGGCGCCCACGCCCAGTTGTTTGATGTCCATGTAGCCCAGCCTTTGGAAACCTGTCATTGCTTGTGCTTCGTTATCGACCCTGTTTGAGAAAACTTTAACCCGATTTTTGCCGGACCGGCCTGACCCGCCTTCAGCGGATGGTGATCTGGCCCGGCGCCGTGATCTCGCCGGAGACGACCCGCCGGCTGCTGCTGTTGCGCACCCGGATGCGCTCGCCGAGGCTGCCATCCGTTTCCGCGATGCCCTGCATGTTGACCTGGAAACCGCCGCCGTCGGCGCGGATGTCCACGGTTTCGCCGCGGCAGACCGCACAGATCTGCCGGCGCGACAGCGGTTCGCCGGCGCCCACCGCCTGACGCAGTGCGCTGCCGGTGGCGGCGGCGACATCGCTGAGCAAATCGCCGCGCAGGCGCATGCGTTCGACCGGCCGGCGCACCAGATCCCCGGTGCTCAGGCGATGACCGCGTGCCAGCGGCCGGCTTGCCACCCAGACGTTCTGCCACTCGCTGATCTGGGCCGGCAGGAACACCTGCCAGACCGGCGACGCACATTTCACGCCAACCACGACATGACTGCCGGACGTCGAGTTGGCATTGGCCCAGAACGCTTCCGGCGCCTGATCACAGGGCGCCAGTTGCAGGCGAACGTCAGGCGGCGTGATGTGAATGTCGCGTTTGCCGTCCGGCAAGGGCGGCAACTGATCGGCAAGAAATTGCCGGGCGGCGCTGACGGCATCGTGTGCCGGCGGCGTGGCCATGCCGGCCGTGGCAATTTTCATGGCCGTATCCGTCGTCGCTGGTGGCGTGTCGCCCGGCGCAGCGCGCAGCGTCGCCAGCGGCAGGCTTGCCAGCAGCAGACACGCATAAACAGTGCTACGCAAACTCATGATTCATCGCCTATCCTTTGCGGCAATGCAGTGTCTGCATCGTCGTCACAGGGCAACAAAGCAGAAATCGTGCCTTGTTGTTCAATCGCTGTGCGAATTGTGGCGCTGACGCTGTCCAATCGACCCGCCTCCGGAGTTCCTGCATGGCCGGCATTCTCGATACTGTCAATCAACGCACACAAATGGTCGGCCAGAACCGGCTGGAGCTGTTGCTGTTCCGGCTCACCGGGCGCCAGCGTTACGGCATCAACGTGTTCAAGGTGCGGGAAGTGTTGCAATGCCCGCCACTCACCGAGCTGCCGCACCGGCATCCGGTGGTGCGTGGTATTGCCCACATCCGCGGCACAACCATTTCCGTCATCGACACCAGCATGGCGATTGGCGGACCGCCGGTGCAGGACCTGAAATCAGCCTTCATCATCATTGCCGAGTACAACCGCGCGGTGCAGGGCTTTCTGGTCGCTTCGGTTGAACGCATCGTCAACATGAACTGGGGCGACATTCATCCGCCGCCCAAGGGCAGCGGCAAGAACACCTATCTGACGGCTGTGACCGAGCTGGAGAAAGAGCTGGTCGAGATCATCGACGTGGAAAAAATCCTCGCCGAGATCGCCCCGCAGAACACCACGGTCAGCCAGGAAGTGGTGAAGAAAACCGCCGACCGCGCCGAAGCGCGCGCCGTGCTTATCGCTGACGATTCTGTGGTGGCGCGCAATCAGGTCAAGCGCACCATCGAGCAGCTTGGCATTCGCACCATTCTTGCCAAGGACGGTGCCGAAGCGCTGCACATCCTGCAGGACATGGTGGCGGCCGGCAAAAACATCAAAGATGAAGTGGTGATGCTGATCTCCGACATCGAAATGCCTGAGATGGACGGTTACACCCTGACGGCCGAGATCCGCAACGATCCCAAACTCAAGGATCTGTACATCCTGCTGCATACCTCGCTGTCCGGGGTGTTCAACCGGGCCATGGTCGCCAAGGTCGGTGCCAACGACTTCATTCCGAAGTTCAATCCGGATGAGCTGGCCGGCGCAGTGCAGAAAGTCATGGGCGCGCACGCGTCCTGAGTGGTCGCGTGGCAGAAAGAATGAGTGAGCATGAGCAGTTTATGGACTCCGGGGAGCAAGCCTGACGTGGCGTTTTCGTCTTCCACGCCCTCCGGGCACGACAGTGCCGGGTATCAGCGCTTCTGCGAGTTCCTGCAGGAGCGTACCGGCATTGTGCTCGGCGATGCCAAGCAGTATCTGGTGACCAGCCGCCTGTCCGGGCTGATGCGCGAACACAACATTACCGGTCTGTCCGATCTGGTTGAACGCCTGCGTCGCGGCCAGCCCATGAACCTGCTGCAGGCGGTCATCGATGCCATGACCACCAACGAAACCATGTGGTTTCGTGACGGTTATCCCTTCGAAGTCATCAAGCGCGAGGTGTTCTCCAACTGGAATTCGCCGGAGCCGGTGAAGATCTGGTGCGCTGCCTGTTCCAGCGGCCAGGAGCCGTATTCGCTGACCATGGTGTCCGAGGAGTACAAGCTCGAACCGAAGATGCGCATGTTCCCGGGCATCCGCATCACCGCTACCGACATTTCGGCGGCCATGCTGGCGGCCTGCAAGGAGGGCGTGTACGACGGTCTGGCGGTGGCGCGTGGACTTTCCGACGAGCGTAAGCGCCGCTTTTTTGACGCTTTGCCTAACGGCCGCTGGCGGATCAAGGATGCGCTGAAGGCCAGCGTCAGCTTTCAGTCACTGAACCTGTTGCACCTGCCATACGCTGTCGGCCCCTTCGACGTCATCTTCTGCCGCAACGTCCTGATCTACTTCTCACCCGAGATCAAGAACCGCGTGCTGTCCGGGCTGATGGGCCGCCTGAAGAAAGGCGGGCTGCTGTTTCTCGGCGGTTCCGAGTCGCTGGGCGAGCTGTCCGACCGTTTTGAAATGATTCGCTGCAACCCCGGCATTGCCTACCGGCTGCGCTGAGCGGCGGTTTCGTTTCCCTCGCTGACAGACCGGGCCAAGGCCCGGTCTGTTGCGTTCCGGCCCCTATCCGGCCCCGCATTCCAAGCCATGGCACGAAAGCTGCTTAAACGACCCTGAGCGCGTCACGACGTCGCCAGGAGCAGCGAGCATGAGCATCAATTTCCAGAAAGCGTTTGGTATCCACGAGCAGGCCCTCACCGTGCAATCACGGCGGGTCGGCGTGCTGGCCAACAACCTCGCCAACGCCGATACCCCCGGCTACAAGGCCCAGGACATTGATTTCCGCGCCGCCCTGTCGCGCGCCATGCAGGGCCAGCAGGGCATCAGCCCCGGCCTCGCGCGCACCGACCAGCGTCACTACAGCAGCAACGCCCGCTACGTGAACACCGAAGCGCAGTACCGCGTGCCGCTGCAACCCGATACCGGCGACGGCAACACCGTCGATGCCGCCGTTGAACAGGCGGCGTTTGGTCAGGCCTCGATGCAGTACCAGACCAGCCTGACCTTCCTGAGCGGCAAGATCCGCTCGCTGCTGACCGCCATCCGCGGAGACTGATCATGGATCTCTACAACGTCATGGACATCGCCGGCTCGGCGCTGTCCGCCCAGTCAGTACGGTTGAATACCACGGCGTCGAATCTTGCCAACGCCGATTCGATTGCCAGCAGCGTCGACCAGACCTATCGCGCCCGTCATCCGGTGTTCCAGGCCGTGCAGGCCGCCGTCAACGGCCAGATGGAAACGCAGGGCGTGCGTGTGCGCGGCGTGGTGGAAAGCAGTGCGCCGCCGCGTCCGCGATACGAACCGAATCATCCGATGGCCGACGACAAGGGCTATGTCTATACGCCGAACGTCAACCTCGTCGAAGAGATGGCCAACATGATCTCCGCCTCACGTTCCTATCAGACCAATGTGCAGGTGGCCAACACTGCCAAGCAGATGTTGGCCCGTACTTTGCAGCTGGGCCAGTAAGCGGCGTTATTCAGCGACGCCAGCAGAAGATTCTGAACGTCATCAACAGGGTTTGGCGCAGTGCAGGGTAGCCAGCCGGACATTCACGAACAGCGGGCAAGCGGGCAGGGCAGGAGCGGAACATGAGCACAACCAACAGCGTGGGTACCGATTACAGCAGTCTGGGCCTGAACCGGCCCCCGACTGAAAACACCGGTCCGAAAAAAGAACTCGGTCAAGCCGAATTCATGAAATTGCTGACCACACAACTGCAGCATCAGGACCCGTTCAAGCCGCTCGACAACGCCGAGTTTGTTGCCCAGATGGCGCAGTTCTCGGCGCTGGAAGGTCAGCAAAAAATGCTCGCCAGCTTCAACACCATGGCCAACGCGCTGACCTCGAATCAGGCGCTGCAGGCATCGGCAATTGTTGGCCGCAAAGTGATTGTTCCCGGCAACGTCATTCAGCACGGTGCCGAAGGCAATACCGGCCGGCTGGGTGCAACCATCCCGGCATCAGCCAGCAATGTTCGCGTGGAGATCCGCACCGCAGAAGGCGCGGTTGTCCGTGTCGCTGATCTCGGCCCGATGGCCAAGGGCGACGAGATGTGGCAATGGGACGGCAAAGACGGCAGCGGCAATCTTTTGCCGGCCGGCAATTACATCGTCAAGGTCTCCGCGACCATGGGCGGCAAGACAGAGGAGCTGCAGCCCTACGTTGAGGCGCGCGTCAACAGCGTCAACCTCGCCGGCAAAGACGGTGTGGTGCATCTGAATCTGAACGGCATGGGCACGGTGTCCCTGGCCGATGTACGTGAAATCAGCGGCTAAGCGTCGCAGGAGACAAAGCCATGTCATTCAATACAGCCTTGAGTGGTCTCAACGCGGCACAATCGGATCTGTCCGTTACCTCCAACAACGTTGCCAACGTCAATACGACTGGCTTCAAGGAATCGCGCGCCGAATTCGGCGACATCTACGCGCGCTCGGCGCTCGGCAGTGGCCGCACGGCGATTGGTTCCGGCGTGTTGTTGTCCAACGTCGCGCAACAGTTCACCCAGGGCAACCTCAACTTCACATCCAACTCGCTGGATCTGGCGGTCAGCGGCGAAGGCTTCTTTGTCATGTCACCGAATCTGACCAGCGCTGAACGTGTGTTCACTCGTGCTGGTGCATTTGGTGTCGATGAAGATGGTTATGTCGTCAATGCGGCCGGCCAGACCCTGCAGGTGTTTCCGGTCAACCCGAACGGCTCGGTGACGACCACCTCGTTGTCCGGCACACGGCCCTTGCAGTTGCCGCAAACCGCCGGTGCTCCCGGAATCACCAACGAGATTGAAGTGGGTGTCAACCTGCAATCCAGCGTTTCCAACCTGACGTCGGCAGCGTTCAACCCCACGCAGGCGACCACATATCACTCATCGACGTCGATCACGGTGTATGACTCGCTGGGGGCGCCGCACATTGCGACCATGTACTTTTCAAAAATTGCCTCGTCACCGCCGAGCAATGACTGGGCCGTCTTTACCTATGTTGACGGGCAGCCCCTTGATGTTGTCGGTGGCACCGCGAGCGGTGGCGTGGGGCCGGATTTTGTGACGCTGTCATTCAACTCGTCCGGTGCGTTTACCGGTCAGGCGCCGGCCATCGCCCAGACGGCAGCGATGAGCTCGAATCCGTTGATTAACCTCAACGGTGCCGACGGTTCACAGCAGATCACCCTGGACTTTTCCAACAACACACCGACCCAGTTTGCGTCACCGTTTACCGTTAATACGTTGACCCAAAACGGTTTTGGTATCGGCCGTCTGACTGGCCTGGATATCAGTGACACGGGTGTGGTGCGCGCCAACTTTTCCAATGGTCAGTCGACCGCGCTGGGCAAAATTGCGCTGGCACGATTCCCGAACGTGCAAGGCTTGTCGCAGCTCGGCAACACGTCCTGGTCCGAGTCGATTGATTCCGGTGAAGCGCTGGCCGGTGAAGCCGGAACATCCAGTTTCGGTTTTATCCGCTCCGGTGCGCTCGAATCGTCGAACGTTGATCTGACGCGCGAGCTGGTGGATCTGATCACCGCACAGCGCAACTTCCAGGCGAATGCCCGCAGTATCGAAACGGCAAACGCGATCACCCAGACCATCATCCAGATCCGTTAACCGCCAGTTTTCTGAGCCGGTGAGATGAGCTCACCGGCCCGGAACAGGAGCCGACCATGGACCGCCTGCTGTACATCGCCATGACCGGTGCCCGCGAAACCACGCTGGCACAGAACAAGGTCGCCAACAATCTTGCCAACGCCAGCACCACCGGCTTCAAGGCGGATTGGGCGCAGGCGCGCGCCATGCCGGTGTTTGGCGATGGTTTGCCGAGTCGCGCGTTTGTGATGACCGAGCGGCCGGCGAGCAATCTGGCGAAAGGTTCGCTGATCACCACAGGACGTGATCTGGATATCGCCATCAAGGGCGATGGTTTTCTCGCCGTGCGCGATGCCAGCGGCGCTGAAGCCTACACGCGTGCCGGTGAATTGCGGGTCAGTGAAACCGGTGTGCTGGAAACGCAAAGCGGACAACTGGTGCTGGGCGCCGGTGGTCCCATCGTCTTGCCGCCGTTCGAAAAAATCCAGATTGGCGCCGATGGCACGATCTCGGTTCGTCCGCAGGGGGCGCCCGCCAATGCGCTGGTGCCGGTTGAACGACTGCGTCTGGTCAACCCTGATCCAAAAGTGATGACCAAAGGTGAAGACGGACTGTTTCGCCAGAACGACGGCGCCACCGCGCAACTGAATGCGGAAGTGACGGTAACGTCCGGTGCGCTGGAAGCGAGCAATGTCAATGCGGTTGGCGAACTGATCGACATGATCTCGCTGGCCCGGCAGTTTGAAGTGAACGTGAAGATGATGCGCGTCGCCGAGGAAAATGACGGCGCGCTGGAAAAACTGATTCAGCTCTGAGTCTGTTGACGTGAAGCACCAGTAAACAGACCGAGGAGGTCGCCATGCATCCTGCACTGTGGATCAGCAAGACGGGCGTTGATGCCCAGCAAACTGATCTGAGCATCATCTCGCACAACCTGGCCAACGCCAGCACCACCGGCTTCAAGAAAGGCCGCGCGGTGTTTGAAGATCTGCTCTATCAGAACATCCGTCAGCCGGGCAGTGCGACCACACAGAACAACACGCTGCCAACCGGCCTGATGCTCGGCACCGGCGTGAAAATGGTGGCGACGCCGAAAACGTTTACGCAGGGCACATTGCAGGCCACTGACAACGCGCTGGACGTTGCCGTTGATGGCCGCGGATTTTTCCAGGTGCTGATGCCGGATGGTTCGCTGTCCTACACACGGGCCGGCAACTTCACGCTCGATCAGACCGGGCAATTGGTGACGATGGGCAATGGCTATGTCGTGCAACCGGCGATCACCATTCCTCAGGATGCGCAGAAAGTCACGGTCGGTCTCGACGGCACGGTATCGGTAACCCTGCAGGGGCAGGCAGCACCGACCATCGTCGGCAATCTGACTGTTGCTGATTTCGTCAATCCGACCGGATTGCAGCCCATTGGCGACAACCTGTTTACCGAAACACTGGCCAGCGGCGCACCGATTGTCGGCACTCCGGGTCTGACCGGACTGGGCGTGATCCGCGGCGGATTCGTCGAAAGTTCCAACGTCAATGTTGTTGAAGAGCTGGTCAACATGATCGAAACACAACGCGCCTACGAAATGAACGCGAAAGTCATTTCAACGGTCGACAACATGCTGCAGTACATCAGCCAGACGCTGTGACCGGTCTGACTGTTGCCTGAAGTGGAGTTCATCATGGCCAAATGCCTTCGTTCTTTCCTGCTTGCGACTGCGGCGGTTGTGCTGTCGCAACTGTCGGGCTGCGCCAGCGTCAGCGGTCCGACGCCCGATGATCCGGGATTTGCGCCGGTATTGCCGGACATGCCGGAAGTGCAGGCGGGCCAGAAAGGCTCGCTGTACAACGCCGGTACCGCGCAGTTTTTCTTTGATGATCGCCGCGCCGCGCGCGTGGGCGATCTGATCACTATCCGTCTTGCTGAAGACACGCGGGCACAAAAACGCGCCGATACCAAAATCAAAAAAGATAACGGCGTCGGCATTGAAGCGCCGGAAATTCTCGGTGAGATCGGCAATTTCTACGGCGGCCAGCGCAATCTCGGCGTGGACATCAATGCCAAACGCGATTTCAAGGCCGAAGCCGACAGCAAGCAAAGCAATACCCTGAACGGCACCATCACGGTAATGGTGACGCAAGTGCTGCCGAACGGGTTGATGGTGGTGCGTGGTGACAAATGGATGACCATCAATCAGGGG
Source organism: Permianibacter sp. (assembly GCA_041913605.1). GTDB lineage: Bacteria > Pseudomonadota > Gammaproteobacteria > Enterobacterales > Permianibacteraceae > Permianibacter. The sequence continues at coordinate 152,456 of JAYSEY010000007.1, forward strand.
CAGGAATTTGTCCGCATCACAGGCCTGGTGCGACCGGCGGATATTTCGCCGGACAACACCGTGCTGTCGACCCGTGTGGCCAATGCGCGCATTACCTTCAGCGGTACCGGCCAGTTGGCTGAAGCCAACACGCAAGGCTGGTTGTCGCGCTTCTTCAACTCCGGCTGGTGGCCGTTCTGAGCGGGGCGGGGAGAACGATCATGAGTCAGCGTCGCATGCATCTTCACAAAACCTGGACACGCTTCCAGAAGCTGATGGCCATCGGTTTGCTGATCTGTTTTTCGATGCAGAGTCATGCCGAACGCCTGAAAGATATTGCTTCGATCGCCGGTGTGCGCAGCAACCCGCTGGTCGGTTACGGTCTGGTGGTGGGTCTTGATGGCACGGGCGAGCAGGGCCAGTACACGACGCAGGCATTTGTGTCGATGCTGCAACGCTTCGGTGTGGTGCTGCCGCCGGGTGTAACGCCGAAGATCAAAAATGTCGCGGCGGTTGCTGTGCACGCCGATCTGCCACCGTATGCGAAACCGGGTCAGCATATCGACATCACCGTTTCGAGTCTGGGCGAGGCGAAGTCCTTGCGTGGCGGCGCGCTGCTGATGACGCCGCTCAAAGGTGTGGACGGCCAGATCTACGCGATTGCCCAGGGCAATCTGGTGGTCGGTGGTTTCGGTGTGCAGGGCAACGATGGTTCGAAGATCACGGTCAACGTGCCGACCACCGGCCGCATCCCCAATGGCGCCATCATTGAGCAGGCGGCGCCGAATGGTTTTGCCGACGGCGATGAAATTGTTCTCAATCTGCACGCACCGGATTTCACGACAGCCAAGCGTCTGGCCGATCAGGTCAACAATCTGCTCGGACCGATGGTTGCGCTGCCGATGGATGCCGGCACCGTGCGTATCGGCGCGCCGCGAGATCCGACGCAACGTGTCAACTTCATGTCAGTGCTGGAAAACCTGACGCTGGACCCGGCCGAGCCGGCAGCAAAAGTGGTGATCAATTCGCGTACCGGCACCATCGTCATCGGCAATCACGTGCGCGTAAACAAGGCCGCCGTCGCGCACGGCAATCTGGTGGTGACCATTTCTGAAGACAAGAACGTCAGCCAGCCGAATGCCCTGGCCCAGGGCGATACGGTGGTGACGCCGAAAACCAATATTGCCGTGTCGCAGGACGACGCGCGCATGTTCCTGTTCCCGAAAGGCGTGACGCTGGAGCAGATCGTCAAGGCCGTGAACGCTGTCGGTGCCGCGCCCGGCGATCTGATGGCGATTCTTGAAGCGCTAAAACAGTCCGGTGCCCTTCAGGCCGAGCTGGTGGTGATCTGAGTTACGCTCATGGCTGCTGATCTGTCATCGCAACTGCCACTGACATCCGGTTCGCCGGATGTCGGCAGTTACCATGATCTGCGCAGTCTGAATGCGCTGCGGACGCTGGGCCAGAAAGACGAAACTGCGGCACTGCGCGCCGCAGCCAAGCAGTTTGAATCCGTTTTCATGCAGATGATGATGAAGTCGATGCGCGAAGCCAATGAAAGCTTCGAAGCCGATGATCTGTTCGGCAGCAACGACGGTGACTTTTATCAGCAGATGCATGACGAGCAGCTGGCGTTGGCGCTGTCGGAAAAGCAGACCTTTGGCCTTGCGGAACTGATGGTGCGTCAGCTGCAGCGCAATCAGGGCAGTATCCCGGCGACCATGCAGTCCACCAGCGCGGTCGATCAGCAGATATTCTCGCCGGCCGCTGCGGGCGCATTGGCAGGTGGCAACTCGCAACCCGTCATGCAGTCTCCGGAAGCCTTGCGCCCGGAAACGCAGGCCATGTTCTTACCAGGCGCGTTCGCGTTGAGTCAGCCGGAAGCGGCGGCAAACGCGTCCCTGTTCATGCAGGGTGCTGTGTCGCAAAGCGCCGCTTCCCAAAACGCCCTGGCACTGAATGCCGCGCCGAGTGCTGCAAACCATCAGTCGATTTCTGCGCTTGATGCCAAAACGGGTGTGATCGACAGAAGCGCTCCGGCAGCCAGTGCAAATCGGAAAATTGCGGGCGAAACGACTGCTGTTGCCAGTAACAGCAGCAACAGTAACGATCAAACGCAACTCGGTTTCATCAAGCGGCTGCTTCCGCATGCCGAGCGCGCTGCCAAGTCACTCGGAACATCGCCGATGGTATTGCTGGCGCAAGCGGCGCTGGAAACCGGCTGGGGTCAGTCTCAGTTGGCGCAGGCCGACAGCGCACGCGGCAACAATTTCTTCGGTATCAAGGCGGATGCGCGCTGGGACGGCGAACGCGTCGGCAAGCGAACAATCGAATACAGCGACGGTAAACCCGGCTGGCAGCAAGCCTGGTTCCGTGCCTATGACTCGGTCGCGTCAGCGTTCGATGATTACGTCAGCTTCGTCAAGGATTCACCGCGCTACAGCCAGGCAATCGCCGGTGCACGTGAGCCGCACAGTTATCTCGATGGACTGGTCAAGGGTGGATACGCAACCGATCCGCACTACGCGCGCAAAGTCATGACCATTGCGGGCAGCGAAAAGCTGGCTGATTTGGTCAGTCAGGCACGGGAATTGCTGGCTAATCCTTGAGTGATTTGAACAGGTGATCGGCGTCAAACGCCGGTCGGGAGCGCCAACATGCCGGCACCGGATATTTTCAGCATCGGCGTATCGGGCCTGCAGAGCTCGCAAAGCTCGCTGGCCACAACGTCGCACAATATTGCCAACGTCAATACGCAAGGCTATTCGCGTCAGCGTGCTGAGCAGGAGACGCGCTATCCGCAATTCTTCGGTGGCAGCTTTTTCGGTACCGGCACCGAACTGTCCAATATTCAGCGCATCATCAACCAGACCATCAATCTGGAGATGCGCGCCAACCTGAACAGTCTCAGCTATAACGAAGCGTTTTTGCAGGAAGCAAAGCTGCTGGACAATCTGATTGCTGATCAGGACACCGGACTGAACAAGTCTCTGCAATCATTTTTCAGCGCTCTTCAGGGTATGAACGACAACCCATCGTCGATCCCGGCACGTCAGGTGGTCCTGTCAGAAGCGGAGTTGCTGGCCAATCGATTCAATACGCTGTCAACTGCCTTTGCCAAACAGAGAGAGTCCATCAATACCAGCTTCATTTCCGCGGCCAGCGAAGTTACTGCGTTAGCCAGCCGTATAGCGGATTTGAACACCAATATTGTTGCCCAGAGTTCCGGCAGCAACGGCTTTGGTGGCCAACCAAACGACTTGCTGGATGAGCGCGACCGTTTGCTCAATGAGTTGGGCAAGCTGGTAACCGTATCGGCCGTGCCCCAGGGAGATGGTGCCGTCAACGTGTTTATCGGCACCGGTCAGGCATTGGTAGTATCCGGTCAGTACAGCACGCTGTCGGCAGACTCTTCCGATGCTGATTTGCGGCAGACAAACTTCTTCCTGCAGATCGCAGGCACGGGCAGTCGTGTTGATGTCACGACCCAGATGACCGGCGGAAAGATCGCTGGCTTGTTGGCGTTCCGAACCAATGTACTGGAGCCTACGGTCAATCGTTTGGGTCGCGTAGCCATCGGTATTGCCGAAGCATTCAATGATCAGCACGCGCTGGGCATGGACCTGAACAACAATCTGGGCGAATTGTTTTTCACTGATTTCAACAACGCTTTTCTGTCCGGGCAACGGGCGGTTCCGAACGGTCTCAATACCGGCAACGCCACGCTTTCCGTCAGCATTGACAACGTGAGTCAGCTGGGAGACAGCGCCTACCAGGTCAGCTTTCTGGGCGGCAATTACACGGTCACGCGCTTGTCCGACAGGGCCGTGCTGGGCACATTCGCGGCGTTTCCGCAGACCTTTGATGGATTCACCATCACGCAAACCGGTGGCCTGGCGGCGAACGGTGACAGCTATGTGATCCAGCCAACGCGCGATGGCAGTGCGTACTTCTCCCGGGTGATTGATGATGTGCGGGAGATCGCGGCGGCAGGCCCGGTGCGAGCAGCCAGCAGCGTCACCAATCAGGGCAGTGGCGTGGTCAAGGCTGTAACCATTACCAACGCCAGTGGTACAGCGTTTGCGACGCCGCAGGCGCTGACCCCGCCGATACGAATTGCGTTCACGTCTGCGACAACATTTGATGTTCTGGACATGACACCTCCTGGCCCTCCAGCCGTGCTCGGCAGCGGGTTGTACAATCCGGCAGGCAACAATGACATGTTGACGCTTGCCGGTTTGGCCGCTGGCTATGGTTATGACATCAGCTTGACGGGCAATCCCCGCACTGGCGACACGTTTGATTTCACTTACAACACTGGTGGTGTTGGTGACAATCGCAACATGAAGCTGCTTGCCGAGCTGCAGACAGAAAACGTGCTGGATGCCGGTGGTTCCACATTTTCGGAGGCATATGGCCGGCTTATCGCTGATGTCGGTACACGAACGCATGAATCCGAGATCAATATGCGCGCAACACAGACTCTTTATCGTCAAAGTGTCAGCCGGCGTGAAGAGGTGTCTGGTGTCAATCTTGATGAAGAAGCCGCGCAACTGATCAAGTTTCAACAAGCGTATGAAGCGTCTGCGCAAGTGATCTCCGTCGCGCGCAGTCTGTTCGAAACCTTGTTTCAGTCGGTGAGGTAAGTCATGCGTATTTCCAGCACCGAGTTCAATAATCGTGGTGTAAACGCCATTCTCGACCAGCAGGGAACGCTGTCGAAAACCCAGTTGCAGCTTGCCCTGCAGAAGCGAGTGATCACGCCGTCTGATGATCCGGTGGCATCGACGCTAATCGAAGCGTTCCGAAACGACTTGGCTGTGCTTGATCGCTACAAGACCAATGCCCAGACCGCCGACAGCTATCTGGTCGAAGAAGAAGCAACGCTGAATCAGGCCAACAATTTGCTGGACCGCGTGCGGGAGTTGATTTTGCGCGCGGGCAACGGCATCTATGGCAATACGGAGCGCGAGGCGATTGCCGTTGAAATCGAGCAGCGCCTTGGCGAGTTGATGGGCATAGCCAACAAGCGCAACGCCAGTGGTGAGTACATTTTTTCCGGGCATTTGACGCAAGTGACGCCGTTTACCCGGCTTCCTGACGGCAGCTTCTCGTATCAGGGTGATCAGGGGCAACGCGCTTTGAAAACATCCGCCGAGGTGGATGTCCCAATCTCTGATTCCGGCTTCGATGTCTTCGTGAATCTCCGTGCAGGCAATGGTCGTTTTGCCATCGTACCGGGCGCCAACACCGGTACAGCAACGATCGATCCGGGCAGCGTACTTGATGAGGCGCAGTTCGCTGCGGCCAACTTTCCCTTGACGATTACCATTACGACCAACAGCGCCGGTGCAACGGCGTACAAGATTGCAGACTCCGGTGGCACCTGGTTGGTACCGTCGCCAGTGCCGCCACTGAACCAGGATTTGGACGCGCCCGCGTATGTTGCAGACGCTGCGATCAATGTCGGCGGGATCAGTACCCGGATCACCGGCGCGCCGCAACCGGGTGACACCTTCGTGCTCAGTCGTTCGCAACCGCAGGACCTGCTCAGCACGGTAAATACGGCTCTTGTTGCACTTCGCTCGGGCGCAAGCACACCGGCGGATCATGCTCGGCTGAAAATCGGGCTCGACCAGTCACTCGTGGCCCTGGATCTGGGCATGGACAACATCAACCGGATCAGCGCCAAGATCGGTGCGCGATTGAATACGGTGGACTCCGAGCTGGCCGCCAACGAGGCTTTGCGTGTTACCGGCAAAACCGCGCTGTCATCGTTGGAAGATCTGAATACCGTTGAGGCCATCAGTCGCTTCAAGCTGCAGCAGACGGCGCTGGATGCTGCCCAGCAATCATTTGCGCAAGTTCAGAACCTGAGTCTGTTCCGCTACCTGTAAGCTGCGTGCAGCGGGCAGAGGGTGACGGGATGACGAAGGAATCGGGTGAATAACGCAAGCGGTGCTTTGCTCAATTCACGTGGCGAAGCGCTGGTTTCAGCTTGCCGGTGCAGATGTTTGTGGAGTGGCCTGCAAGGTTTCTTGCACAGACTTCTTCCCAGTTTCCTCGACGAGAAACTTGCGTGCCTGCACGCCGTAAGCAACATACCCTGCACGCGTCCAGAAAGTTTCCGCTGATGGATTGTTCAGAGCGAACTGGACTTCAATATACGGCGCGCCCTGTTCCTTCAGGCACTGTTCCATGATGCCCAGCAGGGCGCGTCCCAGACCCTGGCTGCGATAGCCTGGCTCCACCCAAACCAGATGCACCATGCCGTGAAAACTGAACACGGTGAAGTCATTGGGCTGGATATGGATGGCGCCGAGTATGAACCCGGCGGGTTGACCGTCACCATCGTCGGCGATGAGCAGCAAACTGGCGGTGTCATTGATCAGGCGCTGGAACCAGCTTGCCAGTCGCGCCGGCAAATCCTCGCGTATCGGCAGGTCGATGTCCTGATGTTCATGGCGATGGAGCGCTTGCACCGCGGCAACGAAGTAGGTCTCGTCACCGGCTTCTGCCTGGCGAATTTTCGCTTCCCGATCGGTCACGGCTGCAATTTTGCTGTTTGCAGATAGCGATCCGCGCCGGCAAATCGTTCACGCATGTCCACAGCTGAGCGGAGCAGGTTCTGGCGTTCGGCATGGGCCTGCTGGATCAGTTGGCGATCTGACATCTGCATCTGCTCCAGTACGGCGCGGCACTGGTTGACGGCCGTTTCATCGGCTTCGGAAAAAAAACGCGCCAGTGCAGACTGGCGCGCTTCGGCGATGGCATCGGCGTCTTCCCACTGGGCGGTTGCGATCAGCATGCGCAGTTTCGCATCCAGCTCCAGTGCTTCGGCGAGCGCCGCATGCATCAGGCAACATCCTCACGTTGCGGTGTCGCCGCTCCGTTCTGTTTGAACATTTCCACAGCCTGCGGACGAATGCCGTCCCAGCCTTCCTTGATGGTTTTCATCAGGTGGATCACTTCGTCGATTCCGCCGACATCATTGTTGGCGTTGGCCTGCGCCAGACGCAGTGTCATGTATTCGTAGAGGCCGTTCAGGCTCTGGGCGATTTCACCGCCTTTCTCCATATCCAGACTGGCTTGCAGGCCGCCGAGAATGGAAATGGCCCAGCTCACGTTCTCGCCTTTGCGGGCGATGTCGCGGCGCTCCATCATTGCTTTGGCGACGATCATTTTTGCGATGGCGCCGTCGATCAGCATCTGGATCAGGCGATGCGGATCTGCCGATTCGATTTCCGAAGTGGCATTGATGTTGGCGTACTGCTTGACGGAATTCGCGTACATGGTCGATGGCTCCAGAAGCACTCGGCAGTTTATCGGCCGGACTACGACTTGCTTGAAGAAGTTTTTGCCAGATTTTGCGAAATAAACTGGCCGGTACTGTTCATTCGTGACACCAGCGAATCCAGCGATGCGTACTGGTTGCGCAGGCGCGTGGTCAGCTTCTCGATGCGCAGTTCCAGTTGTTCGCGCTGGGAGGTGATGCGCTTGAGATCGGTCTCAAGTGACTTCTGGCGTGTTGACAGTACGCCCGTGCTGCTGGTTTGCGTGTCGATATAGCTTTTGACGCTGTTGGCGATGCCGTCGCTGTTGCTGAACAGCGACACCACGTCTTCGAGCTTGCTGCCGAGCGCGGCATCCAGCGTGCTTTCCTTGATTTCCAGCTTGCCTTTGACATCCGTGGAAATGCCGATGGAGGCGAGTGAGTTGTAGTCACCACTGACGCTGCTGACGCTGGTGCCGATCATGCCGCGCAGGCGCGACATGATGCTGCGCGTGGCGCCGTCGGCGGCGAGCGGGCCGACAGCTTCCTTGGTGTTGGTGGTGAGCTTGCCGACTTCGTCAACGGCGGCGTTGTAGGCCTTGACGAAGTCCTGGATCAGTTTTTTGACGCCGGCCGTGTCGTTGGCGACGGTGACTTCGGTGGTTTCCGCCGCCGCATTCTGTTTCAGCGCCGTGATGGTCACGTCCTGGACGGCACTGGAGAAGGTGTTGGTGGTGCTGGTGGTCAGCGCGCCGTTGACGCGGATCTGCGCGCTTTGCGCGGCGCGTGTTTCGCTGGTCGAGGTCGAGATCGGGTCCAGTGCGGCGTTGTCGTTGGTAACCACCAGATCATTGCCGGCACCGGTGATGGTCGAATCAAAAACCAGTTTGGTGCCGGTGTCGCTGGTGACGATGGTGGCGCTGACGCCGATGTTGCCGGTGGCGCCGTTGACCTTGTTGCGGATGGTGGTCAGCGTGTCGGTGGCACCGACATCGACGGAGAAATTCTTGCTGCCAACCGTAAAGGTCAGCTTGCCGGCGCCGAAGGTCGCTGCCGAGCCGCCGGCAATGATGCCGGATTCGCGCTGGGAACCTTTGGCGAGCTGGACGACTTCCACCGAGAACTGGCCGGCGCTGGCCGTGCCGGCGGCGGAGACGGAAACGAATTCGCTTTTGCTGAGCGTGGTTTTGCGCAGCTTGAAGTCGCTGCTGGCATCGAGCTTTTCGGCAGCCGTCTTCAGCGTGCTGAGTGCAGAGCTCAGTCCTGACAGACCGGCCTGCTTGGCCTGGATACCGGCTTCCTGACGATTGAGACGGAACGTGACCGGCGCGCGTTCAGCGTTGGTCAGCGCCTCAATGATGGCGTTGACGTTAAGTCCGGAGCCCAGACCGGCTGAGGTGAGTTGGCCCATCGGAACCTCCCGCGAGTTGAACACTGCGAGCTTGCAGCATAAACCCGCATTTCAGGGCGAGCAAAGACAGTGCCAATGTATCGGCCACATTGGACAGATCTTTAATGCTGGCGATTCCCGTGGCCTTGCGGCCGGCCGTTACGCTTCCGCGCTCAGCAATACACCTTTCACGTCATTCAGCTTTTCGCTGATTTCGGTCATGCGCCGGGTGAGCGCCAACAGTTCTTCGGACGGGATTTGCCGGATGACTTCGCCGGATTCGGAGTCTTTCACCGTGATCACGGTTGAGCCGGTGTCCTCATCGACCTGGAACTGCAGGGTGCGACGAATGCTTTGCGTGAGATCGTTGAGCTCATCAACACGACGGCTGACGTCCTGACCCGGGTCTTCAGCCTGCTGCCGGCGTTGCAGCTCGGCGGCGACTTCAGCGGGCGAGGGCGGCGGCGCTTCGGCGGGCGCTGGACGTTCGCTGCGGCGAATGTCCACCACCTTGCCGGCACCGGCCGGGGTGTTGCTGACATTGACGGCGGGACGGGGACCGGCCGACGACAGTGCATCAATCGTCATGATGGTCTCCTTGATTCCGTGATGCCATGCAGGCGCCGAAGCCGGCGGTGTTGCCACCGCCGGCGTTCAGGTTTGTCTGTGACGACAAACGGATCATGGCGTCTGCCTCGTCTGTGTTTACCGCAGCAGCGACAGGACGTTCTGCGAGGCGGCGTTGGCTTGCGCCAGCACCGACAGACCGGCTTGTTGCAGCACCTGGCTCTTGGTCAGGTTGGCGGTTTCGACAGCGAAGTCGGTGTCACGGACCCGCGAACGGGCGGCCGAGGCATTTTCGACGATGCTGTTCAGGTTGCTGATGGTGCTCTGGAAGCGGTTCTGCACCGCACCCAGGTCACCGCGCAGGGCGTCGATACTGGACAGCGCCTGGTCAACGATGGCGATGGCGCTCTGGGCACCGGCCGCACTGGAGATGTCCACCGAGGCCACGCTTTCCAGCGCACCACCGACGGCCGTGGTAACTGCGAAGTAGTCAGTACCGGCAGCCGCCGTCGCGGTGAAAGAACGCGCCGAGTTGAACTGCAGGATGCCCATGCCGGAAACGTCGTTAGTGCCGTTCAGCACGGTGTTGTCACCGGTCGTGGCTTCCACTTCGTCACCGGCGGTGAAGCCGCCATTGAAGTCGACGATTGCGACGTCGATTTTGGCCGTTGCGGTGCTGTGCGTCAGATTTTCCAGCGCGATGTCTTCACCGGCTTCATTGGTCATGATCAGCGCCGACTTGTCATCCGACAGGGTGGCGTATACGCCGGTGCTGGCAGTTTCCTTGTTGATGGCTTCAGCCAGCGCCGACAGGTCGGTCGTGGTGGTGATCGAAGCCGAAACCGTCACAGCGGTGCTGTTGTTGCTGATGATGCCAAACGAGACTGTGCCGGCCGTATCCAAGCTGTCGAGCTTGATATTGGTGCGCGCTGAGGCGGAAACACCGGTGTCGTCGCTGATGGCATTCAGGCCGGCAGCGATTTCTTTGGCCGAGGCGCCTGCAGCGTAGGTGAAGGACTGCGAGCCCAGATAACCGTTCACCGTGACCGCGGTGCCGGCCAGCGTGTTGGTGGTGGTGGTGCCGATCTTGACGTTGGCGCCTTTCACCACGGTGCTGCCCGAAGCGGCGGCGCCGAAGTTGATCTGGTAGGAACCGATGGCATTCGCCTTGGCATTGCCGGTGGCGACGGTGATGGTTTCGAAAGCCTGGGCACCGACCTGGAAGGTCTGGGTGCCGAACGTGCCATCGAGCAGGGTGCGCGAACCGAAACGGGTGGTTTCGGCGATACGGTTCAGTTCCGACTGCAGCTGCGAAACTTCGGCCTGCAGTGCGGCGCGTTCGCTGGAGCCGTTCGAGCCGTTGGCCGACTGGATCGACAGGTCGCGGATACGTTGCAGGATGTTGGTCGATTCCTGCAGCGCGCCTTCAGCGGTCTGGGCCAGCGAGATACCGTCGTTGGCGTTGCGGGCAGCGACTTGCAGGCCGCCGATCTGGGCGGTCAGGCGGTTGCTGATCTGCAGGCCGGCGGCATCGTCTTTAGCGGAGTTGATGCGCATACCCGAGGACAGGCGCTGGAAGGTGACACCCAGTGCGTTGTTCGAGCCGTAGAGGTTGCGCTGCGCGTTGATCGACGCAACGTTGGTGGCAATGACGTTACCCATGAGAGGTCTCCTTCGATGTCCCACCCTGAGAAAGCGGGGCCTACGAGTGACTGGAAAACTGGTCATCACGCTGAGACGTGACATCCATCCGTGTGTTGTATCGACCAGCGCTGAAGAAGCTTTAGGAAAATTTCGGCGATTTTTTGCCGGATGGGCCAGAACCTGCCACCAGAGCGGAAATTTCTTTCCGTATCAGCGGCTTGCCAAATCACCTTTGGCCAGGCCCGAAGGTGACACGCCCCGCAGGAGCGGGGCGTGTCGGTACGGCGATGACGCTTTGCCCGTTCCGGCTTAACGGAGCAGCGACAGGACGTTCTGCGAGGCGGCGTTGGCTTGTGCCAGCACCGACAGACCGGCTTGTTGCAGCACCTGGCTCTTGGTCAGGTTGGCGGTTTCAACAGCGAAGTCGGTGTCACGGACCCGCGAGCGGGCGGCCGAGGCGTTTTCGACAATGCTGTTCAGGTTGCTGATGGTGCTCTGGAAACGGTTCTGCACCGCACCCAGGTCACCGCGCAGCGCGTCAATGCTGGCCAGCGCCTGGTCAACCACAGCGATGGCGCTCTGGGCGCCGGAGGCGCTGGAGATGTCCACCGTCGACACGGACTGCAGGCCAGCACCGATGGCGGCGTTGGCGGCCGGGTTGTAGAGGTTGTTACCGACGCTACCGGAAACGGTATAGGAGCGCGGCGAGTTCAGTTGCAGGATGCCGACGGCAACGGCGTCATTGGCGCCGTCCATGGTCACACCGGCAGCAGCGGCTTCAAGCTCATCGGTACCAGCGAAACCGCCGTCGTAATCCACGGTGGCGAAATCAACGGTGGCGGTGTTGGTGCTGTGGGTCAGGTTTTGAAGCTGGATGTTTTCACCGGCCTCGTTGGTCAGGATCACCGCCGACTTGTCATCCGACAGCGTGGCGTACACGCCGGTGCTGGCGGTTTCCTTGTTGACCGCTTCGGCAAGTGCCGACAGATCGGTCTTCGTGGTGATCGAGGCGGAGACCGTCACGGCCGTGCTGTTGTTGCTGATGATGCCGAAGGACACCGTGCCGGCCAGCGACAGGTTGTCGATCTTGACGTTGGTGCGCGCCGAAGCGGTTACGCCAGTGTCATCGCTGATGGCATTCAGGCCCGAGGCCGTGGCCTTGGCGCTGGAGTTGACGGCTACGGCGTAGGTCGCCGTGCCGAGGTAACCGTTGACGGTCAGGGTTTCGGCAGCAATCGAGTTGGTGCTCTGGGCGGCGCCGGTGGTGACTTTGACGTTGGCACCGAGTTTGGCCACACCGGTCGAGGCGGCAGTGCCGACATCGATCTGGAACGAACCGATGCTGTCCGCCTTGGCATTGCCGGTGGCGACGGTGATGGTTTCGAAGGCCTGGGCGCCGACCTGGAAGGTCTGGGTGCCGAACGTGCCGTCGAGCAGGGTGCGCGAACCGAAACGGGTGGTTTCGGCGATACGGTTCAGTTCCGACTGCAGCTGCGAAACTTCGGCCTGCAGTGCGGCGCGTTCGCTGGAGCCGTTCGAGCCGTTGGCCGACTGGATCGACAGGTCGCGGATACGTTGCAGGATGTTGGTCGATTCCTGCAGCGCGCCTTCAGCGGTCTGGGCCAGCGAGATACCGTCGTTGGCGTTGCGGGCAGCGACTTGCAGGCCGCCGATCTGGGCGGTCAGGCGGTTGCTGATCTGCAGGCCGGCGGCATCGTCTTTAGCGGAGTTGATGCGCATACCCGAGGACAGGCGCTGGAAGGTGACACCCAGTGCGTTGTTCGAGCCGTAGAGGTTGCGCTGCGCGTTGATCGACGCAACGTTGGTGGCAATGACGTTACCCATGAGAGGTCTCCTTCGATGTCCCACCCTGAGAAAGCGGGGCCTACGAGTGACTGAAAAACTGGGCACCCTGCTGAGACAGGGTGTCCGCTCATCCCTTGTATCGGCCGTCCTGCCGCAGAGCTTTAGGACTTTTTCGGCCGATTTTTGCCGCCCCGGATTGAGCTTGCCGCCCGGAGCGGACAATCCTTGCCGCATCAGTAACTTGGCGTTTGTGTTACGACGCGGCGACTTTTTGACGATGTTTCATCCCAGCCGTACCGCATGATGCCGGCTGAGCATTTGCCCTTAACGGAGCAGCGACAGGACGTTCTGCGAGGCGGCGTTGGCCTGCGCCAGCACCGACAGACCGGCTTGTTGCAGCACCTGGCTCTTGGTCAGGTTGGCGGTTTCGACAGCGAAGTCGGTGTCACGGACCCGCGAGCGGGCGGCCGAGGCATTTTCGACAATGCTGTTCAGGTTGCTGATGGTGCTCTGGAAACGGTTTTGCACCGCGCCGAGATCGCCGCGCAGGGCGTCGATACTGGTAAGTGCCTTGTCGATGACGGTGACGGCCGCCTGTGCACCCTTGGCCATGTCGATGCTGAGATCGGATACCGAGTAAAGGCTGGCGCCCACGGCATTGGTGGTATCAAAGAAATCCACCGCGGCATTGGATGTCACGGTGAATGCGCGCGAGGAATTGAATTGCAGCATGCCGTTGGCAATGACATCGACGACACCATCCACACCGTCGAATCCGCCATCCATATCCGCCGCTGTATCAAAGCCGCCGTAAAACGATTTGAGCGTGAACAGCACGTTGGTGTTGCCGGCACTATGCGTGGCATCCCGCAGCAGGATGTCCTCACCCGACTCATTGGTCAGAATGATCTCGTTTTTTGCATCGGACACCGTGGCATAAACGCCGGTCGCTGCTGTTTCCTTGTTGACCGCATCAGCAAGGGCAGTGAGATCGCCGGTATTGGTGATACTTGCCGAAACCGTCACACCTGTCGTGTTGTTGCTGAAGATGGTGAAGGACAAGGTGCCCGGTGCAGCAACGCTGCGTATCGACATGTTCGTTCGGGCCAGCGCTTCGACGCCCGTATCATCAGAGGCGGCATTGATCGCCGCCGCAATTTCCTTGGCCGAACTGCCGGCCGCGTACGTTACGGCCTGGTTGCCGAGATAGCCCGAGACATTGAGCGTTGCCCCGGCAATGGTATTGCCGGTAACTGTGGGGCGGTCGCTGAACATGCCGACGTTGGCGGTGTCGACCTGAACGACAGTTCCTTTCAGATCCGCAGAGGCTGCGCCGGTCTCAAAGTTGATCTGATAGGTGCCAATCGCGCTGGCTTTGGCATTGCCTGTTCCCACAGCGATGGTTTCGAAGGCCTGGGCGCCGACCTGGAAGGTCTGGGTGCCAAAAGTACCGTCGAGCAGGGTGCGTGAACCGAAACGTGTGGTTTCGGCGATACGATTCAATTCGGATTGCAGTTGCGAGACTTCCGCCTGCAATGCGGCGCGTTCACTGGAGCCGTTGGAGCCATTCGCGGACTGGATTGACAAGTCGCGCATGCGTTGCAGGATGTTGGTTGATTCCTGCAGCGCGCCTTCAGCGGTTTGCGCCAGCGAAATGCCGTCGTTGGCGTTGCGGGCGGCGACTTGCAGGCCGCCGATCTGGGCAGTGAGGCGATTGGAGATTTGCAGTCCGGCGGCATCGTCCTTGGCGGAGTTGATGCGCATGCCGGAGGACAAACGCTGGAAGGTCACGCCCAGCGCATTGTTGGAACCATAAAGGTTCCGCTGCGCATTGATGGACGCGACATTGGTCGCGATGACATTGCCCATGAGAGTTTTTCCTTCGATGTCCCACCCTGAGAAGGCGGGGCCTACGAATTAACGAGCGCGATTGAGACGTCGCGACTCGCAGTGTCGCCGTTGTATCGACCGGAAAAACGCCAACTTTAGGGATGAAAAGCACAAAATCCGCCAGCGGCGGATTTTGTGTTGGAGCGTTGTGTGAGCGCTTTTGTGCAGGCGCGAACGTTGAATCGATCAACGCAACAGCGACAGCACATTCTGTGACGCCGCATTGGCTTGCGCCAGCACCGACAGGCCGGCCTGTTGCAGCACCTGGCTCTTGGTCAGGTTGGCCGTCTCAATTGCAAAGTCGGTGTCACGGACCCGTGAACGGGCGGCCGAGGCATTTTCGACGATGCTGTTCAGGTTGCTGATGGTGCTCTGGAAACGGTTCTGCACCGCACCGAGATCGCCGCGGATGGCATCGATGGATTGCAGCGCCTGATCAATCACCGAGATGGAGTTCTGCGCGCCGCGGTCGGTGCTGATATCGACCCGATCAACGGAATTCAGGCCGGCACCGACAGCAGTGGTGACAGAAAAGAAATCCAGACCGGTGGTTGATGTCACCGTGAACGAGCGCGAGGAATTGAACTGCAAAAAGCCGGACGTTGTGGCATTCGTCAGACCGCTGCCGGCAATGGTTGTCGGCGGACCGCCGTATTCGTCATCGGCAGTAAATCCGCCGTCGAAGTCGACCGTGGTGAAATCCATGGTCGCAGCGGCTGTGCTGTGCGTGAAGTTGCGGATGCTGATGTCGGCGCCGGTGTTGTTGGTCAGGATCAGCGAGTTTTTGTCGTCAGCCAGCGTGGCGTAAACGCCGGTCGCCGCCGTTTCTTTGTTGATCGCGTCGGCAAGGGCCGAGAAATCGGTCGATGCGCCGGCGGCGGTCAGGTTGGCGGAAATGGCGATGGCCGTTGTGTTGCTGGACACCAGATTGAAGGAAACGGTACCGGCGGCGGACAGGTTGTCGAGCTTGAAATTGGTGCGGGCCAGAACCGAAACGCCGGTGTCATCCGTGGTGGCATTGATGGCAGCGGCGATGTCGCGGGTTTGCGTGTCGGCAGCATAGGTTACTGATGCCGTGCCGAGTGCACCGGAAATGTTCAGTGTGTCACCGGCGATGGCGTTGTCTGTGCCGGCAGTTTGTCCGACAGCGTCGGCATGGATGGTGCCGCCCAGCGTGTTGGTCAGATCGTCATCGAAGTTGATTTGGTAGGAACCGATGCGGCTGGTACGGGCATCGCCGGTGGCGACGGTGATGGTTTCAAAGGCCTGGGCGCCGACCTGGAAGGTCTGGGTGCCGAAAGTGCCGTCGAGCAGGGTACGCGAACCAAAACGCGTGGTTTCGGCGATACGGTTCAATTCGGATTGCAGTTGCGAAACTTCCGCCTGCAATGCGGCGCGTTCGCTGGAGCCGTTCGAGCCGTTGGCCGATTGCAGGGCCAGATCACGCATGCGTTGCAGGATGTTTGTCGATTCCTGCAGCGCACCTTCTGCGGTCTGTGCCAGCGAGATACCGTCGGTGGCGTTGCGGGCGGCGACTTGCAGGCCGCCGATCTGGGCAGTGAGGCGATTGGAGATTTGCAGTCCGGCGGCATCGTCCTTGGCGGAGTTGATGCGCATGCCGGAGGACAAACGCTGGAAGGTCACGCCCAGCGCATTGTTGGAACCATAAAGGTTCCGCTGCGCATTGATGGACGCGACATTGGTCGCGATGACATTGCCCATGAGAGTTTTTCCTTCGATGTTCCACCCTGAGAAGGCGGAGCCTACGAATGTGTGGCGGACGCCGGAACGCCTGTGGCCACGTTTGCACAGCAGGTATCGGCCTGTGCAGCCGGAACTTGAGAACCGGAAAGCAAAAAGAAAAGCGCCGTCTGGTTTTTGTTCGATTGCCTCCTTTGGGACTGTTCATGGCGAACGCAGCCCGGTGCCTGATGCGCCTGCCGAAACGCTCTGGACCGATGCGCACGCAGAAAAGCGGGGCCGTGACAGGCACGGCCCCGCTGTCCGGCGCGCCCTGAGAAAGCGCGCCGGACCAGTGTTTACAGCAAGTCGTCCGGCAAGAGACCTGTGACCACGATGGCCATGACTTAACCCTGCAGCAGGGACAGGACGTTCTGCGAGGCGGCGTTCGCCTGCGACAGAATCGACAGCCCGGCTTGTTGCAGCACCTGGAACTTCGACAGGTTCGCCGTTTCGATGGCGAAGTCGGTGTCCCGGACCCGCGAACGGGCCGCCGAGGCATTCTCGGAAATGCTGTTCAGGTTGCTGATCGTGCTCTGGAAACGGTTCTGGACCGCACCGAGATCACCGCGGATGGAGTCGATGGAGGCGAGCGCCTGATCGATCACCGCGATGGCGCTCTGGGCACCGATGTTCGACGAGATATCGACATCCGCGACCGCTTCCAGCCCCGAACCGATGGCGATGCCGGCGGCGTTGGTGTACAGCGTGTTGCCGGTGGTCTGCGTCACCGTGTACGAGCGCGACGAGTTCCACTGCAACATGCCGAGACCGGTGGCGTCGTTGGTGCCGTTCATCGTGGTGGTGGCGCTGGCGCCGACTTCATCGGCCGCCAGATAGCCACCATCGAAGTCGACCAGCGTGATGTCCACGGTGGCGGCGGCGTTGCTGTGCGTCAGGTTCTGCAGCGAGATGTCTTCGCCGGCTTCGTTGGTCAGGATCAGCGAAGCACGATCATCCGACACCGTGGCGTAGACGCCGGTTTTCGCCGTTTCCTTGTTCACCGCTTCGGCCACTGCAGTCAGATCGGTTTTGCTGGTCACCGAAGCCGACACCGACACCGCAGTCGAGTTGTTGCTGACGATGTCGAACGACACCGTGCCGGCGGCACTCAGCGCATCCAGCTTGATGTTGGTGCGCGCCAGCACACTGACACCGGTGCTGCTGGTGACAGCATTGGCGGCCGAGGCAATTTCTTTCATCGACTGACCAGCCGTGACCGCCACAGCGGCTTTGCCGAGATAACCGGAGATGGTCAGCGTCTCGGCCAGTGTCGAGTTGGCAGTGGTAGTGGTCAGCGCCACACCGGCACCGACTTTCGCGACGTTGCCGGCCGCAGCGGCACCACCGTTGATCTGGTAGGAACCGATTGCCGTTGCGCGGGCATCGCCGGTGGAGACGGTGATGGTTTCGAAGGCTTGTGCGCCAACCTGGAAGGTTTGCGTACCGAAGGTGCCATCGAGCACAACGCGGCTGCCGAAGCGGGTGGTTTCGGCAATGCGGTTAAGTTCTGATTTCAGCTGCGCGACTTCCTGTTGCAGGGCGGCGCGTTCGCTGGAACCGTTGGAACCGTTGGCAGATTGAATCGACAGATCACGGATACGTTGCAGGATGTTGGTGGATTCCTGCAGCGCGCCTTCCGCGACCTGCGCCAGAGAAATACCGTCGTTGGCGTTGCGGGCGGCGACAGCCAGACCACCGATTTGTGACGTCAGGCGGTTGCTGATCTGCAGGCCGGCAGCGTCGTCCTTTGCGCTGTTGATCCGGAAACCGGACGACAGACGCTGGAACGTGACGCCGAGCGAGGCGTTGGTGCCATACAAGTTACGTTGGGCGTTGATCGACGCAACGTTGGTGGCAATGACGTTACCCATGTTGAACTCCTTTAACTTCGATGCGTCAGCGCAATGCAGGAGCGCGTTCGCTTACAAAGTGTTTGAGAGAACGAGGGAAACGTCTGCAGGACGGGCAGAGTGTGCGTGGCGTTCCACTGGAACGTTCCCCTCGCGACATTGGGCGGTGAATGCTGAGAATCATTCAGACCCGATGTGGCAAAACGCTGAGAACATTCCTGCCACTCTGGTCCGGTGCCAACTGAGAATCAGCTCCGGACGCCAAAGTTATCGGACGCGCTTTGGCGAACTTGAGAAAAATTTTTCAGCGAGCTTTTCAGCGCTGGCAGAACAGCCGCCAGACATCAGCGGAGCCCGTCCGGGCTTGCAGTCGCAGCAGCCCGGTTCAGATGCGGGCCAAGTGCATTCGGCCAGGGTTTCCGTCGGATGGCACGGGTCAGGGAGAGGACGCTCTACGGCAGCCGAAAAAAATCCGGCGCCTCACACATAGAGGAAAGCGGTTGCGTGGCTATCCGCAAGAGGGGAGATATCCTTATTGCTGCGTGCCGGTACGGCCGCAGGTTTGTCGCCGGAGATTCCGGATAGCCGCTGCGCGGCTTCCGGAATGACAGAGTGGTTTCCGTTTCCCCGTTTCCCCGTTTCTTCGTCTGCCCGTTTGCCCGCTTGGCTGGCTGTCATTCCGGCCGTAGCGCAGCGCAGAGCCGGAATCTCCCGGTGCCTAAGCCAGCCTGTTCGCACGAACGTCGCCGCCCGGTGCACGCAAACCGGACAAGTCCGCCACGGCGAACTCCGGCAATCCAGAAAATCTCCCGCGCCGGAAAAGTTGGCACGCGCTTTGCTGAGTTATTGGCGTCGCAGGGAAATGATGTGGACTACCCATGAGAGGTCTCCATTGGATTTCTGCTGACACTCTCCGGAGAAAAATGGGAAGCATACGCAGCCATGTGCTGAGAACACACGGTTAAACGGTGACTTCCGATGAAGGATTGCGGGTTGGGCTTGCTGAGAACAGGTCCGGCACCAGCGCCTTCAGGTCGTACGGCAAGGGGCTAGGTGACTAGCCCCTTCTTTTTTCCGGCAAATGTCTGCCAGCGAGCGCCCGGCATTTGCCAGACCGGCAAACATTTGCCGACACTGCAGCCAGTAAACTGCCGATCCCGGTTGCGGCAGTCGCGAACAGCAGGGAGTTTCTCCGTGAACGAAAGTCAGGCTACCCAGCGTATTGTCCAGGCCACGGCCGACGCTTATGACGACGTGCCCTACACCAGCATGCCGTTCCAGCAAACCCAACCCTCGACGCTGGGCGCGATGGCCGCCTTGTTCGGTCTCCAGCCGATGCCACTGGAGCAGGCGCGGGTGCTGGAGATAGGCTGCGCGGGTGGTGGCAATCTGTTTCCGTTTGCCAGCGCCTATCCGGGCAGTTTTTCCGTGGGCGCGGATATTTCCGGCAAACAGATAGCCGACGCCAATGCCACGCTGGCCAAAACCGGCCTGACGAACCTGCGATTCTTCGCCGGCGATGTGCGCGAACTGCCGGCCGACTACGGTCCGTTCGATTACATCATCATGCACGGCGTGTACAGCTGGGTGCCGCCCGAGGTGCAGGACGGACTGATGCAGTCCATCAAGAACCTGCTGTCCGAACGCGGCATTGCCTATATCAGTTACAACACCTATCCCGGTTGGCATTGCTGGGAACTCTCCCGTCACCTGATGTGGCGGGCGTCGGCGCACATCACTGATCCGCGCGAACGCACGCTGGCGGCCATGAACGCCCTGCGCACCTTTGCCGAGAGTTCGCTGAACGAACCGGATCGGCCCATCCGTCAAATCCTGCAGGCGCAACTGAAACGCATTGAATCAGCGCCGTGGTACTACGTGCTGCACGAGTACCTCGAGCCGTCGAACTACCCGTGTTATTTCCGCGATTTCGTCGCCAACGCCGCGCGTTTTGGTCTGCGCTACATGGCCGACACCGCCTTCCCGACCATGTTCCTCGAAAACTGCCGTGCACCGGAGACGGAAGCGTTTATCCGCAGTACCGCGCGGCACCGCTACGACGAAGAGGAGCTGATCGATTACGTTTCCGGTCGTACGTTCCGCTGCAGTTTGCTGGTGCATGATTTCCAGGCCGTCGATCTCAATGTGCGGCCGGACCGGCTTTATCCGTTGCAGATCAGCGGCCAGCTGGTTGCCAAAGATCAGCCGGACGCGCAGGGGAGGGTCGAGTACTACCGGCCGGAGTCACCCGACCACCGTATCAAGGCCGACGAGGCCTTCGGTCAGGCGGTGCTGGCGCTGCTGGTGGCCAACGGCCAGCGTCCGATGGAAGTGGCGGAGATCCTGCTTTCAGTCTGGACGGCACTGGGTCAGAACGTTGCCGCCAAGACCGATGCCGAGATCCAGACCGGCCTGCACGATTTGGCGTCGTTCCTGCTGCACCTGATGAAGAACAATTTCGTCCTCGCTCACTACCAGCCGCCCCGGCTGGCACGCTCGGTCAGCGAGTATCCACAGGCCTTTGCCCTGGCGCGCTTTCAGGCGGCCCAGGGGCAGGACTGGATCAGCAACGCCATGGCCGGCGTGCTGACGCCCGGCCCCGGTGCGCTGTTCCTGCTGCCGCTGCTCGATGGCAAACACCGCCGCGAGGATTTGGTGGCGGCGATGAGTGCCGCGGCGCGCAAGGGCAGTCTGCCGGATGTAAAGGATGGCCCGGGTATCGCGCCCTATGTCGATCAACTGCTGGCCGAACTGGCACGCACGGCGGTACTGGTCCAATAAGCCGGAAAAGTGGCGTTTCCGCGCGACAATAAATTGACAAGTTCAACTTCCACCACCAAGCTTGTCCGCAACAATTTGACGCGCCGGCCTTTTTCCCGAGGCGGCGCGACGTCCGGCAAACGGTGGGGGAAGGTGCATGTGGCAGGAAATGCAGTTGCTGCTGCTGGATGACGACGTAGATCGTCGCGAGCGGCTGGCCATCATTCTGGAGTTTCTCGGCGAGAGCTGCGTCACCGCCGCCGCCTCAGGCTACGCGCCGCTGCTCAAGGGCGAACAGCGCTATCTGGCCATCGTGCTCGGCAAGCTCGACAGCGCCGACAGTCTGGCCGCGCTGTTGACCGCCATCCAGAAACTCGACCGTCATGTGCCGGTGATCACCGTCGGCGAAGTCAGCCTGAGTGCCGGTGACCCGTCCCTGCAACCGCATGTGATCGGCGCGCTCGACATGCCGCCGCGCTACGCCCAGGTGCTCGACCTGCTGCACCAGTGCCAGGTGCATCGCAACAATCAACATGCCGTCCGCGTCGGCGAGCGGCAAGTTGACCTGTTCCGCAGCATGGTTGGCCACTCGCGGGCCATCGGCGAAGTGCGCCGGCTGATCGAGCATGTCGCCCAGACTGACGCCAACGTCCTGATCCTGGGCGAGTCGGGCACCGGCAAGGAGGTGGTCGCCCGCAACATTCATTACCTGTCGTCGCGCCGCGAAAAGCCCTTTGTGCCGGTCAACTGCGGCGCCATTCCCGGCGAGCTGCTGGAAAGCGAGCTGTTCGGTCACGAGAAGGGCGCATTCACTGGCGCCATCACCGCACGTCAGGGGCGTTTTGAGCTGGCCCAGGGCGGCACACTGTTCCTCGACGAAATCGGCGACATGCCGCTGCACATGCAGGTCAAGATCCTGCGCGTGCTGCAGGAGCGCACCTTCGAGCGCGTGGGCAGCAACCGCACCATCCAGGCCGACGTCCGCATCGTTGCCGCCACCCACCGCAACCTTGAGCGACTGGTCGCCGAAGGCAAGTTCCGCGAAGACCTGTTCTACCGCCTGAATGTGTTCCCCATCGAAATGCCGCCGCTGCGTGATCGCCGCGAAGACATTCCATTGCTGGTCAACGAACTGGTTGCCCGTCAGGAAGCCAGCGGCGCGCCGGCCGTGCGCGTCTCGCCCAATGCCCTGCTGGCACTGGCCCGTCACGACTGGCCGGGCAACGTCCGCGAACTCGCCAACCTCATTGAGCGGCTGGCGATCCTGTTTCCCTTCGGCGTGGTCGATGCCAACGATCTGCCGGCCAAGTACCGGCAGGGCGCCGGTGCCGCCGCCGAAGTGGCGCCGGCACCGCTGTCCACTGATGTGCGCAACGCGCAAACCGCGCCCGCTGTTGCGGTGTTGCCGCGTGAAGGCCTGAACCTCAAGGACTACATCTCCGAACTGGAGATCGCCTACATCAGCCAGGCCCTCAACGAATGCGGCGGCGTCGTCGCCCGCGCCGCCGAACGCCTGCAAATGCGCCGCACCACGCTGGTGGAAAAAATGCGCAAGTACGGCATGGGCAAGGCGGAGGAAGAGCTCAGCGATGCATGAATTTCTTTCAGTGCAGGAGTAGGTGACAGGGCGCCGTTTGGCGCCTTGTTTCTTGGCGCGGAGCGTATTGCACTTTTGTATATGGTTCCGGCCGGCAATCCTTCGCCGGAGTTTTGACAGCAGGAGAGGGCGGTTTGCCGGTCGCTGGATGGCGGCAATTTGACGCCGGCAGGAGTTTGCCGCTTCGTCAGGAGATTGACTTTTGGCGGATGTCGCGCGGTAACTTTGGTTAAGTTGTTGAATATAAATTGAAATTTTGTTTGGCACGCCATCTGCATAGTGCACTCCAACTGATACGGGCTTCCCGCCCGGCAACGGATGGAGCAGAGCATGGCAACGGTTTCCGCGTTCTCAGCCATTGAACCGACAATGCTGCCGGCCCACTGGCAACAGCTGGCCGGCAAGGAGCCGCATGTCGGGCACGGTGTGTCGCGGCAGGAGGTCCTGTCGCTGATGCCGGTCGGCGTTGTGCTGCTGTCGCCGAAAGGGCGGGTGGTGGAGGCCAATCCGGTGGCCATCGATCTGCTGGGGATTCCGCTGCTTGGCGAAAACTGGCGCGACATTATTGTCCGCGCGTTCCAGCCGCGTGATGACGACGGCCATGAAGTGTCGTTGCGCGACGGCCGTCGTGTGCAACTGACGACGCGGGCGCTCAGTGATGGCGAAGGCCAGCTGGTGACGCTCACCGATCTCACTGAAACGCGCGCGTTGCAGGCGCGTCTGGCGCAGCGCGAGCGTCTGGCCGGTATTGGCCAGGTGATGGCCAGTCTGGCTCACCAGCTGCGCACGCCGATCGCCAGTTCCATGCTCAATCTCTATCAGCTGCAGCGCCAGTTGCCGGAAGGCGGCGAACAGAAATACGTCAAGCGCCTGAACGAGCGCCTGCAATACATGGAGCGGCAGATCACCGACATGCTGCTGGTGGCCGGTGGCGGTCAACTGCGTGTCGAGCCGATTGCCGTTGGTGACATCGTCGCCCGTGTTCAAGAGTTGTGTGCGCCGCTGTTTGCGTCGCACAAAGTCAGTTTTCAGGTGCATCTGGAAAGCGAGGACAGCGTTATCGGTCATCGCGATGCGCTGGTTGGCGCCGTGGCTAATCTGGTTGAAAACGCGCTGCATGCCTGCCTCGACGTCCGCGAGCGCCGTGAAGGCGTTGTGCAGCTCAATGTCATGAGCATCAAGACGCGTGTGGTGTTTGAAGTCACTGACAACGGCTGCGGCATGAACGAGCTGACACAGCAGCGTTTGCATGAACCGTTCTTTTCCACCAAGCGCACCGGCACCGGCCTCGGTCTGGCGGTGGTGCATACGGTCTGTGAATCGCATCAGGCCGAGCTGGATGTCAGCAGTGCGCCGGATGTGGGCAGCGCGTTCCGCATCAGTCTGGCGCGCGTGGCACGCGCCACGATGCGCCGGGCGATGTGAGTCTCGCTTCGCTGCGCAATTAATGAGTGTTTGAACCGGTGCTCCGCGTACCGCCGCAGTAAAAAAGGAAACCATCATGTCCGAACTGTCCGTACTGGTTGTCGAAGACGATGTCGCGCTGCGCGAAGCCGTGGTCGATACGCTCAGTGATGCCGGGTATGCGGTGATGAGCGCCGACAGTGCCGAACAGGCACGCGAGATCATCAGTGGTCAGGTGCCGGATCTGGTGATCAGCGACTGGCATCTCGGTCGCATGAGCGGCCACGATTTGCTGCTGCACATCCGTCGTCTGCACAGCCAGTTGCCGGTGGTGCTGATGACCGCTTACGGCAATGTTACCAATGCGGTGAAAGCCATGCAGGATGGCGCCACCGACTATCTGGAAAAGCCGTTTGCACCACAGGCCTTGCTGGATCTGGTGCGCACCCATGCGCGCGCCCAGCAATTGATTAGCAGCGGTCCGGTGGCTGTTGATGCGCGCAGCGTGGAGTTGCTGACGCTGGCGCGTCGTGTTGCCGAATCGGATGCCACGGTGATGCTCACCGGTCCGAGCGGTGTCGGCAAGGAAGTGCTGGCCCGTTTCATTCACAACCACTCAGCGCGTGCCGACGGTCCGTTTGTGGCGATCAACTGTGCAGCGATCCCGGAAAACATGCTGGAAGCGACGCTGTTTGGTTTTGAAAAAGGCGCATTCACTGGCGCGCTGAACGCCAGCCCCGGAAAATTCGAGCAGGCACAGGGTGGCACGCTGCTGCTGGACGAGATTTCGGAAATGGATCTCAATCTGCAGGCGAAGCTGCTGCGCGTGCTGCAGGAGCGCGAAGTCGAACGTCTCGGCGGCCGCAAGCCGATCAAACTTGATGTGCGCGTGATCGCCACTTCCAACCGCGCGATGCTCGATGAAGTGCGCGCCAACCGTTTCCGCGAAGACTTGTATTTCCGTCTCAATGTGTTCCCGCTGCGCTGTCTGGCGCTGGCCGAACGGCCGGGCGACATTGTGCCGATTGCCGAGCATCTGATCCGTCGTCACACCCAGGGCAGTGCCCGTGTTGCGCCGGTGCTCAGCGCCGAGGCGATGAGTGCGCTGACCGCGTACAGCTGGCCGGGCAATGTGCGCGAGCTCGACAACGCCGTGCAGCGCGCCCTGATCCTGCAAAGTGGCCCGACGCTGTATGCAGCTGACTTCCAGCTGCAACCGGTCGAGAGTGCTTCCGTGTCGTTCTCGCATGACAAATCATTTCCGGGTTCGGTGATGCAGAGCTCAGGTAACGCGACATTCACCGCCGGCGAGCAGGAAACGGTGACGCTGAATGCCACGGTGCGTCAGGTGGAGTACGAACACATCATGAGCCGTCTGCGTGATGGCCGTGAAACGCGCGAAAACATTGCCCGCGCGCTGGGTATCAGTCCGCGCACGCTGCGCTACAAGCTGGCACGCATGCGCGAGATGGGTTACGTCGTGCCGAATGCCTGAGGAGTGCTGAATCATGTCCACGATTGACAGTGCACGTCTTTTGCAGGAACTGCGCTCACTGGCTGCGCAGGCGGGCGCCCAGGCGCCGGCTGCCAGCAAGGCCGTCAACGGCCAGCCGTTCGGCAACATGTTCTCGCAAGCGCTGAACACCGTGAATTCGCTGCAGCAGACGGCCGGTGATCTGCAAACGCGTGTGGAAATGGGTGACAAGAGTGTCAGTCTGGTACAGGCGATGATCGCCTCGCAAAAAGCCAGTGTCGCGTTTCAGGCGACGGTGCAGGTGCGCAACAAGGTTGTGCAGGCCTATCAAGACATCATGAACATGCCCATCTGAGGCCCTGAACCATGGCAGACAATACGATGGCAACCACCGGTGACAGCAGCCCGATGTTCGGCAGCTTCATCGGCAGCATGAGCAATCTCAGCACCGTACGTCAGGTCGGTGTGCTGATTGGTCTGGCGGCGGCGGTTGCGCTGGGCGTGACGGTGGCGCTGTGGACCCGCGAGCCGCTGATGCGGCCGATGGGCGATATCGATCGCCAGAGCATGATGACGGTGATCCAGTTTCTGGAGCAGCAGAAGATCCCGTATCGCGCTGATCCGGATGGTTCGTTGCATGTTGCGTCCGAGCATTACCAGAAAGTGCAGATGCAGCTGGCGCAGCAGGGCATTGAGCTGGGCGGCAGCAATGTTGACAGCATGCTGGCCAAGGACAGCGGTTTTGCTGTCAGTCAGCGTCTTGAGCAGGCGCGGCTGTTGCGCACCCAGGAAGTAAAACTGGCGCGCGCGATTGAACAGTTTTCCGGCATTCGTGCCGCGCAGGTGAATCTGGCGATTCCGAAAGATGCCGTGTTCATGCGCGACAACGAGAAGCCGTCGGCATCGGTGCTGCTCAATCTGTATCAGCAGCGTTCGCTGGATGCCGAGCAGGTGCGGGCGATTGTTGATCTGATCGCCGGCAGCGTGCCGAATCTTGATCCGTCACGGGTGACGGTTACCGATCAGTTTGGTCGTTTGCATCACTCCGGTTCGATGAGCCGTGACGAGATCCAGTCAACGCGCGAGTTCTCGGAAAGTCGCAAGCGTCAGGCGGAACTGCAGCAGAAAGTCGAGCGTATTCTTGAGCCCATCGTCGGCGGCGGCAAGTACACGGTAGAGCTGCACGTCGACATGGATTTCAGCCAGTCGGAGCAGACGCAGAAGCTTTATAACGGTGATGTGCCGGCGCTGCGCAGCGAACGCACGCTGGCCGAGCAGAATGCCACCGGCGCGCCGCAGGGCGTGGCGGGCGCGCTGTCGAATCAGCCGCCGGCACCGGCGATAGCACCGGAAGTTGCCAACAATCAGGGCGGTCCGGGCACCACGGCACAGGGCAGTGCGCGCAACGAAGCCGAGCGCAACTACGATCTCGACACCACCATCAGCCATACGCGCAACCAGATCGGCATCGTGCGGCGTGTGACGGCGTCAATCGGTCTTGACTACGTTGACGGTGTGCCGGCGGCGGAAGGTGAAGCCGCACCGCGCGTCGCGCGCAAGCCGGAAGAAATTGCCAGCATAATGCGCCTTGTTCAGAGCGCGATTGGTTATGACGCGCAACGCGGCGATGTGGTGGAGATCCAGAGTTTTCCGTTTGTGCGTGTCGAAGTGCCGGAAGCGCCGGTTGAAGTGCCGATCTGGGAACAACCCTGGTTCCAGTTGCTGCTGAAACCCCTGACCGCGTTGCTGATTGCACTGGCCTTGATCTTCGGTTTGCTGCGCCCATTGATGTCGCGCGTCACCACGGAAAAACGCGTGGTGGCGATCCCAGATGGCCCGATCGGCTTTGAAGGCATGTCGCCGGATCGGCTGTCGCTGAATGCGCCGGTGACCGGCAGCATGTCGCTGCCGCCGCCGGTGACCACCGAGCTGGATTCGGTTGAACGGGCGAAAGCCGTGGTGCAAGCTGATCCGGCAATCGTTGCCCAAGTGGTGAAGACCTGGATGGAACGCGATGGCTGAGGACAAAGACAAAAAAGAAGCGCCAAAGAAGGACACGTCTGCGGAAGCGGAAGTGTCGTCGCGCTTCAACTGGACCGAACAGGCCGCGATCCTGCTGCTCAGTCTGGGCGAAGACTATGCCGCCCAGGTGCTCAAGCACATGGGCCCGAAAGAAGTGCAGCGTGTCGGTTTGGCAATGGCCTCGGTGAAAAATGTCGAGCGCCCGGATGTCGATACCGTGGTCGGCAGTTTTCTGGGCGAAGTCGAACGCCAGACCGGCATCGGCATTGGCACCGAAGATTACATCCGCAAAACGCTGCGCCAGGCGCTGGGTGCCGACAAGGCCGACGCGCTCTGTGATCGCATTCTGGCCGGCGCCAATACCAAGGGCCTTGATACGCTGAAGTGGATGGATGCGCGTTCGGTGGCGGATCTGATCCGTTTTGAGCACCCGCAGATCCAGACCATTGTGCTGGCCTATCTTGATCCGGATCAGTCGGCGGAGATCATCAAGCAGTTCCCGGAAAAAGTTCGTCTCGATCTGGCCATGCGCGTTGCGGCGCTGGAGAGCATTCAGCCGGCGGCCTTGCAGGAACTGAACAACATCATGGAGCGCCAGCTGTCCGGCCAGACCGGTTCGAAGCTGGCGCAACTCGGTGGCACCAAGCGTGCCGCCGACATCATGAACTTCCTCGACGGCAGCGTGCAGAGCGCGCTGATGGAACAGATGAAGGAAGCGGACGAAGAACTGGCACAAAAGATCCAGGATCTGATGTTCGTGTTCGACAACCTGATCGACGTCGATGATCGCGGCATCCAGAGCCTGCTGCGTGAGGTCAATACCGAGTCGCTGCTGAAGGCACTGAAAGGCGCCGACGATCAGTTGCGCGAAAAGATCTTCAAGAACATGTCCAAGCGCGCGGCCGAATTGATGCGTGAAGATCTGTCGGCGATGGCGCCGATCAAAGTCAGCGATGTCGAAACGGCGCAGAAAGAGATTCTGACCATTGCCCGGCGCATGGCCGATGCCGGCGAGATCGTGCTCGGCGGTGCCGGTGGCGAACAACTGATTTGATGACGCGCGTGGCGCGTGAACTGGACTGGGTGTGGACTGATGAGCCTGCCGGAAGACGAAGCAAATGTGGTACGTCCCTGGGCCTTGCCGGAGATCGGTGATCCGGCGGTCAACGCACACCTGATTGATGAGCGTCGGCGCAGTCGTGAAGAAGCGCAGACACCGCCGCCACCGACCGCGGAAATGCTCCAGGAAATGCGCGATGCGGCGCGTCAGGAAGGTTATGAGGAAGGCCTGCGGCAAGGGCTGAGTGAGGGCCGTGCGCGCATGGATCAGGCATTGGCCGCCGAGCGCACACGCTGGCAGGCGCATCTGGCACCGCTGCTCGACGCGCTGGCACGTCCGCTCGACAGCATGGATGACACCGCCGAGCAGGCACTGGTGCAGCTGGCGATGAGTCTGGCGAAGCAAATCATTCGCCGCGAGCTGCATACCGATCCCGGCCAAATCATTGCCGTGGTGCGTGAAGCGATCAAATTGTTGCCGCAATCGCGTCAGCATTTGCGCGTGTTTCTGCATCCGGAAGACGCCAAACTGGTGCGCGACGTGTTTGCTGTCGATGCCGATTCGGCGCGCAGCTGGCAAATTCTTGATGATCCGACGCTGACACGCGGCGGTTGTCGTCTGAACACCGATGATTCGCAAGTCGATGCCACGCTCGAGTCGCGGCTGAATGCCTTGTTCGCGCACGTGCTCGGTGATCAGCGCGAGCAGGAACGGCATGGCTGACCGTCAACATTTGAGGGCCGCTGCATGAGCAACACGCAAGCCTTGCCACGCAAACCGTTTGCATCACGTTTGACGGACGTGGCGCAGCGCGTGGCGTCGGCGCCGGGCGTGCAGGTGGAAGGCCGCTTGACGCGCATGGTCGGCCTGACGCTGGAAGCGGTCGGTTGCCGCTTGCCGGTGGGCGGGCGTTGCCTGATCCGCGCCCAGGACGGTCATCTGCACAAGGCCGAAGTGGTCGGCTTTTCCGGCGAGAGCCTGTACCTGATGCCGACCGCCGATATTCAGGGACTTGGTCCGGGCGCGACCGTGATCCCGATTGCCGGCGCCGCCGAGATCACGGTCGGTCCCGGTTTGCTTGGTCGCATTCTCGATGGCGAAGGTCAGCCGATTGATGGCAAGGGGCCGCTGATTGGCGAGCGCCGGCCGCTGGCCGGCCGGCCGATCAATCCGCTGCGGCGGCATCCCATCGAGCAGCCGCTCGATGTCGGTGTGCGCTCGATCAACGCCATGCTCACGGTCGGCCGCGGTCAGCGTCTGGGTCTGTTCGCCGGTTCCGGTGTCGGCAAATCGGTGCTGCTCGGCATGATGACCCGCTTCACCGAGGCCGACATCATCGTCGTCGGCCTGATTGGCGAGCGGGGCCGGGAAGTGAAGGAATTCATCGAGACCATCCTCGGCAGCGAAGGTCTGGCCCGGTCCGTGGTGGTGGCGGTGCCGGCCGACAATCCGCCGCTGCTGCGTCTGCAGGGCGCGCAGGTGACCACGGCAATTGCCGAGTATTTCCGCGATCAGGGCAAGAACGTCCTGCTGCTGATGGATTCGCTGACCCGGTTTTGTCAGGCGCAGCGCGAACTGGCGCTGGCCATCGGCGAACCACCGGCGACCAAGGGCTATCCCCCGTCGGTGTTTGCCAAGCTGCCGGTACTGGTTGAGCGGGCTGGCAATGCCGATGTCGGCGGCGGCTCGATCACGGCGTTCTACACCGTGCTGGCTGAAGGCGACGATCAGCAGGACCCGATTGCCGATGCGGCGCGGGCGATCCTCGACGGCCACGTGGTGCTGTCCCGGCGGCTGGCCGAAGCGGGCCACTATCCGGCCATTGATATCGAGCAGTCGATTTCCCGCGCCATGCCGGCGATCACCGGCATCGACCATCAGGCCGCGGCGGTGGCGCTGAAGCAGCTGTATGCCACGTACCAGCAGAACCGCGATCTGATCGCGGTCGGTGCCTACCAGGCCGGATCCGATGCCAACATCGACGAAGCCATCAGCCTGATGCCGGGCATCAACGCCTTCCTGCGTCAGGGCATCAACGAGAAAGTGCCGTTCGCGCAAAGTCTGGACGGGCTGGAGCAGGTCATTCAGGGCGGAAGCGCTGTGCTACCTTCAAGGCGTTGAGACCTGCGGTTTCGGCTCCTGAAACAGGTGTTGCCAGACAGCTGTGTGTGTCGGCGCAGGTGTCGTTCAGGTGTTGCAGCAGCTGTAGTTTCGGATGTCGCAACACGTGTCATTGCCGTTGTTGTGTTGGGTGTTGTGTTGGGTGTCGTGCCGCGTGTCGGCAGAAACGGGTTTTTGTCCTCTCAAGGGGAGTAGTTGTCGATGACCCGCTCGGATCGTTTGCAACCGGTGGCCAAACTGGCCCGGCAGGGTGAGCGTGATGCTGCCCGTGATCTCGGCGTGGCGCGTTCGCGCCAGCAGGCCGAAGAAGAGCGCTTGCAGGATCTGCTCGCCTATCGTCGCGAGTACCTGAGTGATTTCCAGCGCAAGGGCAGGGCCGGTGTCACCGGTTCGGCGCTGCAGCAGTTCCAGCAGTTTCTCGGCCAGCTCGACAAGGCCATCGATCAGCAGCAGCGGCGGCTGGCCGGTGCCGGCGTCGAGGTACAGCAGAGCACCCAGCAATGGCAGCAGCGGGCCAGCAAGTCGAAGGCCATCGACAACGTGGTGCAGAACCTCAACGCCCAGGAAGCTGTCGAGCGCGATCGCCGCGAACAGAAAGCCACCGACGAACGCAACCAGCGACGTGTCACGCCGCTGAAATTCTGAGCAGGGCTGTTGGCCTGCGGCGGCGGGATGTCAAAAAGCCGGCAGCCGACGAACATTGGCGTTCGGCACGGAAGCAGCTATGTTTAGCGCCATGTGCGCGGACAAGGCGCCTGTAGATGTCCGGCCGGTGCAAGCCCGGTCCGACGGTGAAGAATTAGCGGGGAGAGGCGTGAATGGCAATTGCGGCCAACCGGACAGCAGACGGTTCGGAACTGACCATCAGTGTGTCCGGACGTTTCGATTTCAGCTCCCATCAGGATTTCCGTACCGCTTACGAGAACCTGCCGAACAAGCCCCAGCGCTATGTCATCGACATGCGCGAGGCGTCGTATCTGGACAGTTCGGCGCTCGGCATGTTGTTGCTGCTGCGTGATTACGCCGGTGGCGACAGCGCGCGCATCGTGATTGCCCACTGCAATCCTGATGTGAAGAAAATCCTCACCATTTCCAATTTCGAACAGCTGTTCCAGATCAGTTGAGCGCAGGTCCACTGGAGACAGGAAAGCCGGTGACAGCACGGACGCTGCACATTCTCATTGCCGACGACAACATCAGTGATCGGCTGATCCTGCAATCCATCCTGCAGCGCGAAGGTCACACCGTCGTGGCCGCCGAGGATGGCGAGCAGGCCGTGCAGCTGTTTGCCGAACATCATCCCGATATTGTCCTGCTTGATGCCCTGATGCCGGTGCTCGATGGCTATGCCGCCGCCGAGCAGATCAAGCGCATCGCCGGTGAAAAACTGGTGCCGATCATTTTCCTGACTTCGCAGCGCGATTCCGACGCGCTGGCGCGCTGTCTGGATGTCGGCGGCGACGACTTTCTCACCAAGCCCTACAACCGCATCATCCTGCGCGCGAAAGTTACCGCCTTCGCGCGTTTGCGTGCGCTGTACGACACGCTGGCCCAGCAGCGCGACGCCATCCGCTATCACACCGATCGCCTCGAGCGCGAACAGGAGATGGCGAAAAAGATTTTTGACAACATCGCTCACCCCGGTTGCCTCGACGCCAGTGCCATCCGCTACCAGCGTTCGCCGATGTATGTGTTCAACGGTGACGTGTTGCTGGCGGCGGAAAAACCTTCGGGCGGATTGCTGGTGCTGCTCGGCGATTTCACCGGTCACGGCCTGCCGGCAGCGATTGGTGCGATGCCGGTGTCGGAAGTGTTTTACGGCATGGCGCGCAAAGGCTTTGCGCTGGCCGATATCGTGGGCGAAATGAATGCGCGCCTGAAAGAGATCCTGCCGACCGGCGTGTTCTGCTGCGCCGTGGCGGCGGAAATTGATTACCGCCAGAACGTGCTGCATGTCTGGAACGGCGGCATGCCCGAGGGGCTGCTGATCCGTCACGGTCAGGGCATTGTCGGCCGTTGCACCTCGCGCAATCTGCCGCTCGGCGTGGTCGGGCCGGAACGTTTCCGCGCCGAGATCGAAACGCTGCCGTTTCTGGATCATGACCGGTTGTTCATGACCTCCGATGGCCTGATTGAAATGCGCAATCCGGCCGGCGAAATGTTTGGCGATGTGCGGCTGGAGCAGGTCATTTCCGCGCAGTCGCAGTCGGAATCGGTGTTCCCGGCCATCCAGTCGGCGGTGGAGCATTTTCGCGGCGGGCCGGATGACGATCTGACCTTTGTCGAGGTCAATCTGGTGGGCGGCAGTGAGGAACCGGCCGGGCCGGACCCGGAAGCACGCTGGGGCGGGCCGCAGGATTGGTCCTTCCAGTACGAATTGCGTCCGGCTTCGCTGCGCGCCTTCGATCCGCTGCCGCTGGTGCTGCAAATGCTGATGGAGTCGCCGGATCTGCGACCGCATCGTGGCCGCGTGTTCACCATCCTCTCCGAGATGTACAGCAACGCGCTCGACCACGGCGTGCTCGGCCTCGATTCGGCGCTCAAGAACACGCCCGAGGGGTTTGCCGAGTACTACCGCCTGCGCCGGCAGCGTCTGGATCAACTGTCCAGTGGCTATGTGCGCATCGCGCTGGAACAGGAGTTGTCGGCCAACGGCGGGCGCCTCAGCATCCGCCTTGAAGACAGCGGCCCCGGCTTTGACTGGCAGGCGCTGCGTCCGGCAGCATTGGACGCGTATTCCGGGCGCGGCATCGCCTTGTTGCGACGGCTGTGCACTTCGGTCGAATTTGCCGAACGTGGTAATGTCGTGCAGGCCGTTTATGACTGGACTCACGAGATCTGAGCATGCCGACTCTGGAAACCATGGATGTGCTGGACGAAAGCACCATCGCTGAACTGCGGGAACTGATGCTCGACGATTTCGGCCAGCTGCTGGATGTGTATTTCCGCGACAGCATGGACCGCATGGCCAACATTGACCGCGCGCTGGGGCAGGGCGATGCCGACGCGGTTCGTCAGGTGGCCCACAGTCTCAAGGGCAGCAGCGCCAATATCGGCGCCGCCCGCCTGTCGGCGCGTTGCCAGTTGCTCGAAGACGCCGGCCGCGCCGGCAATCTGGCGCGCTGCCGCGAACTGTTCCCTGAAGTCAGCCAGGATTGGCGGGCCGTTGCTGCCGCGCTGGCGGCGCTGCGCCGCTGAGGCGAAAGCTGCTGGTTCGGGGCGGGTTTGGTCTCGACGGTTGCGGTCTGGACCGGTTTGGTCACGACCGGCTTGGTTGGGGACGGTCTGCGCGGAGCCCACGTTCAATATTTTCCTTGTCATGCCCTAACGTCTTCTCAGCCTGTTGAGGCCGATAGTCCGGCTCAGGCTGCATACTTCTCCGCGCTCCGAATCCTTTCTTCCGGCTTCCGCGTTTCCGTCACCCCGCACGCATCGGCACTGGCACAGGCTTTGCTCCCGTCAGGAAAAGGACGTCTGCACACGTCGCCGCAGTCCGTCGGGAGCCCGTCATGAACCTGAGTCTCTTGCCTGTCGAACCTGTTGCCAGTGGCGATTTGCCGGCACCGGCTGTTGCCGGTGGCGAATCGGCCGCGGATGGGGACGCCGCTTTCCTGACGGCGTTTCGGGAAGCCCAGAATCGCCAGCAGGCAGCGGGAAAGTCCGGACTTGGCGCTGGAAAGGCGGAAACTGTCGCAGGGAGCTCGTCTGACAACCCCTTTGAAAACATTGGCTTGAACCTGAATCTTGATGCTTCAGGTGAAGCCGGGTCCGCTGATCCTGCCGTCACTGACGAGGAAGCCGGCGTCAGCGATGCGGGCACCGACGCGCCGGTGGCGGAGGGCGACGATGCCGCCTGGCAGGCATTGCTGGCCGCCAATGCAGCGCCGCCGGCAACCAGCAGCAAAACCGTCGGCGACTCAGCCGGCAGCCCGGCCGGCAGCAATGCCGCCGTGGCCAGCGCTGGCCGCCAGAACGGCAAAGATTTGCCGGCCAAAGCGCAAGATCAGTTGGCGATGCTGCACGACCAGTCGGCGCGTCGTTCGCCGGATGTCGAAGCGGCATTGCAGGCGCTCGAGCCCTTGCCGGCGGATGCCGATCCGCTTCCGAGCGTGGACACGTCCATGCCCGGCGACGATTTGCTGGCGTTTCGCGAAGCGCTCAAGCAGGCCATGCCCGGTGCACAGGACGGGTTGCTGCGCCGGACAGGCAAGACACTGAACGCCGGTATTGCGGCTGAACTGGCAGGCGGGCAGCCGCGGGCGGAAGCCGGTGAAGTAGCTGATGTCTCCGGCATGCCGGCCGAAGAGAGCGCCGGACTGGCGTCCGCACGCACGGCAGTGGCAAATGCCCTGAACTCCTCGTCGGCAACCGGAGCGACACAGGCGGGCGCACTGGCGGCGCAGGCTTCTGCGAAAGGAGCGGCGGCGACAGTGGCGCCGGTCGGCGTGGCACGGACCGGAACCAGCGTCGGAACCAGCGCCGAAGCTGTTGCCGAAATCAGCGCTGAACCGTCCAGCCAGCCGGTGGTGAACGCTGCACCCCCGGTCGGCACCGCCGGCAAGGCGACGGCTGGCGGCGCCGGTGTCTCTGCCTCTGCAGCGGCCTCAGTCGCAGCACAGGCAAGCGCTGACGAGCTGCCGACGCGCAAGACCGCTACCGGTGAAG
Organism: Permianibacter sp.; assembly: GCA_041913605.1. Lineage (GTDB taxonomy): Bacteria > Pseudomonadota > Gammaproteobacteria > Enterobacterales > Permianibacteraceae > Permianibacter. The sequence continues at coordinate 187,701 of JAYSEY010000007.1, forward strand.
AGCCGGAACTGGCAGCCGATGCCGGCGATGAACTGCCGACTCGTGCAGCAACCACCGTTTCCGCAGGACGCGAAGCGGGGCAGATGCCTGCTGTACGCAGCGAGGCGGTAGCGGTCGCCGGCACCGGTCCGGCGAGCGGCGCCGAGCTGGCTGCGGTGCTGACCACGCCAGCCACCGCGCGCGCCGACAAGACGGCCCCTCCGACCGTGCCACTGGCGCTGCACGTGCCGCATTTCGATGAACTGCTGTCGAATCAGGTGTACTGGCAAGCCAGCCAGAAACTGCAATCCGCCGAGATCCGGCTCGATCCGCCCGAGCTCGGTCCGCTGGCGGTGCGCATCACCCAGCAGGGCAGCGAGACACAGATCCAGTTCACGGTCAGCCACGCCCAGACCCGCGAGCAGCTGGAGCAGGCCCTGCCGCGGCTGCGCGAGTTGTTCGAATCGGGCGGTCTGCAGCTGACTCAGGTGGATGTTCAGGATGGCCGTCGCGGCCAGCCGGAGCGGCGTGAAGCCGCCGATCTGCCGCAGTTCGCGCGCGGACGCGGCAAGGACGAGGCCGAGCCGCTGGCAGCCGCTGCCGAGCGCAGCCGGCCGCTGGCCAAGACCTACAGCCTGATCGATACCTACGCTTGAACAGCCTGAATTGATCGCCGTAACTGAGGCGAACCCTGTGCCTGAATCGATGGCTGTGCCCGAAACAGCAAAGCCTGAACAAACCGCGCTGCCGGACTGAAGGGAGCTATTTGGGGCGTTCCCGACCGGCTCGGCTTTCGGGCCGGCGGTGTTTCCGTTGCCGTTCCCGCTCCCTCCATCAAACGCATTCTGGCTGTTAGCACGGCCAAGTGTCCGAATCCGTCGACGGGTAACGCGTGGGGCGCAGCCGGCGCCGGCAGAGCCGGCCAGGTTGCGCAGCCGATTTGTGGGGCCGAATTTATTCGGCCGCCGTTCCCCTGGATTCAATCCGGTCAGGCGGGGCTGTGGACGCTTCCCCGGCCAGCGATTTTGCTTCTGTTATCTCCGCTTCCGGCACCATCGCTTCCGGCACTACCAGATCCGGTGAACAATGCTGGCAACAGCCGCGCAGCTGGCCGCCACAGCGATAGCAGTAGCTGCGTCCGCAACGGACGCAAGTGGCGAGATTGTCGTCGTCATAGCTCTCGTGGCAGATACTGCAAAAGTCCGTGTAGCTCATCATCGGTGTCCCGGGCCGCCGAACCAGACCTGCTTGTAGACCGGATCGCCGCCCGCCGCCAGCGCGCCGACACCGCTACGCTGGCGGAAATCTGCGCCTGACGCTACCTGCCAAATTTCCGTCGCGGCCCGCATCAGGCCGGACAAATCCGCCGACTGGCCCTTGACGCTGGCCGGGAAGCTACTTTCAGACTATCCTGCAATTCATTGATTTTGATAATAAAGTTCAAGCAGTTAGGCGTGGCCCGAAAGCTGCATGAGCGTAACCGCTGAAAATGGGGTTGATGATGGCCAAAGAAAAACAGGCACAGGATCTGGAGCTGGGCGAGGCCGCCAAGGGCGGCAAAAAGAAGCTCATCATCATCATTGCTGCCGCCGTATTGGTGCTGGCACTGGGCGGTGGCGCGGCCTGGTGGTTCCTCGGTCGCGGTGAGCCGCCAGCCGAGGGTGAAGCGGCTGAACATGCCGAAGCGCCGGCGGAAGGCGAAGAGGGCGCGCCGCACACCGTCTACATTCCGGTACCGGAGGCCATCATCGCCAACCTGCCGAGCGAGAAGCGTTCGCGGACGCTGAAAGTGACGGTGGTGTTTGCGACCAAATCCGGTGAAGTCGAAGCCAAGGTCATGAAGCATCTGCCGCTGCTGCGCAGCGAGCTGTCGATGCTGCTGGCCGGCACTACGGCCGACAGCCTGATGACGCCGGAAGGTCAGGCGGCGTTCCGTGATCAGGCGCTGTTGGCGGTGCAGGGGGCAATGCAGCGGGAAGAACAGATCCCCGCCATTGATCGCGTGTTGTTCACCAGCTTTGTGATGCAGTGACATGGCGACTACCGATTTACTCAGCCAGGACGAAATTGACGCACTGTTGCACGGCGTCGATGACGGCGAAATTGATACCGGCGATAGTGACCTGCCCCCCGGCGAATACCGTGGCTATGACTTTGCATCGCAGGATCGCATTGTCCGCGGCCGCATGCCGACGCTGGAAATGATCAACGAACGGTTTGCGCGCCACATGCGCATCAGTTTGTTCAACCTGATGCGTCAGGCTTGCGAGGTGTCGATCAACGGCGTGCAGATGATCAAGTTCGGCGAATACGTGCATTCGCTGTTCGTGCCCACCAGCCTGAACATGGTGCGTGTCAAACCGCTGCGCGGCACGGCGCTGTTCACCATGGAAGCGAAACTGGTGTTCAGTCTGGTGGACAACTTTTTCGGCGGGCAGGGGCGTTTCCACGCCAAGATTGAAGGTCGCGAGTTCACGCCGACCGAGCGCCGCATCATCCAGATTTTGTTGCAACAGGCTTACATCGACATGGCCGATGCCTGGCATCCGGTCATGAAAGTCGATTTCGAATACCTGGACTCGGAAGTCAACCCGGCGCTGGCGTCCATCGTCTCGCCGTCCGAAGTCGTTGTCGTGTGCAGCTTCCATATTGAACTGGAAGGCGGCGGCGGCAACATGCACCTGACCATGCCGTATTCCATGCTGGAGCCGATCCGCGACAAGCTCGACGCCGGCATCCAGAGTGATCGCGACTCCATCGACGAGCGCTGGACACTGACACTGCGTGACGAAGTGTTGTCGGCGCCGGTGGATCTCGATGTGCTGCTGACCGAAACGCAGGTCAGCCTGCGCGATCTCATGGACTGGAAAGCCGGTGACATCATCCCGGTGGAAATGCCCGATTACGCGCTGGTGCGTGCCGGTGGCCTGCCGGCCTTCCGGGCCCGCTTCGGCACCTCGCGCACCAACTATGCGATCAAGATCCTTGAAGAAATCAGACGCGATCACATCCTCAATTCGCTGACCATCGGAGGCCCGCAATGAGTACTGAAGAGCAACAGATGGCCGATGAATGGGCGGCCGCGCTGGCAGAGCAGGAAGCCACCGAAGCTGCTGCCAAAGCAGCGCCGATGGAGGAACTGACCGCCGATGCCAAACCGAAAGTCGGACAGGACAAGCTGGATGTCATTCTCGACATTCCGATCACCATTTCCATGGAAGTCGGTCGCACCAAGATCCCGATCCGCAACCTGCTGCAACTGAACCAGGGCTCGGTGGTGGAGCTGGACCGTCTGGCCGGTGAACCGCTCGATGTGCTGGTCAATGGCACCCTGGTGGCGCACGGCGAAGTGGTGGTGGTCAACGAAAAATTCGGCATCCGCCTGACCGATGTCATGTCGCCGCACGAACGTATCCAGAAGCTGCGCTGAGCACGGGCAATGACCGCAATCCTGAATTTTTTTCCGCTCAAACGCTGCGCGCGTGCCGGACTCGCCGTCTTGCTCGGCAGCCTGCCGGCGCTGTCGCTGCAGGCGGCGGTGGCAGCGGAAAAAATCGAAAAATCCGGCGCTGCGGCCGCGCCGTCGGTGTGGCGCTTGCTGCTGGGCCTCATCATTGTTCTCGGCGTGATCTTTGCGGCGGCCTGGGTGTTGCGTCGCGGTCCGCTCGTCAGCGGCGGTTCGACCATACGCGTACTGGCGTCCTGCATTGTCGGCACGCGTGAGCGCGTGGTCCTGATTCAGTGCGGTGACAAACAACTGCTGCTCGGTGTCACCGCGCAGCAGATCACGCCCCTGCACACATTTGATCAACCGGTCGTGAGCGCCGAAGCGGTACCGAATAACCGTTTCGCTGAGCAGCTTGCCCAGTTGATGCAGAATCGGAGCAGCAAATAATGCGCGCACTGCTGAAATTGCTGCTGATCGCTTCCGTATTGATGTTGCCGGCGCTGGCGTCGGCGGCAGCGCCGACATTGACCGGTCCCGGCATTCCGGTAATGACCGTCAATGCCCAGCCCGATGGCAGCCAGCAGTATTCGGTGACGCTGCAAGTGCTGATTCTGATGACGGTGCTGAGCTTTTTGCCGGCGCTGGTCATCATGATGACCTCGTTCACGCGCATCACCGTGGTGTTTGCCATCCTGCGTCAGGCGCTGGGCATGCAGTCAACACCGTCAAATCAGGTGCTGGTCGGCCTGTCGCTGTTTCTGACGTTTTTCATCATGTCGCCAGTGTTCCGCGTGGCCAATGACACGGCCTTGCAGCCTTACCTGCGCGAAGAGATCAAGGTTGGCGAAGCCGTGGAGCGCGCGCAGGCGCCGTTCCGGAAATTCATGCTGGCGCAAACCCGCAAATCGGATCTGGATCTGTTCCTGAACCTGTCGGACACCAAAGTGGCGTCAGCCGAAGAAGTACCGTTCGTGGTGCTGGTGCCGGCCTTCGTGATCAGTGAACTGAAAACCGCATTCCAGATTGGCTTCATGTTGTTCATTCCTTTCCTGATCATCGATCTGGTGGTCGCCAGCGTGCTGATGGCCATGGGTATGATGATGCTGTCCCCGCTGGTGATCTCGCTGCCGTTCAAATTGATGCTGTTCGTGCTCGTCGATGGCTGGGCTCTGGTGGTTGGCACGCTGGCTGCAAGCTTCAGGTTGTAGCCTGTTTTTCGCGTGCCGAGTGCCAAATTCATGACGCCTGAGATCGCCGTAGAACTGATCCGCAATGCGCTCTATCTGACCGTGTTGCTGGTGGTTGCCATCATCCTGCCAGGTTTGATCGTCGGTCTTGTTGTCGCGGTGTTTCAGGCGGCGACCAGCGTCAACGAACAGACACTGTCCTTTCTGCCGCGTCTGGTGGTTACACTGCTGACGCTGATGTTTCTCGGTCACTGGGTTATCGATCAGCTGGTCACCTATACCGACGAGCTGATCCGCAGCATTCCTTCGCTGCTCGGCTGACGCGGTAACCATGGAATTCTCCTGGACGCAGATCGAAGGCTGGATGGCGATGTACATCTGGCCGTTCTGCCGTCTGGGCGGCATGTTCACGGCGATGGCCGTGATCGGCACACGCAGCGTGCCCATGCGCATCCGTCTGGTGCTGGCGCTGGCGGTTGTGGCGATCATTGCGCCGGTGCTGCCGGCCATGCCGCAGGTGCCGCTGTTTTCCTTGCAAAGCGCGGTGATCATTGCCCAGGAAGTGATGATCGGTTTGGCTTTCGGTTTTATCACGCGGATTTTTTCCGAAGTGTTTGTGCTCTCCGGCCAGCTGATCTCGCTGCAGACGGGTCTGGGTTTTGCCTCGCTGGTCGATCCCAACAACGGTGCGTCAGTGCCCGTCGTCGGTCAGGCGTTTCTCATCATCGTCACGCTGGTATTTCTGGCGCTCGACGGACATTTGCTGTGCATCCGCATGCTGGTGGAAAGTTTTCACACCATCCCGGTGTCGCCGGAGGCCTTGGCGCAAATTGATTTCTCTGCCGCAACCCGCTGGGGCTCCTGGCTGTTTGCTGCCGGTGTGGTCAGTTCGCTGTCGGCGGTGCTGGCGCTGCTGATGCTTAACCTGGCGTTCGGCGTGCTGACCCGTGCCGCGCCACAGCTGAATTTGTTCGTGATTGGTTTTCCGATGACCATGGTGGTTGGTCTGATCCTGCTCTGGATGTTGCTTGCGGACATGCCGCTGCAAACCGGGCGGGAATTTACCCGCATGCAGGAACTGTCATGCGAATTCCTCTATCTGGATTGCTGAGCGACGATCATGGCTGAGAGCGACGCTGGCGAACGTACAGAAGAGGCCACACCCCGAAAACGCGAGGAGGCCCGAAAGAAGGGGCAGGTGGTTCGCTCACGCGAACTGACGACCGCGGCGGTGACCATCGGTGGTGCTGTCGGCATGATGGCCTTTGGTGGCGGACTGGCGCAGATGTTCGAGCAACTGATCCAGCGCAATTTCCGTCAGGCCGGCGCGCATCTGGATGCGCCGGAACACATGCTGCAGGCCTTCGGTGACAGCCTGTCCACGGCAATGTGGGCGCTGATGCCGTTTCTGGCGCTGCTGTTCGTGTTCGGCCTTGCGGGTTCGATTGCCATCGGCGGTTTGTCGTTCAGCGGCGAATCGATTCAGCCGAAATTCGAGAAGCTGTCTCCGGCGCGCGGCCTGAAGCGGATGTTCGGTCCGCAGGCGGCAATGGAGCTGCTGAAATCCATCGGCAAGTTTCTGGTGGTTGGTATTTTCGTCGCGCTGGTGCTGATGAAATACGCCGATGATTTCCTGACCCTGTCACGCGGTGATGTCCGCGCCAGTCTGGCGACCAGCATGGACATTCTCGGCATGTCGTTCATGCTGGTGTCGCTGTCTCTGCTGATCATCGTCGCCATCGATCTGCCGTTCCAGATCTGGCAGTTCGCCCGCAATCTGCGCATGTCCAAACAGGAAGTGCGCGACGAGTACAAGGAAATCGAAGGCAATCCGGAAACCCGTGGCCGTATCCGCCGCATGCAGCGGCAGATGGCCCAGCAGCGCATGATGCAGCAGGTGCCGAAAGCCGACGTCGTGATCACCAACCCGACGCACTTCGCAGTGGCGCTGAAATACGATGCCGACAAACCCGGCGCGCCGCGCGTGCTGGCCAAGGGCATCGATCACATGGCACTGCAAATTCGCAAAATTGCCGATGCCAGCGGTGTGCAAATCCTGGAAGCACCGCCGTTGGCACGCGCCTTGTATCACAGTTCGGAAGTGGATCAGGAAATCCCCGAAGGTTTGTATCTGGCCGTCGCACAAGTGCTGGCTTATGTGTATTCGCTGAAGCGTTACGGCGCAGCGCACACACCACCGCCGCCGGCGGACTACCCGATACCGGACGATTTGCGTCACTGAACGTCAGTTTCTTGACTGACACCGACTGGAGTTTGTCACATGGCGCTTGCAGCCGTTTCATCGCGCCCGCGCATCAATCTCACCGGTCTGGGTGTGCCGATCATGGTCGTGCTCATCCTGGCGATGATGACGCTGCCGCTGCCGCCCTTGCTGCTCGACATCCTGTTCACCTTCAACATCGCCATCGGCCTGATGGTCTTGCTGGTGTCGGTGTATGCGCTGAAGCCGCTCGATTTCGCCGCCTTTCCGACCATCCTGCTGATCACCACGCTGATGCGGCTGGCGCTGAACGTCGGTTCGACACGGGTGGTGCTGATGGAAGGGCACAACGGGCCGGGCGCCGCCGGCGCCGTGATCGAGGCATTCGGTTCGGTGCTGGTCGGTGGCAATTACGCGGTCGGCATTGTCGTGTTTGCGATCTTCATCATCATCAACTTTGTGGTGGTGACCAAAGGCGCCGGGCGCATTTCCGAGGTCAGTGCGCGCTTCACTCTTGATGCGATGCCGGGCAAGCAGATGGCCATCGACGCCGATCTGAACGCCGGCCTCATTACCCAGGACGATGCGCGCATTCGTCGCGCGGAAGTGGCGCAGGAAGCGGACTTCTACGGCTCGATGGACGGTGCCTCGAAATTCGTCCGCGGTGATGCCGTCGCCGGCATCCTGATCCTGTTCATCAACCTGCTTGGCGGCATGGCCATCGGCATGATCCAGCACGATCTCGCCGCCGCCGAAGCGCTGCAGTTTTACGCACTGTTGACGATCGGTGACGGTCTGGTCGCGCAGATCCCGGCGCTGATGTTGTCAACCGCCGCGGCGATCATGGTGACGCGCCAGAACGCTTCGCAGGACATGTCGAAAGCGCTGATGGCGCAATTGTTCACCGAGCCGAAAGCGCTGAAAGTGGCCGGCGGCATCATCGTGGCGATGGGGCTGGTGCCGGGCATGCCGCATTTTGCGTTCCTGTTTCTTGGCGGTCTTTGCATCGGCATCGCGGAAATGCTCAAGCGTCGCCGTGCCAGAACCGAAGCGGCGCAGGCGGCCGCGGCGGCGGCACCGGAAAGCGCGCCGCGCCCGGTCGAGCCGGAGATCAAGGAACTGGGCTGGGACGATGTCGCGCAGGTCGATGCCATCGGTCTGGAAGTGGGCTACCGGCTGATCCCGCTGGTTGACAAGGCCCAGGACGGCAAGCTGATGGCGCGCATCAAGGGCGTGCGCAAAAAGCTGTCGCAGGATCTCGGTTTTCTGGTGCCGTCGGTGCATATCCGCGACAACCTCGATCTGCCGCCGTCTGGTTACCGCATCACGCTGATGGGGGTGACGGTGGGCGAGGCGGACATTTTCGTCGACCGCGAACTGGCGATTAATCCTGGTCAGGTGTTTGGCGATTTGCCCGGCACGCCGACCAAGGACCCGGCGTTTGGCCTGCCGGCGGTGTGGATTGATCGCAACCAGCGCGAACACGCCCAGGCGCTCGGCTACACGGTGGTGGATGCCTCGACCGTGGTCGCCACCCATCTTTCGCAGATCCTGCAATCCCATGCCTCCGAGCTGCTCGGCCACGAGGAAGTGGAGCAGTTGCTGAAGCAGCTCGCCAAAGCCTCGCCCAAGCTGGTTGAGCAGCTGACGCCGGCGACGCTGCCGCTGTCGCTGGTGGTGCGCGTGCTGCAGAACCTGCTGAAAGAGCAGGTGCCGATCCGCGACATGCGCACCATCGCCGAAACGCTGATCGAGCACGGCGCGCGCAGCAATGATCCGGTGGCGCTGACGGCTGCCTGTCGCGTCGCGCTGGCGCGGCTGATTGTCCAGAACATCAACGGCATGGGCGGCGAACTGCCGGTGATCACGCTGGAACCGACGCTGGAACAGCTATTGCATAAGTCCCTGCAGATGGCCGGTGACGAGGGCGCAATCGAGCCCGGACTCGCCGAGCGTCTGCAGCGTTCGCTGCAGGAAGCGGGACAACGACAGGAAATGGCCGGACAGCCTGCAGTGTTGCTGACGGCCCCGGGTTTGCGACCGACGCTGGCGCGTTTCGCGCGCTTCGTCAGCCCCGGCATGCACGTGCTTTCCTATCAGGAAATCCCGGACAACAAGCAGGTGAAGATCGTTGCGTCGGTAGGCTGAGAAGCCGCTTCCGCCGCAACGCCAGACGGAGTGTGAGGCGATGAAGATCCGGCGGTTTTTTGCCCGAGACATGCGGACCGCGCTGGCGGATGTCAGCAAGGAACTCGGTGCCGATGCGGTGATCCTGTCGAGTCGGCGGATTGGCGGTGGCGTCGAATTGTTGGCGGCCGTCGACTACGACCCGACGCTGCTGGCGCAGGGCAGTGAAGCGGCCGGCGCCGACAGCGCCCCGCTGCCGCCGTCCGGTCAGCCCGAACAACCGCCTTTCGGCGACCGGCTGGTCGCCCCGGCGCGCAAGCTGTCGCCAGCGGCGGCCGCTGCGGCCAACGACGCCAGCCTGCGCGCGGCGGCGACGGCGGCGCTGGATACGCTGGCCGCCGGATTGCCACGCCCGTCCGCCGGTGTTGCCGGCGACGAGCGGCGCACGGTCCAGATCGAGTGGGGCAAGGACCCCGGCATCAATCACCTGCGTGATGAATTGCGCCAGCTGCGCGGGCTTGTCGAGGAGCAATTGCAGGGGCTGGCCTGGCAGGACACGCAGCGGCGCCATCCGCTGCGCGCCGTGCTGGCCCGGCATCTCAGCTATCTCGAACTCAGTCCGAAACTGCGCGAGCACTACGCCGGCAGCGAAGGCAGTGACGGCGAACAGGCGCTGGCCAATGCCTACGCGGCGATCGCCCGCGATGTGGTCAATTACCGCGACGATCCAATCAGCGACGGCGGCGTGATCGCGCTGGTCGGGCCGACCGGTGTCGGAAAAACCACCACAGCCGCCAAGCTGGCCGCCCGCTGCGCGCTGCGTCATGGCGCCAATCAGGTAGCGCTGATCTCCGCCGACAGCTATCGTATCGGCGCCCACGACCAGCTCGGGACGTTTGCACGGCTGATTGGCTGTACTTTGCGCACCGTCAGCCAGCGTGAAGACCTTGGCGATACACTCGACAGCCTGGTCAGCAAACGCCTGATCATCATCGACTGCACCGGCATGAGCCAGCGCGATGCGCGCCTCGCCGAGGAGCTGGCGGCGCTGAATACTGATCGGTATCCAATCAAGCGTTTGCTGGTGCTGTCGGCGACCGCCCAGCGCGGCGCGATGATGGAAAGCGTCAAACAATTCAGCAAAGCCGGTCTGCATGGCTGCGTGCTGACTAAAATGGACGAAGCCACTTCGCTGGGCGCCGCGCTGTCAACGCTGGTGGAAACCCGTCTGCCGCTGGCCTTCCTCTGCGACGGTCAGCGGGTGCCGGAAGACCTGCGCAGCGGTCGCGGCGTGTTGCTGATGGACCGGGCCCTGAAGCTGGCCGAGCAGTATCGTGAGTCGGTGGATGAATGGCAGCTGGCGCAGGATCATCCGCGTCAGCTGGCCGCAAAGAATGGCACTGAACAGAAGAACAGGGTGACCGCGCATGCGGGAGGCTAATATCGGTGCTGCAGATGTTTTGTTTGATCAAGCCGCGGGACTCAGACGCATGACACAACCACGCCCGGTCAAAGTGATTTCCGTAACCGGCGGCAAGGGCGGCGTCGGCAAGACGTCCGTGACCATCAATCTCGCGGTGTCGCTGGCCGAGTCCGGCCTGAAAGTCATGATCCTGGACGCCGACCTCGGTCTGGCCAACATCGACATCGCGCTCGGCCTGCATCCCACCCAGAACCTCCAGCATGTGCTGAGCGGTGAAGCAACGCTGGACGACATTCTCATCGAAGGTCCGGCCGGCATTCTCATCGTGCCGGCGTCGAGCGGCACGCAGGCCATGGCCCAGCTGTCGCCGGCCGAGCACATCGGCCTGATCCGCGCGTTCAGCCAGATCGGCCAGCAAATCGACGTGCTGCTCATCGATACCGCGGCCGGCATTTCCGACACCGTGGTCAGCTTCACCCAGGCTGCGCAGGAAGCGATTCTGGTGGTCTGTGACGAACCGACCTCGATGACCGATGCCTACGCGCTGATGAAAGTGCTCAATCGCGACTACCGCATGAACCGTTTCCGGGTCATTGCCAACATGGTTCGCACGCCGCAGGAAGGCCGCGATTTGTACGCCAAACTGACCCGCGTCTGCGACCGCTTTCTGGACGTCACGCTTGATTACATCGGCAGCGTGCCGTTCGATGAACACATGCGCAAAGCCATCCGCAAACAGAAAGCGGTGGTGGAGATGTTCCCGCGCTCGCCGGCCGCTGTGGCCTTCCGCCAACTGGCCAAGAAAGTTGAAGGCTGGCCGCTGCCGTATGCGCCGGGTGGACACATCGAATTCTTCATGGAACGCCTCGTACAGGGACACGCACACGACGTCTTCGCGCCGGAATCCGGCTTCTGACGTCAGCCCCCATGTACGTCAACGAGACCTCGCCTGAAGCCTTGCTGGAGCAGCATGCTGTTCTGGTCAAGCGCATCGCCCATCACCTTCTGGCCCGGCTGCCGGCCAATGTCCAGCTCGACGACCTGATGCAGGCTGGGATGATCGGCCTGCTGGAGGCCGCCCGGAAATATGACAGCAGCAAAGGGGCAAGTTTTGAGACCTTCGCCGGCATCCGCATTCGGGGTGCTATGCTTGACGAGGTTCGTCGGAATGACTGGCTGCCGCGTTCGGTACACCGCAACGCGCGGCGCATTTCCGAGGCCATGTCGGCGGTGGCGCAGCGCCAGGGGCGTGACGCCCGCGAAGCCGAAGTGGCGGCGGAAATGAACCTCAGTCTGGGCGAGTACCAGCAGTTGCTGGCGGACAGCAATGGACCGTCGGTGGTCGGGTTCGAGGATATCGGCCTGACCGACGACAAGCTCGCCGAGTACGAAAGCAATCATCTGCCGGGGCCCGACGAAGGCACGCAGAAAGATGCTTTCTGCAAGGCACTGGGCACGGCCATTGCCGGTCTGCCGGAACGTGAGCGCATGGTGCTGGCCTTGTATTACGACGAAGAAATGAACCTGAAGGAAATCGGCGCCGTTTTAGGGGTAAGTGAGTCGCGGGTCTGTCAGATCAGCAATCAGGCGATGGCGCGTTTGCGTACCCGTCTGCAAGGCTGGTTGTGATGCCGCGCTTGGCAAGACACGTTGCATTTGAGGACCGCACATGAGCATCAACAAAAACATGAAGATCCTGATCGTTGACGATTTCTCGACGATGCGGCGGATCATCAAAAACCTGCTGCGTGATTTGGGCTTCACCAACACGCAGGAAGCTGACGACGGCGCCACCGCGCTGCCGATGCTGCAACAGGGCAGTTTCGAATTCCTGATCACCGACTGGAACATGCCGGGCATGCAGGGCATCGATCTGCTCAAAGCCGTGCGTGCCGATCCGAATCTGAAAACTCTGCCTGTGCTGATGGTAACGGCCGAAGCCAAGCGCGAGCAGATTGTCGAAGCCGCCGGCGCCGGTGTGAATGGCTACATCGTCAAGCCGTTCACGGCCGCCGTGCTGGAAGAGAAAATCGGCAAAATTTTCGAACGAATCGGCTGACAGGATGCTTCGCGATGCAAGTAGAACAAGAGCAAAGTAATCAGCAGATGCTGAATCAGGCACGCGAGCTGGTCCAGTTGCTGGAAATGGGCGAGCGCGGCGAAGCGGATCGTCTGCTCGAACGCATGCGCAGCGAGCGTGATGCCAGTCTGTTTTCCGAAATCGGCAAACTGACGCGCCAGTTGCATGAAGCGCTGGTCAGCTTCCAGCTCGATTCGCGCATCACCGACATGGCCGCACATGACATGCCGGATGCCCGCGATCGCCTGATGTATGTCATCAACATGACCGAGCAGGCAGCCAACAAGACCATGGATGGCCTCGACAAGGTCATGCCGGAAGTCAGCTCCGTGGCCCAGCAGGCCGGCCTGCTGCACGAGCGCCTGCAGAAACTGATGCGCAAGGAACTGACGCCGGGCGAGTTCCGCGATCTCTGCGTCGATCTGGATGCACATCTGGACAGCACCGAAGGCCGTCTCGGCACGGTGCAGGATGCGCTCAATGACATCGTGCTGGCCCAGGATTACCAGGATCTCACCGGTCAGGTGATCCGGCGCGTGATCACGCTGGTGCAGGAAGTTGAAACCAGTCTGGTCAGCCTGATCCGCATGTTTGGCCAGATGTCCGATTTCAGCGCTGCCAAGGAGCGCCCTGTTGAACCGCCGAAAGGCGCCGAAGGTCCGGTCGTGCATCCTGAACAACGCGCTGACGTTGTGCACGGTCAGGACGAAGTTGACGCGTTGTTGTCCAGCTTGGGTTTCTGAGGATGCGCCATGGCGTTCGATGCGGATGAGGAAATTCTCCAGGACTTTCTGGTCGAGGCTTCCGAGATCCTTGAACAGTTGTCCGAACAATTGGTCCGGCTCGAACGTGCGCCGGATGATTTGCCTTTGCTCAACGCCATTTTCCGTGGCTTTCACACGGTCAAGGGTGGCGCCGGCTTCCTGAAACTGACCGCACTGGTTGAAGTGTGTCACCTCGGTGAAAACATTTTCGACAAGCTGCGCAATCAGGAACTGCGCGCAAATGCCCAGATCATGGATCTGGTGTTGCAGGTGCTGGATATCGTCAACACCATGTTCGACGAGATCCGCAACGGCAATGAGCCGACACCGGCGGATGAATCCTTTCTCGATGCGCTGCGCGCCTGTTCGGAAGGTCGTCTCGGCGCCGCTGCGCCCGCCGCACCTGCTGCACCTGCGAAAGCGGCACCGGCCCCTGTTGCTGCGCCTGCCGCTGCGCCGGTTGCGCCTGCCGCACCGGCTGCCTCCGCCTCGGGCGATGTCCTCAGCGACGACGATTACGAAAACCTGCTGATGGCGCTGGGCGCTGGTGGCGGCTCGGCGCCGGCAAAACCGGCTGCGTCGGCTGCACCGGCGGCTGCCGGTGGTGACATCGGCGACGATGAATTCGAAGCCCTGCTTGATCAGCTGCACGGCAAAGGCAAGGCACCGACAACGGGCGCGCCGTCCGCACCGGCCACGCCAACGCCGGTGGCCGCTGCTGCAGCCGGCGGTGACACGATTTCCGATGATGAATTTGAACGCCTGCTGGATGACCTGCACGGCAAGGGTGCGCCACCCACGGCGGTGACGCCTCCCGCCGCGACGCCAGTAGCTGGCAAAGCCGCCGGTGAGGATATCGGCGACGACGAATTTGAAGCCTTGCTTGATCAACTGCACGGCAAAGGCAAAGCGCCCACTGCAACGGTTCCGGTGCCGCCGGCAGCAGAAGCACCGGCCCGTGTCGAACGTGCAGAACCCGCGCGTGCAGAACCTGTGCGCGCTGAACCGCCCGCGCGCGCCGAAGCACCGGTGCGTGCGGCACCAGAGCCGCGTGCCGATGATGATGCGGGTCGCGGCGCAGCTGCGGCCGCAGGCGGCAACGCCATGGCCCAGGCTGCCGAGACCACGGTGCGCGTCGATACCAAGCGTCTCGATGACATCATGAATCTGGTCGGCGAGCTGGTGCTGGCGCGTAACCGCCTGCTGACGCTCGCTGCGGCGCTGGGCAATGAAGAGCTGGCGAAATCGGTTTCCAATCTCGATGTCGTCACCTCGGATCTGCAGGGCGCGGTGATGCAGACGCGCATGCAGCCGATCAAGAAAGTGTTCGGCCGTTTCCCGCGCGTGGTGCGCGATCTGGCGCGCAGCCTGAAGAAAGAAATCAATCTCGAACTGATCGGCGAAGAAACCGATCTCGACAAGAACATGGTCGAGGCGCTCGCGGATCCGCTGGTGCACCTGGTGCGCAACTCGGTGGATCACGGCATCGAAATGCCGGATGACCGTGTCGCCTCCGGCAAGGACCGGGTCGGCAAGGTCGTGCTGTCGGCGGCTCAGGAAGGCGATCACATTTTGCTCGCCATCACCGATGATGGTCGCGGCATGGACCCGCAATTCCTGCGCCGCAAGGCTGTGGAAAAAGGCCTGATGGAGCAGGAGCAGGCAGATCGTCTCAGCGACTCTGAAGCCTTCAACCTGATCTTCATGCCGGGCTTCTCGACCAAGACCGAGGTGTCGGATATTTCCGGACGCGGTGTCGGCATGGATGTGGTGAAAACCCGCATCGCCCAGCTCAACGGCAGCATCAATGTGCTGTCGGAAGTGGGACGTGGCAGCACCATCCAGATCAAGCTGCCGCTGACGCTGGCCATTCTGCCGACGCTGATGGTCGAAGTGCACAAGCAGGTATTTGCGCTGCCGTTGGCCAGCGTCAACGAGATTTTCCATCTCGATCTGACCCGCACCAATGTCGTCGATGGCCAACTCATGCTGATGGTGCGTGGCAAAGCGCTGCCGCTGTTCCATTTGCGCGAATGGCTGGTGCGCGGTGCGGATCGTTCGCAGCGCCGCAAGGAAGGCTTTGTCGTCATCGTCCAGATGGGTTCGCAGCGCATCGGCTTCGTTGTTGATTCGCTGATCGGCCAGCAGGAAGTGGTGATCAAACCGCTCGGCAAATCGCTGCAGGGCACGCCCGGCATGGCCGGTGCCACCATCACGTCTGACGGCGGCATCGCGCTGATTCTGGATATTCCGGCGTTGCTGAAACGCTATGCACGTCGCAGTAGCTGAGCCGGGACGAACGCCAGATGCCAGTACGTGTGCTCGTGGTTGATGATTCGAGTTTCTTCTGCCGTCGGGTGACCGAGATCCTCGGTGCGGACAGCGAGATCAAAGTGATCGGTGTCGCCAATACCGGCGCCGAGGCGGTCAAAAAAGCTGGCGAACTGAAACCTGACGTCATCACCATGGACGTGGAAATGCCGGTAATGGACGGCATTTCCGCCACGCGCCAAATCATGCAGCAGAGCAAGGACATCGGCATTGTCATGCTGTCCTCGCTCACCTATGAAGGCGCGCGCGCCACGCTCGATGCCCTTGCCGCCGGCGCTGCCGATTTCGTGCTGAAAAGTTACGAAGACGTGCAGGGCAACCAGTCGGGCACGGCGAAACTTCTGCGTGAAAAAGTCCGCGCCATCGGCGAGCAAATCGCGCGGCGTCGAGGAGGTTTCAGTCCGCCGGCCGGTCCGACGGTGGGAACCGCCGGTGCGGGCGCTGCACCGCAAGTGGCGCCGTCAACGCCGCCGTCTTCATTGACTCGCACCGCAGCCGCTACCACGACGACAACGGCGCGACCGGCAACACCGGCATCAGCGTTTTCACGGCCGCAACCGGCACCTGCACCGGCGCAGCCCGCGGCGGCACCGGTCACGCGGCGCAATTACAAATTGGTCGCCATCGGTTCGTCCACCGGGGGACCAGTCGCCCTGCAACATGTTCTGCAGCCGCTGCCAAAAAATTTTCCCGCGCCGATTGTCATTGCCCAGCACATGCCCGGCACGTTCACGCCGGCATTTGCCCAGCGTCTGAACGGCTTGTGCCAGATTGAAGTGCGCGAAGCGCGTGACGGCGATCTGCTGCAACCCGGTCTCGCCTTGCTGGCGCCGGGCGGCAAACAGATGACGGTCGAAGGCAACGGCTCGCAGATGCGCGTGCGCGTGCGCGAAACCGATGCCCGCCTGCATTACGCGCCCTGCGTCGATGTCTTGTTTGGTTCGGCCGCCAATGTCTGCGGCAACAACATGCTCGCGGTGATCCTCACCGGCATGGGCGCTGACGGCCGCGAAGGCTCGCGACTGATTCGCGCTCGCGGTGGCCAGATATGGTCGCAGGATGAAGCCAGCTGTGTGGTGTACGGCATGCCGATGGCGGTGGCGACGGCGGGTCTTTCCCACCACATCCTGCCGCTGATGGATATCGGCAAACGCATGGCGCAGGAGGCGTAGGCGTGGATGCCCTGGCTCTGGTCGGATTCATTCTTGCCGTTGCGGCTGTTCTCGGTGGTCAGTTTCTGGAAGGTGGCGATGTTGCGGCGCTGCTCAATGCGCCAGCGCTGCTGATCGTCCTTGGCGGTACGCTTGGCGCGGTGTTGCTGCAGACACCACTGAAAACCTTTGTTCGTGCGCTGAAACTGCTGCGCTGGGTGTTGTTTCCGCCGGCGCTGCCGGTGGAGGAGGGCATGGGCAAAATCCTGCGCTGGAGTGCAACGGCGCGCAAGGAAGGTTTGCTCGGCCTTGAACAGATCATCGACCGCGAAGAAGATCTGTTTGCCCGCAAGGGCCTGAACATGCTGGTCGATGGTGGTGAGCCGGACAGTATCCGCAGCGCCATGCTGGTCGATCTGGAGTTGCAGGAACAGCAGCATCTGCAGGCGGCGAAAGTATTTGAAGCGATGGGTGGTTATTCGCCGACACTGGGCATCGTCGGCGCCGTGCTCGGTCTTATTCAGGTGATGGGCAATCTCAGCGATCCCTCACGTCTTGGCGCCGGCATCGCCGTGGCGTTTGTTGCCACCATTTACGGTGTCGCGTTTGCCAACCTGTTTTTTCTGCCCGTCGCCAACAAGCTGCGTGCGCTGGTGCTGGCGCGCAGCCGGTATCACGAAATGATGATCGAAGGCATCATCGCCATTGCCGAGGGCGAAAATCCGCGCGTGATCCAGAGTAAACTGCAGGGGTTCCTGTCGCTGTAAGGCGACGGGCCGGGAGCATCATCATGCTGCGTCGCCGCCGTGAGGACGATCCGGATACCACGCACCGCTGGCTGGTGTCCTACGCTGATTTCATTACCCTGTTGTTCGCATTCTTCGTCGTCATGTATTCGATCTCGCAGATCAACGAAGGCAAATACAAAGTCCTGAGCAATTCCCTGTTGTCGGCATTTGCCGTACAACCCGAAGTCAACGAAACGCCGGTGGAAACGGCAGGTGGCGGCGGTGCCAATGCCAGTGGCGCGCTGGAAAACAGTGGTGACAGCGTGCTGGAGACCAGCGGCGCCGATCCGGAAACCATCAGCCTGCCGCGCGATGCGCCGCCCTCGGAAGCCGAGCGCCGGCAATTTGCCGAGTTGTCGCAGCAGGTTCAGAAATCGCTGCAATCGCTGGTGGACGCCGGTGTGGTTGAAGTGCGGGCCAATGAAGACTGGATCGAAATCGACATGCGCTCCGGGCTGCTGTTCGAGAGCGGCAGTGATGTGCTGGCCAATGCTGCCGATCCGGTGATCCGCGAACTGGCCGGCCGCCTGCGCGACGGCAGCAATCTGCTGCGGGTGCGCGGTTATACCGACAACGAGCCGATCGAAACTGAACGCTTTCCGTCAAACTGGGAACTGTCCTCGGCGCGCGCGGTGGCGGTGGTGCGCATGTTGCAGAATCTTGGCGTCAGTCCCGGTCGCCTGGCGGTTGAGGGGTACGGCCAGTACAACCCGGTCGCCAGCAATGACACAGCGCAGGGCAGGGCGCGCAACCGGCGCGTGGTGCTGGCGATTTCGCGTTTGCATGCGCTGAAGCCGGATGCAGGCCGTACGACGACGGAGCAGACGCCTGGGAACGTCGCTGATCAAACGGGCGCAGCACAAACCGGATCAGTGCAATCTGGATCAGGCGCAGCGACGACAAATGCTGATGCGCCGGCAGCTGAGCCGGAAGCGGCGCTGGACGTGGTGCGGCTGCCCAGTGGCGGACTGCTGATCCGCGGCAAGACCACGCCGCCAGCGAATGACCAAACTGTGCGCGACAAACCGGCGGACGCGAATGCCGACGCTGCCAAAAACACGCCGCCGGCGACTCCGCCCGGCCGCGAACCGGAACGGAGATAAGCAGTGCGGGTGTGGGCGATAGCAAACCAGAAAGGTGGCGTCGGCAAGACCACGTCAACCATCACGCTCGGCGGTCTGCTCGCCCAGCGCGGCCGGCGTGTGCTGATGCTGGATCTCGATCCGCACGCGTCGATGACCTCGTACTTCGGCATTGAGCCCGAACAGCCGCCGCAGGGCGTGTTCGACTTGTTCGTCGATTACAAACAGACCACACGGGCCATGGTGCTCGACACCGCGCTGCCGACGGCGACGCCCAACCTCAGTTTCATTCCCGGCCAGATCGCGCTGGCGACCATGGAAAAGCAGCTCAGCACGCAGGACGGCGCCGGCCTGATCGTCACCCGGCTGTTGTCGCTGGTGGACGGCGATTTCGATGACGTACTGCTCGATTGCCCGCCCATCCTCGGCATGCTGATGGTCAACGCGCTGGCCGCCTGCGATGTGCTGGTGGTGCCGGTGCAGACCGAGTTCCTTGCCCTGCACGGCCTGGAGCGCATGGTGCGCACCATCGACATGGTGTCGCGTTCGCGCAAGGCGCCGCTGCCGTATGTCATCGTGCCGACGCTGTTCGACAAGCGCACCAAGGCCTCCACCGAGTGCCTGAAAACGGTGCGCGAAACCTACGGCGACCGGGTCTGGTCGCACGTGATCCCGGTTGACACCCGGCTGCGTGACGCGTCTTATGCCCATCAGGCGCCTAGCGCGTATGACGCGCATTCGCGCGCCGTGGAGGCCTACCGGCTGTTGCTGGCCGACCTTGAGCAAATTGAAGTCATGGCCGGATCGCACCGAGGTGAAGTATGAGTTCTCCGCGCTCCGAACAAGCGGTTCTCGATTATCTGGACCGGCTGCTGACCGAAGAGCAGAGCGCACCGCCGCCGACCGCGACGCTGCCGCGCGTTGCGCCGACCTTGCAGCGCCTGTTGTCGCAGGTCGAGGTGCAGGCCCAGCAGGCGACAGTTGTTGAAACCGTGGCCGAAGCGCCGGTGGCTGTCGCGGCACCGGTGGTCGCACCGGCAGCGGTCGTCGCGCCTCCGGTTACCGCTCCCCCGGTCAAAGTGGCCGAAGTCACCGAAACGCCGGTGCCGGTTATACAGTCCGCGCCTGAAGTGCAGGCCGGCGGCGCGCAGCCGAAGGCGCCGGAAGAGCTGTTCCGTGAACAACTGCCATCGCGTTTCCAGACCCTGATCTTCCGTATCGGCGAGTTGCGGCTGGCCGTGCCACTGCATTTGCTCGGCGGTATACACCGTCGCGGCGAACACCTGACCGAGTTTCCCGGCAAACCGGAATGGTTCATGGGCCTGATGGTGCGTAACGACAAGAATATCCAGGTGGTCGATACCGCGCGCTTTGTCGCCGGTGAGCGTTACGAGCCGGGCATGAGCAGCGATCTGCAGATCGTCATCGTTCTGGGCAACAGCCAGTGGGGGCTGGCCTGTTCGGAGATCTGCACGACACGCGACGTCAGTGAGGACGCGGTGCGCTGGTCGCCGGCACACAGCAAACGCCCCTGGCTGGCGGGCATGCTCAAGGACGAACTGTGCGCGCTGCTGAACATCGATGCGCTGATCGAGAGTCTGGAAAGCAAACCGCAGCCGTGACGAAATTTTTGCCGGCAGCGGCTATGCTTGCCGGTATCCGCCGGTGGACCGTTTCCGCCGGTTTCATCCTTGACGCAATGACCGGAATCGACAGATGAGCAACGAGAACTCGCGATTGGCCAAAGCAGCTGGCTCAATGAAAGAAGACCCCGTCCTGCAGTGGGTGACGTTCCGGTTGGGCAACGAAACCTACGGCATCAACGTGATGCAGGTGCAGGAAGTGCTGCGCTACACCGACATTGCGCCGGTACCCGGTGCGCCGATGTATGTGCTGGGTATCATCAACCTGCGCGGCAACGTGGTGACGGTGATCGATACCTGCCAGCGCTTCGGCCTGCCGCCGATTGAAGTCACCGACAACACCCGCATCGTCATCATCGAAGCCGAGCAGCAGGTGATCGGCATTCTGGTCGACAGCGTCGCGGAAGTGGTTTACCTGCGCGTGTCGGAAATCGAGTCGGCGCCGAATGTCGGCAACGATGAAAGCGCCAAGTTCATCCAGGGCGTCGCCAACCGTGGCGGCGAACTGCTGATTCTGGTTGATCTCAACAAGCTGCTCACTGATCAGGAGTGGCAGGAACTGAATTTCACCTGAGGACGGGGGCAGAAGCGGCCGGCTGGTGGAGGTGCACATGTGGACGATGATCGCCCTGATCGCGCTTGGCGTGATGGTGCTGCTGCTCGCCGGTCTGGCCATGTTCCTGTTCCTGCGCGTGCGTCAGCTCGAACAGCGGCTGGCGCAGGCGCAAAGCCAGCAGAAATTGCTCGCCGACACCGCGATGGGTATCGGCAAGCGGCTGGTGCAATTGCAGCAGGACATGCAGGCGCTGGCGGATCGCCTGCAGCAGGGAACGGAAACCGATTACAAGGCCTATTCACAGGCTGCCAAACTGCTCCAGCAGGGCGTGCCGCTGGACGAAGTCTCGAAACGTTGCCAGCTCTCACGCGGCGAAGCAGAGCTGCTGGCAATCATGAATCGCGCTGCACAGGGCGAATCGCCCTGAGGCGGATGAGTCGCGGCGTCTCCTGCCTGACAACGCGGCTCTTGCTCATACCTGATTGAATTCCCGCGGGTGGCTTCAGCCGACGTATTCCCGCCGGCAAATTTCGCCCTCGGACACAGCGTCCAGGCCACTGCGAGGACGATCCGCAGCGGTTCGCGCGCTGACCGCTTTCATCCCTTCCTGCACGCTTTCGGCACTGAAGGCGCCGACTCAAACAGCGATGGCTGAATGCGCGTTTGTGCCGGCAGTGGCCTGCTCGCGCCGGCGCCAGAACTTCTCGTGCAGATGAAAGGCGACGGTGTTGCACAGCGGCTCCAGCAGGGCCAGCGTGCCGCCAACCCAGACGCTCCCGGTGATCAGCCAGGCCAAGCTGAACGCGATGCTGAAATGCAACGCGGCGAAGGACAGGGTTTTGCGCATGAGGTGAGCTCCCGGAATGTCAGACGAGAGATGAGACACATTCTCGTTTGAGGCATTGTCGGGAGCCGGACGCCGGCCGGCCAGTCAGCCGAAGAAATACCTGCAATAGCTGCTGTCTATCGCTTGCGCGCACCACTGCCGCGCGGCCGCCAATGCCGCTCAGCGGAAGAAGGCGCTGGCGAGGAGCCGGCGCCTGCATCGCTGGTTTCAGCGCCGGGTGTGTCGGTCGTGCTCTCGTTCTGGCCCGAATCGTCCTCGCGCCGGACCTTGCCGGGCTGGCGTTGAACGGCGCTGCGTGTCGCGGTCGTGGCGACCTCCCGTGCCGTAGTCGTGCGCACAGGTTCGGACAATGTCGCCCGTAGCGGCGTCGCTTCCTGCCATTCACCGGGCTGCAATGCGTCCAGCTGCCAGTCGCCAATGGCGACCCGGATCAGTCGCAGGGTCGGAAAGCCAACGGCGGCAGTCATCCGGCGCACTTGCCGGTTGCGCCCCTCGCGGATGCGCAGTTCCAGCCAGGAGGTGGGAATGCTGGCGCGATAGCGCACCGGCGGCTGACGCGGCCAAAGTGCAGGCGCGTCGAGCGCACGGGCGTCAGCCGGCAGGCTGGGACCGTCGCTGAGCGCCACGCCCTTGCGCAGCGCGGCCAAAGCTTCAGGGCTGATCTCGCCTTCGACCTGCACCCAGTAGGTTTTGGCCAGCTTGTTGCGCGGCTGGGTGATGCGCGCCTGCAGCGCGCCATCGTCAGTCAGCAGCAGCAGGCCTTCGGAATCGGTGTCCAGCCGGCCGGCGGGATAGACATCGCGCACCGGGATGTAGTCAGCCAGCGTCGGTTTGCCGGAACCGTCATCGCTGAACTGGCAAAGCACACCGTAAGGTTTGTTGAACAGGATGACGCGTGACATGACTGATGTGCGGGAACGGAACGGACGCGAAGCATAGCAAGGCGTCCGTTCCGTTGGGTCGCACGCAGACGGCGCTCGTCAATCAGCGACCCGCGCTCGCCAATCAGAGCGGCGCGCGGCGCTGGCGCTGCAGCAGCAACAGTCCGCCGCACATCAGGGCCAGCGTGGCCGGCAGCGGGATGGACGTGATCGCTTCGACGCGCAAATTGTCGCTGACCATTTGCTGGTCCGCAGTGCCATCCGGCAGTAACTCGATGCGCAACCAGTGACCGAAATCGTCGTGCCCCGGCTGTGGCTGGAACACCGCATCGAGCACCGCCAACGCAAAACTGACGCCACTGTCTGTGCCGCTAACGGCGCCGGACAGTTCCAGCAAAAAACGGAACTGGCTGCCGAATTGCACTGCCTGCAAATGCTCGGCGTAGTCACCGGCGCTGTACAGCATCAGGTTGCTTGGCAGATCAGCATCAACAGTGCCGATGCTTTCGCTGCCGCTGATCAGGCTCAGTCCCTGCAACTGGCTGATACGGGCCGTGGCAAGCGGCGAGTCGAGCAGTCCGCCGAGGGAAAACTGCAGAAAGCCGCTCTGGCCATTCAGCGCCGACGTGTCGCCGCTGATCTGGTAAAGAAAACCGGCGCGCGCCGGCAGCGCCGCGATCAGCATCGTTGCTGTCAGCAACATTGCGACCAGGGATTTCAAGGTAAACAGGTTTTTCATCGTCATTGTCCCGAAAGAAAAAGTGACTCCGGCCAGCGGCCGGAGCGCATCAGAAATTGCCGCTGACCACGCGCAGGGTGTAGCCGATGCTGCTGCGTGCCGGATTGTCGAACAGCAGTGTGAAACTGGTGCTGCTGCCCGCAGGGAGCGGCGGCAGTTTCAACGCCGCAATGCCGTCAACCATGCTGCTGGCATTGATCAGACGGACGCCGGTTGGCAATCCGTTCAGCAATACCAGTGAGGGATGATCCAGCGCGGTTTTTGCCGTCAGTTTCAGCGTGCCCTGCCAGCGGTTGTTGCTGCGGTTGAAACTGATGCCGGATTTGACCGCGGTCAGTTGTGTCGTCACGTCCTGACCAAGCAGCGGCAGAACGAAGCGGGCAACTTCCGGATCATGATCGCTGGCCTGATCGGCGAACTCGGCATTGACGTGTACAACGTCGTAGTCGTGGGGCAGGAACTTCAGCGCCGGGCTGACCAGAATGTGATCCAGCGCCTGCGCATTGCCTTCGAATACATAGCTGTAACGTTCATTCTCCGGCAACTCGCTAATCAGGTCGTGCAGACCGGCTGCCTGCAGGATCTGCATGGTTTGCGAAAACTGGAAATCATTGATGTCGCCCAGAACGATCACGCGCGCCTGCGGATCGATATCCAGTATCTGCGTGACGGCATCAGCAACGATGTTCGCCTGTTGATGACGTTGCGGTTCCGAACTGCGCGTCGGCGCCTGATAGCGACCGAACAAGGGCTGGTCGCCACCTTTCGAGTTGAAATGATTGGCGATCACGAACAGTTTCTGGCCTTTGATCAGGAATTCACCGATCAACGGTTTGCGACTGTTGCTGAAAGCCGCGTCCGCCGGTTGCAAACGCCCCGGGCTGTGCGAGAGCTGCGGCTGACCCGCGACATTCGTGATGCTGGCCGCAGTTTGCGCACTGGCAACGCCACGATCAACGAAGCCGATGCTGGCGGGATTGAACAGGAAACCCTGACGGATGTTGCCACCGGGTTGACCGCCATCCTGGTCATCTTGCGGATCGATGTTGCGGAACTGGTAACGGGGTCCGCCGACCGCTTCGATGCTGGCGATCAGCCGGGCATAGGTGGCATTGGCGCTGACCACGGCATCGTTTTGTGCACCGTTGTCATCCTGCACTTCCATGACCGCCACAATGTCCGGTGCGCGCAGGTTGCGCACGATCTGCGTGGCCAGCCGGGAAAATTTTTCGTCGCTGTCGAGTGCGGAAAGATTTTCGACGTTGTAGGCAGCAATCGTGGTTTCATTGCTGGCCGCCGCGCGCGTAGTCTCGGCAGTCAAATTGCCTGACTGCACCGGCGTGTGCGCCGTAACCAACAGTTTGAAATTGCCGAAGCTGTAATCGAACACGCCATCCACCTGGGCAAAACTGTCGCCGACATTGACGGCCGGCAGGGCCGCATTTGCACCCAGCAACAGCATGCGTTCCGGATTGAAATCCTGTTCACGGATGATGATGCCGCCGCGCGCGGTCAGCAGATCGGCGTTCAGACCGGCATCAGCCAGCACCGGAATTTCGCCGTAGGCATTGGTCGGCCCGGAAGCGCGTGCCTGTTGCACACGGACACGCATGCCTTCGAGGCTTTCATAAAAGTCGATGGCTTCTGCCAGATTCAGATTGCTGCGCGTTTCAATGTTGCCGGCTGCGGGATCGGCGATCAGTTGTGCGGGCGGCACGCGGCCGGCAGCGCCGATCAGGATGGCCTCCGGCAGCGGATGGTGGTGAGACAGCACGGCGATTTGCGGTCCGGTGATCTCGGTGATGCTGAGATTGTTCAGGCCCCCCGAACCGCCGGGACGGAATTCGGTAACGGTCCCCGACACTTCGACGGCATCACCGACGGTAACCGTCGGACGACTTCCGGTGTAAACGAGAATGCCCTCGGCGCTGCGCGGGTCGCTGTCCGGCTCGGCGTCCTGCATGTAAAAGCCGTTGCTGCGCACCAGCGTGACGATGCCGGGCACCTTGCTGACCGTCTGACCAGCTTTCGGCGACAGATGGGCGGTGCCCTGAATGTCGCGGATTCGCAGCGCGACCGGATCAGGATCGCCGCCACCGGATTCGCACACATGCACGCTGGCGCCATTGCGTGGCGTCGGTGGCGCGACACTGAAGTCGGCGGCGTTGTTGTTGCTGTCGCTGCAACCGCTGTTCTTGCGCAGCGCCGCCGTGGTGTTCGACAACGCCGGCACCGGGCTGCCTTCGGCGCTGCTTGCTGATCCAAAGCCGACGAAATCGATCACGCCGGGCAGCGTGCTGCAATCCGTACTGCAATTCAGGGACGTGGTCGAGCTGACCAGCGCCAGCTTGCCGGCGGTGGCAGAGAGGGCGATGTTGCCAATGAAGTCCGGTGTCGGCAGATTCAGGCTGCCCCCGGCGCCGGCGGCCTGTTGCAGCAGCAGGTACTGGCCGGGAGCGATGACGCCGGAGAGCAGAGTCTTGTTGTTCCAGGTGCTGCCGCCGGCCGAGGCGTACTGCAGACTCCAGCCCGCCAGCGAGACCGGCACCGTGCCGTTGTTGTGCAATTCAACGAAATCGTTGCGGTATTGCGCACCGCTGTTGCCGCCACCGCCATAGATCTGGCTGATGACAACGTCGGCGCTGACCATGCTGCAGGGCAGGACAAACAGCGCGGCGGCCAGCGCCTGCAGGCGCGGACGGAAAGTGACTCCAGTCATGATGTTCCCTCGGGACCAGTCGGCAAGGTCGTCGTACAGGTCAGACGACTGGCGCAGTCTGGAGGGCGTTCGTGACAGGTTCAGGACGTGGCGGTGACAGCTTTTCCGCGGCGTTCCGGAACGAACGTTTCAATCAGCTTGATCGGCGCAGAAGAAAGCGCCGGCAAAAAGAAAATGCCCGGCAGCATCAATTGGGGCCGGGCAAACAGGTGTAAGGAAAATGTTGGCCGCGCAGGGCGGACAGAGAAAAACCGGGTGTGTCAGGAGCCCGGTTTTTCGGATTTGCTACCGGGACGGATGGCGGTTGCATGCAGCCCCTTCGGTCCCTGGGTGACCTCGAAGGTCACATCCTGACCGGCTTTGAGACTGCGGTAGCCATCCATGTCGATAGTGGAGTAGTGCGCGAAAACATCGTCGCCGCCGTCCGAAGGACGGATGAAGCCAAAGCCCTTGGCGTTATTGAACCATTTCACCGTGCCGTACATACCTGAAACTTCCTTTTCGTAAACCAGGACAGGCTGGCTGCTCCTCGGCACCGACTGACATGACGCCGTCCGGCCGGACAACTGTGCAGGGCGGTCAAATGTTGACCAGCCTGTGACGCTCTTGTCAAGGCTCGCCGCCGCATCCGCCTGCTGGTCAGGACAGCATCCGGGGCTTGGCCTTGAATATGCTAGATTGGCTCACCATTTCGCTGCTGTCGGTGATCCGAATCTCAGTGCGCAGATTCTGTTCCGTCAGGGAATTTTCCCCGCCCCGGCGCGCTCCAACCAACGGCTCTGGACTACTCTTAAAGCCATGACAGCAACACACGGGACTGGCGGCCAGCAGGCAATCGAAGTTGCTCCCGCGCAGCCTCAGCTCAAGCGGCCGCCGATGTACAAGGTGGTCATGTTGAATGACGACTACACGCCGATGGACTTTGTGGTGGAAGTGTTGCGACGCTTCTTCGCAATGGATCAGGAGCAAGCGGTGCGCACCATGTTGCAGGTGCATACCGAAGGTAAAGCGGTGTGTGGCATCTATCGCTTTGAAATCGCCGAAACCAAGGCGCATCAGGTGATGGAACATGCCAAGTCCAACCAGCACCCGCTGCAATGCACGATTGAAGCGACATGACGTCGGTCGCTTTCTGGAGGCCATATGCTCAGTAAAGACCTGGAGTTGACGCTCAACCAAGCGTTCAAGCAAGCCCGGGACAAGCGCCACGAATTCATGACCGTGGAGCACCTGCTGTTGGCCCTGCTCGACAACGCCGTTGCCATCAATGTGCTGCGTGCTTGTGGCGCGAATGTTGATCGCTTGCGCCGCGAGCTGCAGCATTTTGTCGATGAAACCACGCCCTTGCTGCCGCGCGATGACGAATCACGCGATACCCAGCCGACACTCGGTTTCCAGCGCGTGCTGCAGCGGGCGGTGTTTCATGTGCAGTCGGCTGGCAAGAAAGAAGTGACCGGCGCGAATGTGCTGGTGGCGATTTTCAGCGAACAGGAATCCCAGGCGGTTTACCTGCTGCATCAGGAGCAGGTGTCGCGACTGGACGTGGTCAATTACATCTCGCACGGCATTTCCAAAGTCGCCGGCGATTCATCTCCGGCGCGGGAGAATCCGCAGTCGCAAACAGAAGGTGACGAGGAGGGCGCTGCTGAGCCGGGCCGTTCGCCGCTGGAAAGTTTTGCTGCCAATCTCAACGAGCTGGCCAAGCAGGGCAAGATTGATCCGCTGGTGGGCCGTGACAAGGAGCTGGAGCGTTGCATCCAGGTGCTCTGTCGCCGGCGCAAGAACAATCCGTTGTTTGTCGGTGAAGCCGGTGTCGGCAAGACCGCGATTGCTGAAGGTCTGGCGCGTCGCATCGTCGATAGCCAGGTGCCGGAGATCATGAACAACGCCGTGGTCTACTCGCTGGATCTCGGCGCCTTGCTGGCCGGCACGAAATATCGCGGCGATTTCGAGAAGCGTCTGAAAGCAGTGCTCAAGGAGCTGAAAGAAAAGCCGCACGCGATTCTGTTCATCGACGAGATCCACACCATCATCGGCGCCGGCGCGGCCAGTGGCGGCGTCATGGATGCGTCCAACCTGATCAAGCCGTTGCTGCAGTCCGGCGACATGAAATGCATCGGATCAACGACGTTTCAGGAATACCGCGGCATATTCGAAAAGGATCGGGCGCTGGCGCGGCGATTCCAGAAGATCGATGTGCTCGAACCGAGCATTGACGAGACTTACGAAATTCTCAAAGGCCTGAAAACGCATTACGAAAAGCATCACAGCGTGCGCTACACCCCGGCGGCCCTGCATGCGGCGGCCGAACTGTCGGCGAAATACATCAATGACCGGCAGCTGCCGGACAAAGCCATAGACGTGATCGATGAAGCCGGCGCGGGACAGCGTCTGCTGGCGCCGTCCAAGCGCAAGAAAGTCATCGGCGTGCACGACATCGAAGAAATCGTTTCCAAAATCGCGCGGGTACCGACCAAAACGGTATCGACGTCGGATCGCGAGTCGCTGCGTACGCTGGCCACGCAACTCAAAGCCGTGGTGTTTGGTCAGGACGATGCCATTGTCCAGCTGGCGGATGCCATCAAGTTGGCACGCTCCGGGCTGGGGCCGGAAGACAAGCCGGTGGGCTCGTTCCTGTTTGCCGGACCGACCGGGGTCGGCAAGACGGAAGTGACCAAGCAGCTGGCGCGCATTCTCGGTTTGCAGCTGTTGCGTTTTGACATGTCGGAATACATGGAGCGGCACACGGTATCGCGACTCATCGGCGCCCCGCCCGGATATGTTGGTTACGATCAGGGTGGTTTGCTGACCGAAGCGGTATCGAAAAACCCGCACTCGGTTCTGTTGCTCGATGAGATCGAAAAAGCCCATCCCGATGTGTTCAATCTGCTGTTGCAGGTGATGGACCACGGGACGCTGACCGACAACAACGGCCGCAAGGCGGATTTCCGCAACGTGATCCTGATCATGACCACCAATGCCGGTGCCGAGGAAATGTCGCGTGCGTCGATTGGTTTCACGTTCAACGATCACAGCGGTGATTCGATGGATGCGATCAAACGCACGTTCAGCCCGGAGTTCCGCAACCGTCTGGATGCGACAGTGTCGTTCAAGGCCTTGTCACCGGATGTCATCCTGTCCGTAGTCGACAAATTTGTTGTCGAACTGCAGGCCCAGCTCGACGCCAAAGGCGTCAGTCTGGAAGTGTCGTCGGACGCCCGGGCCTGGATGGCGGACAAGGGCTATGACCGCGCTATGGGCGCGCGACCGATGGCGCGGCTGGTGCGTGACAAGTTGCGCAAACCGCTGGCGGACGAGTTGTTGTTTGGCAAGCTCGCGCACGGTGGTGAAGTGCACGTTGAACTGGTCAACGACGAACTCAGCTTTGATATTCGCTCGAAGGATGATTTGCGCATCGGCAACGAAGCGACACAATCGGTGCAGTAACCGGTGTTTGCCCGAACAGGAATACCCTGCAGCAGAATCTTGCTGAACGCGGGTTGCTGCTACGGTTTTTCTGTAGCGGTTCCTGACAGTCAGATCAGCAACGGCAAAAACAACGGGAGGCAGTAGCCTCCCGTTGTTTTTTTAATCCGTTTTGTTTTGCTGCCGGAGGTGTCGTGCCGGAACGGCCGGCACCGGATCTCAGCGAGCGCGGAAAATGATGCGACCTTTGCTGAGGTCGTAGGGCGTCATTTCCACGGTGACGTTGTCACCAGTCAGGATGCGGATGTAGTTCTTGCGCATCTTTCCGGAAATGTGGGCCGTGATGACGTGATCATTTTCCAGTTTTACCCGGAA
This sequence comes from Permianibacter sp., assembly GCA_041913605.1. Classification (GTDB taxonomy): domain Bacteria; phylum Pseudomonadota; class Gammaproteobacteria; order Enterobacterales; family Permianibacteraceae; genus Permianibacter. Next base: position 217,468 of record JAYSEY010000007.1, read on the forward strand.
CATGGTGTTGGGCAGGGTCTCAAGGACGACGCCCTGCATTTCAATACAATCTTCTTTCGACATGCGCTGCCGGGTCTCTCCCAAGAAAGGCGCGCTATCTTGCCCGAAACGCTCTGCGATGTAAAACCGGGATGCCTACTTTTCGGCCAGCCCGGCGGGTTCGGGGGCCAGCAACTGCCAGCCGGCGGGCGTTAGCACCTCCAGTGGCTGGTAGGCATTTTTGTAGTTCATCTTGCGGCAATCGCGAATGTAGTAGCCCAGATAGACGTAGGGCAGCGCCTCCAGACGGGCGCAGGCGATCAGGCTCAGAATGGCCTGCACGCCGGGGCTACGCGCGCCCTCAGTGGGCTCATAGAAGGAATAGACGGCTGAATAGCCGTCCAGCAGCCTGTCTGTAACCATAACGGCGAGAAGCTGCGACCCGTCCCGCAGCTCAAGAATGCGCGTGCGGCTCCAACTGGCGACCAGAAACGTGAAGAATTGGTCGCGATCAGCCGGGTACATGTCGCCATCACGGTGGCGGGTGTTGATGTAACGCTCGTACAGCGCGAAGTGTTCGTCATGGAGACCGCTATCGCACCAGGCCAGATTCAGGCCAGCATTGCGTTTCAGCGCACGTCGCTGGCTGCGGCTGGGTACAAATTGTTCAACCGGAATGCGCACCGCCTGACAGGCCTGGCACTGCGGGCAGTTCGGCCGGTAAACGTGCTCGCCGCTGCGCCGGAAGCCGTTTTGCAGCAGCAGGGTGAACAGTGCGTCATCAATGGGCTGCTGCGGTTCGACGAAGGCGGTCACGGCAATGCGCTGATCCAGATAGGGACAGCTGTGCGGCGGTGTCTGCCAGAGTTTCAGCGTCATGCGTCTTGCATCAGTGCTCATCGGCGTTTCCGTCCTGGTTGCCGTCCTTGTTGTGACTGTCCATGTTGTGGCTGTTCTGGCAGCGGCGGTTCTGGTCGTCGACGCGCGTATCCGCCAGCGCCGGGCGCCAGAATTGTTCCGGCAGCAGCTGTGCCTGCCAGTTGCAGGCCGGCTCGACGTCCAGCGCCAGCTTCAGCCGTTGCAGGTAGTCGGCGCGGCTCAGGGTCAGCACGCCCATGCTGCGCAAGTGCGGTGTCGGCATCTGGGCGTCAAGCAGTTGGTAGCCGGCCGCCGCCAGCCAGTTTGACAACGCAACCAGCACCACACGCGAGGCGTTTTCGCGACGGCTGAACATCGACTCGCCAAAAAACGCGCCACCGATTGCCGGGCCGTACAGGCCGCCGATCAGCTCACCGTCCTGCCAGGCTTCAATGCTGTGCGCATGGCCGCGCCGGTGCAGGGCGATGTAGGCCTGCCTGACCGCTTCGGTGATCCAGGTTCCATTCTGGCCGTGACGCGGTTGCGCGGCGCATTGGCTGATCACCGCCGGAAACGCGCGATTGAGCGTCAGTTGCCAGTTGCAATGGCGTATGAAGCGACGCAGCGAACGGGATACATGCACCTGGCCGGGGATAAACACCGCTCGCGGGTCCGGGGACCACCAGAGGATCGGTTCGCCCTCGCTGAACCACGGAAAAATGCCGTGACGATAGGCGTCCAGCAGGCGTGTCTCGCCCAGATCGCCACCAAACGCCAGCAAGCCATTCGGGTCGCGCAGGGCGCGGCTGACCGGCGGAAACGGGCCGCCGTGATCAAGACAGGGCAGACGCGGGGCCACAGTGATCGCTACTCGTTGCCAAACCGGCGACAGATCTAGCTGGCCGCGTCGTCACCGACGGTAACCTGCATGTCCACGGCACCGGATTTCCATGCCGACTCCAGATCTTTCTCGATACTGGCCAGCGCGCTTTCGCCGGCGACATGCAGCGCCGTGATGCCATAGGCGCGATTGCGGCCGTGAGCCTTGGCCAGATACAGCGCCATGTCGACCACGTTCAGCGCGCGCTCCCAACCCAGCAAATCACCATTCATGTTCAGTGGCAGCAGGCTGTAACCGACCGAAGCGGTGACGCGGATTGAATGGCCGTCATCAAGTTTTACCGGCTCATCACTGAACAATTTCAGGATGCGCGTCGCCAATGGTTGCACGTGATCATTCTGCAATTGTTGCGCGAACACCAGAAACTCCTCGCCGCCCCAGCGCACGACAACATCGGAGTCACGCAGGCCGGCAGTCAGCCGGCGGGCAATTTCAACCAGCACCGTGTCGCCGGCTGCGTGGCCATGCTTGTCGTTGATGCGCTTGAAGTGATCGATATCGACCAGATACAGCGCCCGGGTGCTGGCGTCGCTGCTGCCGCGCCGATCCGGCTGACGCAGATCCATGGTCGCGATCAGTTGCTGGAAATAGCGGCGGTTGAACAACGACGTCAGGGAATCGCGGGTGCTCTGGAAATGCAGTTCCTGATTGGTGATAGCCAATTGTTCATTGGCTTGACGCACACGCCGGTAGAGCAGCATGGCCACGCCGGCAAGTGCGGTCAGCAGCAAGGCAACCAGCACCCAGATGCGCTGCTGCAGGGTGCGATTGGCAATCTCCGCATCTTTCAGCGCGTTGTCCTTGCTGAGCAGGGCGATCTCGCGTTCTTTCTTTTCGCCTTCAAACTTCTGTTGCATCACCAGCATGGATTCTTCGCTTTCCTTGCGGAAGATTTTCCAGCGGTATTCGGAGTGTGTGCGGAATGCCTGCAGTGCGGCTTCGAAACGACCGTTGTCGGCCAGCGCGCGCGACCACTCTTCGTACAGGGAGCTCAGATCCGGCAGCAATTCACTGGCTTCATAAAACGCGATCGCGTCCCTGAACAGGGGCTCGGCTTCGGCGATGCGCTTCTGGCCGGCGAGGGCAAAAGCGAGATTGCCTTTGACAAAGGCAAGCAGATCTTTGGAGCCGGACTTTTCGGCCAGCACCAGCGCTTCGCGCGCCAGCTTTTCCGCTTCCGGGAAATTGCGTTCGCGCAGCGCAACGTCGCAGAGGTTGCTGACCAGCAGCGCCTGTGTGCCGACATCGCCGAGTTCGCGCGCCATGTTCAGGCCATCCTGATAGGCCTTGCGCGACTCATCGTAACGCCCTGCCTCGGACAGCAGATTGCCCTCGGTGATGCGAAAGCCGGTCATCTGGCTTTTCAGGCCGAGTGTGCTGGCTGCGTCGATAGCCTGATGCAGGTACTTGACCGCCTGTTCCGTGTCTTTGCGGTCAGCGCTCAGGCCGGCCATGCGGTGATAAACATTGGAGATACGGCGCGCGTCGTTGAGCGCTTCTGCGGCACGCAGCGCTTCCTGGAAGGCGGCCAGCGCATCATCGTGCCGACCGAGGCGAGCGGCGAATGATCCGGTGAGCGACGCCGCCGAGAAGCGGAATTTGGTGGTACCGGATTCGTTGATGACCGGACGTGCTTCCACGGCCTTTTCATAGGCACGGGTGTAATCGTCCTGCAATGCCGCGATGAAACCGTCGCACAGCGTTGACAGTGCAGCACCGAGTTTGTCGTTGTTGGCTGTGCCGGCGTCCAGCAGTTGTTTGCTGGCGTCGCGTGCGGCATCGAGATTCTGCGCTTCGCCATGCACCAGACAGCGCATCCACCAGTACTGTTGGTGTTCGAGATAGCTGCCGTCTTCGGCTTGCGCTTCGATGGCCTTCAGCGCGCTGACTTCCTCACCGCGCGTGCGATCGGCATTGGCGAGGAGAATTTCCTCCAGCCGGAGCTCCATCGCCGTTGGTGTTTCAGCGGCGGACAGGCAGGCGGGCAGCAGGAGCAGGGGGGACAGCAGGGCGATGGCAATGGTTCGGGTTTTGTGCACAGCGTGACACTCGCCTTCTTGTTTTCTTGACGGTCCAAGCGTAGCTCACCGGCGGCGTTTTGCCTGTCTGGCGGCTGACTTTCCGGTGATGAAAAACGGGGACGCCCTCACGTCCCCGTTTTCCTGACTTCAGTGGCCCAGCGCGTCGAGATACTTCTCGGCATCCAGCGCCGCCATGCAGCCGGAACCGGCCGAGGTGATGGCCTGTCGGTAAACGTGATCGGCAACGTCGCCGGCCGCGAACACGCCGGGGATCGAGGTGGCCGTCGCGTTGCCTTTCAGGCCACTCTGGACGATGAGGTAACCGTTGTTCATTTCCAGCTGGCCGGCGAACAGCTCGGTGTTCGGCTTGTGGCCGATGGCAACGAACACGCCCTGCAGCGCAAGGTCTTTTGTGCTGCCGTCCTGCGTGCTCTTGATACGGATGCCGGTGACGCCGGACTGATCGCCCAGCACTTCATCCAGCGTGTGGTTCCAGTGAATGGTGACCTTGCCGGCTTTTTCTTTTTCGAAGAGGTGATCCTGCAGGATCTTCTCTGACTTGAACTTGTCGCGACGGTGAATGACATGCACGTGCGAGGCAATGTTGGCCAGATACAAGGCCTCCTCAACCGCCGTGTTGCCGCCGCCGATCACCGATACAACCTGATTGCGGTAGAAGAATCCGTCGCAGGTTGCGCAGGCCGACACGCCCTTGCCCATGAACGCCTCTTCCGACGGCAGACCCAGATACTGCGCCGATGCGCCGGTGGCGATGATCAGCGCGTCACAGGTGTACTCACCGGCGTCACCGATCAGTACAAACGGCCGCTCGGTGAGCCTGGCGGTGTGGATGTGATCGAAAATGATCTCGGTGCCGAAACGTTCCGCGTGTGCCTGCATGCGCGCCATCAGCTCGGGGCCCTGAACGCCTTTGTCATCACCCGGCCAGTTGTCCACGTCGGTCGTGGTCATCAACTGACCACCTTGCTGCATGCCGGTGATGATCACCGGCTTCAGGTTGGCGCGCGCAGCGTAAACGGCGGCGGAATAACCGGCCGGGCCGGAGCCCAGAATCAGCAGACGGTGGTGCTTGCGGTTCATCGTCACTCCTCAGAAACAGTGGACGCCCGAGGCTTCAGTGCGGCCCGGGTGGGCGAAAAATTGGCGGCATTCTACGCGAATTCAACAGCGGTCGTTTTGTGCGCCGGCAATGGCAGCGATAGGGACGGGCTATGGCCGGCAACAGGGTGGCAAGTGATCTCTGCCGCACTGCAACGGAGGAAGCTGAGCCGCGCTGACGTGCCAGTGGCGCTCGCACAGGCCGGTCAGAGCATTCATCCGTTCTGAGTTGGTGTGTTGCATATGCAACACACCATTACACTTAATCGATGGCTGGCGTTCAAACCTTTTGGCGCAATGCACGCATGAGGTCGCCCCGACCTTGCATGCAGGAAAGAACGCCATGAAACCCTCCAACATCTCCGCCCTTGTCACCAACCCTGTCCAGACCTCCCCCGCAAAGACCGGGCTCCGGTCGGGTGGGAAACATCGCGGCATGCCGGTCCTGAAGCCTTTTGCCGGTCTGCTTATGTCGGCGCTGGCGCTGTCAACCACAATGTCCAGCGCATGGGCTGAAGCCGCCGCACCGAAAATGGCACTGGCCGGGCAGCAGAGCGCCGCCAGCCCGCTCGGTGTCTGGCAGGGCAAGTGGCTGGGCCACATCCAGATCCCGGGCGGTCCGCAGCTGGCGGCTGGCCTGGAGGTATTCGAACGTGCCGATGGCACGCCTGGCGCCAACCTGATCAGCCCGGATCAGGGGGTCGCGGTGATGCCCATCGACAGCCTGACGCTGGGCAGTGACGCATTGCAGGCAAATGCCGAGATGCTCGGCGGCGAACTGGCACTTCGCCATGTCAACGGCAAGCTGAGCGGCGTACTGCGTCAGGGTGGCGCCGAGCTGGCCATGGAGCTGGCACCGGTGGCGGCCTTCCCGGAAACACCACGCCCGCAGCATCCGCAACTGCCCCTGCCGTATGCGGTCGAGGAGCTGCGTTTCCGCAGCCAGGATGGCACGGCGCTGGCCGGCAGCCTGAGCCTTCCGAAGGAGGCCGGAAAAGTGCCGGTGGTGGTGCTGGTCGCCGGTTCCGGCCCGGCCGACCGCGATGCCACCGTCGCCGGGCACCGGCCGTTTGCGGTGCTGGCCGACCATCTGACCCGGCAGGGCGTGGCCGTGCTGCGCTATGACAAACGCGGCGTGAAGCAGTCAGCCGGCAGCTATGCCGACGCCAGCCTGCCGAATCTGGTCAACGATGTGCGCGGCGCGGTCGCCCATCTGGCTGCCGATCCGCGTTTCAGTCGCGTCGGACTTTACGGCCACAGCGAGGGCAGCGCCGTGGTGGCGGCGGCCGCGCGTGGCAACGAACAGGTGGCGTTCGTGATCTCGGCGGCCGGCATCGGACTGCCGGGTATCGATGCCATTGTTTTGCAGGATGACGCCGAACTGAAACTCAAGGGGCTCAGCGATGCGGAGCGCGCCGTGATCACCGGCTATACGCGCCGCTTCTATCAGACGCTGGCTGCCCATGACGACGTTGACGCACGCATCAGCGCCCTGCAGGCCTTGAAAACGTCGCTCACGGAAAGCGAAGCAGCGCTGGTGAAACAACACACCCGGGGCTGGCCGACCGTGTCCATGGCGGAAGCCCGCAAGGAACGCATCCGCGCGCTGCTGCGCAGTCATCCGGCGCAGGATTACGCGGCGCTGAATGTGCCGGTGCTGGTGCTGAATGGCGACAAGGACGTGCAGGTGCCGGCGGCAGAAAATCTCGCTGGCTTGCGTCAGGCGCTGGCGAAAAATGCGCACGCAAAAGTGGAGCAACTGACTGGGCTCAATCATATGCTGCAAAGCGCGGAAACCGGAGCCTCGCACGAATACGGCCAGATCAGCGAAACCTTTGCCCCGCAGGCCTTGCAACTGATCAGCACGTTTGTGCGTCAGGCAAAGTGATCGGCTGCATCAGAAAACTGCCTCAGCAAAACGCGATGAATGGGCAGAAAATAGTCCGCTCATTCATCGCGACATTACACAACAAGAGTGGGAAAAATGCGTGAAACTAATCCCAGGCGCCAATCCTTGCCGGCTTACAGTTTCAGGCGCGCATCGCGATGGTCCTTTCACCGGAAGGAATGCCGGAGCATACCCTTCCGGTGATGGCCGAAAAAATGTCGCAGAAATTGCCCTCAGCCAGCACACCGCGATGTGAGAAACGACGGCGAAGTTGGTAGCTAAACGCAAGGGCCCTGAACAGGCCAACCGCCAGTCCAGTGATAGAAGCACGACGGCAGAACCGTCTGGATTACGAAACAAGCTGCATCCGCCCTCAAAAGTCGCCTAAGCAATGGGCACGCGCTCGATTGGGGAAGCGTGACCTGCAAGACCGGCATCGTGGCGGGAGCAGCCAGCCTTGCTTGACGAAACTGTCGCGCAGCGGCGCTGAAAAGTGTACTCCGCCTTGTTCTGAATCTCTTGACGTGTGGGATGGCGGCGCGTATATGAACAGCTGCCTGCCTGTATGCAGCAAGGATGCTTCAAAAAATGCCCCATCGGATTGGCGGCAGCCCGGACATGGATACCGGGCTGTACTGCTTGGCACTCGTTGCCCGTTTTCACGCCCAGCCCTGCGACCCCTCACAACTGAGACATGAGTTGGGTGTGACGGGCGAACTCTCATCTCATGATTTGCTACGGGCGGCAAAGCTCGTTCGGCTCAAGGCCAAAACGCTCAAAAGCTCCTGGAATCGTCTGGCGCAGACACCGCTGCCTGCAATTGCCCAGCACAAGGATGGCCACTACTTTCTTGTCGGGAAAATTGATGCTGACAAGGTTCTCATTCAAGACCCGCTCGAAGGGCGGCCGCAATCACTGCCCCGCGATCTGTTTGAGTCAATGTGGTCCGGTCAGTTGATACTGATCAAGAAATTTGCCAATGTTCCCGGAACAACCGGAAAGTTTGACCTCTCATGGTTTGTTCCAGCGATTGTCAGGTACAGAAAACTCTTTGGCGAGGTCCTGCTGGCCTCATTCATCCTTCAAATCCTTGCTCTGGTTTCACCGCTGTTCTTTCAGGCAGTCGTTGACAAGGTCCTTGTACACAACAGTCTTTCCACGCTGGATGTGCTCTGTGTTGGTCTGCTCTTCGTTTCTGCTTTTGAAGTGGTTTTTGGTATTTTACGAACGTACGTTTTTTCACATACCACGACACGTGTTGATGTTGAGTTAGGGGCGCGGCTATACCATCATTTGCTCGGACTTCCTCTTGGGTATTTTATCAATCGACCAATTGGCACCATTGTTGCCAGAGTCCATGAGCTGGATACGGTAAGAAACTTCATCACAGGGACCGCTCTCACTCTGTCAATGGATTTGCTTTTTGGCGTGGTTTTCCTGGCCATCATGTATGCATACAGCCCGGCATTGTTCTCCATTGTTGCAATGTCCATACCCTGCTATGTCATTTTGTCGCTGTTGGTCATGCCGTTGATGCGTCGACGCCTGAATGAGAAGTTTTTGCTTGGCGCGCAAAATCAGGCGTTTCTGACGGAATCCATTACGGCAATCGATACTGTTAAGTCGATGGCGGTCGAGCCGCAGATGCGAAACCGCTGGAACGAACAACTTGCAGCGTATGTGGAAGCGTCGTTCAAGGTGACGCAGCTTGGCAATATCTCTGGGCAGATCGCCAGCCTGATCAACAAACTCACAATGCTTCTTGTCCTTTGGTTTGGCTCCAGACTGGTTATGGAACAGGTGCTGACTATCGGCGCATTGATTGCGTTCAACATGTTTGCCGGTCGCGTCAGTGGGCCTATTCTGAGGCTCGTTCAGCTCTGGCAGGATTTTCAGCAGGCAGGCATTGCGGTTGAGCGTTTGGGGGACATTCTGAACACGCCTGCAGAGCCTGGTTACAACCCGAGCCGGGCCGCACTTCCAGAAATATCTGGAATCATCAACTTTGAACAAGTTACGTTCCGGTACGCCTCGCATCTGGCGCCGGTTCTGCAGGAATTCAATTTGCAGGTCAGGAAAGGCGAAATAATTGGCATTGTTGGGCCATCCGGTTCGGGGAAGAGCACGGTAGCCAAGCTTGTTCAGCGCCTCTATGTGCCAGAGAGTGGTCGAGTCACCGTAGATGGCGTCGACCTTTCTCTGGTTGACCCTGCATGGCTACGAAGGCAGATAGGTATTGTTCCACAAAACTGCGTACTGTTTAGTCGCAGTGTTCGCGAAAACATCGCGATCTCCGATCCCGGAATGTCTATGGAATCTGTTGTCAAGGCGGCCAAGCTTGCGGGAGCTCATGAATTCATTCTTCAACTTCCTGAAGGATACGATACCCAGGTGGTTGAGCAGGGAGCGAACTTGTCCGGAGGCCAAAAGCAACGCATCGCAATCGCCAGGGCATTGCTTTGCAATCCGCGCATACTCATCTTTGATGAGGCAACCAGTGCTTTGGACCGAGAGTCTGAAGAGCATGTAACTCGTCAGCTGCCAGTAATTTGTGAGGGACGAACCGTGCTGATTATCGCCCATCGGGAGTCCACCTTGCGGGTCGCGCATCGCTTGGTCCACATAGGCGCCAAAAGCTACGCGGAGAATGACATTCAGCCAGCCCCTGCATCGTGTGAGCATCAACCTGTTCTTCAGGTGTAAAGAAATACGTCCTTCATCCAGCTGGCTGCGCTGGTTTCGTGTTTCGCGGCACTTGGGTTTTTTAGGCCGCTGAAATCGGAGAAGCATCATGCTGGGGCTGATCTATCTGGCATCCATGGCAGGCATCCTGTTGTTCCTGCTCCTCACCTCACTCTGGCTCAACCGTTGGGCCAAACGACGGGCATGGCCGGGGCGCAAACGGCTGGGGCTGGTGCTGGCGTTTCTGGCCGGCTTCTATCTGGCCATGTGGCCGAAACACATTCCGGCGCGGATCGAGTTTGCGCGTTTGTGCAAAACGGTGGCGGGAGAGCAGATCTTCCACACGGTCGAGAATGTGGAAGGGTTTTATCAGGATGGCGGCATGCTGAATTTGCGGCCATGGATGGAAGCAGGGTATTTGTATATCGATACGGGTAATGATCTTACGTATCCCAGACTTGCTTCACCGGAGGATATTGAGTGGTGGCGGGAACAGACAGCTAAGTATGGCGTGCGTTACAAATGGTTTGTGCGTTCGCGGGAATGGTTGGGTGAAGATAATCGCTGGAAGCGAGGAGACGCCTTCATTCGCGAACCGTCCCGTTACCGTGTCAGCACACGGCGCGAACACTACGATTATCACATCATGGCCTGGGTGCAGGAAATTCATGACACGAAAACTGGCACCTTGCTGGTACAGTCGAAGGAGCTGGCTTTTGACCGTTCAGATTTGAGCAGTTGGGAGCGCAATACCCAGTTCTGGATGCGTTCGGATGGTCTGTGCGCCATGCCGGAGCTGGAGGGTAAGCCGGCGATGATCCTTAGGGTGCTGAAGCCGGTCGGGAATGACTACATGCAGCGAATACTGAGGGCGAGAGCGAAGTACGAAGCCGTTCAGCGGGAGAAGGCAGGACGTGGTGGGTGAGATTTGTGTTTACTCACCATCTTCATCGATAGCGGAACGCGATGGCCTTTGGCAACGCATTGACGCCTTGCTGAAGTCGCCAGCGTTGAGTACGCGGGACAGCGCCACGGGCGTGACGAGATCGCCGGTCATTGCGATTGCCGGTCTGGGTCTGGATATGTTGGTCACGCAAATGCAGGCCGGAGATGTCGTCGGTGCGTCTTTGCGTTTTGCGGCGTTGCATGGGCATTCGTTTGCTGTTGCGGGCGGCGGCGTTGAGGGGCGTTTTGCTGCATAAAAAGTTTTAGGTGAACATCAATCGGCTTGCGTACTTGTTGATGCAGGCATCATGGATCATGAGTGGGGGATGAACACATGCTGGGTTTGATCTATCTGCTGTCAATGGCAGGCATCCTGTTGTTTCTGCTCCTCACCTCACTCTGGCTCAATCGCTGGGCCAAACGACGGGCATGGCCGTGGCGCAAACGGTTGGGGCTGGTGCTGGCGTTTCTGGCCGGCTTCTATCTGGCCATGTGGCCGAAACACATTCCGGCGCGGATCGAGTTTGCGCGTTTGTGCAAAACGGTGGCGGGAGAGCAGATCTTCCACACGGTCGAGAATGTGGAAGGGTTTTATCAGGATGGCGGCATGCTGAGTCTGTCGCCATGGATGGAGGCAGGATATTTGTACGTGGATGTAGTGAGGGGGGGGGGGCCGAGCAGGGTCGCCTCACCGGAGGACTACGCATGGTGGCTGGAGCAGAAAGAGAAGAACAACAGTGGTTACGACTGGTTTGAGCGTTCTCGCGCGTGGATTGGAGAGGATGGATACTGGAAATATGAAGACTCATTTGTCCGAGAGCCATCCCGCTATCGTGTCAGTACTCGGCGCGAGCACTACGACTATCACATCATGGC
>JAYSEY010000008.1:0-200663 GCA_041913605.1 Permianibacter sp.
TGGTGTCCGGGACCTCTGATTATGCGTGGACCGAGTTTACGGGGGACTTACACTCCGACCTGCTTGGTAATGTCACCGCCGCTGGCGAAGCAAAGGCTGGTTTGCGCGTCCAAATCCGCAACACGGCCACCAACTTCACACAATCGTTCGTCACCGACGCCGCCGGCCGCTACCGCTTTACCCAGCTGCCTACCGGCGAGTACGAAGTCAGCGTGTTCCGCGATGACAAACTCGTTGCCCGCGAGACGGTAGCGCTGGTGCTGGGACAGGCGATGAGTCTGCCGTTTGCGCTGTCCTCTGATGCCGACGCAGAACGCATTTCTGTTGTTGGTGCGCGCCCTTCGGCGATCGATTTGTCGCGCGCTGATTCCGGCATGATCATGAGCGAAGCGGAAATCGATCGCCTGCCGGTCAACCGTACGGCAACCGATATCGCACTGCTGGCGCCGGGAACACTGAAGGGTGACTCCTCGTTCGGCAATCTGGCATCGTTCTCTGGCGCCACGGTCGGCGAAAACAGCTATTTTCTCAACGGCCTCAATCTGACCAACTTTCGCAACGGTCTCGGCTTCAACACTCCGCCGTTCGAGTTTTTCAAGGAAGTCCAGGTCAAGACCGGTGGTTTGTCGGCCGAGTTCGGTCGCTTCACCGGCGGTGTGATCAACCTGGTGTCCAAGTCCGGTACCAATGAATGGGAATTTGGTGTTGACTACTATCCGGGCGGTGATGATTTCCGCGCCGGTCCGCACAAGCAGCTCTACTACACCGACGGCCCGTCGAAAGGCCTGCCGCGCATGTTCTCCAGCGGTCGCGATTCGGATTCCAACTGGGTCGCCAACCTGAAAGCGGCAGGTCCGCTGATCAAGGACAAGGTATTTGCCTACATTCTGCTGACCCCCAACGTTTCTGAATCGGAAACCTGGACGCAATCGGCGCGGGTCAACTCGAAAAGTGAAAACCTTTACTGGGCAACCAAGATCGACTGGTTTATCAACGAGGAGCATCGCGTTGAACTGACCGCCTATTCAAACGAATACACCACAGAGTCGCGCACGCACGACTACAAGCGTGTCAACAACAGCCCGGTGTTGTTTGAAACCGATCCCGATGCTTTTATCCGCCTGACCGATGCTGAAGGTGGTGGCACCAACTACATCTTCAGCTATGTCGGCAACCTCGGCGATGATCTGACGGTGCGTGCTGCTGTCGGCCACACCGAATCACAGTTCAATGCGGTCAGTCCGACCGATCACCTTCAGGGCGCCAGCGTTGCTTACCGGCAGGCCGGCTATCCGGGCCGGGTGCTGACCCCGACTCACCAGTTTGGTTTCTCCGAATCGGCCGATGAACGCGATGTCGCACGCGTTGATTTTGCCTGGTACGGATTTGAAGACCACAAACTGAAAGCCGGTATCGACAACGAAACGCTGCTCAGCTATCAACACACGGACCGCTCCGGCGGTGCGTCGTGGACTTACTACTTCATGAATCCGAGCGACACGACACTCGACTACGCGCAGAAGCTCGAGTACCGGATCCTCGGTCATTTCGAAACCAAAGCTGACGCGTTTTATGTTGAAGACGAATGGCAAGTCACGCCCGGCCTGATGGTCATGCTCGGCCTGCGTCATGAGCAGTTCAACAATTACAACGTCAACGGCGAGTCGTTTGCTGCGATGGACAAGCAGTGGGCACCGCGTCTTGCCGCGACCTGGGATGTGAATGGCGATGGCTCGGCAAAAGTCTATTTCACCATGGGCCGTTATCACTTGCCGATCGTCAACAACACCAACGTCCGTCTGGCCGGTAACGAGCTGTACCGCTTTACCAACTACTACAACGATCCGGGGCTGTACCAGTCACGTTGCGGCAAGCCGAAAACGCAAGATCAGGTGATCTACAACCCGAACGGTGCGCCGACTGTCAATGAAGAAAGCTGCCGCATAGTCGAGTACGCCGACGGCACGCCGCAGGATCCGTTGCAGATCGTCGACCAGGAAGATTTCGATCCGATGTATCAGGATGAATTCATCCTTGGCTATCAGTTCAAAATCGATGATCACTGGTCGGCCAACATTTACGGCGTGTACCGCGATCTGAAATCGACCATCGAAGACATGTCGATTCCGAAAGCGCCGCTGGCAGAGTGGGCTGAACGCAACAACATCACCCCGGGCGAAGGTGGCATTGCTCACACCTACATTCTCGGCAATCCGGGCACTGACCTGACTTTCTACTGGGATTTCCAGGATGGTCAGGGCCGTCGCCGCGTGACGCTGACGCGCGAAGAACTGGGCTATCCGGAGTCGGTGCGCAAATACAAGGCCGTCAACTTTGTTCTGGATCGCAAATGGGATGATGTCTGGTCGGCGAGCTTCTCTTACGTCTGGTCGCACAGCTATGGCAACAACGAGGGCTTTGTCCGCTCCGACAACGGTCAGTCGGATGCCGGCCTGACCACTCTGTTCGATTTCCCGGAGAGCCTGATCGGTGCCTACGGTGATCTGCCCAATGATCGCCGGCACTATCTGAAACTCTACGGTGCTTACGCGGTGACCGATGATCTGGTGATCAGCGCCAACGCATCGGCGGCCACCGGGCGTCCGAAGAACTGCTTCGGTGTCTGGCCAGAGGTCGACGAAGGCCCGGAAAACTGGGGTTATGGTGCGGCCTATTTCCGCTGCGACGGGCAGCCAACCCAGCGCGGCGATCGCGGTCGCACGCCGAACCAGTACACGCTGCAGATCGCTGCCGGCTATCAGTTGCCGGAACTCGTTCCGGGGCTGGAGTCGAGCGTGAAGCTCGCGATCAGCAACCCGTTCAACTGGGACAAAACCCTGCAGGTTGGCGAGTATTACGAAACCAACAACCTCGGTGATCGCAACTGGAACTATGGCTTGCCGACGGTGCGCATGGCACCGCGTTCCGTGTCACTCAGTTTGCACGCCGAGTTCTGATCAAGTCTGGTCTCCATTGGTGAATTTTCGGGCGCCCACGTGGCGCCCGTTTTTTTTATATCAGTCCCGCTTCCATCGCTTTCAGCACCGCACGCGTGCGATCGCGGACGGCAAATTTTCCGAGTATGGCTGAGACGTGGTTTTTCACCGTGCCTTCGGCGAGGTTGAATGCGCGGGCAATTTCCTTGTTGCTGTAGCCGCCGGCGAGCAGGCGGAGGATTTCCAGTTCACGTTCGGTCAGCGCTTCGCTGGTCGCCGGCCGCGGCGGCGGCGTGATGGCCGGGGCGCTGACGTGGGCGGCAACGGCTTGATGGACGCGGCCGCCGGCGTGCACGGTTTCGATTGCGGACACCAGTTGTTCCAGGGCGACATCCTTGAGCAGATAGCCGCGTGCGCCGGCTTCCAGACAGGCGAGCACCTGTTCGTCGTCATCAAACGTGGTGAGCACCAGCACGGGCGTCATGATGCCGCGTTCGCGCATGGCCAGCAGTGTCTGCACGCCATCGCGCACCGGCATGCGCAAATCGAGCAGCATCACGTCAATGCCGCCGCGCTGCAGGGCGCTCAGTGCTTCCTCGCCATTGCCGGCTTCACCCACCACGGTGACGCGTGCCGACAGGCGCAGCAGCGTGCAAATACCCTGACGGACAAGTTGCTGATCGTCGACAACCAATACCCGGATCATGTTTACGCTCGCACCAGGTTTACTGCGCCTGCGGCCAGCGCAGGCTGACAAAAAATCCGCCGCGTTCGTGGCAACCAAATTCAGCTTTGCCACCCAGTTGCGCGACGCGCTCCTGCAATCCGCGCAGACCGTTGCCGGGCGTGACCGGTGTCTGACAAACGCCGTCATCGCGCGCATGCATGACCACGCCGTCGTCGTCGCGGCGCAGCTGCAGATGCAGCTGCCGGGCGTGCGCATGACGCAGGCAATTGCTGATCAACTCCTGGGTGGCGCGCAATACCGTTTCGGCTTCACTGCTGTCAGCAAGTTTCAGATCGGCATCGATATCCAGCGTGATCTGCAGGCGCGGCACGTGATCGATCACCGCTTGCAGCAGTTCGCGCACATCCAGACTGAATTGCTGACGCAGATTGCCGACCGTGGCGCGCACGTCGGCGAGCAGCAAACGTGTCAGTTGCTGCGCCTGCTTCAGTGCTTCGCGTTGCGCGTCGCTGCTGGTGTGCTGGGCAATTTCCAGCTGCAGCGACAGCGCCGTCAGATGGTGACCGAGTGTGTCATGCAGATCGCGGGCGATGCGCAGCCGTTCGTGTTCACCGGCGTTGATGGCCAGCAGCTTTTGCGTGGCCAGCAACTCGGCATTGCGCTGCGCGAGCGTGGCATTGGCCGCCTCGGCAGCGGCAATGCTGCGCGCCATCAATACCGAAAACAGGCAGAACATGAAGTACAGCACCGGCTGCAACCAGTGTGGCAGCACACCGTGTACCTGCCAGCGCAGTACATTGGCGAGCAGCAGAAGGCCCGCCACCAGCAGCAGCGTGCGGCGCAGATCAAAGAAGAACGCAATTTGCGCGCACCAGATGATGAGCAGGATGTAGGGGCTGCTGTCGGCAGTGAAAAACTGGCTGAGCACGACCACGGCCGGCTGGGCGATGAGCGCCGGCCAGAGCAGATGTTGCAGACTCAGGCGGCGCGCGCTGAGCTGTTCGTGCAGGGTGACGAGCAGGAAACTGGCCGAATAGACCAGCAGCAGAAGCATCAGCGTGGCGGCCTGCATGGGCGCACGCTGCGCGAGTCCGAGCATCAGGATGGCGCTCACTGATGCCCAGGTGAGCAGCCCGGCGAGGATCAGCGAACGGACATTTTGCGGGCCATGCGTGGCGCTCATGAGTGCTTCCCGTGACAGCATGCGGTGGCGGATGTGGGCGCCATTCTAGGTGTCGGCAACGCCATTGCGCAGGTGCCGGAAGTCATGCCTGCCGCCGGCGGATAATGGCCGGCACCGGGAAGGAAAGTGGAGCGGGCGATGGGAATCGAACCCACGCTATCGGCTTGGGAAGCCGAAGTTCTGCCATTGAACTACGCCCGCGAAGACGCTGATCGGAACGCCGCGCAGAACGCGCGCATTTCCGGAGCGCGCATGGTAGCGAGCGCCGCAGGCAGACTCAATCGCCGTGCGCCGCCGGGGCTTCGTCTATACTGCGCGCCGTCGCGCTGACGGCGCCGATCAGGACCGGATCATGACTCGTCTGTTGTCTGCGTTGCTGTGTGCTGTCGCGATGGCCTTGCCGGCGCCGGTGTTTGCCGAGGGAGCGGGCGTCGTCGCGCTCGCTGGCTGGCGTGATTCCGACGCCCTGACGGTGCCGGTGTCTGCCGATGCGCGTCTGGAGGATGCCCGCAGCGCGCAACTGGCGCTGGAGTGGCCGTATCGCGACGGCATGCGCTGGCAACTGGCCTGGCACCGCTTCGCCGGTGACTATCAGGCGGCGACAGATGCCGGCGTGGTCGAGCAATTGCAGATGGACCACCTGCTTATCGGCGGTTATCAGCGCTTTGCCGGCGAGCGGCTCAGGCCGTATGTCGGCAGCACCGGTGGCATCGTGCGTTTTGCGCCGGATTTTTCCGGCGCCGACAGTGAAACCCGTCTGGCCCTGAGCCTTTTTGCCGGAGCCGATCTGCAACTTGCCGGCGCGCTGCACCTGCGTGTCGAAGCGCGCTGGCTGGGCGCGTTTTTCAACAGTGAAACCAGTTTGCGTTGCGGCGGCACGGCCACCGGCAATGCGGATGACGATGGCGGGTGTCGCATCCGCTTTGACGCCGGCGTCTGGTCGCAATACGAGCTGGCGGCCGGCCTCAGCCTGCAGTTTTAACTGCGCGCTGAAGCCACGGTCTTGAGTGCCCTACGTCCATTTTTCTCTGCCGCGATTTGTGCAGTTACCGATCAGGATCTGTGATCAGAACATCATGAACTACCGCCACAGTTTTCACGCCGGCAATTTTGCCGATGTTCACAAGCATGTCGCCTTGCTGATGTTGCTGCGCCTGCTCAAACAGAAAGACAAACCCTTCCTGTATCTCGACACACACAGCGGTCGCGGCAGTTACGATTTGCAGTCGGGACGTGCACAGCAGACGCTGGAACATGAACAGGGTGTTGCCCGGATCATGAACTGGGCGCAGGCGCCGGATGAAGTGAAAGCGCTGGCCGATGCGGTGCGCGCCTGCAACCAGTCCAGCGGCAGCGACATGCGTTACTACCCCGGTTCGCCGCTGCTGGCGATGCAGGAACTGCGTCCGGTGGATCGTGGCCTGTGCTATGAAGCCCATGCCGACGAAGCAAAAATTCTCGCCCGCGTGCTGTCCGGTGCGCCGCGCATGAGCGTCGAGCACGGCGATGGCTGGCAGGCCTTGCGCAGCAAACTGCCGCCGCTGGAACGGCGCGCACTGGTGCTGATCGATCCGCCGTATGAATCGGCACAGGATGATTTTTCCGCCATCAAGAAAGCCTTGCTGGAAGCACACGCGCGGTTTGCCACCGGCGTCTATGCGCTCTGGTATCCGATCACCTCGGCTGATGAAACCGAACGTCTGCACCGGCTGATGAAACTGAGCGGGATCAAGCGCGTGGATGTCTGCGAACTTTGTGTCCGCGCGCCGGTGGCGAACACCGGGCTGAACGGTTCCGGCATGTTGCTGATCAACGCGCCCTACACCTTCACCGATCACATGCAACGCGTGCAGCAGGCCTTGTGCAAACGGCTCGGCCAAACACCGGCCGCCAGCGCGCGGGTTGTGGCGATCAGCGGTGAATAAATCACGCTGCAGGCACTGACCAGCACCGCCTGAACCGCGCCGGAAACAGCTGGCGCAGTGGACGTCATCTGCCGGTCATTTGCCTGTCAACAGCCGTTCACCTGTGCTCGCCAGAGTAGCCGGGACATCCCGCAGAGGAGCCCGGCCATGTCTGCAGTCCGCCCGCTGGAAGCCATTGCAACGGCTTCATTGTCTGCACATTCATCCCTGCCGGCGTCGACGCCGGAGACGGCACCGCGCCTGCAGGTGCGGCTGGCACAAAGCGAACAGGACGTGCGCGCCATCCAGCGTCTGCGCTACCAGGTTTTTCACGACGAGATGGGCGCCGAGATCATTGATCGCGACGGTCTCGATCGCGATCAGTACGACCCGTACTGCCAGCATCTCTATGTTTACGACACGCTCAGCGAACGCATCGCCGGCTGCACACGCTTGCTGGATCGTGACGCCGCGCGTCGTGCCGGCGGTTTCTATTCGCAGGGCGAATTCCTGATGGACCGGATCGCCGCGTTGCCCGGTGCCGTGCTCGAAATCGGCCGCACCTGCATACACGCCGATTATCGCGACGGTCGCGGCATCGGCATGTTGTGGCAGGGCCTCGCGGAAGTGGTGGCCGAGCAGGGCATTGATTTTCTGTTTGGCTGCGCCAGCGTGCCGATGAAAAACGAGTCCGCGCATGTGCATGCGTTGATGGCACGTCTGCGCGAACGTTATCTCTGCGATGAAGCGCTGCGTGTACAACCGTTCATTGCCGTGCCGCCCGCTGGCGAAATGGCCAATGTCGATACGCCGGTGCCGCCGCTGCTGAAAGCCTATTTGCGCCTCGGCGCGAAAATCTGCGGCGAGCCGGCCTGGGATGAACAGTTCGGCGTCGCCGATCTGTTCGTGCTGCTGCACGTCGATGATCTCGCGGCACGTTACGCCAGGCACTTCCTTGCCCGCTGACGTGCAGTCACCGCCACTGGCCGGCACGCTGGCGCCGCTGTTTGCGTTTGGCCGGCAACTCCACCGCTGCGTGCGCCTGACGCTGGTATTGCTGCTGATTCTGCTGGGCGCGCTGATTTGTCTGCTGGCCCTGCTGCTGCACGCGCTGGTGCCCGCGTCGCGCAGTCTGGCTGCGCTGGCACCGATCTGGCACGCCGCCGTACTGCAGGCGATTGGCGTGCGCGTGACGCGGACTGGCAATCGTCCATTGCCGGGTACGTTGCTGGTCTGCAATCACATTTCCTGGCTGGACATCGTCGTCATCGGCTCGCTGCTGCGCGTGCGATTTGTTTCCAAGGATGAAGTGCGTCGCTGGCCGCTGATCGGCCTGCTGGCGCGAGCCGCCGGAACGCTGTTTCTCAGTCGCGGCAGGCGCGAAGGTGAGGCATCGAGCAGTGGCATTGCGACAGCGATGCGCACCGCATTGCAGAACGGTGAAGTGGTGCTGGTATTTCCCGAAGGCACCACCACCAGCGGAAATGATCTGCGCCGCTTTCATGCGCGCCTGTTTCAGGCGGCAGCCGATGCACAGGGCCATCCGTTGGCACCGGTACAACCGCTTGCGCTGGCCTACCGGGGACGCGGGGCGGCGGCGGTGCCATTCGTCGGCGACGATGATTTCGCCAGCAGTCTCTGGCGCCTGCTCGGTGAGCGGGATATCCATGCCCATCTGCAGTTTCTGCCGGTGTTGCCGCCACGGGCGACCCGCGAACAGGCGGTGACCGCGCAACAGGCCGTAGCCGCTGCGCTGGGTTTGCCGCGGCACTGACGAATCATTTCGCGTCAGCGTGCATACGCGCAAAACAAAACGGGCGTCCTGATGACGCCCGTTTTGTTTTGCATGACCAGCATTCAGCGGTAATAGGGATTCTCGCCGCTGGTGTGTTCGGTAATGTCGCGCACCGCGGTCAGTTCGGGGAATTTTTCCAGCAGGGATGTTTCGATGCCCTGCTTGAGCGTGACATCGACCATGCTGCAGCCGTGGCAACCGCCGCCGAATTGCAGCACGGCGACGCCGTCTTCGGTGATCTGCGTCAGCACGACATTGCCGCTGTGTGCGGCCAGCTGCGGATTGATTTCGGTGGCGATCACGTATTCGACGCGTTCGATCAGCGGCGCGTCGTCGCTGATTTTTTTCGCTTTCGCATTCGGCGCGCGCAGGGTCAGCTGCGAACCCATGCTTTCCATTTTCAGGTCGATTTCCGCGTCGTCGAGATAGGGATCGCTCTCGGCGTCCACCAGCGCATCGAAGCCGTCATAGGGATAGCGCGTGTCAGTGCTTTCCACGGCTTCGGGCGGGCAATAGGACACACCGCATTCGGCGCGTGGCGTACCGGGATTGACGACAAACACACGGATATTGGTGCCCTCGGGCTGACCGGCGAGCAGTTTGCGGAAATGGGCCTGGGCGGCTTCGGTGATGGTGATCATGGCTTACCTGTGGCGGCCGGAAGACGATGCTGCGTATCTTACCGCGTCCGGCCTGCCGCCGGTCCGGGCCGGCAGGCAAAGGTGGACAAATACCCTTGCCGCAGTTTTTGTGGGGGAAATATCCTCGCCGGTTGGCGCCGTGCTGCGATCCGCGCGGGCAAGAGGACGAAGCGCTTGCCGGAAAACATGCCCGGCGGAAAAACGCCCACTCCGGAAAAAGCGTGCCCGGATACGCAGTCTTGGCAGCACGCCAGAAACACACCCGCTACACGTCTGCCCCGGCAGCGTCCCGTTCCCGAACAGCGAGCCCCTTCGCCGATGACTACAACAAGATTTTCCCGCCGAGTCGCGCCGTTTCTTTCCGTGTTGTGCAGCGCCTTGTCGGCGTTCAGTGTCCAGGCCGCCACGCTGGCCGATGTCCTGCCCGCACATGTCCGCGATCAGGCGCTGCCCACGCCGCAGTCTGCGCTCGGTTTTGCGCCCGGCGAATGGCATATGCGCCCCGAGCAACTGGTCAGTTATTACCAGCAACTGGCCGCGCAATCGCCGCGGGTCAGCGTGCGCGTGATCGGCTACACGCATGAACGCCGGCCGCTGCTCAACGTCATCATCACCAGTGCGGAGAATCAGGCGCGTCTGGCGGACATTGAAGCTGCGCGGGCGCGTGGCGATCAGGACACGCCGCTGGTTGCCTATCTGGGCTACAGCATTCACGGCAATGAGCCGAGTGGTGCCAACGCGGCGCCGTCGGTGGCCTGGCATCTGGCCAGCTCGCAGGATCAGGCGGTGACGGATCTGCTTCAGCGCACCGTGGTGATCATCGATCCCATGCTCAATCCCGATGGCATGGCGCGCTTCGCCAGCTGGGTGAACAGCTACCGCGGCCAGACCCTGTCCAGCGATCCGCAAACGCTGGAGCATCGCGAAAGCTGGCCGGCGAGTCGCGGCAATCATTACTGGTTTGATTTGAATCGTGACTGGTTGTGGCTGCAGCATCCGGAATCGCAGGCGCGCATAGCCGTGTACCAGAAATGGCGCCCACATGTGCTCGGTGATTTCCACGAGCAGGGCACCGACGCCACGTATTTCTTTCAGCCCGGCATTCCCTCGCGCACCCATCCGCTGACGCCGGAAAAAAACCAGCAACTCACTGCCGCGCTGGCACAGTTTCATGCCCGGGCACTGGATGCGCGGGGCGAGCTGTATTTCAGCCGCGAAGCCTTCGACGATTTCTATTACGGCAAAGGTTCAACCTATCCCGATATCCAGGGCAGCATCGGCATCCTGTTTGAACAGGCTAGTTCGCGCGGCCATGTCCAGCAGTCACGCAACGGCCTGCTGCGTTTCGAGCACACCATCAGCAACCAGTTCAGCACCTCGTTGAGTTTGTTGCAGGGCGCCGATGCACTGCGCGATCAATTGATCGCCCACCAGCAGCAGTTCTACGACGACGCCATGCAGGCGGCGAAAGCCGATGGCGCGCGCGCCTTCCTGTTCGCCGCGGAAAACAATCCGGCCCGGCTGCGTGATTTTGCCCACTTGCTGCAGCAACACGGCATTGCCGTGCATCGTGCGAAAACCGATGCCAGCATCGATGGCAAACGCTACGCCGCGCGCGATCTGCTGGCGGTGCCGGTGCAGCAGCGGCAGTATCGTTTGCTGCAGGCGATCACCGAGTTGCGCACGCAGTTCCGCGATCCGACGTTTTACGACGTATCGGCCTGGAGCCTGACCCAGGCTTACGATCTGGCGAGCGGCAAAACCACCGCCGATCTGATAGGCGATCGCTTTGAGCCGCGCAGCGTCAACGCGAACAGTATCAACGCGAACAGTATCAACGCGAACAGTGGCCACGCAGTGGACGCCGGCAAGACAGAGAAAACGGCCGGTGTCGCCGGCAGCTCGGTGATCGCTTACGCCTTCGACTGGCGCAACGACGATGCCGCGCCGGTTCTGTCCGAACTGGTGCAGGCCGGCCTGCGCACGCGTGTCGCCAGCAAGCCGCTGCGCCTGCGCACCAGCGAGGGCGTGGAGGATTTTCCGATCGGCAGTATTGTCGTGCCGGTGACCCTGCAGTCGCTGTCACCGAATGCGCTGTTCGACCTGATGCGCAAAGTCAGCGACGGCCGCTCGCTGCGCATTCATGCCGTGCAAACCACAGCGGGTGAAAACGGCATTGATCTCGGTTCCGGCTCACTGAAATCCGTGGACCTGCCGCGCGTGTTGCTGCTCACCGGCAACGGTCTGGATTCAACATCCGTCGGTGAACTCTGGCACTGGCTGGATACGCATCTGAAACTGCCGGTGACGCAGGTGCCGGTGGCCGGCATCGGCGATGTGCCGCTGGAAAAATACACCCACGTGGTCATGGCCGACGGTCGCTACAGGTTCAGTGAAGAACAGGGCAAACGTCTGGAACAGTTTGTTCGCCAGGGTGGCGTGATCATCGGCATGGATGGCGCGGTGAACGGTCTGGCGGCGCTCGGTTTTGTGCGCACCAAGCTGGTGAAGAACGACGCCAACGGCAAGAACGGCGCGGAGAAAAATGCGGCCGGCGATGCGACCGGCAAACACACTGCACGCAGCGATGAACGCCGTCCCTACAGCGCCCAGGAAGCTGACGCGGCAAAAGATCGCATCGCTGGCGCCATCCTGCGTGCCGACGTGGATCGCAGTCATCCGCTGGCCGCCGGCCTGCCGCGCGACCAGTTGCCGGTGTTCCGCGCCCACAACGACGTTTTTCGCGTCGAGGGGAATCGTTACGCCACTGTCGCCGCATTTGCCGCCGAACCGGTGGTCAGCGGCTATGTCTCGGCCGACAACGCCAAAAAACTCGCCGGCACGGCGATGCTCACTGCCGAACGGGTCGGCGCCGGCAGCGTCATTCTTGCTACCGCGTCGCTGTCCTTCCGCAGTGGCTGGCCGGGCAGCCGCCGACTGCTCGACAACGCCCTGTTCTTCGGCCGCGCGTTCGACCGTCCGGGCGATGAAGGCGACGACGAAGAGGACGCCCATTGAGCGCCGACGTTGGCCGGCCGGCTCTGCGCCTGCTGCCGGTGCCCGGTCGCCACGCGGTCTGCCGGCTGGCGCCTGATGCTCCGCTGCCGCTGCCGCCGGTGCCGGCCGCCGGGTTGTGGTCGCTGACCCGCACCGCCGATGAACTGTCGCTGGTCTGCGACTGGGCCGCGCGGCCGCCTTCCGCGTCACGGTCCGCAGCGGCGGCCGGGCCGTTTGTCGCCTTCAGGGTCGCCGGCACGCTGGATTTCGCGCTCACCGGCATCCTCGCCCGTCTCAGCGCACCGCTGGCGAACGCCGGCGTCAGCTTGTTCGCGCTTTCCACCTACGACACCGATTACCTGCTGGTGCCGGAGGCGGCAGCGTCTGCGGCCGTTGCCGCCTGGCGGGCGGCGGGTATGGATGTTGCCGACGCCCCGTGAGTCATCATTGCCCGGCTTGCGGTGGATCAGTGGCGCCGCCGGGACGGCCGGCAATCATGGGCGCCAGCGTATTTTGAGGCGGGGATGTGCATGAACACAGCGAACGACAAGAGGGCGGAGAACATGCCGGCGAACGGCAAGGCAGTGAGCGTTCGCCCGGTAAACAACGCCCTGCGCGTCGGCCTGCTGCTGGCAGGCTTGGGCGGGCTGGCGGCGGCTGGCGCCTTGTGGCTGCATAACGGCAGCGGGGAAGTCCACAAGCATGAGCACGGCACGCCGGCGACGGCGGCAGTCGCACACGATCCGGGCGACCCGCATGTACACGCACCGGCGCTGCACTCTGCAGCTGGCCATGACGCCGGTCACGCTCACGAACATGGCAGCGAAGCCACTGGCCTGACGCTGGACGACGGCGGTCGCAAATGGGCGACGGATGAGGCGCTGCGCACCGGCATGCAGGCCATCCGCGCGCAGCTCATGGCCCTGCCGGAACCCGCGTTGCCGGAACAGCGTCAGCAGCTCGCGGCCGGCATCCGCGATCAGGTCAGCTACCTGATCGCACACTGCAAACTGGAACCGCGCGCCGATGCCGTCCTGCATGTGCTCATCGGCCAGCTGCTGGCCGGCGCTGACGCGCTGGAGACAGCAGGAAACAACACGCCCGGTTCAGAAGCCGCCGGCGCAGAAAACGTCGCTTCCCGAACCGCCCAAACCGGCAAACCGGACGCCATCCAGGCGCTGCACAGCGCACTGGCCGACTACGGGCAATATTTCGACCATCCCGGCTGGACAGCCACACCCGGCCACTGAGCCGGACGAGCCGGCGCGGCTACTTTTCCCGAACCCGGACCCCAAAACGACACAGGCCCGCGAGAGCGGGCCTGTTGCTGTAGATGCGATTGGGTGGTGGTGGGCAGACCAAACTGCCGGGAGCAAATTGGCAGCGAGTAACGCCGCGCAGGGCGGGTGACAGGATCGCCGCCCGTCATCGCCCGGCCGACCGGCAAACAGCCGCGGCAGTAGCCCGAAAAGCACACAGGCCCGCGCGTGCGGGCCTGTGAGGGGAAGCGATTTGGTGGTGATGGGCAGAATCGAACTGCCGACCTAAGGGTTATGAATCCTTCGCTCTAACCGACTGAGCTACATCACCGGATCATGCCGCCGCAAACACGCAGGTTCGCGGGGGCGCGTATTGTGCAAATCGGGGCCGGAGGTGTCAAGGCAAGTGCGCCGCTGCCGGATCGGGGCCGCCGCCGCGTTGACAGCATCGCTGCCGGCGGTCAGGCTCGCCCGGCTATGTGTACAAATACACAGTGAGCGCATGGCGGGCCGGATATCGCTGTTGTACCGGGCTGTTGTGCCCGGCCTGTGTGTCCGGTCTCTGTAACCGAACCGTGCGTCCGCACCGGGCCGGAGCTAGCTGTGTCGTATCGCGTCTTGCCGCCACGCGTTCCCGTGTGTCCGGCGGCAAGGTTTTTCTACTGTCTGCAGGGAGAAGGCAATGGATATCAACTGGATCGTCAACCGCGTGAAAAACGTGTTGCTGACGCCGAAAAATGAATGGCCGGTGATCGCGGAAGAAGCGGAAACCGTGCCCGGCCTGTATTTGCGTTACATCCTGATCATGTCGGCGATACCGGCGCTGGCGCAAGTCATCCAGCTGAGTCTGATCGGCAGCTCGTTCATGGGCGTGTCCGTGCGCGTCGGTCTGGGCGACGCGATTTTCCACAGCGTCGTCGGTTACGGTGTGTCGCTGCTGATGATCTTCATCATGTCGTTGGTGGTGAATGCGCTGGCGGCGACGTTCAACGGCGAAAAGAACAATGTTCAGGCGCTGAAAGCCATCACCTATTCGTGGACCGCCGTATGGGTCGGCACGGTGCTCGGAATCATTCCCGGCCTCGGCATCCTGTTCAGTCTGGCCGGCGTGGTGTATGCGATTTACCAGCTTTACCTCGGCCTGCAATACACGATGAAAGCACCGCAGGAAAAAGCCGTGGGCTACACCGCCGTCACGGTGATCATCGGCATCGTGCTGGCGCTTGTTGTCGGCCTGGTGGTCGGCACCATCACCGGTGCCGGTCGCATGGCGGCCGGACTGGCCGGTGGCGGCAGTGAAGTGACCGTCGATCCGGACAGCCCGCTCGGCAAGATGGAGCAGTGGGGCAAGGCGATGGAAAAAGCCGGCAAGGAAATGGAGCAGGCCGAAGCCTCCGGTGACCAGGACGCGCAAGCCGCTGCCGCCGCAAAAATGCTCGGCACGGTTTTGTCGGGCGGCGAGGGCAAAGTCGAAGCCGTGCCCACCGACACACTGAAAGCGCTGGTGCCGGATACCTTGCAGGGCCTGACGCGCAGTTCACTGTCAGCCGAGCGCAATGCGGCGATGGGCGTGCAGGTGAGCACTACACAAGCCGAATACAGTGCCGAGGATGGCCGTTCGCTGCGTCTCGAGATCACCGATGCCGGCAGCATGAGCGGCATGCTGGCGATGGCCGGCTGGGCGAACATGGAAAACGAGCGCGAAGACGAATACGGTTACGAGAAAACCTACAAATCGGACGGCCGCATGGTGCATGAGCGCTGGGACAAACAGAACAACAGCGGTGAATACGCGCTGGTGGTCGCCGGACGCTTCACCGTCAAGGTCGAAGGCAACATGACCGACATGGACAGCATCAAGGCGGCGGTCAATGAAATTGATCTCGGCCAGCTGGAAGCACTGAAAGACGCCGGCAAAACCGGCAACTGAGTTGCAGACAATGCAGTGCAGGGAAAACGGCGCCACACAGGCGCCGTTTTCCTGTCTGCGCTCATGGCAAAATGTACGCCTGAAATTCTGCGTTCGAACACTTTGACCGGCCACTCCGGTCAACATGAATCGGGAGTAACGTTTGATGAATGCCCCATCCCGTCTGGCCCGTTTCGGCAACGCGCTCGGCAAAACCCTGCTCAAGTTGCTGTTGCTGGTGGCGGTGCTGCTGACGCTCTACACCTTTGCGGTGCTGAACTGGAGTTATGCCACCGGCGAGCGGGCCGGCTATCTGCAGAAGCTGTCCGAGCGCGGCTGGATCTGCAAAACCTGGGAAGGTGAACTGGCGATGATCAATGTGCCGGGCACGCTGACCGAAAAATTCGAATTCACGGTGCGTGATGAAGCAGTGGTGGCGAAACTCAATGCCAGCCTGAGCAAACGCGTGTCGCTGGTCTACGAGCAACACGTCGGCATTCCCAGTTCCTGTTTTGGCGACACCGAGTACTTCGTCACTGATGTTCGCGTGCTCGGTGAAGCGGAAGCGTTGACGCCCTGAACATCGCCGTTCCGGCAGCCGGTGCGACATGAGACCGCCACGCTTTGCGTGGCGAGTTTTCGTGATTCCCCTGCATGGTTCCTTTGCGTAGCGTCGATTCGCGCAGCGGAATCGGAGACATTTTTCTCGCAGTAATTCCGCGCTGTTTTTCCCGCGACCTACGCTTCTCCATTTCCCATGCACGACACGGCAACGCCGATGCGCTGGCTGTGTCATGCAAAACGGCAATGCAGTTCCATCATTCGGCGTTACGCCGGGACGGCTGTCCTCGCGTTTACTGCGCCGCTTTGCCGGTGACGCCAGCGCAATAATCCTTGGCCGGCGTGGCGCTGGTCAGCCAGTAAAAATCGGCCGGGCCGTGACGACTGACATACGCGCTGATATCGCGGGCATCCGCCTGTGCTTCGACCAGCTGGATCACCAGCCGCGATGCTGCCGGATTGCGCGCCGCGAGATGCAGCGGTACGCCGCTGTCCGGGCGCACATGTTCGCCGCCGGCGATCAGTGTGGCGCGCGACGTTCCGGCCTGCGGCGACGGACTCATCGCTGCCGCCATGCTGGCGTCTTTTGCCAGCTGGATGTGCAGCATCGGCGCCAGCGTATCGCGGCTCTGCTGCTGGCAATGGGCGTCGAAAATCCGTTCCAGCAACTGGCTGCGCACACCCTCGCCAATGCTGCTGATGCTGGCAAAGCGCGCGTCACCGGCCAGCGCGTCCGCACCCCGGCGATAAATATCCATGATGCGTGTCCGGGCGATGTTGCCGCTGCGCAGCTCACCCTGCTGGACGGTGACACGGAACAGCGGCCCATAAGCGTTCCAGTCCCAGCCTTTTTCCGGCCATTTCAGTTTTTCGCGCATGCCTGTCAGCGTGTCCTCGCGCGTCAGCGTGGCGAGCGCGGCATCCTGACCGTCATCCAGCATTTCAAACACTGCGGCGCCGCCCTCAGCGAGCCGCCAGTTGAGCAGCTGCGCTTCAAGCCGGTGATGTTCAGGATTGTCGTGCTTCTCGCCTATCAGCACGTAGTCGCTGGCCCGCAGGCGCTGGCGCAGCACGGTTTCAGTTACCGGCCGGCCTTCGGCGTCGTAAATCCGGCCGGCCTGCGGCAGCGGCGGTGTCAGGCTGCAGGCGCCCAGCACCAACGACAACAGCAGGGACATCAGCAACGAGGTCGGCAAGGGCAGCGTCCGGTTGTGTGGCTGGGCGTGTGTCCGTGCCTGTCGCAGGCGGGCCAGCGTATGCGTCATGGTTTTTCCCCGTGGTCAGCAAGGCCGGGCCGGCGCAGTGCGGGCCGCGCCGCCGGCTTTCCGCGCCAAGCTTAGCGGTCGCGCCGGCGTCATGGCCGCTTAATCCTGCCTTAATTTTTCGCCGCCACAGTGCAGGCTCGGGCCTTCTGTGTGCAGGCAAATCCATGACGTGGGCAGGTTGGCTGGCGGGCATCGCCGGCGGGTTGGCGCTACTGTTTCTGCTCGGCCGCTATACGTTCTGGCGGCCGTGGCGACCGGCGCAGTGGCCGCGGATTTTGATGTACCACCATGTCGCGCCGGGTGCGCCGCCGAGCGGCATGAACATCACCCCGGAACGCTTTGAAGCGCAGCTCGTCTGGCTGAAAAAACGCGGTTACCGCTTCGTCACGCTCAGCGAACTGGCGACGCAGGCGGCGCAAGACCGCTGCGTTGTGCTGAGCTTTGATGACGGTTATGCCGACAACTACACGCACGCTTTTCCCATCCTGAAACGCCATCAGGCGAAAGCAACGATTTTCCTCTGTCCCGACTACCAGCACGATGCGCTGCTGACGCCAGCGCAGATCCGCGAAATGCAGGAGTCCGGACTCATCGAATTTGGCGCCCACACGCTGCGCCACATCAACCTGCTGAACGTGCCGCCGGCCGAAGCCGAGCAGGAGATCCACGCCTCACGTGATGCCGTCGCCGCGCTCAGCGGCCAGCCCTGCACCAGCTTTTCCTATCCCTACGGACGCTACGGCCCGCAGCACGTCGATGCCGCGCGCAGCGCCGGATACCGGACCGCGGTAACAGTGAAAAAAGCCGTGGTGTCACCGGCGCATTCGCCGCTCGAACTGCCGCGTATCGGCATCCATGGCGCCATGAATCTGCTGCAGCTGCGCATTGCGCTCGGCACTGGCCGTTATCGTCTCTGAGGGCTCGCGACATGCACCGCACTGCCGCCACATCATCTGCAGAAAAAATTCCCGCCAGCGTGTTCATCATCTGCTGCAACGAAGCCGCAAACATGCGCCGCGTCCTCGACAGCGTGCGCGCGTTTGATGACATCGTGGTGGTCGATTCCGGCAGCACCGATGCCACGCTGAGCATAGCTGCTGAATACGGCTGCCGGATTTTTCATCACGACTGGCAGGGCCACGCGCGGCAGAAGCAATTCGCCATGCAGCAGTGCCGTCACGACTGGGTGCTGAATCTCGATGCCGATGAACGGCTGACGCCGGCACTGTGCGATGAACTGGTCCGTTTCATGCGCGTGCACGAGCAGGATGAAGTGGTCGCGCTGGCGATCCCGTTCCGCGAATACTTTCTCGGACAAGCCATTGCCGCGCACTCGCATCACATTGCCCGGCCGCGTTTCTTTCGACGCAGTCATGCCCGCTATCCGGAAACGGCCGTGCATGAAGGCGCAGTGTTTGCCGGCAAAACCGCGAAAGCGCGTGGCGTGATTGAACACTTTGGCGAATCGAGCATCGCCATCAAAGTGAGCAAGAACAATCAGTATTCGCAGCTGCGCGCCGAGGAAAAAGCCGGCAAGGGCAAACGGCCGAGTCTGGCCAAATTGCTGCTGGTTTTTCCGCTGATGTTTTTCAAGTCCTACATTCTGCGGCGCAGTTTTCTCAATGGTTGGCGCGGCTTCGTCAACAGCATGATCAATGCGTTTTACGCCTTCCTGAAAGAAGCCAAACTGTTCGAGGCCTGTGCCCGTCGCGATCTGCGAGAAGCCGCCAGCGCGCAGGACGACGAAGCGATTGCGGTTGCGACGCCGACACGGCATTCCTGACCGGCGCGAACAAACCTGCATTTGCGCGAACAACACGACATCTTCGCGAACAACACTGCGCGCAGCTGACCGTTCAGTTGCGCGGCGCGGTCACCCGGGCGGCAATGATCAGCGCGATGACGATCATCAGACCGGCGAGCAGGAACGGCGCGCCGGGCAGATGCCAGTCGGCATCGTGGGCAACAAAAAATGCGAACACCTGGGTAAACAGCAGCGGCGCAACGATGCCGCAGATGCCCATGATGCTGCTGTTGGCGCCCTGAAGCTGGCCCTGTTCCTGTGCCGACACATGACGACTCATGATCGCCTGCGCGCTGGGCGCGAACAGGCCCATGAAGGCAAACACCGGCACGGCCAGCCAGAATTGCCAGCCCGTTGCCGCAAGGCCGTAAGCGATGTACCCGCTGCCGCCCATCAACAAACCGGTGAGCAAGGCGCGACGTTCGCCTATCGCCGCGACCAGGCGCTTGACCAGCGCACCCTGCACGATCACGTTGCAGACGCCGACAATCGCCAGTGACAAACCGACCGCCTGCGCATCCCAGCCGTAGCGGTAACCGGTGTAGAGCACAAACATGCTCGGCAGCACGTAATGCGCCATGGTGTAGAGCACGTTGACGCTGGCAAGTCCGGCCAGCTCGGGGTGTGAACGCAGGAGTTTCAGCGCACCAACGGGATTGGCGCGTGCCCAGGAAAACGGGCCGCGTTTTTCTTTCGGCAGCGATTCCGGTAACACAAACCAGCCGTACACCGCATTGGCCAGCGCGAGCACCGCCGCAACCCAGAACGGCAAACGCGGATCAATGCCGCCCAGCAAACCGCCAGCCGCCGGGCCGATGACAAAACCGAGTCCCCAGGCGGCGCCGATCAGGCCGAAACTGGCGGCGCGCTTTTCCGGCGGCGTGATGTCGGCAATGTAGGCGCCGGCGGTGGAAAAACTTGCCGCCGTGATACCCGACAGCAGACGGCCGACAAACAGCCAGGCGAGATTCGGCGCCAGTGCCATCAGCACATAATCGAGGCCGAGCCCGACACAACTGATCAGGATCACCGGCCGGCGACCAAAGCGATCCGAAATGGCGCCGAGCAGCGGCGAAAAGAAAAACTGCATCAGCGCCCAGGCCATGCCGAACACGCCGTAAATTTCCGCGGCGCCGGCGGTGTTGCCGCCCATGAATTCTTCGACCAGTTTCGGCAACACCGGAATGATGATGCCGAGCGCCAGCACATCCATGACGATGGTAATGAAAATGAACCTGACGGCAGCGTTGCGGGCGGGCAGCACCATGATTCCGGGCCAGTGAAAAAATCGCCCGTCACTATACGGCAAAGCCAGCGGCCATCTGCTGACAGCGACGCGTAACTTCTGCGCAGAGCCGCTGCGGTCGGCCGTACCACCGCCGCAGCGATAACACCGGAATCAGCATTGCGCCGGGAACACTATCAGGCCGGAATCAATGCTGCGCCTGAACCGGTGTTGCGCGGGAATCAGTTCCGCACCGGAGTCAGTGATGCAGCGTGTTGTTGAACTGGCCGATAGTGGTGACCACGCGCTGCGCGTCCGTGCGGATGCGTTGCACCAGTTCACCGGTCTGCCGCGCCAGTTCGACGCCCTGTTCAACGCGCACATTGCTCTCGGACATGGCACTGACGGCTTGCTGGGCCAGTTCATGATTGCGGCGCACGACGTCGTTGATCTCGACCGTTGCCTGCGCCGTGCGCGCGGCGAGATTGCGCACCTCGTCGGCCACCACGGCAAAGCCGCGTCCCTGATCGCCGGCACGCGCCGCTTCAATGGCGGCGTTCAGCGCCAGCAAATTGGTTTGTTCGGCGATGCTGCGGATCACCTGGACGATGCTGCTGATCTGTTCGGACTGGCCGTTCAGCGCGCTGATTTGCCCGGACACGCGACCGAGCTCACTGGCAATGCCGCGCACGACCGCCGTGGTTTGCTCTACCGCTGTTGCACCTTGCGCTGCACTGGCATCGGTTTCACGCGCCGTGTCGTAGGCCAGCCGCGCGGCGGCAGATTCCGCTTCGCGCTGCACGATCTGGGCGGTGATATCGGTGGCGAATTTCACCACGCCGCTCAGCGCGCCGCTGGCGTCGTACACCGGGTTGTAGGTGGCGCGCAGCCAGACAATTTCGCCATTGCGTTTCAGGCGGCGGAAATTGTCGGACACGTATTCGCCGCGGTTCAGTTGCTGCCAGAACTGGCGGTAGGTTTCGCTGCGACCGTCTTCGGCCGAGCAGAACATGCTGTGGTGTTTGCCGCGGATCTCGTCCAGCCGGTAGCCCATGGTGGCGAGGAAATTGTCGTTGGCATCGCGGATCTCGCCACGGGTGCTGAATTCGATCACCGCCATCGAGCGATTGATGGCAGTCAGCAGGCTGGATTGGCGTTGCTCCGTTTCCACGCGCGCGCTGATGTCGGCGGCGAGTTTGATCACGCGTTCGACCCGGCCGTGCGCGTCGCGGATCGGCAGATAGCTGGCTTCCAGCCAGATGCGCCGGCCGTCGCGACCAAGGCGCAAGAAACGATCACTGAAACTTTCGCCACGTGCCAGCCGCTGCCAGAACGCATCGTAGGCCGGGCTGGCGAGCAATTCGGGCGTGCAGAACATACGGTGATGACGACCGCGGATCGTCTCCAGCGTATAGCCCATGACATCGAGAAAGCGGCTGTTGGCGTCGAGGATGATGCCGTCGGCGGAGAACTCGATATACGCCATGGTGTTGCGTATGGCATCGAGGGTCTGCTGGCTGACGGCGAGACGACTTTCACAGGCTGCAAGGGCTGCAGCCAGACGGCGTGATCTGAACATGTGGGCTCCGGATGTAGACTCGTACCGGATCTGCCAGCGACATCGCGACCTGCGAGTGTCATCAGGTGATCCGGGGTGTGCCGCTGGCGTCTGCCTCCTTCAGCGCGGACATGCGGATGCCTCTGTGCACCGGCCTGCAGCGGGAACTGTTCCCTGACCTCGATACGCGTCCGCCTCGCAAAGCGATCACTTGCCGATCAGCGGGCAGAAAAAGAAAAACCGCGCCGGAGCGCGGTTTCGGAGACGGGCGGCGGGAGGCCGGCCGGATCAGACGTTGAAACGGAAGTGCATGACATCGCCATCCTGGACGATGTATTCCTTGCCTTCCAGACGCCATTTGCCGGCTTCCTTGGCGCCGGCTTCGCCCTTGTACTTGATGAAGTCGTCGTAGCTGATGACTTCGGCGCGGATGAAACCTTTTTCGAAATCGGTGTGGATCACGGCGGCGGCTTTCGGCGCGGTGGCGCCGATGGCAACCGTCCAGGCGCGCACTTCTTTCACGCCGGCGGTGAAGTAGGTTTGCAGGTTCAGCAGCTTGTAACCGGCGCGGATCACGCGGTTGAGGCCCGGCTCGGTGAGGCCGAGTTCGCCGAGAAATTCTTTCTGCTCGTCGGCCGACAAGGCGGCGAGTTCCGATTCGATGGCCGCGCAGACCGGCACCACTTCGGAACCTTCCTTGGCGGCAATCGCGCGCACCGCGTCGAGCATGGCGTTGTTTTCGAAACCGTCTTCCATCACGTTGGCGATGTACATGGTCGGCTTGGCGGTCATCAGGCCGAGCTGGCGCAGCAGTTTCAGTTCCTGCTCGCTGAGATCCAGCGTGCGCACCGGCTGGCCTTCTTCGAGTGCCGTTTTGGCTTTCACCAGCACGTCGTATTCGGCCTTGGCGTCCTTGTCGCCATGCTTGGCAACTTTCTCGACGCGCTTGATCGATTTCTCGACCGTGTCGAGATCAGCCAGCGCCAGTTCCATGTTGATGATCTCGATGTCGCGCACCGGATCAACACTGCCCGACACGTGAATGATGTCCGGGTGATCAAAACAACGCACCACATGAGCGATGGCGTCGGTTTCGCGGATGTTGGCGAGGAACTTGTTGCCCAGGCCCTCACCTTTCGACGCACCGGCGACCAGACCGGCGATGTCGACGAACTCCATCGAGGTCGGCACCACTTTCTGCGGGTTGACGATCTTCGCCAGTTCATCCAGACGCGGGTCCGGCATCGGCACGATGCCGGTATTCGGATCGATGGTGCAGAACGGGAAATTCGCCGCGGCAATGCCGGCATTGGTCAGCGCATTGAACAGTGTCGATTTGCCGACATTGGGCAGGCCGACAATACCGCAGTTGAAACCCATGTTAGTTACTCCGGAAAAAAACAGAACTCACACATTTCGCGTCAGGCGACAAAACCATGCAGCACCTGCTGCGCTTTCAGAAACTCGCCGCGCACCAGATTTTCGGTTTCGCGCAGGCAGACATCGATGGCGGCATCCATCTTTTGCTGTTCGGCAGACGGCGCTTTGCCGAGCACCCAGCCGGTCACCTGATCGCGATGTCCGGGATGGCCGATACCGATCCGCAGACGGTAAAAGTCGGCGTTGTTGCCGAGCGCCGCGACGATGTCTTTCAGACCGTTGTGGCCGCCGTGGCCGCCGCCGATTTTCATTTTCAGTGTGCCGGGCGGAATATCCAGTTCGTCGTGGGCGACGAGGATGTTCGCCGGCGCAATGCGATAAAAGTTTGCCAGTGCACCGACTGCCTGACCGCTGCGATTCATGTAAGTGCCCGGCACCAGCAGGCGCACGCTTTTGCCGGCAATGTTCGCTACGGCCGTTTCACCGAAGAAGCGGCTTTCCGGCGTCAGTCGCACGACGCATTTGTCGGCCAGCCGGCGCACATACCACTCGCCGGCGTTGTGCCGGGTGTGGGCGTACTGGCTGCCGGGATTACCGAGACCGACGATGAGCAGGATCGACATGATGCGCAGGGCTGACTGAAAACGGCGGAATTATCCGCTGCCTGCGGCGAATTTGCATCCGCCATGCACACGGCAGAAAGAACGAAGGCCGTTGCAAGCAACGGCCTTCGCAGTACCACGTGCGATACGTGCAGCGATTACGCCGACGGAGCGGCTTCTTCAGCAGCACCACCGCGACGGTGAATCGACACCACCGACTTGTTGTCGCCGTGTTGCAGGGCAACCAGTGCGACGCCAGCCGGCAGTTTCAGATCCGCGAGGTGGATGATCTGGTTGACTTGTGCGTCTTTCAGATCCACTTCGATGAATTCCGGCAGGTATTTCGGCAGGCAGACGATTTCGACTTCGGTCAGGTCGTGGTGAACTTGGGCGCCAGCCTTGACGGCCGGGCAGCCGGCTTCGTTGATGAAGTGCAGCGGCACCTTGGTGTGCAGACGCTCGCTTTCACTGACGCGCAGGAAATCGAGGTGCTGGACCTTCGGCTTGTACGGGTGGCGCTGGACCGCTTTCAGGATCACGGTTTCTTTCACGCCATCGACGTCGAGCGTCAGCAGGTGCGAATAGAAAGCTTCGTGTTCCAGAGCCAGAATCACCTTGTTGTGGCTCAGGCTGATCGAAGCGGCCGGCTTGTCGCCGCCGTAGATCACAGCCGGAACCTGGTCAGCGTGACGCAGGCGGCGGCTCGCACCTTTGCCCTGGTCGGCACGCTTGGTAGCGTTCAGATCAAAAGAAACAGACATGTTTCACCTATCAATGTTCACGTGACGGCGGAATTGCTGTCACGCCACGTTGCTTCCGCGACCAGAAACAACGGTTTGCCTTGCGACAAATCTTCGGGTTCGGCACCGCACTGGCTGCGACGAACCCGCTCAACTTACAGGGCACCAGAAACGACAAAACGCGCAACGCGCGTTCAGCCGGGATCCGTGCCTCAGACAAACATTTCCGACAGCGATTCTTCCTCGCTGACCCGGCGGATCGCCTCGGCCAGCAACGGTGCCAGCGACACCACTTCGATGCGATCGCACTGGCGGGCGCGTTCGCTGAGCGGGATGGTGTCGGTGACAATCAGTTTGTCGAGTTTGGATGCATTCAGGTTGTCGATGGCTTTGCCCGACAGCACGGCGTGCGTGGTGTAGGCATGGACACTGGCGGCGCCGGCGGCTTTCAGGGCGTTGGCGGCGAGGCAGAGTGTCCCGGCGGTGTCGACGATGTCGTCGATGATCACGCAGTTGCGGCCTTCGACTTCACCGATGATGTGCATCACTTCGGCAACGTTCGGTTGCGGACGGCGCTTGTCGATGATGGCCAGATCGACGTCGTTCAGGCGCTTGGCGACAGCACGAGCGCGTACCACGCCGCCGACGTCCGGCGACACGACCATCAGGTTCGGGAAATGCTGACGGTACACGTGGTCGAGGAAGACCGGGGTTGCATAGACGTTGTCGACCGGCGTATCGAAGAAGCCCTGCACCTGATCGGCGTGCAGGTCAACGGTCAGCACCCGGTTGATGCCGACGATGGACAGCATGTCGGCGACCACTTTTGCAGAGATCGGCACCCGTGCCGAACGCACGCGGCGGTCCTGGCGGGCGTAACCGAAATACGGCACCACGGCGGTGATGCGACCGGCGCTGGCGCGGCGCAGTGCGTCGGCCATGATCACCAGTTCCATCAGGTTGTCGTTGGTCGGATTGCAGGTCGACTGGATGATGAACACGTCTTTGCCGCGCACGTGTTCGCGGATCTCGACGTTGATTTCACCATCGGAGAATTTGCCGACCTGGGCGGCCGACAGTTGCGTGTTGAGACGCGCGGCAATGGCATTGGCCAGCTCGGGGCAGGCGTTGCCGCTGAACAGCATCATGTCGGACATGATCACCCTCGTCGTTGCGGGAGGTGGCGCGGCCTGCGCCTGCTTGAAACGTCAACACCGCGCCGGAGCGCGGTGTTGTTGTGTGGCAAGAATTCTTGCCTTTGCCGCTGACTTCGTCCAAGTGCGAAGCCGAAATAAGTGGCAGGGGTAGAAGGATTCGAACCTCCGAATGGCGGGATCAAAACCCGCTGCCTTACCGCTTGGCGATACCCCTACCGAAACTGTTTACACGGGCCACACATTGATGCCCCGGGCGATGAAGCTGCTGCAGGTTTCGTCGCGGCTGAGATCCAGATACGACGCCAGAACCTGTCTGGCTTGTGCTTCATCGCTCACCTGCGCGAACACCGAACTTCCGGTGCCAGTCATGCGCGCAGCTGCGAAATTTGCCAATCGTGTCAGTGCACGATCCACCGCGGGATACTGATTGCGCACCACCGGTTCGCAATCATTTCGGGTGGCTTGCCACCAGTCACTGGCGGCGAGGGCGCGTATTCTGACGGGAGGTGTGTCACGTGTCAACGCCGGATCGGCGAAGATTTTTGCCGTCGGTACGCTGACATCCGGTGTCACCACAACATACCAGCGCTCCGGTTGCGGACAGGCTTGCAGTTGTTCACCGATGCCTTCGGCGTAGGCGGTTGCACCGCGCACGAACACCGGCACATCGGCGCCAAGTTGCAGCCCGAGTGCGGCCAGCGCATCGGTATCAAGCCGGCAATCCCAGAGCCGGTTCAGCACACGCAATACGGTTGCGGCATTGGAGCTGCCGCCGCCCAGACCGCCTCCCATCGGAATGCGTTTGACGATGCCGATGCCGACGCCATAACCGACCTTGCAATGCTGTTGCAGCAGACGCGCGGCACGCACGGCCAGATGCTGATCATCGCTGACGCCGGGCAGGGCATCGTGCAGGACGATGCGGCCGTCATCGCGGCGGACGAGGTGCAGCTCGTCGCCCCAGTCGAGCAGCTGGAACAGGGTTTCCAGCAGGTGATAGCCGTCGCTGCGCCGGCCAGTGATGTGCAGGAACAGGTTGAGTTTTGCCGGGCTCAGGCCCCGCCATTCGGGGATGCGGTCGTTCATCGGATTGCTGTCACGGGTGTGGCGGATTCACGTTTCTCGGTACAAGTGTCGCGGTGCAGGTGTTCTGGTGCAGGTGTTCCGGTGCAGGCGTCCCGGGTGTAGCGCTTGCTGATGTCCGGCCGGACGCGGCTGTTTACAGCGGCGATCTCGTTCACAACGACCGGCCAGCTCACAACTGCCAGTCATGAATGCTCAGCTTCAGGGTCAGGTCACCGCTGCGCGCTTCAATGCGCTGAGGCATGACCAGCGCAGCATGGTCGTCGTCGCGCTGCACTTCGGTCCAGCTCAGGTAGTGCACCTGCCAGCTGCCGGACTGCAGCCGGACCGGCAGGCCCTGGGCATCGACTTCGGCGGCGCGACCGCCCGGTGCCGGCAGACCGCGCACCCACCAGCGCAGCTCCTCGACCGGAATGTCCCAGCCGAAATGGCTGACCAGCAGATCACGGGCGTCGCGGCCGGTGAGCGGGGGCTGATCAGGCAGTTCGAGGACGGCCATGCCGGCTTCGCCATTCAGCCGGGCCGCCGTGGCGCCGAGCGTGGCCACCAGTTCAAAGCGGTAGCGCGGCGGTTGCTCCAGCCAGCTGACGCCGGCGTTGAAGCCGTCGCGGGCGTTCTTCAGGGCGATGCGGCCATCGAGCTGCCAGTGGTTGATGCTGCCGACTTTCTCCTGCTGGGCACGCCAGCGGGCGCCGGCTTCCGGCGTCGGGATCAGGGTGCGGCTGGCGCAGCCGGCGAGCAGCAGCAGTGTCAGGGCGGCCAGCACGCGCAGCGGCGAAGCAGGTTTTGTGAGCGTAAAAAGCGAAGTGAAGGCTGACATCACGGTTAGGTTCGGCAAATGAGCGGTTTGGGGCGGGATGGTCAGGACTGATGCCGGTCTGTGCAGGACACGGAACGTGCCGGAAAAAAGGCCGGGAGAATCGCGGCCCGCCGGCGGGCAAAAGCCCGGCCGGCCCGGACGCCGGTCACCAGGGTTTGTAGCGCGCCAGCACGGCGTTCAGTTTGGCGTCACCGGGATGGCGTTTGTGCGCGGCCTGCCAGACCTGACGGGCGGTTTTCCGGTCGCCGCTCTGCCACAGCGCTTCGCCGTAGTGGCTGGCGATCTCGGCTTCCGGTTCCTGTTGCCAGGCCCGTTTCAGGTAAGTGAGTGCCTGCTTCAGATCGCCCTTGCGGTACAACACCCAGCCCAGCGAATCGGTGATGGCGGCGCTGCCGGGCCGCTGCTCGTGGGCGCGGCGAACCAGATCTTCAGCCTCGTCGAGCTGCTGCTGGTGATCGGCGAGCGTGAAGCCGAGCGCATTCAGGGCATCGACGTGGTTGGCGTCGCGGGCCAGTACGTCGCGCAGGCCGGCAATGGCCAGTTCCGTATGGCCGGCGCCCTCGGCGAGCAGGGCACGGGTATAGCGCAGGTCGAGATCCTCGGGCAGCAGTTGCTGGACATGGTCGAGCAGCCGGAAGGCGTGCTCATGTGCCTGCAGGTTGCTGAACTGCTGCGACAGGGTGAATGCCCACTCCTTGCGGCCCTCAGCGGAATCGGGCAGTTCGCCGATCAACGCCGCAAGCAGGGCGTCGGGCGCGGCGTGCTGCTGGCGCAGTTGCCAGAAGCGCAGCGCCGGGCGGGCACCCTGTTCCGGCGTCAGCGTCGCCAGTCGCGCGGCCAGATCCGTGTGGCGACCGGCGTCGTGCAGCAGCTGCAACGCATATGTCTGCAAACCGGCCTGCTCGTTGCCGTCCAGCGTCGCCGCCAGTTGGTCGAGGCCGGCCAGCGCCGCCGGCAGGTCGCCGTGGTCGGTGCGAATCCGGGCGGCGGCGCGGGCGGCGGCGATGCGGTTGTTGCCGCCATCAACGGCATCGAAGCATTCGAGGGCGGTGGCGATCTGGTCGAGCCGTTCGGCGGCCAGTCCGCACAGATAGGCCGACAGCGGCGCCTGATGGCCTTCGGCGCGCAGCTTCTGGAAGGCCGGCAGCGCCTGTGCCGGGTCGCCGGACAGCAGCCGGCTCAGGGCCAGCAGGTAGTGAAGCTCGCGTTCATCGGGTTTGGCCGCCGCCAACGGCGCAAATTGCTGCGCCGCTTCGCCATAGCGCCCCTGCTGGTAAAGCAGGCGGCCGAGCGCTTTCTGCAGATCGGCGGCTTTCGGCTGGCGGGTCAGCGCCTGCTGCAGCCAGTCGATGGCTTCGCCGGCATCGCCCCGGGCGGTGAGCAGATCGGCTTTGACGGCAACGGCGAGTCCCCAGTCGGGACGCTTGTCGAGGGCGTTGTCGGCCATGCCCATGGCCAGCACGCTGTCTTCGCCGCGCTGGGCCGCCATGGCCGAGACCAGCCAGGCCGTCTCCGGGTCGGTCATGGTCTTGGCCAGCTCGCCGAGCACATGCACCGCCAGACCCGGCGGCAGCACATGGGTCAGCCGGTGCAGCTGGCGGACACGCGCATCGGGCGCGTCGCCGACCAGTTCCAGCAGCCGCTGGATGCGCGGCAGCGCGGTTTCGATGTTGCCAATCTGCAGGCTGGCGAGCGCGGCAGCAGCCTGGGCATCGCCATTGTCGGGCTCGGCGGTCGCCCAGAGCAGGCCGGCGCGCGCGGCTTCCTCACGTTTTTGCAGTTTCTGGGCGAGGATGAACGCCTGACGCGCCAGCGCCGCCTCGCCAGTGGACTCGGCCGCCGCCAGCGCATTGGCCAGGGCGATCTCGTTTTCGCCGCGCTGTTCGGCGACCTGCGCCAGCAAGGTCTGGTAGACGCTGCGTGCCTGCTCGGCCTCGCTGGCGTGCAGGGGGCCGGGCAGGGCGCTGAGGGCGGCACTGATAAAGGAAGCAAGAAGCAGACGACGCATGACAGGGCATCCCGGAAACGGTCGGGCAATATACCCGATTGCCGGCTTCAGACGCGGCGCGCGGCCGGCGGTTCCGGCGCCCTTGCGCTCGCCGTTTGCGCAGGCGTCGCCGGCGCTTCGATGACCCTGCCGGTGCCGCCGGTCGGGTCTGGCCGCTTCTGGTCGCTCCCAGTCGCTTCTGGTCAAAAACAGGCCTGACACAGTTGTATTACAATGCCGGCCCTCGCGCGCCGACCCAGCAGGTCGGCGTTGTTTCATGCCTGCGGTAGCCATGTCGGTGCTTGCGCTCGGAATCAACCACAACACCGCGTCGATTGCCATCCGCGATCGGCTTGCCTTCAGCCCCGAGACCATACCCGAGGCGCTGCAGGATTTGCTGCGCAGTGCCGGCCTCGGCGAGGCCGCCATCCTGTCGACCTGCAACCGCGTCGAGGTCTATGGCGCCGGCCATCTCGACAGCGACCGGCTGATGCACTGGCTGCACCAGCACCGCCATCTGCCCCTCGACGATTTGCGCCGCTGCCTGTACGTGAAGCACGACGCCGACGCCATCCGTCACGTGATGCGCGTCGCCTCCGGACTCGACTCCATGGTGCTGGGCGAACCGCAGATCCTCGGCCAGATGAAAGACGCCTACGCCGTTGCGCAAAACGCCGGCACGGTCGGCCAGCAACTGGCCCGGCTGTTCCAGCAGACCTTTGCCGTCGCCAAACAGGTGCGCACCGATACCGCCATCGGCCAGAGCGCGGTCAGCGTCGCGTACGCGGCCGTGCAATTGTCGAAGCGGATCTTTTCCGATTTGTCGAAAACCACGGCGCTGTTCATCGGCGCCGGTGAAACCGTGCAGCTCGCCGCCCAGCATCTGGTGCAACAGGGCGCGACGCGCATCATTGTTGCCAACCGCACGCTGAGCCGCGCGGCCGAATTGGCGCATCTGTACGGCGGCGAAGCGATCTCGCTCGGCGAATTGCCGGACTATCTGCCGCGCGCCGACATTGTCATCAGCTCCACGGCCAGTCCGCTGCCGATACTCGGCAAAGGCCTGATCGAGCGCGCCATCAAACAACGCAAACACAAACCCATGTTCATGGTCGATCTGGCGGTGCCGCGCGACATCGAACCGGAAGCGGCGACGCTCGACGATGTCTATCTCTACAGCGTCGATGATCTGAACGGCGTGGTGCAGGAAAACATGAAAGCGCGTCAGGAAGCGGCGCTGCAGGCCGAAGAGATCATCGCCACGCATGTGGATGCCTATCTGGAATGGCAGCGTTCGCGCGATGCCGCCGGCACCATCCGCGATCTGCGCGATCACTTCACCCAGATCCAGCATCAGGAATACGAGCGGGCGCTGGCGCGTTTGCGTGCCGGCGACAACGCTGAAGAGGTGCTGCAGCAATTCGCCCACCGGCTCGGCAACAAATTCCTGCACGCACCCAGCCAGCGTCTGCGTCACGCCGCGGCCAACGGTCAGCTCGACACCATCGAGCAGGTGCGCAGCGTGTTCGATCTGGATGAGTCCGGCTCATGATCCACGCCAGCATCGTCCGCAAACTCGAAGCCCTGATCGAACGCCATCAGGAGATCGCCGCGCTGCTCGGCGAGGCCAGCGTCATTGCCGACAGCAAACGGT
Source organism: Permianibacter sp. (assembly GCA_041913605.1). GTDB lineage: Bacteria > Pseudomonadota > Gammaproteobacteria > Enterobacterales > Permianibacteraceae > Permianibacter. The sequence goes on from JAYSEY010000008.1 coordinate 31,149, forward strand.
TCCGTGATCTGAGCAAGGAATTCGCCACACTGGAACCGGTGGTGAAACTGTTTGCCGATTACCAACAGGCGCAGATCGCGCTCGCCGAAACCGAAACCATGCTCGCCGATCAGGACAGCGAACTGCGCGAGCTGGCGCGTGAAGAATTGCCGGCGGCGAAAGCCCGGCTGGAAAGTCTGGAACTGGCGCTGCAAAAAGCCTTGCTGCCGCGTGATCCGAACGACGAGCGCAATGTCTTTCTAGAGATCCGGGCCGGTACCGGCGGTGACGAAGCGGCGATTTTCGCCGGCGATCTGTTCCGTATGTACGGCAAATACGCCGACCGCCAGCGCTGGCAGGTGGAGATCATTTCCGAATCGCCGGGCGAACACGGCGGTTACAAGGAGATCATCGCCCGCATCATCGGCAATGGCGTGTATTCGCGGCTGAAATTTGAATCTGGCGCGCACCGCGTGCAGCGCGTGCCGGCCACCGAAGCCCAGGGCCGCATCCACACCTCGGCCGCGACGGTGGCCATCCTCGCCGAAGCCGATGAAGTCAGCGATGTGCAGATCAATCCGGCGGATCTGAAAGTCGATACCTACCGTTCCAGTGGTGCCGGTGGCCAGCACGTCAACAAAACCGACTCGGCGATCCGCATCACGCATTTGCCCAGCGGTCTGGTGGTCGAGTGCCAGGATGAACGTTCGCAGCACAAAAACCGCGCCCGGGCGATGGCGCTGCTGGCCTCGCGCCTGCTGGCCCGCGAGCAGGAAAAACAGCAGAGCCAGACTGCCGAAGCGCGGCGTCTGCAAGTGGGCAGCGGCGATCGTTCCGAGCGCATCCGCACCTACAATTTTCCGCAGGGCCGGCTCACTGATCACCGCATCAATCTCACCCTGTATTCGCTGAACGACATCGTCGAAGGCGATCTCGATCCGGTGATCGAGCCGCTGATCAACGAGTATCAGGCCGATCAACTCGCTGCATTGTCCGGACAAGCCGCATGAATCTCGCCGCCACGCTCCGCGATGCCGCCGATCAGCTGACTGCGCTCGGAGAGGGCGCGCGGCGCGAGGCGGAATTGCTGCTCTGTCATGTGCTGGGCAAACCGCTCAGCTATCTGCGTACCCATGACGACACGGTGCTCAGCGCCGAACAGCAACAGCGTTTTCGCGCGCTGCTGGACAAGCGCAAGCTCGGCGAACCGATTGCCTATCTGCTCGGTGAACGCGAGTTCTGGTCACTGCCGTTTCTGGTCACACCCGACACGTTGATCCCGCGTCCGGAAACAGAGCTGCTGGTCGAGCTGGCGCTGCAGGCCGGTGATGCACTGGCACCCGCCGGTATGCCGCTGTCGGTGGTTGATCTCGGCACCGGTTCCGGCGTCATTGCCCTGGCACTGGCCAGTGAACGTCCGCACTGGCAGTTGCTGGCGACCGATGCGTCGCACGCGGCGCTGCGCATCGCCCAGAAAAATGCTCGCCGGTTGAAACGCGACAACGTCGAATTCCTGTTCGGCTCCTGGCTGACACCGCTCGCCGGGCGCCGCTTTCATCTCATCGTCTCCAATCCGCCGTACATTGCCAGTGCCGATCCGCATCTGCGCGATCTCGGTTTTGAACCGCAGTCGGCGCTGGTCGCCGGCAATGACGGCCTCGACGATATCCGCATCATCGTCCGCGAGGCGCCGGCGCATCTGCACGATGGTGGCTGGCTGTTGATCGAGCATGGTTACGATCAGGGCGACGCGGTGCGCGCGTTGTTCATGGCAGCCGGATTTGCCTCCGTGGAAACGCGTCAGGATCTCGGCGGCAATGATCGGGTCACGCGCGGACGCTGGCGATGAGCACACCGGATCAGAACGGCGCAACGCGCGAATTCAGTGACGAAGAGCTGTTGCGCTATTCGCGCCATCTGTTGCTGCCGCAGATCGATATTGCCGGCCAGCAAAAACTGCTCGCCGCCACGGTGCTGATTGTCGGCGCCGGTGGTCTCGGTTCGCCGGTGGCGCTCTATCTTGGATCGGCCGGCGTCGGCCGGCTGCTGATCGCCGATGGCGACACGGTCGAGCTGTCCAACCTGCAACGCCAGATCGCGCACAGCACGGCGCGCATCGGCGTCAACAAGGCGGAAAGCGCCGCGCAGGCAGTCCGGGCGCTGAATCCGCACGTACAGGTGGAGCCGCTGGGCTGGCTGGATGCCGACAACATTGCCGCAGCGGTGACACGCGCCGATGTCGTCGTGGATGCCAGCGACAACTTCGGCATTCGTTTCCTGTTGAACCAAACCTGTGTCACGCAACGTAAACCGCTGGTCAGTGGCGCGGCGATCCGTGGCGAAGCGCAGCTCGCGGTATTCACCAATCGTGGCGACTGTCCGTGTTACGCCTGTTTGTATGGCGGCGCCCAGAGTGATGATGAAGGCGATACCTGTGCGCGTTCCGGCGTGCTGGCGCCGCTGGTCGGTGTCATCGGCAGCTGGCAGGCGCTGGAAACCATCAAGCTGCTGGTCGAGCTGGACAGCAACACCGGCCGCATCTGGCTGGTGGATGCCTGGCGCAGTGAATGGCGGGCGATGCATGCGCGGCGCGATCCGGATTGTCCGGTGTGTGCGAGTCGTCGCGACTGACGGGCGCTGTTGCGGCACTGTTGCCGGTTGAAGCGGGTCTCGATGCCGGGCGCGATGTCGTCTGCTATGAACGGCTCTCGTATGAACGGCTCTGCTGCGAATTGCTCTGCTGCCAAGTTGTCTGCCGCGGAATCGTCCGGCGCGAGGCCGGAATGAAACGCACAGCGCGCGCAGCAAGCACATCCGGAAACAGTGTTCTGAATCGGATTCTTGCATCAGCGTTCTGAATCAGATTTCTGCAGCGGACGGATACAGTCGTGTTCTGCTGCAAACGTGTTCCGGGCAATATGGCAGCAAGCGTATGCACGCCGCCGGCAGGAATAATCTGCCGCTGCAGCGGCGAATCGCGGAGGGATGACAGGGTGGCCGATCTCCAGAGTCTGAAAATTGATCGCAGCACAACGGGCGCGACCCGGTCGCGCCGGCGGTTGCCGTGGTGGCTGGTCCTGCCGGTGCTGGCGCTGGCCTTGTTGTTTCTCTGGTCATTGCGCCAGTCATCAGTGGACGTGCAGGCGGTCAGCGTGGTGAACGTCTGGCCTTCGCAGGCGCTGACCGTACTCAATGCCACCGGTTATGTCGCGGCCCAGCGCAAGGCGGCGGTTGCGTCCAAGGCCACCGGCCGGCTGGAATGGCTGGGTGTGCGCGAAGGCTCAAAAGTGAAAGCCGGTGAAGTGATCGCCCGGCTGGAAAGCAGTGATCTGCAGGCGCAGGTGGAACAGGCGGAAGCGCAGGTGGGCGTTGCGCGCGCGCAATTGCGCGAAGCGGAAGCCGAGTTGCACAACAGCGAACTGAATTACCGCCGTGCTGCAGATCTGCAAGCCAAAAAACTCCTGTCGGTGTCCGACTACGATCAGAGCGAAGCATTGCACAAGCGTGCGCAGGCGGCGGTCGGTGCACGCAAGGCGGCGCTGGCGGCTGCGGAAGCCAATGTTCGCGTGGTGCGTGTCGCGTTCGACAATACGCTGGTGCGGGCGCCGTTCGACGGCATCATCCTGACCAAAAACGCCAACGTCGGTGATGTCTTGTCGCCGTTCAACACCGGCCTGTCGTCCAAGGGCGCGGTCGTCGATATTGCCGACATGAACACGCTGGAAGTCGAGGCCGATGTCTCGGAGTCTTCGCTGGCCAAAGTCAGCATCGGTCAGGCCTGCGAGATCCAGCTCGACGCTTTGCCCGATGTGCGCCTGCTGGGCGAAGTGGCGAGCATGGTGCCGGCGGTGGATCGCTCGAAAGCCACGGTGATGTTCAAGATCCGGTTTCTGGAAAACGACGTGCGCGTGCTGCCGGACATGGCGGCAAAAGTGGCGTTCCTGAGCCGTCCGTTGAACGCCGACGAGCGCCAGCCGCGTATTGGCGTCAGCGCTGAGGCACTGCGCAGCATCGGCAATGACGGCGGACACGAGGCCTTTGTCATCGAGCAGGGCAAGCTGCGTCGCACTGCCGTGCAGCGCGGTGAAACGCTCGGTGATTTTGTCGTGATCCGATCCGGTCTGGGCGTTGGTGATCGTGTGGTTCGTCTTGCTGGTGCAGATCTGCAGGATCGCGATTTGCAGGACGGTGCAGCGGTCACGCTGGTGGAGAATGACAAGTGAGCGTCGCCGTGCGTTTGCGCGAAGTGGGCAAAACCTATTTTCGCGGATCGCAGGCGGTGCCAGTGCTGAATGCGATCAGCTTTGATGTCGCGCAGGGCGAATATCTGGCGCTGATGGGGCCGAGCGGTTCCGGCAAAAGCACCTTGCTCAATCTCATCGCCGGCATCGACAAACCGACGCGCGGCCAGATCCTGATCGACGATGTCGATATCGCCACGTTGCCGGAAAGTGAGCTTGCGGCCTGGCGGGCCGCGCATGTCGGTTTCATTTTCCAGTTCTACAATCTGATGCCGGTGCTGACCGCGCTGGAAAATGTCGAGCTGCCGCTGATGCTGACGCGCTTGTCGCGCCGCGAACGTCGCCAGCATGCGGAAACGGCGTTGCAGATGGTGGGCCTGTCCGACCGGCTGACGCACTATCCGTCGGAGCTGTCCGGCGGTCAGCAACAACGTGTCGCGATTGCCCGCGCGCTGGTCACCGATCCGACGCTGATTGTTGCCGATGAACCCACCGGCGATCTCGACAAGCAGTCGGCCAGCGAGGTGCTGGATCTGCTCGATGCGCTGAATCGGGATCTCGGCAAAACCATCATCATGGTGACGCACGATGCCCGCGCCGCCGAACGCGCCCACACACGCTGGCATCTCGACAAGGGTGAACTGCAGCAGCGTGAGGGCCGCTGAGATGGCGAACGGCTATCGCTGCGACACCCTGCCTGATCATGCAGCGGACTCCTGCTGCGCCGCTTTGTCAGGGATCGGCCCATGCTCGGCTTCCTGCTGAAAAATGCCGCGCGCAACGCGCTGCGCCACCGGCTGCGGGCGCTGCTGACGCTCACCGGTCTGGTGGTGGCGGTGCTGGCCTTTGGTTTGCTGCGCACCATTGTCTCCGCCTGGTATGCCGGCGCCGATGCGGCATCGGCGAATCGTCTGGTGACGCGCAGCGCGGTGTCGCTGGTGTTCACCTTGCCGGTCAGTTACCGGGAAAAAATACGCGCCGTTGACGGCGTCAGTGCGGTCAGCTGGGCACACTGGTTCGGCGGTGTGTACATCGACGAGCGCAATTTCTTTCCGCAGTTCGCCGTTGCCGGGCCTTATCTGGAACAGTACGCGGAATTCGTGCTCGATGACCGCGAGCGCAAGGCCTTTGCCACCGACCGGCGCGGCGCCATTGCCGGCCGCAAACTGGCCGAGCGCTTCGGCTGGAAAGTCGGCGACGTCATTCCAATCAAGGGCACGATCTACAGCGGCGACTGGAGTTTTGTTCTGCAGGGCATCTATCAGGGCCGTGACGCCAGCACCGACGAAAACCAGTTCTTCTTTCACTGGGAATATCTCAACGAAACCTTGCGCAAACGCGCGCCGCGCCGCGCGGACAGTGCCGGCGTGTTCATCGTCAGCATCGAGGACAGTGCACGCGCGGCAGAAATTGCCCGGATTATCGACAGCACCTTCCGCAATTCACTGGCCGAAACACTGACCGAGACGGAGAAAGCGTTCCAGCTGGGTTTTGTGGCCATGACCGGGGCTATCGTCGTCGCCATCGAAGTTGTTGCCTATGTCGTGATCCTGATCATTCTTGCCGTCATGGCCAACACCATGGCGATGGCGGCGCGCGAACGCACACGCGAATACGCCACGCTGAAAGCGCTCGGCTTTTCGCCGCCGATTGTTGGCGTGCTGATCCTGCTTGAATCGATATTGCTGGCCGCGCTGGGCGGGGTGCTGGCCATCGCGCTGACCTATCCGCTGGCGCGGGCATTCGGCAATGCACTCGACAATCTCTTTCCGGTCTTCAACGTCGCCGAGGAAACGCCGCGCCTGCAATTGTTTTATGCGCTGCTGGTTGGCGTGCTCGCTGCCATCGTGCCGGCGTTGCGCGCCATGCGCGTGCGCATTGTCGATGGCCTGCGGGCCGTGGCCTGAGGACGCAGCATGAGCGCCGTGCCCTACAGCTACATCGCCCGCAATTTGCTGACGCGGAAATTGACCACGCTGCTGACGGCCGGCGGCATGGCGCTGGTGGTGTACGTCTATGCCACGGTGCTGATGCTGGAAGCCGGATTGCAGAAAACGCTGATCGATACCGGCTCGCCGGACAATGTCACCTTTATCCGCCAATCCGCGCAAACCGAAGTGCAGAGCGCGGTGGATCGCAATCAGGCGGCCATTCTGGAAACGCTGCCGTTTGTCGCCCGTGATCGCGAAGGTCGCAGTCTGCTGGCAAAAGAGACCGTGGTGCTGGTGACGCTGAACAAACGTGACGGCAATGCCCCGGCCAATGTTGTCGTGCGCGGCAGCACACCCGCCGGCGTCAGCATCCGGCCGCAGATTCGTCTGGCCGAAGGTCGCATGTTCCGGCCCGGCTCCAATGAAGTGATCGCCGGTCGCGCTATCGCGGATCGGTTTCGTCAGGCCGGTCTCGGCGAAACGCTGCGCTTTGGTGCCCGTGACTGGATCGTGGTGGGCGTATTTGATGCCGGCAAAACCGGTTTCAATTCCGAGATCTGGGGCGATGCCGATCAACTGATGCAGAGTTTCCGTCGTCAGGCCTGGTCGGCAGTGACGCTGCGCATGGCCGACCCGGCGCGCTATGCGCAATTGCTGGCCACCGTGCAGGGCGACCAGCGACTGACGCTGGAAGGCAAACGGGAAACGCAGTTTTATGCTGACCAGTCGCGGGTCATGGCCCTGTTCATCCGCTATCTCGGCCTGTCGCTGAGTGTGATCTTCAGTCTGGGCGCCATCATCGGCGCGATGATCACCATGTATGCGGCCGTCGCCAACCGTACCGGCGAAATTGGCACCTTGCGCGCCATCGGTTTTTCGCGGCGCGCGATCCTGCAGGCCTTTCTGGTCGAGTCGCTGCTGCTGGCGCTGATCGGCGGCATGGCTGGTTTGCTGCTGGCGTCGGCGATGCAGTTCTTCTCTTTGTCCACGATGAATTTCCAGACCTTTTCCGAACTGGCTTTCAGTTTTGAACTGACGCCAGCCGTGGTGATCCATGCGCTGATCTTTTCGCTGCTGATGGGTTTGGTCGGCGGTGTGTTACCGGCGGCACGCGCCGCGCGCATGAACATCGTCGATGCGCTGCGTGCCGGCTGATGCCCTTGCCGGATGCCGCGCAGCGAAAAGTATCGGCGAGCGAAATATCCTGCAGGTCCAGGACACTCGCGTTGCGGAATGCTGCGTGTGACTGGACATTCGCGCGCCGTTTCTTTGTGCGCCAGTTTTTCGTGCGTCAGGTCTTCGTGCGCCAGTTATTCGTGCGTCAGGTCGTCGCGCGCAAGGCGCAGGCGCGCTCAGCGCCAGCGCGCGTCGATGCGGGCGTATTCGCCGTTTTCGCGGATTCGGCGGAAGCCGCTTTCAAACACAGCCTGCGCGCGCTCGCTGTCCGGGTGCTGGCGTGAAAACGCGATGTACAGCGCCGGTTCACTGAGCAGCCCCACCGGTTTGACCGCGTCAGCCAGTTGTGGATGCTGGCGCAGCTGGTAGTTGGCAATGCGCTCGTAGAGCAGCGCGTAATCGACCCGGCCGGCGACCAGTTTGCGCAGGGCAAACAAATCGGACGTACCGATATCGCGGATGAAACGGCTATCGGTGTCGAAGGCCTCGCCGTATTCATAGCTGTTGGTCACGGCGAGTTTTTTGCCGCGCAGATCGGCAATGCCGAGCGTCACATCGGCGTGATCCCGGCGGGCATAAATCAGGATGCGGCCGACAAACAGCGGCGTGTCGTGCCAACGATAATGCGGCTCCAGCAGCGGATTGCGTGCGGTGTTGAAACAGCCGGCGATCTCGCCATCGCGCGCCATTTTCATGCAGCGCGAGTAAGGCAATGAACGCAATTCGATGCGCGCGCCGGCGGCGGCGTAGGCGGCACGGATCAGATCGACACTGAAGCCGGCTGGTTGGCCCTTGCTGATACCGGTCAGCGGATACCAGTCATCCTCTGCGCCCAGCACGAACGTCGCAGATGCTGCAGCCGCGGACGGAGAGCTGGTCGCCTCCGGCGTTGCGGGCGTCTGGGCCGCGCGCACTGTCGGCGCAAGTGGCGACAGCGCCATGCACAGCGACAGCATCAGGACAGGGAGTGGTGCAAGCACGATGCGCGTCCATGCACGAAACGGTTTCAGGGCTGACATCGGTGTCTCGGATTGCAGGCAGAACCGGGCGGCATCCGGACATTTATAGCCGCCCGCTCATCAGCCTGCCACGGGCAAGGAGATGAGCGGGCAGCTGGATTGTTTTCGATCAACGCCAGGCTGCGGCTACAGCCGCCTTGACGGCCGCCAGGTCCGGACCGATGGCCTGCGAGCGCAGCGGCAGATCAGCCACGCGCTGCAATTCCGGTGGCAGCTTGATGCTGATCGACAGTGCCTGTTCGACGGCTTCGCGGAATTTCGCCGGATGCGCCGTGCACAGGAACAAGCCGTTTTCATCGCTGCGCAGATGGCGTTTCAGTGCGGCGTAGGCAACAGCGCCGTGTGGCTCGCAGAGATAGCCCAGCGCGTGCAGTTCGTGCAGCGCGTCCAGCGTGTCCTGCTCACTGATCGCCGCGCCGCGCAGCATCTGCAGCGACTGGCCGGATTGCGCAAACAGCGCTTCGATGCGCGGCCAGTTGCTGGGGGCGCTGACATCCATGGCGTTGGACAGTGTGGCAACTGTTTTGCGCACATCCCAGCGCCCGTCCTGCAGATAACGCGGCACGGTGTCATTGGCATTGGTGCCGGCGACAAACGCCCGCACCGGCAGACCCATGTGCCGGGCAAACAGTCCCGCTGTCAGGTTGCCGAAATTGCCCGAGGGCACACTGATGACAATGTTGTCGCGCCCCTGCGCACGCAGGCGTGCGACACCTTCGAAGTAGTAGCAGGTTTGTGCCAGCAGCCGGGCAATGTTGATCGAGTTGGCAGAATTGAGTCCGTGCTGACTGACAAACGCCGCATCTTCGAAGGCCTGCTTGACCAGCGACTGACAGGTGTCGAAATCCGCATCAACTGCCAGCGTGTGGATATTGCCGCCCAGCGTGCAGAACATTTTTTCCTGCAGCGGCGAAATGCGGCCCTGCGGATACAGGATCACCACCTGGATATTCGGCAGGCCATGATACGCATGCGCGACTGCCGCACCGGTATCACCGGAAGTGGCGCTCAGTATGGTCAACGGTCCCTTGTGATCACCACGCTGGATCAGGTGCGCCATGATGCGCGCCAGAAAGCGCGCACCGAAATCCTTGAACGCCAGCGTCGGACCGCGGAACAGTTCCAGCGCGTGAACATGACCGTGCGCGGCATCGCTGCCGGCGACCGGCAGTTTGCCGACCGGGGCGACAGGCACCGGAAAATTGAACGCATCATCGACCAGCGCCGGGATCACGCCGTCGTCGAATTCGTCACCGATCAGGCGATCAAGCAGTGAACAGGAGCGGGCAACAAACCCGCGTTCCAGCCAGGTGTCGATGGTTTGCGCATCAAATTGCGGCAATTGATCAGGAAAATACAGGCCGCTGTCGCGACCGATGCCGCGCAGCACTGCCTGCGTGAAGCTGGCAGTGTCGTCGGCGTGTTTGAGATTGTGCAGATTCATGGTCGGAGTCCGGAAAAAAACAACTCAGTTCAGCGCAAATCAGCCAGCACCCGCGCACCCAGCGTGTCGATCTGGCAGACGTGACGGAAACGCTCGGTCTGCTGCGGAAACGCATCGTCCAAAGCCAGTGCCACGCGTTCGGCGCTGGCGCGATCCGGACAGACGGCGAGGCAGGTCGGGCCGGAGCCGGACAGACCGAAGGCCAGCGCGCCCTGTGACAGCGCTGCCGCTTTGGCGGCACTGAAACCGGGCACCAGCGTTGCGCGATAAGGCTCGGCAATTTCGTCGTGCATCATCTGCGCGGCGAATGCCGCGTCACCGCTGTGCAACGCGCTGATGAAACAGGCGAGACGTTCGGCAAACGCCGTGACCGTGCCGAGCGGATATTCGCGCGGCAAAATCGCGCGCGCGGCGCGAGTGGAAACTTCGATGCCGGGGTAATAGAGCACGTAATGCCAGTTGGCCGGCAGCGGCAGGGTGACGGAAATGCGTTCGCTGTCCGGCACCATCAACTGCAGTCCGCCGCGCAAACTCGGCGCGACGTTGTCGTAATGCAGACCACCGCTGATTTGCGCTTCCATGGCGCCGGTCATGCGCAGCACTTCGTGATCGCCGTAAGGACGGCCATACCATTCGTTGAGTGCATACAGCGCTGCGACGATGGACGCGGCGCTGGAGCCGAGACCACTGCCGACCGGCAGGCATTTTTCCAGACGCAATTTCAGCGGCGCCGGTTCGACATCGCGCTCGCGCAGCTTTTCGTGGAACAGCTTGTGACAGGCGTGAACGATGTTGTCTTCGGCATTGGCCGGCAATTTGCCGGCATAGGGGCCTGCGATCTCCAGCCTGTACTGTGCGGCGTCGCTGATCTCGACAATATCGCCGAGCAGCGAGCCATCCACCGGTTGCACGGCGGCACCGAGTACGTCAAAGCCGACAATGAAATTGCCGATGGAAATGGGCGCGAAGGCGCGCAGACTCATGATGCACTCCGCACAGGATTGAAGGACACGGTGCGCAGGATATCAGCAAACACACCGCCCGCCGTGACCGCCGTGCCGGCGCCGTACCCGCGGATCACCAGCGGCACCGGATCGTAACGCCGGGTGTGGAAGGCCAGCGCATTTTCGCCGCCCTTGATCGGATACAGCGGGTGCGCCGCATCCACTTCGATGAGCCCGACGCGGCTTTTGCCGTCGCGGATCTCGGCAGCAAAACGCAGCACTTTGCCCTGCACTTTCAGTTGCGCGACACGCTCAGCGAAATAGCCGTCCACTTGCGGCAAGCGGGCGAGAAAGCCGTCCACATCGCCGGAGGCATCGAAGCTCGCCGGAAACACCGGCGCGATCTCGACGTCGGCGAGTTCGCCGCGGCCACCGGCTTCGCGGAACAGGATCAGCAGTTTGCGCGCGACATCCATGCCCGACAGATCATCGCGCGGGTCCGGCTCGGTGAATTGTTTTTCTTTGGCGCGCAGTACCGCGGCGGAGAATGACAGGCCCTCTTCGAGCAGGCCGAACACATAGGACATCGAGCCACTGAGAATGCCGCTGAACGCAGTCAGCTGATCGCCGCTGGCGAGCAGATGCTGCAGGTTGTCGATCACCGGCAATGCCGCGCCGACATTGGTTTCATAGAGAAAACGCCGACGCTGGCGGTTGGCGATCTTGCGCAGCGCATCGTAGTAGTCGGCCGACATGGTGTTGGCTTTCTTGTTGGCGGTGACCACGTGCAGACCGGCATTGAGCAGGTCCAGATACCGTCCGGCGACATCAGCGTCGCTGGTGCAATCGACGAACACCGGATTGAGCAATTTTTCTTGCTGTACGAACGCGATGACCTCATCCACCGAACCGGGCCGGCCTTCCGATTGCAGGCGTGCGTTCCAGTCCGCCAGCGGCAATCCGTCACGGGCCAGCCACAGCTGTTTTGAATTGCCGAGGCCGCAGATGCGGATCGCGACCCCCTGTTTGCGCAGGTCGTTTTGCTGTTCGCTGATTTGCTGCACCAGTTGCGAACCGACGCCGCCGACGCCGAGCAGAAACACGTCGATGGGCTGCGCGGTGTGGAAAAATTGCTGGTGCGTGACCTGCAGGGCGCGCTGGCTTTCGCTGCCGCTGACCACCGCCGAAATTGATCGCTCGCTGGCACCCTGGGCAATGGCCACGACATTGACGTCAGCGCGCGACAAGGCGGAGAAAAATCCGCCGGCAACACCGCGCCGTGTGCGCATGCCGTCGCCGACAATCGACAGCACCGATTGCTCACGCAACACGTCAATGGGGCGCAGCAGGCCGGCTTTCAGTTCCAGTTCAAATTCGTCTTCAATGGCCGAACGTGTGGCGTCGTGATCGACTTCGTGCACGCACAGCGACAAGCTGTATTCCGAACTGCTCTGGGTGATCAGCACCACCGATACGCCGCGCTGTGACACGGCGCCGAACAGGCGTGCGGCAATGCCCGGCACGCCCTGCATGCCGGGGCCACAGACGCTGAACAAGGCGACGCGATCCAGACGGGTGATGCCGCGCACCGGATCATCGCCGTGGTTGTGCAGGCGGTGGATGCGTGTGCCCGGCGCCGACGGATTCAGGGTGTTGCGGATCAGCGTCGGGATCTGGCGCAGGGCCAGCGGGCCGATGGTTTTCGGATGCAGGACTTTGGCGCCGAAGAACGACAGTTCCATGGCTTCTTCGTAACTCATTTCCGCCAGCAGTTGCGCATCGCTGACCAGACGCGGATCGGCGCTGTAAACGCCGTCAACATCGGTCCAGATCTCGCACAGTTCAGCATGCAGGCCGTAGGCGAGCAGCGCGCCGGAGTAATCGGAACCGTTGCGGCCGAGCAGCGCCAGTTCGCCGTTCGGCAGGCCGGCGACGAAGCCGCACATCAGCAGGACGCGGGTCGGGCTGTCGCGGTGCGCGGCGAAACGCGCATCGATGGCCGGCAGATCCGGCTGGGCCGACAGCAAATGGCCGCGGGCGATGATGTGCTGCTGCGGATCGATGCGTTTCACGTCCAGGCCGCGTGCCTGCAGCAGCGCTTCGAGGATCTGCACCGACAGCAATTCGCCGGCCGCCAGCAAGCGGGCCTGCACGGCATCGGGGCACTGGCGCAGCAGGCGCACGCCTTCCAGATCGCGTTCCAGCACGGCGCGCATGCTGTCATTGGCATCGTGCAGGCGGGCCAGCGCCGCCGCCGGCAGCTGCGCGCCGAGTTCGTCAATGATGCGCCGGTGACGGCCGTGAATGTCGGTGAGGATCTCGCCCGGCAATTGCCCGGCGCGCGCTGCGTCCATGGCGTCAACCAGGCGGTTGGTGATGCCGCCGACTGCTGATACCACCACGCCGACGCGGTGCTGATTTGCCCGCTCGCCGACGATGTCGGCGATGGTCTGCATGCGTGCAGCCGAACCCATCGAACTGCCGCCGAATTTCATTACCTGCATGGCCTGTTTCCTTCCGTTGTGAATGACGGGCCCTCACTCCGGTTTCGCAGGCAACAAAAAAGCCCGCGACCCTGGTCGGGTGGCGGGCTTGTTTCGCGAATTCTCGCTACGCGCGTGCCCACACCACCCGCAAACGGGTAGTGGTGGTAGTAGTGGTCGTCAGACCGTGGGCGTTGAAGTTGCGCGTCATGATGGGGCGCACAATTCCATGCCGGCGCGGCGCTTGTCAATTGCAGGTCCATGACAGGGATGCATATGCGATGCCGCTGACGTGAGCGTCAAGCGGCGCCGGCGCTCACCTAAGAAAGTTCGGCCACGCGGGTTGCACCGGTGCCGGTGACGACCCGCATCCCGAACCACGTTCGGCAAGCGCCGATAGTTGTTGACCCGCGCGACAGCTGGTCGCAAATACGGGCTTCAGGCGTCGTTTTGGCGCCGGATTTTTCGCCCCGATTGCTGAGCATCAGCAATCCAGACGCCTGAAATTCCGCCTGCGGATTCTCGGGTGTTTGCGACAACAACAATACAGCTGTCGACCGGATTCCCTGCCGTGATCCGGTCGCGAGGAGTCATCATGTCCGAATCCGGATTCACCGCCGCGCGTGTGCTGTCACCACGCCGCAAAACCACGCACGCCAGCAGCGAAGCCCAGCTCGCCGATGAACAACTGGCCCATTTCGGCATTGATGCCGACAGCGAATACGGACGCGTGCTGAAAGACACCGTGCTGTCGCTGTATCGCGCCCAGGGCGATGTCATGCGCCTGTGGCAAATCACCGGCGACACGGTTGAACAACTGGATCGGCGTGATCGCATTGCCTGGTTCAATGCCAAGAAGTTTCTCAGTTTCCAGATCGCGAAAATTCTCGACACGCTGCAGAACCCGTTCCGCAAAACCTACCAGAGCCTGAATTACGGCGAGACCTCGCAGTACGCGAAAGGTCCGTATCCGATTTTCGACAACGTCACGGCGATTTTTTCCGCCACACCGGTGGTGGTGCGCACTGCGACTTACATCTACGCCTGTTCGGAGTGGATCGACGATGCCTTCCAGGGCAAGGAACCCTTGCACCAGATCTATTCGCGGCTGCTGAATCCCACCTCGATCTCACTGGCCAATGCCATCGTTGATCTGGAGTGCGGTCCCTATGCCGCCGACTATCTGGCCTGGAATTTCAACTCCGGCATGGCGGCGATTGATGGCGTGTTGTCGAACGTGCTGTCGCGCGACGACATCCTGATCGTGTCGCGCAACATTTACGGTGGCGTACACCAGTTGCTGCACGATTATTTCGCCCGTGCCGACAAGCTGAATGTGCAGCTGGAATGGTTCGATGGTTTCACCGGCGAAGCGTTCGCCGCCGCGCTGGCTGACACCAAGCGCAAGCACGCGGCGCGCATTGCCGCCGGCGCGAAAATCCACGTCTATCTGGAGTCACCCTGCAATCCGCACGGCTACGTGCTCGACGTGCCGGCGATCTGCAAAATCGCCCACGATGACGGCGATCATCTGGTGATGCTTGATTCGACACTGGCGACGCCCTTCCTGTATCAGCCGTTCCGTCGCGCTGACAAACGCGAGCGGCCGGACTACGTGATGCACAGCTATACCAAGGACATTTCCGGCAATGGTGCGGCGACGGCTGGCGTGGTGATCGGGGAAACCTGGCGGATGTTCATTCCCAAGGGTGAAACCTGCAATGGCCTGCCCTGGAACCGCTGCATGTTCTGGGATGTGTACTACATCAAGGGCGGCTTCCTTGATGCTGACAAGGCCTGGGAAGTGATCGCCGGTATGCGCACACTGGAAATGCGCATGGTGCAAAAGAGCATCAACACGCTGGTGTTTACCCGCTTCCTCGCCGCGCATCCGGAGTTTCGCGTCAATTCCCACGCCGTCGAAGGCAACAGCAATTACCCGCTGCGCGAAAAACTCATGCGCATGGGCCTGCCGTCGAGTTTGTTCACCATCGACATGGAAGCGGCGCACATTGCGCGTGATGCATTCACGCGGTTTGCCGATGCGCTGGAGCCGAGCTTCAGCCAGATGGTCAGTATCGGCCAGACCAACACCATGCTGCTGTGTCCGGCGCTGACCACGCATTCGGAACTCAGTGACGAGGCGCTGAAAAAGGCCAACATCTTCCTGACCACGATGCGCATTTCCATGGGCGATGAGAGCATCACGGAACTGATCGCGCATTTTGTCGAAGCGGCGCGTCTGCATCTGGACCCGGTACATCCCGGCTTCTCGGCGAAATTCATGCCGGCTGCCGCGCTCGATGCGCTGTACCGCCAGACCTATCTCGAGGTCCACAGCCGCCTGGTCGACAACTCGCCCAAGCTGGCCGCCATGCAACCGGGCTGATCCGGCGTGGAGAAACAAGAACGGCGACTTCAAGTCGCCGTTCTTGTTTGCGTTGCTGTTTGCGGTCACTCGCCCAGATAGGGCATCACCGGACTGCGCTTGTGTTCAAAGATGATGGTTGTTTCGATGCTGGCGACTTCGTCGTGAGCGGTGAACGCGCGCAGGACGAAATCACGCAGGTGTTCGGTGTCACGCACGGCAATGTGCACGAGAAAGTCGTTTTGGCCGCCGGTGTGATAGAGGCTCAGCGTTTCCGGGTGGGCGATGACTTCGTCGCGGAAGCGGTCAATGGACTCGCGGGTGTGTGACTTCAGGCGCAGCGCCACCATGGCCTGCAGGTGAACGCCCAGTGCTTTCAGGTTCAGCTCGGTGCTGAAGCCGAGCAAGACTTTGTCCTGCTGCAGGCGGCGTACCCGCTCAAGACAGGAGGAGGGCGCCAGACCGACGTTTTCGGCCAGCTGCTTGTTGCTGATGCTGCCGTCGGCGAACAGGTGGGTGAGGATGGAAAGATCGGTGCTGTCGAGTTTGCGCATGGTCGGGTGAGGCCGAATTGTTTTCGGCATTATGCCCTTCCCTGTCGGGAAATCCAGCGCTTTGCACTTCGGTCACGCATAAACGCCGAAGTCCGCAGCCGCCTTGGGGCTTTGCCCCCGTGGCCAGCCGTCAGCCGGGACGCCGGCAGCCGCAACCGGGCGGTCGCGGCTGCCTCTGCGTTCAATGCGCCTTGCGTGACGACCAGTGCACGTGGCGGATCTGCCAGCGTCCGTCGCGGCGCTCCAGTACCGTGGTTTCGGTGCCGATCAGGTGCACATCACGGTCTTTCCAGCGACCGCTGCTTTCGGTTTCCTGCACCACGACTGCCAGCTCACCGGCCTGCTGCTGCTGGCTGGCGGTGACCTTGCGCGTTACTGCCTGACTGAAGGCCAGATCATTGCCGAGGTGGCCGCGCGCGTACTCTTCGCGGCTGCGTTCGACATGTCCGGCTTCGTAAATCAGCGCGTCGGTGGCGAACTGCTTCAGCACCGCCTCGCGATCACCGGCGCGCATCGCGGCGTGCAGGGCCTCAACGACAGCCGTCGGCGTCGCCGTGTCGTCAGTCCCTGCAGCGCCGGCCAGCGCCGGCAGCAGCAGGAGCAGCGTTGCAATCATCGGCTTGTGCAGGCATCCCGGCATGATGTCGGCTCCGTTCAGTGTTGATGGGCAGCGGCCGGTGCGGCGGCATCACCGTGATGATGATCGGCGCCTTTCTCGTGGCTGTGATCGTGATCAGCTTCCGCTTTGGGTGCCGGCTTCAGCGGCTGGAACCTGGCCTGCAGCGGTGCCTGACCGGCCTGCTCCAGCGTCACGATCACCTGCAGTTCCGGTGACGCGGCAAAGCTCGCGCTGGCCTGCAATTGATTGGCTTCCTTGGCAGCGAATTCAACGCGGCTGATCTGCTTGCCGCTGATCACAGTGGCGCGCAATTTCAGTTTGTCGATGGGCTGGGCCTTGTTGGCGTGATCCATGACGTAGATCGTCAGCAGGTTTTTGCCGGTGACCAGTTCCAGATGATATGCACCGGCCATGCGCAGCTGGCCGCCATGCGGTCCTTTCATGGTGTCGAGTACCGAGTCGGGATGGGCGTCGACACGCGCGGCAAAGCCGGCCAGCAGGGCCAGGATGAGGAAAAGTTTCAGCAGTGTGTTCATGGTCTTGCTCCTGCAAAAAAAGTGAGTGAAGAAAAAACAGCTTTGATTTCAGAACACATCGTCACGGATCTGCGCGCGCAGACGTTCGAGTGGCACGCGGCCGATGTGCAAAAACGCCAGCGGCGTGATCAGCGTGTCGAGCAGCGTGGCGCTGATCAGTCCGCCGAAGATCACCACTGCAACCGGGTGCAGGATCTCCTTGCCCGGTTCGCCGGCCGACAGCACCAGCGGCAGCAGCGCGAACGCAGCGGTCAGGGCTGTCATCAGCACCGGCGTCAGCCGTTCCAGTGAGCCACGCACCACCAGTGCGGTACCGAAGGGCAGATTTTCCTGACGGGCGAGATTGATGTAGTGACTGATCTTGAGAATGCCGTTGCGGGCACTGATGCCGGCCAGGGTGATGAAACCGATCAGCGACGCCACCGACAGCGGCTGATCGGCCAGCCACAGCGCCACGACGCTGCCGACCAGCGCCATTGGAATGTTCGCCATCACCAGCGCAGTCAGTCGCCAGCTCTGGTAACGGCTGTACAACACCAGCGCGATCAGCAGTGCCGAGATCAGCGCCAGTGCGCTGATCAAGCGCGTGGCCTGCTCCTGGGCCTGGAACTGGCCTTCGAGACGCAACTGGTAGCCGGGCGGCAGCGGCAGGGCATCAAGTTGCTGACGTATATCGGCGATCACATCCGACAGGGAACGATCCGCGACGTTGGCGGAAATGATCAACCGGCGCTGCGATTGTTCACGGCCAATCTGGTTCGGTCCGTCGATCTCGCTGATGCGCGCCAGCGCCGACAATGGCACGTCGCCGGTGGCGGTCGCGATGCGCAATTGCGCGAGTTTGTCCGGCCTGCGATCGTCGTCGCTGAGCCGCACCACCACGGCGTAGCGCCGATTGCCGTCGATGATCTCGCTGGTTTGCGCGCCGCCCAGCGCTTCCGTCAGCAATTGCTGGATGCTGGCCGGCGTGACGCCGTACTGCGCCGCTTTGCTGTAGTCGATATCGACAACAAGTTGCGGCACCGGCACGTGCGGCTCAACACCGAGATCAACGATGCCGGGAATGCCGGCCAGTTGTTGCTGCACCTCACCGGCAATACTGCGCAGCTGCGACAGATCATCACCGAACACTTTCACTGCAATCGCCGCGCGCACGCCGGACAGCAAGTGATCAAGCCGGTGCGAGATCGGCTGGCCGATACTCACCGAGGCCGGAAACGGAGCCAGCGCAGCGCGAATATCGGCGATCACGGCGCTGCGCTCGCGAGCGCTGACCTGCAAATCGACATCGATCTCGCTGTAATGAACGCCTTCCGCGTGCTCGTCCATTTCGGCGCGACCGGTGCGCCGGCCCACCGTTTTGATCTCGGGAATGTGCAGCAGAGTCTGTTCGGCGCGGCGACCGAGCTGATCACTTTCCGCCAGCGAAATGCCCGGCTTCATCAGCAGGTTGATGGTCAGCGTGCCTTCATTGAACGGCGGCAGGAAACTGCGCGGCAGTTGCGGCACGATCAGTGCTGCGCCAATGACCAGCAAGGCCAGTCCGGCAAACAGCGGCCGGTGATGGTGGAACGACCAGTGCAGCAATTGTTCATCGCGCTGTTTCAGCCAGCGCACCAGTGCGCCATCACCGTGCTGCAGGTTTTTCGCCCGCGGCAACAGCAGCGCGGCCAGCACCGGAGTGACGGTCATTGATACCAGCAAGGACGCCAGCACGGCGACGATGTAGGCGATGCCGAGCGGTGTGAACAGCCGGCCTTCGATGCCCGGCAGCGCGAACAGCGGCACGAACACCAGCACGACAATTGCCGTCGCGTAGAGAATGCCGCTGCGTACTTCAATGGAGGCTTCGGCAACGATGCGCAGCACGCTCGCGGTTTGCTGGCGCTCGCGCAGCCGACGCAGGATATTTTCGACATCGACCACGGCATCATCGACCAGTTCGCCTATGGCAATGGCGAGGCCGCCCAGCGTCATGGTGTTGATCGACAAACCAAGCAGACTGAACACCAGCAAGGCCACCGCCAGTGACAGCGGGATCGCGGTCAGCGAAATGAACGTGGTGCGCGCGCTCATCAGGAAAGCGACCAGGATCACCACCACCATCAGCGTGCCGTCGCGCAGCGCTTCCTGAACGTTGGCCACCGATTGCTCGATGAAGGTTGCCTGCCGGAACAGCACATCAGCCGGCGAGATGCCCTCGGCGCGCGCCGCGTTGAACTGCGCCAGCACCGCTTCGATCTCGCGCGTCAGGCTCAGTGAATCGGCGCCGGGTTGTTTCTGCACCGAGAGGATCACTGCCGGCTTGCCGTTGTAACCGGCATCGCCACGTTTCTGCCGCGCGCTGATGTTGACCTCGGCCAGCTGATGCAGGCGCAGCAGTTTGCCGTCGGCGTCAGTGATGGCGAGCTGGCGCAAATCATCCAGTTGCGCGCTGCGCGCCGTCACCCGCAGCAGCAATTCGCGTCCGCCCTGATCGAGCACGCCAGCGCCGCGACTTTGGCCGAAGCCGTTTACGGCTGCCTGCAACTGCTCCAGCGTGATACCGCTGGCGCGCAGTTGATCCAGTTGTGGCGTGATGCGGAACTCGCGCACTTCGCCACCGATCGGGATCACCTGGGCGATGCCGGGAATGGCCAGCAAACGCGGGCGCAGATCGTACTCGGCGACTTCGCGCACCTGCATGGCATCAGCGCCATCGGATGCCAGCGCGATGAGCATGATCTCGCCCATGATCGAGGCGATGGGACCGAGTTGCGGATTGACGCCATCCGGCAATTGTTCGCGCACTGCCTGCAGGCGTTCGGCAACCAGCTGGCGATTGCGGAAAATATCGCTGTCCCAGTCAAACTCGACATAGACCACCGACAAGCCGATGCCGGACACCGAGCGCACACGGGTCACGTCCGGCATGCCGTTGAGCGCGGATTCGAGCGGAAAACTGACCAGTTGCTCGACTTCTTCCGGCGCCAGTCCGGTGGCTTCGGTCATCACCGTCACGGTCGGACGGTTCAGATCCGGAAACACGTCCACCGGCAGGCGCTGCAGGGCGAAGCCGCCGCCAAACAGCAGCAGCAGCGCGGCGATCAACACGAACAGGCGTTGTCGCAGTGCGGTTTCAATGATGCGGTTGAATAACATCGCGCGCCCTCACTTGATGCTGTCGAGCAGGGCGTTGCCGGCGATCACCAGCCGCGCGCCGTCAGCGATGCCGTCGGTGATCAGCAACGCACCATCGCTGCCGGGCAGCGCACGCACTTTGCGCGCGGCAAATTGCTCCGGCGCCAGCTTGATCCAAACCAGACGCTCACCCTGATCGCCACGCTGCACCGCGCTTTCCGGCACGCGTATGGCGCGCTGGCTGTTGCTGCTGCTGACGCGCACGCGTCCGACCGTGTTCAGCGCCGGCAGCACGCCGCTTTCGGTGTTGAGGAAATACACCGGCAGGGTTTGCTGTTCGCGGCTCAGCGCCGTGGCGTGCCAGCGCAGCGGCAGACGGCCGCCGCTCCAGATGAATTCGCCGTCTTTCAGCTCCGGCAGGTCATCGCTGAAGGCTTCGGCGCGCACGGCGATGCGATCACGGCTGCGCAATACAGCCATCACCGTGCCGTCATCAACGGTGTCGCCGGCCTGCACATGCACCGAAACGATCACGCCGTCGTGTTCGGCGAGCAGTTCGATTTTTCCCGACAGCGCGCGATCCAGCGCCCGCTTTTCGGCACGCAGCGAACGCTGCTCGACCTGCAACTGATCGCGATCATGCTGTGACAGCAATTGTTCGATGCCCTGCAGGCGCAGCAGACGCGCGTCGAGCGCTTCCAGACGGGCACTGACGCCTTGTTGCTGGGCGATCAATGTCTGGCGTTCGGTGGTGGTCAGCACCGGCTGCAGCGAGAACAATCGTTCGCCTTTTTTCACCAGCTGGCCCGGACGCGGCAGTTTGCCGTGCACGTGGGCGTGCTGGGGCGCGTGCACACTCTGCGAACTTTCCGGGTCGCTGACGACGCTCGCCGGCCAGTCAAAAACCTGCAGGTGATCAGCGAACTGCACCGGCTCGGTGCGCAGGCCGATCAGACGCTGGGTGGCTTTCGGCACGAACAGATCGCCGTTGGCCAGACGCTGCGGCCGCTCACCGCGATGGGCCGGTTTGGCGGCTTTGTTTTCATCGCCGTGCTCCTCGCCGCCATGCGCTTCAATGCGTGGCGCCGGCATCAGCAGTGCGGCAGACAACGCCAGCAACACCGCGCCGTGTGCGGTCGCGCTGCGCGCGCGCGGTGTGCGCCGCAACCACAGGCCGGCGAGCAGGGCGATAACGCTGGCCGGCAGCAACCACCAGACGCTGATCTGCGCGCCTGTGCCGGTTCCCGCGCCGGCGTCGTCAGCGTGCGCAGCCTGATCATGATCCATCGCTGGCGCTGGCAGAATGCCGCTCAGCACATCGACGCTTTCACCGTTGATCACGGTCAGCACCACCGCCAGTTCGGTGTCGTCGAAATGGCCGTCGAGGCGGTAAACGCCCGGACTTTCTTCGCGTGGTTCATGCACGGCGCCGGCGAGTTCCAGTTGCAGTTGTGCGCGGCTGACCGCGGCGTTGCTGACTTTGTCATCGAGCCAGATGCGCAGGCCATCGGCGTCGCGCACCAGCACGGCTTCCAGTTGTTCACCCTCGACTGCCAGCCGCGATGCGCTGACGGTTTGTGACGCGGTGGTTTGTTCGTGACTGTGGTCCTCGCCGCCGTGACCGTGCGCGACATGCAGCGGAGCGAACAGGGCCAGCAGCATCAGGCCGCAGGCGAACAGCGTGTTGCGGGGGCACGCGACGTGATACGGGCGGCGCGGCGCCAGGGCGCGTGCAGACATCGGCGTCATGGCAATTCTCCTTGCAGATAAAAGGCCTCGGCGCGCACGCCGGCCAGTTCCAGTTGCAGATTCAGCAGGCGCAATTCGGCGTCCTGCAAGGTGTTCAGGGCCAGCAGGTAATCGCGAGTCGCCAGTTCGCCAACCTGATGGGCGCGCTGGCGCAGTGCCGCCTGTTCGCGAGCGTGTGCGCGCAACGCGTCGGCCAGCGCCAGCTGCGCCGGCAGTTGTTCGAGTTGCAGCAGGGTGTGCTGGCGGCGCAATTCCAGATCGCGGTGCAAACGATCCGCACGACTTTGCGCGGCCGCCAGTTCGCGGTTCAGCGGCGCCAGTTCGCGACGGCGCGGCGCACCGAAATCGAGCGGCAGACTGAGCATCACCCCGGCCGATTCGTGTTCGACGCCAAGCGCGTCCTGTTCACGGCGCAGGGCCACGCCGACATCCAGCCGGTTCCAGCTTTGTGCGCGCCGTTCATCGAGGCTGGCGCGCGCCTGTTCGTGCTGGGCATCGGCGCTTTGCAGCGCCGGATGCCGGCGCAGATCGCTAGCCATCAGCGCTGCGGCTGATGGCGCGGCGATGGCGTCCGGCACGGCGATATCGGCCGCCGTGATCGGTGTGTCGCCGTTTGCTGTTTGACTGCCGGCCGGCGCGCCGGTCAGTTCCTCCCAGCGTTGCCGCGCTTGCGCCTGCGCGCTGATGGCACGCAATTGCGCGGCTTCGCTGTCGAGCAGGGCGAGTTGCGCGCCGGTCTGTTCCGCCGGTGCCAGTTCACCGGCGGCGATGCGCCGGCGCACATCGTCGAGCAGCTGGCGGTGACTCGTCACCTGTGCCTGCAGCAGCGACAGATGCTGTGCGCCGGATTGCAGCGTGGCGATCAGTGCCAGCAGTTCGCGCGCCAGTTCCAGCCGCAGCAGTGCGGCGTCGGCATCACTGCGCAGCGCGCCGGCTGCGTCGGCGCGCTGCAGGGCCTGCGCGGACAGTCGCAGCGGCAGGGACAGCTCAAGCTCGGTTTCACCGCTGCGGCCACTGCGCGCGTCGAGCTGGCGCAGACTGAGTTGCGGCGCGTCGCGCAGCCAGCGGCTGCTGTGTTGCAGTTGTTGTGCGGCATCGCGATCAGCATCGCTGGCGCGCGCTTCCGGCAGGCGTTGCCAGGCGCGTTCCAGCAGCGCGGCAAAACTCAGTGCTGGTGCCGCGTGCACGCTTGCCGTGTTGCCGGTGGCAAGCGTTGCGCTACCGTCGGTTTCAGCGGCGCACAGCAAAGGTGGCGCCGTGAGCAGCAACAGTGCGCTGCCGGCAAGCGGGGCGAAGAATTTTTTTCGGCGGTTCACGGCCGACTCCATTTTCGGGACATAACCGGGACAGGGATGAATATCCGGGCGATCAGCGCAACGCGCAGGCACCGCGCAACGCAAGTTCTGGCCGGGCAGCAGACCGCTCAGGAAACGGCAACCGATGGTGACAAGGGCGCAGTAGCTGTGCCGCGGCGGCAGAGCGCTTCAATGTGCTTTTTGCTCGTGTTCAGCACGCGCAGAAAACGGTGCACTTAAGCGCTGATCGGCAGATCTTGCGGCACGCGCAGCGCGGCCGCTCAGGCCGTGCGGGGAGGGCGTTGCAGACGGTCGTGATGACCGAGCAGGAGTTGCGTACCGGCAGTATCAACCGGGCGTGACGGCGCGGCGACAGCGGCAAGGACGGCGGCGTTCATGACGCAGGGGGAACAGTGATCGTGACAGGAACCGCAGTGATCGCAGTCATCACTGCCGGTGATCTGCAATTGCGCGTTGTCATCGGCCGCGTCCGCGGCGACGACCGTGTGATGCTGGGCGTTTTCGTGCAGGGCGTGATGAGCAGCGTGGTCGCTTTCGTCCATGGCGACGACATGGTGATCGGCATCGCTCACGGCGTGCTGGCTGCTGTTCTGTGCGCAGCCAAAGGCATGCGCCAGATCGCCGGCGGGCAACCGGGGCGCCAGAAAGGCCAGCAGCAGTATGAGCATCAGGGCACGCATGGCCGGCAGTGTAATGAAGCGCTTTTGCCGGCGGCAACCTTGCCACTGTGGCAGGCGACAATTTTCACGTTTTCGGGCCAGGGCAGGACGGGGCCAGTCGTTCTGCCTGAGCCCTGCGTCAGTGCCCAAGCGCTGTTAGACAGCCGCTGACAAATTGCCGTCGACGTTTAGCCGCTGATCAGTCCCGCCAGATGCAGACCATATCCGCAGGCCGCTGCGCCCAGCACCAGCGTGACCACACCGACCCCGCGCCAGAGTGCGATGCCGCTGAGCAGAATCAGCACCAGCGCCTGCCAGTCGGCCTGTTTGCCGGGAAAGCCGACCTGCAGTGCGAGTTGCAGACCCAGATGCGCGATCACGGCGACGATCACGGCAGTGATCGCGGTCAGTGGCGCCTGCAATTTCTGCATGCCGTGCGTTGCTTCCACCAGCGGTCCGCCGGCAAGAATGAACACGAACGAGGGCAGAAACGTGAACCAGGTGACCACCACGGCAGACAACGCACCGGCAGCGAACAACGCGTCCGGGCCCAGCACCTGCTGCTGCCAGCCGCCGACAAAACCGATGTAACTGACCACCATGATCAGCGGTCCCGGCGTGGTTTCACCGAGCGCCAGACCGTCGAGCATCTGTGCGCTGCTCAGCCACTGGAACTGGTTGACGGCCGCATCGAACACATGAGGCAGCACGGCATAGGCGCCACCAAAGGTGATCAACGCCGTTTCGGTGAAAAAGCGCGCCATCACCGCTGGCGTGCCCTGGGTGCCGAACAGTGACAGCAATATCAGATAGGGCAGCAGCCAGGCCGCGGCGGCGATCAACAGATGGCGCAGCAATTTGCTGCGCGAAAATCGTGTATGTGCCGGCCGCAGGTCATCACTGATCAGTGCCGGCTGGTTGTTCGATGTTGTCTGTGTGCCGGTGGCGTGGCCGCTGGCCGACGAGCGATTACTGAACCATTGCGGCCGGAAGCGCTGGATCACTACGCCGCAAACCGCTGCCGCCAGCAGCAGCAGCGGAAACGACAAATCGAACACCAGCACGGCGACAAATGCCAGCAGCGCGAGCAGCATCAGCACACGCTGTTGCAACACGCGTTTGCCGACTTTCACCGCGGCAAAAAAAATGATCGCCACCACGGCCGCCTTGGCGCCGTAAAACAGCGCGCCGATGCTGGCCAGCTGACCGAAGCTCAGATACAGCCAGGACAGGCCGATCAGCAACAGCAGCGACGGCAGCACGAACAGGATGCCGGCGGCCAGTCCGCCGCGCGTGCCGTGCAACAGCCAGCCACAATAGGTGGCGAGTTGTTGCGCTTCCGGTCCGGGCAGCAACATGCAGTAATTCAGTGCGTGCAGAAATCTTGCTTCGCTGATCCAGCGCTTGCTGTCGACCAGCTCGCGATGCATGACTGCGATTTGTCCGGCCGGGCCGCCAAAACTTATCCAGCCAAGTTTCCACCAGAAACGCAGCGCGTCGGCAAAACTCAGGGAGTGGCTAGCGCTCATGGCGATCGTCCGGTAGTGACGTGGCGGGGCAGTGTTGCGGGCGATTGTGACAGAAGCAAGACAGGTTGGCAGTGCCGGCATCCGTTCGGACGGGAACGGATGCCGGTGGTGCAAAAGGACAGGATGGTTCCCGCTATGACGGGCGCAGGATGCAGTGGTCAGCTCTCAGCCGGTGCTGAGTTGCAGCGGGCACTTTTTGTAGAAATCGGCGATCAGGTTGAAGGCCTCGTCGGCGGTGCTGGCGTACTGGATCAGATCGATGTCTTCGGGACTGATCACGCCTTCTTCAACCAGCGCATCGAGATTGATGATGCGCTGCCAGTACGCGCGGTCGAGCAGGATGATGGGCAGATTGGCCACGCGGCCGGTCTGGCGCAGGGTCAGTGTTTCGAATAGTTCGTCGAGCGTGCCGAAACCACCGGGGAAAATGACGATGGCGCGCGCGCGCATCAGGAAGTGCATTTTCCGGATGGCGAAATAATGAAACTGGAAGGACAGATGCGGCGAGATGTAGGGATTCGGATGTTGCTCGGCGGGCAGCACGATGTTCAGGCCGATGCTCGGCACGCCGGCATCAAACGCCCCGCGATTCGCCGCTTCCATGATGCCGGGGCCGCCGCCGGTGATCACGGTGCTGGCAAAGCCGAAACATTTTTCACCTTCACGGGCAATGCGATTGGCGAAGCGGCGCGCTTCGTCGTAATAGGCGCTTTTTTTCACCATGCTTTCGGCGGCACGCAATTCCTGCAGCAGTTTGCTGTCCTGCGGCGCCTGTTTCAGTGCCGCGCGCAGCGTGGCCACGCGCGCTTCGGCTTCTTCGCGACAATGAATGCGCGCGCTGCCGAACACCACCACCGTGTGATCAATTTGTGCGTGCTCAAGCAGCAGATCGAATTTCAGCCATTCCAGTTGCAGGCGGATGGCGCGGGTTTCGTCGCCGAGCAGAAAATCTTCATCGGCAAAGGCCAGTCGATAGGTCGGCGAGCGGGTCGAGGGGCTGTCTGCAAAGCGTTGCGAGGCGCGTACGCCTTCGCGGGCGGCAGGATAAACGCGACTGCGCGCGCGTGGTTTGTTGCCGTTGCTCATGTTGCTCCATGAATCATTCAGTGCGGGCTTGATCCGGATCGTAGGCGATCACTTCTTCCTGCGCACGACAATTCACGAAAGCTGGGCCGGCATCCTGCAACAACGGCCCGCGACGCATTTCACGTACACGGACAATGTCGCCGCCGGCAATTTGTCCGGCGGGAAAATTCACCGGAAAACTGTGCACCTGATGATCGGTGACGGCGCTGACGCGCACATCGCCGAGTTGTTTGTCCGGTTTGTCCTGATGATAGATCGGCAGCAGGTCGCCGACACGGAAGTCCTGCGCGCTGGCGTGGATGAAAATCGTCTCACCGCGCACGTGGCTGATGCGAAAACTGCGCGTGCCGCTGTCGGCATGCGCCAGCGCTTCTTCGACCAGACGATTGATCGCCGCCAACGCGCTGCGTCCGATGGTGCTGCGGGTCAGGGCCAGCAGGTTGGCGTCGCGGGCATCGCCGCTTTCGGCGTGCAGCGCCGACAGATCGGCGCAATCGGGCAGCCTTGCCGTGACCGTGAACTGGCGTGGCGGCAGTTGCTGCCAGCGATCCGTCAGACGCAGTTCCAGTGTGACCAGGGCATCGGGGTCGCGCGCGCCCAGCCAGTTCAGCAAGCGTTTGCTCTGGCCGCCGAGGCGGGCAAACCAGCCACCCGAGCGCAGCGCGGTGTCCGGCGCCTGCCAGTCGCGCACCAGCAACTGCGCTTGCCAGCGCGCGTCGCGCTGCGCCTGCACCGCGCCGGTATGCAGCAGCTGGCCCAGCCAGAGCCGTTCCAGTGTTGCCAGTGGCACGCCGCCGTGATCGAAACGCGCAGCGCTGTCGGCGTCGTCGAGACCGTCGTCGGTTTGGGTGTTGCTGAGATTGATCAGCGGCAGCAGTTCGAGCTGGCCGGGGTCGTGCGCGGCACCGCGAAACTGGGAGCTGGCGTAACGCCAGGCATCGGCGTCGGCGAGCAGGATGTGTTCGGCGGCAGTCAGCGGGGCGGCGGCCAGCAGCAGCGCGCCGGCCAGCAGGGCGCGGCAGCGGCGCGGTCGGGAGTCGGAGGTCGGCTGGGTCATGACGGTGTCCGCGATCGGCTGCGGTCGCGCCGCAGCGGCGCAACCGGAAAGGCTAAACTCTGGCGTCTGTATCGGTCGGGAGCGGCGGAAATGAAGCGGGTGATCGGTTTTGGCGGCGTGTTCTTCAAGGCGCGCGATCCGGCCGGACTGGCCGACTGGTATCGCCGCCATCTCGGGCTGCCGTTCCGCAGCGAGGGCGGGGCGGTGTTCTGCGCGCTGCCCTGGGCGACCCAGGCTGAGGCGCTGCCCGGCGGTTACAACGTGCTGTCGACCTTCCCGGAAGACACGCCCTATTTCGCGCCCAGTACCAAGCCCTACATGCTCAATCTGGTGGTCGAGGATCTGGACGCGCTGCTGCCGGTGCTGCTGGCCGAGGGCGTCAGCGTGGACGTGCAGCGCGAAGACGGCGAATTCGGCAAATTCGCCTGGGTGATGGACCCGGAAGGCAACCGCATCGAGCTGTGGCAGATGCCGGCCCCGGTGCCCGACGCGGCGCCCTGAGTCTGTCGTGAAATCTCAGCGCGGCTGCGGACGCAGCGGCCGGTACAGCGGCCACTGCGCCAGCGCGTCGTAGCGGACTCCGTCGCGCTGCGCGACCGAGCGCAGCAACTCCACCTGGGGGCAGCGCCAGTCGAGATCCAGCGGCATTACCGCCGGCGGCACCGGCGGCTCAACCTCGCGCGCCAGCGTCACATGCGGCACGAAACTGCTCTCGACCCGGCCGGCACGCACGCGTCGTTGCAGGCTCTGGCAATGCGCCACCAGATCCGTCAACGCCGCCGGCGTGGCATGCGGCGTGACGAACAACACTTTCGGCTTGGCGAAATAACCCAGCGTGCCGAGCCGCAGATTGAAAGGCGGAATACGGCCCATGTCAGCATCCAGCAGCTGGTCGAGCTGGCGCGCGTCCACCTCGCCCAGAAACGCCAGCGTCAGATGAAAATTGGCCATCGGCACCCAGCGCCCGGACTGCAACGGCAAGGGCGCGCGCCAGCGATCCAGCGCTTCGCCCAGCGCACGCGGCAGGGACAGGGCAAAAAACACGCGATGCAGGGCGCGATCAGACATGAACGGTGACGGCCGGCGGAAACGGACGGCGATCATGCCACGGGCGATGGCCGGCGTCGGGGATGTTGGACAAGTGTGACAGCGGAGCACGGGATGCTGGCTACGGAAAACCGGCTACGGGAATCCTGCTACCGGAAACCAGGCTTTTCCCGCGCCATGTCGCTCTCCATGAAACGGCGCGCTTTTGCTCCCGGCCGGCGATAATGCGCGCCCGTTTCCCCCTGCCGCCCCGCCATGTCCCCGCGCCTGCCCATTGATGAAGTCCTGCCACAGCTGCTGTCGGCGCTGAAGACGCAGCCGCGCGCGGTGCTGTCGGCCGCGCCGGGCGCCGGCAAGACCACACGTGTGCCGCTGGCCCTGATGGACGCGCCGTGGCTGGCCGGCCAGAAAATCATCATGCTCGAGCCGCGCCGTCTGGCGGCAATGCGTGCCGCGCAATACATGGCGGCGCAGCTCGGCGAAAAATGCGGCGAACGCGTCGGCTACCGGGTGCGCGGTGATACCCGGGTCTCGCCGCGCACACGCATCGAAGTGGTTACCGAAGGCATCCTGACGCGGCTGCTGCAGAGTGATCCGTCGCTCGATGGCATCGGCGCGATCCTGTTCGATGAATTCCACGAACGATCACTGCATGCCGATCTCGGATTGGCGCTGACGCTCGATGCCCAGGACGGTCTGCGCGAGGATCTGCGCATTGTTGTCATGTCGGCGACGCTGGACACGCAGGCGGTTTCGGCGCTGCTCGGCGACGCGCCGGTGATCGTCAGTGAAGGCCGGCGCTTTCCGGTGCGCACCGTGTATCTCGAACGCAGCAGTCACGACGCCATCGAGGCGCAATGTGCGCGCTGCATTGTGCGCGCGCTGGAGGAAAACGCTGAGGGCGATCTGCTTGTGTTTCTGCCCGGCCAGAAAGAAATTCGCCGCGTCCAGGAGCAATGCCAGCATCGCCTGCCGGCGCACGTGCATGTGCATGCGCTGTTTGGCGAAGCCGCTGCCACCCAGCAGCAGGCGGCGCTGGCGCCAGCAGCGGCCGGTGAACGCAAAGTGATCCTGTCAACGGCGATTGCCGAAACCTCGCTGACAATCGACGGCGTCAGCATCGTCATCGATGCCGGCTTGTCGCGCGTGTCGCGTTTTGATCCGCGTCGTGGCATGTCCGGCCTGCAAACCGTGAACGTGTCGCAGGCCGCTGCGGAGCAGCGTCGCGGTCGTGCCGGTCGCCAGCGCGAAGGCGTCTGCTACCGCTTGTGGACCGAGCATCAGCAGGCGGCGCTGGCGCGCGAATCGACGCCGGAAATTCTTCAGGCCGATCTGGCGCCGCTGGCACTGGAACTGGCGCAATGGGGCGTGCGCGAGATCAGCACATTGCGTTTTCTCGATCTGCCGCCGCCGGCGCTGCTGACCAGTGCCCGTGATCTGTTGCGCATGCTCGGCGCGCTGGATGACGGCGATGCCATCACTGCGCACGGCCGCGCCATGGCGGCGCTGCCGCTGCATCCGCGCTACGCGCACATGCTGATCCGTGCCGCCGAACTCGGCGAAGCGGCACTGGCCTGCGAGCTGGCGGCGCTGCTGGAAGAACGCGATCTGTTGCGCGGCCAGCATGACATCGACGGCGATTTGCATGCGCGCTGGCGGGCGCTGCATGACAGTGGCGAGCGGCAGTTTGTTGATCGCGGTGCGCGCGAGCGGGCCCGTGATCAGGCGCGACGCCTGCGCCAGCTTCTGCAGGTGCCGGCGCCGGCCGAAAACGATCAGGCACTCGGTCTGGTGCTGGCGCTGGCCTATCCGGATCGCATCGCGCAGCGCCGCGGCGAACGCAGCGAGCGTTATCTGCTGGCCTCCGGCACCGGTGCACAATTGCCGCCCGGCAGTGCGCTCAGTCGCGACGCCTGTCTGGCCATCGCCGAGATCGATGGCATCGGCGCTGATGCGCGCATCCGGCTGGCAGCGCCGCTGACACTGGCCGACATCGAGACCGCGTTTTCCGATCAGATACAGCGTCGTGACGATGCCTACTGGGATGCGCGCAGCGAGTCGGTTGTGGCGCGTCAGGTCGCGGCCTTCGGGGCGCTGATCCTGAGTGAAAGACCGCGCCAGCTGGCAGCAGAAAAACTGGCGCAGGCGGTACTGGACGGCGTGCGCCAGATCGACATCAGCGCGCTGCCCTGGCCGGAGGCCGCACAGATTCTGCGCCGGCGCAGTGAATGGCTGCGCACGAACGGCCATGTGGACGAGCAATGGCCGGATGTGTCTGACGCCGGATTGCTGGCGACGCTGAACCGCTGGTTGTTGCCGTTCGTGAGTGGCGTCACGCGCCGCACCCAGTTCGAACGCATTGACTGGTGGGCGGCGCTGCAATCGTGTTTTGATTATCCGCAGTTGCAGCAACTGGAACGGCTGGCGCCAACGCATCACAGCGTGCCCACCGGCTCACGCATTGCCATTGACTACCGTGGCGAGGAGCCGGTACTGGCCGTGCGTTTGCAGGAAATGTTTGGTGAGCAACACACCCCCTGCATTGCCGGTGGCCGGGCACCGTTGTTGATCCACTTGCTGTCGCCGCGCGGTCAGCCGCTGGCGGTAACGCGCGATCTGGTCAGCTTCTGGCAAAACGCTTACGCCGATGTCCGCAAGGACATGCGCGGCCAGTATCCAAAACACTATTGGCCGGACGATCCGCTGCAAGCCGAGCCGACCCGGCGCAGCAAGGCGGCCGATGACCGGGCACGCAAAGCCCGGGAAAGCCGCTGACGCCGCTGTACAACAGGTAAATGAATCTGCACGTTTTACTCGCGCATTCGTGAAAAACCATTTCCGGGCATCGCACACACATGGCCAAAAGCACGCGCAAACACGAACAAAACACTGGCGGCGAAAAAACGGCTGCGGGAAAAAAATCGATAGCAGGCAAACGATCAGTGTGGCAACGCATCTGGTCCTGGTTGTGGAAACTGGCGCTGGTCGCGGCGCTGCTGCTGGGCGCCGTGCTGTTGTATCTGCAGGCAGAAGTAAAAAAGCATTTTGAAGGCCAGCGCTGGACCGAGCCGGTGGCCGTGTATGCGCGCGCCCTGATGCTGCGTGAGGGCCTGCCGCTGGCGGCTGGCGATCTGCGTCTTGAACTGCAGTTGCTGGGCTATCGCGCCCGAGAAGCGCCGACCCAGCCCGGTGAATTTGCCCAGTCCGGTGATCGTTTCCTGATCATTGCCCGTGCCTTCGAGTTCAGCGATCTCAGTGCGCCGAAACGCAAAATCGAAATCGCCCTGCAAAGCGCCCGCGTGCAGCAGTTGCGGGAAAACGGTGTCGCGGTGGAATCGGCACGACTGGATCCCTTGCTGCTTGGCCGTTACAGCCCGCAGGGCGATGAAGATCGCGAACTGGTGCGGCTGGCCGATGCACCGCCAGCGCTGGTGAAAGCCCTGATCGCCACTGAAGACGAAGACTTCTACAGCCATCACGGCGTCAGTCTCTGGGCGATATTGCGCGCCGCCTGGACCAATGTCCGTGAGGGGGAAGCCGTGCAGGGCGCTTCGACGCTGACCCAGCAACTGGTGAAAAACTATTTCCTCAATAACGAGCGCAGCTGGTGGCGGAAAATCCGTGAAGGCCTGATGGCGCTGGTGCTGGACTGGAACTACAGCAAGGACGAAATTCTTGAAGCCTATCTGAACGAGATCTTTCTCGGCCAGGACGGTCAGCGCGCGATCCACGGCGTTGGTCTGGCTGCACGCTACTACTTTGGCAAACCGCTGGCCGAACTGGATCTGGCCGAATCGGCGCTGCTGGTCGGCGTCATCCGCGGACCGTCGTATTACTCGCCGTGGCGGCATCCGGACCGTGCACGGGCGCGGCGCGATCATGTGCTGCGCCGGCTGGTTGCCGTGGAGGAGTTGTCGGCCGAAAACGCCGAGCGCTGGCAGCAACAAGCGCTGGGCGTCGTGAAGTCGCCGCGCGCGCTGGGCGGAAAAATTCCCGCCGTGCTGGACTGGGCGAAACGCGAACTGGGTGAGCGCTACGGCGTGCGCGAGATCACCGCCAGCGGTCTGCGCGTGTTCACCAGTGTTGATCCGGTTTTGCAGCGCAAGGCCGAACTGGTGATGGCGAAAACGCTGGATCGTCTCGACAGCAAACGCGTCATGCAGGGCGCGATGGTGATCACGGATCGGCGTAGCGGTGCGTTGCGCGCGGTGATCGCCGGACGCGACAGCAGCTATGCGGGATTCAACCGCGCACTGGATGCCCGCCGGCCGGTCGGCTCGACGCTGAAACCGCTGATTTATTACGCGGCACTGAAACGTCCGGAGCAGTTCACGCTGGCGACGCCGCTGCAGGATGCGGCCTTCGTCATGCGCAGTGATGATGGCCGCAGCTGGCAACCGAAAAATTACGACGGCCGCATGCACGGCAACGTGCCGCTGATGCGCGCATTGGCGCAGTCGCTGAATCTGGCGACCGCGCGCCTGACCATGGAAGTCGGCCTCGGCAATGTCGAGAAAACCCTGCGGGAACTCGGATTGCGCCGCGACATCACACTCTGGCCCTCGTTGGCACTCGGCGCGCTGGAGTTGTCACCGGTCGAAGTGAGCGCGCTGTATTCCGGCATCGCCAACGGTGGCACGCGCTGGTGGCCAACAGCGATCAGTGCCGTGCGCAACGGCGACACGCTGCTGCGCGGCGCCGCTGCGGATCGCAAAGCCATCGACGCCGGTGCGGCATTCCTGACCGGCTGGGCCCTGCAGGCGGCGGTACGCGACGGCACGGGCCAGGCGCTGGCGACACGCTTTCCGCAACTGAACATCGCCGGCAAAACCGGCACCACCAATGACACACGCGATGCCTGGTTTACCGGCTTTGATGATGAGCACCTGATCGTGATCTGGCTCGGCCGCGACGACAATCAGGCGACGCGCCTGACTGGTGCCAGCGGTGCACTGGCGGTGTTCTCTGATCTGCTTGCTGTCAAGCGCGCCGCGCCGCTGGCGCTGCAATTGCCGGATGGCGTGCGATTCGGCTGGCTCAGCGGCCATGACGGCGAACGCCGGCTGATGAACTGCGATAACGCGCAGTGGTTGCCGGCACTGGCTGGCACGCCGGTGCGCGAGAGTTGTGATGAATAAACCTGCTTGGTGCATTCCGTACATGAAGTGAGCGGTCTCCGATTACGCTGGAGCTATTTGGAACCCGAGGCATCGGCTGGAGTCGTCGCACCAATCGGAGCTGCTGCGCTCATGAAAATTTTGGCAAAGGAGTGAAGATGACTTATGAATGGTTTTTGCTGCCGTTTCTGGTTTTTGGCTGCGTTCAATACATTGTGCTGATGCAGATTGTGAACACGATGAGGAAAGACTATTCGGAAATTTTGAAAGCAAAGGCCAATGCATCGGCATTCAACAAGGACGACTTTCAGGTTGTCTTGATGATTGTCCTGGGTCTGTCAACGGGCGATGTTGTGCTTCATAGCCGGTTGCGGCGTTTAATAGTCAGAGAGCGAGTGCTGCTCTTTCTCACGTTTGGTTCTTTCTATCTTTTTTTACTTGGTTATCAGGGGCTCTACTCTTGAATTGACAAAAATGTCCGTCAACAGGTCTCAGGACTATTGGGCCAAAATGCTCTGCGAAAATTGTGGAAGGTCGCAATATCAGGCAGAAGCAATGATCGCTTTCCGACTTAACGAAACACAGGAAACGCTTCGATGCAGGTGTCGGTGTCGCCAAACCATTGCAGTTGGGTGACGCGATCGCTGCCGCTGTTGAAGCGGATGCGCAGGGTGCAGGACAGCAATTGTTGTCCGCCATACACCGTAGTGCTGACGCCGCCGCTGACGTGGCGGCCGTAGCCGCCGACGCCGATGCTGATGCTGGGTTTGCGATCAATGTCGGTGCGCGTCCATTCCAGGGTCAGGACGCCGTTTTCCTCGTAGCGCTGCCCCGGTGGTCCAAACGCGGCAATGAGTTGTTCGCGTGTTGCGGCTTGCCAGGGAAGAAAATGTTGATCGACCACGGCTGGTGCCACGCTGGCGCAGGCGCTCAGCAACAGGCAGACGGTGACCAGGCCGCTTGCCAACAGGAGCCGGCGCGCAATGACGCCGATCACGTTCAAACGGATTTCCGGGCGGTGAAGCGAGGTATGCATGCCGGGCACTCCTGCGCAGAACTGCGGACAAGTGTAGCGGCAATCTGACCGTGCCCTTCAGGCCGGGCAGGCAAAACAATTGTCCGCCGATCAGGCCGCAATCCTCCGGGCCGGTCGAACAATGGCGGCGATCAGTCGTGTTCCGCTGCGCTGTGTTGCGCGGCCTCCGGCACTTCTTCCAGTGTGCTGAATCCGCGTGCGTGCAAAGCCGGCCATAACGCACGCGCATCGTCATCGAGCCGGGTGACCAGCGCACGTGCTGACGTGGTGTTTTGTGTCGCGGCGTTTTGTGTCGTGGCGCTGTTCTGAGTCGTGGCGCTGTTCTGAGTCGCGGCGTCGTGCGGCGCCGTCGTGGCCAGTGTTGGCCACAGGGCGGCAACACGACGGGCGATGGCGGCACCGGAATCCACCCATTGCACTTCTGCAGGGGCGACTGCAGCGAGCGCGTCTTTGAGCAGGGGGAAATGCGTGCAGCCGAGCACCACGGTGTCAACGGCGGGCGGCGCAAAAAATGGCGCAATGATTTGCTGAAGAATGGGCAGCGGCAGGTCGCCGCCACGCAATGCGTCTTCGGCGATTTCGACCAGTGCGCGGCTGCCGATGCGCTTGACGGTGCAGTCGCTGGCGAACTCGCGGATCAGATCATCGGTGTAGGGTCGTTGCACGGTGCCGGGTGTTGCCAGCAGACCGATGACCTTGTTGCGCGACAGTTGCGCCGCCGGCTTGATCGCCGGCACCACGCCGACAAATGGCACGCGATAGTGATCGCGCAGCAGCGGCAGCGCGACCGTGCTGGCGGTATTGCAGGCGATCACCACCAGCGCCGGATCGACGGCGGTGATCAGGCGCTGCAGCACGCTGTCAACGCGGCGTACCAGATCGTCCGCTGCGCGCGGGCCGTAGGGAAATCCTTCGTTGTCGCAGGCATACACCAAAGGCAATTGCGGAAGCCGGGCGCGAACGGCGTCGAAAATCGACAGGCCGCCCACTCCGGAATCAAAGATCAGTACAGGCTGGGCAGACATGAGCACGTGTTTGCGGGTACGGAAAGCGGCGCGATTTTAGCGCGAAGCCGGTGCGCCGCGTTCCGTTGCCCGGCAATTTCGTTTCCGCCGGCCGACCAGCAGCAGCGCGAGCAAGGCCACGCTGCTGCCGATCCCACCACCACCACCGCCGCCACCGGAGTTCACCGGCGGCGGTGGCGTGCTGTCTTCACTGTTCAGGGTCACCGGCAGACTGGTTTTGTCGGCGATGGTGGCGCCGCCGCTGCTGACACTGATCTGCAGGCTGAAGCTTTCGCTGTTTTCGACGGCGGTGTCGTTGAGCAGCGGCACATCAATGTATTTGATGCCGCGCTCACCATCAGCCCACTGCAACTGGCTATCAACGGCCGTGAAATCCTGGCCGGCCAGCGCCGTGCCGTTGACGGTTTTGATGTTGACGCTGAGTGCGCCGGTTTTGCCGTTGAAACGCCGGACGCCGACGCGCAAGGTGCCGGCCGTTTCCTGTGCGCTGACGCTGGTGTCGGCGAAGGCCAGACGGCCCGGTCCGCGATCCCGCGTGTATTCGTCCACCAGATACAAACCGCCTTCAATGTCGCTGATGCCGACAGTGCCGGATTTCAGGAACGGATAGGTGCCCCAGGCGCCGTTGAACGCGGTGGCATCCGGATACAGGAAGGAACTGTCGAAATAACCGACTTCGTTCAGATGATTCGGATCGCGGCTGTCGTAAATCACCAGCCCGCGCCGGTAGTGGGACACATAGAGCCGGTTGTTGAGGATGTAGCCGTTGTGATCGATGGCATTGCTGCGGCCGGTGGTGGTGCCGGACAGCACCGGATTGCGCAGATCGCTGATGTCGAAGGTACGCAGCAGCGTCTTGATGCCGAAGTCACGTTCGTCGAGTTCGTCGTGCAGCACGATGTGACGCAGATCTTCAGTCGGCCAGCCGGAGTGCGTGTACGACGCCTGCGGATAGGGCGTGCGCGACAGACGCACCGGCGCCGCCTTGTCGGTCACATCCCAGAGATCGAGCGTGTCTTCGTTGAAATCGATCAGCACTTCGCAGGGATTGTGGCCATTGGCGCACTGCGCCGTGCGTTCGTCGCGGATGATCATGCCGGCCGCGTCGTGTACATAGCCGTTGCCGGGCGGCGCGGCGACGACAAACTGTGGCGCGGCCGGATTGTCGAGTTTGTAGGCGCGCCACTCACCGCTGCGCGACCCGTTCGGCAAGCGTGATCCGTCCACATAAAGATGCGGCGTGATGCCGTCGAACGGCGTGCCATAGGTGTAATCGACATTGCTGAACAGCGTGTGCGCCGACTGGATATCACGAATGTTGCCGGCTTCACTGATGCTGTTTGGCAGGCCGCCGAGATCGATCACCTGCAAACCCTGACCGACCGCCTCCGTGGTCACATAGGCCCAGGCGTGCCAGCGGTTGCCGTCACGCAGTTGCACCACGTGCATGTCGCGCCACATTGAATTGAGACCGTTGACCTGGCCGACCGTGCGCGGATGCGTCGGATCGGTGACATCGACCACGGCCGTGCCGTTGCTGAGGCCAATCAGAATGTATTCGCGGCCGTCATTGCGATCGACAAAGCCCCAGATGTCGTTGGCATTGGCCGGCGCGCCGCTGAATTGCGACAGCGGCACATGGGCGAGCAAATCGACATTGCTGCATTCGTAAGTGCCGGCTTTGCCGTTGTCGCAGGTTTCCGCTGGCGCCATGCTCTTTTGCGCTTTCTGCCAGGTGTTCAGCAGCGCCTGTTCTTTCACCGACAGTTCGATGGCCGCGCCCTTGTCATCCTGCTGCAGATCGAAACCGCGTTTGCCGAGCTCGGTGCGATAGGCGTGGGGAATGCCGCTCAGGATTGTCGCATTGCGGGCCGGATCGCGCTGGCGAAAGCCGTCGGCGCGCGCATAGCCGCCTTCAACCGGCACCGCGCCGCTGATCAGCAGCACGCGCTCGTCGCCTGTCAGCCGGTAATTGCCGGCGGCGACACGCACACTGTCGCCCTTGCCGGCGCGACTGAAGGCATAGGCCAGCGTCTGGCAGGGTGCCTTGGCGTCTTCGCAGTTGCCGCTGTCGCGGCCGTCGGCGGCGACGTGGCGGATCTGGTGTTCGCCGCTGTGGGCGAAAGCGGATGCGGGCAGGGTGGCCAGTACGGCAAGCGTGACGGCAGACAGGACAAGACGCATATTCAGCTCCGGGAAACGGTCCGTGTACGCGGCTGTTTTAACGCGTGCACGCCGGGCCGCCAAGTAGAATTGCCGTGTTTTTTGTACAGGAGATGACCAATGTCCGATTTGCTTTCCGGCGCCGCGTTCGCGCTGCACCCGCAGCTCGCTGCCGATACCGTCACCGTCGGTGACTGGCCGCTGTGCCGGGTGCTGCTGATGAACGAGTCGCGTTATCCGTGGCTGATCCTGGTGCCGCGCCGTGCCGGACTGCGCGAATTGTATGAACTGGATGAGCAGGATCGTGGGCAATTCTTCGCCGAATCCTGCCAGCTGGCGCAGACCCTGCAGCGTCAGACCGGTGCCGACAAAATCAACATCGCCGCGCTGGGCAACATGGTGCCGCAGCTGCACATCCATCATCTGGCGCGTTTCCGTGATGACGATGCCTGGCCGGCGCCGGTCTGGGGCAAACACCCGGTGCGGCCTTACGAAGCGGCGCTCCTGCAGGCGCTGCGGGAACGCTGGCGGCAGACGCTGGCGGCGCTGCTGCCGCTGGCCTGAGCGCAACGCGCGGCACCTTCTATACTGAATGCGCCGGCTGACTTCGGCCGGCGTCCGTTTGCCGTGCGTGGTTGCGTTTTTCGGGACGCTTTACCACGACTCGCTCTCAATATTTTTGTCCAGAAAAAAACAGGTGCGTCATGAAGCAGTTGTCGCTTGCCCGGCGTTTGTTGTTGTCCATCGTGGTGATTGCCGTTGCCGGCTTTCTCATTACCGTCGGTGTCCTGACCTGGAAAACCACCGCGGCGCTGAATCTCGCTGCCACCCGCGATATTGAATCGCAGGCGCGCCGCTTCGCCGCCGAAGTGGAAAGTGATTTCAATTCCGCGTCGCTGGCGCTGGAAACGCTGGCCACGCAACTGGTCACGCTGCGTCAGGGCAATGCACCGCTGAGCCGCGAACAGGCCAATGAGCTGATGCGCCTGACGGTGGAGACGCATCCGAAAATGCTCGGCATTTCCACCGCCTGGGAGCCGGATGCCTATGACGGAAAGGACGCCAGCTTCGCCGGTACGCCGCTGCACGATGCCAGCGGCCGGTTTGTGCCCTACTGGCAGCGCGCCAGTGGCAAGGTGCAGGGTGAAGCGCTGACCGGCTATGACGATGAAGCCGCCGCGACCTGGTATTTCCAGCCGAAGACAACCGGCAAGCCGATGTGGATTGATCCTTACCCGTATCCGATCGCTGGCAAGGACGTGATGATGACCAGCCTGATGTTGCCGCTGCGCATCGACGGCCGCTTTGTCGGTGTGCTCGGCGGTGATTTTCCGCTGGAGTTTTTCATCAGTGAATACGCGGCGCGTTCGTCGCCGGAAACCGGACTCATCAGCCTGATCGCCGACAACAATACCTATGTCGCCGATCCGGTAACGGCACGCATCGGCAAGCCGGTGCAGGATGACAGCGCCTTTGCCGGGCTTGATACGCGCAGCGGCAACACGGTGCTCAGTGAATATGCCGATGACGAGCTTGGTGATGTCCTGCGCGCCTACGCGCCGATCCGTCTGAAAGCCTTCCCCGGCCAGCGCTGGCTGATTGCTGTGACGCTGCCGAAATCGGTGATCAATGCGCAAGTGCGAGAGCAGCAATGGCTGGCGGTATTCATTTCCCTGCTGACGCTGGCGGCCCTGTCGGTGGCGCTGCATCTCATCATCCGCCGCAGCGTGACGCTGCCGCTTGGTGGTGATCCGGCGGAAGCGGCGGCGCTTGCCGAACGTGTGGCGCGCGGTGATTTCAGCGAGCGCCATCGCCAGATCCCGGCTGACGGCAGCCTGCTGTCCAATCTGCATCGCATGCAGGACAGTCTCAGCCAGATGATCCAGAGCATTCGCGACGGTGCGGTGCAACTGAATCATCAGGCGCAACAACTGGCCTCTGCCTCGGATCGCGTGGCGGAAAGTTCGACGCGCCAGAGTGATGTGGTCAACTCGATGTCGGCGGCAGTGCACGAGATCAGCGTCACCATGTCGCAGGTGGCGGAAAACGCCAGCAGCACCAAGGACGAGGCGCAGCGTTCCGGCGAGCTGTCCCTGCGCGGCGAAAAAGCCGTGCAGGCCAGCTCCACCGGCATGGACACCATTGCCTCGGCGATTGCTTCGGCGTCGGCGACCATCGAAGAACTCGGCCGGCAGTCGGAGCGCATTTCCGGCATTGTCGAGGTGATCTCGTCGGTGGCCGAGCAAACCAATCTGCTGGCACTGAATGCGGCCATTGAGGCCGCGCGTGCCGGTGATCAGGGCCGTGGTTTTGCCGTGGTCGCCGATGAAGTGCGGACACTCGCGCAGCGCACTGCAGGTGCCACGCAGGAGATCCGGCAGATGATCGCCAACATCCAGGGCAGTGCCGCGCAAGCTGTCGAACGCATGGCGGCGGCGGTATCGGCAACGGAAAGTGGTGTCACGCTGACGGCAGAAGTCAAACACCAGATCGTGCAGATCGCCGGCGCATCGGAAAGCATGGTCGGCGGTGTGGCGCACATTTCCGAAGCACTGCGTCAGCAGTCGGAGGCGACCAAGGAGATCGCGCATCACGTCGAGTCGATTTCGCGCATGACCCAGGAAAACCGCGAATCAGCGCGCGAAGCCGACCGGCTCGCCCAGGGCCTGCGCGATCTGGCCGATACCTTGCAGCAGCAGAGCGCGCGCTTCCGCCTGTAGGTTTTGCGCGACGTAGCACTGCATCAGAAAGCAAACGGGCCGGCAATTGCCGGCCCGTTTGCTTTTCATCCAGTTGCATTGTGATACGCGGGCCGTGCCCTGCTGGGTCAAGTTGACTGCTGTCGAGCAGCGCCAGCCAGCGCTGAGGAAAACCGCGATGAATCAAACCGCGATTTATCAAACAGAATTGCATTGCGTGCGGACCAGAAGCTGACGCTCGCCGTTCATTGGTTCGACGTGGCTCACCC
The DNA here is from genome assembly GCA_041913605.1 of Permianibacter sp. GTDB lineage: Bacteria > Pseudomonadota > Gammaproteobacteria > Enterobacterales > Permianibacteraceae > Permianibacter. The sequence continues at coordinate 72,315 of JAYSEY010000008.1, forward strand.
CGAACGGGGCGGGGCCAGATCCGGAAATGCCTCAGCCTTCATCATCCCGGTCGTCATCGTCATCTGCCGTGACCGGGCCGATCACCGGCGCGCTGTCATCAACCGCCGGCAGATGTGCGCGCAGCAGTTTGAACAGTTCACGGGCTGCTGCCGGCGGTTTCTGTTCGTCCTGTTCCTTGCGCGCCTTGCGCAGCAGCGTGCGCAGCTGCTGGCGATCGAAATCCGGATAGTCGCCGAGCAGGGCGTTGATGGCGGCGTCGCCTTCTTCCAGCAAACGATCACGCCAGTATTCGACATGGTGAAAGCGGGCGTTCTGCAAGCGTGCATGTTGCTGCAGGCGGGCCAGCGCCGTTTCAATCGGCGTGACATCGATTTCACGCATCAGCCGGCCAATGAACTGCAGTTGCCGCACGCGTCCGCCGTGGGCGGTGATGCGCCGGCATTGTTCGATGGCGTCGAGCAGTTTTTCCGGCAGTTGCAGTTGCGCGGTCAGCGCCGGCGACAGGCCGACCAGCTGGGCGCCCATGGCCTGCAGCGCGTGCATCTCGCGCTTGCGCTGTGATTTCGATTTCTCGTCAACAAACTGCTCGTCATCCGGCAGTTCATCCGACCATTCGGGTTCGTTGTTCATCATCATTTATCAGCCTTGTGCGGCAGTGCCGCGCTGGGCGACGCGATTTGCGCCGCTCCGATTCAGAAGTGCAGGGCAGCCTGTATCCACAGGGTCTGCTTTTCCCGGAGACGGTTGTCGGCGTCATACCAGGGATCGTCGTCCAGACGCTGGCGCAGGTTGACCGCCAGATCGAGTTGCATGTCCGGTGTCAGCGCCCGTTGCCAACCCAGACGCAGGCCCAGCGTTTCGTGCTGGTAGTGGCGAAAGCGGCTGAGCGCATACCAGGTCAGGGCCAGCTCCCAGTCGGTCGCCGGTTTGATGGCGATCAGCGCATGCTGGCTGCGCGGCGCGGTGGCGCGGCTCAGCTGTGCGCGCAAATCCTTGTCGTGGTCGATATCGGTCCAGCCGGCGAAAATGCGCAGCCAGTTCTGCGGTCGCCAGTTGATCTGGACTTCGTGGCCGCGCTGTTCAATCGTGTCGCGGTTGCCGATGTCGAACGAGGTGACATTGATGGCGCCGAAGATCAGATCGGTAAAGCGATCATTGAACAGCCGGATGTCGGCATCGAGCTGCCAGTTTTCGTAGTGGGCAAACAGGCCCAGCTCACGGGATTCAACCTGCTCAACGTCCAGCCCGCCCGGCGACTGTGCGGTCTGGTAAAAGCGCGCCGAGCGGCTGTCACCGTTCACCGGTTGATCCAGATCGCGCAGCGTGTAACTGACCTTGCCGTATTCCTCGTACAGATCCGGTGCCCGCGCCGCGCGTGTCACGACAGCGCGCAGGCTGTGACGTGTGTCCAGCGCCCAGTTCAGCGCCAGTCGCGGTGAAAACGTGCTGCCGGTGATGTTTTCATGATCGAGGGTGCCGCCAGCGTGCACCAGCAGTTGTTCGCTGGCGCGCCATTCGGCATTGGCGAACACGCGCGCCAGATCCAGCGTGCGCCGGCCGCCAAAATAGGTTTCCGAAACGGCGCGGTCGTGACGCAGTGACAGGCCGCTGACCAGACGCAGCGTATCGCTGAGGGTCAGCGTGTCCTGCAATTCGATATCGGCACGCCGTTCGTGAATAGTCTGGTTGGCGCGTCCGCAGGTGGTGCTCAGTTGTTCGCGCTGGAAACGTTGCAGGACCGCGATCACCAGCGGTTGCAGCGCCGCCGGTGGCGGCGGGATTGGCCGGCCGCTGCCGGCGGCCGCGATCAGGGCATTGGTGTAAACGGCGTCGCGGTCAAAGAGACTGGCCAGTTCGCCGGACATGAAGACGCGTGGCGGGCAGCTGCGCCAGATCTCTTCGGCATCGTTGTCGTTGACATAGGCACGCAATTGCAGCTGGTGCGTGTCGCTGATTTCACGCTGCCAGCGACCGAGCAGGAAACGGTTGCGGTTGCGCAGGGTATGAAACTGCGGCGCAACTTCGTAGTCATCGAGATCCTGGATCTGCTTGTCGGTGTCCTGCAGGCCGAGCTGTAGCAGCAGCCGGTCGTGCGAGGTCGGGCTGCTGTCGATCTGCAGGTTGAACAGATTCGCCTGATAATCGTCGCGGCGCGGGCGCTTGTCGGCTGTCAGGTCAAAACCATCGTCACCGCGCCGGCCGGCACTGATCCGGTAATCGTGATCGCCGGCGCGCCCGGCATGACGCAGCAGCTGATCGCGGATGCCGCGCTCGCCGTCATTGATCGCAAGCTGCGTCCCGGTGAACAGCTGGCCGCCGAGCGTAATGATGTTGACGATGGCGGTGAACGAGTTGGCACCATACAGCGCGCTGTTTGGTCCGCGCGTGACTTCGATGCGATCGATGTCGGCCAGCACCAGCGGAATGTCGAACCATTGCACGCGCGCCAGCGCGGTTTCGTACACCGAGCGGCCATCGATCAGCACCTGCATGCGGTGCGCGGCATCGTCCACCAGACCGTGATAGCCAATCGATGCCTGATGGCCCTGCTGCATGCCGATCTGCATGCCCGGCACCAGCTGCAGCAACTCCGGCAGCGTGCGTGCGCCACTGAGACGGATCAGTTCGCGATCCAGAATGGTGACGGCGGCGGGTGCTTCGCTCTGCGGCTGGCGCAGACGCGCGGTGCTCAGCACCACCGGCATGTCGGCAAACAGCGGATCGTCAGCGCCGGAATCTTCAGTGAGGGCCGCCGTTGCGTTGCTGGGCAACAGCAATCCGGGCAACAGCAATCCGGCCAGCAGCAGCCCGGCATGCAGCCGCAGCCAACCGGCCGGCAGGCGCGCAGGGGCGCGCGCAACCGTGCGGGATGCGAACTGTGACGGGCGAACGGACATGGCGGGATACGGGCCTGAAAAACGACCCTGACATCCTAGCATCCGGCGCCGGATTCAGCCTGCGCGGTGCTATCCTGAGTGCCACTTTTGCGCACAGGAATCCGGGTTGTGAACGAAGCGGTTTTGCAGGCCGTCGCGGCCGATGCACTGGACATGGACGCTGAACGCGCACGTTTGCAGGGCTGTGTCGAAGCCATGCTGGATGAGGCGCGCAAGCTGGGCGCGTCGGCGGCCGAAGTTGCCGTCAGCATTGATGTCGGCCTGTCGGTGGAAGTGCGACAAGGTGAAGTGGAAACCGTGGAGTTCAACCGCGATGGCGGACTGGGCGTCACGGTGTATTTCGGTCAACGCAAAGGCAATGCCTCAACCGGCGACACCTCGCCGGCTGCGCTGCGCCAGGCCGTGCAGGCCGCTTGTGCGATCGCCCGCCACACTGCCGAAGATCCCTACGCCGGGCTGGCCGATCCGGCACGACTGGCGCGGGATTGGCCGGATCTGGATCTCGATCATCCGCTTGGTTTGCTGCCCGAACAGGCCATTGCCATGGCGCTGGAATGTGAAGCTGCCGGACTCAATGTCGATCCGCGCGTACGCAAGAGCGGCGGTGTCAGCGTCAGCAGTCATCGCGGCCTGCGTTACTACGCCAACAGTCTGGGTTTTGTTGGCGGCGTACCGAGCACGCGACACAGCATCAGTGCGACATTGGTGGCCGAAGATGCGCAGGGCATGCAGCGCGACTACTGGTACACCGTGGCGCGCGACGGACGCGATCTGCACAGTCCGGAAAGTGTCGGCCGGCGCGCGGCGGAGCGTGCGGCACGACGTCTCGGTGCGCGGCCGATTGCCACCGGCAACCTGCCGGTGATCCTGGTGCCGGAAACCGCGCGCGGATTTTTCGGGCATCTGTTGTCGGCCGTAAAAGGTGGCGCCCTGTACCGGCGCGCGTCCTATCTCTGTGATCGCCTGCATACGCCGGTGATGGCGGCACACCTGTCGCTGCGTGAAGAACCGCTGGTAGCCAAAGGTCTCGGCAGTGCCGCCTTCGATGATGAAGGTGTGGCCACCTATGCCCATGACATCGTCCGCGACGGTGTGCTCGACAGCTACATCCTCGGCAGCTATTCCGCGCGCCGCCTCGGACTGGAAAGTACCGGCAATGCCGGCGGTGTGCACAACATCCGCGTCGATTCGTCGCGTGCACGGCCGGATTTCGATCAGTTGTTGCGCGAGATGGGTGAAGGTTTGGTGATCACTTCGCTGATGGGCCAGGGCGTCAACACCATCACCGGTGATTACTCGCGCGGCGCCAGCGGCTTTTATGTGCGCAACGGCGTGATTGAACATCCGGTCGAAGAGATCACCATCGCCGGGCATCTGCAGGAACTTTATGACGGCATCCGCTGCGTCGGCAGCGATGTTGAGATGCAGAGCGCACTGTGGACCGGCTCGGTGCTGATTGACGGATTTACTGTTGCCGGTGCGGGCGAAGAAAACTGACGCCATGGCGTGAACACACGTGCAATCGTCACTGATGTGAGCCTGCAGTCTGGCGTTGACTCATTCAGCCAAAGTTGTTTTACAGCAGCAGCAGCGTTGTCAGACCGAGGAAGGTCAGCAGACCCATGATGTCGGTGACGGTGGTCAGCAGCATGTTGCCGGCCAGCGCTGGATCGAGTTCCAGTTTGCGCAGGATCAGCGGAATGCCGACACCGGCGAGACTGGCGATGAGCAGGGTGGTGAACAGCGCCGTGCCGATCACCGCGCCTATCGCCGTGGATTTCCACATGGCGACAATGATGCCGAGCGCCAGTGACAGTGCCGCGCCATTCATCGCGCCGATGGCCAGTTCCTTGCCGATCAGCCAGCGATAGTTGGATTGCTCGATGTGACCGAGCGCAATGCCGCGTATGGTCAGCGTCACGGCCTGGTTGCCGGCGGCGCCGCCCATGCTCGGCACCACAGTCAGCAGCACGGCAACGGCAGCGAGTTGTTCGAGTGTGCTTTCAAATGCGTTGTTGACCGACGCGGCAATGATTGCCGTGAACAGGTTGATGCCGAGCCAGGCCAGACGGCGACGTGCCGATTGCACCACCGGTCCGAAGGTGTCTTCGTGTTCACCGAGACCGGCCATGCTTTTCAGCGAGCTGTCGGCCTCTTCGCGGATCACGTCGACGATGTCGTCGATGGTGATCCGGCCGAGCAGGCGACCGTCTTCGTCCACCACGGCGGCGGAGATCAGATCGCGGCGTTCAAACAACTGGGCGACATCGGTGTCCTGCATGTCGACCGGAATGCGCAGCGCTTCGCCGTCGATCAGATCTTCGATCTCTTCATCGGGCTGACTGGTGAGCAGCGCCGACAGCGCGACCGTGCCCATGAACTGATCTTCGCGATCAACAACGAACAGGGTATCGGTGCCGTCGGGCAATTCACCACGCAGGCGCAGGTAGCGCAACACGACATCGACCGTGACGTCGGGACGCACGGTGACGGTGTCGGTGTTCATCAGGCCGCCAGCCGTATCCTCGGGATAGGACAGGGCTTTCAGGACGCGCTGACGATTTTGTTCGTCGAGGGAGCGCAGCACCTGACGGTACACGTCATCGGGCAGATCGCCCAGGATGTCGGCGAGATCGTCGGTGTCGAGCGAGCGTGTCGCTTCCGCCAGTTCGTCGGGCGCCATGCGGCCGAGAAACACCGCGCGCATGTCGTCATCGAGATACTGCAGCACGTCGCCTTCGCGTGAGCTGTCGATCAGTTTCCACAGCAATTCGCGCGTTTTCGGCGGCGTCGATTCCATCAGGTGGGCGACGTCGGCGGCCGGCACCTCGTTGAGCAAACGCCGCACGTGCACGTACATGCCGCGTGACAGCGCCGTGTTCAGGCGTGCCAGCAGGCTGGGCGTTTGTTCAAGGGCAGCGGATTCGGCCATGCGTGCAGCGCCGGGCGGGATTTTACGGGTGCATAGGGTAGCGGAAATGGCCTGTGCCGCGCACTCGCGGCGTCGGCATCCGTTTAATTTTTCCGTGACCGGTGCATGACCTTGATCATGCGTCGCGCGGCGGCAACTGGCACGCGCCTTTCAGCTCAGGGCAGCGGAAAATCTTCGCGCCGGATGGCGCGGCGACCAGCATCGGCAACGGCATCGGCGAGACCGATGAGATCCGGTTCGGCGTGGGCAATGGCGGCATCCAGCATGGCGACATTCAGGCCGGGCAACAGGCACAAGGCATGACGCTGGGCAAGTTCGCGCAGACTGCTGCTCAGCACCGTGTCGGCACGATCAGCAAGCACCAGCACACCGTTGCCGGTATCCAGACGCTCCAGACGCGGTTCAAGATGGGCGGCGAGCACCGCATCCGACATGTCGTCATTAATCGTCAGGGCCATGGCATTGACCGGCAATTCGTCGTGACGACGTTCCGCCTGACGCAACAACGCATTGCCGCTGCCGTCGCGGCTGAGGATGAGAATGCCGACGCTCATCGTGACGGGCCTCGTTGGAGCGCGCTTGCAGGACGGGTGATGCCCGCTTGTTGTGTGGTCAGTTGTGCAGCGTGTTGCGCTGAGTGTTGCGCAGGCTGTCCGGCATGGACGCACGATCTCATGGCACGTGACTCCGCATGTCGCGGTGACGTACCTGTGTGCGCGGCCGGGTGTTGCGGAAATGCGCGGCCAACTGTTCGGCGATATACACCGAACGGTGCTGACCGCCGGTGCAGCCAATGGCCACCGTCAGGTAAGAACGATTTTCCTGTTCGAAGCGCGGGATCCAGGTGTCGAGAAAAATCCGCACCTGCCAGGCGAACTCGGCGACGCGCGGTTGCTGTTCAAAAAAATCAATTACCGGCGCGTCCTGACCGGAGTAGGGACGCAAGACCGGATCCCAGTAGGGATTCGGCAGGCAGCGCGCATCGAAAACATAGTCGGCATCGGTGGGCACGCCGTTCTTGAAGCCGAACGACTCAAACAGCAGATCCAGGCCGGCGCTGTCCCGGCCACTGACCCGGTCGAGGACAATTTCGCGCAGTTTGTGGCTGCTCAGCGTGGTCGTGTCGATGAGCAGATCGGCGCGCAGCGCGATCGGCGTCAGCAGCGTGCGTTCCTGGGCGATGGCTTCGTTCAGCGACAAGCCGCCGTGAGTCAGCGGATGACGGCGGCGGGTTTCGCTGAAGCGTTTCAGCAGCGTCGCATCATCGGCATCGGTGTAGATGACAATCGGCCGGCCATAGCGGGCACGCAGCGTGTCGTACACCGTTTCAAACAGTGCCAGCTCGCCGAGCTGGTTGCGTGCATCAATGGAAAACGCCAGTTCCGGATAGGAGCTGAAAGTGCGTTCCAGCAGTGTCGGCAACAGCGAAACCGGAATGTTGTCGACGCAATAAAACCCCTGATCTTCCAGCGCACGCAGGGCCACCGATTTGCCGGAGCCGGAACGACCACTGAGGATCACGATGGACATGATGGGGCGGGAAATGGACGCAGGAATGGCCAAAGCCTAACACAGCTGTACCGCGGCGGGTGTCATTCGCCAGTCATCGACATGGTTTCGGCAGTGGAGCCGGCGCGGCCAGGAATATATGGCGTTGAAACGGGCCACACTGCTGCCCGGCGCCGGAAAAGCAAACGGGCCGCAAAGGCGGCCCGTCGGTATGCTGTGACACGCTCAGTGGGCGCGCAGCAGCTCCTTGTGCTTGATCACCTGGCGATCGAGTTTGTCGATCAGCAGATCGATGGCGGCGTACATGTCGCCATCTTCACAGTCGGCGAAAATTTCGCCGCCGTTGACGTGCAGCTTGGCTTCGGCTTTTTGCCGCAATTTTTCGACGGAGAGGATGACGTGGACATTGTTGATGTGATCGAAATGGCGCGTCAGGCGCTGGAACTTGTCGTTGACAAAGCTGCGCAGTGCGTCGGTGATTTCCACGTGATGACCGGTCAGATTGATTTGCATACTGGCTTCCTCTTGTCGCCGTTCAGCAGTCACCTGCGGTGCTGCTGATGCAACGGTGCCTCCGGCAGCAGGACTATCCTGTGCGAGCACCGTCAGACCAATGACTTGCGTTCACTCGAGGGCGGAATGGACATGGCCTCGCGGTATTTGGCTACCGTGCGCCGTGCCACATTGATGCCCTGCTCACCCAATATCTGGGCGATTTGGCTGTCACTCAAGGGTTTGCTGGTTTCCTCCTGTGCCACCAGTTTCTTGATCAGGGCACGGATGGCGGTACTGGAGGCTTCCCCGCCACCGGCCGTCCCCAGATGACTGGAGAAGAAGTATTTCAGTTCGAAGATACCACGCGGCGTGTGCATGTATTTGTTCGTGGTCACACGCGAGATGGTTGACTCGTGCAAACCGAGAAGTTCCGCAATGTCGGCCAGCACCATGGGCTTCATGGCTTCTTCGCCGTGTTCAAAAAAACCGATCTGCTGTTCGACGATGGCGGTGGCCACGCGGAGCAGGGTTTCGTTGCGGCTTTGCAGGCTCTTGATGAACCACTTGGCTTCCTGCAGGTGGTTGCGCAGGAAGGTGTTGTCGGAGGAATTACGTGCCCGCTGGATCAGCGACGCATAGGAGGTATTGATGCGCAGCCGTGGCGAGACGTCGCTGTTCAGTTCAACCGTCCAGCGGCCGCGCTTTTTGCTCACCAGAATGTCGGGGGTGACATAGCTGGATTCGTCGCGGGCCATGGCGCTGCCGGGGCGCGGGTTCAGGCTCTGGATCAGGGACACGGCGGCGCGCAGCTGATCTTCGCCGATGCGCATTTTGCGCATCAGGGTGCGGAAGTCGCGGGCGCCAAGCAGTGCCAGATGATCGCGGACGATCTGGATGGCGTGCAGGCTGGCGCTGTCCTTGCCGCCGCGCAGGCGCAACTGGATGAGCAGGCATTCGGCCAGATCGCGGGCGGCGACGCCGGGTGGATCAAAATGCTGGATGCGGCGCAGGACGGCCTCGACTTCGTCGGCTTCGACGCCGCTGTCCTCGCCCATGCATTCGAGAATTTCGTCGATGCCGGCGCGCAGATAGCCGTTGTCGTCGATGGCATCGATGATGGCCTGGGCGATGGCGCGGTCGAGATCGGAAAACGGCGTCAGGTTCAATTGCCAGAGCAAATGATCCTGCAGCGATTCGCTGGTCTTGCCCTGATACTCGTAGTCGTCGTCTTCGCTGCCGGCGCCACCACCTGACGGCGGCGTGAAATCCCAGTCTTCCCACTGGGCATCGACCGGCAGTTCGTCGCGGATGCTTTCACTGGCCAGTGCATCGGCCGTGTCGCCTATGGCCTCATCGCCGAAACTTTCCGCTTCGGCGACGGCGCTGCTGTCGTTGTCGTAGCTGTCGGCGACCGGCTGATCGGCACTGCTGCTGTCGTAGTCGCGATCGGCGCGCTCTGCGGCTTGTTCGTAACGGTCGAAATCGACCTGTTCCTGCAGCGCGTCGACGCGTTCCTGTTCCTGTTCGTTGCTGGCACGTTCGGCATCGCCGGCATCCAGACGTTCAAGACCGTCATCGTGTTCGTCGGCCATTTCCAGCATGGGATTGGAGTCCAGCGCCTGCTGGATCTCGGTCTGCAACTCCAGACTCGACAGCTGCAGCAGCTTGATCGCCTGCTGCAACTGCGGCGTCATGGTCAGCGACTGGCTGATGCGGAGCTGGAGTGAGGGTTTCATGCCTGGCGTGGGTCCGGAGCTGATAGCGATCGCGCTGTTCGACGCGCGCCAGAACCGGTTTTCAGCGGCCGGATGACGTCGCGGGAACGAGTCTTGCTTTCACTATAACAGCTTGGCAAAAAACTGCCGCCAGCGCAGCCGCTGGCAGGAGCAGTTTCATCGGCTGCCGGTGTACGGTTGTGCAAAATGCCGCCGCGCTGGCGCTTTTTTGTCCGCGCCGGCCGGCGTCACGGCAAAGGTGGCCCTGCTCAGAGGCGGAAATTTTCGCCCAGATAAACGGCGCGGACCTGGGCGTCGGCGAGGATGGCCTGGGGCGCGCCTTCGGCAATGAGTTTGCCCTCGCTGACGATGTAGGCGCGCTCGCAGACCGCCAGCGTTTCGCGGACATTGTGATCGGTGATCAGCACGCCGAGGCCGCGGTCGCGCAGGTGCTGGATGATGCGCTTGATCTCGATCACCGAAATCGGATCGACGCCGGCGAAAGGTTCGTCGAGCAGGACGAATTTCGGATCGGCAGCCAGGGCCCGGGCAATTTCCACGCGCCGGCGCTCGCCGCCGGACAGGGCCATGCCCGGACTGTTGCGCAGGTGGGCGATGTGGAATTCCTCGAGCAGGGCTTCCAGCCGTTCTTCGCGTTCGGCGTCACCGAGCGCGGCGTTCAGTTCGAGGATGCCCATCAGGTTGTCGCGCACCGACAGCTTGCGGAATACCGAGGCTTCCTGGGGCAGGTAGCCAATCCCGCGCCGGGCGCGGACATGCATCGGCTCGCCGGACAGGTCGTCCTCGCCAACGTGGATGCTGCCGGCGTCGGCGTTGACCAGCCCGACAATCATGTAGAACGAGGAGGTCTTGCCGGCGCCGTTGGGGCCGAGCAGGCCGACGATCTCGCCGGGGGCGACGTCCAGCGAGACGTCCTTGACCACCTGCCGGCCTTTGTAGGCCTTGGCCAGATGGCGCACTTTCAGTGCCGCTGCCGGCATCACGGTTTGCGTCGCAGCCTGAGTCACTTCTGCTCCTTGCCGGCCGGTTCGGTTTTTTTCTCGCCCTGGCGCACGGTGCGCATCTGTGTACCGGGCCGATACGGGGTCGAGGTGCGCAGGTTGAGGCCGTCGTACTCGATGATTTCGTGTTCGATGCTGTCGCGGCCCTGGCTCAGGCGCGCGGCGCCTTCGAGCTGCACAAACTGGCGGCTGGCGACATAGGTGATGGTGTTGGCGCTGCCGGTCATCGGTGCTTCGCCGGCCTTGTTGCGGGTCAGTGTCGCCGGTTCGCCGCGGGTGACCATTTCTTCGGCGCGTCCGTTGACGTTGCGCACCTGCAATTCCGAGGCGCTGACCTCGGTGACCATGCCGTCGGCGCTGGTCTGTTTGATGGCGACGCGACCGCGCAGGGCGATGCGCCCCGCTACGGCGTCGTAATCAATCTCTGCGGCTTCAGCTTCGGTGCGCAGGCTGGTCGCCGGGTCAAGCTGGGTCAGCCTTGCCGGCGCGCCTTTCAGCTGCACGCGGCTGACCACTTCGCTGGGTGATCCTTCGGAAATCATTTCGTCGGCGGTCAGCAGGTTGTTGCCGATGCTGATGCGGACATTGCCTTCGTAGTGGCCCTGATTGGCTTTGCCGTCGAACAGGCTGGCGTCGGAGCTGAGCTCGACTTTCTCGCCTTTCAGGTTGGCCGGCGTGCTGGCCAATGGTGCCGGCTCGGCAGGCGGCGCATCGGCGGCGACGGCCGGCAGGCCGGCCAGCGACCCGGCCAGAATCAGCATCAGGACGCAGCGGAGATCAACGGACATAGCGGGCATGGACCTTGTGGAGCAGTTGCAGGCGTTCGCTGGCCAGATCGGCGCGCAGGCCGGTGGCAGTCATCTGGCCGCGATCACTGGCGAAGCGCACGGCGGCGTCGGTGTCGGCCTGGCGGGTCTGCGGGTTCAGGCGCAGGGTCTCGGTTTCCATGCGCAGCGGCACAACGCCTTCGGCCGCGGCACGTTCCAGCACCACCGCCGTCTGCAGGCTGAACAGGTTGTCGGCGTGGTGACCTTCCGCGGTCTCCGCGCTGACCAGCCAGTCACCGTCGCCGGGACGGTGGACGCGGATGCGTGGTGCCTGCATCAGCGAGCGCTGGCTGGCCGAGAAATGCTCGATGCGCAGCGCCTGCAGGCTGTGCTGGCGGCGTCCTTCGCTGTCGAACTGCCAGCTTTCGACGCCTTCCATGTAGTAGTCGCTGCGCTCGCCGGTGACGCCGTTGTCGGCGCTGGCGTTGCCCATGCCCGGCACGCGCCGGCCGCCGTCCTCGCTCCAGAGCAGCACAAAGGCCGCGCCGCCGAGCAGCAGGGTCAGGGAGGCAAAGGCGAGGGCGCGCAGTTTCATCGTTGTGGTGACTCCGGCCCGGCTCAGGCGCGGTATTCCTCGTAAAGACGGGCGTAATGGCCCTGGGCCTGCAGCAGCCGGTCGCAGATCTCGCGCACCGCACCGCGTCCGCCGTCCGCCTGGGTCACCCAGTGCGCGGCATCACGGACGCCGGGATGGGCGTCCGCGACGGCTATGGCCAGGCCGACGCGGCTGAACAGGGCCATGTCCGGCCAGTCATCGCCGACATGGGCGACCTGTGCTGCCTGCAATTGCAGGCGGGCGAGCAGGTCGGCGAGGGCGCCGCGCTTGTCGGCGTTGCCCTGGAAGACGTGGCGGATGCCCAGCTCCTGGGCGCGGCGGGCAACCAGATTCGACTGCCGGCCGGTGATCAGCGCCACCTCGACGCCGCAACGCTGCAGGGCGCGCAGGCCAAAACCGTCCTTGATGTTGAAGGCTTTCAGTTCTTCGCCGTCGTTGCCGAGGTAAACACTGCCGTCGGTGAGCACGCCATCAACGTCGCAGCAGAGCAGGCGGATATCGCGGAGCCGGGCGTCGAGCGCGGCGCCATCAAGCGTGGCGGTCATCGTGTCCTTCCTTACACCACGCCGGCGCGCAGCATGTCATGCATGTTCAGCGCGCCGACCACGGCATCGCGCGCGTCGACCACCACCAGCTGGCTGATCTTGGCCTGTTCCATGATGCGCATGGCTTCGGCAGCGAGAATGCCGGCGCGGCAGGTGCGCGGTCCGCGGGTCATCACGTCGGCGATGGCGGTGGCGTGGAAATCGAGCTGTTTTTCCAGCATCCGGCGCAGGTCGCCGTCAGTGAAAATGCCCAGCAGGCGGCCGTCATGATCGAGCACGGTGGTCATGCCGAGACGCTTGCGCGACATCTCCAGCAGCGCTTCGCTGATGGTGGCGTCCGGGTACACGCGCGGGATGTCGTCGCCGGTGTGCATGATTTGATCGACATGCAGCAGCAGCCGGCGGCCGAGCGCCCCGGCCGGATGCGACAGGGCGAAATCCTCGGCGGTGAAACCGCGCGCTTCGAGCAGGGCCACAGCCAGCGCGTCGCCCATCACCAGCGCGGCGGTGGTCGACGCGGTTGGCGCGAGGCCGAGTGGACAGGCTTCCTTGGCAACACCGACATTGATGTGCACGTCAGCGGCTTTGGCCAGTGTTGAACCGGGGCGGCCGGTGAGGGCTACCAGCGGAATGCCGCGCCGTTTGATCACCGGCAGCAGCATGAGAATTTCGTCGGTTTCGCCGGAGTTGGACAGCGCCAGCACCACATCCTGGGCGGTGATCATGCCGAGGTCGCCGTGGCTGGCTTCGCCCGGGTGCACGAAAAAGGCCGGTGTGCCGGTCGAGGCCAGCGTGGCGGCGATCTTGCAGCCGATATGGCCGGATTTGCCCATGCCGACGACAACGATGCGGCCCTTGCAGGCCAGCAGCAGCGCGCAGGCGGCGGCGAATTGTTCGTCGATCCGTTCGCGCAGCGCGTGCACCGCTGCGGTTTCGATATCAATGACCGCACGTCCCAGTGCGCAAAAATCCGGCTTCGTCGTCATGGCGGAAAGCATCGTTCATCCAGCGAGGGGCGGCAGTATAGAGCCATCAGCCGGCGAGGGCGATTTTCGCGCGCCGCATGCGGCACGGAAAAATGCCGGCACGCGTGTTCAGCTTGAGTTCAAGCACAGGTATCGAGACTGCATATACATCTCAACACAAATCCTGCACAGGCAGCCCGCTGCCGATGTCGGTAAAATGGCGGCCCCTTGACCGCCCCCTCACGCGGTATTTGCCTCTCGCCCATGGACAGACAGCAAGATCATCTGGTGGAAATTCGCGCGCTGTCGTTCCGGCGCGGCGATCGGGTCATTTTCGATAACGTCGACATCGATATCCGGCGCGGCAACGTCACGGCCATCATGGGCCCCTCGGGCACCGGCAAGACCACGTTGCTGCGCCTGATCGGCGGCCAGCTCAAGCCTGATCAGGGCCATGTCCGTTTCGACGGCCAGGATGTCCACAAGCTGAGCCGGCGCGATCTGTTCGAGCTGCGCAAGCGCATGGGCATGCTGTTCCAGAGCGGTGCCCTGTTCACTGATCTCAGCGTGTTTGAAAACGTCGCCTTTCCGGTGCGCGAGCACTGGCACCTGCCCGAGCCGGTGCTGCGCGCGCTGGTGCTGATGAAGCTGGAATCGGTGGGCCTGCGTGGTGCTGCCAACCTGCGACCGTCGGAACTGTCCGGCGGCATGGCGCGGCGCGTGGCGCTGGCCCGGGCCATTGCTCTCGATCCGGGCATGATCATGTATGACGAGCCGTTCGCCGGTCAGGACCCGATCTCGATGGGCGTGCTGGTGCAGCTGATCCGCCTGCTCAATGACGCGCTCGGCCTGACCTCGGTGGTGGTGTCGCACGACGTGGACGAAGTCTGCTCGATTGCCGACTACGCCTACATCATCGCCAATGGTCAGGTGGTCGCGCACGGCACGCCGCAGGAACTGCGCAAGAGCCGCAATCCGCGCGTACACCAGTTCATGCAGGGATTGCCCGACGGTCCGGTGCCGTTCCATTACCCGGCCGCCGATTACAGCCGCGAGTTGCTGGAGACGCAGGCATGAGCGTGCGTCATTTCCGCGCTGTCGGTCGCACGACACTCGATGCCCTGGCCAGTTTCGGCCGCGCCGGCCAGTTGCTCGGCCATGCGTTCGTGGGTTTTTTCCGGCTCAAGCAGGCGTTTTCACTGCTCACCCGCCAGCTTTATGTGGTGGGTGTGCTCAGTCTGGCGATCATCGTCGTCTCCGGCCTGTTCATCGGCATGGTGCTGGGCCTGCAGGGCTATACCATCCTGATCAAATACGGCGCCGAGGCGAGCCTTGGTCCGATGGTGGCGCTGAGTCTGGTGCGCGAGCTCGGGCCGGTGGTGGCGGCGCTGCTGTTTGCCGGCCGCGCCGGTTCGGCGCTGACCGCCGAGATCGGCCTGATGAAAGCCACCGAGCAGTTGTCGTCAATGGAAATGATGGCCGTCGATCCGCTGCAGCGGGTGATCGCGCCGCGGCTGTGGGCCGGGTTGATCGCGCTGCCGCTGCTGACAGCGATTTTCAATGTCGTCGGCGTGTACGGTGGCTATGTGGTCGGCGTTGACTGGCTGGGCGCCGACAGCGGCGGTTTCATGTCGGCGATGCAGGCCAATGTCGATTTCGTCGAGGACGTGGTGAACGGTGCCATCAAGAGTGTGGTGTTCGCTTTCGTCGTCACCTGGGTGGCGTTGTATCGCGGTTACGACTGCGTGCCGACGTCGGAAGGCATTGCCCGCGCCACCACGCAGACGGTTGTGCACGCCTCGCTGGCGGTACTCGGTCTGGACTTTGTGCTGACTGCTTTGATGTTCGGAGATCTGGGTTGATGGATATGCGACGGGTGGAAATCCTGGTCGGTGCGTTTGTCGTGGCCGGCATTGCCGCGCTGGTGGTGCTGGCGCTGAAGATCAGCAACATCAACCGCATGACCAATGGCGAAAGCTACGAGCTGAAAGCCCGCTTCGAAAACATCGGCGGACTGAAAGTGCGTTCGCCGGTGAAGATCGGCGGCGTGGTCATCGGCCGCATCGCGGCGATCTCGCTTGACGCCAAGAGCCTGACGCCGCTGGTGACCATGTCGTTGTCCACCGACTACGCCAACCTGCCGATCGACACCTCGGCCAAGATCAACACCGCCGGCCTGCTCGGCGAGCAGTACATCGGTCTGTCGCCGGGTGGCGAAGAGGATGTGCTCAAGGCCGGTGACACCATCACTGACACCCAGTCGGCGCTGGTGCTTGAGGAACTGATCAGCAAATACCTGTTCGCCGACAAACCCGGCGCGGAATGACGCGCCGGGTGCCGGGGAACATGACGGTTTTGAGGAACATTGCTGGCCTGTGCCAGCAACCCGAATGACGAGGAGTAGACCATGTTGCGCAAGACGTTCACTTTCTTTGCCGCGCTGCTGCTGAGCGGCGCCGCACTGGCGGCCGGCACGCCGGATCAGCTGGTGCGCGAGACCACCGACGCCATGGTCAAGCGTCTGGCTGCCGATCAGGCGCAGATCAAGGCGTCGCCGGCGCATGTCGAACAAATCGTCCGCGATGTCGTGCTGCCGCAGATCGACAGCGACGGCATTGCGCGCCGCGTGCTGGCCAAGCACTGGCGCGGTGCCGATGAAAACCAGCAGAAACGTTTCACGGTCGAGTTCCGCGACTATCTGGTGCGTTTCTATTCGCGCGCGTTTGCCAACTATGACGGCGAAAAAATCGAGCTGGTCGGCGGCGCCGAACTGGACGAACGCGGCAACGCGCTGGTGCGTACCAACATCCTGCGCAAGAACGGCCAGACCATTCCGGTCAACTACAAGCTGATCAATGAACAGAGCCGCTGGCGCGTCATCGACGTGGTCATCGAGGGCATCAGCCTGGTGCAGAGCAAGCGCGACGAGTTCGGGCCGATGATCAGCAGCCAGGGGCTGGACAAGGTGATCGCCCAGCTGGCCAGCAAGAACGTCGAGGGCGGCAAGTGAGCAACGGTAACGGCCACCTGCAGGTGGAGGGCGAACTCAGTTTCGCCACCGCTCCGCACTGGTGGCCACGGCTGACGGCGGCCATCGCCAGTGGCCGGCAACTGGATCTGGACCTGTCGGCGGTCAGCCGCGTCGACAGCGCCGGTCTGGCCCTGCTGGTCAGCCTGCTGGCCGAAGCCCGCAGCCGCCAGGTCAGCATTGCGCTGCACGGTGTGCAGCCACAACTGTTACAGTTGGCGCGCGTCAGCGGCGTGGAAGCCCTGCTGCCGATAGAGTGGGCCACGGAGCCGGCCGCCCCCTGAGTCCGTATTCCGGAGTTCCCATGTCGATTTCCGTAGAAGCCCTCGCCGCCCGGCTGCGCGAGGCCTTTGCCGATGGCATTGTCGAAGCAGATGGCGACGGCTATCACTTCCAGGTCGCGGTCACCAGCCCGGTGTTTGCCGGCCTGCGACCGGTGCAGCGCCAGCAGAAAGTCTATGCCGTGGTCCAGGACTGGATCGCCAGCGGTGAGCTGCATGCCCTGAGCATCCAGACCCGCACGCCGGATGAAGCCGGTTCCGCCTCCTGATCCTTCGTTCCGCGCAGACTGCCCATGCAAAAATTCCAGCTTCACGGTGGCGTCGCCCTCAGGGGCGAGGTCCGTATTTCCGGCGCCAAAAACGCCGCCCTGCCGATCCTGTTCGCCAGCATTCTTGCCGACGCCGAAGTCGTGCTCGACAACGTGCCCGAGCTCAATGACATCCGCACCAGTCTGGATCTGCTGCGCCGGCTCGGCCTTGGCGTGCAGCGCGATGCCGACGGCGCCGTGCACCTTGATGGCCGCACGCTGAGCGAACACGAAGCGCCCTACGAGCTGGTGAAAACCATGCGCGCCTCGGTGCTCTGCCTGGGGCCGCTGCTGGCCCGGTCCGGCAAGGCGGATGTCAGTCTGCCCGGCGGCTGCGCCATCGGCGCCCGGCCGGTCAACCTGCACATCCAGGGCCTGCAGCAGATGGGCGCCGAAATCGTCGTCGAAGGCGGTTACATCCGCGCTCATTGCGACGGCCGGCTGAAAGGCGCGCACGTGTTTTTCGACATTGTCAGTGTCGGCGCCACCGAGAATGTCATGTCGGCGGCCGTGCTCGCCGAGGGCACCACGGTGATTGAAAATGCCGCGCGTGAACCGGAAGTGGTCGATCTGGCCAATTTCCTGATCGCGCTCGGTGCCCGCATCGAAGGTGCCGGCACGCCGACCATCACCATTCATGGTGTCGAGCGCCTGCACGCCGGCCGTTATCGCGTGTTGCCCGACCGCATCGAAACCGGCACCTATCTGGTGGCCGCAGCGATGACCGGCGGCGACGTCACCTGCACGCATACCGACGCGCACATACTCGACGCCGTGCTGCAGAAGCTGCGCGAGGCCGGCGCCCGCATCAGCATCGGCGAAGACTGGATCCGCCTGCAGATGGATCGCCGGCCGAAAGCGGTGAACATTTCCACCCAGCCGCATCCGGGGTTTCCCACCGACATGCAGGCGCAATTCTGCGCGCTGAACGCCATCGCCGAAGGCACCGCCAGCATCACTGAAACGATTTTCGAAAACCGTTTCATGCATGTGATGGAGCTGCAGCGCATGGGCGCGCATTTCGATGTCCAGGGCCACATGGTGCTGGTACACGGCGTCGAACAACTGTCCGGTGCACAGGTGATGGCGACCGATCTGCGCGCCTCGGCCTCGCTGGTGCTGGCCGGTCTGGTGGCACAGGGCGAAACCGTGATCGAGCGCATCTATCACATTGATCGCGGCTACGAGCACATCGAAACCAAATTGCAGGCGCTGGGCGCGCGCATCGAGCGCGTCAACTGAGTCACATCGATCAGGGCCGGAGTTAACCAGACTCCGGCCTTCATGCCTGTCAGACAGGAAAACCCCGTTCGCCCCGAGCCCGTCGCAGGGCTGCCGAACGGGGTTTCTTGTTTGCGGGCCGAAGTCACGGCGCCGTGCCGTCCTGCGACAGGCTCAGGACGAACGGAATTGCTGAGGTTTCGTCATTCGACGGAACGGAATGTCCGGCGACGCAGTGTTCAGTGCGCCGGGATCTGTTCAGCGACCAGCGCTTCGAGTTCGACGACGGTGTTGTCGCGTCGGACGCGAACCCGCATCAGCGCGCCCGGCTCGGCATCGGCTATGCGTTTGCGCAAGTCGGCGCCACCGGCGATCAACTGGCCATCAATGTGCGTGATCCAGTCGCCGACCTGCAGCCCGGCTTTCGCCGCCGGACCATCGGCGGTCACGCTTTCGACGCGCACCGCATTGATCGGCGCCGGCGCCGGATTCAGGTTTTGCTGACGCAGCTCCAGCGCGCTGACATTGCCGGTGAACCCGAGCGTGCCGCGGATCACGCGACCCTTGCGGATGATCTCGTCGGCCACCACCAGTACCTGTTCGGTGGTGATCGCAAAACCGATGCCCTGGATACCGAGCTGGGTAGGGAATACCGCCGAGTTGATGCCGACCCAGTCCCCGTTGCTGTTCACCAGCGCGCCGCCGCTGTTGCCCTGATTGTTGGCGGCGTCGGTCTGGATGATGCTGACTGTGCCGAGGTCGAGACTGTAGGTGGCGCTGACCACGCCCTGGGTGACGGTCTGGCCGAGTGTCACCGGATAACCGATGGCCAGCACCACGTCGCCGACGCGAACTTTTTCCGCCGCCGGTGTGATCGCCGGCAACTGCGCATCCACTTTCAGCACCGCGAGATCGGTGGTCGGATCGCGGCCGACAATTTTCGCCGTCAGGTTGCGGCCATCCGGCACGCTGACGACGATGGCTTCGACATTGCGGATCACGTGATCGTTGGTGACCACATAGCCATCACTGCGCAGCACGACACCGGATGCCAGCCCCACCGATACGCGATCGGCGGCGGCGCTGGACGGGGTGGCCGTGCGGATGCTGACCACCGAGCGCGATGCCTTGCTGACTGCGTCGTGGTAGCTGGCCGGTCCTGACGGTACAGCGACTGGCGCCGGCACCGGTTCGCTGACCGGCGTTGCGGGCGTCGCAAGGAATTGCCGGTGCTGCAGCAGCGCGATGGTCAGCGCCGACAGCACCAGTCCGGCGGTGACAGCGTGCAGCAGCGAGCGCGTGACGGAGGTCATGGCAGGGGGAGGGTGAGGGATTTGCGCGCCACTCTAGCAGAAAGCTTCCGGCGAAAAGCCGGTCGCAGAAATGTCGTCGCTGAGCGGGTTGCAACAGAACGCCTTGCAGCAGAAAACGGCGCCGTCGCCGGCGCCGATATTTCCCGACCGTAAACGCCGGTGTTCAGCGCAAGACCAGCAGATAGCTGCTGCCGTCGCGGACGATATTCATCGGCAGTGCCCGCTGGCCTTTGGCGAGATCGCGCAGTTCATCCAGCGTGCGGATGCGATAGCGGCCGAGCGCGACAATGACATCGCCTTTTTGCAGACCGGCCTGCGCCGCGCGACTGCCTTTTTCCACCTGCGTGATCTCGATGCCGTCGCTCTCGCCTTCGCCGCCATGCGCGCGCAGCATCAGGCCGTCGAGCAGGGCATTCAGCGTCCGCCCCGGCGTGCCATCGCTGCGGCTGGCGAGCCGGGTCCGTACCTGTTGTTTGCGTCCTTCGCGCCACAGTTCCAGCTGTACCTCGCTGCCGGCCGGCAGCAGTCCGAGCTGGTTGTTGAGCTCGGCTTCGCTGCGCACCGGTTTGCTGTTGATGGCGGTGATGATGTCCCAGGCACGCAGACCGGCTTTCGCTGCCGGCGAGTTTTCCGTGACGCGCTTGACCACCACGCCCTGGGTTTGCGGCGCCGAGATCGCGTCGGCCAATTCTGGGGTCAGGGTCTGGCTGCTGACGCCGAGCAGGCCGCGCCGCACTTCGCCGAACTGCACCAGCTGCTGCATGATGCCGCGCGCCATGTTGATGGGGATGGCGAAGCCGATGCCGACGTTGCCGGTCCCGCCCGGCGACACGATGGCGGTGTTGATGCCGACCAGTTCGCCACGCAGATTGACCAGAGCGCCGCCGGAATTGCCCGGATTGATCGCGGCGTCGGTCTGGATGAAATCCTCGTACTGCTCAATGCCCAGCCCCTGACGGCCCAGCGCGCTGACGATGCCCGAGGTCACGCTGTGACCGAGGCCGAACGGATTGCCGATGGCGACGACAAAATCGCCGACACGCAACTGCGCCGAATCGGCCAGCGCGACGGCGGTCAGCCGCTCGGCCGGCACGCGCAGCACGGCGATATCGGTTTCCTTGTCGCTGCCGACCAGCGTGGCTTTCAGCTCGCGGCCATCGAGCAGCGTGACGGTGATTTCATCCGCGCCGGAAATGACGTGGTGATTGGTCAGCAGCAGGCCTTTCTGCGCATCGACGATGACGCCGGAACCGAGACTCGACACCTTGCGCGGTGGTCGCTGGTAGAGGCGACCGAAGAACGGGTCGCGCATCACCGGGCTTTCGACCGTGGCGCTGGTGTTGATGTTGACGATGGCCGGGCTGGCGCGTTCGACCATCGGCGCCAGACTGGGCAATTGCTGGCCATCGACGGACAGGGGCAAGCCTGCGGCAGCGGCCGGTACAGGACTGATGCTGACCGCAGCCAGCAGGAAAACCGGAGCAAGACGGAGTGGGCGCATGTGGCGATCCTTCAGCGGCAATCGCTGGACGCCGGTCGCGGCGTTACGCGGACCGGCGCAGCGGGCAGACCAGAAGCAGAACGGCACCCTGTTGCAGGTGCCGTTCGTGCTTGATGGGGATGTGTCGCAGCGGATCAAGGGCGCCGATCTGCAGATGGTCGGCGCTTTTGAGTCAGCAGCTTTTGCCACTGCAAAAGCTGCTGCGGGGCGGGCAGGAGGCGATCAGGCCGCGTGCGGATGCGTCGAGTTCGGGCCGTCGTGATCGGGATGCCAGTCGTTGTCGGCATCACGCTCTTCGATTGGTGCGTAATCGCGCGGCGCAAACGCCAGACGCCGGTCTGTGCGTACCGGGCAGGCGCTGGCCGAGTCATGACTGAGCGCATAGGCCCAGGATTCGGCAGACGGCAGATCCGGTTGTCGCGCGCTGTCGCCGGCCGGTTCGCGGCGCTCACCGCGCAAACCGGCGAGACTGGCTTCCAGCTGCGCGAAACGCTGGCCCATCAGGCGCAGTTCGCGCTGGGCCTGTTCACGCAGGTTTTCATGTGCCTGCTGGCGCGCCTGCATGTCCGCGAGGCGGGCATCGGCTTCCTTGCGCATGCGCACCAGAGTACGGCTGGCCGGAGCGGTACGACGGCCGAACAGAAAGGCCAGCACGCCGACGATCAGCGACGTCAACAGCAGAATACGAAAATCCATGGCTCACCTCATTCCTTGGGACAGCATCTGAGCGATGACAACGATGACTGGATTCTAGTTGGTGACGCGCAAATACGCGGCGTCAAAGTTATGAATTTTCAGTGGCGAATGCCCCGCAGGCGTGTGCGAAAATGGCCATCTTCTGTGTTGGTGCCGCGTATTCGTGTACGCCGGTGCGCGTTCTGCCGAAACGGCCTGCATTGTCCGGTTGTCTTTCGGCGCAGCAGCTGGCACCTGTGAAGCCCGCGGGTGTCGTGCAGCTGTCGTTTTGTGTGTTGTGGTCCTGCGTTGTGTGGTGATGAGCGGCGCTGTGTCGCGCTGTGTTCTGTTGACGCGAGTCGTGGAGAATTGTGCTGATGTCTGCCGGTCAGGAAACCCTGCATGTGATCGACGGCCCGGCGGGCCGTCTTGCTGTGCGCATTCTCATGCCCGATGGACTGGTGCGTGGCCATGCGCTGGTTTGCCATCCGCACCCGCTGCACGGCGGCAGCATGGACAACAAGGTGGTGTACACCCTGAGCCGCTTGCTGGCCGCGCACGGTTACATCACGGCGCGGTTCAATTTCCGGGGTGTCGGACAGAGCGAAGGCCAGTTTGATCAGGGTATCGGCGAAACGGCGGATGCCGAGGCAGTGCTGGCGTTCCTGCGCGCGCAGCATCCGCTGCCGTCCGGCGCCGAACTGGCGCTGGCCGGATTTTCGTTTGGCGGATTCGTGGCGGCGCGCGCCTGTGAAGCCGTATCAGCGAATCGGCTGATCACGGTGGCGCCGGCGGTGACACGATTCGATTTTTCCACCTTTGCCCGGCCGACCTGTCCCTGGCTGATTGTCATGGGGGATGCCGACGAAGTGGTCGAGCCGCAAGCCGTGTTCGACTGGGCGGCAGGTTTGCCGGCCAACGCCCGCCTGCTGCGTTTCGAAGGTGCCGGTCATTATTTTCATGGTCGCCTGATCGAGCTGCGTGAGCGTCTCGACGCCGCGCTGAAGGATTGAATCGTGCCGCAGCAGCAACCGGTTTCCCTGCGTTACCAGCAGGATCTGGCTTCCGGCAAACGCCGGCCGGACCCGGCGCAGGCCAACGCTGTACTGGCCCTTGGCCAATTGCAGAAAGCACTCGCCGTGGTGCCCAAAACGGGCGGCCTGTTTGCCCGCTTGCTCGGTCGTCCGGCGGCAGGCGTGCGCGGACTGTACATGTGGGGCGGCGTCGGGCGCGGCAAGACCTATCTGATGGATCTGTTTTTCGACACGCTGCCTGAACCACGCAAACAACGTCTGCATTTCCATCGCTTCATGCACTGGCTGCACGGCGAACTGAAAAAACGCAAGGGCGAAGCCAATCCCCTGCAGGGCATCGGCCAGCAACTGGCCGCCGAAACCCGCGTGCTCTGCTTCGACGAGTTTTTTGTCAGCGACATCGGTGATGCCATGTTGCTGGCCGGTTTGCTCGACAGTCTGTTCGCCAATGGCGTGGTGCTGATCGCGACGTCCAATGTCGCGCCGACCGATCTGTATCGCAACGGCCTTGCCCGTGACAATTTTCTGCCGGCCATCGCCTTGATCGAGCAGCATTGTCTGGTCATGGAAGTGGATGGCGGCACGGATTACCGGCTGCGTGATCTGAAAACCAACGGCGTATTTCTCGATGCCGGCAATCCCGACAGCGAAACCATCCTGCACCAGCGTTTTCGTCTGTATGCCAGCCATGAGCACGCCGGCGAAGCGCTGGTGATCAACGATCGGCAGCTGCATGTCCGTCACTGGGCCGACGGCATCGCCTGGTTTGATTTCCGCGCCCTGTGCGAGAGTCCCCGGGCGGCGGCGGATTACATCGAGCTGGCGCGACTGTTTCACACCGTGCTGGTGTCGGATGTGCCGCAACTGACTGCTGCGCGGGATGACGCCGCGCGACGTTTCATTGCCCTGGTCGATGAGTTCTATGAACGTCACGTCAAGCTGACACTGTCCTGCGCGGTGAAGCTGGATGACATCTACGTCGGCGAGCAACTGGCCTTTCCGTTTCAGCGCATGCGATCACGTCTGGAAGAAATGCAGACCGAGGCCTATCTGGCGAAAGCACATCTGCCGTGATTGAAAGTGCACAGGTCGGATTGGCGCAAATCGGAGGGGGGGGCTAGCGTTAGGTCGTCGCAATGAGGCGACAACGAACAATGGAGTGTGGTTATGAGAAAAGTGGCTTTTATTCTTTTCATGGGATCTATAGTTTGCTCGACCGCCGAAGCGAGTGACTCCCATGTCTCTGTTACCCAAGTCGACAAATATACGCAGCGCCACGAAGTTGATGTTGGAGTTGGAAAGCTGGTCGTGTTTATGAATGTCAGAAATGGAGGAGAAGGTAGTTCAGCGTACTTTGTTCCGGATACTCCTGCGCTTAGCTGGTCGGAGACATCAGCAGAAATACAGGCATCTGGAGGCAACGCGGAGCGTGGTCAAACTCCAGACTGCTATATACGCGGCGAAGGTGTGGCTAACGGCTGCTGGGGTCCTACGAATCGTCAGGGTACAACCATTATCAGCGACTATTGGCACACCGAAACGCGAAGTCAGGAAGAGGGGCGTGTTTGGGTGGACTACACGGTCACTTACCGTAACCGCTACATAACAGAAGGCACAACGGGAACGACGACTTCAACTGGCCCAAGAGAGGTTTCCCGGCGACGTAAGTGAATTTTCATGGGAGAAACAAAAAGGCGCCTTGCGGCGCCTTTTTGTTTGCTGGAGCAGTTCCGGATTACGAAACCATTTCCTTCATCTTCTTCAGCGGGCGAATTTTCAGCACGGTACGTGCCGGCTTTGCCTTGAAGGTCACCTCTTCCTTGGTGAACGGATTGATACCCTTGCGGGCCTTGGTGGCCGGCTTGTGGGTGGTGGAGATTTTGAACAGGCCCGGCATGACGAATTCGCCAGCGCCTTTCTTGTCGATGTGGCGGTCGATCAGGTCGGTCAGGCCGTCCAGAACCGCAGCAACCTGCTTGCGGTTCAGGCCGCTCTGCTCGGCCAGCGTGGTGACGATCTGGGTCTTGCCGTATTTGGTGGCGATCGGACCCTTGCTGGCTGCGGCCGGCTTGGCAGCAGTTTTGGCCGGCTTGGCGGCCGGTTTGGCAGCTTTGGCTGCCGGTTTGGTCACTTTTTTGGCCGGCGCAGCTTTTGCCGGGGCCTTCTTCACTGCAGCTTTCGCTTTCTTGACAGCCATCGGAGGAGCCTCTGTTGTTGTGTTCGTGTTATGTCCGTGTGACGAGATCAGTGATTTTTCCCGTAAAAAACAGGGGTTCACGTGACCTTGAGCGGCGTTTTAGCGGAAAAAATGCGGGAAATAAAGGCTTTTTACCGTCCGGCGATGAAAAAAGGCTGCTGGATCCGCGACTTGCCGAACTCCTGCTTTCAGCTGCGGGATCAGCCTTGATCGTCAGGGGGGGCTTCTGTAGAATGCCGCGCTCTTTAGAAAGGCAATCGCCGGCTTGGAGTGTTTCATGAAGACCGTCAGTGCAAAACCGGAAACCGTCAAACGTGACTGGTATCTGGTGGATGCCAGTGGCAAAACGCTGGGTCGCTTGGCTACCGAGCTTGCACGTCGTCTGCGTGGCAAGCACAAGGCCGAGTTCACCCCGCACGTTGACACGGGTGACTATCTGGTTGTGATCAACGCCGAAAAGGTCGCGGTCACCGGTAGCAAGGCTACCGACAAGAAGTATTACGACCACTCGGAATATCCGGGCGGTATGCGGGAAACGGCGTTCAAAGACATGATCGCCCGTCACCCGGAGCGCGTCATTGAGCGTGCGGTCAAGGGCATGCTGCCCAAGAACCCGCTGGGTCGCGCCATGTTCCGCAAGCTGAAGGTTTATGCGGGCCCGGTGCACAAGCACGAAGCCCAGCAGCCGAAAGCGCTGGATATCTGATAGGAATTGACCATGGCTCTGCAACAGAATTACGGCACCGGCCGTCGCAAGAGCGCTGCTGCTCGCGTCTTCCTGCGTCCGGGCACCGGCAAGATCACCGTCAACGACCGTCCGCTGGACACCTTCTTTGCGCGTGAAACCTCGCGCATGATCGTGCGTCAGCCGCTGGCCCTGACTGATGCGCTGGAAAAGTTCGACATTCTCGTCACCGTCGCCGGTGGCGGTGGTACCGGCCAGGCCGGCGCCATTCGTCTGGGTATCACCCGCGCACTGATGGACTACGACGCGAGCCTGCGTCCGGCCCTGCGTGCTGCCGGTTATGTGACCCGCGACGCCCGTGAAGTCGAGCGCAAGAAAGTCGGTCTGCGCAAGGCGCGCAAGCGTCCGCAGTACTCGAAGCGCTGATTTCAGCTTCGCCACAAAAAGGCCCGATTTATCGGGCCTTTTTGCTTTCCGGGCTGGCCGCTTTCCTTGTTAGCCACGGGCCGTTTCCACTATCATTGCCCGTCTTTTTGTCCGTCTCGGGACGATCCGGCTGCGGGGGCGCCGGCCGGATCGCTGAAGTCCTGAAACGGGGCGTTTTTTCGTATCTCATTGGGGAGACCAGCTGCAATGGCTGACACGAATGACGGTGTCGATTTGGGCCGTCGCCGTGTACTGACCTGGACCACTGCTGCCGTTGGCGCAGTCGGAGCGGGCTTTATCGCGGTGCCGTTTATCAAGTCCTGGATGCCCAGCGCCAAGGCGCTGTCGGCCGGTGCACCGGTCGAAGTCGATCTGAGCAAGATCCAGCCGGGCGAAGCGATCACGGTGGCCTATCGCGGCAAACCGGTGGTCATCGTCCGCCGTACCAAGGAAACCCTGGCTGCGCTCGACACGTTGGCAAACGAACTGCGGGATCCCCAGTCGGATGTGTCGCTGCAGCCGGAGTACGCCAAGAACGCCTACCGCGCACGCAACCCGGAGTTCTTTGTCGCCGAGCGCACCTGCACGCACTTGCGCTGTGTGCCGGTCTATCACGGCGAAGCCACGTCCGATCTGACCGCCGGTGGTTTCTATTGCCCCTGCCACGGTTCCAAGTTCGATCTGGCTGGTCGCGTCTATCAAGGCGTACCGGCACCGCAGAACCTCGACATTCCGCCGTACTCGTTCACCGGTGACACCACCCTCGTGATCGGCGTTGATGAACAAGGAGCCGCGTAATGGCTGGCGAAATGAAACCGGAAAAGTCCGTCATGGACTGGGTGGACAATCGTTTTCCCGCCACGGAAACGATGGAGTACCACGCCACCAAATACTACGCGCCGAAGAACTTCAACTTCTGGTACTTCTTTGGCGGCTTCGCGATGCTGGTGCTGGTCAATCAGTTGCTCACCGGCATCTGGCTGACCATGTTCTACAACAACTCGGCAGAAGGCGCCTTCGCCTCGGTCGAATACATCATGCGCGACGTCGAGTGGGGCTGGCTGATCCGCTACATGCACTCAACCGGCGCATCGTTTTTCTTCATCGTTGTTTACCTGCATATGTTCCGCGGTCTGCTCTACGGTTCATACAAGAAACCGCGTGAACTGCTGTGGCTGATCGGCATGGTCATTTTCCTGCTGCTGATGGCCGAAGCTTTCATGGGCTATCTGCTGCCGTGGGGACAGATGTCGTTCTGGGGCGCGCAGGTGATCATCAACCTGTTCGGCGCCATTCCGTTCGGAATTGGTGACGCCCTGACGCTGTGGATCCGCGGTGACTACGTGGTCTCCGGCGCAACGCTGAACCGCTTCTTCTCGCTGCACGTCATTGCCCTGCCGCTGGCGCTTTGCGGACTGGTGTTCATGCACCTGGTCGCGCTGCACCATGTTGGCTCGAACAACCCTGACGGTGTCGACATCAAGAAGCACAAGGACAAGAACGGCATTCCGCTTGATGGTGTCGCTTTCCACCCGTACTACACGGTGAAAGACATCATGGGCGCCGTCGGTTTCCTGATTGTGTTCTGCGCCGTCGTGTTCTTCTTCCCGGAAGCCGGTGGCTATTTCCTTGAGAAGCCGAACTTCATTCCGGCTGATGCGCTGAAGACCCCGGAGCACATTGCGCCGGTATGGTACTTCACGCCTTTCTACGCGATTCTGCGCGCGGTGCCGGACAAGCTGCTCGGCGTCATCGCCATGGGCGGCGCCATCGCCGTACTGTTTGCGCTGCCGTGGCTCGACAAGAACCCGGTCAAGTCGATTCGTTATCGTGGCTGGCCGTACAAGGCGGCGCTGGGCCTGTTCGTCATTGCCTTCATCATTCTCGGCATTCTCGGTGCGCTGCCGCCGACCGATGCCAAGACCATGCTGGCGCGGGTCTGCACGGTGATTTACTTCGCCTTCTTCCTGCTGATGCCGTTCTACACCAAGTGGGAACAGCGTTTTAACAAGCCAGTGCCGGATCGGGTGACCTGAACATGAAGAACATCAAATCGCTTTTGCTGAGCACGTTTGCTGGCGTGCTGTTTGCCGGTTCGGCGCTGGCTGCCGGTGGTGGTGATCTGCCGTTTCAGGCCAACATCCAGCCGGACAACCTGAAGTCGCTGCAAAACGGCGCCAAGCTGTACGTCAATTACTGCTATGGCTGTCACTCGCTGGAATTCCAGCGTTACCAGCGTCTGGTTGATGACCTGCAGATCCCGAAAGAGGTCGTGATCGAAAACCTGATGTTCACCGGCGACAAAATCGGTGACCAGATGAAGATCGCCATGCGCAAGGAAGACGCGGCGAAATGGTTCGGCGCGGCGCCGCCGGATCTGTCGCTGGTGGCGCGTTCGCGTGGTGTGGACTGGCTGTTCAGCTACCTGAAGGGCTTCTACAAGGACGAAAAACGTCCTTACGGCTACAACAATCTGGTCTTCCCGTCGGTCGGTATGCCGCATGTGCTGGAAGGTCTGCAGGGTGTCCAGGGCGCGGTGTTCGACGAGCATCCGTGCGCCGACGATGCCAGCAAAACCTGCAAATCGTTCGCCAAGTTTGAACAGCTGGCGCCGGGCAGCCTGAGTGCGGCGGAGTACGATGAAGCCGCACGCGACATCGTCAACTTCCTGCACTACGTCGGTGAGCCGGACAAGGCCGATCGCATCCGTACCGGTGTGTTCGTGATCCTGTTCCTGCTCGGCCTGTTTGCACTGGCCTACCTGCTGAAGAAAGAGTACTGGAAAGACGTGTATCCGAACGGTCATTGATGCCGTTGCCGGAGTCACGTGAGAAAATGGCGGCCTGATGCCGCCATTTTCTTTTCCAGCGACGACGAACCAGTCCGCTGCTCGCATCAAGCCGATGCGCGGCGACCGAACGGCATCACCCCTTTCATCAATTCATCTGAATACTTGCGAGGCGCGGCATGGCCGAGTTTGAAATGACCTCCAACCGCCCTTATCTGGTGCGGGCGATTTACGAGTGGATTGTCGACAACCGCTGTACGCCGCATATCGTCGTCGATGCCCGCGATGCGCGGGTACGCGTGCCGCGCGAGTTTGTGCGCGATGGCCAGATCGTGCTCAACGTCAGTCCGTCGGCAGTCGGCCAGTTCAGCTGGGATAACAACGAGATCGCGTTCACTGCCCGGTTCGGCGGTGTGCCGCGTTCGATGATTGTGCCGATGTGGGCGGTGACGGCGATTTACGCGCGTGAGAATGGCGAAGGCATGGGCTTTGGTGCCGCGGATACGCCGGATGATGAACAGGCGTCTGAGCCGCAAACGCCCTCGGTCGTCGCAGCGGGCGCTGCGCCGGCAATGAGCGTGGTGGACAACGCAGCTTCGGATAGCCGGAACTCGGAAAGCGCGAATCCGGAAATTCAGGATCGGGAAAATCAGGATGCCGCCGATGCCGGCGCCACGCAGACGGCCGATGTTGTCCGCGAGCTGTCGCCGGATGGCGATGATGAAAAACCGCAGCCGCCGCGCGGACGTCCGGGATTGCGTGTCGTCAAGTGATCCGTTTCACGGCCCGGTGACGGCACGAGAGATGGCATGAGAGTAGCGGCGAACAACACCGCGCCGCAGATGCCTTAGCTGGCCAGTATCGCAGACGGAAGCAGACAACAAAAAAGCGCCATCGGCGCTTTTTTGTTGTCTGCAGTAACGATGCTGAAGAACTGCAAAGTGCCGCATCAGGCCCCGTGCTCAGTCGGTGTATTCGAACAGCTGTATCACTTTCTGGACACCGCCCACGCCGCGGGTGATTTCCGTGGCGCGATCGCCTTGTGCCCGT
Source organism: Permianibacter sp. (assembly GCA_041913605.1). Classification (GTDB taxonomy): domain Bacteria; phylum Pseudomonadota; class Gammaproteobacteria; order Enterobacterales; family Permianibacteraceae; genus Permianibacter. The sequence continues at coordinate 102,286 of JAYSEY010000008.1, forward strand.
GTGACCAGCCCCATCAGATACACCTCACCGGCTTCCGTGATCACCTTGACGCTGTTGGACGGCACGTGGTCATCGGCGATCAGTGCCGATTTGACGCGCGCGCTCAGCGTGCCGTCCGTGGTGTTGTTCCACAGTCCGCCGGGCGGGGCCACCTTGATCTCGTTGTAGACCTTGCGCACGTTGGGCACGTTGGCCACGACATCGCCGCTGTCGCGCTTCAGCGTTGCGTTCGGGGTCTGGCCGAGCAGCAGCACAATGCGGTTGTAGCTGACCACGCTCAGATTGCTTTGCGAAACAATGTCCTTGCGTTCACGCAGTTTGCTCATCGCCCGGCTTTCGATGGTTTCATCGTCGATCTGCGTGCCGGTGGACCGCGGATCATCGGCCATTACTGCGGCACCGGCAGCGCCGGCAATGATCGCCGCCGGACAGCCGGACAACACAGTCGCCATGCCGAGTACGCCAGCGCAGAGCAAAACTTTTTTCATTACGGAGCTCCCTGAAAACCGGCGTCGTGTCATTCGCCGGGAATGCCGAACAAGGTCCGGTCGATGTAATCGCAAAGACAGTGTGTGACCAGCAGATGGCTCTCGTGGATGCGCGCCATGTGATTGGCGGGCACGCGCACTTCGACATCGTTCGGGCCGAGCAGGCCGGCAACACTGCCGCCGTCGCGGGCGGTCAGCGCGACAATGTACATGTCGCGGGCCAGCGCCGCTTCCATCGCGGCAATGACATTGCGCGAGTTGCCACTGGTCGAGACCGCGAACAGTACATCGCCCTGCTGTCCGAGTGCGCGCACCTGTTTGGCAAACACTTCGTTGAAGCTGTAGTCATTGCCGACGGCGGTCAGCGTGGCCATGTCGGCGGTCAGTGTGGTCACCGGCAGGCTGGGGCGCTCGCGCTCAAAGCGGCCGAGCATTTTGGCGGCGAACTGGCTGGCGATCAGCGCCGAGCCGCCGTTGCCGCAGCTGAGGATCTTGTGGCCATTGACCAGGCATTGCGTGAGCAGTTCGCCGGCGTGGGCAATCGGTTCGGCGAGCAGTTCGATGGCCGCGATCTGGGTCTGGATGCTTTCGTTGAAGTTGTCGCGGATGCGCTGAATGGGGTCCATAACGGGCTCACGGAGAAAAATCGGTCCGGCAAGCTGCCGGCAGAAACACTTACTCGCCGGGCAAAAATGCCTGACGCAGCCAGACCGGCGCTTCGTTTCCGGTCAGGCCGACGACATCGAAGCGGCAGCTGCGACGGGCGTGGGCCGGATGCTGCTGCAGATAGTGCTGGGCCGCCAGCACCACACGGGCGCGCTTGCTGGCAGTGATGGACGCCAGCGCGTCGCCGAACTGTGCGCTCTTGCGGGCGCGCACTTCGACAAACACCAGTTCTTCGCGTTCCAGCATCACCAGATCCAGCTCACCGCCGCGGACCAGGAAATTGCGTGCCAGCAGTTTCAGTCCCTGTTGCTGCAAAAAGCCCAGCGCCCGGTCTTCGGCTGCCTGACCGCGCTGCTGGGCCGGCGTGCGACTCATGGCGCACGCGTACCCAGCGTGTGCACCCGGCCATCGCGAAAGCGTGCCCAGCTGAGCTGGCGATGCACGCGGCCGGCGCCATCGACACTGAGCGCGCCGGTCAGGCCGGGCAGACGGTAATCAGTGAACACCTGCAGACGCGCCAGTTCGGGCAGCAAACCGGCAGCATCGTAACCCAGCGCGAACAGCCGGGACTGTGCGCCGGTGGCCGCCGGCCAGTAGCGGCTTAGCTCGCGGCGCAAGCCGGCAACCGGTTCGCCCTGTTCAACTGTCCACGGCGCGTCACAGAACTCGACGCCGTCGAGGTCGCGGTCCTGGGCGGGGGCGCTGCTGCCGGCATAAAGATAGGAAGTGGCCAGCACCGGAATGTCCTGGGCGAAATAGTGGTTCAGCCAGGGCTTGGTGGCGCGGGCGGCGGCGGGACGGGCCACCATCAGGATGACGTCGATGTCCTGACGGCGGCGCGGCTGGAAGCTCAGTTCACGGGCGATGGTCTGTTGCAGCACTTTCTGCCGCTGCTTGGAGGCGTCGACGCCGAGCAGCTGGGCGACCACCGGCTCAACACCGCTGTCGCCGACCTTGGCCACAGCGGCTATTTCACCGCCGAGCGCCTGGAACTGCTGGCCCAGCGTCTGCGCAGCGCGTTCGCCGACCGCGTCGTCGCTGACGATGATCAGCGCCCGCTTGTAACTCTGCGCCGCGCGCTGGGCGAGCTGGATGGCTTCGTCCTCGACCGGCAAGCCAAACTGGAACAGGCCGCTGACCGGCGCGTTCTGGTCGCTGACATTGAGCGCCAGCGTCGGCACCGGCAGCGTGCCGAGCGCCTGCAGCTGCTGGACCTGCTCCTTGAGCAGCGGGCCGACCACCGCCGACGCGCCCTCGGCGACCGCGCGCCGGTAAGCGTCCACCACCTGCTCACCACTGTCATAGACACGCACCGGAACGGCCGGTGCGCCATCGGCGTACATCGCCGTCAGGAAGCCATCACGGACCAATCGTCCGGTGCTGGCGTAACGACCCGTGAGCGGCAGCAGCAGGGCAATGCTGCGCAGCTCCAGCCGCTCGGCGGCGTCGACACGCGCCAGTTCCGGCGGCGGCGTCGAGGCGGCCGGGTGACGCGGATACTGCTGGCGCCACTGGGCCAGCGCATGCTTGAGGCCGTCCGGGTCCTGGCGATAACGCCGGTGCAGCAGGCTCAGATCCAGCCAGCCGGCCAGCGTCGGTTCGCGCACGCCGCCGCGCGCCTGTTCAACCTGTCCGGTTTCCGCTTTCTGCAACTGCGTCCAGACCGGCTGCATCAGCTCACTGATCCGAGCCGGGTGAGCGATGGCCAGTTGCAACTGCTCGCGCGCCGCGTCGAGGTAACGCTGACCAAGCTCCAGTGCCTGGATGCGCAACTGACAGGAACGAAACTGCTGCGCTTCGGCCAGACGCTCGGGGCGACCGAGCAGATCGAGCTGGGCAAGGGCATCGTCGCCGCGCTTGCCATTGACCAGTGCGGCGGCAAGTGCCAGCCGCAGGCGGATGTCATCGCGCTCGCTGTAACGGTGATTGCGCAGCGGCCAGAGCGTGTCCAGCGCTTCACTGTTGCGCGCTTCATCGAGCAGCAATTCACCGGCCGACAAGAGCATCAGCGCCCGCCGATCACCTTCGGCGCTGCGGGCGTTCTGCAGGAAATAATCGGCATTGCGCAGCGGCGGGCGGGCATCGCCGCCGGGCAGCGAACTCACGGCCGGGCAGCCGGACAGCAGGAATACCGCTGACAGCGTGACCAGACGCAGCGTGCGCAATTGAGGCATCATGACCATCCGGAAAATGACAGTGGAAGAGCGCCGTATTATGACGGCAGAGGCAGGGGTTTTGTATGTCGTTGCCACACCGATCGGCAATCTTGACGATCTCGGCGCGCGTGCGTTGAGCGTTTTGCGCAGTGTGCACGCCATCTATGCCGAAGATACCCGCCACAGCGGCGTGTTGCTGCGTCATCACGGCGTCAGCACGCCGGTGCAGACCCTGCACGAACACAATGAAGACGCCCGCATTGTCCTGATCCGCGCCCGTCTGCTGGCCGGTGAATCGCTGGCACTGATCTCCGATGCCGGCACACCGCTGATCAGCGATCCCGGTTTCCGGCTGGTGCGCGCGCTGCGCAGCGAAGGCTTGCGCATCAGCCCGGTGCCGGGCGCCTGTGCGGCGATTGCAGCGCTGTCGGTCGCCGGCCTGCCGACGGACCGTTTCAGTTTCGAAGGTTTTCTGCCGGCGAAATCGGCGGCGCGTCGCGAGCGTTTGCAGGCTGTGCTGCACGATGCGCGGACGCTGGTTTTCTATGAAGCCCCGCATCGCATCGCCGATCTGCTCGGCGATGCCGAAGCGGTTTTCGGTGCCGAACGTCCCGCGGTGCTGGTCCGCGAGTTGACCAAGACGTTCGAAACCATCATCGCGCTGCCGCTGGCACAACTGCGGGAAAAAGTTCTGGCCGACAGTGACCAGCAACGCGGCGAAATCATCCTGCTGATCGCCGGTGACACCGTGCGCGATGCCGATGCCGAAACGGCAGAAATGGACAAGGTGCTGAACGTCTTGCTGCCCGAATTGCCGCTCAAGCAGGCCGTGGCATTGGCGGAAAAACTCACTGGTCTGGCGGGCAATCAGTTGTACAAGCGGGCACTGCAGCTGAAAAACACCTGACTTGCGGATTCGTAATCGCAATCGCAAACCCGTGTTGGCCGGATCACGTGGCATCTCGCGTTTTTTGCGTCAAATCACCAGCACAAGCGGACGTCAAGACAAGCTGATGTCGCAACGATCCGTAACGTGGATGAAAACATTCAGAACCATGAAAAAAGCGGCGATGAACCGGGTTCATCGCCGCTTTTTTCATTCAGCAGAATCGATGATCAGTTCCGGCACTCCAGCAGCAACAAGGCTTTCATCAAACGGCGCAGGCTCTGCTCGGCAAGTTGCCAGGCTGCGCCATCCGGTGTGCTGACGGTGAGGTGATACTCCCAGTGCAGCAAGGTCGCCAGCACCAGATGTGCATCGGCCTGCGCGTGTTTGCTGCCGGTCTGGGTGAAAAAGCGGGCGATGGTTTCCAGATGCGCGCGCTCCGGTACCTGCACATCGGCGGCGAGCTTGTCATTGCGCAAGGCTTCATGACGAAACGCGTGTTCGATGATGCGTGCATCACGGGCGGCAACTTGTTGTCGCAAATGTCCCATGATCAGTTCGGTAACGGTGTCGGCGAGTTTTTCCCGCGTTTGATCGCGCATCAGCTCCGGCAGCGCCGCGGCCAGTGCCTCAAAGCTTTGCGCTTCAAGTCCTTTGGTGTCGGCAAGACTGCGTTCGGCATGCAGGGTCAGCGCATCCGAGATCAGATCGCCGAGATCCTTGAAGTAGTACGTTGTTGCGGCCAGTGGTACTTGCGCTTCGGCGGCAACGGCGCGGTGTCGCACCGCACGTATGCCATCACGCACGATGATGCGCAGCGCTGCCTCGAGAATGGCCTGGCGACGCGCATGACCATCCGCGCGCCGCGTGCGGCGCCCCCGGTACTCCATAGTCGTCGATGTGTCGTTCATGGCTTTTACGTTTACGTTAAGGTGCAGCGGATTTTTCTTGTCGTCAGTCCCTTACTTCCAGACTGATAACTACAGCTTATATATGCAGTGCTTGATGCTGTCCAATTCGCGTGTTAGTTTGCTGGACATGACGTTGCCGCAAGTTACGTAAAGCATGCGGTGCAGCAAAAAAGCAGCACAAAACGTCAGAACGGTTTACTGCACCTGTCGCCTGACCTTGACGCAAACGTCAATCGGCAGCGACGGTGAAAACGGAACGACTCACGAGCCCAAACGAGCATCACCATGAAACTTCACGCACTCGTACTCGTAATTATTAGCCTCGTAATTCTTATTACCGGGCCGGTGGCACGCGTGCGCAGAAACCTGAAGTGATGCAGTAAACAGGTTGAAAACACGAAGCCCCCGGCACCGAAAGGTCCGGGGGCTTCGGCGTTTCAGGGCCGAAAAAACACCCCGCTTCAGACGACCATCAACCGCAAACAGTTTTGAAACCCGTGTCCGGCAACGGATGCACCCACAACTTGAACCTTTCAGGAGTAGTGACATGACCCGTATGTTCTTCGAAGCCGATGCCAACCCGCAGGCAATTGCCGGCAAGCGCGTCGCCGTTCTCGGCTATGGCAGCCAGGGCAAGGCCCACGCCAACAACCTGCGCGACAGCAAGATCGACGTCACCGTCGGTCTGCGTCCGGGCGGCAAGAGCTGGAAAGAAGCGGAAGCCGACGGTTTCACGCCGCAAACCTTTGCCGATGCCGTCAAAGGCGCCGACATGGTCATGGTGCTGACGCCGGATCTGGCCCAGGCCGAACTGTGGCGCGAACACATTGCGCCGAACATCAAGGACGGCGCGATGTTGCTGTTCGCGCACGGTTTCAATATCCATTTCGGCCTGATCAAGCCGCCGTCGAGCATCGACGTGGCAATGGTGGCGCCGAAGAGCCCCGGCAAACTGGTGCGTCGCCAGTACGAGGAAGGTGCCGGCGTGCCCTGCCTGATCGCCATTTATCAGGATGCTTCCGGCAAGGCCCACGAGCGCACGCTGGCCTATGCCCACGCCATCGGCGGCACCCGCGCCGGCGTCATCGAGACCACGTTCAAGGAAGAAACCGAAACCGATCTGTTCGGTGAGCAGGCCGTGCTGTGCGGTGGCGCGACGGAGCTGGTCACTGCCGGTTTCGACACGCTGGTGCAAGCCGGTTACCAGCCGGAAGTGGCCTACTTCGAATGCCTGCACGAACTGAAACTGATCGTCGATCTGCTCTACGAAGGCGGCCTGAAGCGCATGCACCAATTCGTCTCCGACACCGCGAAGTGGGGCGATCTGATCAGCGGTCCGCGCGTCATTGACGATGCCGCCAAAGCGCGCATGAAAGACATTCTGACCGACATCCAGGACGGCACGTTCGCCCGCAACTGGGTTGCCGAAAACGAAACCGGTGGCAAGAAGTACGCCGCGCTGATGGCGGCCGATCTGGCGCATCCGATCGAAAAAACCGGCGCCGAACTGCGCAAGCACATGCGCTGGCTGCCGAAGGATGAACCGGCTGCACGTCCGGCATCGGGTGGTGTGGCTGCGGCGCGCGCCGTCAGTGCCCGCGAATTCGAACTGTTCTGAGCGTTGACCGGAGGCCGTGTGAACGGAGCAGCCGCATTATGTCGCGCGCTGGAAGCGGAAGGTGTTGATGTCATCTTCGGTTATCCGGGCGGCGCGATCATGCCGGTGTATGACGCCCTGGTGGACAGCACGCTGAAACACGTGCTGTGCCGCCACGAACAGGGCGCCGCACTGGCGGCCGACGGCTACGCACGCGCCAGTGGGCGCGTCGGCGTCTGTCTGGCCACCAGCGGTCCGGGGGCGACCAATCTCGTCACCGGCATCGCCAACGCCTACATGGATTCGATTCCGATGGTGGCGATCACCGGTCAGGTTGCCAACAACCTGATCGGCACCGATGCGTTTCAGGAGGTGGATGTGTTCGGCATCACCATGCCGATCGTCAAACACAGTTTTCTGGTGCGCAAAGCCGATGATTTGCCGCGCGTGGTCAGCGAAGCGTTTCGTCTGGCACGCGAAGGCCGGCCGGGGCCGGTGCTGATCGACATTCCGAAAGATGTCCAGAATGCGTCGGTCAGTACGCCCTATGTGGTGTCGAAATCGTCGCGTGCGCCGGCGGCCGATGCCGCCTCGCTGCTGCGTGCGCGGACCTTGCTGACCGAAGCAAAAAAGCCGTTGCTGTATGTCGGTGGCGGTGCGGTGCTCGGTGATGCAGTGGAGGCCGTGCGCGCCTTCGCCGACATCACCGGCATGCCGGCGGTGCAGACGCTGAAAGGTCTGGGCACGCTGCCGGCCAGTCATGCGGCGAATCTCGGCATGCTGGGCATGCACGGATTTCGTCCTGCCAACATGGCAGTACAGGAATGCGATCTGCTGATCGCGGTCGGTGCGCGTTTTGATGATCGCGCCACCGGCCGGCTTGATCAGTTTGCGCCGCATGCCCGCGTGTTGCAGCTGGATATCGATGCGGCGGAATGTGGCAAGTTGCGCGCTGCCGACGTGTCGCTGTGCGGCGATTTGACGGCGTCGCTGAATGCATTGGCCCAGCCGCTGCTGATCGACGACTGGCGTGCACATTGCCTGGACCGCAAGCAGGCGCTGGCCTGGCGTTATGACGCGCCGTTTGACGGCGTGTATGCGCCGGATTTCCTGCGCGAACTGAGCGAGAAAGCCGGTGCCGGCACCTACATCACCTGTGATGTCGGCCAGCACCAGATGTGGGTCGCACAGCACTATGGTTTTCATCATCCGCGCGAGCATCTGACTTCGGGCGGACTGGGCACCATGGGCTATGGCCTGCCGGCGGCGATCGGTGCACAACTGGGCCAGCCGGATGCGCGCGTGATCTGCGTCAGTGGTGACGGCTCGTTCATGATGAATGTGCAGGAACTGGCAACCATCAAGCGCTACGGTTTGCCGGTGAAAATTGTCCTGTTCGACAACAGCACGCTGGGCATGGTGCGGCAATGGCAGGAACTGTTTTTTGCCGAGCGCTACAGCGAGATTGATCTGTCCGACAACCCGGACTTCATCGATCTGGCGAAAGTGTTTGAAGTCCCCGGCCGGCGCATCACGCACAAGGCCGAACAATCGCGCGCCATCGCCGAACTGCTGGCGGCACCGGGCGCTTATCTGTTGCACGTGTGCATCGATCCGAAAGACAACGTCTGGCCGCTCGTGCCGCCCGGCAAGAGCAACAGCGACATGATGGAAGGAGCGTCAGCATGACTCACTTGATCTATGTGCAGTTGCGGAATGACGAAGGCGCGCTGGAGCGGGTGCTGCGGGTGACCCGTCACCGCGGTTTCAGCATCCAGGGACTGATGGTGCAGGCAGCGCGCGGCGGCGAAGCTTACGACGTCACGCTGCGCGTTGACAGCGCGCGGCCCTTGCGTCTGCTGTGCAGCCAGATCGCCAAACTGGTGGAAGTGGATCGGGTGACCGAGCTTGCCGAGGCGGCGTATGCGCACAGTGCCTGAGGCGGACGCGGCGGCCGGTGATTTGCCGCCGGTGCGTTTGTACGACACCACACTGCGCGACGGTGCGCAGCGCAAGGGCATCAGCTTTTCGCTGCCCGACAAGCTGCGCATCACCCGGCTGCTCGACGCGTTCGGCATTCACTATGTCGAGGGCGGCTGGCCGGGCTCGAATCCGAAAGACGCGGCATTTTTTGCCGAAGCGCGCCAGCTCGGTTTGCGCGCGTCGCGGGTGACGGCGTTTGGCAGCACCTGCAAAGTCGGCGCGGCGGCAGAAAACGATCCGCAGGTACTGGCTTTGCTGGCCGCGCAAACACCGGTTGTGGCGGTGGTCGGCAAGAGTTGGGATCTGCATGTCGAACATGTCCTGCGCACCAGCAGTGATGAAAACCTGCGCATGATTGCCGACACGGTGCGGCTGCTGAAGCGCGAAGGCCGTGAAGTGGTGTTTGATGCTGAACATTTCTTCGATGGCTACCGCGCTGATGCGGCTTACGCCCGCGAATGCCTGCGGGTTGCCAGTGAAGCCGGCGCCGACTGGCTGGTGCTGTGCGACACCAATGGCGGATCGCTGCCGGCATGGGTGCGGCAGGCGGTGACGGAGGTGCGTGCACTGCTGCCGACACCGGTCGGCGTGCATACGCATAACGACAGCGAGCTTGCCGTTGCCAATGCGCTGGCGGCTGTGGCCGGCGGCGCGACGCAGATCCAGGGCACCATCAATGGCATCGGCGAGCGCTGCGGCAATGCCAATCTGGTGTCGGTCATTCCGGCGCTGCTGCTGAAAATGCAGCGCGCCTGTGTCACGCCGGACAAGCTGGCGCGGCTCACCGAACTGTCGCGCAGCGTCGACGAGATCGCCAATCTGGTGCCGGATGTGTTCCGCCCCTACGTTGGCAGTGCGGCGTTCGCGCACAAGGGCGGCATTCATGTCGCAGCGGTGGAAAAACTGGCCGCCAGTTATGAGCACATTGATCCGGCGCTGGTTGGCAATGAGCGCCAGATCCTGGTGTCCGAACTGGCCGGCCGCGGCAATGTGCGTTTGCAGGCGCAGTCGCGTGGCCTGGATCTCAATGGCCGCGACGCCGAAGTGCTGAAGCGTATCAAGGACGCCGAAGCTGCCGGCCTGTCGCTGGAGTCGGCGGACGGCACCTTCGAGTTGCTGGTGCGCCGCGCCCAGCTCGATTACCAGCCGCCGTTCCGCGTGTTGCAGTGCCGGGTGTTGACCGAACGCCAGGACGAAGCGCAGCCGCTGGCGCAGGCTGTGGTCAAGCTGGACGTGCACGGCACGCGTGAATTGTCGGTTGCGGAAGCACAGGGGCCGGTCGAGGCCATCGATCTGGCCTTGCGCCGGGCGCTGCTGCCGTTTTATCCGGCACTTGCCGGCGTGCGCCTGACCGATTACAAGGTACGCATACTTGATCCGGAATCGACCACGGCAGCGACCACGCGGGTCTGGATTGATGCGGCCTGGATCGAGCTCAGCTGGAGCACGGTCGGATGTTCAAACAACATCATCGACGCTTCCGTGCAGGCCCTGCTCGACAGTTTTGAAGTGTTTGTTTTTCGTTATCGTGAAAGAGGACAAGACCATGGCAGCGCTGAACGCTCCCGAGAAAATCTGGCACAACGGCCAGACCAAGCCCTGGCATGAGGCCACCACCCATGTCATGACCCATGCGCTGCATTATGGCTCGTCGGTATTCGAAGGCATCCGTGCCTACGATACGCCGAATGGCACGGCGATTTTCCGTCTCACCGAACACATCGAGCGCCTGTTCGATTCGGCAAAGATTTACCGCATGGAGATCCCTTACACGCAGAGCGAGATCATCGAAGCCTGCAAGGAGATCGTTCGCGTCAACAATCTGAAATCGGCTTACCTGCGCCCGCTGGCCTATCTCGGTTACGGCGAAATCGGCATTGTGCCGAGCGCGGATGTGCCGGTAGACGTGATCGTCGCCGCGTTCGAATGGGGCGCCTACCTCGGTCACGGCACGCAGGAAACCGGCGTGGATATCGGCGTGTCGTCGTGGAATCGTCTGGCGCCAAACACCATGCCGACAGCGGCGAAAGCAGGCGGCAATTATCTGTCGTCGGCGCTGATTGCCCGCGAAGCGCGTCGTCACGGCTATCAGGAAGGCATTGCGCTGGACAGCAACAATTACATTTCCGAAGGCGCCGGCCAGAATATTTTCCTGGTCAAGAAAAAAGTGCTGTACACGCCGCCGCTGACCGCCGCGATCCTGCCTGGCATCACCCGTGACACGGTGATGGTGCTGGCCCAGCAGCTCGGCTACAAAGTGGTGGAAACCAATCTGGCGCGCGAGTCGCTGTATCTGGCCGATGAAATTTTCCTGTGCGGTACCGCATCGGAGATCGTGCCGGTGAAAAACGTCGATGGCATGAAAGTCGGCAGCGGAAAACGTGGCCCGGTCACCGAGCATATCCAGCAGCGTTTCTTTGGCCTGTTCAATGGCCAGACGCCGGATCTGCATGGCTGGCTGGAGCCAGTGCAAAACCCCATGCAGTCGTTTGTACACGCGGCGTATGCCTGAGTACTTCCGGGCTGGCCATGTCTGGGCAAACCGATTTGATCAGAGTGGCCAGAACGAAAATGGCGGCGTGATGGCGTAACACCGTTCAGCAACGCCGCCGAATGACGACTTGAATGAAATTCCGTTCGCCCTGAGCCTGGTCGAAGGGCTGAGCGGCTCGCCGGCAGTGGCGTGCAGGGAAGAAACTTCCGTTCGGAAACCCATCTTCGTCAGGCGCAGGACAGGCGCCGAGCAGTGCAGGGCGAACGGAGGTTTCTTGTCTGAAGGGTATAGACGTGACGTCGCTGAATTGAACCGGCTCCATCACGCTGCACGCTGTTCACTTCTTTATCTACGGTTTTTGCTGCAGCGCGAGCGCTGTGGTCAGGAGGGCGCATGCCTGTTTACCGTTCCCGCACCACGTTTTCCGGTCGCAACATGGCCGGTGCACGCGCGCTGTGGCGCGCCACGGGACTGAAAGACGAAGACTTTCACAAACCGCTGATCGCAGTGGTGAATTCCTACACGCAGTTCGTGCCCGGTCACGTGCATCTGCAACAACCCGGACAGTGGATCGCCGACGCGATCCGCGCGGCCGGCGGCGTGCCGCGCGAGTTCAACACCATTGCCATTGACGACGGTATCGCCATGGGTCACGGCGGCATGTTGTACAGCCTGCCGTCGCGCGAACTGATCGCGGACAGCGTTGAATACATGATCAACGGTCATGCCGTTGATGCCATGGTCTGCCTGTCTAACTGCGACAAGATCACGCCCGGCATGTTGCTGGCGGCGATGCGTCTGAACATTCCCTGTGTGTTTGTTTCCGGCGGCCCGATGGAAGCCGGCAAAACGCGGCTTGCTGATCAGGAACTGAAACTGGATCTGGTGGACGCCATGGTCTCGGCCGCCAATCCTGCGGTCAGCGATGAAGATGTCGCCGCGCACGAAGCCAGCGCCTGTCCGACCTGCGGCTCCTGCTCCGGCATGTTCACGGCGAATTCGATGAATTGCCTGCTTGAGGCGCTGGGATTGGCGCTGCCCGGCAACGGCACCATGCTGGCGACGCACAGTGATCGCAAACAACTGTTTGCCCGTGCCGGTGAATTGGTGGTGGCGATCGCGCGGCGGTATTACGAGCAGGATGATGCGTCGGTGTTGCCGAAATCGATCGCCGATCTGCGCGCATTTGAAAACGCCATGACACTGGATATCGCCATGGGCGGCTCGACCAATACCATCCTGCATTTGCTCGCCGCGGCAAGTGAAGGCGGTGTGCCGTTCACGATGAAAGACATTGACCGGCTTTCGCGCCGCGTGCCGCATCTGTGCAAGGTGGCGCCGAGTACGCAGAAATATCACATCGAAGATGTGCATCGCGCTGGCGGTGTGATGGCCATTCTCGGTGAATTGCAGCGTGCCGGCCTGCTGCATGAAGGCGCGCTGACCGTACACAGCCCGACGCTGAAAGATGCGCTGGCGCAGTACGACATTTGTCAGCAGGCCGATGACGCGGTGCAGACGTTTTTTCGCGCCGGTCCGGCCGGTGTGCGCACCACGCAGGCGGCGTCGCAAAGCACACGCTGGCCAACGCTGGATCAGGATCGCAAAGCGGGTTGCATCCGCGAACGCGAACACGCCTATAGCCAGGACGGCGGTCTCGCGGTGCTGTACGGCAATCTCGCGCCCGATGGTTGTGTGGTGAAAACCGCCGGTGTCGATGCCGAGATCCTGAAGTTCGAAGGCCGGGCGCGGGTGTTTGAGTCGCAGGACGACGCCGTGACCGCGATCCTCGGCGATCAGATTGTCGCCGGCGATGTCGTGGTGATCCGTTATGAAGGGCCGCGCGGCGGGCCGGGCATGCAGGAAATGCTGTATCCGACCAGCTATCTGAAATCAAAAGGTCTGGGCAAAAGTTGCGCGCTGATCACCGATGGCCGCTTCAGTGGCGGCACGGCCGGTTTGTCGATCGGCCATGTGTCGCCGGAAGCAGCCAGCGAGGGACCAATTGCGCTGGTGCAGGAAGGGGATCGCATCAGCATCGATATCCCGCAGCGCCGGATCGCGCTGTTGATCAGCGACGGTGAATGGCTGGCGCGCCGGCAGCAGATGCTGGCGCGCGGCGAGCGTGCCTGGCAGCCGGCGCAGCGCGAGCGCGTCGTGTCAACGGCGCTGCGCGCATACGCCAGCATGGCCAGCAGCGCCGACACCGGCGCGGTGCGACGTTTGCCCTGAGCCGGGTTTCCGGAGCGGTGTGTTCAGGGCCAGGTGTGCAGGGGCCAAGTGTGCAGGGGCCGGGTGTCCAGAGCAGGGAGGCTCGGGCAGTGCCGCCGCCATGCGCGGGCACGTGTTTTGCTGTGCGCAGTGCATGTTCTTGAAAAGGAGCTTAAGACATGCATGTTTCAGCTCGGTATCCGGTAAACATGGTCGGAGTTTTGCCGCCCGACCCGCGCCAGCGGCAAAGCCCTGCCGCCAGTCCGGCACAGAAAGCGGCCGCAGAGGACACGCTGCAGTTGTCCGCCGCGGCCGGCTCGTTGCAGCGTCTGGCCATGCAGCCGGATGCGCTGGAACGTGGGCGCGCCATCATGGCCGGGCACGACCTGCACAGCATGCGCTACAGCCAGCTGGTGGCCCTTGCCGGTGAGCTGCGTGATGCGGGATTGCTGGCGGCCGATAACTACCTCGATTTCATCGGTCCCAACCCGGAGCTGGCGACAATCAATAGCGAGGGCGCCCCGGCGTCTGCGGGCGAGGGGCAGCAGGATTTTCTTGGCCGCCATGAGCAGCAACTGGCGTTCATGAAACAGATAGGCGCAGAGCCGCGGCACGTCGCATTCCAGCAGAATCTGGTGACGATGTTCCGCCTGTTTCACGAGCTGCAAACTGCCTGAGTCGAAAGGGCACGATTCGAAAGAGCATGAGTCGGAAGTGCAAAAGCCTCTGGTTCCGTGAGCGTCGTGCGCACGCAGCCCCGAAAATGCCGTTGTTTGCGCGACAGGGGCTGCTGCCACAAGGTCCGTAACACGTACTGTCACAACGTTTTGCCAAAAGGTCCGGCCCTGAGGATATGCTTCCGGCAACGGACGTCGCGGACTGCAAAGGGCAGCGCGTCGGCGTGGTAAGCAACCGGGGTGGATCGCAGCGGTGTCGCAGTGGGACAAACAGTTTTTGTTGCCGTACATGCAGAGCGAACTGAGCTGGCAGCAGTCAGGCTACGACCGCTGCGCGCCGGAGGTGCAGCCATTTCGCGAGATGGTCGCACCCGGCCTGCACGTGCTGTTTACCCGCGACAGCGGCGAGGCGCGCGAATTCCTGCGCGTTGGTCAGTGCCGCGAGACTGGCATCGAACCCTATGAATTGCTGCTGCAATCGCTGACCAACCTGCAGGCGCGCATTGGCAAGGTTGAGCGGATTGGTCGCGGCCCAGCCTACATGCTGCGCGCCAACGGCGCTGACGAGGCCTGCCTGCTGTTGCTGGCGCAGTTCTGGGATGAGCTCGCGGTCGGCCTGCGTGGCGAACTGCTGGTCGCGGTGCCGGCGCAGGCGGTGCTGCTGTTCTGCGACAGCGCCGCGGATAACGGCGAAACGGCGCTGCGCGCCGCGATACGGGCGATGAGCGGTTCCGGCAGTCAGCGTCTCAGCGACGACATCTATGTGCGCCGACAACAACGCTGGCAGCGCTGGCAACCGGCAAGCGCCGTCGCCTGAGCGGGAAGCGCTGACTCCGCTACAAACGCAGTCCTCGGGCACGTCGGCTTTCAGCACCATCCTCGCACACGAACAGGTGTCCACAAATTTCCTGCGACGCTGCAGGACGCCTTGCGTATGATCGCGCCCGGAGTTGGCCAGACAGTCGCTGGTGCGCAAGCACTGGAGGAAAGTCCGGACTCCACAGGGCAGGGTGCCGGGTAACGCCCGGACGGCGCGAGCCGATGGAAAGTGCCACAGAGAACATACCGCCGATGTGAAAGGTCCCGTGCGCGCACGGGATACCTCGCAGGCAAGGGTGAAAAGGTGCGGTAAGAGCGCACCGCGTCGCTGGTAACAGTCGACGGCACGGAAAACCCCACCCGGAGCAAGACCAAATAGGCGTCCCATGGCCCGGCCCGGGTTGGACGCGGGTAGGTTGCTTGAGCCGCACGGTAACGGGCGGCCCAGAGGAATGACTGTCCACGACAGAATCCGGCTTACCGGCTGACTCCTTTTCTACCGCAGCCCCGTCACGACGGCCGTCGTGACGGGGCAAGCGCCTCAGCGCTGCCATACCGGCAGGCTCTCTGCAACACCGTAAACCTTTCGTTTACCATCCATAACTTAAAGTGATTTCTCACGTCTGCGCGTTAACGCGCTGATTTCGTTTTTGTTCTTGTTTTTGCCTGTTTTGCTGCGTCGCAATAATGCGCTAAGTCATTGTCTGCAAAGGCGGTTTTGCTCCGAAAAAGCTTGGAATTTTCTTGACGCTGGTCGGCGCAGATTCCTATAGTGTCGCCAAGTGGGGCAAAGTGGATCTTTGTGGATCAAATGCCTCCGGCGCCGACAGTCGTACGCGCGCATTCCGCACTATTTCTCGCAACGGGGCGATACCGTGTTCAAAGGGTTCAGCGGCAGAAGCAATCTGTCCATGGACGCGAAAGGGCGTATCGCGATGCCGGCCAAGCATCGCGAGGACATCCTTGCGCTGTGCCAGGGCCGGATTGTCATCACCCTGAACTTTGACCGCGACGCACCCTGCCTGCTGGTGTTCCCGGAGCCGCAGTGGGACAAGCTGCAGGCCGACCTGCAACAGCTGTCCAGCACCAATCCGGCGCACATGGCGCTCAAGCGCATCCTGCTCGGCAATGCCGAACCGGTGGAAATCGACGCCGCCGGCCGCTTCCACGTCTCTGCCGAACTGCGTGACAGCGTCGGCCTGAGCAACAAGGACGTGGTACTGGCCGGCATGGGCAACACGCTGCAACTCTGGGACCGCGCGCGCTGGGTGGAGCGCAACGAGCGCGACTACGACCTGCTCAAACTCGACGCGTCGGCTCTGCCGGCGTTGTCGTTCTGATCGCCGGGAGCGCCGCTCATGCACGAGTCGGTCCTGCTCGACGAAGCGGTGGCCGCGCTGGCGATCCGGCCGGCCGGTCGTTACATCGACGCCACCTTCGGTCGCGGCGGCCACAGCGCTGCCATTCTCGCCCAGCTCAACACCGATGGCCGGCTGCTGGCCATCGATAAAGATCCCCAGGCGATCCGCACGGCCGGTGAGCGCTTCGGTGATGACACGCGTTTCGCCATTGAACACGGCTCGTTCGCCGAGCTGGCGCTGTTCGTTGATCGCCGCGACTGGCGCGGCCGTGTCGATGGCGTACTGATGGATCTCGGCGTCTCGTCACCGCAGCTGGATGAAGCGCAGCGCGGATTCAGTTTCATGCGCGACGGCGATCTCGACATGCGCATGGACCCGACCTCGGGCCAGAGCGCGGCCGCGTTTCTGGCCACGGCCAGCGACGAGCAGATCGCCAATGTGCTGTTCAAACTCGGTGAAGAGCGCCAGTCGCGGCGTATCGCCCGCGCCATCGTCGCCGCGCGCACCGAAGCGCCGATCACGCGCACGCTGCAACTGGCGCAAATTGTCGCCGACGCGCTGCCGTATCACGAGCGGCACAAACATCCGGCGACGCGCACATTTCTGGCACTGCGCCTGCACGTCAACAACGAACTCGGCGATCTGGAAACCGCGCTACCGGCGGCGGTCGATGTGCTGGCGCCGGCCGGACGCCTGTCGATCATCAGCTTCCACAGTCTGGAAGACCGCATCGTCAAACAATTCCTGAAAAGCGAAGCCAAAGGTGAACAGGCGCCGCGCGGTTTGCCGCTGCCGGCCAATGCCCGTTTGCCGCGCCTGCGCCTGCTTGGCAAACAACAGGCCAGCGAAGACGAAACGCGGCGCAATCCGCGCGCCCGCAGTGCCTGGCTGCGCGTGGCGGAGCGCTTGTCATGAGCCTGCCGTCGCTGAAAAACGACATGCTGATGCTGCCGCGTCTGGTGCTGGCGCAGATCCGTGGCGTCGGCGCAATCATCGCGGTGCTGGCGCTGCTGACCATCGTCTCGGCGCTGGCGGTGGTCTGGAGCGCGCACAAAACGCGCATGGCACGCGCGCAACTGGAACAGATGGAAGCGCAGCGCGAACAACTCGACAGCGACTTCCGCGCCATGAAAGTTGCGCAATCGGCGCTCGGTGAACACAGTCGCGTCGAACAACTGGCGCGGGAAAAACTCGCCATGGAACGCGTCTCGGCAGAAACCGAGCGGGTGGTGAAGCCATGAGCAGCCGTCAGCCCGAGCGCAACGAAAACGCTGGCGAACAGAAAGCGGCGTATCCGGTGTATCGCTGGCGCTTTGTCACGGTCGGCGTGCTGATCTCGGCCGGCCTGATCGGCCTGATGGCGCGCACCGCTTATCTGCAAGTGGTTAACACTGATTTCCTGCAGGCGCAGGGCGCGGCGCGTTCCGTACGCGACATTCCCATCGCCGGTTATCGCGGCGCCATCCGGGATCGCAACGGCGTTGAGCTGGCAGTCAGCGTGGAAACGGCGTCGGTGTTCATCGATCCGTTCGAGATCATCACCAAGCACGATCCGGAAGGCATGCGCGAATCGCGCGCCTGGCATCAGCTGGCGGCGTTGCTGGGCCTGCAGACGCGGGCGCTGAACCAGCTGGTGGAAAAACACAGCGAAAAGCGTTTTGTCTGGGCCAAGCGGCAACTGGACCCGATGGTGACGCGGTTGATCCGCGAGCTGGATCTGCCGGGTGTGCATCTGGCCAAAGAATTTCGTCGCACCTATCCGACCGGCGAAGTGAATGCCCATATTGTCGGTTTCACCAATATTGATGATCAGGGCATCGAAGGCATCGAACGCGCGTTCAATGAGCGGCTGGCCGGCAAGGCGGGCCGCGAACGTCAGGTGCTGGATCGCCGTCGTCGCGTGGTGGAATCGCAGGGCGTGATCGAGGCAGCCGATCCGGGTCAGGATCTGACGTTGTCGATTGATACGCGCCTGCAGGCCATTGCCTATCAGGAACTGAAAAACGCGGTGGTGAAAAACCGTGCCCGTGGCGGTTCGGCCGTGCTGCTCGACGTGCGCACCGGCGAAGTGCTGGCCATGGTCAACCAGCCGTCGTTCAATCCGAACAAGCGCGCGGATCGCGGTCCGGGCAAAACCCGCAACCGCGCCATTACCGACACGTTCGAGCCGGGCTCGACAGTGAAGCCGATCACCATGATCAGCGCGCTGGAATCCGGCCAGTTCGACAACGACATGAAGATCGACACCAATCCGGGCCAGATCCGTGTTGGCGGTTCCTGGGTGCGCGATATCCACAACTACGGCGTGCTGGATCTGGTCGGTGTGATCCGCAAGTCCAGCAACATCGGCGTCACCTATCTGGCGCTGGCGTTACCGAAAGATTACTTCCTCAATACGTTTGCCAGTTTCGGTTTCGGTCAGCCGACCCATGTCGGCTTTCCCGGCGAGAGTGCCGGCAATTTCCGCATTGGCAAACGCTGGTCGAAGTTTGAACTGGCGACGCTGTCGTTCGGCTACGCGATGACGGTGACGCCGCTGCAACTGGCGCATGCCTACACGGTGCTCGCCTCGGGCGGCATCAAGCGCCCGGTCACGCTGCTGAAAGTGGATCGCGGCGTGATCGGCGAGCGCATCGTCAAAGAAGAAAATGCCCGCCGCGTCGTGCAGATGATGCACGAGGCAACCCTTGAAGGCGGCACCGGCAAACGTGCGCGCGTCGAAGGTTATTGCATTGCCGGCAAAACCGGCACCGCGCGCAAGGCGGTCGCCGGCGGTTACAGCAGCGAATACATCGTCACCTTTGCCGGCATTGCGCCCTGCAATGACCCGCGCCTGGTCATGGTGGTGACCATCGACGAACCGGGTGGCGAGCTGTACTCGGGTGGTGAAGTGTCGGCGCCGGTGTTCAGCAGCGTAATGAGTCAGGCGCTGCGCCTGATGAATATTCCGCCCGACGCGCCGAACGGCGAAAAAGTTGCCGGCCCGTCGCCACGGAGACAGAACGATGCGTGAGCGGACGCTGGGTGCGTGGTTGCAAGCCTTCGGCATCGCTGTGCCGGAGGCTTTGGCGTTGCTGCCGTTTGCCGGCATGACGCTGGACAGTCGCAATGTGCAGCCCGGACAGGTGTTTGTCGCGCTCAGCGGCACGCAAACCGACGGCAGCAAATTCATCGCCGATGCGCTGGCAAAAGGCGCGGTGCTGGTGCTGGCGGAACAGGCCGGCAATGCTGCGCATGCCGTTCATGATGCGCGCGTGATCGCCGTCGCGGATTTGCGCCGCAAGGTTTCCGCACTGGCCGCAGCCGCGCGCGGCAATGTGGCGGCTACGATGCGTGTGTTCGGTGTCACCGGCACCAACGGCAAAACCACGACCAGCCAGCTGATCGCTGCAGCGTTGCTGCGTCTGTCCGGTCCGACGCTGGTGCTGGGCACGCTCGGTTACGGACTGTATGGCGCCCTGCACGCCGGTCGTCACACCACGCCGGATGCCATTGCGCTGCAAAACCTGTTTGCCGATGCCGCTGAAAACGGCGTGCGTGAAGTGAGCATGGAAGTGTCATCGCACGGTCTGGATCAGGGCCGTGTCGAGGCCGTGCATTTTGACACCGCGATCTTCACCAACCTGACCCGCGATCATCTCGACTATCACGGCACGATGGAGGCCTATGGTGCGGCCAAGCGCCGGTTGTTCCTGTGGCCGCAACTGCGTTGCGCCGTGATCAACGCCGATGATGCCTTCGGCCGCGCGCTGCTGGCCGATCCGGAAATCCATGCCGAGCGCTGGGCCTTCAGTGTGCGCAGCGATTGCGGCGAAAGTCTGCACGACAGTCGCGCGCGCGGTCTGGTGCACGCCGAACGCATTCATTACAGCAGTGCCGGCATTCTGGCCGAAGTGGTGACGCCCTGGGGCCGGCGTCTGCTGCAAAGTCCGCTGCTTGGCGAATTCAATCTCAGCAATCTGCTCGCCGCGCTGACCGCCTTGTGCGCGGCCGGTTTTCCGCTCGATGCCGTGGCCGAAGTGCTGGGTGAAGTGCGGCCGATAGCCGGACGCATGGAGCGCTTTGGCGGTGAGCGTCAACCGCTGGTGGTGATCGATTACGCGCACACGCCGGATGCGCTGGAAAAAGCGCTGATGGCGCTGCGCCTGCATGTCACCGGCCGCGTCGCGGTGGTGTTCGGTTGTGGCGGTGATCGGGATCGCGGCAAGCGCCCGGAAATGGGCCGCATTGCCGAACGTCTGGCCAATATCGTCACACTCAGCAATGACAATCCGCGCAGCGAAGATCCCCTGGCGATTGCCAACGACATCCGCGCCGGCATGCATCAGCCGCAGGTGCCGTTCATCGCCGATCGCGAACAGGCGATCCGCGACACGCTGGCCCAGCTGCATGTCGGTGATGCGCTGCTGGTCGCCGGCAAGGGCCATGAAGCGTACATGGAGATTGCCGATCAGCGTCTGCCGTTCAGCGATGTCGACGTGGTGAAGACGCTGCTGCAACAGGCGCACGTGCAGCCCCTGCAGGGAGACGCATCATGATCCGCGCCTCGCTGCAGCAACTCGCCGGCTGGTTGCAGTGCGCTGCACCGTCGGCCAATCCGTCGGTCACCGGCGTCGCCACCGACACGCGCAAGGCCATGCCGGGCGCCTTGTTTGTGGCACTGAAAGGCGAGCGTTTCGATGCTCACGATTTTGTTGCCGAGGCTCGCGCACAAGGCGCTGCGGCGGCACTGGTGTCGCGCGCCGTTGATGTCGACATGCCGCAACTTCTGGTTGCTGACACGCGTCTGGCGCTCGGTGCGCTGGCCGCCGCCTGGCGACGTCAGCTGGCGCCGAAAGTGGTCGGCCTGACCGGCTCCTGCGGCAAGACTTCGGTAAAGGAAATGATCGCGGCAATTCTGCGCCTCGACGGCAAAACGCTGGCGACGCAGGGCAATCTCAACAACGAAATTGGCGTGCCGCTGACACTGCTGCAATTGTCGGCCGATGATCGTTATGCCGTGATCGAAATGGGCGCCAATCATCGTGGCGAGATCGCCTGGTGCGCATCGCTGGCGCAGCCGGATGTGGCGCTGGTGACGTTGGTGGCGCCGGCGCATCTTGAAGGTTTCGGCAGCATTGACGGTGTGGCGGAAGCGAAGGCCGAGATTTATCAGGCATTGCCGTCAACCGCGACAGCGGTCATCAACCTTGATGACGCGTATGCCGGCGTGTTCCGCCAGCACGCCGGTGCGCGCGCTAAAATCGGTTTTGGCCTGAATGCCGGTGCGGACGTGCGCGCGGTTGATATCAGTCTCGGTGCAGACAGTCGTGCGCATTTTACGCTCTGCCTGCCGGACGGCGATCAGCGCCGCATCCATCTGCCGCTGCCGGGCAAACACAATGTCATGAACGCGCTGAGCGCGGCAGCGGCGACGTTTGCGCTGGGCCTGAACGGCGACGTCATTGCGCGCGGGCTGCAGCAGGCGCCGAGTGTTGCCGGTCGCCTGATCCTGCGTCGCGGTCATGCCGGCGGAACGGTGATTGACGATACCTACAACGCCAATCTCGGCTCGGTAAAAGCTGCGATTGATGTACTGGCCAGCCGCGCCGGCCGGCGCACGCTGGTGCTCGGTGACATGGGCGAACTCGGCGCCGCCGCTGACAGCATGCACGCCGAAGCCGGCGCCTATGCGCGCGCTGCCGGCGTTGATCAACTGCTGACGCTGGGCACGCTGTCGCGCGCCGCAGCGCTCGCGTTTGGTGCCGGCGGCGAACACTTTGCCGATCTCGATGCCTTGCTTGCCCGCTTGCAGGGACAACCCGGCAACGGCGACACCGTGCTGGTGAAAGGTTCGCGCAGTGCCCGCATGGAGCGCGTGGTCGCCGCGCTGTGCCCGGCGCTGCAAACGACGTCCCCGGACAAAACAACGACAGGGGGGGAGCACTGATGTTGCTCTGGCTCGCACAATATCTGCAGCAGTATTACCACGGCTTCAATGTCTTCAATTACCTGACGCTGCGCGCCATTCTTGCAGTGCTGACGGCGCTGATCCTGTCGTTCGTGATCGGCCCGCGCATGATCGCCTGGTTGACCCGGGTGAAAGTCGGCCAGACCGTGCGTACCGATGGTCCGCAAACGCATCTGGCCAAATCCGGCACGCCGACCATGGGCGGCACGCTGATCCTGGTGGCGATTGCGGCGTCAACGCTGCTCTGGGCGAATCTGTCCAACCGTTTTGTCTGGGTAGTGCTGCTGGTGACGATGGCCTTCGGCGTGATCGGTTTTGCCGATGACTACATCAAGCTGGTGCGCAAAGATCCGAAGGGCCTTATCGCGCGCTGGAAATACTTCTGGCAATCGGTGTTCGGCCTTGGTGCGGCGATTTTCCTGTACCAGACCGCAGCGGTGCCGGCGGAAACCACACTGCTGGTGCCGTTCTTCAAGAACATCATGATCCCGCTCGGTGTGTTCTACATCGTGCTGACCTATTTCGTCATTGTCGGCACCAGCAATGCCGTCAATCTCACCGATGGCCTCGATGGCCTGGCCATTGTTCCGACTGTGATGGTTGCCGGTGCACTGGCGATATTTGCTTACGTCACCGGCAACGTGAAATTCGCCGACTACCTGCAAATCATGTACGTGCCCGGTGTCGGTGAAGTGGCGGTGTTCTGCGGCGCGATTGTCGGCGCAGGGTTGGGTTTTCTCTGGTTCAACACCTATCCCGCGATGGTGTTCATGGGCGATGTCGGCGCGCTGGCGCTCGGCGCTGCGCTCGGCACGGTCGCGGTGCTGGTGCGTCAGGAACTGGTGCTGTTCGTGATGGGGGGCGTGTTCGTGATGGAAACCGTGTCGGTGATGGTGCAGGTGGCCTCGTTCAAGCTCACCGGCCGGCGCGTGTTTCGCATGGCACCGATTCATCACCACTTTGAACTGAAAGGCTGGCCGGAACCGCGCGTCATCGTGCGCTTCTGGATCATCACCATCATGCTGGTGCTGGCGGGTCTCGCCACACTGAAGATCCGCTGAGAGCAGGCACGCACATGGCGCTGGATCGCAGCAAACGTTATCTGATCGCCGGTCTGGGCAAGACCGGCGTGTCGGTCGCGCGCTATCTGCACGCGGCCGGTGTGACGTTTGCGCTCGCGGATACCCGCGCACAGCCGCCGGGACTGGCAGAGATCAGTGCCTTTGCCGGGGCGACGGAACAATATTTCGGCGCGCTGGATGCGGCGGTCTGCTGCCGCTTTGATGTCATCGTGTTGTCACCGGGACTGGCATTGGCCGAGCCGGCGATTGTCGCTGCCCAGGCGGCGGGTGCGGAGGTGATCGGTGATATCGAATTGTTTGCCCGCGCCGCACAGGCACCGGTGATCGCCATTACCGGTGCCAACGGCAAGAGCACGACCACCGATCTCTGTGGCCAGCTGCTGCGCGGTGCCGGGCTGCGTGTTGAAGTGGGCGGCAACATTGGCGTGCCGGCGCTGGATCTGCTGCTGCAGCCGGTGCCCGATGTGTACGTGCTGGAGCTGTCGAGTTTCCAGCTGGAAACCACGCACAGCCTGCACGCCCGCGCCGCGACCATCCTGAACATCAGCGAAGATCACATGGATCGCTACGCCGATCTGTATCAGTACACGGCGGCGAAGTCGCGCATCTACAAGGGCGCGCGCTGTGCGGTCACCAATGCCGATGATGCGGCGACGCTGGCCGGCAGCGACGGTGCGGAATGCGTGACCGCGTTCAGCCTGCAGGAAAACGGTGCGCCGTATTGCCTGCGCCAGCATGACGGCGAACGCTGGTTGAGTGCGCACGGACAATTGTTGTTGCCGGTACGCGAGCTGCGCATCAAGGGTGAGCACAATGCCGCCAATGCGCTGGCTGCGCTGGCGCTGTGCGAAACGCTGGGCGTCAATGTCACACAGATGCTGCCGGCGCTGCGCGCCTATGCCGGACTGCCGCATCGCTGCGCTTTTGTCCGCGAGCGCGATGGTGTGCTCTGGTACAACGATTCGAAAGCCACCAATGTCGGGGCCGCGCTGGCCGCGATCAACGGTCTGGCGCCGACGCTGCAGGGCAAGCTGGTGTTGATCGCCGGTGGTGACGCCAAAGGCCAGGATCTGTCGCCGCTGACGCCGGCATTTGCAGCGCATGTTCGCGCGCTGGTGCTGTTCGGCCGCGATGCGGATGCCGTGCAGGCGGTGGCGCCGGCCGGTCTGCACATCCTGCGCGTCAACAGCATCGAAGACGCGGTGCAGGCTTGCGCCAGTGTCGCGGTATCCGGTGATGCGGTATTGCTGTCGCCGGCTTGTGCCAGTCTCGACATGTTCCGCAACTACGAAGAGCGCGGCGATCGCTTTGCCCGCGCTGTGGAGCAATTGTCATGACGGCGCTGCTGCACTGGTGGCAAAACCGTTTTGCACCGGCCGAACGTCCGGCTGCCGGCCGCGTGCCGGTAGCGCCGGTGGATCGCGTGCTGATGTTGCTGCTTGGTGCGCTGTTGTCGGTGGGCATCATCATGGTGGCGTCGAGCTCGCTGGCGCACGCCGAAGAAACCTCCGGCAATGCGTTCAGCATTGTCATCCGTCATTTTGTTTATCTGGCGCTGGCGCTCGGTGCGGCCGTGCTGGTGCTGAGCCGGCCCAGTGCGGACTGGCAGAAAGTGGCGCCGCATTTGCTGGTCGCCGTGCTGGTGATGCTGGTGCTGGTGCTGATCCTCGGTCGCGAGATCAATGGCGCCAAACGCTGGCTGGGCGTGGGCCTGTTTACCGTGCAGGTTTCCGAACTGGCGAAAATGTTCGTGATCATTTATCTCGCCGACTATCTGCAGCGGCGCAACGAACTGGTGCGCACACAATTCGAGGGCTTCGCGCGGCCGCTGGTGATCATTTTTCTGACCACCATCCTGCTGTTGCTGGAGCCGGACTACGGCGCCACCGTGGTGATCACGGTGACCTGTTTCGCAATGCTGTTCATTGCCGGCGCGCGGCTCTGGCAATTCGCACTGATGGGTGCCGGCGCGGTCATCGCACTCGCCGTCGTTGCGCTCAGCGCCAGCTATCGTCTTGAACGCCTGAAAACATTCCTCAATCCCTGGGATGATCCGTTTGGCAAGGGCTACCAGCTGACGCAATCGCTGATTGCGTTTGGTCGCGGCGAAACCTGGGGTCAGGGGCTGGGCAACAGCCTGCAGAAAATGGCCTATCTGCCGGAAGCCCACACCGATTTCGTGTTCGCAGTACTGGCTGAAGAGTTTGGTCTGGCTGGCGTCATCATCGTGCTCGCCGTGTTCGCCATGCTGATCGCGCGCATCCTCATGATTGCGGTGAAAGCACTGCGTGCCGGCATGGCATTTCAGGCCTATGCCGTGACCGGTGTCGCGGTGTGGATCGCGCTGCAGACGCTGATCAATGTCGGTGTCGCCAGTGGCGCGCTGCCGACCAAGGGTTTGACGCTGCCGTTCATCAGTTACGGCGGCAACGCCCTGATTATGACCATGGTGGCGATGGCATTTGTCATGCGTGTTGATCACGAGCGGCGCATGCTTGCCGGTGCCGTGATCCGGGAGCGTGCGGTATGAACGCCACGCTGAACAAATCAGATTCGCCGGTGGCGAAACGCTTGCTGATCGCCGCTGGCGGTACCGGCGGACACATTTTTCCCGGTCTGGCGGTGGCTGATGTGCTGCGCACACGTGGCTGGCAGATCGCCTGGCTGGGCGCACAGGGCGGACTCGAAGAACAGCTGGTGCCGAAGCGCAATATTCCGCTGCATTGTTTGCCGATCACCGGCGCGCGCGGGAAAAACCTGATGACCCGTGTGCGCGCACCGTTTCGACTGCTTGCCAGTGTCTGGCGCGCGCACCGCATCATTCGGGAATTTGCGCCGCATGCGGTGCTCGGCATGGGCGGTTACGCCAGTGGTCCGGGTGGACTCGCGGCCTGGTTGTGGCGCACACCGCTGGTGATCCACGAACAAAACGCGGTCGCCGGTTTGACCAATCGTGTGCTGGCGTATGTCGCCACGCGTGCGCTGTGTGCTTTTCCGGGCGCGTTGGCCGCAGATCGCGTGGTGGGCAATCCGGTGCGCAATGAACTGATCGATCTGCCGGCGCCGGAGCAACGTTTGATTGGCCGCAGCGGTGCGCTGCGCGTTCTGGTTGTCGGGGGCAGTCGCGGTGCACAAGCGCTGAACAACGTGCTGCCGGAAGCTTTGGCGTTGTGCAATCGCTCGACGCGTCCGCAGCTCTGGCATCAGACCGGAGCCGGCCAGCAGGCAGCGGTAGACGCACATTACCGGCGTCTGGGTGTGGCGCCGGATGGTGAAGCGCTGCGTGTCAGTGAATTCATTGATGACATGGCTGCCGCGTATGCCTGGGCTGATCTGGTGATTTGCCGCGCAGGCGCGCTGACGGTATCGGAAGTGGCCGCTGCTGGCGTTGCCGCGTTGTTCGTGCCCTATCCGCACGCGGTCGATGATCACCAGACACGCAATGCGGAATATCTGGTTCGCCAGCAAGCGGGATGGTTGTTGCCGCAACAGGAACTGACGGCGGAAAAACTGGCCGGGAAATGGCAGGAATTGCATGACGATCGCGATACGCTGCTGCGCGTCGCGGTCGCGGCACGTCGCTGTGCGCAGCGCAATGCGGCCGCAGCAGTTGCCGAAGTGATCGCCGACGTGGCGGGAGAGCACCATGGTTGAGTTGATGAAAGATGGTGCACGAATGATCGATGCCGGCATGCGCCGTATTCATCGCATCCATTTTATTGGTATTGGCGGCGCCGGCATGGGCGGCATTGCCGAAGTGTTACTCAATCTCGGTTACCAGGTTTCCGGTTCGGATCTGGCCGACAATGCCGTGACGCAGCGGCTGGTTGCGCAGGGCGCACAGGTGTTCCGCGGCCATGCGGCGGAAAATGTTCAGGGTGTCGATGTGGTGGTGGTGTCATCGGCGATCCGCAATGACAATCCGGAAGTGCAGGCCGCGCGCGCCGCGCGTGTGCCGGTGGTACCGCGCGCGGAAATGCTCGCCGAGCTGATGCGTTTCCGGCACGGCATCGCCATTGCCGGCACGCACGGCAAGACTACGACCACGTCGCTGATGGCTTCGGTGCTGGCCGAAGCCGGTCGCGATCCGACGTTTGTCATCGGTGGGCTGCTGAACAGTGCCGGCACCAATGCCCGGCTCGGCAGCAGCAATTATTTTGTCGCCGAAGCCGATGAAAGCGACGCCAGTTTCCTGCACCTGCAGCCGATGATCGCCGTGGTCACCAACATCGATGCCGATCACATGGAAACCTACGGCGGCGACTTCAACCAGCTGAAGAACGTCTTCGTCGAATTCCTGCACAACCTGCCGTTCTACGGACTGGCTGTACTTTGTACCGATGATGCCAATGTCCGCGACATCCTGCCGCGCGTGGCCCGGCCGGTGATCACCTACGGCTTCGATGACGATGCCGACGTGCGCGCCGTGGATGTCGTGCAGGGCGGTGGCCAGAGCCGCTTCCGCGTGCTGCGCAAGAATCGCGATGCGCTCGATGTCGTGCTCAATCTGCCCGGCCGTCACAACGTGCTGAATGCGCTGTCGGTGATCGCGATTGCCAGCGAAGAAGGTGTCGATGATGCCGCGATTGTCCGTGCGCTCGGCCAATTCACCGGTGTCGGTCGCCGGTTTCAGTCGCACGGCGAACACCAGATTGCGAGCGGAAAGATCTGGCTGGTTGATGATTACGGTCACCATCCGCGCGAAGTGGCCGCAGTGGTCAAGGCCATACGTGCCAACTGGCCGGAGCGCCGGCTGGTGATGATTTACCAGCCGCACCGTTACACCCGCACCCGCGATCTCTATGAAGATTTCGCCCAGGTGTTGTCCGATGCCGACGTGCTGTTGCTGATGGACGTGTACAGCGCCGGGGAAACGCCGATTGCCGGCGCAGATTCGCGCTCGCTGTGCCGGACCATTCGTGCCCGCGGCAAAATCGATCCGATCTTTGTTGAAAACAAGGCGGCGCTGCCGGATCTGCTGGCCAATGTCCTGCGTGACGGCGATCTGCTGCTGACACAGGGCGCCGGTGATATCGGCGGCATTGCCAAACAAATTGCTGCCGCGCAGATCGATTGCGTGGCGCTGAAACAACTCTGGGGAGGCGCATGATGCGTCCGACTTTGCCGGCACCGTCGGCTTACGGAAAAGTGGCTGTGCTGTTCGGCGGCACGTCCGCGGAACGCGATGTGTCGCTGCGTTCCGGTGCGGCTGTTCTCGCCGCCTTGCAACGCGCCGGCGTCGATGCACACGGCATTGATGCCATCGGTGATTTTCTGCTGACGCTGCGTCACCAGGGCTTTGCCCGGGTGTGGAATGCCGTGCACGGTCGTGGCGGCGAAGACGGTCAGCTGCAGGGCGCGCTGCAACTGCTGGGCATTCCCTGCACCGGATCGGGTATTGGCGCGTCGGCATTTGCCATGGACAAGCTGCGTGCCAAACAGGTCTGGATGGGCATCGGTTTGCCGACGCCGAAATTCCTTATCGTCAATTCGCGCGCTTTGCGCAGCGATGACGCCGCCGCTGCGGTGTTTGCCGAGCTCGGTGATGTGCTGTTCGTCAAGCCGGCACGAGAAGGCTCGAGCGTCGGCATGGCCAAAGTGCGTGACGTCAACGCGCTGCGCGCGGCGGTGGCGCAGGCCGAAACCTTTGACGCCGATGTCATCGTCGAGCGCTTTGTTGCCGGACGCGAATACACGGTGGCCGTTCTCGGTCAGGAAGTGCTGCCCTCGATCAGCATGGAAACGCCGCGCGATTTCTACGACTACCAGGCGAAATATCACAGTGGTGGCAGCACGCAGTATCACTGTCCGAGCGGTCTCAGTGATGAAGACGAACAGGCGCTCGGCCGCCTGGCGAAATGGGCGTTTGATTCGCTCGGCTGTCGTGGCTGGGGGCGTGTCGATGTGATGCGCGACGGCAACAGCGGTGAGTTTTTTGTTCTCGAAGTGAACACGGTTCCGGGCATGACCGAAGCCAGTCTGGTGCCGAAAGCGGCCGCCGCGGCCGGCATCGGTTTTGACGAACTGGTGCAGCGCATCCTGCTGTCAGCGATGCCGGAGTAAACACAAAATGGGTCAGGCAACACGCAAGGAAAATGTCTGGGCTGCCCGCTGGCAGGCCGTACGCCTGCGCCTGCCGTTTGTGGCCCTTTTGTCGGTGATGGCGCTGACCACGCTTGGTGCCGGTTATCTGCAATCGCGTTTTCGCAGTGACGACGAATTTCGCGTCCAGCGTGTGCGGTTGATGGGCACGCTGCGTCAGGTGCAGGTGGCCGACGTTATGGGCGCACTGGCGCTGCGCGCCGATACACCGGTGCTGGCCGTTGATTTGCCGGAGCTGACGGATCGCATCGCGGCCCTGCCGTGGATCAAATCCGTGGCGATCCGCCGCGTGGTGCCCGGTGAACTGCACGTGCAGGTCAGTGAGCGTGAACCGGTGTTACGACTGAACAACGATGCGCTGGTGGATCGCGACGGCAATGCCTTCCAGCCGGACAACGTGGCGATGTTTGCCCACCTGCCGCGCGTGCAGACACCGGAAGCGCAGCTGCCGCAGGCGCTGGACGAATTTGCCCGCAGCAATACCGTGCTGGCGCCGCTCGGGCTTGCGGTCAGTGAGCTGGAACTGACCGGTCGCTCGGCGCTGACACTGGTGCTGAACAACGGTATCCGGCTGATGTTTGGTCGCGAAGACTGGAATGGACGCCTGCAGCGTTTTGTGGCGCTGTATCCGGACCTGACCACCACCGGTCAGGTGCCGACCTATATCGATCTGCGCTATGACACCGGTCTGGCGGTAGCGTGGCCACAAACCAAAACGCCGGACACCAAGAGCAGTACGCAGACCGCAGGATTGTGAACGGAAAAAAAATGGCCAAGCAAAGCGAAAAAAATCTGATTGTCGGCCTCGATATCGGCACCTCGAAAGTCGTGGCGATCGTTGGCGAGCTGACCGATGAAGGCAATATCGACATCATCGGCATTGGCTCGCATCCGTCACGCGGACTGAAAAAAGGTGTGGTGGTGAACATTGAATCGACGGTGCAGTCGATCCAGCGCGCCGTCGAAGAAGCCGAGCTGATGGCCGGCTGCCAGATTCATTCGGTCTTTACCGGCATCGCCGGCTCGCATGTGCGCAGCCTGAATTCGCACGGCATTGTGGCCATCCGCGATCAGGAAGTGACACCGGAAGATGTCAACCGCGTGATCGATGCCGCGCGCGCGGTGGCGATCCCGGCCGATCAGAAAATTCTCCATGTGCTGCCGCAGGAGTACATCATCGACGGCCAGGAAAGCATCAAGGAGCCGGTCGGCATGTCCGGTGTGCGTCTGGAAGCCAAGGTGCACATTGTGACCGGTGCGGTCAGCGCGGCGCAGAACATCGAGAAATGTGTGCGTCGCTGCGGTCTGGATACCGACGAGATCATTCTTGAACAAGTGGCGTCGAGTTATTCGGTGCTGACTGATGACGAGAAAGAACTCGGCGTCTGCCTGGTCGATATCGGCGGCGGTACAACCGACATCGCCGTATTCACCGGCGGCGCCATCCGCCACACGCATGTCATTCCGATCGCTGGCGATCAGGTGACCAACGACATCGCCGTGGCCCTGCGCACGCCGACGCAGTTTGCCGAAGACATCAAGATCAAATACGCCTGTGCGCTGAAGCAGCTGACCTCACTCGATGACACCATCGAAGTGCCGGGCATGGGTGATCGGGAGCCGCGTCGCCTGTCGCGCCAGATCCTCGCCGACGTGGTCGAGCAGCGTTACGAAGAGTTGTTCCATCTGGTGCAGGGCGAATTGCGGCGCAGCGGTTTTGAGGAAATGTGCGCGGCCGGCATCGTGCTGACTGGTGGTGCGGCGAAGATGGAAGGCGTGATCGAACTCGCGGAAGAAGTGTTTCACATGCCGGTTCGTCTCGGCGTGCCGCAACATGTGAAAGGACTCGCCGACGTCGTGCGCAATCCGATTTACAGTACCGGTGTCGGTTTGCTGATTTACGGTCGTGATCACAATGGTGGCGCGCGATCGTCGGCAAGTGAAAGCAACAGCAGCAGCGACAGCATGCTGCAGAAAATGAAGAAATGGTTCAGCGGTTTCTGATCGCCGGACAGCAGTAAACGGGCAAGCAGGTTCAGCAATGGCGCCGGCGGCAACGCCGGTGCGGGAAGCACAGCAAGCGCAGCACGCAACAACACCAAAAGGGGGATGTACACATGGCTCTGAATTTTGAACTGATCGACAACTGCGCCGATGGCGCCGTGATCAAGGTGATTGGTGTCGGTGGTGCCGGCGGCAACGCCATCAACCACATGGTTGACGCCAATATCGAAGGCGTCGCTTTCATCGCTGCCAACACTGACGCGAAAGCACTGCGTCAGTCGAAAGCGCAAACCACGGTGCAGATCGGTTCCAACCTGACCAAGGGTCTGGGTGCCGGCTCGAATCCGGAAGTCGGCAAGCAATCGGCGCTGGAAGAAAAATCGCATGTGCAGGAAGTGCTGCAGGGCGCCGACATGGTGTTCATCACTGCCGGCATGGGCGGCGGCACCGGCACCGGCGCCGCGCCGGTGGTGGCGCAAATTGCCAAGGACATGGGCATCCTGACGGTGGCCATTGTCACGCGTCCGTTTTCGCTGGAAGGCAACAAGCGCCTGCAGGTGGCGGACAACGGCATCGCTGAACTGCGCAAGTCGGTTGATTCGCTGATCGTCATTCCCAACGACAAGGTGCGTCAGGTGTACGGCGGCCGGACCTTCCCGGAAGCCATGCGCAACGCCGATGAAGTGCTGCGCGGCGCGGTGCAGGGCATTGCCGATTTGATCACCCGTCCGGGTTTCATCGGCACTGACTTTGCCGACGTGCGCACCGTGATGGGCGAGCAGGGCATGGCGATGATGGGCTGCGGTGCGGCCGC
The DNA here is from genome assembly GCA_041913605.1 of Permianibacter sp. Lineage (GTDB taxonomy): Bacteria > Pseudomonadota > Gammaproteobacteria > Enterobacterales > Permianibacteraceae > Permianibacter. The sequence continues at coordinate 134,487 of JAYSEY010000008.1, forward strand.
CGGTGACGGCCGGGCCACACGGGCGACGGAAATGGCCGTGCGTTCGCCGCTGCTGGACGATGTGCACCTGTCGGGCGCGCGCGGCATTCTGGTCAACATCACTGCCAGCCAGGACATGCTGATCGAGGAATACGAGGAAGTGGCGCTGGTCATCGAGCAGTTCCGCGCCCCGGACGCGACGGTCAAGATCGGCGTCTCGATGGACGACACGCTGGGCGACGAAATGCGCGTCACCGTGGTTGCCACCGGTCTCGGTCGCCAGCAGCAGGCTCAGCTCGACGACAAGTCGGCCGTGCGTCTGGTGACGCCGCGCGCCAACGACGGCACCGTCAACTACAAGGAGCTGGAGCGTCCGACCATCCAGCGCAACCAGCCGGCGCCGCAACCGGCAATGCGCATGGCCGCTGGTTCCGACCTGGACTACCTGGACATTCCGGCCTTCCTGCGCAAGCAGGCTGACTGAGTCCGGGTGGCTCAAGTTCGGGCAGATTGAGTTCGGGTCCGTGGTGATCAGGCACTGCACGATGGGCGTCATGGCGGGTTCTCCGGCGGGGCAGTTCGCCCCCCTGACCTACCCCGGCGGGGTAATCCTCCGCCTTGACGCTCTCTCGGCGCAGGTCGAAAATTGCGCACCCTGGCACGGCGGGACGAACTCCCGCCGTTGTTTTTGGTCGCAGCATGCCCATTACGGCCGCACCCGCGGCGACCAGACCCGTCTGACGGAGCCCCAGAACCGATGATCAAACAACGCACCCTGCGCAGTGCCATCCGGGCCACCGGCATCGGCTTGCACAGCGGCGAGAAGGTGTTCCTGACCCTGCGCCCGGCGCCGGTCGACACCGGCATCATCTTCCGCCGCGTCGATCTGGACCCGGTGGTGGAGATCCCGGCGCGTCCGGAAATGGTCGGCGAAACCACCTTGTCGACCTGTCTGGTCAAGGACGGCGCACGCATTTCCACGGTTGAGCACCTGCTGGCAGCGCTCGCCGGTCTCGGCATCGACAACTGCTACATCGAAGTCAGCGCCCAGGAAATCCCGATCATGGACGGCTCGGCCGGTCCGTTCGTATTCCTGATCCAGTCGGCCGGTGTCGAAGAGCAGAACAAGGCCAAACAGTTCGTCCGCATCCGCAAGCGCGTTGAAGTGCGCGATGGCGACAAATGGGCGGCGTTCGAGCCGTTCGACGGTTTCAAGGTGGATTTCTCGATTGAGTTCAACCACCCGGTGTTCGAGAACAAGGTCCAGCGCTCGATTGTCGATCTGTCCTCGACTTCGTTTGTAAAGGAAGTCAGCCGCGCGCGGACCTTCGGTTTCATGAATGACATCGAGTACCTGCGCTCCAGGAATCTGGCGCTCGGCGGCTCGATGGACAATGCCATCGTCCTCGACGACTACCGCATTCTCAACGACGGTGGCCTGCGTTACCGGGACGAGTTCGTGAAGCACAAGATCCTCGACGCGATCGGCGATCTTTACCTGATGGGCCACAGCCTGATCGGCGCGTTCACCGCCTACAAGTCCGGTCATGCGCTCAACAACCGCCTGCTGCGCGCCATCCAGGCACAAGCCGATGCCTGGGAAAAGGTCACGTTCGAAGATGCCGCCAGTACGGCGCCGATCTCCTACATCATGAATCCGGTCGGTGCGACCGCCTGAACAGCGCAGCGCCAGCAACCAGCCAATAAAAAAGCCGCCTCCGGGCGGCTTTTTGCATCAGGGAAAATGCTTCCGGATCAAGGGGATGGCGCGAGCTCAGCCGTTGCCGCTGGCGACGCTGAGGCGAATCTGGAGTTTGCGGATCTGTGGCAGACCGCGCTCGCGCAGGGCGTTGACCAGCTCCGGAGCCATGAAGCGCAGGCGGGTTGCGGCGCCGGCATTGCGGCAGACCACCTCCAGACAGTCGCCGCTGAGAACGCCGGCACGGCACTGGCCGCGGAGGGTTGCGGGCAGCAAGGACTGTAGGGTAAGGTCCATCCCCTCCAAAATCGCCAGCCGATCCAGCAGGGCCTTCAGTGCCCCGTCCGGAGCAGTCAGCAGGCTGGCGACCGATGTTGCAGTTGTCGTTTGCTTCATGCAGGGCAGTTTAGCACCACGGTTTTCCCGGGGCGGCAGTGCTCACCCCGGAAAATGACAAAGTTCGGTTGTTGCATAAAAAAGCAGCAGCAAGCTGTTGAATTAAAAGGCAACGCTGTGCACACGCGAGCGCAGCGGAGAACACCTTACCTGGTGGAGTAACCCCATGAGCCTGACGCTTATCAGACACTCGCGTGCCGGTGTCCGCCGCCTGCAACTGGGCCGCAAAGGCCAGTGGCTGGCCGGATTCACGGCACTGGCGGTACTGGCCGGCAGCGCCTTTGGCGGCTATCTGGCGGCACTCAAGCTGCATCCAAACGGCGTGGTCAGTGAACAGGCCGTCGCCAGCTTCCAGCAGGAACTGGCCGAACAGCGCAGCGCACTGGCCCAGGCCCGTGATGATTCAAAGCAGCAGATCAATGCCCTCGCCACCCGCCTGGCCCGTCTGCAGGCCAGCATGACCCGGCTTGATGCCGTGGGAGAGCGGGTGACCGAGCTGGTTGGTATCGATGGCAAGGAATTCGATTTTGGCGCGGCGGCGGCCATTGGTGGCCCCGAGTCATTGACGGCGCCGCGCAGTGACACGTCGGCGCTGGAGTTCATCAGCCAGCTGGACGCAATGGATGCCGAGCTGGAAACCAAGGGCCGGCAACTGGCGGTCATCGAATCGCTGTTGCTCGACAAGCACATGGGCATCGAACAGCGCATTTCCGGCAAGCCGGTCGACAGCGGCTATGTTTCGTCCTATTTCGGACTGCGGACCGACCCCTTCCACGGTGGCTCGGCCTGGCACAACGGCATCGACTTTGCCGGCCGCGAAGGCTCCGACGTGATGGCGACCGCCGCCGGCGTGGTGACCTTTGCCGGCAGTGACGGTGCCTACGGCAATCTGGTCGAGATCAACCACGGCGACGGACTGGTGACGCGCTACGGCCACAACAAGAATCTGCTGGTCAAAGCCGGTGACATCGTGCGCAAAGGCCAGGTGATCGCCCGCATGGGGTCCACTGGTCGTTCGACGGCGCCGCATGTGCACTACGAAGTGGTGCGCAACGGCCTGTACCTGAATCCGGCGAAATTTACCCGCGACGGCCGCAGCTGAGCCGCGCGACAGCAGGAAACGGCGCCGCAGGCGCCGTTTTCGTTTTTTGGTCCGTACAACTGGTCTGCGCTCATTGCCGCCTTCATGGCAACGCGGCAAATAAGTCCTTGCCGGGCTTGAAAGCCCGGTGCCGGGGCGCCATGTCAGGCGCCTGCCCATGCGGGCACAGGCCAGCGCAGCGGCCCGGCAGAGAAAAACACGTTACAATCCGGCCCCTGCCGCCATGACCCTGGCGGCAAACCGTTTTCAGGGTGGTCCTTTCATGTTTGGCAAGTTCCTCACCAAGATTTTCGGCAGCCGCAACGAACGGCTGGTGCGTCAGTACAGCAAGGCCGTGCAGGCCATCAATGCTCTCGAACCGGCCATGCAGGCGCTCAGCGACGAGCAACTGCGCGCCAAGACCGACGAGTTCAAAGCCCGTCTGGCCAAGGGCGAAACCCTTGATCAACTGTTGCCGGAAGCTTTCGCGGCAGTGCGCGAAGCCTCGCGCCGTACGCTCGGCCTGCGTCATTTCGACGTCCAGATGATCGGTGGCATGGTGCTGCACAACGGCAAGATCGCCGAAATGCGCACCGGCGAAGGCAAGACCCTGGTTGCCACCTCGGCGGTGTACCTGAATGCGCTGGCCGGCAAGGGCGTGCACGTGGTCACGGTCAACGATTATCTGGCCAAGCGCGACGCCAACTGGATGCGTCCGGTCTATGAAGCGCTCGGTCTCAGCGTCGGTGTGATCCTGTCGCAGCAACCGTCGGAAGAAAAACGCGCTGCCTACGCCGCCGACGTGACCTACGGCACCAACAACGAATTCGGTTTCGATTACCTGCGCGACAACATGGCGTTCTCGCTCGACGACAAAGTCCAGCGCGATCTGTTCTTCGCCGTGGTCGACGAGGTGGACTCCATCCTCATCGACGAAGCGCGTACACCGCTGATCATTTCCGGCGCCGTTGAAGGTTCGAATGAACTGTACAAACGCGTCAACGCCATCATTCCGAAACTGGTCCGCCAGCAGGAAGAAGATGACGCCGGCGAAGGCGATTTCTATCTCGACGAAAAAGCCCGTCAGGCGCACCTCACCGAACACGGTCAGGAGCAGGTTGAAAACCTGCTGATCGAAGCCGGCCTGCTCAATGAAGGCGACAGCCTCTATGCCGCGTCCAGCATCACGCTGCTGCACCATGTTTATGCAGCGCTGCGTGCACACACATTGTTCAAGCGCGATGTCGAATACATCGTTCGTGATGGTCAGGTGATCATCGTTGACGAACACACCGGTCGCATCATGCCCGGTCGCCGCTGGTCGGAAGGTTTGCACCAGGCGGTTGAAGCCAAAGAAGGCGTCGACATCCAGAACGAAAACCAGACGCTGGCATCGACGACATTCCAGAATTATTTCCGTCTCTACAACAAGCTGTCTGGCATGACCGGTACGGCCGACACCGAAGCTTTCGAGTTCCAGCAGATTTACAGTCTGGAAGTGGTGGTGATTCCGACCAACCGGCCGATGCAGCGCAAGGACATGCCGGATCTGGTGTTCCTGACCAAGGCCGACAAGTACAAGGCGGTGATCGAGGACATCAAGGAACGTCGCGCCAAGGGCCAGCCGATTCTGGTCGGTACCGCATCGATCGAGTCCTCGGAAATTGTTTCCCAGGCGCTGCGTCAGGAAGGCATTGAGCACAACGTGCTGAACGCCAAGATGCACGAGATGGAAGCGCAGATCATTGCCAACGCCGGCCGTCCGGGCGCCGTGATGATCGCCACCAACATGGCCGGTCGCGGTACCGACATTGTGCTCGGCGGCAACCTGCAGGCCGATATCGCGGCCCTCGGTCCGGATGCCACACCGCTGCAAATCGAACAGGCGAAAGCCGACTGGCAGGCGCGCCACGATCAGGTGCTGGCCGCTGGCGGTCTGGCCGTGATCGGTACCGAACGTCACGAATCGCGGCGTATCGACAACCAGCTGCGCGGTCGTTCCGGTCGTCAGGGCGATGCCGGTTCGAGCCGTTTCTACCTGTCGCTGGAAGACGATCTGATGCGCATTTTCGCCTCCGATCGTATGGCGCAGATGATGCAACGCATGGGCTGGCAGGCCGGTGAGGCGCTGGAACATCCGTGGGTCACCAAGGCCATCGAAAATGCCCAGCGCAAAGTCGAGGCGCGCAACTTCGAAATTCGCAAACATCTGCTCGAGTTCGATGACGTATCGAATGATCAGCGGAAAGTCATTTACGGCCAGCGCGCTGAACTGATGTCCACGGAAGACGTGTCGGCGACCATCGCCGCCATGCGCGATGACACTGTCGATGGTGTGATCAGCGAATACATTCCGCCGCAGAGCGTGGTTGAGCAATGGAACGTCGACGGTCTGGAAGAACGTCTGCGTACCGATTTCGCCATCGATCTGCCGATCAACAAATGGCTGGCCGACGATCAGAAACTGCACGAGCAACCGCTGCGTGAACGCATCGTCAAAGCCGTGGCTGACAATTACGCCGCCAAGGAGCAGGCGGTTGGTGCACCGGTGCTGCGCCATTTCGAAAAAGCCATCCTGATGCAGAATCTGGATCTGCAGTGGCGTGAACATCTGGCCGCCATGGATCACCTGCGTCAGGGCATCCATTTGCGCGGATTTGCCCAGAAGAATCCGAAGCAGGAATACAAGCGCGAAGCCTTCGAGCTGTTCTCGATGATGCTCGACAAGGTCAAGTTCGACGTCGTCAGCCTGCTCTGCCGTGTGCAGGTGCGTAGCGAATCGGAAGTTGAACGACTGGAGCGCGAACAGCGCGAGGCGCTGGAGCAGCAGAAGCTGCAATTCCAGCACGCCCAGGCATCGGCGCTGGACAGCGAACAGACCGAAGAAGCACAACCGGCGGTGGCCGCAGCGGAGCAGCCGTTCGGCCGCAAGATCGGCCGCAACGACGTGTGCCCCTGCGGTTCCGGCAAAAAATACAAGCATTGCCACGGCGCCATTGCCTGAGTCGTGTCGGTCCGGATTGCAGCAAGCGGATCGCATTGAATGGAACGGGTTTTGCGGATGTCCGCGTGAGTAAAAAAACAAAGGCGCCTGATGGCGCCCTTGTTTTTTCTGAAGGTCTTGTCTGAAAACCCGGTCTGGAAACTCTGTCTGAAAACCTGCCCTGAAGATTGTGTCTGCGCGCGTTGTCAGCAGTCCGTGTGTTGACGGGCCTGCGGATTTTTCGGTGCCTGCGCCGGTTGTGCGGGCAGTGAAATTCTGGTGGCGGACAGTCGCGCGCTGCCACACACAAGTGCGTGCAGCACGCGCGTGCGCGAAGACAATGCTCAGGGATGGTGCTGAAAGGCGGTGGACTGCGCCCGTGCGCCGACTCAGTGCATGATCGGCTGCAGGGTATCGAGCAGCAAGAATGCGTAACGCGCCGCCTCGATGCCGCGATCGGTGAGATAACCACCGTCGCTTTGCGAGATCATGCCCTTGCTGTACAGCCGCTCAGCGGCAGCGAGCAATTCCGGCTCGGCATCGCGATGCAGTTTGATGCCGGCGAAACGCGTATCACGGGGAAAACTCAGGAGCAGGCGGATTTCGGCCCACTGATCGTCGTTCGGAGAAAGCTCGGACATCGAGTGTACCCACCAAACGCCGTGTCGTTCACGGCCAACGCGGGGCAGTGTGACACTGCCCCGCCACGCTTCGCAACCGGCTCAGCGCCAGAGACTGTTGGCGATGGCGAGATCGTTGCCGCTGCGGCGCGCAGCGTAACGACGGGCATCGTAGCGCTCGCGCGACATCACTTCGCTGACCACTTCGAGCAGGCGGTACTGCACATCACGTTCGCCGTATTTGGCGGTAATGAAGGCACGAATTTCCTGCATCCATTCCGGCCAGTGAAACCGGACGCGGCCGCCTTCATCATCAAATTCGAGCGGGGTGAGAAACAGTTTGTCGTGACCGCCGCAACGTTCGGCTTCACGCAAGACCACCTGCCAGACAAAATCCTTGTCCTGTTCCGACAACTGCGTGCTCATGCGGGCTCCCTGCCGGTTTGCCCTTTGCCAGTCGTTTGGCTGACACGAGCGTACCTGTTGTTATATCCCGAGGTTGTCATGCAACCTCGTCCGTATAGCGGGCAATTATAGTTCGACAGGACTGAACAGATGCCGGCGAGCGGCGCTTCGCGGATAATACTTCGTCCCTGCAGTTTGTAAGACTTTCGCCATGGTCGTTGTTGCCGCGCTGTACAAGTTCGTTTCCTTTCCCGATCCCGAAGCCGTCATCGAACAGGTTCGCCAGTGGGCGGCCGCGTGCGAGATCCGCGGCACGCTGCTGATCGCCACCGAAGGCATCAATGGCACGGTCGCCGGTACGCGCGACGGCATCGATCGCATGCTGGCGCACTTGCGCAGCCTGCCCGGCCTGGACGGGCTGGAGCACAAGGAGTCGTTTGTCGACAAGCAGCCCTTTTTCCGCATGAAGGTCAAGCGCAAGAAAGAAATTGTCACGCTCGGCGTTGACGGTGTCGATCCCTCGCGTGAAGTCGGTCGCTATGTACGGCCGCAGGACTGGAATGCGCTGATCAGCGAGCCGGATGTGGTGCTGGTCGATACGCGCAATGATTACGAAGTCGATATCGGCACCTTCGAGGGCGCGCTGAATCCGCAGACGGCAAGTTTCCGCGAGTTTCCCGACTGGGTGAAAGCCAATCTCGATCCGGCCAAACACAAGCGCGTGGCAATGTTCTGCACCGGCGGTATCCGTTGCGAGAAATCGACGGCGCTGTTGCTCAAGGCCGGCTTCGAGGAGGTGTATCACCTGCAGGGCGGCATCCTGAAATACTTCGAGGAAACGCCGGCGGAAGACAGCAAATGGCGCGGCGAATGCTTTGTGTTCGACAACCGTGTCGCCGTCAATCACCAGCTGCAGCGCGGTGAACACGAGTTTTGTCCCGGTTGTCGTGGCGCTGTCGGCCCGGCGGACCGCAGTTCGGAAAAATATGTGCAGGATCTGTGCTGCCCGCGTTGTCACGATCAGCTGACTGACGAACAGCGTGCGCGTTTCGAGATGCGCCGCAAACAGCGCCAACAGGCGCGCCAGCGCGGCGAACTGGGCTGAGGCGGCATCCGCGTCGAGCGCGCGTGCGTTTCGCAACGACGAGCACCTGACAGAAACACGCCAAACAACAACGCAGCACACAACAACGGCGCCCTTGGGCGCCGTTGTTGTGTGCTGGAGACAAGAAAAGCTTCGCGTGTGACTCAGCCTTTGTTGGCCGGGTTCAGCTTCGAATGCTTGGCGCCGTAGAAGAAATACACGCTGACACCGATGACGGTCCAGATCGCCAGACGCACCCAAGTGTCATTCGGCAGCGAGTACATCATGCCGCCGCACACTGCCGCACCGGCGATGCAGGTGAACCACGGCAGCGGGGTTTTGAATGGACGGTGCAGATCCGGGCGTTTGACACGCAGCACCAGCACGCCGAGGCAAACGGTGACGAAGGCCAGCAGCGTGCCGATGGACACCAGATGCCCCAGGATGTCGACCGGGAACAGGCCGGCGATGATTGCGGCCAGCGTGCCGGTGATCACGGTCCCGACGTGCGGGGTTTTGTACTTCGGATGCACCTTGGCGAACATCGGCGGGATCAGGCCGTCTTTGGCCATGTTCAGGAAGATGCGCGGCTGACCGAGCAGCATCACCAGCATCACCGATGTCATGCCGGCAATGGCACCGAACTTCAGCAGGCCGGCGAGCCAGCCGATTTGCGGGTATTTGTCCAGCGCATAGGCCACCGGTGCCGGCACATTCAGCTCGCTGTAATGCGCCATGCCGGTCAGCACGGCGGCGACAGCGATGTAGAGAATGGTGCAGACCACCAGCGAACCGAGAATGCCAATCGGCATGTCGCGCTGCGGATTTTTCGCTTCCTGAGCCGCTGTCGAAACCGCGTCAAAGCCGATGTAGGCGAAGAAGATCACGCCGGCGCCCATGGCGATGCCCGACCAGCCAAACTTGCCGAATTCGCCCTGATTCTCCGGAATGAACGGCGTCCAGTTTTCCGGTGCGATGTAGGCCAGACCGAAGAAAATGAACAGCAGAATAACGGTCAGCTTGATGGCGACGACGATGTTGTTCAGCCAGGCCGATTGCTGCATGCCGACATAACAGAGGCCGGAGATCAGCGCGACGATGGCAACGGCCGGGAAGTTGATGATTGCGCCGGAGAATTGCAGGCCATCGGCACCCTGAACAATCGGTGCGTTTGTCAGCGCTGCCGGCAGCATGATGCCTATCTGGTTCAGCAGACTGACAAAGTAGCCTGACCAACCGACGGCAACCGTCGAGGCGGCGAACAGGTATTCCAGGATCAGGTTCCAGCCGATGAACCAGGCCACGAACTCACCCATGGTCACATAGGAATAGGCATAGGCCGAACCCGAGACCGGGATCATGGACGCGAACTCTGCATAGCAGAGGCCGGCGAACGCGCAGCCAATACCGGCCAGCACAAAGGAAAGGACCAGCGCCGGACCGGCATGGTTGGCGGCGGCGGTGCCGGTGAGCACGAAAATGCCGGTGCCGATGACGGCGCCGATACCCAGGGCGATCAGCATCCACGGACCGAGTACGCGGGCGAGACCGCCTTTGTCCTCGGCGTTGCCGACCATGTCCTGCATCGACTTGGTTTGCCACATCTGTCTCATAGTGATTTTTCTTCCACGAAAACTGAGCAATGCACAAAAGCGTCCCGTGCGGATTCGGTGCCGCGCGTGGCGCAGTAAAGGGTCGTCCCCCACGACCGCGCGACCTTAGCACAGCGGGCAGTGGCCGCCTATCGGACTGCTGGTGTGAGTTGTTCATGCTGCAGTGCAGCGCGCAACAGTAGTCAGACAGACAGTGCTGGCGACCGGTAGGCGGGCCGGACGCCCTTCGGTACACTCAGCCGCCTTCCGTGGCGCCAGACCGGTCATTGTCCGTCCGTTTCCTGGCGTGCAGTGCTCCGGCCGGACCTGTCGTTCCGCGACCTGAAAAAAACGAAAACAGGATTGTTGTCATGAGCTCAACCCGCGCACCGTCGCTGTTCGATGCGTTTGCCCCGGTCGCCCTGCTGATCGGCCTGCTGTCGCTGTCCGTGTTTCTTTATGGCAGCGATTCGTCCTACGGCGCCAATCAGTTGGCCCTGTTGTTGTCGGCCGGACTGGCGTTGATCATCGGTCTGAAAAACGGCCACAAATGGGATGCCCTGGAAGAAGGTTTGATTCATGGCATTACCCTGTCGCTGCGCGCGGTGCTGATCCTGCTGGCGGTGGGGGCGCTGATCGGCGCGTTCATTCTCAGCGGTACGGTACCGGCGCTGATCTATTACGGCCTGAAGCTGCTCAGTCCGGGAATTTTCTACGCTGCAACCTGCGTGATCTGCTGCGTGGTATCGCTGGCCATCGGCAGTTCCTGGACCACGGCCGGTACGGTGGGCGTCGCACTGATCGGTGTCGCGCACACCATGGGCTTGTCACCAGCCATTACCGCTGGCGCGATCATTTCCGGCGCCTATTTCGGCGACAAAATCTCGCCGCTCTCGGACACCACCAACCTCGCACCCGCGGTCGCCGGCACCGAGCTGTTCACGCACATCCGTCACCTGATGTGGACCACCACGCCGAGCATCATCATCGCACTCGGCCTGTTCACCCTGCTCGGTATGGGCGCACACGAAGCGGCTGCAGAACCGGAAGCCATCCGCGCCACGCAGCAACTGCTGGCCACGCAGTTTGATGTTGGCTGGTATGTGCTGTTGCCGGTGCTGATCCTGTTCGTCATGGCGGCAAAGAAAATGCCGGCTTTCCCGGCCATCATGATTGCGGCGCTGATCGGCGTGCTGTTTGCCGTGGTGTTTCAGGGCGATGTGGTGCGCAGTTTTGCCAAGGCGCCGGATCTGTCGCCGGCGATGGCGGCGCTGAAAGGTTCCTGGACCGTGCTCGCCAGTGGTTATGTCGCCAGCACCGGCAACGCGACGGTGGATGAACTGCTCAGTCGCGGCGGCATGGCCAGCATGCTCAACACCATCTGGCTGATCATCTGCGCGATGGTGTTCGGTGCGTCACTGGAACGCACCGGCCTGCTTGAGCGGATGGTGGCGCTGATCCTGCAATTCGCCCGCGGTACCGGTTCGCTGATCACGGCAACGGTGATGTCCTGCATCGGCATCAACATCATTGCCGCCGATCAGTACATTTCCATTGTCCTGCCCGGTCGCATGTTCCGCGCCGAATTCCTGCGTCGCGGACTGGCGCCGGAAAACCTGTCGCGCACGCTGGAAGATGCCGGCACCATCACCTCGGCGCTGGTGCCGTGGAATACCTGCGGCGCGTTCATGGCGACGACGCTGGGCGTGCCGACGCTCACGTACCTGCCGTACGCATTCTTCAATTTGATTAATCCGCTGGTGGCGATTATCTATGGTCTGTTCTCGATCAAGATCCGCCGTCTGAGCGATGAAGAGCGCGCCGCCATGGCCGAAGCCGTGGCAGTGAAACATCCCTGACCGGAGACGTTCCGGCGCAGGTTCGCCGCAATCAGGAGGACACCGGCATGACAGAACGACTCACGCATCTGTTAACGGTGTCGCCCCTGAGAGCGGGCGCCGCTGTGATCACGCTGCTCCTGCCCTCAGCCTGCGGTGGTGGCAACTCCTCCTCGCCATCCACACCGCCACCGACCGCCTGTACCGCAGTCGAATGGCAAACCGCGTTTGCCACGCTGCCGGATGTCGATGGCTTGATCGGTTTGCATGTCGCGCCCGGTGACAGCAACCAGATTTATCTGCTGCGCAAAAACGGTCTCGTCCAGCGCTTTGCGCGCAACGATCCGGCAGTGCTGAGCACGGTGCTGGATCTGCGTGCGCAGGTGCGCGACAGCGGCGAGTCCGGCCTGCTCGGCATGGCTTGTCATCCGCAGTTCGCCAGCAACGGCCAGCTGTTTGTGTACTTCACCGGCGGCGATCCGTTGACCAGTTTTCTGCAGCGCTACACGCGCAGTGCCGACGGCAGTTTTGCGCCGGCCAGTGCGCTCGAACTGCTGCGCGTGGTCCAGCCCTACAGCAATCACAACGGTGGACAGCTGGCCTTCGGACCGGATGGATTTCTTTATCTGGCGCTCGGCGATGGCGGCAGCGGCGGCGATCCGCAAGGTCACGGCCAGAACACGCAATCGCTGCTCGGCAAGATCCTGCGTCTTGATGTGGATCGGCAAAGCGATGGCCGCGCCTATGCCATCCCGGCCGACAATCCTTTCGTCGGTGGCGGTGGCCGCGGCGAGATTTATGCGTGGGGACTGCGCAATCCCTGGCGATTCAGTTTTGATCGTGTCAGCGGTGAACTGTGGGCGGCCGATGTCGGCCAGAACCAGTGGGAAGAAATCGATCGCATCGTCCGCGGCGGCAATTATGGCTGGGCGATCATGGAAGGCCGCGAGTGCTACAACGCCGGCAGTTGCAGCAGCGCCGGTTTGCAGGCGCCGGTGCATGTCTATTCACACGCCGACGGCTGCTCGGTCACCGGTGGTTACGTCTATCGCGGCGGCGCGTTGGCGCATTTGCAGGGGCGCTATGTGTTCGGCGATTTCTGCAGCCGCAAGGCCTGGTCGCTGAACGTGCTCAACGCCAGCGACGTCAGCGCTCTGCCGCAAATTCCGGTGGCGCCGGCATCGTTCGCCGAAGACGCTGACGGCACGCTGTACGCGCTGACGCTCAGTGCCTCCGCCGGCCAGCATGTCTGGCGGCTGGCGAAAGCGGCGAGCTGCGGAAACTGAGCGGAAAGCTGCCGGGGAGAATGGCTTGATTGCCGCCGGGCGTGGCGGCAATGAGGCGATTCCGGATCAGCACTGACGCGGGATCAGCGCAGCCGCTTGAGCAACAGCAGCACGGATTGTTCGTCGGACAGGCGCAAGGTGTCGGCATCGGGCATGTGAAACCGGCTGACGCGCGCCAGGCGCAGATGCAGATTGCGCTCGCGCAATGTGGCGTCTTCCGCACAGGCTTTCAGCGTGCCGGCCAGCGCGCCGATGCGCAGTGATTCTTCGTTGCGTCCCGGCCCGTAGCGACCCTGGAAACTGTTGCAGCCACTGGCGCCGGACAACGTGCCATTGCCAGCGAATTGCAGGTAAGCGCCGGCCGACGCCGGGATCTCGTCGATGCCCATGCGCTGGATCAGCCAGCGTCCGCCAGCCAGTCCGTGCAACTCGGCCGGCATCAACTCGCCAGCCGGTTCGGATACGCATTCCGGATAAGCCAGTCCGGCGACGCTGAGCTGGGCGCGTTCACCCTTGTTCCAGAACCAGGTGCCACTGTCCTCGGCGGCCTGATAGCGAGCGCCTGACGCGGCTTCCGTGGCCTGCAACTGCCATTGCGAGTCGCCGAACTGGAGCAGCAACTGATCACCGTCGCCGATGGCGAGCAGCGCGGCATCGCCACAGCGGAACTGTTGCCAGGGCAATGGCTCACTCGGTGTCGGGGCGGGGGCGGGTTGATCGGCGGCGGGACGGGCTTGCAGCTTGCTGGCCACCAGCTCACCGGGTTGCAGTTCGCGGCGGGCGTTGGCCTGCTCGTCCTGCTCAGGTGCCGAGCAGGCGCTGAGCAGCAGCAGGGAGAAGGGCAGTGCGAGCGTAGCGTTGCGGAGCATCGGTGTCGTCCGTGCGGAGGGCGAAGCGCTTCGGGCCATGCGGCCGGAGCGCGTGGCGCCGGATCTCATGGGACCGGATCAGCAGACGTGATGCACACCGTCTGGTGTGCGACGCGTCCGGTGACCGGAGGACGGCCAGCTTTCCCGAGCCTTGCACCGCTGTCGAGTCCAGCCCGGTCCGGCGGTAGCAAAGCCGGCCGCCAGTGGCGCGCCGGCCAGCCGGATTGTCGCGCGGTGTCGGTGTTCAGAACGCCCGCACTCAGAACGCTGGTGCTCAGAACGCCGGTGCTCAGAACGCAGGAACAACCGCCCCCTGATACCTGCTGCGGATGAACTCGGCGACTTCCGGTGACTGGAGGGCGGCGGCGAGTTTTTTGACGGCGGGGGCGTGCTGGTTGTCAGCGCGGCCGACCAGATAGTTCACGTAGGGCGATTTGCTGTCTTCGATGATCAGCGCGTCTTTCTGCGGATTGAGTTTTGCTTCCAGCGCGTAGTTTGTGTTGATCAGGGCGACATCAACCTGCGGCAGGATGCGCGGCAGCATGGCGGCTTCCAGTTCGCGGAATTTCAGTTTCTTCGGATTGCTGGCGATGTCGCGCGGTGTCGAAGTGGTGTTGCTGGCGTCTTTCAATGTGATCACGCCGGCCTTGGCCAGCAGCAGCAGCGCGCGGCCGCTGTTGCTGACTTCATTGGGAATGGCGATGGTCGCGCCGATGGGCAGATCGTTCAGCGATTTGTGCTTCTTCGAATAGGCGCCAAACGGTTCGATATGTATGCCGGCGATCGGCACCAGTGCGCTGCCGCGCGCCTTGTTGAATTCCTGCAGGTAGGGCAGGGTCTGGAAGTAGCTGACATCGATACGTTTCTGTTCAACCTGCAGGTTGGGCTGCACGTAATCGGTGAACACTTTCACTTCGATCTCAACGCCCTGTGCGGCCAGTTTCGGTTTGATGAAGGCCAGCACCTCGGCATGCGGCACCGGTGTTGCGGCGACGATCAGTTTGTCGGCAGCGCTGACGCCGGTGGCGAGCAACAGGCTGGTGCCGGCGAGCAGGGTTTTCAGCAGGGTTTTCATTTTTGCTCCGTCATGGCGGGTTGTGTGCGCCACTGTGACTGATTCAGTTGTATCGGTGTTGGCGCATTCGCGCATGGCGCGGGTCCAGGGGCGGTTCGCCGTTCGTACTTCGACAGGCTCAGCACGAACGGGACAGGGACAGGGTTTTGTCCGTACGCGCTGAACATAATCGTTTCGCTCTGATGCCTGCTACCGGTTCGCCGTTCGTACTTCGACAGGCTCAGTACGAACGGGACAGGGGTAGGTTTTTTCCATCCGGGCACACTGAACATATTCCGTTCGTCCTGAGCTTGTCGAAGGACAGGACGGCGCACAGTACTGTTTCAGCAAGATATCTTTCAGCACGAACACTCTCAGCAATGTGCTTTCAACGCCCTTCACTTGCGACTGAAATGCGCCACCAGTTTGTCGCCGGCGAATTGCAGCACCTGCACCAGCAGCAGCAACAGCAACACGGTGACGATCATCACGTCGGTCTGGTAGCGCTGATAGCCGTAGCGCAGCGCCAGATCACCGAGGCCGCCGCTGCCGATGGCGCCGGCCATGGCGGTGTAGGACACCAGCGCGATCGCGGTCACCGTGGCGCCGGCGATGATGCCCGGACGCGCTTCCGGCAGCAGTGCGCGCCAGACGATTTGCGCAGTGCTGGCGCCCATCGCCTGCGTGGCTTCAATGATGCCGCGATCCACTTCGCGCAGCGCGGTTTCCACCAGCCGGGCAAAGAACGGCGCGGTGCCGATCACCAGCGGCGGAATGACACCGGCAACGCCGAGTGTGGTGCCGGTCAGCAGCAGGGTCAGCGGACTGACGACAATCAGCAGGATGATGAACGGTAGCGAACGCAGCACGTTCACGACAAAGGACAGCAGCGCATACAGATAGCGCTGTTCAAGCAATTGTTTTTTGCCGGTCAGGAACAACAGCACGCCGAGCGGCAGACCGAGCAGCAGCGTGAACGCAAACGCCGCGCCGAGCATGGCCAGCGTGTCGAGCGTGGCCCAGCCGATCTCGAACCAGTCGACGTTGACAAACAAATCGTTGGCAAAGAAATCGTTCATGGACGCAGCACTTCCAGTTGCACGCCGGCGTTGATCAGCGCGCGTTGCGCGGCGTCGCCGTCGCCACCGGCGACGGACAGCGTCAGCTGGCCGTAAGGCGTGTGTTTGATGCGATCGATGCGTCCGGCGAGGATGCTGAAATCGACGCCGGTGTCGCGGGAAATACGGCCGAGGATCGGCTCATAGGTCTGCGTGCCGCGAAAGGTCAGGCGCAGGATGCGACCGGGCACGTGGGCGAAATCGTCCTGCAATTCGCCTTCGTCAACGTGTTCGGCTTCGAGCACGAAACGGCGCGTCACCGGATGCTGCGGATTCAGGAACACGTCGGTGACGGCGCCGAGTTCGACGACGCGGCCGGCATCGAGCACGGCGACGCGATCACAGATGCGGCGGATCACGTCCATTTCGTGGGTGATGAGCACGATGGTCAGATCCAGTTCGCGGTTCAGCTCGGCCAGCAGTTGCAGCACCGATTGCGTGGTCTGCGGATCGAGGGCGCTGGTGGCTTCGTCGCAGAGCAGGACTTTCGGCGCGCAGGCCAGCGCCCGGGCAATACCGACGCGCTGTTTCTGGCCGCCGGACAACTGGGCCGGGTATTTGCCGGCGTGATCGGCGAGGCCGACGCGGGCCAGCAGTTCATCGACGCGGGCGCGGATCTGGGCGCGGTTCAGCGTGCCGGCGATCTGCAGCGGAAAGGCGATGTTGTCGGCGACGGTCTGGCTGGCGAGCAGGTTGAAGTGCTGGAAGATCATGCCGATCTGCCGGCGCGCGGCGCGCAGGCCGGCATCGTCACAGGCGGTGAGATCCTGGCCGTCGATCAGCACCCGGCCGCTGGCGGGCTTTTCCAGCAGGTTGATCAGCCGCAGCAGGGTCGATTTGCCGGCGCCGGAATGGCCGATGACGCCGAAGATCTCGCCGCGCCGGATGTGCAGCGAGGTCGGGTGCAGGGCGGTGACGTCGGCGCTGCCGGCGCGGTAGCGCTTGCTGATGTCCTGGAATTCGATCATGGCTCGGGTCTGGCCGGGGCGTCCGGCGGTGGCTGGTGTGTTTGGCTGTATAGACGTCCAAATGCGTTTCGGGCGCCAGTCTAACCAGTCCGGCGGCAAACACCAAGCTTATGTGCGTATTGCCGCTTTTGCCGGTGGACTGTGCAGCACGCCGCACCGGTCTTGTGGCCAGCCGGCGCTTTGGTCGCTTTTTCAGACCGGCTGGCCGGATCAGGCCCAGTACACCGGCACGGCGCCGACGCCGGGGCGTTCCTGCTGGCGGGTTGCCGAGGCCATGTCGCCGCGGCTCATGCGGGCGATGCTGGCCATCAGCCAGGGCGGCTCCGGCCAGATGGCGCTGCCCGCCGGGTGAGAACGTTTGGCGTGGGCCGGGTTGTCGATGTTGTCGCCGGTGTCGATGTTGTCGCCGCTGTCGATGCGGGTGGCACTGCCGCCGAGGGTGGAGCTGCCGGACTGTTGGCAAGCGCCCGGTTGCTCGGCGCCGTTCACCGGCCGGGCGCGCCGGCGGGGCAGGGCGTACATCAGCCGGACTTCGCCGTAGAGCGGTGCGCCGTCAGCGGCGCGGGTCAGGGCCAGCGGCCGGTAGCGCGGCTGCAGCACCCAGCTGGCCGGCTGCGGCAGGCGGGCGAGGGTGTCGGCATCGACATGCAGGTGCACGTCGCGGCCACCGTAGGACTGGCTGGCCTTGGCCACGTAGGCATCGAGCGGCAGTGGCAGGCGGTCTTGCTGATCGGCGCGCCAGCAGCGCAGCGGATCGGGCAGCGCCAGTTCGGTGAGCGCTGCCTTGTTGACCCGGTAATACCAGGCCGGGTGGCCGTGCCAGCTGACGTCGGCGCCTTTCAGCAGCGCTTCGCCGGCGGCGCGGTCGGGCAGTTCGTGGGGAATGACGCGGTTGCAGATGTGCCGTACCGGCCGACCATCGACCAGCAGGCGCGTGCCGTCGCGGCGCAGTTCGCTGAGGTCGGTGATGCGCAGGCCGAAGCGTTCGCGGGCGGCGGCGAAATCGAAAGCGGTGAACTGCTGCCAGGGCTGGTGCTCGAGCAGGATGGCGAGACCGTCGCGGCCGGCGCTGGCGGCATCGGGGGCCAGCCATTGCCGGGCCGTGTCCTGCCAGCTGCGGCCGTCGGCCGGCGCACGCCAGGGCCGGTAGGGCGACAGTTCCGGCCAGAGCTGGCGGCAGGCGCCGTCGAGCGCGGCCAGGCTGCTGGTCAGCGACTGGAAGGTCTGGAATTCGACCAGCACGGCGTCCCAGCCACGGGCGTTGTCGGCTTCGGTGATCGCCAGATCGATGCAGATCACGTCCGGGTCACCAGCGTCGGGCCAGCCGTCGCGACTGGCGCCGTCACGCGCGCCCCAGCGGTCGGCGACCAGCGCGCCGTGCAGCCAGTCCAGCACCAGCGCGGCGCGGGCGGTCATCAGCTGGCCCAGCTCGGCGCTCAGCACCAGCGGCGTTTCGCCCAGCGCGCGTGGCGGCAGGTGGCGATGCATGTCCGGGTGGCGGTGACGCAGGATCTCCAGCAGCGCGCCGCGCGCCGCCGGATGGCGACGGCCCAGCTCGTGGCTGAGCGGATGCAGCGGCGATGCGCGTTCAAGTGTGCTGGCGGAGGCCGGTGTCCGGGCGCTTTTCAGCGTCCTGGCGGCGGCCGTTGTGTCGGTGGATTCAGGCGTCGCGCCGCGTGCCAGCGTTCCGGCGGGGGCGAGCGTTCCGGCGGGCTTCTGCGCTTCAGCGAGCACCGGCGCATCGCCAGGCGCCAACACATCGGCAGACGCCAGCGCTTCATCAGACTCGCGCCCGTCGCCGGGACTAGCCAGCGGCCGGGCTGGCGGGTGACGCAGGGCGGCGACGGTCATGATCAGGCTGCCTTGCGCCGGACTTCGACCAGCGGCGCTTCATGCGGCTGCAGGTGCGTATGCGGGGCGGCGGTTTCGGCGATCAGGGCGCGCAGCACGGCGTCGAGACTGCCGTGACGCTGGCGCAGCAGGCGTTGATGGTCGGCACTCGTGCCCTGGAACAGGGCGCGGGTCAGGCCGTCTTCAATCAGGGTCAGCGTACCCAGCAGGCGCGCCGCCGGGGCGATGCGTTCGTACCAGCGGTTGAAGGCGACGCGGGTGACGATTTCTTCGTCGTGCTGCCAGTCAACAACCCGGCCGGTCAGCCCGTGTCGGCCGGCGCGCCACTTGTTCTCTTCAATCAGCGAACGCGCCAGCGGCTGCAACTCTTCGCCGGCGGCCAGTGCCAGGTCGTAGCTGGCGGCGCTGGCCTGGACCAGCGCGGCGATGAGCTCGGTGCGCCACAGCGAGGGATTGGCGTCGCAAATGCGCACTTCCAGCGTGCCGTACTTGCGGTGCAGACGCAGGTCTTCCCAGAGCATGAAGCCCGGTTCGAGACAGCCGGTTTTCACCAGCCGCTGCTGGAAATGGTTGTAGGCGGTCTCGTTCGGCCAGACTTCGGGGATGCCGGTGCGCGGGTACTTGTCGAACACTTTCTGCCGCCAGCTCTGCAGGCCGGTGTCCTGACCGCCGATAAACGGCGAACTGGCCGACAGCGCCAGCAGCAGCGGCAGATCGGCGCGCAGCAGGTTCATCACCGCCATGCGCCGCGCCACCTCGGGCAGCCCGACATGGACATGCAGGCCGAACACCAGATTCGAGCGGGCGACGTCCTGATACTCGTTGAGCAGATGCTGGTAGTGACTCTTCTGGTGCGTCGCCTGGGCGCGCCAGTCGGTGGTCGGATGCAGGCCGGCGGCGAACACCCGCTGACCTTGCGTCGCCGCCCAGCGCCGGGCGCGGCTACGCAGATATTCCAGCTCGCCGGCCAGTTGCTGCGGACGGGTGCAGATGCCGGTCTTGATCTCCAGCACGCACTGGTGGATCTCCATGTCGATGTGGGCGACATCGTCCGGAAACTGGCGGGCGCTGCTGGCGTAATCGTGGGCGGCCAGCTGCAGGCTGGCGGCGTCCACCACCTGCAACTCCTCCTCGGCACCGAGGGTGTAGCGGGCCTGACTCAAAATGCTCATCGCGAAATCTGCCTGATCCCTGACCAGCAGGGCGTCGGCCCTGCGTTAACAAGTACGGCTGAGCAAGTTCGGTGCCAGTGGCCGGACGGTGTCCGGATTGATGCTGATTTTTAAAGCGGAATCAATGAATTAGCGCTAAGTGAAGGATTCGTTACCGGAAAACGGTAAGGCTGGTGGCGGGAATTTGTCACTCTGGAACTGCATATCAGGTCCGTATCAGATGTGACGGAGTCGGCATTTTGACGCTGGCAGGGGAGAGCAGGGGGGGGCGGGGTCTTGGTGTTTGCTGCGTTCCGGAGGGGGCGCGCCGGCGTCGGCGGGAACGGCCTCCGATCACCCGGCGCGAATCGGCGCTACGGAGGCACCGGCAACGCGTCGCGCATCTCGCGGACCTGCTGTGCCGGCCAGGCAGCGAGTTGCTCGTCCTGATCGCGACTGTTGCTGAGATTGCGATGATCAGTGCCACCGGCGCTGGCGACGAAAATGTCGCGGTCGCCGTGGCGGGTACGGGCGGTGAAAGCCAGCCAGACCGCATCGGGCGACCAGCGCGGCGTGTTGCACTCGCCATCAATTTCGGCGACGAGCCAGCTGTGACCGGTGAGATCGCTGACGGTGATGAAGCGCCGGCTGCGGAATTGCGCGCAGAACGCAACGAACAGGCTGTCCGGTGACCATGCTGCGTAGCCGTTGTTGCCGGGCAGACGCACCAGCACACGCGCCGTGCTGGTGTGCAAATCACGCAGCCACAACTCGCTGCCGGATGTGCCACGCTGCGCATACAACTGCCAGCGATCATCGGGCGACGTCTGTGCATCAGCGCCGTACGCCGTGCCAATGGATGACAACAGCAGACACACGCTGATGCATACCGTGCCGCGCCGCATTTGTCAGTGCTCTGCCGGTACAGATGTGGATATGTCCTGGCTCAAGCGATCTGCTTTCTCTGTGCCGTCATCCTCTAATCCGCTGTCATTCAACGTGCTTTCAATCCAACCCAGATAGTGACTGAGCCTGACGTTGCAGCTTGTTTGACCATAACGTCCCTGACGCATGGTTGCTGCATGACCGTGGGCGGAGGCCCAGGATGGCAAACCGGCCAACTGCCAGTGATCGCCGACTTGCAGGAGTGCCGCACCGCCGCTGTCGCCGCTGCCGGTCGTACCTTCCAGCGGCAAAGCGGAAGGCGCTTCGTCGAAAACATGGCAGAACCAGCGGCCTTCGGCGCTGCTGATCCGGTTGAATGCACGACGCAATGCGCTGCGATGGGGAGCGTTGCCGTCGTAGCCTGTTGCGCCAGTTCCGGTCGCACCTTTTCCGATGATCTTGGTGATCTGGCCGAACTGATCATTGCCTTTGTAAATTGCCAGGGGTGTGACGTCGGCAACTGCATGTTTCAGTCTGATTAATGCAATGTCGTCTGACGAGGCGAGCAATACTCTCAACAGCGTCGCGTCGCCAGTCGTCAACACCTGATGTATCAATTCCTGCGCAGGTCTTTTGTAGCCGGGATGGATGACGATGCGCTCCACGTCTCTCGGTGAGCCGTTCAGCGTCACTGACGTGATCGCAGATTGCCAGGTCACGGCATGTGCGGCGGTGATTACCCATTGCGGCGCGACCAGTACACCATGCCCTTCGCCAGGCAGGTCGACCAGTGCCGGCAGTTCAGTGGCCGGAACAAGATAATCGGTGTCACTCCGATCGTGTCGGATCACTATCGCGCTTGCAGCTGAAGAAGCCAGTAGCAGTGCAACATGAAGTAAGCGCATCACGGGCGATCCCCTTGTGGAAACTAATCGCGCGACCAGCAGCCAGCCGCGCGCAAACCTCATTGCAGTTTGACGTGGCCGCGTTTCAGCGAGGATTCCAGCAGCGCGCGCGGTATGTCATGACGGATGGCTGGATAAAACTGCGCGAAGGTGTTCTGGAACGCGCCGTCGCTTTTGTGGCAACTGATGCAGCCATTGCCCTCGGGCAGCAGTGGCGCCTGTTTCTGGCCGTTCATGAACACCGCGAAATTGAAGCCGTCGCGAAAGCGCTGGCGATCAATCAGGTGAATTTCCGTTGCCCCGGCTTCGCCCATGACAAATCCGGCGCGATTGTTGGCCAGCCGTTGCACGGCGCCATAGCTGCGTCGCGCGAACAGCG
The DNA here is from genome assembly GCA_041913605.1 of Permianibacter sp. Lineage (GTDB taxonomy): Bacteria > Pseudomonadota > Gammaproteobacteria > Enterobacterales > Permianibacteraceae > Permianibacter. Next base: position 156,630 of record JAYSEY010000008.1, read on the forward strand.
TGCCGTCAGCAAATTTCCGGTGCCGTTTGAAATACTCATAGGCATCGACCGGCATCGACACGGTGACAAAGCTGCCGGGATTATCCGGATCAAAATCCTGTTCGTTGTAACCCATGCCGATGGAGGCACCGAGCGTGATCCAGCGGTCGATATCGGCGGGGAACAGTAGCTGGCCGTCGGCAGAAAATCCGGCTGGCTTCACAACACTCAGAGCCGGTGCGTTGCCTGTCAGCGGCGTGTCGGGCGTGCGTGCGTTGCGCGTTTCTGCAGCGTTGCCAGGGGCTGTCGCGACAGCCAGTGCGGTGACTATCAGGATGTTCAGGACGGCTTGCATGTCAGGGCTCCGGTAAGGACGCCGTGATGCTAGTGCGCAGCCCCGGTGTTGCCGTCAGGCTTGCGACGAAACCGTGCCGGCATGCGCCCAACACGCCGATCCCGGCGATGAAGCAGATGCTTCGTACCGGTGTTCAGCGCAGGTGCAGCGCCTGCTCAATGCTGTCGCGATGATTGCGGCTGAGTTTCAGTGTCGTGCCATTGTGCAGCACCAGTTGCAGATCATCGGCGTCACGCAGGTTCAGTTCGGCAATGTGCGCGACGTTGACCAGGCTGGAGCGGTGCGCGCGGACAAATCCATGCGCGGCCAGTTGTTGCTGGAGTGCGGCGAGTGTGTCGCGCACCAGCAGACGCCGCGCCCCGGCATGCACCAGCATGTAATCGCCGGCGGCTTCGATGTGTGTGATATCGGTCGGGCAGAGCAGATGCACGCTGCCGTCGGCGCGGAAGGGCAGGCGGACGGGCAGTGCATGGTCCGGTTTTGCGCGCTGCGCATGCGCCAGACGCGCACGTTGCAGGCTGGCCTGCAGTTGCGCCGGTGTCACCGGTTTCAGCAAATAATCCAGCGCTTCAACACGAAAGGCTTCGGCCGCGTACTGGCTGTGCGCGGTGAGAAAAATCAGCAGCGGCCGCGGCGTGGCCGGCAATGCGCGCGCCACCTCCAGACCGCTGAGGCCGGGCATTTCCATGTCGAGAAAAACCAGATCGGTCTGGCCGGTAGCGATCTGCGACAGCGCTTCACGGCCGTTGGTGGCAACCGGCAGCAGATCCAGATCCGGTTCGTCGCGCAGCGACAGCAGCAAGCCTTCGCGTGCCAGCGGTTCGTCATCGACGATCAGGGTGCGCAAGCGATTCATGCCGGCTCCGGTTGCATGTGCGTTGCAGGGCTGATCGGCAGGCGCAAGGTGATGGTGACACCGGCACCCGGCCGGCCTTCGGTGTGCAGCGATGCGCGATCCGCAAAATGCAGGCGCAGCCGGTCCTGCACATTGTTCAGGCCTATGCTGTCACGCCGACGTGACTGAATGGCCGCCGATGAAAAATCGCAGCCCTCGCCGTCATCGGTAATGCGCAGCACCAGTTGTCCGGCGTCGCAGCGGCTGTCCAGATGCAGGTGTCCACCGCTTTCACGGTTGGACAGTCCGTGACGCAGGGCGTTTTCCACCAGCGGTTGCAGCAGCAATGGCGGGATCGCGGCGCCGAGTGCCGCCGGTTCGTGGTGCTGGGTAATGTGCAGACGGTCAGCGAAACGCAGCGACTCCAGCGCCAGATAATCATTGAGGCTGTCGAGTTCTTCGGCGAGCGGCACCAGCGGTCGCGCGCCGCTGTCCAGACTGCGGCGAAAAAATCCGGCCAGACGATGCAGCATGGTCACGGCCTGCGCGCTGTCCTGCTTGCGCACCAGCACGCTGATGGCGTTCAGTGTGTTGAACAGGAAATGCGGATTTACCTGCATCTGCAGCGTCTGCAATTGCGCTTGTTGCAGCGAGGCTTGCAGGCGTTCGGCTTGCAGGGTCTGGCCCTGCAGCTCGGCAAAAAATCGCGCCAGATTGAAACTGGCGACAAACACCGTGAACAGGATGGCGTCGAACAGCAGCACCGCGTCGCCGATCAGGAAATGGCCCATGTGCTGCCAGCCGGCATAGCTGGCCATTTCCGGTTTATGCGGTGCGATGGCGTAGTGATAGCGGAAAGCAATCGCGGCCAGGTGAACAAAACTGGTCAGCAGGAAAATGCCGATGTAGTGCAGCACATCACGGCCCCAGCGCGGCGGCCGGATCGGATGCCGGCGCATCCACCACACCAGCACCGGCCCCATCAGGCACCAGGGCAGCCAGATGTTGAGCAGCAGAAAACCGCTGCGGCCAAAAAAATCCGCCTGCCAGTCATGCACGGTGACGGCGCCAACCACTTCGATCAGCGCGACATAAAGCAGCAAGCCGAAACCGGCCAGCAAGAGCAGCAGCAGCGTGCGACGCAGTGCCGACAACGGGGCAGGGACGGACACGGTTTCGGCTCATGACGGCGAAGAGGCGGCAGCTTACGTCAGGCGGCGTGCGGCGGAAAATGTTGGCGTGAGGGACACGGCTGTCGAGCGAACGCTGAAAGACGGAAGGAAAAGCCGCCGATTGCGCTTCGCGAATCGCTGCTACGGAGATTAATCGTAGCTGCGCGGACACCGGAGCGACGATGCTGCCTCCCGCTCGGCGGCTGGCCGGACGGGGCCGGAGGTGGTTCTGACTTACGAGACACCGCAGGCAACACCGCGATCGCCCGACGACACCATCGCAGTCCCCAAAAAGCGATGACGCCCCACCAAGCCATCGCTCCCCACTCAACACCATCGCCCGTCACGACATGCCCGACCCGCGAGCGCTGCGCTTGCGCGTCATGGCTGGGCGCAGGCAAGGTGCGGCCTTCAGCCCTGCATCATGGATGGACGTTCGTATGCTGCGTTTGTCAGCTGTTGCGCCGCTTCGCCGGCGCCTTTCCTGTCTGGTTTCCGGCTGGTCTGCCGGCGTTCTGGCCAGTTTCTGCATGCTGTTGCTGGCCGGCGTTTCGCCGGCGCAGGCCTCGGTGGCGGTGCCGCCGGCGTTGCGTGACTGGCAGGACTGGGTGTTGCAGGACCAGCCGTTCCGGCGCTGTCCGCTGCTGCCGGGCCAGAGTGGTCAGGGCGAGGGCGATTTTCTCTGTCAGGCGGCCGGGCCGTTGCAGCTGGAGGTTGACGCCGGCGGCGCGCGCTTTGACTGGACGGTGACGCTCTGGCGCGAAGCGGAGGTGTCCCTGCCGGGCGAGGGCGAGCACTGGCCGCAGCAGGTCGAGGTGGATGGCCGCGCCCAGCCGGTGCTGGCGCGCCAGAACCGGCCGGTGCTGCGTCTGCCGGCCGGACGCCATCGCATCAGTGGCAGTTTCAGCTGGTCGGCGCGGCCGGCGCAGCTGGCCTTGCCGATGTCGCTGGCGCTGGTGCAACTGCAGCTGGACGGGCAGCGGGTGCCGTTTCCACGCCGCGACGAGCAGGGCATCAGCCTCGGCCGGCCGGCCGAAGGCAAGCCGGATACCCAGGTCGACGCGCTGGCGCTGCAGGCCTTCCGGCTGATCCGCGACGGCCTGCCGCTGACCGATGAGCTTCGCCTGCAACTGAGCGTGTCCGGCAAACCGCGCGAAGCGCTGATCGGCCCGGCGCTGCTGCCGGGCTTTGCCGCCATGGATCTGCAGGGCGAACTCGGCGCCCGGCTGGAGGCTGACGGCCGTCTGCGCGTGCAGCTGAAACCCGGCCGCTACGAGCTGCGCCTGTACAGCCGCGCCACGGCGCTGCCGTCCGAACTGCAGCGTCCGGGCGCCGACAGTGGCTGGCCGGCGACCGAACTCTGGTCCTGGCAGGGTGACGACAGCCTGCGCGCCGCCAGTCTCGACGGCGGCACGCCGGTCGATCCGGGCGCCAATGGCGTTCCGGGCGAATGGCAGCAACTGCCGACCCTGGCGGTTGTGGCCGACAGCAAGCTGAGCCTGAGCGAACGCCAGCGTGGCCGCGCCGACGGTGACAACCCGCTGCAACTCGCCCGCCGGATGTGGCTGCGTTTTGACGGTTCGGGTTGGTCCTTCATCGATACGCTGTCCGGCCAGATGCACCGCGACTGGCGTCTGGAGCTGGCCGCGCCCTATCAATTGCTGGCGGCGGAAAGCGCCGGCCGCGGCTGGCCGGTAACCCGCAGCGATACCGGTACCGGTATTGAATGGCGGAGCGGTGACGTGAATGTCGAAGCCTCCGGCACGGTGTCAGCGCTCACTGACCTCGGCGTCAGCGGCTGGTCGCAGCCGATGCAGTCGGTGAGCTGGGAGCTGCAACTGCCGCCGGGCAGTCTGCTGGTCGCCACCGCCGGTGCCGAAACCGACCGCTCCAGCTGGCTGGCGCGCTGGAACCTGCTCGACTGCTTTGTGCTGGTGCTGAGCGTGGTGCTGGTGCGCCGGCTGTTTGGCTGGGCGATGGCCGCCTGCGCGCTCGCCGGCCTCGGCTGGCTGTTCCATACCTTTGATGGCGGCGTCTGGCTCTATGCCCATGCCGGCGCGGCGCTGCTGTCGGCGCGCTTCGTACACAGCGGCAAGCTGGCCTCGTTGGTGCGCGGCTGGGCGGTGATCGCCGTCGTCCTGTTGGCGATTGCCCTGTTGCCGTTCGTCGTGACCCAAGTGCGCGGGTTGCTGCATCCGCAACTGGAAGCGGGCGCTTACTCTGGGGATATGTCGACCGACTACGATCGCATCGAAGTTGTAGGGGCGCGCATGGCCGATGCTGTCGAAGAAATGGCCTCTACCGCCCCGGCCCCCGTCAGTCAGGAGCTGAGCCGCAAGCAAGCCCTGGCCAAACCCGCCATCCGCCCGCTCGACGATTCCACCGCCACCGCCCGCACTTCGGCCGGCCTCGGCCAGCCCGACTGGCAGTGGCGCCGCCATTATCTGGAATGGTCGTCGCCGGTGACGCCGGAGCAGGGCGCTTCGCTCTGGGTGCTCAGCGGCTGGGCCTACAAACTGGTGCAGCTGACCGCGCTGTTGCTGGTGTTGGCGGTAAGTGTGCGCCTGCTTTCCGAGGCCTTCCGGCAGCGTCCGCGCCGGGCAAGCGGCACCGGTGGCGGCGACGGCTCCGGTGAATCCGATGGTGCCCATAACGCCGACAGCCGTCTGGCGCCGACTGCTTTGGGCCTGATGCTGCCGCTGGCGGCGCTCGGCCTGACGCTGCTGGCGCTGGTCGGTCCGCGTCCGGCCGAGGCCGCCGAGGCGCTGCCGTCGCCGGAATTGCTGGAAGAACTGAAAACCCGTCTCACCCAGCCGCCCAAGTGTGCGCCGGACTGCCTCAGTCTGGCCCGTGCCGAGCTGCGCGCTGACGCCGACGGCCTGCGTCTGCTGCTCGATGTCCACGCCGCGCACGCCGGCCTGCTGCCGCTGCCGGGTCTCCCCGGCTGGCCGACCAGCGTCGCGCTGGTGAGTCGCGCCGAGCCGGGACCGCGCAGTGCCGCGCTGCACCGCTTCCCGGGTGGCGCGCTGCAGGTGGCGGTTGAGGCCGGCATCAGCCGCATCGAACTGAGCGGCCCGCTGCCGGCCGGCGAGCGCCTGCGGCTGGGCTTTCCCCTGCCGCCGCGTGAGCTGAAGCTGGATCTGCAGGGCTGGTCGGCGCTGCCCGGTGGTCGCGAAGCGGTGGAGTTGGTGCGTGAGCGCGGCACGTCCAGCGCGCCGGCCGATGCCGCCGCCCAAAGCTCCACCAAAGCCGCCGGCAAGGCCGACACCGATGCCCCGCAACTGACCGCGACGCCGATGCTGCGCGTGCACCGCACCTTGCAACTCGGCCGGACCTGGGAGGTGCAGACCATGGTTGAGCGGCTGGCACCGCGCGACGGCGCTTTCACCGCCAGCGTGCGTTTGCTGGACGGCGAACAGCCGCTAAGCGCCGGCCTGAAACAGGCCGACGGCGCCATGCAGCTCAGCTTCGGCCCGGGCGAACAGAGCAAACGCTGGCAGAGCCGGCTCAATGCCGTGGACCGGCTGGAGCTGCGCGCCCCGGACAGCGCCGATCAGGTCGAGATCTGGTCGGTGGCGGCCGATCTGCGCTGGCGGGTCACGGCCAGCGGCACACCGGAAGTGGCGATGGCCAGCGTCGGTGTACCGCGCTACGCGCCGCGTCCCGGCGAAACGCTGACGCTGGCGATCAGCGAGCCGGACGTGCAGAGCGGCAAGGGCTTTGCCATCGACCGCCTCGAACAGCAGCACCAGCAGGGTAGCGAGCAGGGCGAAGGCCACTGGCTGATCAACTGGCGCTCAACCCAGGGCGGCGACGAACGCCTGCAACTGCCGGAGGGCGTCGAGCTGCTGGATGTACAGGCCGACGAGCAGCCACTGGCGGTCAAGGCCCAGGATCGCGTCCTGACCCTGCCGACCCAGCCCGGCGACCACCGCTGGCTGATCCGCTACCGCGATGCCCGCGGCGCCGCGCTGGGCCAGTCGCTGCCGGTGCTCGGCCTGCCGGTGCCGGCGGCCAACGTCCACCAGACCCTGACCCTGTCCGACAACCGCTGGCTGCTGTGGACGCGCGGCCCGACGCTGGGCCCGGCGGTGCTGTACTGGAGCGCGCTGATCGTGTTCGCCGCGCTGGCCCTGGCGCTGTCCCGCCAGCACTGGCTGCCGCTGAATTTTCGCGACGCGCTGCTGCTCGGTCTGGGCCTGTCGACGGTGTCGTGGTGGGTGCTGGGCCTGAGTGTCGGCTGGCTGGCGCTGGTGCGCTGGCGGGCCACGGCGGCGCCGCCGGCCAGCAAGGGCTACGGGCAACTGCGCCAGTTCGCGGTGCTGGCTGTGACCGCCATCGCCGTGCTGACCCTGATCAGCGTCGTGCCGGAAGCGCTGCTGTCGCAACCGGACATGATGCTCACCGGCAACCACTCCGCCGGGCAGACCCTGAACTGGTTCAGCGACTACGCCGAAACCGAAACGCCGACCGCACTCGCCCTCAGCGTGCCGCTGTGGATTTACAAGGCGGCAATGCTGCTTTGGGCGATCTGGCTCAGCTTCGCGCTGATCCGCTGGGTCCGGCTGAGCTGGGAAGCGCTGCAGACACCGGCCAGCGTCGAGCGGCCGGCCGCTGAAAAGGATGATGTGAAAACGGGCGAAGCAGCAGTGAAACCGGAGCCGGCCGCCGACGCGGCGCCGGAGTCCACCGGCAGGGAATGGGAAAAATGATGACCCCGGACACCGCGCCCACGCAGCGCACATTCTGGTCTTTCGCCGTGCTCGGCGGCGTCGAGCGCTTTGCCTGGTATGGCGTGCGCAGCCTGCTGCTGTTGTTTCTGGTGACAGCCAGCGTGCCGTCCGCCGAGTCGCCGGGCGGTCCGCTGGTCCATGGCGCCGGCTGGTCGAAGGAGGCGGGCATGCAGGCCCTGCTGTGGCTGAGCGGGGCGGCCGCCATCGCGCCGCTACTCGGTGGCCTGCTGCTGGACCGCATGCCGGGACGGGAACGGGCGCCAGCCCTGGGCCTGATGCTGATCAGCGCCGGACTCATTGCGCTGGTGCTGATGGCCGTGCTGGCCGCAACCGCCAGCGCCACGACGCTGCTGCTGTCCGTTGGCTTGGCACTGCTGGTGGCCGGCAGTGCCCTGCTGCGGCCGGCCGTGTTGCTCGGCATGGCCGGCGCGCTCGCCGACCGGCCCTATGCCCTGATGGGCGGCTACGTCGCCTACAGCCAGCTGATTGTCAGCCTGTTCGCAATGCTGGGGCCGTTGCTGTTCGGCCTGATGTACAAGAGCGCCGGTTTTGCCGGTGGCCTGGCCTGTGGACTGCTGGTGATGCCGCTGGCCTTCTGGCTGTCGCGTCATTGTCACTGGCCGCCACAGCCGGCGGCGGGACATGGCATGCAAACCGCTGGCGACGGGAACCCGGTGCGCGCCCGGCCGCTGCTCTGGCTGCTGGCGGTGCTGATTGGAGTCGCCGCGTTTACCGACTGGACGCAGCAGCGCGTTGATCAGGCGCTGGCCATCCGGCCGCTGTTCAGCGCCATCGGCATCGACAATGCAAGCGCTTACGGCATGTTTGAAATCCTGCTGGTGCTGATCGTCGGCGTCGCGCTCAGTGTCTGGTGGCTGCGCCGTCGCGCCATCCCCGACTGGCGCCGCCAGGCCCTGCTGGCCGTGTTGCTGATTGCCGGGCTGGCGGCCAGTGTCGGCGGCGCGGTGCAGGCGCTGAATACCGGCGCGATGCCGGTGCTGCTGATCGCGCTCGGCATGCTGTTTGTCGTCGAGCTATTGCTGGAAGCTGTGCTGTTCGCCTTGCTGGCGCGTTTGCGTCACACGCCCTATGCGGCGACCGTGTATGGATTGTTTCTGGCGCTGCCGGCCAGTCTCGGTCTGCTGATCGCCCGCCATCCCGATGCGATCTGGCCGGCCTCGCTGTTTACCGGCCTGATCTGCGTGCTGCTGCTGTTGGCGCTGTTTGCCCGGCCACCGCGTTACTTTCTGGCTGCGGCACAGTGACGCAGACCGCTTGGCAACGAATCCGGTCGGCGCGGCGTCCAAGCATCTGGTGTTGACGAAAAGAAAACGGATATTCGATGCGCAGAAAATCAGTCTTGCACGCGCAACATGGCAAGCCGGCGACCGGGCTGGCGTATCGGCAACGGGCGTGGTCCATCGTTCGGCAAATCAGCGTCAGCGCCATGCTGTGCACCAGCGCGGCGCTGTTTGCTGACGACACCCCGCCGGCAAGGCCGGAACAAAAAAAGCATTCGGCGGCGCAGGAGATCAGCGCACTGATCCGCACGCTGGAACAATCGGCCTGCCAGTTCCAGCGCAACGGCGACTGGCACAGCGCCAGCAAAGCCGCCGCACACCTGCAGCGCAAATATCAGGCCTTGCAGCAGCGCGCCACGGTGAACAGCGCCGAGCAATTCATCGAGCAGGCGGCAACACGCAGCAGCCTGAGCGGCGAGCCGTATCAGGTGCAGTGTCCGGGACAGGCGCAGCAGGGCAGTCGCGAGTGGTTGCTGATGCAGTTGCAGGCGCTGCGTTCGGGACCAACCGGTTAGCGCTGCGCAACCATCCGCAGCGCGACGTTTGGCCGCAGCGCCGGCTTCGGTCATGATGCCGGGGCGCGACACAGGTGATTCGCGTCAATTTGCTCAGGAGGAGTGCATGAATACTGGTTTGCAAAAGCCGACGGCGGCGTTTGTCGGCGCATCGTGGGCCGCACTGGCGGCGGGTGTGATCACGTATCTGGCCGGGTTGTGGAATGCCCAGATGCAACTCAATGAACAGGGCTACTACTTCACCCTGTTGATGTATGGATTGTTCGCGGCGGTGTCGCTGCAAAAATCGGTACGAGATCGGTTGGAAGGGATCCCGGTCACTGCGTTGTATTTCGGCTTGTGCTGGCTGTCACTGGCAACTGCCCTGCTGCTGCTGGCTGTCGGACTCTGGCATGCGGAGCTGGCGCCCAGCGAGAAAGGCTTTTACAGCATGGCCTATGTGCTGAGTCTGTTTGCCGCCGTCGCGGTGCAGAAAAATGTCCGTGATATCGCCACCGTTGAGCGTGCCGTCCAGCATGCGCAGACACCGGGCTACGGTAGCGATCAGGAGCCGATAACCTGAACCGCAGCGCATGCGTTTTGTTGCTGATGGTTTGATTGTTTTGTCGATTGTTCTGCTGGTTGCCAGGACGCGGTGTCGGCGCAAACCGAAAACCGCAAACTGATAGGTCTGATATCTGCGCCACTGTTGTTTCCGGTATGTAGCCGGGGACAGCAGTGGTGTTTTTCTCGGGACGGCTGCTGATCCGGACATGCTGATCCGGACATGCCCGCGTAGTGCGTAGCGTTCGCGGACCAACCGAAAAATCCGTTCAAATTTCCCTTCCTTCATCCTGCCGCTGACGCTCTGCGAGGAACGCGCAGTCTCCGGCTTCCGCACCTACGCATTCTCTGATCAGAGACTCCGCGCAGCACGAACGCATGTTTGCGTGAATCAATGTCTGCGTGAACCCGTGTCTGCACGAATCCATGTCTGCACGAACCTTGCGTAGCGGCGATTTCAGCGCATCAGCAGGTTTCCTGTTCCGCATCGCGCAGGAACGCGGACCAGCAGGCGTGATTCGGAACCGGGGTTTCGGCGGTGAGGGGGGCAGCGAGTGTTCGGCAGCGAGTGTCCGGCAGGGAAGCGCGCGAATTTTCCTGTGTGCGGCCGGACTCCGGTGCGCAATGTGATGATTTTGTATCGGCCTGTAGAGGCGATTTACATCACTGCAGTGCAGCAGAATTGAATGTCCCCAGGCTGTGGATTTTTACCAGCGACAAAGCACGGCAGACAAGAAGTCGGGTGCTAGCATCCGCCGTCGGTTGCGACGGTCGATGCCTGCTGCTGAAAACCCCGCAAGCCCATCACTGCAAGCACGCAACAAGCTGACAACAACAGCCGGCCTGCAGTTGCGAAACGGCAACGCAATACGACAACAAATCAACAACAAATCAATAACAACAACACCAACACAACACCAACACAACACGACAACAAAACGCATAGGGGGATGACAGTGTTTCGTCTGGCAAGCCTTTCAGCTGCACTACTGGCCGTGCTCATGGCCGGCAATGTGCAATCAGCAGAAAACTATCGGGATTCCAGCGCGCTGGCGCGCGATGCCAAGGCGCTGGCCAAGCAGTACGGTGCGCGGGTCCAGTTGGAAACGTACGGCCAAAGTGCCGGCGGCAAGCCGCTGTACTGGCTGCGCATCGCTGCTGCAGGTGCAGTGGCACCCGAACAACGCCCGGCGGTGTTTGTCGGTGCCAACGTGGCCGGTTTTCATCATGTCGGCAGCGAAGCAGCGATGGCGCTGGCGACACAACTCGCCAGCAGCGACGATCCGGCAACACAGGCGTTGCTGCAGCGTCGCACCTTCTATTTCGCACCGCTGATGAACCCGGATGCACACGACGCGATGTTCGCCAAACCGCGTCGTTTGCAGTCGGCCAATGCCCAGATTCTCGACATCGACATCGATGGCCTGGCCGGCGAAGACGGCGGCGATGATCTCGATGGTGACGGCGTGATCGCGCAAATGCACATTCGCGATGCGCGCGGACACTACATCATCGATCCCGACGATGCGCGCCGCCTGATCGAAGCGGACCCGGCCAAGGGCCAACGTGGCGAGTATCACCTGCTGAGTGAAGGCAAGGACGATGATGGTGACGGCGAATACAACGAGAATCCGGCCAGCGGCATTGTTGTCGACCGGAATTTTCCCGCCGGTTTTGTGGTCGGGCGCCCCGAGTACGGCGCCTGGCCAGGTCTGGCGCCGGAAGTACGCGCCGCAATGGATCAATTGCTGAAGCATCGCAATATCAATCTGGCCATTGTCTACGGACCGGCGAACCAGTTGCTGGAAGCACCCAAAGGTTTCGAACGCATCACGCCGCCCGGCGCCAAACCGTCAGCGGAGGCCAACAAGCCGGAAGATGAGGATCTGAAATCGCTGGCGGCGCTGGGGGAGACCTATCGCAAGGCGTTGACCGATGCCGGCTACGACAGCAAACGCTTTGCCCGGCAAAGCGCCGGCGGCAGTCTCAGCACCTGGTTGTATTTCCACTATGGCGTGCAAACGCTGGAGCTGGATGTCTGGGGACCGGACAAGACACCGGCAAAAAAAGCGGCGCCTGCCGAAACACCTGAAGCAACGGCCTCCGGCACCGGCAACGACGCGGCGACGGTGAAAGCACCGGGAACCGAAGACAAGAACGGCAAACCGGAAAATGCGCAGGCCGCTGCCGACAAAGCTGCTCCAGGAAAAAATGGCGCCGACAAACCCGGCGCGGAAAAAAATCCGGCAGACAAAGCCGCTGCGGAAAAGCTGGCGGCGGAAAAAGCGCTACTCACGTTTCTCGAACAACAGAACCCCGCTGCGATTCTGCCCTGGACCAGCGTAAAACTTGCTGATGGTCGCAGTGCGGAAACCGGCGGTCGCGATCCGTTTGCCGAGTACCTGCCGCCTTACCCGCTGCTGCAGCCTTTGCTGTCGCTGCATGGTGACCAGATCCTGGACTGGGCCGGCGACATGGCCGAACTGGAATTGCTCAGTGTCGAAAGCCGGCAGCAGGCCGACGATGTCTGGCTGGTTCGCGCTGTTGCCGGGGTGAAAGGACGTTTGCCGACGCATACCAGTCTGGCGGCGCGGATGAAAAATCGGTTGCCGGTGAACATGGAGATGACGCACGACAGCAGCGTAACGCCGCTGACACTGAACAACCGTGTCGTCAGCGAACGACTCGACAGCAAAGGCAAACTCAGCGGTGAATGGCTGCTGAAAGGCGCGCGCGGCAAGAAGGTCACGATCAGTGTCTGGACACCGCACAACGGCCGCGCCAGCAAAACCCTTGTGCTCGGAGAGGAGAACTGATCATGCGCACACTGCTTGCTTTGACCCTGGCAGTCTCCGCCGCGCTGCCTGCTGCAACCGTTGCGTCAACCGATGCACCACAGCCGCATTTCAATCGCCTGCACCATCCGAAAGACGTGACGGCATATCTGCAGCAATACGCAAAAGCCTATCCCGGACTGGTGCAATTGAAGAGCATCGGCAAATCCTCGCTCGGCGAAGATATCTGGCTGCTGAGCATTCACAACGCCAAAACCGGCGCCATGGAAGACAAACCGGCGGCCTACATCGATGCGGCGACCCATGCCAACGAGATCCAGACCACGGAAGCGGCGCTGTACACCATCGATTTTGTCCTGAAAAACTACGGCAAACTGGCCGCCATCACCGAGCTTGTGGACCGGGCGAGCCTGCACTTTGTCCCGACTGTCAGCGTCGACAGCCGGCGCAAATGGTTTGATGAACCGTCGACGCCCAATGCACCACGCACCACGCAATGGCCCTTCGATGATGATCGCGATGGTCGTGTTGATGAAGATGCACCGGTCGATCTCAACGGCGACGGCATCATCACCACCATGCGCAAGAAAGTGCCGGCCGGAACCGGACAATTCAAACTCGATCCGAAAGATGCGCGTCGCCTGCTGCCGGTTGAACCGGGTGAAGCCGGTGACTACATCATGCTCGGCAATGAAGGTGTCGACAGCGACGGTGACGGGCGTATTGCGGAAGACGGCATCGGCTATGCCGATCCAAACCGGAGCTGGGCTTACGACTGGGCGCCGCGCTACATCCAGGGCGGTGCCACGGATTATCCGCTGCAATTGCCCGAGACGCGCAGCATTGCCAACTGGGCACTGACCCAGCCGCAAATCGGCGTTGCCATCAGCCTGCACAATGCCGGACGCATGATCCTGCGCGGCCCGGGTTCGCCGACCCAGACACCGGTATCGGCCCGCGATGAGCGCGTGTTCGATTTTCTCGGCCGCGAGGGCGAGAAGATGTTGCCGGGCTATCGCTACATGATCACCTGGCGCGATCTGTACACCGCCTACGGCAGTACCACCGATCATTTCTATGGCGTGCACGGTGCTTACGGATTTGTCATGGAATTGTTCGGTGCCGTGCTCGACAAAAACAGCATCCAGTTCCATCGGCCGCCGCCGGCGCCCGGTGAGCGCGCCGCCGAGCGCGATGCGGATACCGACAACGGTGCCGGCAAGGGCTATGACACGCTGAAATGGAATGACATGCTGACGTTTGGCCGTCAGTTCGTGCCGTTCAAACCGGCCAAACACCCGCAATTCGGCGACATTGAGATCGGTGGCTGGCGTGAAGACACCGGGCGTTCCCCGGAAAGCTGGATGCTGGAGGAAGAACATCACCGCAATGCCGCCTACATCCTGTTCAATGCCGGCAATTTGCCCAAGCTGCGCTTTCTTGACGCCAGTGTCCGTCGCGTCGACGGCAAGCTCTGGCGTGTCGAAGTGCCGGTGGTCAATGAGCGCGCGATCCCGTCTATCAGTGATATCGCGCTGACCAATCGCCTGCATCGGCACGATGTGGTGACGGTCAGTGGCGCCAGGGTGCGGGCCAGCGGTGTGGTGCGCAACACGTTCACCGAACAGATCGATCTGCAGAGCGATCGGCCGGAGCGTTTGCTGGTGCCTGGTGTGCCGGGCCACGGTCATACGCGGCTGTACTTCCTGGTCGAAGGCAGCGGCGAGATCAGCATCAATTACGACAGCCTGAAAGGCGGCAAGCTGAGCACGCGTGTTCAGCTGAAGTAAGGTCCGTGATCGGCCCGGTGCGTCAAAGCCGGGCATGTAAAAAAGCCACCGTGCCTGCAAGCCCGGTGGCTTTTTTGGGTCTTCACTGCGGGTGCGCGGCCAAGCAGAATCGCATTGGGAAAAAATGCAATGTCACCGGCCATGCGTGGTCTCGTCGTTCAAACCTTCGACCGGGCTCAGGGCGAACAGAATGTCTACGGTCCGCAAACAACTCGCGATGAACAAGGGCGCAGTCTTGATGATGCGTGGGCCGTTTCAGCGGTCACACGAGTCGAACCATGGAAGGGCGAACAGTTCACGTCGTCCGCCACACCATGCGTTTCGGCTGACTGATGGCAAATGCGTTTACTCACTGCGCAGGGCATCAATCGGATTCAGTTTTGCGGCCTGCTTGGCCGGATAAAAACCGAAGAACAAACCGGTGACGATGGCGGATACGGACGCCAGTACGACACTGCCGGTGTCAAAGATGGTGGGCATCGAGCCGAATTTTTCCACCAGCCAGGTGATGAGGCCGCCGACCAGCACGCCGAGCAGAGCGCCGAAAAATGACAGTAGCGCCGCTTCAATCAGGAATTGCCGGCGGATCACTTTCGGCGAGGCGCCGATGGCCATGCGCAGGCCGATCTCCTTGGTGCGTTCGGATACCGTCACCAGCATGATGTTCATGATGCCGATGCCGCCGACCAGCAACGCGATGGCGGCAACAACGGCGAGCAGGCTGGTCATCACCCGCAGGGTGTCGGAGCGGGTGGCAATGATCTGCGCGAAGTTGCGCACCTGGAATGGGTCTTCGGCGCTCGCTGGCAGGCGATGCCGCTGGCGCAGCAGATCGATGATCGCGATCTCGGCGTCGGCGAGTTGTTCGGCGTTTTCCATTTGCACGGTGATGTTGCTGATGGCGTCAGCAGCCATTTGCGGGCCGGCGAGAAACCGTCGCGCGGAATTCAGCGGCACGAACACCACATCATCCTGATCGCGGCCAATCATCGACTGGCCCTTGGCTTTCAGCACGCCGACCACGGTGAATGTCGCGCGGTTGATGCGCAGGTTCTGGCCGATGGGGCTGTTCTCGCCAAAAATCTTGCTGGCAACTGTCGCACCGAGTACGGCAATTTTCGCCGCGCCGCGCTGATCTTCCGGCTCAATCAAACGACCGTCGGCGAGTTCCCAGTTGGCAATGTCGAATTGCTCGCGCACCACGCCCTGTACCTGCGACGACCAGTTCTGACCGAATGCCACCAGCTGGGCATTGCTGTTCAGTTGCGGCGCGGACACTTTGACGCCGCTGATCTCCTTGCCGATGGCATCCGCATCACCAGCGGTGAGTCGCGTTGAGGTGCCGGCGCCGAGTCGCACGCCACCGCTGCGGGCGCTGCCGCCGCTGACCATCAGCGTGTTGCTGCCGAAGGCGCTGATCATGGCATCGATGCGCGCCGTCGCGCCGTTGCCTATCGCCATCATCACGATCAGCGACGCGACGCCGAATATGATGCCCAGCGTGGTCAGGAAACTGCGCAGCGGATTGGCGCGCAGGGCGCGCAGGGCGGTGTCAAGAAAATCGCGGGCGTTCATACGTGCATCGCCTCCACGTCTGCGCTGTGGGCAACGGCCGCCGCCGGATGCGCGTGTTCGATGTCTGCCACCAGTTCACCGTCCTGGAATTTCAGTTCCCGGCGTGTGGCGGCCGCGACACCCGGATCGTGAGTCACCAGAATCACGGTTATGCCTTCGGCGTTGAGATCCTGGAACAGTTTCAGGATCTCTTTTCCGGTGCGTGAATCGAGCGCGCCGGTCGGTTCGTCAGCGAGCAGCAATGAAGGCTGGTTGACCAGCGCACGGGCAATCGCCACGCGCTGATTCTGGCCGCCGGACAACTGCGTCGGTTTGTGATCGGCGCGATTGCCGAGGCCGACCCGTTCCAGCGCCTGCAGCGCCAGTTTTGCGCGCTGTTCGCGCGGCACGCCGCCATACATCAGCGGCAGCATGACGTTTTCCAGCGCGCTCAGGCGCGGCAGCAAATGAAACGACTGGAACACGAAACCAATGCGCTTGTTGCGCTGGGCGGCGAGCGCGGCGGCATCCAGCGTGGTGACGTTTTCACCGGCCAGAACGTATTCGCCGCTGTCGACGGCATCGAGCAGGCCGAGCAGGTTCATCAGTGTCGATTTGCCCGAGCCGGACGGACCGGTGATCGACACCAGTTCGCCAGCGCGGATCTGCAGGCTGACCTTGTTCAGCGCCGTGACGGTCTGCTCGCCCATCACATAGCGTTTGCTGACCGCGCGCACATCGATCAGTGGCGGCGTTGACGTGTGTGTCGACGGCGCCGGTGACGCGTTCGGGACGGCGTTCGGGCTGACGCTGTTCATTTTGCTTTCGGCTCTTCGCGGCCAATCACCACTTTCTGACCGGCTTCGAGCCGGCCGCGCAAGACCTGCGTGTACTGTTCGTCGCTGACACCGGCGCGGAACGCCATGATGTCGAGACTGCCGTCATCATTGAGCAGAAACACGCGTGTGCGCGGCAGCGCGCGTGCGCCGCCGGGCTGGCCACCGAATATGCCGCCGCCCTGCGCATTCTGGCCGCCACCGGCAAAACCGCCGGCCGGCATGTCGCCGCGATTGTCGGTGCTGCGCCGTTCTGTGCCGCGTGTGCTGTCTCCATTACGGTTTTCGCCGTTGCGGTTTTCGGCGCCGGCTTCGCCGCCGCTTTTCGCGGCTTGTGCTTCGCGTTCGGCGCGCATCGCCTGCATGCGTTCCACCATGCGCAAACGGGCCGCTTCCAGCACGTCGGCCGGTGGCGTAAACCGCAGCGCCGCATTCGGCACGCGCAGCACATTTTCAACGTTCGCGGTTTCAATGCGCACCGAGGCGGTCATGCCCGGCAGCAATTGCTGCTCGCTGTTGTCAACGTCGATGATCACGGTGTAGCTGACCACGTTTTGCGTGGTGGTCGGCACCAGACGGATATCGCGCACCAAGCCATCGAATTTGCGATCCGGGAAAGCATCGACCGTAAAGGTCACCGGCTGATCGACTTCCACGGCGCCGATGTCGGCTTCGTCAACGCCGGCTTCCAGTTGCATGACTTTCAGATCTTCGGCGATCACAAACAACACCGGCGCCTGGAAATTGGCCGCCAGTGTCTGGCCGATGTTGACGTTGCGCTGGATCACCGTGCCGGATACCGGCGCACGGATGATGGTGTATTCGAGATTGGTTTGCTGATCCTTGAGCGCCGCTTCGCGCTGGGCGATGGCGGCTTCGGCGACCTGCACACCGGCGCGGCGGGTCTTGATGTCGGCGCGGGTCTGCTCGACTTTCAGCGCTGCGGCATCGACGTCGCTTTCCGACAACAGTTTCTGGCCATAAAGATTTTTCGCGCGCTGGTAATTGCGTTCGGCATCTTTTGCGACCACTTCCGCCTTGCCGAGTTCGGCCTGTGCCGAGGCATGCTGGGCGCGCGCGGTTTTCAGTTCGGCTTCAATCTGCTGGATCTTGGCCTGCACCTGCACCGGATTCAGGCGTGCGAGCACGTCGTCCTTTTTCACCACCGAATTGAAATCAACCAGCAGTTCCTTGACCTGGCCGGACACCTGCGATCCGACGTCGATTTTGCGCACTGGTTGCAGCGTGCCGACGGCACTGACTTCGCGCACCACCGGGCCCATGTCCAGCGCTGCCGTGCGGTAGCTGATCGGCGTTTCGCGCGGCCAGTAATGCCAGGCGGCGACAGCGGCAATGCCGAGTACGGCGACAGTGAGCAGCGGACGAAACAAACGTGCCCGGGCGGTCATGAACACTCTCCTGCCAGCCGGCAACACTGCCGGCGGCGACTGGTCTGGGATGAAGGATCGGGGTTGGGTGCGAAGCCGGTGCCCGCACCGGATCGCAGGACGCCAGCTTGCCGGCCGACTGCGCGGCGACAATGGCGGAATTGCGGAGAAACTGTGGAGGCGGGCGTGACAATTACCGCATGCGCAGCGGAACAGGGCGATGCGGTGGCGAACGGTGATGCAGCGACAACGGGGGATGCTGATTGGAGCGGCGACGCAACGGGCGCGCGCCGCCGTCATGCGCTCACGCCTGTTCCGGCCATTCGAATTTGTAACCGACGCCGTAAATGCCGTGCAGGAATTCAATCTCCGGCGCGACGTCGCGCAATTTGCGACGCAGGTTTTTGATGTGCGAGTCGATGGTGCGGTCGGTGACGATACGGTGATCGTCGTAAACGTTGTCCATCAGTTGCTGGCGCGAGAACACCCGGCCGGGCTGGCTGCTGAGCGTTTTCAGCAGCCGGAATTCGGCCGGTGTCAGGGTCAGCGGTTGCTGATCCCAGCGCGCCTGAAAAGCGGCGTCGTCGAGTTGCAGGCGGGCTTTCTGTTGTTCGGCGTAGAGGCCGTAGCCGGGCTGGATACGGCGCATCACGGCTTTCAGTCGCGCCATCACTTCGCGCGGGCTGAACGGTTTGCAGATGTAGTCGTCGGCGCCGAGTTCCAGGCCGAGCAGACGATCAATTTCCTCGACCCGCGCTGTCAGCATCAGGATGGGCACGCGGCTGAAACTGCGCACCTCGCGGCAGATCGACAGGCCGTCCTGACCGGGCAGCATCAGGTCGAGCAGGATTGCCTGCGGTTGTTGCTGGCGCACGGCATCGACCACGCCCAGTCCGCTGCGAAACGGCTGCACGCCGTAGGCTTCGTTTTTCAGGTAGGCGGCGAGCAGATCGGCAAGACCGGCTTCATCTTCGACGACAAATACCAGCGGATTCATGTCACGTCCTCACTGACCGGAAACTGGATGCGGATCTGCACGCCGCCGAGTGCGCTGTGCGCGGCACTGACTTCGCCGCCGTGTGCCTGCACCAGCGTGCGGACGATGGCGAGGCCGAGACCGGCGCCGCCGCTGTGCCGATCACGCGAGGATTCGGCGCGGAAAAACCGTTCGAACAACTGGTGCAGGGCGTCGTGACTGACACCGGGCGCGCTGTCTTCGACGCTGAGAAAAATCTGTCCGCCCTTGCGTTCGGCCTGGACGCGCACCTGCCCGCCGGCGTCGGTGTAGCGCAGGCTGTTTTGCAGCAGGTTGTCGATGATCTGGCGCAAGCGGCGCGCATCGCCATCAATCGGCAGCGGACCGTGAATGTCATCGATCAATTGCAGCTTGGCCTGCTCGAACGCAGCGTGATGCGTGTGCACGGCATCGCGCAGCAGTGGCGCCAGATCCAGCGGCATTTGTTCGCAGCGCAATGCGCCGGTATCGGCCAATGCCATGTCGTACAGATCATCCACCAACCGTGACAGACGCGTCACGGCGCCGTGCAGGGTGGCCAGTTGCTGGTCATCGCTGGGCAGTACGCCGTCCTGCATGGCTTCGATATTGCCGCGCAGGACGGCGAGCGGGGTGCGCAATTCGTGCGAGATATCGGCCATCGCGGCGCGGCGCAGGGTTTCGTTTTGTTCCAGCACTTCGGCGAGGCGATTGACGTCGCGGCCCAGATCGCCGAGTTCATCACGACGCGGCAAATCGACGCGCGCACTGTTGTCGCCGCGCGCCAGTTGCCGCACCGCGCCGGCCAGCGCATGCAGCGGTTGCAGCAGTCGCCGGCCGAGCAAAATCGCCACCACGCCGGCCACCAGCATGGCCAGCACCGCGATCACGGTGAGCATGAAGTACTGCTGCTTGAGAAAGCGGTTGGCGAGATTGTCCTTGACGATGGGCGGCGGCGAAACGCTGAGCCAGCCGACCACTTTGTTCTGATATTCGATACGCATCAGGCGCGGCCGATCGTCGGGCAGGAAATCAGCACCGGCCACGAACTGGTGCTGGCGGTCCAGCAGGCGTACGCGACCGGGCAGGCCGCTGGGATCGTAGGGCACGCGCGGGCGCATCGTCGCCGGACCGTTGCGCGGCAGCGGCCGCGAAGCATCGGGTTCGCGTTCGCGGTTTTCCGGTGATGATCCGTTTTCCAGATTGCGCGTCAGACGCGCCGGCAGACTTTCAAACAACAGCCCGCGCCAGTGCCGCGGATTCTCATGAAACTCGTGCCAGTTGCCGTGCGCGGCCCAGTGTTCGGCGAGCCGGTCGCGCAGCGGTTCGAGACGCTGTTCCTCAAGATTGGCAATGTATTCGACGATGCCGTAGCGGACGCTCCAGCGCGTCGCCAGCGCCATGACCAGTACCAGCCCGGCGCCGAGCGCAAGCAGCACGAAAAACAGTTGTATGGTCAGGCCGGGACGACGCATGAGAGTTCCGCTTTCAGGGACGGGCAAAGGCAGCAGGGCCGGTGCATTTCACACTGGCCCTGCGGTGACGGCAATTGTTGTGCAGATCCCGCGTGCCGGAAACTGAGCCAGCCTGATATCCGAACCGGCACCCGGACCGGCACCCGGGTTGGCGCCGGTTCGGGCCGGGGAAACGCTTACGGAAAATGGCTACGGAGCTGACTCCGGCGCGCATCGGGAGGCTCATCACTCAGGAAAAATCATCCTCGTCTTTTTCCTCGCGCGCCGGACGCTGTTTGGGCACGGCGATCAGCGTGTTGTCGCGCGTGCGGCAGACGGCCTTGCGTTCGCCGCGCGGTGTGTCGAGGCTGACTTCGTCGCCTTCGTTCTTGCCGGCGCAGGCCTGTTCGGCGCCCTTGCGCATTTTCTCGATGTGTTCGCCACGCTGGTTCGGCACGGCCACCAGTTGATCGTCGAGCATGTGGCATTTGGCCTCGACATCACCGCGCGGCGTTTTCAGTGTCACGGCATCGCCGGCGGCTTTGCCGACGCAGGCTTCAGCGCCGTGCTTGCGCATCCGCTCACCGCGTTCGCGCATGTTGTTGGGTACGGCGACCAGCTGGTCTTTCATTTGCCGGCAGGTGGCCTCCACTTCGCCGCGCTTGCCGGTGAACGTCACCGCATCGCCGGCGGCTTTGCCCTTGCAGGCATCCATCGCCGCTTGCGGCATACGGCGCATGCCGTCGCGATCATCGTCGCCTGCGCGCAACGGCAGACTGCCGAGCAGCAGCACCGCCGCCGTGGCACCCAGCATCCAGACTGATTTGTTCATGTGTGCACTCCCGTTTGAGTGGCAGTCGCAACTGCCGTGTTGGCGAGTGTCATTGCAGCGCCGGAATGCGCAGTCAGCACGGAGGAACGGTGAAGGAATTGTGGAAGGGGGGAATGGTGTTGCATGGGGACTGATGCTGGCGGCGCGGAATCCCGGCGCCCTCGCTTCATTCCACCACCCTCCGGTCCCCTCCCCGGTGAGGAGGGCAGGCGTTGCGTCCGATTACGCTGTGGCTGCGCCTCCGATTACGCTTCGCTAATCGGAGCTACGGATGTACAGGTACATGCTGAAGCTCCCTCCCCCCTTTGCGGGGGAGGGCCGGGGAGAGGGGGATTTACGCGCCGCTCACTCTTCGTCGCGGAACAGCAGGTAGAGATCGCTTACGGCGGCGGGGATGCGATGCAGCATGCTGCGCAGTGCGCCCGGATCGTCCATCAGCGCCTGGATGTTTTCGTCGTCGAAGGCATCGGCGGCGATGGCGATGGGCAACAGGCTTTCGCCGACTTCGTCTTCGTCCTGTTCGAACCAGTCGTCCTCGCGCAGCGACATGCCGTCGAGGAAGGCCATGGCCCAGCCGCGCAGCGGCGCCGAATCCGGATCATCACCGAGGGTCAGCGCGCAGGGAAGGCGCAGCGGTTCGCCGGCATACAGTTCGCGGGCAATTTGCGTGGCCAGCTGCAGCAGGGTGTGGACGATGGCGTCGCGCGTGGCCTCGTCCGGCCATTCCGGCTCTTCACCGTCGAAAATTTCCGGCAGCCATTCATCGGCATCGACCGCCACCGGCGACACCGCCAGCGCGGTCAGGAAACCGTGCACCTGCGGATAGTCGTAGGTGGTTTCCGGCACGGCGTCGGAAACAAGGAATTCCTGCAGCTGGCGCAGCTGTTGCGGCGTCAGTTCGGGCGTGGTCGGCGGCAGGTATTCGTGGCTCATGGCGGAAGTGTCCGATGCGAAGTGAGGTGTGCATTGTCGGCGCTGCCGGCAGCCGGCGCCAGCGCAGTGATCGCCGCGCGCGACGTGAGCCGGCCGGTGCTCCGTATAATCGCAGCCCGCTTCCCGTTCCGGATCCGCCCGTGCGCCGCCTTTCCGATCTCGCTCTCGACAACCGTTCCGCCCGTCTCGGGCCGCCGTTCAGCGTGCCGGTCGACGCCCAGCCGCTGCGCGCGCCGGTGCTGGTGGCGGCCAGTCCGGCGGCGGCCGGCCTGCTGGATCTGGATGTCGCGGAGCTGGCCGGCGCGGAGTTTCTCGCCGTGATGAGCGGTGCCTCGCCCTTGCCTGGTGGCGCGCCGGTGGCGCAGGTCTATGCCGGTCACCAGTTCGGTGTCTGGGTGCCGCAGCTGGGTGATGGCCGCGCGTTGCTGCTGGGCGAAGTGCTCAACGCGCGTGGCGAACGCTGGCAATTGCAGCTGAAAGGCGCCGGCCTGACGCCGTTTTCGCGCATGGGTGACGGCCGCGCGGTACTGCGCTCCAGCATCCGGGAATTTCTCGCCTCGGAAGCCATGGCGGCGCTCGGCATTCCGACCACGCGCGCGCTGTGCGTGACCGGTTCGCAGGAGCCGGTGATCCGCGAAACCCTGGAAACCGGCGCGACGCTGCTGCGTCTGGCGCCCAGCCATGTGCGTTTCGGCAGCTTTGAATATTTCGCCCGCAACGGCCGTCACGAGGAGCTGAAACGCCTGCTCGACGACACGCTGGCGGCGCATTTTCCGCAGCATCTGCAGGCCGGCGATCCGGCGCTGGCGCTGTTCACCGATGTGGTCGCGCGCACCGCGCAGTTGATCGCCGACTGGCAGGCAGTCGGTTTCGCGCATGGCGTGATGAACACCGACAACATGTCGGTGCTCGGCCTGACGCTCGATTACGGGCCGTTCGCGTTCATGGATGCGTTTGATCCGGATTTCATCTGCAATCACTCCGATCACGGCGGTCGCTATGCGTTCGACGCCCAGCCGGGTGTGGCGCTGTGGAATCTGTGCCGGTTTGCCGAAGCACTGCTGCCGCTGACGGATCGCGACGGCCTGCTCGAACAGGCGCAGGGATTTGAAACGCAACTCGGCAGCGCCTATGCCGGACGCATGCGCCGCAAACTCGGCCTGCAACACACACAGGACGGTGATCGCGAACTGCTCGCCCGCCTGCTCAACCTGATGGAAAGCAACGCCGCGGATTACACGCGCAGTTTCCGTGCGCTGTCGCAGGTGGGTGATCAGGATGACGCGTCGGCGCGGCCGTTTCTGGATGAGTTTGCTGATCGCGCCGCTGCCGCCGACTGGCTGGCACAGTGGCGCGCGCGGCTGGCGCTGGAGCAGAGCGACGCCGCCGCGCGGCGTGCGCAGATGCAGGCCGCCAATCCGAAATACATCCTGCGCAATTATCTGGCCCAGCGCGCCATCGAACAGGCGCGCGGCGGCGATTTCAGCGAAGTGCAGCGTTTGCATGCGCTGCTGCAGCGGCCCTTTGATGAGCAGCCCGGGCACGAGGCCTATGCCGCGCTGCCGCCGGACTGGGCGCGCGACATCGAGATCTCCTGCTCGTCGTGAACAGCCGCCGTTCGACACGCGGCAGACACAAACCGAAACGATCCGGCGCGCCGTTCCGGCTTGAGAAACGCCGGCTTTGTCGTCATGTTGCCGGATGCCTGCCGGCGACAACATGCCGGTAACAATCTGCGGCGGTGCAAGTGTTGCTGTGGGCGTGAGTGGTGGACGCAAGTGTTGTTGCTTGTGTGTTGTGCAGGGTGTGAAACCTTGCCGGCGGAACGCTGCGCAAATGCATTCGTCGCGCTGACTGGCAGCACAATCGGCGCGGAAATTTTCAGGGGAAAACGTGTATGGACTGGAGCTGGCTGCCCTGGCTGGGCGTGATCAGCCTGATGCTGATCGGCCTGATCGGTCTGATCTTTCCGCTGCTGCCCGGCGCCACTTTCCTGTTCGCCGGCATGTGGTGGGCCGCCTGGCTGGAAGACTATCAGCGCATCTCGGTGACCACGGTGATCGTGCTCGGCGTGTTCATGCTGCTGAGTTTTGCCATTGACTGGCTGGCCGGTGTGCTCGGCGCGAAAAAAGTCGGTGCTTCGCGCGCAGCAATCGTCGGCGCCTTTGTCGGATCGCTGCTCGGCATACTGGTCGGCTTCTGGGGCCTGATCGTGTTCCCGTTTTTCGGCGCCATGCTCGGCGAATGGCTGACCCATCGCGATCATTTCCGCGCTACCCATGTCGGCTTTGCCACAGCGTTGGCAACGGCATTGGGCATGGCCGCAAAGATCGCGCTCGGCTTCACCATGCTGGGCATTTTTGCGTTCGCGTGGTGGCTGGATTGAGCGTCCAAAACCCGTCGTCGCACGGAACGGCGTTTCGCTGCGGGGACGGTTTTGTTCGCTGGGGTTTTTCCCGCCTTTGAGGTCCGCGGGCGCAAAGCGATGGGGGCCGCGGCGGAATGAATTCGGCCCCACAAAAAAACAGCTTTGCGTGGCGCCGGATTCCGCGCATGTGCGCGCAAAAAACGAATGTGAAACATGGGCCCCGAAAAAAAACAAACCGCCCGGTTCCGGGGCGGTTTGCTGTACGGGTCAACGCTGGGGCAAGGCCATCAGAAACTGACACGGACGCCGGCGGTGAAAGAGCGGCCGGCTTGCGGAGCCAGATCTTTCAGGTAGGAGGTGTGCAGGCGGATCTCTTCGTCGAGCAGGTTGCTGCCGCGAACGAAGAAACGGATGTCGCTGTCGCCGGCCAGCAGACGGTATTGCACGGCGAGGGCGAGCAGCGAGTAACCGTCGGTGGCGGTTTCGTAGGCGGCCAGCTTGTCCTGATCGGCCACTTCAACCCAGTCGAGATTCACCAGCCAGTCTTCGCGCTCGAAATCGGCGCCGATGCCGACGCGTTCCGGTGCCAGACGCGGCAGATTGCCGCCGGCGCGCAGTTCGCCGTTGGTGCGGTCATAGAGGCCGCGCAGATACCAGTCACCGCCGAGTGCGGAAAACAGCGGCAGGCGTGCCGACAATTCGATGCCGTCGAGTTCGGCATCGGCTTGTGCGTAGGCGTACACCGGCAGTTCGTCGATCGTTTCGCCGGTCGGTGCCGAGTAAATGTAGTGGTCGACACGGTTGCGATACAGCGACAGGTTGAGGCTGGCGCCTTCGTGCTGGTAGCGCAGGCTCCAGTCGATATTGTTGGCGCGTTCGCTGCGCAGATCGGCGTTGCCTTGTTCGTAGCTTTGCGTGGCGAGGTGCGCGCCGTCGGAGAACAATTCTTCGGCGGTTGGCATGCGTTCGGCCTGGGCCAGTGACAGGGCCGTTGACCAGCGATCGTTCAGTTCGTAAATGCCGCCCAGTGAAACGCTGCGCGTGTCGTCGCTGAAATAGCCGTCAACGCTGCGGGCGCGCACACTTTGCGACTCCAGACGCAGGCCGGCTTCCAGATGGAAGGCGCCGAAATCGCGCTCTTCGACGATGAACAAGGCTTCGCTTTCGGTCACCGAGGGTGGGGTAAATGCTTCTTCACCGACGGCAGAAAAATCACGCTTGCTGATCTGTGTGCCGATCACGCCACGAAAACCGGCGAGCGGATGATGGACGATTTCCAGACGCGATTCGCTGGCGTCGTTGCGGAACACTGTGCCGATCTCCACGCCTTCCAGTTCGGTGTGCCGGTAGCTGGCGCTGGCGATGCGCAGCTTGACCTGTTCGATGCCGGCAAACGGATGATCGAGCGCGCCTTTCAGCTCGCTGCGTTTCTGTTCCAGATCGATGCGTACGCCGGCATGGGCCTCGTGCTCATCGTCGTGTTCGTCATCATGCTCGTCTTCATGTTCGTGTTCGTGTTCGTGCGCGTGTTCGTCGCCATGACTGTGGCCGGGCACGCCATAGAGCGAATTCAGATCGCTGATGGCGATGCCGAGGTAACCGCGTGCACCGACCGCCGAGGCGCCGAGACTGAAGCCGTTGCTGTCGAGGGCGCTGTTCGGCAGCACACCGTGCACGCCGGGCTCGTCGTGATCATCGTGTTCATCGTCGTGCTCGTCTTCGTGTTCATGCTCGTCGTCGTGCAGATCCGGGCGCTCAGCGTAGCCGGGAATGTCGAGGTTGCCGGTGCGTCGCGACCAGGCGTCGAGATGTGCGGCGAAACTGCCACGGCCGAAATCGAGGGCGATGGCGCCGGCTTTTTCGTCATTGGCACTTTGCGTGCGCAGTTCGACACTGCCTTCGAGGCCGTCAACCGGTTGTTCGGGAATGCGGTGATCAACGATGTTGACCACGCCGCCGATGGCGCCGCTGCCGTAGAGCAGGGTCGCCGGGCCGCGCAGCACTTCAATCTGCTCGGTGCTCAGCGATTCGGCGCTGATGTTGTGGTCGGCGGAAACGGTGGAGGCATCGAGCGTGCCGAGGCCGTTCTGCAGAACCTGCACGCGGGCACCCGACTGGCCACGGATCACCGGCCGGCCGGCACCGGGGCCGAAGCTGGAATTGCTGACGCCGGGCAGGTTGTCGAGGGTCTCGCCGATGGTCGCCGCGCGCGCCGCGAGCAGCCGGTCACCGGCCAGCACCTGGGCCGGCGCGGCCATGTCCAGCGCACGGTGGGCGAGTGGATTGGCGGTGATCACCAGATGTTCGGCATCGGTGTTGTCGATGACCAGCACCAGTTCGGACTCGCCGACGGTGACGGTGCGGGTGACGCGACCATAGCCACCTGTTTCGATGTCCAGCCGCAGTTCGCCGGCCGGCGCATCGGCGAGCACAAAACGGCCGTCGGCGTCGGTGATCAGGGCGCGGTCGAGCGCCGGCACGCGAACGCGCGCCTGGGCGATGGGCTTCTGCTGGTCATCGACCAGCCGACCGCGCAGGGTCGCGGCATCGGCGCCGGTGGGCAGCAGGGACAGGGT
This sequence comes from Permianibacter sp., assembly GCA_041913605.1. Lineage (GTDB taxonomy): Bacteria > Pseudomonadota > Gammaproteobacteria > Enterobacterales > Permianibacteraceae > Permianibacter. The sequence goes on from JAYSEY010000008.1 coordinate 183,583, forward strand.
GGCGGCGAGGGCCAGGGCGACCGGGTTCAGACTCAGGGCAGTCAGGCGCATGACGAAACAACTCCACAGCAAAGCGGTTGGCCACCGCGCACAGCGGTCGATGGCCATCAATTCGGGACGCCGGCGCGGGGCCGGCGGGGACGGGCGACGGCTGAACCGGCAGCAGGGCCGGGACAGGACGCAGCAGGACGGCCGGACCTTGCGGTCGCCGTCAGCAATGAGCCGGGTAGCGCCGGCCGGACAGGTCCGGCCGCTGCACTCAGCAGGCCGTGAATGCGGGCGGGGCGCGGGCGGGATAGGGCGCGCCGGCGGCCGGCAGCGTCGGGGTGGCGGTGCGAGCGATGTGTGCGTGGGTGACGACCGTCGCCAGTTGCGGCGCCGGGCTGTTGATCAGTGGCGCCGCGCCCGCACCGCTGTGCTGGCAGATCTGGCACAGCTGTTCGGCCGGGTGCACGTGGCTGTCGAGCCGGTGCAGCGCGCCGTAGGTCTGCACCAGCACTGTCGCCGCCAGCACCAGCACCAGCAGCGCATGCGCCAGCGGGCCGCGCCGCATGGCGGGCAGCCGGATCAGGTGCAGGAACTGGCGCAGACGGGTTTGCATGGGCGGCGAGTCTGTCACAGCTGGCCGGCGGTGCAACAGCGAATTTGTTACTGAGTTACGTTGTCGGTCCGCCAGCTGGCGCGTCAGTGCAGGGTTTCACTGGCCTGGAGATGCAAGCTTGTACTGGATTCGGCCCAGGCGGCGACATAGCCCAGCGCCTGCGCGCGGGCCTGGAAATGCTGGCGGTCGCCAAGCGTGTCGGCATAGCCGAGGGCGTAGACCTGCACCTGCCCGGCCCGCGCGCTGGCGGCGATGTCGGCTTCGATGCGCTGGGTCCAGGGATCGGTGCTGGCAAAGGCGTTTTCGTAGAGCAGGGCGTCGGGGTTGTGCGGATGGGGCGTCATCAGCGCCAGTCCGGGCTCGAGGTCCTGGCCGTGTTCGTCCATCCACACGCCCTTGCCGACCAAATTCAGGCCGCGGTTGAGCAGCACGTGGGCATAGGGCGCGCGGGCTTTCAGATCGCGGATCAGCGCGACCATGGCGCGGACTTTCTCGCCGCGTTGCTGACGGTTCCACTGCGGGTGGGTGATGTAGCGGTCAATCGTGTCGGGCGTGTCGAGAAACAGGCCGTCGCTGTGCTGGAGCAGGGCGTCGGCCTGGGCGAATACCCAGCGCCGCCAGCAGGGCTGGCTGACATCGACCCGCCAGGAGCGGAACTTGTCGTTCCATTCGAAGCCGATCTGCGCCAGATCGGCGACCACGTCGCGGCACTGGTTGGCGGCAAAGCGCCGGAAGGCGGCTTCTTCGCGCTGATCGAGTTCGCCAATCGACAGGTAGGCAATCAGGGCACTGTCGCCGGCACGTGCCTGCTGGCGGGCGGCGTCGGTCTGCCCGGCATCGAGCCGGCGGGTGTCGAGCACCACCAGTGCCCGGCCGCTGCCGCGCACGGTGCGGTCAACGGTTTGCGGGTCCTGACCGTAATAGAGGCTGAAGGCGTTGGCCCGCCAGTCTGGCGACAGCGGTTTCAGCGCGCAGGCGGCGAGCAGACTGCCCAGCAGCGCCAGACCCAGCAGTCTGAGGCAGGCCGGCAGAATGCTTGCCGGAAACATCGCTGACGGGCGGAAAGTCGAGTGGCGGAAAGTCGTGTGGACGACGGGCAGCATGACGGCGGCCGTTGGCAGAACGCGTGGCCGGATTCTAGCCACAGCGGCGTCCGGCGCGGCAAAGGCCGGCCGCTTTTCATATCGACAGGACGTTTCCGGTCACGTCCGCTTACTGAACCCGTCCGACCTTTGCTTGTCAGTGTCCGCGCGCGGTTGGCACAATCGCGCACCGTTGCCGGGCGGCTGTCCGGCCTTTTCAGGGATTTTTCGCATGTCGCTGCTTTTCCCCCCGTCGCGCCGTCCGGCGCTGACGCGTGCCCTGGCTCTGGCTTGCGCCATGGCTGCTCCTGTCGTGCTGGCCGGTGCCGGTGATGTCGATGCCACCTATGCCGGCGGCGCGCCGCACTGGGCCCTGAGCACGGCGACGGACACTGCTATCGACGCGCAGATCCTGTCCGGTGGCAAGCTGCTGATCGGCGCCCGTTGCGGCGCGACGCCGGCGTTCTGCCTGCGGCGCATCGGCAGCGATGGTGTCGCCGACACCACCTTTGGCAGCAATGGTCTGCTGACCCTGCCATTGGCCGACGGTGGCGAGATGCTGCGTGCGCTGGTGCCACTGGACAGCGGCAGCTACTACGCCGTGGGTACCGCCGGCGACAACGGCAGCGTGGCGGTTGCCCGCCTCAAGGCCGACGGCGTGCTCGATACCGAATTCAACACCACCGGCTACCGCATCAACAGCGCGCCAGCCGAAGCCTTCACGCTGCGCGGCGTGGTGCCGACGGCCGCCACGCGGGCGCTGGTGGTTGGTCAGGCGCGCATCAACGCCGACACCATTCCGACCATGTTCATGACCCGCATCGGCGCCGACGGCAACTGGGACCCGGCGCTGTTTGGTGCCGGCAAAGTCTTTGTGCCGGTGGTCATTGATGGTGTCACCGTTCCGGCCATCGCCGTGACCGCGCTGTACAGCGGCGCCTCCGATGCCCGCATCTGGTTGCTGGGCCGCACCGATCTGCGTGACGGCGGTGATGTCATGGTGCTCAGCCGGCATTTCCTGAATGGCCAAATCGACAGCGCCTTTGGCAGCAATGGCGTGAAGATCCTCGGTGTCGGTGGCCCGGCCTATCCGGTGGCGCTGCACCGCGATCGCAATGGCCGTGTGTTCGTGCTTGGCGAGCGCACCGGCGGCGCCAGCGGCGAGGCAACCGTGGTGGTCGCGTTCAAGGCTGACGGCAATGTCGATACCACATTCGGCAGCCAGGGCATGGCCAGCTACCCGCAACTGTCCGCGCCGTTTGCAATGACCAGCCTGCCTGACGGTCGCCTGCTGGTCGCCGGCCAGAACGTGCCGACCGGCACTGTGCTGCGTCTGACCAGTGCCGGCGCCCTTGACAGCGGCAAGGCCGTCTGGACCGTGCCGGCCGGCGTGACGCCGAACTGGCTGGCGCTGCGCAGCCAGACCAATGGCCGGGTTGTGCTGGCGGGCAGCGATGTGGGCGTCGCGCGTGCCGTACGCTTCGAAAGCGATGACATCACACCGGCGCCGTTCGCCTTTGCGGCCAAAACCGACGTCAATCCCGGTTCCTCGCAGAACGCCGATGAGGTCACCATCACCGGCATTGATGCGCCGTCGCCGATCAGCATCGTTGGTGGCACCTATGCCATCGCCGATGCCGGCAAGTGCGGTGATGCCGCCACCAACTACACCGCGGCTGAGGGCGTTTATCCGGTTTCGGCGACCAAGCGCCTGTGCGTGCGGGCAACCGCCAGCTCGGAAAACAGCAAGACCACCAAGGCGACAGTGACCATCGCTGATGTCTCGGCGGATTTCAGCCTGACCACAGTGGCCAAAAAAGAAGACAAGAAAAGCGGTGGCAGCGCCTCGCTGCTGTCGCTGCTCGGCCTCGGCGCCCTGCTGGTGATGCGTCGCCAGCGTCAGCGCCGCTGAGTGATGCTCTCCGGTGGACAAGCTTGCCGTGCGCTGCATCCAGCGCGCGGCAAGCTTGTCCACTTCTGTATGTCTTATCCGGCCCCCGACCCGAAACCTTTCGCGGCCCGCGGCGGCCGTCCCAGACTCAGCGCACCAGCAATCCTGTCGCCCGGTTCAGCGCGTTCCGGTTCTGTGCTGCGCTGATCAGTGCAACATGGTCACTGACCGGCACTGCCGGTGCCGGTCTGCGGCTCGGCACGGTTCAGGATCGCCAGCAGGTCATCGCGCCAGCTGGTTTTCGGGAACTCGACAATGCGGCCGATCTCGCGCCCGCCCTGTTCGACAATTACCGTCGGCACGCGCTGGATGCCCAGCGTTGCGGCCTGACCTTCCGGATCTTTCTTTTCGCGATCCACGGCCAGCAGTTCGGTCGTCACCGCCGGCACGGCATCCAGCAGACGCAGGACCACCGGCACGCCGGCCTGGCTGTCCGAGCACCAGCTGCCAAACACGATCTTCACCGTCACCGGGCCGTTGCGGTTGCTGACCATGACATCGGCAATGCTGCGATCGACCGGTGCGCGCCGGTAGTTGTCGGCAAACGGTTCGTACTTGTGCAGCAGGGCATTGCGGCTTATCGGGCCCTGGGCGAAGTCGGTGGTGGCGCAGCCGGTGACGGCCAACAGGCAGCCGGCAAGCAGGAGTGGTTTCAACACGGAGTGTCCTTGTCAGGTAGACGAAAACGGGCGGATGACGGGGCGTGCAGCCGGGGCGGCCGGGCTGTTCCGCCCGGTCCGTGCGCCGGCATTCTGGCCAAAATGATCCGCTCTGCGCCAGTGTCCAAATGCCTGCAACCCGCCACCCGCCACCTATCAGCCGCCACCCGCCACCCGCCGACACCGGACGACTGAAGGCGGTGCGAGTGGGCTTCAGTCCGCTGCGCGAAAATCCAGTGACAGCGAGTTGACACAAAAGCGCTCGCCAGTCGGCCGCGGACCATCAGGGAACACGTGACCCAGGTGGGCGTCGCAGGCGGCGCAGCGGATCTCGGTGCGGATCATGCCGTGACTGCGGTCGTCCAGACGCTTTACCGCGCCCGGTTCGGCGGCCATGAAACTCGGCCAACCGCTGCCCGAATCGTATTTGCTGTCCGAATGAAACAGCAGCGCGCCGCAGCAAATGCACACGTAGTCGCCGTTGCCCTTGTGGGCGTAGTACTTGCCGGAAAACGGCGGCTCGGTGCCACACTGGCGGGTCACACGATAGGCCTCGGGCGTGAGCCGTTCACGCCAGTCGTGGTCGCGGGAGTCGTTCATATGCAGGCCTCCATGAGCGGCAATGGCGCGGATGGCCATCGCCGTACCAGTTTGTACGTTCTGCGAACACGTTCCGTTCGCCGTGCCAAATAAAACACGGTTTGGAATGGTTTTTTTGCCGCTTTCCCGTTTTCCTGCCTGCCGGGCAGAGAGCGAATCGACTATCCTTGCAGCGTCCCGAACGCATGGAAAGTTGTACCAAGGAGTGATGGATCGATGGCCCTGGTGCTAATCGTTGATGACGATCCGACCGTCCTGCGCATGCTGACGCAAGTCATGCAGCGCGACGGCCATACCGTCATGCAGGCTGAAGACGGCGAGGTCGCCATGAAGCTGTTCCGCCAGCAACCGGCGGACATCATCATCACCGACCTGCTGATGCCAAACAAAGAAGGTCTCGAACTGATCTCCGAGGCGCGCGATACCGCGCCCGCGGTCGGCATCATTGCCTATTCCGGCGGCGGCAAGATGCAGCCGGATTCCTACCTGCAGTTCGCCTCCGGCCTCGGCGCTGACCGCGTGTTCACCAAGCCGGTGCCCATCACCGAATTGTCGATGGCTGTCACCGAGTTGCTGCGCGAGCGCGTCGGTCACTGAGTCCGGCGCGTCTCCGTCCCGTTGCGTTTTCTCCACCGGCGCTTGCCGCAGATTTCAAACCTTCCCCAGCACCGTCATCGCCAGATGGCGGCATCAAAGGTGTCATTGCCCGCGTTGCGGGTCCTCCGGCGGCAGTTCCTCACCCGCGATGCGGTGCCGCTCCGCCGCCCAGTCGCCCAGATCAATCAGCCGGCAGCGCTCGCTGCAAAACGGCCGGAACGGATTGTCGGCCCGAAAAACGATCGATTTCCGGCACGTCGGGCAATGAACGATCAGCGGCGGTTTGGCATGCATGGCAGAGATCCGTTTGGCGGTGGCGGTCTGGGTCCGGAGATCGGAGCCCCTTGAGATCAGCCGCAGAGCGCGTATTCAAACGCCGTTGATTGGGCGAGGTATTTCACCGGGCCTTCATCATCGATTTTCGCGGCGCGGATCACGCAGCGTTGGCGGCCGGTGCTGACCTCGGGGAATACGCCGGCATCGGCGGGCATGCGGATGCGCAGCAGTTGGCCGCTGACCGGCTCGAGCTGGAAATAGCCTTCATCGAGTTCGGCCTGGCGCCACTGCGTCTGCTCCCGCATCAGGCGCAGCATGACATCGACACTGGTGCGTACGCCCTGCAGTTCCAGCAGCCATTGCTGGAAACGCGCGCGGCGTTTTTCCACCGGCTGGCGCAGGAAGGCGTGCAGGCGCGGCAGATCCAGTGGCGACGAGGCGCCGGGTTGATGGAAGCGCTGGCGGGCCGACTGCAGGAACTCGTTGTCGCGCAATCTGGAGCCAAAACGCCCCTGATGATTGACGATCCACTGGTGCAGTTTTTCCAGTTGGCCGAGAAAACGCAGCAGTTTCTCGCCATCGACATTGGGATTGCCCTGCAGCACGCGGAACTGCTGCAGCTGCCGATCCAGATCGCCATGCAGATCGGCACGCAAGTCGCCGTGATCGACCATGTCCATCAACTCGAACAGGGTGGCGAAAGCCGCATGGTGCGCGGCGACCTGGGTCTCGCTGAGCAGGGCCGTGATGCGGGAAAACGCAGCTTCGAGGCGCAAATAGATACGCAGTTTTTCGTTCAGCGGTTGTTCGTACAGCGAGCTGTCCATCAGCGAGTCGTCCGCGAGTGCGCCAGGGCGAGGTATTTTCGGTGGCAGGATTCTACCTGCGCGGCCAAGCCGGCTTCATCCCCGTTGTTGTCGATGATGTCGCTGGCGATCGCGCGTCGCGCGGTGTCGTCGGCCTGCGCCTGCAGCGCGGCTTCCGCTTGATCCCGGCTGACCTGATCGCGCTGCATCAGCCGGGCAACGCGCGTTTCGCGGTCCGCATCGACCAGCAGCACGGCATCGTAGTCGCCGGCCTGACCGGTTTCCGCAAGCAGCGGAATGACAAACAGTTGATAGGGGGCGGGATGTGCGGCCGCCAGATCACGCATCCGGGCGCGTATTAACGGATGCAGCAACATGTTGACCTGCTGGCGCGCCTGTTCGTCCGCGAAGATGCGTTCACGCAAGGCACGCCGATCCAACGTCCCGTCGGCGGCGAGGATGCCCGTGCCGAAGCTGCTTGCCAGCGCCTGCAAACCGGCGCTGCCGGGGGCGACCACTTCCCGGGCAACCTGATCGGCATCGATGACTGGCACGCCACGCGCGGCAAACAGATCCGATACCCGGGTCTTGCCGCTGGCGATACCGCCGGTCAGTGCGACACGCAGCATGCGGATTGTTCGCGATTCATGGGCAGCTCAGCCTGCCAAGCCGGCACTGCGCAGATAGGCCTGCATCCAGTCCTGACCGAAGAACATTGCCAGCCAGCCGCCGATGGCGAGATAAGGGCCGAACGGAATTTGCCGGTCGCCGTTGGGCCGCATCAGCATCATGCCGCCGCCGATCACGAGGCCGGAGACGGCGGCCAGAATGATGATCAGCGGCAGCAACTGCCAGCCGAGCCAGGCGCCGAGCGCGGCAAACAGCTTGAAATCGCCGTAACCCATGCCTTCCTTGCCGGTCAGCAATTTGAATGCCCAGTACACCGACCACAAGCTGAGATAACCGGCCAGCGCGCCGATCACCGCATCCGGCAGCGGCGCAAAACCATTGCCCATGTTCAATGTCAGGCCGGTCCAGAGCAGGATGTAGGTCAGTTGGTCCGGCAACAGTTTGTGATCGAGATCGATGCCGGTCATCGCCATCAACAGGCCGGTGAACAGCAACGCGCCGAACAGCAAGTTGCCATCAAGCTGCAGGGCAGCGAAACCGAAAGCCAAACCCGTGAGCAGTTCGACCAGTGGATAGCGCAGACTGATCGGCGCGCGGCAATGCGCGCATTTGCCGCCCAGCATCAGCCAGCCGAGCAGCGGAATGTTGTGCCAGGGTTTGATGGCTGTCTTGCAGTGCGGGCAGGCCGAGTTCGGCAGAACCAGACCGAAGCGTGCCGGATAGGCATCGGTAAAGGCCGGCAATTCCGGGCCTTTGCCTTCGGCAATGATCTCGCGCGCCTGAGCCTGCCATTGCCGCTGCAGGATGATCGGCAAGCGGAAAATCACCACATTCAGAAAACTGCCGACACACAGTCCGAAAACAAAAACGGCAGCCGCGAACATTTCGCGGCTGCCGAACAGATCGACGAGATTCATTGTTCTTGTACTCGTATATGTCGGGAAACAAACCCGATCAAATGGCTTTGCCGAGGTTGAAAATCGGCAGGTACATGGCAACGATCAGGCCGCCGACCAGCACACCCAGGACCGCCATGATCAACGGTTCAAGCAAGGAGCTAAGGCTGTCGACCGCATCATCGACCTCAGCTTCATAAATGTCGGCAACACGGGCCAGCATGCTTTCAAGTGCACCTGATTCCTCACCGATGGCAACCATCTGGACGACCATGTTCGGGAACATTCCGGTGGTCTGCATCGACAGGTTCATCTGCATGCCGGTGGAAACATCATCGCGAATTTTGAGAATACCCGTGCGATAAACCACATTACCGGAGGCGCCAGCAGCCGAGTCCAGTGCCTCAATCAACGGTACGCCAGCTGCAAAGGTTGTGGAAAGTGTGCGTGCATAGCGGGCGATTGCTGCTTTGTGCAGAATCATGCCGACTATGGGCAGCTTAAGCAGCAATTTGTCTTTGCCGTCACGAAACGCCTGTGATGTGCGATGGAAGTACTTGAATGCGACTACTGCCCCGACAATGACGACAAGATACAGCCACCATGTTTCTTGAAGGGATTTGGAAAGGCCCAGTACGAAAAGTGTGAATGCCGGGAGATCTGCACCAAAACTCTTGAATACCTCTTCGAAGACGGGAACGACGTACAGGAGCAGAATCGCAGTAACCACCACTGCAGCAATAACGACGGCTGTTGGGTAAAACATGGCTTTTTTGATTTTCGCCTTTATGCGCTCGGTTTTTTCCTTGTATGTTGCAATGCGATCAAGCATCTGTTCGAGCGCACCGGCCTGTTCGCCAGCTGCAACCAAATCACAGAACAGATCGTCGAAATGCCTTGGGTGCTTCCGCAGCGCTTCGTTGAATGGCGAGCCCGCCTCAATGTCGTTTTTTACGGCCAACATCAATTCTTGTACTGCTGGTTTCTCATGCCCTCTGCCTATGATGTCCAGGGACTGCACCAAGGGTACGCCGGCCTTCATCATGGTTGCCAGTTGCCGCGTGGAGTTGGCAATGTCCACCGGCTCGACAGGTTTTTTCCCCGGGCGAAAGAGGTCGGAAGCTTTGCGTCTGATTTTTCCGGGGGTGAGGCCTTGCTTTCGCAAGTGTGCCTTGACCATGGCATCGTTGGGCGCCTGCATTTCGCCCTTGAGCTTCTGCCCCTTTTTGTCTGTACCTTCCCAAGTGTAGGTGTGCTGCTTTTCGACCTTCTCGGTCTTGCGGACGATGGCACCGGCGCGCGGCTTGGCGGGGAGCTGCTCTTTCTTGACTGCCTGCAAGGCCATGGCGGCTGTCCTCTCTTGCGAATGGCTTTAATTGTAGAGCGTAAAGTGTTGATGGATGTGTGCTTTCCATCGCGATTCACTATTGAAGCACTTGCCTGTGGCTATGCCAAGCGCGCGGATCTCAAGCACACACACACAGACCCCGATCACACAGACCCAAGGGGACGGCGGCCTGACACCAACAGCTCTTTCGTGGTTGTGACCCGTCTCAGTCCGAGGTGACGCGGTTGATTTCGGCCAGACTGGACACGCCCTGGCGCACTTTCTCCAGACCGGAGTCACGCAGGTTTTTCACGCCTTCCTTTTTCATCTGATCGGCGATCTGGATGGCGTTGCCGTTCTCCATGATGATGCGGCTGATGGCTTCGGTTACCGGCATGACCTCGTAGATACCAACCCGGCCCTTGTATCCGGCGTTGCACAGGTCACAGCCCACCGGCTCGTAGATCTTCAGGCTTTCCACTTCGTCCGGCGAAAATCCTTCCTCGATCAGGGCTTCGTGAGGCACTTTCACCACGCGTTTGCAGGCACTGCAGAGCCGCCTTGCCAGACGCTGGGCGATGACCAGATGCACGGTCGTGGCAATGTTGAACGGTGCCACGCCCATGTTGACCAGACGGGTCAGGGTTTCCGGTGCGCTGTTAGTGTGCAGGGTGGACAACACCAGGTGGCCGGTCTGGGCGGCCTTGATGCCGATCTCGGCGGTTTCCAGATCACGGATCTCGCCGACCAGAATGACGTCCGGGTCCTGACGCAGGAAGGCGCGCAGCGCAATCGGGAAGGTCAGGCCGGCACGTGCATTGACCTGCACCTGATTGATGCCGGGCAGGTTGATCTCCACAGGGTCTTCGGCAGTGGAGATATTGGTGTCCTCGGTATTGAGGATGTTGACGGCCGTGTACAGCGACACCGTTTTGCCCGAACCTGTAGGCCCGGTGACCAGCACCATGCCCTGCGGTTTGCTGATGGCGTTCAGGAAAGCTTCTTTCTGCGCCGGCTCGTAACCTAGCGCATCGATTCCGAGCTGGGCGCTGGACGAATCGAGAATCCGCATGACGATCTTCTCGCCCCACAGCGTCGGCAGGGTCGAGACACGGAAGTCGATGGATTTGCTCTTCGACAGCTTCATCTTGATGCGGCCGTCCTGCGGGACGCGTCGTTCGGCGATATCCAGTCGGGACATGACTTTCAGGCGTGCGGCGAGACGTGAGCCGAGCGTAACCGGCGGTGAGGCGAACTGCTTGAGGACCCCGTCGATACGGAAGCGGACCCGGTATTCCTTTTCGTATGGTTCGAAATGCAGGTCGGAGGCGCCTTTCTTGATGGCGTCGATGAGCAGCTTGTTGATGAAGCGGACGATTGGCGCATCGTCGGCTCCGGTATCACCGGCGTCCTGCTTTTCTTCCTCGCCGGATTCGATATCGAGATTGTCGAGGTCACCGTCATCGAAACCACTGAGGTTGTCGGCTTCCTTGGCATCCAGCACCTTGTCGATGGCTTTGCCGAGCTTGTCATCCTCAACCAGGATGCCTTCGATGCTCATCCCGGTCTGGAAGCGGATCTTGTCCAGCGCTTCGGTATTGGTGGGGTCCGAGATGGCCACAAACAGCCGGTTGCCGCGTTTGAACAGCGGGATCGCGCGATGCTGCCGGATCAGGTTCTCTTCGACGAGGCTGGACGGGATCTGGTCAGTGTCCATGCTGTCCAGATCAAACAACGGTGTACCGAACTCCTCCGCGGCATGGCTGGCGACCACATGCGCTTTCAGCAACTTGTTGCGCACCACGTGGGCAATGAAGGATTCCTTGCCTTTCTGGGCGGAGGCAGCAGCATCCAGAGCAACCTGCTCGTCTATCAAACCAGCCGCAGTGAGTCGCCTGGGCAGGCCGGCCAATGTCGGTTTGGTTGGGGTCGGAGTGCTCATTCTCGCTGCCTGATGCTGACCGGTTCTGTGCCAGGCGATGTTAGCTTGCTTCCGTTAAACAACAAACCCCGCATTTGCGGGGCTTGTTGTTCATGGAAATGAGCGATTAGCGGCAAACAGCTGGCACGAATTTCTTTTCGTCTGCAGGAGCCGAGGTCGAGCACCGCCACGACGGGATATTGCCATTAGCAATAGCCGCCGGCGTATAGACAATAGTTTCGCCAGCAAAGTCTGAAAGGTCGTCTGTTTGAGTAGCATCCGAGGTAACGGTGATGACACCGGTATTGGCCGCGACTGCCAGACCACTTACATACTTTGTCACTTGCGACGTACAACCTGCTTCACCTGCGCTCGGCGGAAACTTGTTGTATGTCTGCACATACTCGGTTACCGAATCCTTGCACGAGCCAGCTGCGGCAACCACTTCTGACACACGTCCACGAACCATATAGTCGCGGTATGCCGGCAGCGCCACAGCAGCCAGAATGCCGACGATCGCCACAACGATCATCAATTCGATCAGTGTAAAACCTTTCTGTTGCACAGCTTTCATGTTCAGTACCTCTCGAGGGGACAGTTAACTTGCCAGTCATCACGGGCTTTGGAGCCGGTGCTAGCACTGGCGGCCCCGGCATCGCTACCGCGGATGACCGGCCAGTGTTGTCGATACTAAAGCAGCTAGCGTGCCAACCGCGCGCTGACGCTGGTGCCGCAACGAAACGACGCATGAAGTGTGGTGCAGTTCGCAAAAAATGCCAGATCAGGTGGCGAGCAAAGGGCTAGCGAGTGCGGTGAGAATCGTCGTTTTTTCGACGCGACAAACAGCTGGCGTCTTTTTGTGACAAATTTTGTCAGTTGTCGACTGCATACGACGGTGGGCGTTATGGTTTCCTCTACGAGTATCAAAGGTTGGTGCACAGAAGGTGAAGTGTCGAAGTGATTGACCTGATGCAGCGTCTTCCCTATATGAGGCTTCATACAGTGCGTTGAGGAGTCTGTTGACGATGAGTCGCTACAAGGCTGCCAGCCTGCATTTGCTGGCCAGTTTGCTGGTGTTCGCTGTGTTTTTGGCCATCACCCGCTGGTTATGGTTTCCCGGACCTCTGTTTTCAGCAATGGATATTGTCGGCTTGCTGATCGTGCTGACCAGTGTCGATGTGGTCATCGGACCATTGTTGACCCTGATCGTGTTCAAATCCGGCAAGCCTTCGCTCAAGTTTGATTTGACGATTATTGCCCTGCTGCAGGTCGCAGCCCTGACTTATGGAGCCTGGGTAACCTGGTCGGCGCGACCGGTGTACATCGTGTTCGCCGGCGCGCGCTATGAACTGGTACGAGAAGATGAGATAGCCAGCCGTGACGGCGCGACACCTGCGTTTCAGCGATCTTCCTGGCTCGGTCCGGAATATGTGTTTGCGGAAGCGCCCTCAGGGAAGGAAGGATCAGATTTGATGATGAATGCAATTTTGGCTGGGGCTGATGTCTACAACTTCCCCAAGTACTATCAACCGCTGGCTCCACGACTTGACGTACTGCGCCAGCAGTCGGACAGTCTTGACGCGTTTGCGGCGCAAGGCGAATCTCAGAAGCGATGGGCTGACTTGTTAATCAAACGCCACGGCGGTGACGTGACGGGCAGTCGTGTCGTTGCGCTGAAAATCGGCGTGCGTCGCTGTCATGCGTTGATTGACCCTGTAACCGGCAACTTGCAAGCTATTGTTAGCTTGGATGAGTAACACAGCTCCGGGGCTTGTCGCTGGTGAGTCCCCTCCTTATACTTGCGCGCCTCGCACGGCGGTACCCGAATTGCCGGTGTAGCTCAGTTGGTAGAGCAGCGCATTCGTAATGCGAAGGTCGTAGGTTCGACTCCTATTACCGGCACCACTTCCCCGTCGCGACTGCAACATAGCCCCGCCTGCCGGGGCTTTTGCTTTTCCGGCAGTTCGGGCTGCCCTCGAAGACTGGTCCCCAGACGTGGTCATTACCAGAGCCGTCTGGTTGCCAGCGACCAACGCGCAACGTGCGCAGCTGGCCGGAAGAAGCCAGCGCTTTGAACAATCCCCGGCAGCAGCCAGTGACCGGGGCTTTCTGCTGTGGTGGCCATGCTCTGTCATATGGCCCGGACCGCATGGCGGAGTCGGACGAACCTGTGGCCCCTGCACTGGCAGGGACTGGTCATTTCTTGACGACCCTCCCCCCCATCCCTAGAATGTCGCACCCCCAAAATGCCCGTGGCCGGGCTTTGGGGCTTTTTGCTTTGAAAACTGGAGCTTTCATCTCAATGGCAACCGTTAACCAGCTGGTGCGCGCTGGCCGCACCCCGTTCAAGGACAAGAGCAAGGTCCCCGCTCTGCAGGGCAACCCGCAGAAGCGTGGCGTCTGCACTCGCGTCTATACCACCACCCCGAAAAAGCCGAACTCGGCACTGCGCAAAGTCTGCAAGGTGCGTCTGGTCAATGGCTTCGAAGTCATCTCCTACATCGGCGGCGAAGGCCACAACCTGCAGGAACACTCGGTTGTGCTGATCCGTGGCGGCCGTGTGAAGGACCTGCCGGGTGTGCGTTACCACACCGTCCGTGGTTCGCTTGACTGCGCTGGCGTGAAAGATCGCAAGCAGGGTCGTTCGAAGTACGGCGCCAAGCGTCCGAAGAAATAATCCGGCGCTGCAGGCCTGAAGCCTGCGGACCGGGGCAGGGCTTACACGCTGTGCAAGTCGCTGCCGCTGTAACGCAAGGTGTTGTTCCGGCACATTCCGTGCCGTCCGGCACCGAAACTGAAATTGGTTTTGTACAGGTTGGGTTCTTGGCGCAGTTGCTGCTCCGCACTGCACATTCCCAGTAAGGCCGGCTTTGCAGCCTCGTTGACACATCGTCGTCATACGCTGCTCATGCCGGAGGCCACCTGAAACGCAAAAGGAAATACTGAAATGCCGCGTCGTCGTGTCGTCGCCAAGCGCGAGATCCTTCCCGAGCCGAAATACGGCAGCCAACTCCTGGCCAAATACATGAACGTGGTCATGGAGTCGGGCAAGAAAGCCGTCGCCGAAAAAATCGTCTACGGTGCCATCGACCTGATCTCGTCGAAGAAAAACATTGATGCCCAGGCCGCCATGAGCCTGTTCGAAAAAGGTCTGGACAACGTCCGTCCGCTGGTCGAAGTGAAGTCGCGTCGCGTTGGCGGTGCCACTTACCAGGTGCCGGTCGAAGTGCGTCACGCCCGTCAAACCGCGCTGGCCATGCGCTGGCTCACCGACGCTGCCCGTTCGCGCAGCGAGAAGTCGATGGCCGAGCGCCTCGCCGGTGAAGTGCTGGACGCTATCGAAGGTCGCGGTTCTGCCGTGAAGAAGCGTGAAGACGTGCACCGCATGGCTGAAGCCAACAAGGCCTTCTCGCACTACCGCTGGTAATCGCCCGTCGATCATCCAGGAGCCGCCGGCCCGTCCCCTGAGGACGCGCCGGCGCGCAAGTTTTCCACTTGGAGCAAGCAATGGCCCGTACAACGCCTATTTCGCGCTACCGCAATATCGGTATCAGCGCGCACATCGACGCCGGCAAGACCACCACGACCGAGCGCGTGCTGTTCTACACCGGCAAGAGCCACAAAATCGGTGAAGTGCACGACGGTGCTGCCACCACCGACTGGATGGTGCAGGAGCAAGAGCGCGGCATCACCATTACGTCGGCTGCCGTGACCGCTTTCTGGGCCGGCATGGCGAAGAATTTCGAAGAGCATCGCATTAACATCATCGACACCCCCGGACACGTGGACTTCACCATTGAAGTTGAGCGTTCGATGCGTGTGCTTGATGGTGCGTGCATGGTGTATTGCGCCGTCGGTGGCGTGCAGCCGCAGTCGGAAACCGTCTGGCGTCAGGCCAACAAATACGGTGTGCCGCGTCTGGCGTTCGTCAACAAGATGGACCGCACCGGCGCCAACTTCCTGCGCGCCGTGAGCCAGATGAAAGATCGTCTGAACGCCAATCCGGTGGTGCTGCAGCTGCCGATCGGCCAGGAAGATCAGTTCAAGGGCGTCGTTGACCTGGTGGAAATGAAGGCCATCTGGTGGGACGAAGCCTCGCAGGGCATGAAGTTCGAATACGGCGACATCCCGGCTGAGATGCTGGCTGATTGCCAGAGCTGGCGCGAAAAGCTGGTCGAAAGTGCCGCTGAAGCCAGCGAAGAGCTGATGGAGAAATATCTCTCCGAAGGCGAGCTGACCAACGACGAAATCCACGCCGGTCTGCGCAAGCGCACGATCGCGGGCGAAATCGTTCCGGCACTGTGCGGTTCGGCGTTCAAGAACAAGGGCGTGCAGGCCATGCTCGACGCCGTTGTCCGTTACCTGCCGTCGCCGGTCGATATTCCGCCGGTTGTGGGCGAAGACGATCGCGGCAACAAGGTCGAGCGCGCAGCGGATGACAACGCACCGTTCTCGGCGCTGGCATTCAAGATCGCCACCGACCCGTTCGTCGGTTCGCTGACCTTCATCCGCGTCTATTCGGGCGTACTGGAAGCCGGTTCGGGCGTCTACAACACGGTCAAGGAGCGCAAAGAGCGCATTGGTCGTCTGGTGCAGATGCACGCCAACCAGCGTGAAGAAATCAAGGAAGTCCGCGCCGGCGACATCGCCGCCTGCGTCGGTCTGAAAGACGTCACCACCGGTGACACCATCTGTGATCCGGAGCACCCGGTCATTCTGGAACGCATGGAGTTCCCGGAGCCGGTGATCTCGGTCGCCGTCGAGCCGAAGACCAAAGCCGACCAGGAAAAGATGGGCATGGCGCTGGGCCGTCTGGCTCAGGAAGATCCGTCGTTCCGCGTCTGGACCGATGAAGAATCGGGTCAGACCATCATCGCCGGCATGGGCGAGCTGCACCTCGACATCATCGTCGACCGCATGAAGCGCGAGTTCAAGGTCGAAGCCAACGTCGGCAAGCCGCAGGTTGCCTACCGCGAAACGATTCGCGCCAAGGTCGAGCAGGAAGGCAAGTTTGTTCGCCAGTCGGGCGGTCGTGGCCAGTACGGCCATTGCTGGCTGCGCATTGAGCCGAACGAAACCGGCAAGGGCTACGAGTTCGTCAACGAAGTCGTTGGCGGTGTCGTGCCGAAGGAATACATCCCGGCCGTCGACAAGGGCGTCCAGGAACAGATCAAGAACGGCATCATCGCCGGCTTCCCGGTTGTTGACGTCAAAGTCACGATTTTCGACGGTTCGTACCACGACGTCGACTCGAACGAAATGGCGTTCAAGATCGCCGGTTCGATGGGCTTCAAGGAAGGCTGCCTGAAGGCCAAGCCGGTCCTGCTCGAGCCGATCATGAAAGTCGAAGTCGAGACGCCGGAACAGAACATGGGCGACGTCATCGGCGACCTGAACCGCCGTCGCGGCATGGTCGAAGGCATGGACGATCTGCCCGGCGGAATCAAGGCCATCAAGGCCAAGGTGCCGCTGTCGGAAATGTTCGGCTACGCCACCGATCTGCGTTCGGCCACGCAGGGTCGTGCGACCTACTCGATGGAGTTCGCGCACTACAACGAAGCGCCGAACAACGTCGCCGAAACCGTCATCGCGGCTCGCAAGAAGTAATCCGTGGGGTGGCCGGCGAATGTTTCCCCGGCCAACCAATCGAAACGTCAAAACCTTCAACTGAGGCAAGAAAATGTCCAAGGAAAAATTTGAACGTAACAAACCCCACGTGAACGTGGGCACCATCG
>JAYSEY010000009.1:0-183737 GCA_041913605.1 Permianibacter sp.
TGCGCCGGCTATCCCTGCCGGCGCACCCGGCCGCTGGCATCGAATCGCCGGCTGGTGCGGAAGGGGCCCCGTTTTCTGGTGAGGTTCTTTGCTTCGACCTTTTTTTGGCCGCTCGTTGCTGGCGAGACGACATCATTGCTGCCGTCGTAGGTACGATTAGCGAAGCGTGATCGTACGCAATCGCTGCCGACTGAACGAAAATTGAGATTGCTGACTTTTCCTTGAGCCGAGATATGTGGGCGCGACAGGTTTTGACCTTTCCGCCCGTTCGACGAGCCGAGCAGCGGAAAGGAGTCCGGGTTAACAGCCCGTAACGAAGTGAAGGGGCGAGGCATGGATGCCGACGCCTTTTCAGACTGCACAGGGATGTGCTGTCTGAAAAGCCCCGGACGGAATGAGCAGCGCAGGGCACCGCGCAACGCGCGGCTCGGAGTCGGGCATGTTTCTTTGGTAGCTTTCTTTGCGTCAAAGAAAGCTACTCGCCCGCCGGGGCGAGACCCGGCAAGGCTGAAGCGCGTGCGGTGTGGGAGGAAACGAGATTGCTACTCTCGTAATTCGTAACCACCCCTGGCCCCTCCTTGCGAAGGAGGGGGATCTATCGGCTCGAAAATCGCACCGAAAAAATCGGTCAGCGTCAGGCCATACAAATGACATTCAGCTCGTAGCTTGGGCAAGCAAATCGGTCCACTGCTTCATTTTCAGTCTGCGGGCGTAGTCGGAACTGCGCACAGCATGTAACAGCAAAAACGGGCGTCATAGCGCCCGTTTTTTATCGTCGAAAAAGATCAGCTTGGCGTCATCAGGGATTGGGCAAACATCATGGCGTTGCCGTCCGGATCGTAGAAGGTGAGCAACTTGACCATGTCGGGAATTTCCTGAATGTCGCCATCTTGCCGGACGCCGAAACGGTCGAGCTGCGCCTTGGCTTCATGTATGTCAGCGACGCCCCAGACGTTGGTGGCGTTGCCGCCTGCGGCCACCGACTCATTCTGTGACAGGCCGACACTGACGCCGGGCACGCCGGTGGCAAGCTCGCACCAGCCCATCTCGTCTACCCGGTAACTCAGTTTGAATCCCAGTACTTTTTCGTACCAGGCAATCGATTCATCAAGGTTTTTTACTGCCATCGAGGCGGTGAGTTCAGGTGTGTAGCGGATGTTCATGAGGACGTTCCCTTGACCGTTGAGGTCTGGAATGTATACTAGCTTCCCATTATGCAGTCAACGCTCTCCATCACCGATCATATTGCCCTCAGCCAGAACCGCTGGTTGAGCGCATTGCTTGCCGATTTCGCCGATCGCGACGGCGCGCGCCATGTCGAGCTGTTGCACCGGCTGTCGATTTCCCGCGACAGCCTCGGCCGCACCCTGGAAACGGCAATTCTCCACGGCTGGATCAAACGCAATACCGGCTATGGTCATCCGCTGCGCCCGGAATATGTGATCACGCCAGCAGGAAAACGCATGGCAAAAAGCGCCTATGCGATCAGCCAGGTGCAAACGGCGCTGGGTTTGGCGCCGTCCAGCCTGACGCGCTGGGGCATGCCACTGGTTTGCGTACTGCGCAGGGGAGAAGAGCGCTTCGGCCAAATTCAGACTGCGCTCAGCATGGCGACGCCGCGTGCGCTGTCCCAGGGGCTGCAAACCCTGGAATCCTGTGAACTGCTCAGCCGCAGCGTGGTTGAAGCACGTCCGCCCTTCAGTCTGTACACGCTCACTTCAAGGGGCATACTGCTCGCGGAGGCTGCGTAAGCGCAGATCGCGGGTTGGATTTCTCGGTGTACGACTCGCCAAGCTTTTGAAGTTGCAGGCGCATTTATAGTTTTCGAAATTGCAGTGATCCATTCCAGAAACCTTCCGATGTTTTCTCGGTGTCAAAAAAATGCGGTCGTGAAATGGTGATGCCCGAACCGGGCAAAGCCAGCCCTTTATTCCCCATTCTCCCCACTCTCCAGATACTCCCTGAGCGCTGCACACAAGCCGCTCATTTCCTCGGCGAATTGCTGCAGCAACGGTTCCGCATCGCCGGGCGCGGGTGTGCCGAGGCGGGTTTCGAGTTCGCCGGCGATGTGTGACAGGCGGCGGGCGCCGAGGGTGCCGGCGACGGATTTGACGGTGTGGGCGACGCGGCTGGCGGTGGTGAGGTCACCGCTGGCGAGGGCGCGGCGGATCTCGTCGGCGCTGGCTTCGCGAGTGTCGAGGAAAAGTTGCAGCACTTTGCGGTACAGCGCGGCGTTGCCGCGGCAGTAGCGCTGGCCGGCGACGGTGTCGAGGCGCGGCAGGGTCGGGTGGATTGTGCTGGTGTGTTGTGCTGTCGCTGTCGCGCTGTTGGCGACGGTGCTTGCTGCTGTAACGCGTTCTTCCGGGACGTGAGTTGCGGGAGCGAAAGGTTCTGGCGCGTTCGTTGTCGGTGAACTGTTTTCCAGTGCACGATTTTCCGTCAGGCTGTTTTTCAAAGCAGCGCTTTCCTGTGCCTGATTGATCAGCGCCCGGTTTTCCGGAGCGCGGTTTTCCCTGTCGCGCTTTTCCGCATCGATGGTTTCCTGACGGCGATGTTCTGGCGCGTCTTGTTCCGGAGCTCCATTGTCCGAAGGACGGCTTTCCGAACGTGTGGTTTCCGAAAGCCGGTTTGCAAAAAGACCGGTTTGCAAATTGCCGCCAGTTGCTGCGGGTTGGCGGTCGGGGTTGTTGCGGGTCGGGTCTGCGCTGTTTGCGTTTCCTGCGGTTGGCGTAGCGCCGCCGGATGCCGGCGTAATGGCGCTGGCGTTTGCGGTCTGGTGGTGTTCCGCTCGGGCGTTACCGGGTTGGCCAGTGCCGGTGTGGTCAATGCCGGAATTGCCGTTGCCGGCGGGTGTGATCCAGCGGCTGAGGGTGCTGAACAATTGGTCGGGCAGGAAGGGTTTGGAGACGAAGTCGTTCATGCCGGCGGCTTTGCAGCGCGCGACGTCTTCGGCCATGGCGTGGGCGGTCATGGCGATGATGGGCAGCGCCTGCAGGCCGGGCAGTTGGCGGATGGCGCGGGTCGCGGCGTAGCCGTCCATCTCCGGCATCTGCACGTCCATCAGCACGGCGTCGAAGGCCTGCGGGTTCTGGCTCAGGCAGGCGAGGGCTTCGCGGCCGTTGCCGGCAACGCGCACGCGGATGCCGGCGTCGAGTTGCAGGATCTCGCTGGCCAGTTGCTGGTTGAGCGGGTTGTCTTCCACCAGCAGCACGCGACAGCCTTCGAGGATGCGCCAGCGCAGCGGCGGTGCCGGTGACAGTGACGGTTCCGGCGCGGCGGGCAGGGTGTGAGCGCGGACGTGTTCGGCAGTGCTGTGCTCGGCGGTGGCGTGTTCGACGCTGCTGTATTGGGTGGGGATATGTTGGGTGGGGATCTGTGAAGTGGCGATGTGTCCGGCGCTGCCCTGGCCGAGCGGCAATTCGATGCTGAACCAGAACTCGCTGCCTGCGCCGGGCTGGCTGAGGACGCCGATACGCCCGCCCATCAGTTCGACCAGTTGCCGGCAGATGGACAGGCCAAGACCGGTGCCGCCGTACTCGCGGGTGGTGGAGGCGTCGGCCTGACTGAAGGCCTGGAACAACCGGGCCTGCTGGGCGTCGCTGAGGCCGATGCCGGTGTCGCGGACGGCGAAGCGCAGCCGCACGCTTGCCGGGTCGGGGGCCGCACCGGCGTCGGGCCGGGTCCCGGCTGTTGTTGAGGAATCGCTTGCGGAAACGCTTGCAGAAACGGTCTCGGAAGCGGTTCCGGGATAGACATCAGGACCTGCATCAGGACGCACGTCGATACCGGTTTCCGGACCTGCCGCCGTCCGCCCGTCCTCCCGTTCGCACCGCACCGTCAGTTTCACCTCGCCACGGGCAGTGAACTTGATGGCGTTGTTGCACAGGTTGAGCAGGATCTGGTTCAGGCGCAGGGCGTCGCCGACCAGCAGCGGTGGCGCTTGCGGGTCGATGTCGAGCAGGAAGGCCAGACCTTTCTGCTGGGCGCGGAAGGCGATCAGGCCGCTGACCTGGCTGATCAGGTCGTCGAGCAGAAACGGCTGCGGGGCCAGCTCCAGTTTGCCGGCCTCGATCTTGGCCGAGTCGAGCAGGTCGTTGATCAGGCCGAGCAGGGTCTCGGCGGCGCCGCGGGTTTTTTCCACGTAGCCGCGTTGCTGGGCATTCAGCGGTGTGCGCTCGGCCAGGCTGCTGAGGCCGATGATGGCATTCAGCGGCGTGCGGATCTCGTGGCTGACATTGGCCAGAAAGGCGCTCTTGGCAACATTGGCGGCGTCGGCCGCGTCGCGGGCGCGGGCCAGCTCGGCGTTGCTGGTGCGCAGATCGGCGGTGCGCGCGGCGATGCGCAGTTCCAGTTGCTGGTTCAGTTGTCGCAGCGCGCGCTCGGCCTGCTGGCGGGCCGCGGAAAACCCGTTGATGGCGTTGACCACCACATCGAGCTCGTCGGGGTAACGGCGCAGGCGACGTTTGAGTTCGACATGGGCGCCAGCGTGTGTGTGTTCGGCGGCACTGTCGCGGGTGTTGCTGCTGTCGCCGCTGAGCTGGCGCAGTTGCGTGGCCAGCCGGCGCAGATGGCGGCTGATCTGCCAGTTGAAGATCACGAAATGCATCAGCGTCAGGCCGGCCATGCCGAGCAATTGCGTGACGCCGAGCAGCCACAGGTGTTCGTCCAGTTCGTTGCCGAGCAGGGCATGGGCTTCGCCCACCTCCAGCACGCCAATCACGCGGCTGGCATCGGGTGCGAACAACTCCAGTTGCCAGCGTTCATCAACCGGATGCGGCTGAGCACGGGCCACGCGCACATCCATTTCCGGCGCGCGCAAATGCAGTTCCTGCAGCGTGCTGACGGTGAGCAGGCCGTCGAGAATGGCGCGCGTGGTGGCCTGATCGTAGGCCCAGAGTGCGCCGGACAAAGGCGCCAGACTGCTGCTGACCGCCGCGCGACTTTCCGCGCGCGCTTCTTCGGTTTCGCGCTGCTGTTCGCGGCGCACCGCCCAGAAGGTGATCAGCGTTGAAAACAGCGCCGACGACAGCAACACCCAGACCAGCGTGCGTGCCGCCAGCGACAGCCGGACGCGCGGTACGCGTTGCTCCGGCGCCGGTTCAGGCGGGTCCGCTGCTGCGCGCATACAACTCGGCAAACTGTGCTTCCAGATCCAGAAACGCGGCCACCACCACCGGATCAAACTGGCCGCCGCTCTGGGCGCGAATTTGCGCGCAGGCTTCAGCGTGATCGAAAGCCGGTTTGTAACAGCGTTCGGCACGCAGCGCGTCGTACACATCCACCACCGCCATGATGCGCGCCGCGAGCGGAATGTGTTCGCCGGACAGTCCGCGCGGATAACCGCTGCCGTCCCAGCGCTCGTGATGCGCACTGGCAATGGCAATGGCCATGCTGATGAAGGCACTGTCCGGGTGGCGGGCAGCAATGTCGCGCAAGGTTTGTTCACCGATGGCGACGTGGGTTTGCATCAGCTTGCGTTCGGCGGCATCAAGTTTGCCTGGCTTGTTCAGGATGTGATCGGGAATGCCGATGGTGCCGATGTCGTGCAGTGGTGCGGCGTGGCCGATGAGTTCAACAAACTGGCTGTCGATCTGGCGGAAATACGGCGAGCCGAGCCGCAGGCATTCGGCCAGCAGCCGCGCATAGGTTTGCAATCGTTCAACATGCGGGCCGCCGCCGCCATCGCGCGCTTCGACCAGTTTCGACAGCGCGAAAATCATTGCGTACTGCGCTTGTGAGAGTTGTGCCACCTGATCGGCGACCTGCATGCGCAATTCGCGGTTCTGCTTCTCCAGTTGCTGCTGCAGGCGGTGCAGGCGCAGATGAATGCCGATGCGCGCCTGCACATCCTCGAACTGGAACGGCTTGGTGATGTAATCAACACCGCCGGCAGCAAAGGCCTTGATCTTGTCGTCAAGCTGATCGAGCGCGGACAGAAAAATCACCGGAATGTCGTGCAGGCGCGGATGCGCTTTCAGGGTTTGGCAAACCTGATACCCGTCCATTTCCGGCATGGTGATGTCGAGCAGGATCAAATCCGGCGGACTCAGCTTCGCGGCTTTCAGCGCCGCGGCACCGCTGGTATGCGAACTGACATCGCAGCCCTGCTGGCCAAGCATGTCGGCGAGCAGCAACAGGTTCTCCGGCGCGTCATCAACGATCATCACCCGCACCGCCGCCGCGCCGCGTTCCGGCTTCGCGTGGCTGCTGTCCGTCGTGTCACTCATGCCGGAAACTCCCCTGTCACCGTCCCTGTACACCTGCGAAAATCCGCTCACCTGCTCGCTGACTACATCACCGGCAACATCTGCCCGGAAAGATCATCAGCACAGCAAGCTCACAACACATTCCCGATGCGGTTCGTGGTGATGCTTCGACAGACTCAGCAGTAAACGCCTGTCGAACCACAAAAGGCCGGGCTCTCTGCGCAACCATGTCCTGATTTGCGTTGACCCACATCGACGGCGACTCCCCCTCTTCCGGCGCTGCGCGCCACCTTCTCCCACGCCGGGAGAAGGACGATTTTGCTCCCTCTCCCCTCGTGGGAGAGGGTTGGGGAGAGGGGGCAGCTCGTGTGATGAGGATCGACGCAAATCAGCCATTCTGTTCACTCTTCGACAGGCTCAGGGCGAACCGGGAACTGCCCCGGTGATCTGCCAAAAACTCACCACGGGATCAGGCTTGCATTCAGTGACTCCCCGCCAGCCGGAAATAGCGCACCACCTGCAACAACTGCTCCGCCTGTCCGCTCATTTCCTCGGCCGTGGATGACAGTTGTTCCGAGGCGGAGGCCGTGGTCTGTGTCACCTGCGCCAGTTGCGACATTGCGGCCGTGATCTGTTCCAGACCACTGCTTTGTTCGCGTGACGCAGAACTGATCTCGGCGACCAGATCGGCGGTCTTGCCTATCGAAGGCACCAGACGACTAAGCAGATCACCGGCCTGACCGGCGAGCATGACGCTGTTGCTGGCCAGTCCGCCGATCTCCTGCGCGGCTTTCTGGCTGCGTTCGGCGAGCTTGCGCACTTCCGCGGCCACCACCGAAAAGCCCTTGCCGTGATCACCGGCGCGCGCGGCTTCAATGGCGGCGTTCAGCGCCAGCAGATTGGTTTGATAAGCAATGTCATCAACCAGCGTGATGCGCTGGGCGATCTCGCGCATGGCGCTGACGGTTTCGGTCACCGCGCTGCCGCCTTCCTTGGCCTCGCCGGCCGATTGATTGGCGAGATCGTCCGTGACGCGCGCGTTCTCGGCGTTCTGCGCCACGGTCGCGGTCAGCTCTTCCACCGAGGCACTGGTCTCCTCGACATTCGCCGCCTGTTCCGAGGCTGACTGCGACAGCGACTGCGAGGCCGACGAGATCTGTTCCGCCGCCGAGGTCAGCGCATCGGCGGACTGATGGATCTCCTGCATCACTTCGTTGAGTTTGCCGGTCATGCGTGACATGGCAGCAAGCAGGCTGTGCTGATCGCCGGCTGCCAGTTGCACCTGCACCGTGAGATCGCCATCGGCGACGCGATTGGCGACTTCGGCGGCATACACCGGCTCGCCGCCGAGCTGGCGCAACAGGCTGCGCGTGATCAGGAAGCCGAGCAGCATCGCCAGTACCAGACTGACGCCGATGGCGGCGAGATTGAAAAAGCGGATCTGTGCATACCGCTGCTGTGAGTCACCGTACTCACGCTCGGCAACTTTCAGTTGCACGCCGACCAGTTCGCTGAACAAGCCCGACACCGGATCGATGCGCGGATACAGTTCGTTGAGCACAAACTCGTCGAGCGCGGCGCGATCATCGCGGCGCAAAACCGCGGCAAGCTTTTCGACAGCGGCGTCCGCCGGTGCCAGCGCCTGACGGATCTGATCGACCACGCGCTGTTCTTCCTCGACCATCTGCGTCGCCAGATAGGCGCGCCACAACTCGCCAATGCGCTGCTGGGCCTGCGCGACATTGCCCACGCCCTCGGATGCGGACATGCCACCGTTGCGAACCTTGTGCGCGGTATCAACGATGTTGACCGCGTAGAGATCGGCGATCTCTTTCAAATCGCGCAGCGGCACCACGCGATCCTTGTACACGGTTTCCATGCTGCGGTTGGCATCGCCCATGCCGTTGATACCCAGCGCACCAATTGCCACCAGCATGGCAATCAACACGCCGGCCAGCAGACTCAGGCGGGTGGCCACTTTCATGCGTTCAAACATGCGCTCTTGCTCCCGTGCCTTGATTTGAATTTGTGAAATAACTTGTGGTGAAATAATCTCGTTGGACAGAAAGCTGTGGACAGATTGGCTACAGGCTGCGCAAACGCTTCTGCTCGTTGCGTATCCAGCCCGGTACCTGTTCGCCGGGCATCGCTTTGGCGATCAGATAACCCTGCGCCTGTTCGCAGCCGAGCGCTTTCAGCTCCTGCCAGTCTTCCAGTGTTTCCACTCCTTCCGCGACCACCGACAGGCGCAGTTTTTCTGCCAGCTTGATGGCACTCTCCAGCATGATGATCAGGTGTTCGCGCTGGTGACAGCCGTGCACGAACAGGCGATCAACTTTCAGTTCCGTGGCCGGAATGCGTGACAGCTGTTGCAGCGAGGCAAAACCGGTGCCGTAGTCGTCAATCGACAGGCCGAAGCCTTTCAGGCGCAGCCGCGCCAGCGTGCCGAGACTGGCGCCGATATCAGTCATGATCGCCGTTTCGGTCACTTCCAGAATCAGGTAGCGCGGTGCAATGCCGCTGGCCTCGACGCGATGGATGATGTCGTTGACAAAGCGCGCATCGGCAAACGACTGGGCGGAAATATTCAGCGAACAACTCAGGAACAGGCCCTCGCTGTGCCAGGCTTTCAGCTGGCTCAGAACCTGCTCAAGCAGACGCAGGGTAAAGCGCTGCATGATGGCGCCGTGGCGTTCCATCGGATCAATGAAGCGATCCGGATAGATCAGGCCATCACGCGGATGATTCCAGCGCGCCAGCGCTTCGACGCCTTTCACCACGCCGCTGGCAATATCAATTTTTGGTTGGTAATGACAGATGAACTGATCGCCATCGACGCCACCGGCGATCACCTCCAGCGGATACACACTGTTCTTCGCCGCCGCGCGCGGTGCCGCCAGATGATGGCCGAGCACATCGGAAAGCCGCTCGCGGGTGAGGGGCTTTTGCAATGCGCCGAGAATGGCAATGCCGAGCGAGTGACTCATCATTTCCACTGTGGTCAGCAGGGCGTTTTCGCGCGAGCTGACCACGATCACATCCAGTCGCAGATGCCGTTGCATGATCTGCTGCAGCAATTCCACGCCATCCATCACCGGCATTTCCAGATCGAGCAGCAGAATATCCGGCAGGTAGGGCGCATTGCTGAGCGCATCCAGCGCTTCGGCGCCGTTGGCGGCCTTGGCAATTTCGCTGACGCCGAGCAGGCGCAGCAGTTCTTCGGCATGCTGGCGATGCAGTGCACTGTCATCGACGATCAGCACGCGTTTGTTGGACAGTTCAGTCATGGCTTTCATCCCAGTTGCCGCCGCGCCAGTGCCGCGATAATGCGCGGTATGTCTTCCAGTGAGACGATTTCATCCACGCCACCGAGTTTGATGGCTTCTTTCGGCATGCCAAACACCACGCAGCTTTGCTCATCCTGGGCATAGGTTTTGGCGCCGGCTTCGTGCAGCTCTTTCATGCCGCGTGCGCCGTCGTCACCCATGCCGGTCATGATGAACGCGATGGCGTTCTGTCCGGCAGCTTTTGCCACCGAACGGAACAACACATCGACTGATGGCCGGTGCCGGCTGACCAGCGGACCGTCCATCACTTCGGCGTAGTACTGCGCACCGCTGCGTTTGGCGAGCAGGTGTTTGCCGCCGGGTGCGATCAGCACACGACCGGACAAAATGCGATCACCGGTTTCCGCTTCTTTCACTTCCACTTCCGACAAACTGTTCAGCCGCTGGGCAAAACTGCGCGTGAACTGTTCCGGCATGTGCTGGACCACGACGATGCCGGGACTGGTACGCGGCAGCGCCGTGAGCACCACTTCCAGTGCCTGCGTGCCGCCGGTGGAACAGCCGATGGCAACAAACTTTTCCGTCAGCGGCACATTCAGGTTGCTGGGCGGCGCGGCGAGGATCTCGTCGGCAGACAGTTTTGGCCGCGCGATCGGTTCGGGCTTTTGTGCAACCGGTTTCGCGCTGGCGCCGGTGCTGCTGCGCATGCGATCCATGCGCGCCGCCGCCGCTTCACGGATCACGGAGGCGAGATCTTCGGAACTGTCGACGATGTAGTCGCGCAGCCCGGATTTGGGTTTGTTGATGATGGCAAACGCGCCGGCCGACAAGGCCTGCAATGTGATCTCGGCACCGGCCTCAGTGAGCGTTGAACAAATGATCACAGGCGTCGGCCGTGTGCTCATGATCTGGCGCAGAAAGGTCACGCCATCCATGCGCGGCATTTCCACATCCAGCACGATGACATCCGGCCAGACCGTTTTCATTTTGTCGAGCGCGAAGATCGGATCCTGAGCCGTGCCGATGACCTCGATGTCGCGGGTTTTCGCCAGCTGCTGTTGCAGCACCTGGCGCACCACCGCCGAGTCGTCAACGATCATCACCTTGATGCTCATGCCTGTCTCCCTGTGCTCACGCGGCCGCTGTCTTCCGCGCGGTCGGTGTGATACTTGAGCAGGATCGCGCCATTGCTGCTGTCCAGCGCCAGCACACGGCCACCGGCGCCGCCGACATCCTGATGACTGACGCGAAATCCGTAGCTGCGCAAACGGCGCTGGGCGAGCAGGATGTTGGCGTCGCCGACTGATTCGCCGCGCGCGCTGCGCATGAGTGTCGCGCCGCCAAAAATCCCGACCCGGAAATTACCGAGCTGCGTATCCGTGGCATTGGCCGCGGTGTAGAGAAAATCCAGAGCATCTTCACCGTAGCGACCATCGCAGTCGCGGCGTTTTGCGGTCGCCTGCGATGCCGGCCGCTGCGCGAGCACGAAATGACACATGCCGGCCATATGCGTTGCCGGATGCCAGAGCGTAACGGCGACGCAGGAACCGAGTATGGTCTTGAGCAGAACTGCCCGGCGCCCGGCGTAGAGTTCGCCGGGATGCAGGAACAGCACCTCGGTGGCCTGCGCATATGTTTCGCCTCCGTTCATGTGCGCCGGTAAACGGACGGGCTGACCGTGGTCAGTGGCATGTTCATGCCGGCCAGCGATTCGGAGTGACCGAGAAACAGCCAGCCACCGGGCTTCAGCCGGTCGCAGATGCTGAGCAACACTTTCTGTTTCGTCGGTGCGTCGAAGTAGATGATCACGTTGCGCAGGAACACGACATCGAAGTTCTTCATGTCGTTCGGGATCTGCATCAGGTTGATCTGCCGGAAGTTGACCATTTCGCGCAGGCTGCGATCGATCAGCAATTTGCCTTCGTATTCGCCGCGGCCTTTCAGGCAGTAGGTTTTCAGCAGCTCGGCAGGAATGCCGGCAATGCGGTCCGTGGAGTACAGACCCTGGCGGGCTTTTTCCAGCACCCGGTTGCTGATGTCGGAGGCGATCAGCTCCCAGCCGAACTGGCCAAGCCCGGCGTGCAACACCATGGCAATGGAGTAGGGCTCTTCGCCGGTGGAACTGGCCGCGCTCCAGATCCGCAGCGTCTGGCCGGGCGCTTTTTCCGGGATGATTTGCCGGGCGAGAATGTCGAAGTGCTTGCTCTCGCGAAAAAAGAACGTCTCGTTGGTGGTGATGAGATCAATCGCCTGCTGCAATTCCTCGCGCTGATCGTCGCGTACCAGCAGTTCGTAGTATTCGCGGAACGACGACAAGCCGAGCTGTGCCAGACGTTTGTTGAGCCGGCCGGTGACGAGCATTTTTTTCTGATCCGACAGATGCAGGCCGATGGCCTTGTAAAAAAGCTGCTGGAAGGATCGGAAATCATTGTCGCTGAGTGTGCGCTCGGCACCGGTCGTCGCCATCACGTTTCGCTGGCCTCCGTGCTGCGTTCGCCGCGGCCGGACACCGCGATCAGCGCGGCCATTTCGTCTATCGACAAGACCTGGCGTACGTCCAGCGTGATCACGAAGCGGCCGTCGAGATTGAGGATGCCGTCGATGAAATCGGCGCGGATATTGGTGCCGAAGGTCGGCCGCGCCTCGACCTGGCCGGCATCCACCGACAGCACTTCGTTGACCGCATCCACCATGATGCCGATTGAGGGCGCGTCCTGATCATGCGCCAGCTCGACAATCACCACGCAGGTGCGTTTGTGGATGCCGGTATTGCCGCGTTCAAAACGCGATTGCAGATCCACCACCGGCACCACCGCGCCGCGCAGGTTGATCACGCCGCGCAGAAACTCCGGCATCAGCGGAATGGTGGTGAGGCCGGTGAACTCGATGATCTCGCGCACATGTTCAATGGGAATGGCAAACGCTTCGCCGGCCAGCGTGAAGGTCAGATACTGCTGCGCGGCGCGCGTTGCCAGCGCACGGGTGCCGCCACCGGCAAGGACAGGAAGTTGGGCCATGGGCAGCATCCTCAGAAGCGGGTGAACGCCGATTCATCAACTGCGGAGGGCGCGCTCGCCGCCTTGTGCCGCACCGGTGCCGGTTTGCCGACTTTTCGTGCTCCGCCACCGGCGCGCACCGGAGCGCTGACGCTGCCGGTTTTGAAGTAGGCCACCATTTCCTGCAACTGGATCGCCTGTGCGCTCATTTCCTCCGAGGTGGACGACAATTCTTCCGACGCCGACGCGGTCATCTGTGTGGTTTGCGACAGCTGTGTAACCGCGGTATTGATTTGCTCCAGCCCCGAGGTTTGTTCGCGCGATGCCGATGCGATCTCCTGCACCAAATCCGCCGTCTTGCGAATGGACGGCACCAGTTCATTGAGCAGCGTGCCGGCGCGTTCGGCCAGCGTGACACTGCTGCTGGCCACCGAGCCGATCTCCTGCGCCGCCACCTGCGAACGCTCGGCAAGTTTGCGCACTTCTGCCGCCACCACGGCGAAGCCCTTGCCGTGTTCGCCGGCGCGTGCCGCTTCGATGGCCGCGTTCAGCGCCAGCAGATTGGTCTGGTAGGCGATGTCGTCGATGATCGAGATCTTGTCAGCGATCTGGCGCATGGCCGCCACTGTCTGCTTGACCGCATCGCCGCCCTGATTGGCATCGGCGGCCGATTTGGTGGCGATATCGTCGGTGACTTTGGCATTTTCCGAGTTCTGCGCCACGGTGGCCGAAATCTCCTCCACCGAGGCCGATGTCTCTTCAACATTCGCCGCCTGCTCGGACGCGTTCTGCGACAGCGCCTGCGCCGAGGAAGAGATTTGTTCCGAGGCCGAAGCGAGCCCATCGGCTGTGCCGCGCACATCCTCCATGATTGAATGCAGTTTGGCGGTCATCTGCTTCATCGCTGCCAGCAGGCTGTCGGTGTCGCCGGGTTTGATTTGCACGTCGATGGTCAGATCGCCTTCGGCTACGCGCTTGACGATGTCCGCTGCATAATCCGGTTCGCCGCCCAGCTGTTTGACGATCACACGGGTGACAAACACGCCGAGCAGCAGCGAAATCACGAAGCCGCCGATCATCAGGCCGATCAACAGGTTGCTGATATCGTGCGCGATCACATCGCCTTCGGTGTTGGCTTCATCGGCGATTTTCGTATTGATGTCCTTGATCTCCTGACGCAGCGCACGCAGCTGGTTGTAGATAATGCGTGTCTCGTTGGTCAGTGTTGCGGCGGCCTCGTCGCGTTTGCCTTGTTCGGCCAGTTCAACAACCTTGCTTGCCGACGCCAGATATTTGGGCGTGATCTCGTTGACTTTTGCGACCGCGGTTTTTTCCGCGTCCACCAGTTCGGTCGCCACATAGGCCTTCCAGCTTTCTTCAATGGCCTTGCTGCCTTCGGCGATTTTTTCTTTCGCATCCTCAATGGCCTTGGCATCCGGTGCAGTGGTGACTTCATACAGCCGGCGGAAATTGTCCGAGGCGTGTGAGCGGATGTCGCCGATGTCCTTGATCGGCAGCAGCCGATCCTTGTACATGCTGGTCATCAGGTCATTGACACGCCCGACACTGTGATTGCCGATGTAGCCGATGGCGCCGGCGATCGTGGCCACGATCAGGAAGGCCACAATCAGTTTGGTGCCGAGCTTCAGGCTGTTGAACCATTGCATGGAGTGCTCTCCTTCCTTACTTGCCATGAGCAAGGGCGACACCCTCGCTGCCGTGTTTGTGTGCAGTCGTGTTGACCTGGGCGTGAATGCTGTGAGCGAGATTCGGTACATCCAGGATCAGCGCCACCTGACCGTTGCCGAGAATGGTGGAACCGCTGATGCCGCGCATGTCGCGGAACAGGGCGCCCAGCGGTTTGATCACCGCCTGCAACTCGCCCACCAGACTGTCGACCACCAGACCGACGCGCTGGCCGCCGTATTGCACGACCACCAGACTCTCGCGTTTCGGCGCTTCGCCTTCCATCGCGAACAATTCACGCAGTCGGATGAAGGGCAGCGGTTCGCCGCGCAGGTTGACGATGTTGCGGTAAATGTCGGCGCTGACCAGATCGGCGCATTCCTTGACCATTTCCAGCGGCAGCACAAAAGCCGCGCCGGCGACGCTGACCTGAAATCCATCGATGATCGCCAGCGTCAGCGGCAGGCGGATGCGCACCGTGGCGCCCAGACCTTCCTGACTTTCCACTTCCACTTCGCCACGCAGCGCTTCAATGTTTTTCTTCACCACGTCCATACCGACGCCGCGACCGGACAAATTGGTGATCTGTTCGGCGGTGGAGAAGCCGGCTTCAAAGATCAGGCGATAGATCTCGTTGTCGCTGAGCACATCCTCTTCGCTGATCAGGCCGCGTTCGATGGCCTTGCTGCGGATACGTGCCTTGTTCAGGCCGGCGCCGTCATCGCTGATCTCGATGGCGATGGCGCCGGAGTCGTGATACGCGTGCAGACGCAGCGTGCCGGACGCCGGCTTGCCGGCTTCGAGTCGCCGGTCCACGGATTCAATGCCGTGATCGATGGCGTTGCGCACAATATGCGTCAGCGGATCGGAAAGTTTCTCGACCATGGATTTGTCGAGTTCGGTTTCCGCGCCGGTGATCACCAGCTCAATTTTCTTGCCCAGATCCTTGCTGATGTCGCGCACCACGCGCGGATAACGCTGGAACACTTCGCCGATCGGCACCATGCGCAGGCCGAGCGCCGCGTCGCGGATGTCCTCGACCAGTTCACCGACCACGGCGGTCGCTTCCTCGCTGGCGACGGCGCCGTCGGTGCGCGCGGCGAGACGCGCCGCGGCGCCGGCAATCACCAGTTCGCCGACCAGATTGATCAGCGCGTCCAGCTTGTCGACATCGACCTTGATGAAACGCTGTTCCTGATGCTTGCGATCCGATTTCTCCATTTGCTTGGTCAGCGCCGCCGAGACCACGCCAGGATGCACCACCTGATCGTCGACCAGCAGTGTGCCGATTGGCGGTTTGCGACCGGAGATCTCGGCCTGATGCGCCAGCACGCGCTCCAGTTCATTGCGGGTCAGCGCGCCGGCGGAGACGAGAATTTCGCCAAGTTTGTGCGGGCCTTCCGGCAGTGCCCTGATGTGGGCGACGTAGTCAGCGATTTTGCTGTGCGGTGGCAGGATGCGGATCAGTGAATCTTCGCGGACAAATTCGAATACGTTTTCGATGGCGGCTTTGTCGGCATCGGAAAGCAAACCGAGTTCAAAACCGAGATACAGCGTTTCCGGATCAAAACCGGCGGCGTCCGGCAGATTGTCGGTCAGCGTGTTCATGTACACGATGCGACCGAGTTTGCCGAGATAGCGCAGAAAGGACAGCGGGTCCATGCCGCTGCGCAGGACATCGGCCGACAGGCGCAGCGAAATGTGCCAGGCATCGGATTCGGTGTGCTCGCCGTCCATCACTTCGACCTGCGCGCTGTCCTTGCGCGCTGCAGTGGTGGACAGATGCGTGTTTGCCGGCGCCGAGACGCTGGGCAAGTACGTTTGCAACTGTTCCAGCAGCGCCGCGCGGATCACCGGATCGGGTTCGGCATCATCCTGTTCGGCTTCGATGGCATCGATGAGTTTGTTCAGGTAGTCGCCGGTGGCGAGCAGTGTCGACAGCAACTCGTCGCTGATCGGCAGCCGTCCGGCGCGCGCCAGATCCAGAACGTTCTCCATCACGTGGGTGAAGCTGACGATGTGATCGAGTCCGAACAAACCGGCCGAACCCTTGATGGTGTGCGCAGCACGAAACACCGCGTTGATGGCGTCGGCGCTCAGGCCCTGTTGCTCGATCTCGAGCAGGCCGGCTTCCATCGCTGTCAGCAACTCACGCGATTCCTGCACAAAGGCACCGCGTGCCGATTCCAGATCCATGCAGCCTCCTTGGGCCGGAAGGGTCAATCAGGCCGGTATCACCACCGGATCACCGAGCGCGCTGGCGAGGTTGAGCAGGTCCATCACTTCGCGCACCGCCGGACTGTGATGAATGAACACACAATCCTTGCCGGCGCGTTGCGCCTCCTGCTTCACCATCAGCATCAGTTGCACACCGGCGGTGTCGAGCTCATCGACATGGGCAAGATCAATTTCCAGCTCGCGCCCGGCTTCGAGCGCGTGCAGCAACTGCTCTTTCGCTTCCGCCGCGCAGTAGATGTTCAGCGCATCAACAATGGTGACTTGCACAAACTCACCCTTGCGCTTGACGTGTATGGGCATCGCACACCTCAGGGCAGAATGAGTTTGGACACAGCATCAAGCAGGATCGGCGGCTGGAACGGCTTCACCACCCAGGCCTTGACGCCAGCGGCTTTGCCTTCGGCTTTTTTGTCATCGCCGGCTTCGGTGGTGAGCATGATCACCGGCGTGAATTTGTAGGCCGGCAATTGCTTGGCCGCTTTCACGAAGCTGATGCCATCCATCACCGGCATGTTGACGTCGGAAACAATCAGGTTGATTTTCCGGCCATCGAGTTTGCCGAGTGCATCTTTGCCGTCTTGCGCTTCAACGATGTCGTAGCCGGCGCCGCGCAGCGCCATGCTGACGACCTGACGGAAACTGCTGGAGTCGTCGACGACGAGTATGGTTTTTGCCATGTTTGCCTCGGGCTATTCCCTGTAAGCGGTGGAGAGAATCAACTGTTGATGGAAACGGTTCCGTGATCAGAAAAAGTCCACGCCGGATGAACTGGCGCTGCTGCCGGCACCGCTGCTCGCCGGCTGGCCGCGCAACTGTCGCTGCTCGTTGGTGGTATAGGTTTTTTCCAGCGCCTGCAGCCAGCTGCCGGCATCGGGAATGCGGTCGCTGGCCAGTTCCTCTTTCATGCGCGCCGTGTCGTGCTGGACATGGGTCAGAATCTGGCTGATGCGATCCTGGAATTGCAGCTCGACCAGCACGTGATTGATCGCCTGCTCCACTTGTCTGCTGACTTCCTGCAATTGCAGCAGCCGCTGTTCAAGTCCCTGCGCGGTGCCGCTGAAACTGCCGAGCACCTGCTCGACGACGTTTTCCGCGTCCCTGATCAATTCCTGTTCCTGACCGGCAGCCTGATTGGCCTGTTCGAGCACGTTGGCCATGGCATCGCTGATGGTTTTGACTTTTTCGGTGATGCGTTTGCCGGTGTCACCGGACAGCGTCGACAGCTTGCGCACTTCATCGGCGACCACCGCGAAACCGCGACCGGATTCACCGGCGCGCGCGGCTTCGATGGCGGCATTGAGTGCCAGCAGATTGGTTTGCGACGCGACTTTCGCCACATCCACTGCCATCGACGACAGCTCGTTTATGAAGCTGGTCATGGTTTGCAGTTCGCGCAGGAAGGCTTCGCGCGCAGCAGTGGTTTGTTCGAGCGTGCTGACCACTTTCGGCAGGTCGGTCTGGGCACGCTGGATGACGCTGACCACGTCCTGACCGCTGCGCTGCTGACCGGACAGCGCCAGCGCTTCGTGCAACTGGTTGTTGATGCCGGCGAACTGGTTGGTGAGGCCGTTGATGGCGGATTCGGTCTGGCTGCGCGCCAGTTCGATGTGCTGGTTCCAGAGCGGCAGGACATCGCCGAGCAGGCGGCGCAGGGCCGGCGGGACATTGTCGGGCGGCAGTTCCGGTTCGGTGCGCAGTGCCGCAGGCGGCGGCGGTGGCGGTGGCGGCACCTGAAGTGCCAGTGCCAGTTGCGCACCGGCCAGCAACACGCCGGCCAGCAGACCGAGCCAGAGGGAGCTGGCCAGTACGCCGACAACAATCAGGGTAATAGCCGCGAGCGCATAGGAAAGCGGGCGGAAAGCGTGCATGGGGAATCCCTGCCTTTTGGTTTTGTTATGAGTGTAGACGGCCGTGTCAAGGCTGCCTCCAGATGAGGCGGAATGATGACGGCGCGGGATTTTGACGATTAATGTATCAGTTGGTATCAATTCGTACAGGTGCAAACTACCGAATCCGGCCCGGAATCCGTGAGGTCATACCAGTCATGCGCCTTGGCCACGCCTGATGCGCTTGCCGGTGCCGGGGCGAGGGCATAGCCTGCCGGCCAGTCTGCAGCGGACCGCAGCGCAGGGCCCGGTCGCGCCTGCGGGCGAGCCGCATCGTCCTGGTCGAGTGCCGTTCCATGCCGCTGTCGTTCCCGCTCCCGTGCCTGCTCCCGTTCCCGTTCTCGACCCCGTCCCTGTCCCCGTCAGTGCAACGCACATCCCGAAGCAACCGGACCGGACGCAGCGCGGCCGGCTGGTCGCTGCTGATGCTGCTGATCCTGCCGGGCAGCCAGGACGCGCCAGATCCCGCCGCGCCGGCAGCCGGCACCGGCGTCGCCGCCGAAGCGCAGGCCGGCACCGATGTCGATGCCCTGGCCGACCGCTGGTTCGAGGACCAGCTGCAGCTGATGCCCTGCAACGGCATCTATCTCGGCGACTTCCGCTTCAATGACCGCTACTGCGTGCAGACGCAGGCCGTGCACGACGCGCAACGGGCGCTGACGGCGCGCTATCGGCAATTGCTGGCGGCGACGGATCGCGCTGCGCTGACCGCGGCGCAGCAGATCACCTACGACCTGCTGGACTGGGATCTGCAACTGGCAGCCGAAGGCGAGCGCTTTGGCGAAGCATTGCTGCCGATCAATCCGTTCTACAACGAGTACAACTATTTTGCCCAGCTCGGTTCCGGCGATGGCGCACAGCCCTTTGTCACCGTCAGTGATTACGACAACTGGCTGAAAAAAATCGACGGCTTTGTTGCCAATGCCGCCGAGACCGAACGCTGGTTGCGCACCGGCATGGAAAAAGGTGTGGTGCTGCCGGCGGTGCTGGTCGAGCGCCTGCTGCCGCAGTTCGCTGACCACATCAGCGACACGATCAGCGCCGACCTTACCCGCAGTGTGTTCTGGGGACCGATCGCGCGTCTGCCGGCGCAATTTCCCGTCAGCGAACGCGCGCGTCTCGATGCCGCATTCCGCGTCGCCATCCGTGATCGCATTTTGCCGGTGTATCGTCGCCTGCATGATTTCCTGCGCGATCACTACCTGCCGCGCGCTGAAGCGCGTCACGGTCGTGCCGCTTTGCCGGATGGCGCGGCCTGGTATGCCTGGCTGGTAAAGCGCGAAACCACACTCGGTGATCTGACGCCCGCGCAGATCCATGAACTCGGTGTTCAGGAAGTGGCGCGCATACACGCGGAAATGCGCAAGCTGCAACAGCAGTTGAACATTGCCGGCGATCTGCAAGCCTTGTTTGCGGCCATGGAAACCGATCCGGCTCACTATTTCCCAACGGCTGATGCGGCGCTGCAGGCGTTTCGTGATGTGCAGACAAAAGTCGATGCCCGTTTGCCGGCGTTGTTTGCGCGCCTGCCGAAAGCGGCCTATGAAGTGCGCGCCATCGAAGCGTATCGCGCGGCGAGTGCGCCGGCGGCTGAATACCAGCCCGGCAGTCCTGATGGCGAACGACCGGGCGTGTTCTATCTCAACACCAGCGATCTGAAAGCCCTGCCGCGTTATGGCGTCAGCACGCTGTCGCTGCATGAAGCCGCGCCCGGTCATCATTTCCAGATTGCCCTGTCACTGGAAACCGAAGGCCTGCCGAAATTCCGCCAGTTCGCGGGTTACTCCGCGTATGTGGAAGGCTGGGCGCTGTACGCCGAAACCCTGGGCCACGAACTGCAACTGTTCGACGATCCGCAGCAGTATTACGGCCATCTCGCCGACGGCCTGTTGCGCGCCATGCGTCTGGTGGTGGACACCGGTCTGCATGCCAAAAACTGGACGCGCGAACAGGCGATACGTTACATGCTGGAAAATTCCAGCATGGCGGAGTCGGATGTGCGTTCGGAAGTGGAACGCTACATGGCCATACCGGCACAAGCCTTGTCCTACAAAATCGGCCAGTTCCGCCTGCTTGCGCTGCGCAATGAAGCCGAAAAGGCGCTGGGCGCGCGATTTGATTTGCGCACGTTTCATGGCCGCATCCTCGAACTCGGTGCTGTGCCGATGACGGTGCTGGAACAGCAGCTGCGCGCATGGATTGCCGCGCAGAAGGTATCGCCGCCCGCACAAACGAGTAACTGATTGACTCACCTGGACAGTGGTTCATTCCATTCCGTTCGCTCTGGGCTTGTCGAAGGGCTGAACGGCGAGCCGGCCTGAGACATTTACCGCATCAGCAATGAACAAATAAATCCGCGCGTCATGCGCTACGTGAATGCAGTGCCGCCGTTGACAGGAAAAAAACGGAAATATGTCATGGCGCGGATCGTCAACGCTGCCCGCCAGCGCCCGTTTCTGCTCACCGGAACTGCTGCGGCCCGTTGCGCAGCCGCCTTACGGAGAACAGACATGCGCATTCCTGACGCAAAATCCACCCTGAATATTCTTGCTGCCGCCGTCATCGGCCTGATGTCGGTTGGCGCGAGCGCCGCCGGTGGCTACAACGGAAAAATCACCGGCACCGACAACAGCGGTTTTGAGCTGGGACTGGAAGCCGGCGCCACGCGCGGCGAAGGTGAAGGCCCGGTCAACAGCTCGATCTATGTCGCCGGCCAGGATTTTTCTGACAGCGGCACGCTGGCCGGTTTGTGGCTCGGCTATCGCGTCAACGACTGGCTGTCATTCCGTCTGCGTTACGCCGATCTGGGCGAATTGGCGCAGCGTTTCCGCATCCGTCCGGATATTGTTTTCATCGTCCAGCCCAATGATGAACAACGCTTTGAAGCGAAAGCGCTGTCGGCGTCGGTAGTGCTCAGCTGGCCGATCAGCCGCTCGCTGTCGCTCTACGGCGAAGCCGGCCTTGCGCAGGTGCAAGGTGAAGAGATCTGGTCGGGCGGTTTTTCGCCGATGAGTGGTTCGACGCGCACGCTGCGTGAAGCCGATGAACAGAGTTCAGTGCTGGGCTTTGGTGTGAACTATGCGCTCGACAGCAAGACCCGCGCCGATCTGAAACTGCAGCGCATGGAGGTGCTGGACCTGGATGTGGATGTGATCAGCATCGGGATCAGTGAGCGGTTCTGAGTTTGGACGTTGCCGCGATTTCGGCAGCAGTGAAACGCTGACCGGATCGCGGCCGAATGAATTCGGCCCCACAACAAGCGAGAGTTTTCTTGCGTAGCGGGAGATTCCGGATAACGGCTATGCCGTTTCCGGAATGACAGGCGTAGTACGCAATGACCGGATTGGCCCGGAATGGTAGCGGTGCTTGATGTTGCCGAATTGTGGGGCCGAATTTATTCGGCCGCGGTGTCATGGGTTGCGCACTGACCGTGTCCTGCACGCGCGGTGAGTGCGTCGTTATCCGCAACCATCGGCAAGGCCCTCGCTTTACATGTCGCGCACAAAGTCAACGCTGCGCGCGATCACGTCGGCGTCCTTGAGAATGCGCCGGTGGCCGAGTTGCTCGGTGCTGTGCAGTTGCGCGCGCGGCCAGTGCTGGGCGAGTTCGGCGCCTTTGCTGTGCGGCACTTCGCGGTCCTGGCGGTCGTGGATGATCAGCGCCGGTTGCGACAATTGTCCGGCCCAGCGCGTGGCGTCGAGATCGGCAAATGAGGTGGCGAGTTGCGCTTCCCATTTTTCCTGCAAACGCTGGCGCAACGTGTCGGACAGGCCAAGCGCCTGCACCAGATTGTGGGTGAAATCGCTGATCCGCACCGGCGGGGCAATCAGCACGGCTTTGCCGAGTTTCATGCCTTCGGTCAGTGCGTGCACCAGCGCGGCGCCGCCGAAGGAATGCGTGATCGCCGCGTCGACGCCGCCATAGGCTTTCACTGCCCGCTGCAGGCTGCGGCTGAAATGGAACAGCGACGAGCGTTTGCCGTGGCTGTAGCCGTGGCCGGGCGCGTCGATGGCAATCACTTCGTAGCCACTGTCGAGCAGCGCCGGCAGGAACGGATGCATTTGCGTGGCGCGCCCGCCCCAGCCGTGCATCAGCAGCACCCGGCCGTTGCGCGCGCCGCGCCCCCAGCAATATGTACTGAACGGCCGGTGATCCCATTCCGCCAGCGGCATGTCGGCGGTGTACAGCGTGCGCCGCTCGGCCCGGGCCAGCCAGGGCTGCTCGTCCTGCGGATGGGCATGGCGCTCGGGCGTGGCAAACCAGCGATCGACCAACCGCAGCGCCAGCGCCGGGGCGAGCTTTTCCAGCGTCTGCAGGCCGAAGCGCAGGGGCGCCGGTGCCGCCGGCACAGCAGCGGGGCGAACGTTCGTGCTTTTTGTGGTCGCAGGCACATCAGCGAGGCGGGTAGTGCTCATGGCGGACTCCGGGGCGCGGCAGGGCGCAGGAATAAAGGGAGAGGGCGGGATCAGCCGGCGCGCGCCGGCTCCAGAAGCGGCGGCAGTGCCAGCAGCCGGTCCAGACCACGGCGGGCGCGGCTGACGGCGCTGTGCTGGCTCATCAGCCGCAGGTCGTGGTGGGCGGCCAGCACCTGGGCAAACATCTCGAAACCGAGCTGCTCGCAGTCGGTGTCGGCCGGCAGCTCGCCGGTGTCCACCGCCAGCCGGATGGCTTTCAGCAGCGCGTCGCGCCAGCGTTGCTGGGCGGCGCGGACATGGTCGTGGACGGCGCCGGGCTTGTCGTCGAACTCGGCCGCCGCAGCAATGAACAGACAGCCGCCCGGCAGCGGACCGCTGACCGAGTAGGCGATCCAGTGATCGAAGATGGCCCGCAACCGCGCCAGTCCGCGCGCTTGCTGCAGGGCCGGGCGCATGACGTTGGCGGTGAAACGCTCGGCGGCGGCGTCGAGCACCGCGATCTGCAATTCATCCTTGGCGCCGAAATGCGCGAACACGCCACTCTTGGACATGCCCAGCGCACTGGCCAGCATGCCGATGGTCAGGCCTTCCAGCCCGCACTCACTGGCCAGCGCCAGCGCACGGTCGAGGATCTGTTGCCGGGTGTCGTCGCCTTTGCCCACGGAAGGAGCTCGCCTGTCAGCGGCCGGGTTGGCCGGATGGGGCGAAGAATAGAACGACCGTTCGTAAGATTCAAGAACAGTTTTGCCTGAAAAATGACCGTTATCAGCTGTCCTGTATGAACTTGTCCCACAACGCCAGCTTGAACCAGTGCGGCATCAATGCGGTTTTCAGTTCCAGTTCCTCTCCGTTGGTCACTTCCGCGACCCAGACCTGAGCACCCTCCTCGCCGGAGTTGTCGAACAGGTACGCGCGGTCGGAATTCAGGACCGCATCGAACAACAGATCCAGAGAGCGCAGGTAGCGGCTGCGGATCTTGGCTTCGTC
Organism: Permianibacter sp.; assembly: GCA_041913605.1. GTDB lineage: Bacteria > Pseudomonadota > Gammaproteobacteria > Enterobacterales > Permianibacteraceae > Permianibacter. The sequence continues at coordinate 23,702 of JAYSEY010000009.1, forward strand.
GACCGGATGGCCACCCAGCGCCACGCGGTTGCGCACCCGCTCGACATTGATGTCGGGGTCTTCGGTGGCGATGTAATAGAGGTAAACGCGAAAACCCGCAGACCGCGCTTCGCGCATGAAATCAATCTTGTCCGGGGAAGACATCACCGTTTCGAAGGCGAACGAACGGCCTTCAGCGAGCAGTTTCCGGCGCAGAAAGTCGGCCAGCACGGAGGCGACATAGGCGTCGATGCAGTCATCGCCGAACTGCAGCAGCTGACCGTCCAGCCGCCAGCGACGGTAGCGTTCGGGTGGCCAGCCTGTGCGCGCCAGCAAGACGGACCGGTCAAAAAATTCCAGCAGCTCGGGCCAACAGACGTTTCCACCAAACTGACTCAAGTCCAGTGTATGCGCCGGCTTGGCCCGGGCTTCAATCTCGTCGGGATTGATGTACACGCCCAGCAAGGCATCGGGCAGTACGCCCTTGAGCGTGCTTTTACCGGAACCATTCGGGCCGGCAAACACGCGCATGCGCGGCGTGCTGCTCACCGGCGTTTACGGACTATGCGCCGGGCGGCGGGGTCCACGGCAACGGGCTGGGGGAGGGCTTTGATCACGCGCCGCTCGCCGCTGGCGGAGAGCTCAACCAGCTGGCCCCGCTCGGCAATCAGCACCCGCCCGCGCGTCGCCAGGGCTTGCAGCGACGCTTGTTGGAAGCTGCCAGCTGCCAGAGTGGGGATGCTTTTTTCCAGTACGCGCATTTCTGCTTCGCTGGGCTTGCGTCGGTTCATGCTCGATTCCTGAATGGACAGCATGGCGGGATTCTAGCCTGCCTGAGGTTGCTGGGCGCAGCGCCGGCAAAGCGCGGCGCGGACTTCGTGTGCGAATAATTCACCAATAATTTGATCTTGGTTATTAAGAATCATTATCATTCGCTCTATCTTCTCGCCCCGTTCCTATTCACCGATTCACGGGGTTCACCGATGTACTCAGGACTATCCATGCCGTCGCGTTCACTGCTTGCCCTTGCTCTTGCTTCTGTTCTGACTCCCGCCCTGTCACCGCTGGCGCAGGCGGCCGATGTGGCTGCGCCGGCGGCGAAAGCCGCAGCCGCCAAACCGGCGGCGAAAAAGCTGTCCGAGGTGGTGGTGTCGGCGGCCGGCTTTGAGCAGGCGATCAAGGAAGCCCCGGCCAGCATCACCGTGATCAGCGGCGAGGAGCTGGCGCAGAAGCGTTACAGCTCGCTGGCCGAGGCGCTGGTCGATGTTGAAGGCATTGATGTCGGGGACAGCGCCGGCAAGACCGGCGGCCTGAACATCGGTATCCGGGGCATGCCCAGCGATTACACGCTGGTGCTGATCGACGGCCGGCGCCAGAACAGCCCCGGCAACGTCACGCCCAACGGCTTCACCGAAACCGCGACCAGCTTCATGCCGCCGATGAACGCCATCGAGCGTATCGAGATCATCCGTGGCCCGATGTCGACGCTGTACGGCTCGGATGCCATGGGCGGGGTGATCAACATCATCACCCGCAAGGTCGCGGCGCAGTGGTCGGGGTCGCTGAATGTCGATGCCACCGCCCAGGAAGAAGACGCATTCGGCAACAGCCACAGCGCCAAGGTCTATGGCTCGGGTCCACTGGTCGCCGACACGCTGGGCGTGGCGCTGCGCGGCAGCATGTTCAAGCGCGACGCGGCGAGCATCAGCTATGTCCAGCAGAACGGCACGGAGGTGACGCCGATCATGGGCGCCAATCCGACTGAGGCCGAGATCCGGTCGGCCGGCCTGCGCTTCAGCTACACGCCGGACAAGGCCCACGAGCTGGTGCTGGATCTCGACCGCAGCGAACAGGATTACGACAACGGCGCCGGCAATCTCGGCACCGTCGACAGCGGCAACCGCATCGGCGGCTATGCCCGCGTCCAGCAATACAACCGCGAGCAGATGGCGCTGACCCACACCTGGCGCGGCGCCAACGGCCAGCTCGAATCCAGCCTGATGCAGAACTTCACCGAGACCATCGGCCGGACCATTCCCACCGGCACGCCGGGCAAGCGGCCGGGCAGTCCGCGCACGCTGGAAGTCGACAACACCGTGTTCGACAGCCGCTACGTCACCGGCTTCGAGGCCGGCGGCAGCCACATGCTCAGCGTCGGCGGCCAGTGGTGGGAGGCGGAGATGATCGATGGCGTCGCCCCGGCGCCCTACGATCACCAGCAATGGGCGCTGTTCGCGGAAAATGAATGGCGATTCGTCGACGATCTGGCCCTGACCCTGGGCCTGCGCCATGACGATCACTCGGTATTCGGCGGCCACAACAGTCCGCGCGCCTATCTGGTCTGGACCGCCAGCAAGCACTGGACGCTGCGCGGCGGTGTCAGCCGCGGCTTCAAGACCCCGCGCCTCGACCAGCTCGCCGCCGGCATCGTCGGCTTCGGCGGCCAGGGCACCATCCCGCTGCTCGGCAGCCCCGGCCTGAAACCGGAAACCAGCACCTCGATGGAGCTGGGCGCCCAGTACGACGGCCTGAACGGCACGGCCTTCGGCCTTACGCTGTTCGACAACCGCTTCGAAGACAAGATCGCCGCCGGCCCCGGCCTGCTGAACTGCTCGTGGCGCACCCGTCCGAACCGGCCCGGCTGCGTCGATTTCGGCAACTGGCCGAACGTCGATGCCTTCGGCCAGAGCATCAACATCGACGAGGCCGTGACCCGTGGCGTCGAGCTGAACGGCAAGCACAGTCTGGGCGGCGGCTGGTCCCTGTCCGGCAACTACACCTACACCGACAGCGAGCAGAAGAGCGGCGCCAACAAGGGCATGCCGCTGACCAACACGCCCGAACACATGCTCAATGCCAAGCTCGACTGGACGTTGAGCGAGGCGCTGAGCCTCTGGCTGCGCGGCGAATACCGCAGCGAGCGCTACCGGACACTGGCGGTCGGCCAGAACGCCTCGCGCGACGCGCTGGGCGACTACAAGGCCTATGAGCTGTTCCACCTCGGCGGCAGCTGGAAGCTCAGCGCCACGCTCAGTCTGAACGCCACGCTCTACAACCTGCTGAATAAGGACTTCCTCGAGTACACCGCCTATCCGGCGCCGACCACGGCCAACCCGAACGCGGTCGCCTACAGCAATGTGTACAACAACAACCAGGAAGGCCGCCGCCTGTGGCTGGCCCTCAACCTGAGTTTCTAAGACAAAGCGGCAGGAGTTTTAGCGAAAGTGAGCACTGACACTGCGGTTCTGGCGGCAGGTCCGGCGGACGTCGCCGACAGCCCGGACGCGCGGGCGCTGGCGGCCCCGGACACCGGTCTTGCCCGGCTGCCGGCCGCCGCTGGCCCAAGCGCCGCTGCCGTGCCGCCGGCGGTGCTCAGTGCCGCCGCCCGCGCCCAGCGCAGCCGCTGGCTGAAAACCCTGCATCAGTGGCACTGGATCAGCGCCGCGCTGGCGCTGATCGGCATGCTGCTGTTCGCCTTTACCGGCATCACCCTCAACCACGCTGCCGACATCGAGGCGCGGCCGGAGGTGATCCAGCGCCACGGCCAGTTGCCGGCGCCCCTGCTGGCGCTGCTGGGCGAGCCGCCGCCGGTCGATGCGGCGCCGCTGCCCGAGCCGGTCCGCGCCTGGCTGCTGACCGAACTGGACCTGCGCATCCCCGCCGTCGCCGGCGAGTGGAGCGGGGACGAAATCTATGTGCCGCTGCCACGACCGGGCGGCGACGCCTGGCTGCGCATCGGCCTGCCGGACGGCGAAGTCGAATACGAGTTGACCACCCGCGGCTGGATCGCCTGGCTCAACGACCTGCACAAGGGCCGTCACACCGGTACCGCCTGGAAATGGTTCCTCGACATCTTTGCCGTCGCCTGCCTGCTGTTCTGCATCACCGGCCTCTGGCTGCTCAAGCTGCACGCCAGCAACCGCCCGTCGACCTGGCCGATGGTCGGCCTCGGCTTCGTGCTGCCGGCGCTGCTGGTGCTGCTGCTGGTGCATTAAGGACGGCGGCCGGAACCCGGCAGGTCGGAACCCGCGAAGCGGCTTCCGACGGCGCAAAGCGTCGCGGCCGGGGGCGATGCGGCACGGGAACGTTTGTACGGGAAGGTCGGCGTCGGAGTGGCCGGCACATGAACTGTCCGGCGCGAACCACCCGGCGGAAGCGTCTGCGACGGTTCCGCCCTACGCCGATATGTGGCCTGGCGGGCCGCACACCAGAACGAATTGCTAGACCGGCGCCGTGGGCGCCTGAAAGGAGTGTGGAGATGAAGTTTGAAACCCTGCTGTGGTCGGGCACCGGTGCCTTGCTGGCCGGCGGCATCACGGCACCGGCGCTGGCCGCCGATCTGGCTGTCGAAGTCGAGATCCCGCAGCTCAATGTCGCCGAGTATCACCGGCCATATGTCGCGATCTGGGTTGAACGTGCCGACAAAAGCGTCGCCGCCAATCTGGCCGTCTGGTACCAGCAGGGCAAGGGCGGGCCGGAAGGGCAGGGCACGAAATGGCTGAAAGACATGCGCCAGTGGTGGCGGCGGAGCGGTCGCGAGCTGAGCTTTCCGGTCGATGGCGTCACCGGTGCCACCCGGCCGGTCGGCAAGCATTCGGTCAGTTTCAGCGACCGGGCCGCACCGCTCGGTCCGCTGCCGGCCGGCGACTACACCCTGCTGATTGAAGCGGCCCGCGAAGTCGGCGGCCGCGAAGTGCTGAGCATTCCGTTCCAATGGCCGCCGAAGCAAGCCGGCGAAGCCTCGGCGCTCGGCCAGCATGAGCTGGGCAAGGTGACAGTCAGCCTGAAGCCCTGAGGGGCCTGCCCGGCAGCGAAGACAAAATCAACCCGAACCCGCCCGCCGCAAGGCGGCACCCAAACAAGGAAAGACCACAATGCTGCACCCAAACCTGACCGCCCGCCTGCTCGGTGGCGCGCTGCTGGCCCTCGCTGCCCTGCCGGCGGCGCAGGCGCACAACTTCTGGCTGCGGCCATCGACCACGGTGCTGTCGGCACCGGCCTGGATCACCGTCGATGCCGCGGTGTCGAACGACCTGTTCTACTTCAACCACGTGCCGCTCAATCTCGACAACCTGACGGTCAGCGGCCCGGCCGGCGCGCCGGTGGCGGTCGAAAACCTGCATCGCGGCAAGCTGCGCCAGGTCTTTGACCTGAACCTCACCGACAAGGGCACCTACCGTCTGGCGGTGGTCAACAGCGGCATCAGCGCCAGCTGGAAAGAAGGCGACAAACCCAAACGCTGGCGCGGCAAGGCCGAGGAGTTCGCCGCCAACGTGCCGGCCGACGCCGCCGAGCTGAAAGTCGCCCAGCAGCAAAGCCGGCTGGAGAGCTTTGTCACCGTCGGCGCGCCGACTGCCGTGACGCCCGGCGGCAGCGGACTGGAAATGCAGCCGCTGACGCACCCGAACGATCTGGTCGCCGGCGAGCCGGCGGTGTTCCGCTTCCTGATCGACGGCCAGCCGGCCGCCGGTCTGGCGGTAACGCTGGTACGCGGCGACACCCGCTACCGCAACCAGCTGGAGGAGATCAAAGCCGTCGCCGACGCCAAAGGCGAGATCAGCGTCAGCTTCCCGAGCGCCGGCCTGTACTGGCTGGACGCCGATGCCGAGGACAGCAAGACCAGCCTGCCGCAGGCCAAAATCCGCCGGCTGGGCTATGTCGCGACGCTCGAAGTGCTGCCGCAGTAAGCGGGCGCTCACACTCGGCTAATGGCTGACAGACAAGCATGACCCTGCCCCTGGACCCGGCCTGGCTGGCAATCGCCGGCACGCGCATCAGCGGAGCGAAGCTCGGCGCTACGGTTCTGCCCGGCGCCGTGCCCGCGGGCAGTCTGCCGCTGCTCAGTCTCGGCGGCGCCAGCATGGGCACCCACTGGTCGCTGAAAACGCGCGCTGATCTGGCGCGGGCGCCGCTGCTGCAACTGCAGCTGGAGGCCGAGCTGGCGCGGCTGGTCAGCGAGCTGTCGAACTGGGATGCCGGCTCCGACCTCAGCCGCTATAACCGGGCGCCGGCTGGCAGCTGGGTGAGCCTGCCGGCCGATTGCTACCGGGTTTGCGCCTATGCCCTGCAACTGGCCGCCGACAGCGACGGTGCCTTCGACCCGACGCTGGCGCCGCTGGTCGCGCTCTGGGGCTTCGGTCCGGAAGGACGGCGCAGCGAGCCGCCGGGCGCCGCCGAACGCGCCGCCGTGGCGGAACGGATCGGCTGGTGGCGGTTGCGCTGCGACGCCAGCCGCCAGGCCCTGTACCAGCCGGGTGGCGTCAGCCTCGACCTGTGCGGTGTCGGCAAAGGCTATGCCGTCGATGCCCTGGCCGGTGTCCTTGATCGTGCTGGCATCGGTGACTATCTGCTGGAAATCGGCGGCGAAATGCGCGCCCGGGGCCTACGTGCGCCGGGTCAGCCCTGGCGCGTGGCCACCGAGCTGCCGCTGGCCGCCGACGGCGGACAAGCCCAGGCACCGGTGCGGATACTGGCGCTGACCGACCGGGCCGTGGCGACCAGTGGCGACTACTGGCACGGCTTTGTCGCCGGCGGCCGTCATTACAGTCACACCCTCGACCCGCGCAGCGGCGAACCGGTGCAGGCGCCGCCCGCCTCGGTGACCGTGGTCCACAGCGAAGCCATGCAGGCCGACGCGCTGGCGACGCTGCTCACCGTGCTCGCCGAGCCGCAAGCCTGGGCGCTGGCCGAACGCCGGCAACTGCCGGCGCGCTGGCTGTACCGGCATGGCGACGGCTACCGCGAAGTCTGCACGCCGGCTTTTCTGGCCCTGTGCTGCTGAGGCGCCATCGCTGTCCGCAGCGCTTCCCGCCCGAGCCGAATCCGAAACCAAATCCAAACCGCTGCCGACCGCCCATGAGCCTGTTCCTGAACGATGACCCCCTGCGCTGGCTGAGTGCCGCCGGCCTGCTTGCTGCCTGGGCGGCTTTGGCGCTGAACAGCTGGCGAAAAAGCGCCAACCGCGGCGATCCGGCAAGCAAGCTGTCTGCTTCAGCGCCCGCGGACGGGCCGATCGCCGTGATCCACGCCAGCCAGACCGGCTTTGCCGCCGAACTGGCGGAACAGGCGGTATCCCGGCTGCGCAGCGCCGGCCGGTCGGCACAGGCCGGCGATCTGGCCAGCCTTGCCGCCGACCTCTGCGCCGGGCGCATCCGCTCGGCGCTGTTCATCGCCAGCACTTGCGGCGAAGGCGATGCCCCGGACAGCGCCAGCGTCTTTTGCAGCCGCCACATGCTGGCGCCGGCAGCCCTGCCGGGGCTGGACTATGCGCTGCTGGCGCTGGGCGACCGCGACTACCAGAACTACTGCGCGTTCGGCCGCCAGCTCGACGACTGGCTGCGCGCCTCCGGCGCCCGTGCCCGCTGGCCGCGTATCGACGTCAACAACGCCGACCCGCAGGCGCTGGCGCGCTGGGCCAGCCAGCTCGACGCATTGGCCGGCGACGGCCGGCAGGTGGCGGCGCTGACCGACGACTTCGCCGCCTGGACGCTGGCCGGCCGCCAGCGGCTCAATCCCGGCTCGCAGGGCGAACCGGTCTGGCGCCTGAGCCTGCAGGCGCCGGACGGTCTCGACGCTGACTGGCAGGCCGGTGATCTGCTGCAGATCCGGCCGCCGGCCGGACCTGTGTCGCCGGCTGGCGCCGGAGAAACCGGGCCGGCAGCAAGGCTTGATGCGGAAACGGATGCCTTTGCACCGGAACCGGGGGAAACGGCAGAACCGGAAACCGGTCCGGCGCGGCCGCGCGACTATTCCATTGCCTCGCTGCCATCCAGTGGCCGGGTCGAGTTGCTGGTGCGCCGGCATCGCGAGGCCGATGGCCGCCTCGGAGTCTGTTCCGGCTGGCTCTGCGAGCAGCTGCCGATCGGCGCGACAGTGCCGGCACGGCTGCGCGCCCACGCCGGTTTCCGGCTCGGCGACAACGCCCGCCGGCCGCTGCTGCTGATTGGCAATGGCACCGGCCTCGCCGGCCTGCTGGCGCACCTGCGCCAGCGCATTGCCGCCGGGGAAACCCGCAACTGGCTGATCTTCGGCGAGCGCCAGCGGGCGCATGACTTCCTGTGCGCGGACGAGCTGCAGCGCTGGCAGGCGTCCGGCGAGCTGCTGCATCTGGATCTGGCCTTCTCCCGCGACGGCGACGGCTATGTCCAGCAGCAGCTGGCGGCCCGGGCCGAGCGCCTGCGCCGCTGGGTCGGGCGCGGCGCGGCCATCTATGTCTGCGGCAACGCCCGTGGCATGGCGCCAGCGGTCGACGCCCGGCTGCGCGCCATCCTTGGCGACGCCGAACTGGAACAGCTGCAGGCCAGCGGCCGCTACCGGCGCGACGTCTATTGAGGCGTCGCCGGCAGCCGCTTTGCTGCCGGTTCCCGCCCGGTTTCCTGACCCGGTCTCCACGCTGTCCACCGGAGCGGTGTCGTCAAAATTTCATAACGGCAGAATTCCGGCGGCTGGCTGTACCGGCCGGTGACATCTGCTAGCGTCAGCGCGGCCGGAACGGGCGTACCCGTCGCCCGCCGGAGCTGAGGTGGCGAACACGGTGCTGGCGCTCCATCCGGCATTCCGCGCCACATAAAGCAAGCCACACATCAGGCCACACACATCAAACCAATACACCGATAACAAGGCCGGCGTTGCGGCGACGGCCAGAATCCTTGCAGGGGATGGACATGAACGCACTCAAACAATCGGTCGCGCTGCGGCTGGTGGTCGGTATCGCCGGCGCGCTGGCGCTGCTGCTGCTGGTCGTCACCGGTTTCATGGTGGCGCAGGAAAGCCGCCGCACCAGCGCCCAGGTCGACAGCGATCTGCGCAACATGGTGACGCTGACCAGCAAGGAAGTGGCGGCGTATTTCCAGGCCAAGGGCCAGATCATCGACACGCTGTTCAGCGATCCCTCGCTGCAGCGCTGGATCGCCAACAACAAAACCCGGCGCGGCGATTTGAGTGGCGACGCGCACTATCAGCGCATCATCGAACACTTCAATTATTTTCCGAAACAGGATGCCGACATCAAGGCAGTGTTTTTCGGTTCGGCGATGACCTTTGAATATTTCGATCTGCAGGGCCGCAACGAAACCGATCCCGACTACTACACCAACAAGCGGCCGTGGTGGGAAAAGGATCAGAAAGTCGGCGGCCTGTTTGTTGCCGATCCGGCTGTGGATCTGTTTGACGGCACCATTTCCACGTCAGTGAAAAAAATCGTCAAGGACAAGGACGGCACGCTGATCGCCATCGGCGGCATGGATATTCTGATCGACACGGTGGGCAAACAATTGCTTGCCAGCATGAAGTATCAGGGCGAAGGCCAGGCGTTCCTGATGACGCATGGCGGCGAGCTGGTGTATTTCCCGGAGCTGAGCAAGGAATTTCCGCCCGGCAGCGATCTGGCCAAAGTCGATGCGCATTTTGCCGACAGCAGCGAATTTGCCGCGCTGAAAACCGCCATGCTGGCCGCGCGTGAGGGCACGCACGACGTGATCTGGAAAGGCCAGCCGCAGCACGTGGTGTTCCGCAGCATCGAAAGCGCGCATCCGAAACTGCACTGGCATCTGGCCTTCATGTTGCCGCAGCAGGTGATCGATGCGCCGGTGCAACAGGCCCTGATCTCGACCACGCTGGTTGCCTTGCTGATCATTGCGCTGGTGGCGCTCACCGTGTGGCTGATGCTTGCGCCGCTGCGCAAGCAACTGCAGCGTTTGCAGCGCGCGCTGTCCGACATTGCCGACGGCGATGGCGATCTGTCGCGCCGGCTGAGCGTTGACAGCAGCGATGAACTCGGCCGCATCAGCGAAGCGTTCAACCGCTTCGCTGCCAAGGTTCATGGCGTGGTCAACGAAACTGCAGCGCTGACCGCGCGCGTGGATCGCGGCAGCAATGATGCGGCGCTGATCTGTCGCGATGCGGTGTCGGTGGTTGAGCAGCAGAAACGCAAAATTGAACAGGTGGCAACGGCCGCGACGGAGATGGCCTACACCAGTCAGGAAATGGCCCGCAGTGCCGAACGTGCGCGCAGTTTTGCCCACGCTGCCAACCAGCAATCGCTGAGCGGCGCGAAAGTGGTCGAGCAGGCCACCAGCGGCATGCAATCACTGGCAACGCAAGTGGAGCGTGCCGCGGATGTGGTGCAGGAATTGCGCGGCAGCTCGCAGCAGATCGGCGAGATCCTCGGCGTGATCCGCACCATTGCCGAGCAGACCAATCTGCTGGCGCTGAACGCTGCCATTGAGGCGGCGCGCGCCGGTGATCAGGGCCGTGGTTTTGCCGTGGTCGCTGATGAAGTGCGCACGCTGGCCCAGCGCACGCAGAGTTCGACGGCGAATATCCAGAGCATCATCGAACAATTGCAGAGCAAGACCTCGCAGGCGGAAACGGTGATGCAGGAAGGTGTGCGTCAGGCCGACACCGGCCGCCAGCTGACTGCGCAGGTACACGGCGCCTTCGCCGCGATCACCGCGTCCATTGATCAGATCCAGGCCCAGACCCAGGAGATCACCGGCGCCATCAGCCAGCAGGCGGTGGTGGCCGAGGAAGTGGCGGCGAACATCGATTCGGTGCGCGGTCTGTCCGACCAGAGCTACGCCGCCAGCGAGCAACTCAGTGGTGCAATGGGCGAGTTCCGCCAGCTGACCACGGCGCTGAGCGACAACATCGGCCAGTTTCGCACCTGATCGGCAAGCGGCACCCGGATCGCACCGGCGTTGGGCGCGGGAAAACCCTGATTGGCCGCAAGTCAGGGTACCGCTCGCAGTACAAGCCTTTGACGTAGCCTGCCCCGAGCGCGACCACTGTTCTGAGCATGATCAGGGGCGCAGGGCGAACAGCGTGGCGTGACCGGCCCGGTTGGGCTGGCGGGCCGTTCAGGGAAAATCGGCCATGAAAAAGCGCCCCGCGGCCAGACGAGGGTAGCCGGGGGCGCAAAACGGAGAGCACAGGACAACAAACCTTCCCAGTCAGCTGCCGGCATCGTCCGATGCACGTCATTGAATGAGAATGATTCGCATTATATAGATGGCGCCGGCACTGGCAAGTCCCGGCGCTTCTTTTTGGGCACAAAAATCGCGGCAAAAAAAAAGCCCGGCTCGCGACCGGGAAAAAACATCGGCGCTGTTCACCCCGCGTGAACGGCGCCGACACTGGGGAGAAACCGTGTGCCGGCCGGGATCAGGCGCCGGACAGGCCGTAGTTGGGCAGGGCGCGGGCGGACGGGTCGCTGACCTTGCAATTGTCCCAGCTCTGGTTTGGCAGCCAGTAGTCGGCGATCAGCGCGGCCCGGCCCGGGTAGTGACGCTCGAAAATTTCCCGGTACATCAGCGCTTCTTTCGACAGCGGCATGCCGTGGCGGTACTGCTGGCGAAGCTGGGCGAATTCGCCATCGCTGTAACGCGCTTCGGCGGTGGCTTTCAGTTGATCGACCATGCCGTGGCCGACGGCGTCGGAGAAGGCGGCTTTTTCGCGCCACAGGATCGCTTCCGGCAGCAGATCCGTGCCGGCGAACGCCTGACGCAGCAACCATTTGCCCATGCCATGCGTGTTCATTTTCAGCGCCGGATCAATGCCCATCACAAAGCGGACGAAATCGGTATCGGAAAACGGCACCCGCGCTTCGAGACTGTGCAAGGCGATGCAGCGATCGGCGCGCAGCACGTCGTACATGTACAGCTCGCGGATGCGCTTGGCGGCTTCGTCCTGAAAGGCCTGCGGCGTCGGCGCGAAATCGGTGTACTTGTAGCCGAACAATTCGTCGCTGACTTCACCGCTGAGCAGCGCGCGGACGCCGGTTTGTTTGCGCACGTACTGGCACACCAGCGACATGCCGATGCTGGCGCGCACGGTGGTGATGTCCCAGGTTTCCAGCTGTCTGATCAGATCGTCGAGGTGGGCGTAAACCTCGTCCATTTCAAAATACACTTCGTGATGATCGCTGCCGATGTGCTCGGCAACCTGGCGTGCATATTTGATGTCGATGGGATTTTCGCGCAGGCCGACGGCAAAGGTTTGCAGCGGCTTTTTCGATTCGCGGGCAGCGATGGCGCAGACCAGACTGGAGTCGAGACCGCCGGAGAGCAGGAAACCCACCGGCACGTCGGCGTCGAGACGTTTGCGCACCGCGTCGGTGAGCAGATCGCGGATGCCGGTCAGCGCCGCCGCTTCATCGCGCACATGCACCGAACCGACGGTGGGATCGCAGTAGCGGACAAATTTTTCATCGGCGTAGTAACAGCCGGGCGGGAAGGCATAGACCTCGCTGCAGATCGGATGCAGGGCCTTGGCTTCGGAGGCAAAAATTGTCCGGCCGCTTTCGCTTTCAAAGCCGTAGAACAACGGCCGGATGCCGAGCGGATCACGCGCTGCGACGCAGACTCCGCGTGCCTGATCAACGATGACAAAGGCAAACTCGCCATCAAGTTTTTTCACCAGCCCGGCAATGCCTTCGCGGGCATAGAGCGGCAGCAGCACTTCGCAGTCGGAACCGGAACTGAAGCGGACATAGGGCAGCAGCGCTTCACGCAGCGCGCGATGGTTGTAGATCTCGCCGTTGCAGACGGCGTGCAGCTGGCGTTCGCGATCGACAAACGGCTGATCGCCGGCATGGCTGGTGTCCATGATCGCCAGCCGGTGAAAACCGATTTTCACATTGCCGGGCAGGCTGTCGATGACATGGCTGTCCGGGCCGCGGTGGGCCATGGTGGCGAAGGCTGCCCGGAAGGCATCCAGCGACAGGGGGGAACCGGTATCGACGATCAGACCGCACATGATTTCGCTCGCTCGACTGAAAAACTGCACAGATATTGTCGGCATAGCTAATCATTCATTTAGTGAATCGCAAAATTTTTGAATAAATGGTATTTAATTGTCACTCTGAATGACAAATCGCCAATCCGGCCCCGGAAAATGCCATGTCCGACTACCAGATCGACAATCTCGACCGCGCCATCCTCCGCGCCCTGCAGGCCGATGCCAAACGTCCCTACCTCGATCTGGCGCGTGAGCTGGAGGTGTCCGGCGGCACGGTCCACCAGCGCGTCAACCGCCTGCGCGAGCTGGGCATCATCACCGGCACCCGGGTGACGCTGGACAAGCGCAAGCTCGGTCTGGACGTCACCGTGCTCATCGGCCTGCACCTGACCAGCGCCAAGGCGGTCGGCAAGGTCACCGAACGGCTGAAGAAGTTTCCCGAAGTGCTGGAGGTCTATTACACGACCGGCAACTACTCGCTGATCCTGAAAGTCTGCGTGCCCAGCATCGAGGGCTATCACCAGTTCCTGATCAAGAAGCTGCAGGCCATCGACGAAGTGCAGTCCACCGAGTCCTTTATCTGCATGGATCAGCCGCTGGAACGTGATGTCGCGATCTGAGCAGTAGTGACAAATAATCTGAGAAGCGATTCACAAATAACTGAAAAGCAAACACTTTCTCGTGTTGGCTTTTTTTACAGGCCAACGCTTTTGCAGCCCAGGTGAACGAGGCCGATCTGATACCAATCAGCAAGTTGCAGATGTTGGCCCGGGATCTGCTTTAGCGCAGCGGTCGGGATCGCCCGGATCCCGCGCCTCTCACGTTCAAAGGACGACACCATGCTTCGCAAACTTGCGCTTTCCCTCGCGCTGGTCGTTGGCGCCACTCAGGCTGACGCCGCCAACATCCTCATCACCCAGTTCGATTACACCGGTTACACGGAAATGGCCGCCAACCTGAGCGCCGCCGGCCACAACGTGACCATTGTCGACACCCGTGTCGACGGCAATCTGGCCGCTGCGCTGGGCACCGGCACTTACGATCAAGTGTTCCTCTGGGACCTGACCTCGACCAGCTATCTGGATGGCGCCGACCTGACCGCGCTGACCTCGTTCTGGGGTGCCCACCGCGGTCTGGTGGTCGACAGCCGCAGCTACGGCTATCACTTCCAGCCCAATGACAGCTCGGAAGTGGCGCTGCTGCAGAACGTCGCCCACAATCTGGCACTGTCCGGCGGCGGCGTCTGGGTCGGTACCGACCATGCGCCGGAATGGACCTTCAACGGCAATGCCTTCCTCAGCGCTATCGGCGTCAGCCCGATCACCGGCAGCTACAGCGACCCGGTCAACTATGCTGACCCGTCCTCGGTGCTGCTGTCCGGCGTGACGCCGACTTCGCTGTGGGGCGGCGGTGCCTCCATCGGCCGCACGCCGCTGGGTCTGCAGGCCAATGGCATCACCATGTACCTGCACTTCGGTCACGTCGCCACCAGCGGTGACATCCTGCCCTACATCTCGGCCAGCTTCCCGCTGACCGGTCCGGTCGATGTGCCGGCCCCGGCGCCGTTCGCGCTGATGGGTCTGGGCCTGCTGGCGCTGGGTCTGCGCCGCAAGCACAGCTGATCGCCGCGCGTTCCTGCTTCAACAAAACCGCAGCCCAGTGCTGCGGTTTTGCTTTTTGGCCGCCGGAGCGGGCAAGCTGCCGGCCGGATTGTTTTCAGGAGTGCTGGAGATGCGCAGGCTGAAGGCCGCTGTGGCGGCGAGTGTCATGCTGGCGGGGATGGTGCTGGTGCCGGTTTCGGCCAGCGAAACGGCAGTGCGCGCCCTGCTGCAAAGCCAGCAGGAGGCCTGGAATCGCGGCGACATTCCCGGCTTCATGGCCGGCTACTGGGCTGACCCGCAGCTGCGCTTTGCGTCCGGTGGCGACATTTCCTGGGGCCATGTCGAGACGCTGGCCCGCTATCAGGCGCGTTACCGCAACAAGGACGAGATGGGCCAGCTGCGCTTTGACGTGCTGGAAGTGAAGCTGCTGTCAGACAGCGCGGCGCTGGTGTTTGGCCGCTGGGCGCTGCAGCGCAAGGCCGATGCGCCGCACGGCCTGTTCACCCTGCTGGTCGAGAAGCGCCCGGAAGGCTGGCGGGTGACGCGCGACCACACGTCGTCGGGTGACTGAAGCGGATGTGCGCGGCGCGGGACTGAGCCGCGCCGGCCCGGACGCTGACGCTACTCCAGCCGACGCCACTCAGTCCCAGCGCGTGGCTCCGTTGGCGGCAGAAAGGGGCCGGCGGGCGCGGACCACGCAGAAGCGCTGGCCGGTCGGGGCCTGCATCACCACCCAGCTGTGCACGGCTTTCAGTGCGGTGGCACCCAGCGCCTCCAGTCGCGCCACTTCGGCGGCGATGTCATCGGTTTCTATGTCCAGATGCAGGCGGCTTTCGTGGCGGACGCGCTGCACCTCGATGTGCAGATCGCGGACGCCGGTATCGAGCAGGCGGTAGCCGGTGTCTTCATCGTCATCGGCGGGCTTTTCCGCCATGCCGAGCGCAGCGCTCCAGAACGCGCCGGCCTGATCCAGATCGGCGTCCTGACAATCGATGATGAAGCCGGCGAGACGGCTGTGATGCATGGCGTGACTCCTGATGCGGGAAAGGCCGCAAGGCGACCGGTTTCAGTCGAGAAAATGCCAGCTGCCGGCGCTGCGCAGCGCCGCGCGACCGGAGGCCGGATGCGTTTCCAGTTGCGCGCACAGCCGGTAATACAGCGCACGCTCCAGCTCGGCCCACAGGCCCCGCCGGACATGCACGCAGGGCAGCGGCTTTTCCGCGTTGCCGGCATTGACCAGCAGGTGACGGTCATCGAGCGGAAAGCGGTCGCCGACATTGCTTTCCAGCCACCAGCATGGCGCACCGCCGGCGTCGTCAGCGACGCTGGCATCGGTGATGCGAAAAGGCAGTCGCGCCACCTGCACCGGCACACGCTCGACCGGCGTCACCAGCGCATACCCGGCGCCGTCACGACGCAGGATGCCGGCGAACAGGCGCACCAGCTCGGGCCGCGCGATGGGCCTGCCCTCGTGCCACCAGCGACCGTCGGCGCTGATGTCGAAGCGGCCGGCGATGCAGGCCGCTGGCAGGGCCGCCGTGTCGCTCATGAAATTGTCATCAGGCATGTGATCTGTCCGGCAATGCGCCCGCAAAAGCGGCTGACAGCGGCGCCGGATCTGTGCATGCTGGCGCGCTCAAAAAATGTCCGCCCGGCACGATGGCGTTTTCCATGACTGCATCCACGTCCGCAACCGTATCCGCAACCGTATCCACAACAACGAGCACAGACTCGCCGCTGATTCTCTCGGGGCTGTTCCAGTACCCGCTGAAATCGGCGCGCGGCCGCGCGCTCGACACCGCCGACGTCGGTCCGCGCGGACTGGCCGGCGACCGGCGCTGGATGCTGGTCGATGATAGCGGCAAGTTTCTCAGTCAGCGCGAACATGGCGTGATGGCGCTGATCGACATCCAGCCGCTGGGTGACGAACGCTGGCAGCTGCAGGCGCCGGGTCAGCCGGTCTTGCAGCTGCAGCGGCCGGAATCCGCCTGTCGTCCGGTGCGGGTCTGGAGCGATGACACCGAAGGCCAGCCGGCCGATGCTGCGGCCAATGCCTGGTTCAGCACCGTGCTCGGCCAGCCGGTGACCGCTGTGTACATGCCGGAGCGCGTTACGCGCGCGGTTGATGCGCGTTACGCGCAGGCCGGCGACACGGTCAGCTACGCCGACGGATTTCCGCTGCTGCTGATTGGCGAAAGCTCGCTGGCGGATCTCAATGCCCGGCTGCGCCGGCCGGTCAGCATGCGCAATTTCCGGCCCAATCTGGTGGTGCGCGGCGCGCCGGCGTTTGCCGAAGATGACTGGCAGCACATCCGCATCGGCGATTGCCTGTTCGATGTCGTCAAACCCTGTTCGCGCTGCGTGCTCACCACCCGTGATCCGGACAGCGGTGACGCCGATCCGGATCGCGAGCCCTTGCGTACGCTGGCCAGCTACCGTCGCCGCGAAGGCGGCGTGATGTTCGGCCAGAACCTGATCCCGCGCAGCACCGGCCAACTGATGCCGGGCATGCGCGTGCAGGTTCTGCGCTGAGTCACTACGCTGGAGAGGCCAGACATGATCGGCGTGTTCGGTGATCAGGAGCGCCCGCGCGCAATGCACAGCTTGCTGAAGTGGTTGATGGTGCTGCTGCTGGTGTTGCCCGCCTGGCCGGCGCGCACGCTGGCCGAACCTGCCAGCGCCGATTACGAGCACATGATGCTCGACAATCCGCTGGCCCTGTTGCGCATTGCCGAGGAAAAACTCGCCGGCGCAACGGCCGACAATGCCGAGCGCCTGCTCTGGGTCTGGCGCGCGGCATCGGCCGCCAACCAGCTGTGGTTTCCGCGTCAGGCGCGCCAGTACGCCAAACAGGGATTGGCGATGCAGGCGGCTGCCGCCGATCCGCAGGCAACGATGCGCCTGCGGATGGAACTGCTCACCGCGCGCATCTCGCTCGGTGAAGAAGCGAAACCGATCGCCGCCATTGACGCATTGATTGCCGATGCCGCCGCGCTCAAGGAATCGCCGATTCAGGATGAGCTGCGTTTCCAGCGGGCGGTGATCCTGTCCAACAACGGTCGTTTGCAACAGGCATTGGCCGAATCCCAGCGCCTGTTCGCGCGTGTGCCGGAAACCGGAAACAGTCTGCGCAAGCTGCATGTACTGCCGCAGATTGCCTATCTCTATACGGAGCTGGGCGAATTCCAGAAAGCCGACGGCTTGTTGAACGAAGCGCGGCGCAGCGCCGAAAAAGAACAGCTGCGCTTTTTCTCGGCCAGCATTGTCCAGGGCGCGGCGTTCAATGCGCTGCGCCAGAGTCAGGATGAGCGCGCGCGCGAACTGTGCGAGCAGACGATGGCCATCGGCACCGAACTGCAAAGTGAGGCGCTGATCACCTGGGCGAGCATCAATGCCGCCGTGGTGGCATTTCGCAAACAGGATTACCCGCTGGCGGATCGCACGCTGCAACGCGCCGAGAAATTTGTCGCCGATCAGGGGCTGAACTTCCAGCGGCCGTCGATCCTGCAGTTGCGCGCCATGATCGAAAATGCCCGCGGCAATCGCGATGCCGGCCTGAAAGCGGTGGAAGAGGCGATCCGTGTTGCCGAAAACATGGGCATGGATCTGAACGTGTTGTACATGCTTTACACGCGCACGGAGTTGCTGGCGGCGAAAGAAGATTTCAAAGCCGCCTATCACTCGCTGGTCGATGCCAACCAGCGCGCTGCCGTCACCTACAACGATGAAAAACTCAGCGCCCTCGCCGAGCTGCAGGTGCGTTTCGATGTCGAGCGCGAAGGCTACCGGAACAAACTGCTGGAACAGGACAACGCGCTGAAAACCACGCAGCTGAAAGTCCAGCAGCAGCGGCTCTGGTGGCTGCTCGGGGCCGGCGGCGCGCTGAGCGTGTTGCTGCTGTTCCTGATGGTGCTGCTCTGGCAAAACCGTCGCCAGCGCCGCGAACTGGAGCGGCTGGCCACCACCGATCCGCTGACGCTGCTGGCCAACCGCCGCCAGCTGATGCATCTCGCCACCCAGGAATTCGAACGTGCGCGCCGCTATCAACTGCCGCTGGTGCTGGCGATGATCGATCTCGATCATTTCAAGCAGATTAATGATCGTTACGGTCATGACACCGGCGATGCGGTATTGCGCGCCTTCGCCGTGCTCAGCCAGCGCAGCCTGCGCCAGACCGACAGCATTGGCCGCTTCGGCGGTGAAGAATTCCTGCTCATCCTGCCGCACACCACGCTGGATGCGGCACTGAGCATTGTTGAACGGCTGCGCAGTGAGTTTTCGCAACTGGTGATCCCCGGCCTGCGCGGCGAATGGCAACCGACACTGAGCGCCGGTTTGACGCTGGTGCAAACTGCTGACATAGAGCTAGCCAGCGTCGTCAAACGCGCTGACGAAGCGGTGTATGCCGCCAAAGCCAAGGGCCGCAACCGCGTCGAAACCTACACGGTACTGGCGGGCGTGTGATGCTGCGGGCCGGGATTTTGTTTTTGCGATGCGTGCGGCGTTGTTTGCAGGAGCAATTGTCACGTCAATTGCAGCGCCAATTGCAACGCGCCGTGACGGGGCCGGCGCTGACAGCGAAAATTTCCACGCTGCACATGGTGACGCTGCTGTTCGTGATGCTGTGTGCAGCGAATCTGTCATCAGCCGTCGCCGCCGATCTGCAGGCGATCGAAAATGCCGCGCACCAGCATCCCCAGCAGGCGCGGCAACTGGCGCAGCGCGCCCTGCAGGCCTTGCCGGAATCTGAAGCGGCCAAACGCGCACAACTGCAATTGATTCTGGCGGAAGCGCTGGTCAATCTGTCGCTTGGTGAGCCGGCGCTGGCCAGTGCCGAAGCTGCGCTGGCGCAATCGGCACAGCTCAGCGACAACAATCGCATACGGGCGATCATGGCGCGGGCACTGGCGCGTGATCTGCTCGGCATTGCCGATGATGCCGAAGCCGAGCTGAACGTCCTGCTGGCGGACAGTCATTTTGACAGCGTGCTGCGCGCCGAATTGCTGATGACGCGCGGCATGCTGGCGACCAGCCGTCGTGCCTACAGTACCGCCCTGTCAGATTTCGCGATTGCGTTTCGCGATGCACCGGACAGCAGTCCGCGTTTCAGCAAGGCCGATGTGGCGACGCATCTGGGCAATCTGTACTCGCAGCTGCGTGATCGTCAGGCGGCCATCCGTTATTACCGTCATGCGCTGGATGTGTACGCCGCGCAGCAGAACCGTTTCAAGCGCAGCGTCGTCGCCTACAGCCTGTCACTGCTGTACATGGGCCAGAACACGCCGGATCAGGCAGAAACCTATTTGCGTCAGGCGCTGAGTGACAGCGAAATGCTGCACGATGAACAGGGTATCGCCTGTGCGCAGAACGGCCTCGCTGTGGTCGCCATCGAGCGCAGCCAGTGGGGACAGGCGGAAGCCCTGCTCGGCAAGGCGATCACGGCCTTCGCTGCTGCGCAAAATGCACCGATGCAATTTGAAGCCGAGCTGACGCTGGCTGAAGTGCGGCTCGGTCAGGGCCATGCTGCCGATGCGCTGCGCCGGCTCGATGCCAGCCTGAATCTGACCCAGCAAGGTCAGTCCCGTGTGCAGCAAACGCGAATTCTGAAATTGCGTGCCCGCGCCCACGCCGCGCTGGGCCAGCATCAGGCGGCGTATCAGGATCTGTTGCGCTATGTCGATGAACAGGCGCGCATCCAGAATGAGTTGCATGATGAAGCGCTGGCGGAATTGCGCGTGCGTTACGAAGTCGAGCGCGAGCAACAACAGAACGAACTGCTCAAGCGCGACAATGATCTGCAGGCGCGACAAATTCTCGCTGAAAACCAGTCGCGACGGTTTTATCTGGCGATCGCCCTGACCGCGTCGCTGGCGGTGTTGTTCCTGCTGTTCGCCATTTACAAATCGCGGGCGGCGAAACAGAAACTCGCCGAACTTGCCGCCACCGACGAACTGACCGGCCTCGCCAACCGGCGTTTCTTCCAGCAAGTGGCCAACATGGAAATGGAGCGCGCGCACCGGCACCAGTTGCCGATGTGCATCGGCGTGCTCGATCTCGATCACTTCAAGGCCATCAACGATCAGTACGGACACGCCGTTGGCGATCAGGTGCTGCAGGCCTTTGCCCAGGTCGGGCGCGAAGTGTTGCGCCAGACCGATGTGCTGGCGCGTGTCGGCGGCGAGGAATTCATCCTGTTGTTGCCGCACACCACGGTGCCGCAGGCGCGTTTGTTGCTGGAGCGGATGCGCGCGCGCATGGCCAGGTTCGACGCCCGCCCGCTCGGTATTGAACAATTGCCGACCGTGAGCATGGGCCTGACTGCGCTGGCGATCTCGGATCGCCAGCTGGCAGAAGTGATCAAGCGCGCGGATGATGCGGTCTATCTGGCCAAGAAAAACGGCCGCAACCGCGTCGAGCTGATGGAGCCGCGCGATGCGGCGGTGATGCCGGTGTTCAGTTTCGGCAGCGAGAGCGACGTCGAAAAATACTGATCAGCGGTACGAAAATTTCAGCCGCGACCTTTGGCCAGCAAATACAGATAGGGCAGGCTGTCGGTGCGACTGGCAAGCAGCCGGTGTTCCATGAAGGTGCAGAACTTCGGAATGTCGCGTGTTGTTGCCGGATCATCGGCGACCACCAGCACGGTGGTGTTGTCGGCGAGCGGGCGCAGTTTCACCCGCAGCATCATCACCGGTTCCGGGCAACGCAGGCCGAGTGCGTTGTACTGCGTATCCGCATGACGGAACGCGTCGGGAAACGTGCCGGTGTCGAGAGTGGTATCGGTCATGATCGATAGCGATGCGTGCTCGTGGTGGCGTCAGCCGGGCAGGATGGGGATCACTTTTCGGCCGCCGTGGCGGGCGAGATTGTCGGGCAAAAACGCCTGCAATACCTGATTCAGGTAACGCATGCCCTGGGGCGTGGTGCGCAAGGTGTCCGCATCGTCAGCCAGCAGGCCTTCACCGCGCAAATGCGCCAGCACGGCGCTGATGCCGGCCAGCCGCAAGCCGGTGCGCTGCTCGTAAAACGCGGCCGGTGCACCGTCCACCAGACGCAGCGCATTCATCATGAATTCAAACGGCAGGTCGTCACTGGCGACGAGGGTTTCTTCGGCCATGAATTGACCGCCGTGATCAAGATAGCGCTTTGGATGCTGATGTTTGCGCGTGCGCACAATGTGCTGCTGCGCCATGTCGGTGAGTTTGCCGTGCGCACCGGCACCGATGCCCAGATAATCACCGAACAGCCAGTAATTGCTGTTGTGCAGGGAACGTCGTGCCGGCGCCGCGTAGGCGGAGATCTCGTAGCGCGGAAAGCCGTGGCTTTCCAGAAACGCATGTCCCTGATCCTGGATATCGGCGAGCACTTCGTCATCAGGCAGGGCCGGCGGATCAAAGGCAAAGCGCGTGTTCGGTTCGATGGTCAATTGATACCAACTGAGATGCGTCGGTTGCGCCTGTACCGCGATCTGCAGATCACGCAAGGCGGCGTCAACATCCTGGCCGGGCAGGCCGTGCATCAGATCGATATTGATATTGTCGAAGCCGGCTTCGCGTGCCCAGTCGATGGCGCGGCGCGCTTCCAGTTCGCCGTGGATGCGGCCCAGTGCCTGCAGGCTCTGCGGATGAAAACTTTGCACGCCCAGTGACAGGCGATTGATGCCGGCGGCGCGGAAGTCGGCAAATTTTTTTGCTTCGACCGTGCCGGGATTGGCTTCCAGCGTGATCTCCATGTCGCCGGCAAACGGCAGCAGTGCCCGCACGCCGGACAACAGGCGATCAAACGCGTCGCCGGAAAACAGCGACGGCGTACCGCCGCCAATAAAAATGCTCTGCAGACGCCGGCCCCAGACACGTGGCATGTCCTGTTCCAGATCACGCAGCAGCGCATCGATGTATTCGCGCTCGGGCAGATCCTGTTTTTGTTCGTGCGAATTGAAATCGCAGTACGGACATTTGCGCACGCACCAGGGCACGTGAATGTACAGGCTGAGCGGCAGGCCGGTGGTGAAGTGTTGCAGCATGGTGGCGGGTTCTGCGGTGTGCGTTTTGCGATGTGCGTGTTCAGCGCGCGTGCGCGAGTTTTTCCGGCAGGCGGGCAAGCAGGGCGCGCAGTGCCTGACCGCGATGCGAACGTGCCGCTTTTTCGCTGCTGCTGAGTTCGGCGGAACTGCTGCCGGTATCCGGGACGCGGAACAGCGGGTCGTAACCGAAGCCGTTGTCGCCGCGCGCTGCGCGCAGGATGCTGCCGTTCCAGTAGCCCTCGGCGATCAGCGGCGTCGGATCATCGGCGTGCAGCACCAGCGCCAGCACACAGCAGAAGCGTGCCTGACGCTGATCGTCGGGCACGCCGTCCAGCGCGGCCAGCAGCTTGCGGTTGTTGGCGGCGTCATCGGCAGGCTGGCCGGCGTAGCGGGCCGAGTAAATGCCCGGTGCGCCGCGCAGCGCATCGACTTCCAGACCCGAGTCGTCGGCCAGCGCCGGCAGACCGCTGGCGCGCGCGGCATGGCGGGCTTTCAGGATGGCGTTCTCGATGAAGCTGATGCCGGTTTCCTCGGCGTCAGCAATGCCCAGCGCCCGCTGGCTCAGCAGTTCAATGCCAAGCGGGGTGAGCAGTTCGGACAATTCGCGGAGTTTGCCGGCGTTGCCGCTGGCGAGGACGAGGCGGTGCATGACGGGCGCAACGGGCAGGAAAACGGCGCGCAGTATAACGCCGTGACTGCCCGGCCCGGGTATGGCGGCCGGCCGGTCTGCTTACTGCACGTAGAGCTGTTGCATGAACTGCAGTGGATAGCTGCTGTTGCTGCCCTCGGGTTCGACGGTCAGATCAAAGTTCAGGTGATCCTGATCCTCGAAGCGGAACACAGCCAGGTAGTAGATGGCGTCGCCTTCGCGCACTTCCCTGAAGTTCAGGCTCACCGCCTGGCCGAGCAGGTTCTTCACCTTGCCGCTGATGCTGGCCTTGACGCCCTTTGCGGCCATGCCGGCGCCGCTGCGCACGGCGATATTGAGCACGCCCTGATTGGCGCCGCGGGTGATCTGGTACTGCCTGGCGACCTCTGCCGACAGCGAGGAGCTGTTGAACGCGTGGTAATGCACCTCGTAGTCGCCGAGGCGCTTGCTGGTTTCGGCGGCAGTCAGCGCTGCGCTGCTCAGGGACAGGATCAGGGCCAGCAACAGGGCGGCAATGCGCGACATGGTTTCATTCCTTGTTCGGTGCCCGTCAGGCCGGAACGGCCGCGCGGGGCAGGGACATGCCGCTAGTGTAGTCGCTGACCGGTGCGTGGCGGACGCCGGACGACCGGCTGGAAGCGACGCCCGGGAGAAGTTTTTTGCCCCGGATTGCCCGGCGGGGATGCCGAGCGGGCGCCGAGCCGTTACCCTGTGCGCCCGCGCCGGAAAGCCCATGCGAAGGCTATGGCTTTTCGCCGGTGTGCCAATTGCTGCGTGTCCGCTTGCGAGCTGTCCGGTCGCAACGATTCCAGCAGCAAAGTGTTCCGCAGCTATGTTTTCAGTAGCTGGTTCTCAGTAGTTGGTTCTCAGTAGTTTGTTCTCAGTAAAACAAGGGGTTATCCATGAGCGGCCTGCCTGCCTGTCCGAAATGTGCGTCCGAATTCACCTACGAGGACGGCGCCCTGCTGATCTGCCCCGAGTGCGGCCACGAGTGGGGGCGCGACGATGCCCCGGCTGCCGAGGAACAGCGGGTCATCCGCGACGCCAACGGCACGCCGCTGCAGGACGGCGACACGGTCACCGTGATCAAGGATCTGAAGGTCAAGGGCTCGTCGCTGGTGGTCAAGGTCGGCACCAAGGTCAAGAACATCCGCCTGGTCGACGGTGATCACGATATCGACTGCAAGATCGATGGCATCGGCGCCATGGGCCTGAAGTCGGAGTTTGTGAAGAAGGTCTGAGCCGGTGCAATCACCGGCCGGGGGCTGGAGTGGTTCGAACTTCCTGGACAGTCTCGCGTAATTCCACCCCCCTTGGTCCCCTCCTCGGGGAGGAGGGGAAACACATCCCCCGCCATTCAAAGGCGGGGCTGGGGCGGTTCGGACTTCCGGGTCAGGTTCGCGCAATTCCACCAGCTCCCCCCCTCAGTGAGGAGGGGGCTGGGCGGGGATCAGCAAGACGCGACGGCCTTCAGCGCCGGACGCGACTGAAGGCGACGACGTTGTTGTCGGGTTCGGCCTGTGGCGCCGGCTGGCGCAGGCGCGCCAGCATGAGGTCTGACTGGGTGAGCTCGTCTTCCAGATCGACCATCAGCGTGCTCAGTGCCTTGATGCGGCCGGCGGCATTGGCGCCGCTGCGCTGCATGTCCTGCAGCTGGCCGATGTGCTGTTCCAGCAGGTGCTTCTGTGAGGACAGCTGCTGCGACAGCGGCGCGAGCACGTTCTGCGCCCAGCTCAGCAGTTCGCGGCGCACCGCCTGCAGGAAATGCGTGACCTGCGCGACCGAAGTGGTGAAGAAGCGGCGCACCGCCACCGATTCGAAATTGAGCACGATCTGCATCTGCCGCGGCAGCTGGTCGGCATCCTGCAGAAATTCCTGCAGGCGGCGCCGGAAACCGCGCGCCGGCAACAGTCGCGGCTCGATGGCGGCGAGGCCGTGGTCGGTTTCAAACTTGCGGTAGATTGCTTCCGCCATGCGGTTGGACAGATCAGCCTGATGCGACAGCTCGGCGATGCGGTTGTCCATGTCCTGGAAAAATTCGCGCATCGCCCGCAGCAGGCCCATCGAGGTGTTCGCCGCCAGCAGCCGGGTCTGGGTGCGCTCGATCAGCTTGTTGATGACGTCCGGGCCGATGATGTCGAGCAGGATCTGCGCCTGACGCTCCATCAGCCGCTGTGACGGCTGCAGCGCCATCAGCTTGCGCTTGTATTCGCCCTGCATGGCGCTGGCGTTCTGCACCAGATCATCGATCTGATCCTGGGTGCGATCCTGGCTGCGCTCCAGATCTTCGCGCTGGCGCAGCAGCTGTTCGCGGCGCAATTCCAGCAGCCTGCGGCTGCCGTCGATCTGCTTCGCCGCGTCCTCGACGACACTGGCCCAGAGCGCCTGACGGCGATGGCCGAGCACGGCTTCGGAGAGAATCTTTTCCAGATCGAGGATCTGCGAACGCAGCAGCAAGGCCTGATCGTCGCGGACCTTGGCCAGCAGGCCCTGCTTGGCCGATACCGGAATGATGTCGCTTTCGGCCAGCTCCAGCTGGCGGGCGGTGTTGCGCAGCACGCGCGACAGCGCTTTTTCAATTTTCTTGCGCGAGTCGAGTTCGTCCCAGAGCGTATCGACCTTGTTCAGCACCGCATACAGGCCAAGATTCGGCCGGTCGCGCAGCTGGGACACATGCGATTGCCAGATCGCCATGTCCGAGGCGGTGACGCCCTGATCGGCGGCGAGCACGAACACCACCGCCTGGGCCTGGGGCAGCAGCGACAGCGTCAGCTCCGGCTCGGCGCCGAGGGCGTTGAGTCCGGGCGTGTCGAGTATGCGCAGGCCCTGCTGCAGCAGCGGATGCGGGAAGGACACCAGCGCGTGGCGCCAGGCCGGGATCTCGACCAGCGAGTGATCGTCATCATTGCGATCCAGCTGGTCGATCTTGAAGCCGAGCTTGATGGCGTCGGCTTCCGGCACCTGCTTGGTTTCGGTGATCGACAGCATGGCGCGTGCCATTTCCGCCGGATTGTCGGCCAGCAGCGGGATCTCCACCCACTGGCCGTCCATGTGCCGGTAATCGCTGAGCGGAATGTCGCTGAGCCGGGTTTCGATGGGCAGCAGGCGCAGGTAGTTGGCGCGGCTGTCGCGGTCGTAGAACAGCTCGGTCGGGCACATGGTGGTGCGGCCGGCCATCGACGGCAGAATGCGCTGGCCGTAGCCGCTGAAAAAGATGGCGTTGATAAGCTCGGTCTTGCCGCGCGAAAACTCGCCGGCGAAGGCGATGGTGACGCTGTCCGAGCGCAGGGTTTCCAGCAGGTGGTGCAGGCGCTGGTCGCTTTCCGGCGTGAACAGGTTGTTGCGACGCAGCCAGAGACGGCAGGAGCGGACCTCTTTGGCAACGTTCGCCTTCCACAGCGAATAGGCCTCGACTTCACGGCTGAGCAGGGGCGTGGTCATGGAATTCTTTCCGAACGTACCAGTTGGGCAAGTGTAACAGCGGCGCCGTCTTGTACAACGCGGACGTCCGGCCGTCGGTCGGTGGCGTCACGCCGTTGATGGAAGTGGCATGAAAAAGCGCGCCCTGAGGGCGCGCTGTGGGTACCGGCGTGCTTATTCGCGCAGTTTGCTGAGCAGGCGCAGGATCTCGAAATACAGCCAGACCAGCGTCACCATCAGGCCGAACGCAGCAAACCATTCCATGTGCTTGGGCGCGCCGTTCTCGACGCCGGTTTCGATGAAGTCGAAATCGAGCACCAGATTCAGCGCGGCGATCACCACGACAAAGACGCTGAACAGGATGCCCATGGTGCCGCTTTCATGAATGAACGGGATCGAAGTATCGAAGCCGAAGCGCATCACCATGTTGACGATGTAGAGCAGGGCGATGGCGCCGGTGGCGGCGACCACACCGAGCTTGAAGTTCTCGGTGGCGCGGATCAGGCCGCTGCGATAAGCGGCCAGCAGGCAGAACAGTGTGCCGAAGGTCAGGCCGACAGCCTGGATAACGATGCCCGGATACCTGAGCTCGACCATCGCCGAAATGCCGCCGAGTGCGCAGCCTTCGAGCAGCGCGTAGAGCGGCGCGGTGACCGGCGCCCAGGCCGGTTTGAAGCTGGTGACGAGGCCGACAATCAGCCCGCCGAACACGCCGACCATCAGCGGCAGCATGATCGCTGACGGCTCCTGCGCGGCGTAAAACTGGCCCCAGGTCCACATCGCGGTGATCAGCGACAGCGCCAGCAGCAGCGCGGTCTTGTTCACCGTGCCACTCAGCGTCATCGCCGTGACAGCGCGTTCATTGACTTCGAATACGGCTTCTTTGAGTACGGGATTGCCGGTGCGCATGAACATCCTCCGTTGATGAATCGGGCTTCGATGGATCAGGCCTCAATCAAAGGGCCACTGATGAATCGGAACGAGTCTGCCGGTGTACATCGCCAGCTCGCCAGCCGGCAAGCGCGATGACCGTCGCGACGGCACATTAGCGGATAGCCGGCCGCCGGTATAGCGCAGTCCGGGTATCCACATGTAGCGCCAGCTCAGCAGCGTGTCAGCATCAAGCCAGGACAGGGTCAGCACCGGCGCTGAGTCAGGAGCGTCGCTGGATCAGCACCGGTACTTCCTTGTAGGCCGGCGTGCGCGTTTGCGCCGAGCAGTTGTCGAGCGCGACCAGCGCGCTGGCTTCGGGAAAGTAGGCCGCCGCGCAGCCGCGGGCGATGTCCTGAAACACGACGCGGAAATTGTCGACCCGCCGGGCGATGCCGTCGTCACTGATCGCCTCGATATCAACACGGTCGCCAGCCGACAGCCCGCGCGCCTGCGCATCCGCCGCATGCAGGAACAGCACCCGCCGATCACCGTAGACGTCGCGGTAACGATCATCGTAACCGTAGACCGTGGTGTTGAACTGATCGTGCGAGCGCAGCGTCATCAGCGTCAAAACCTGATCGCCAAGACGTGCGCGGGCACGCTGCACCGGACCGTCCGTCAGCAGGGGATGCACACGGAATTCGGCCTTGCCGCTGGCGGTGCGCCAGCGGCGTTGCGTGGCGCTGTTCGGCAAATGAAAACGGCCCTGCTCCGCAAGCTTGCGGTTGTAATCCTCGAAACCGGCCGTGACCTCGCGCTGACAACGTTCGATCAATTCACGGATCTGCGCGTAATCATCAGCCAGCGCCAGCCAGGGCACATTGGCGGCGTGCGCGCGACCGTGTACGGCCAGTTGCGCACCGATGTGCGCGACAATTGCCGGTTCGCTCATCTGCTGATCGCTGAGCGGTGTCTGCCGGCCGCGTGAGGCGCGGACATTGCTCATCGAATCTTCCGTGGAAATGATCTGCAAATGGCCGCCGCGCTGATCGATGTCGGTACGCCCCAGCGTGGGCAACAGCAAACCAATCTCGCCTGGATAACAATGCGTGCGATTCAGTTTGGTGGCGATGTGCACCGTCAGCCGCGTGTTCGACAAGGCGTCCAGCACACGCGGCGCATCCGGTGCGGCGACGCCGAAATTTCCACCCAGCGTAAACAGTGCCCGTGTGCTGCCATCAAACAAGCCGTGAATGACACCCACGGCATCACGACCGGCGGTGCGCGTCACCTGCAAACCGGGAAAGGTCGCCTCGAGATTGTCCAGCCATTGCGCCACCACTTTCGAGGTGGCGCCCATGGTGCGATCACCTTGCACATTCGAGTGGCCGCGCACCGGCAGCGCGCCGGCGCCGGCCATGCCGATCTGGCCGCGCAGCAACAACAGGTTGACGATTTGCTGCACCGTTGCGACGGCTGCCGGATGGTGCGTGATGCCCATGCACCAGCTGATGATGCAACGCCCGGCGCGCGCATAGTGTCCGGCAATGCACTCCATCTGTGCGCGCGACAAACCGCTGGCCTGTTCGAGCACCGGCCAGTCGCTGGCGGCGATATCGGTACACAGCGCTGCAAAACCCTGCGTATGTTCGGCGATGAACGTGCGATCGAGGACCGTGCCCGGCTGCGCCTGCTCCATGTCCAGCAGCGCTTTCATCACGCCCTTCAGCGCCGCCAGATCGCCACCGATCTGCACCTGGAAAATTTCGTCGGCAATGGCGAGACCACGATTGCGGATCAACTCGCCGACATTCTTCGGATCAGAGAAATTAGTGAAACCGCGCTCGCGCAGCGGATTCAACACCAGCACTTTCGCGCCGCGCTGTTTTGCCTCATGCAGCGCACCCATCATGCGCGGATGATTGCTGGCCGGATTCTGGCCGATGACGATGAACAGATCAGCCTGGGAAAAATCCTCCAGCGTGCAGGTACCCTTGCCGATGCCGATCACGTCCTTCAGCGCGTAGCCACTCGGCTCATGACAGAAATTTGATGAATCCGGCAGGTTGGCACTGCCGTACGCGCGCGCCAGCAACTGCCAGAGAAACGCTGCCTCATTGCTGCTGCGCCCCGAGGCATAAAACGCCACCTGTTCCGGATCGAGCGCCGCCAGCTCGCGGCCGATCAGCGCAAACGCCTGCGGCCAGTCAATGGCACGAAACCGACCGGCAGATTTTTCGTACAGGATCGGTGTGGTCAGACGGCCGTGATTTTCCAGCTCGAAATCACTCAACGCACGCAAATCGTCCGGCGACTTGCCGGCAAAAAAATCCGCACCGGTCGCCTTGCGCGTCATCTCCCAGGCAATCGCTTTTTGTCCCTGCTCGCAACTGTCCACCAGCGGCTTGCCGGGTAAATCCGGAAACGCACAACCGGGACAATCAAAGCCCGTGGTTTTGTTGGCATGCAGAAACGAATCAATCACCCGCAGCGGAATACCCTGCGCCGCCCAGGCGCGCAGCGCACCACGGATCGCGCCACGACCGCCGGCGGGTTTTGCGTGAGCGTGGGTTGGTGTGCGGGGATGAGCAGGATCGTGGGGTTTGGACATGATGCACAGCGACGCCCGGTTGAAAACTGCCGGCATTGTTTCATGGATTCATGCCCGGCAGTGGGCGCGAAACGCGTTGAGAACTGGTCTGGTCAGTTCGGATGCTTGCAATGTGCACCCGACGCAGAAATTCCGTCGCGACGCCCTGGAAAAAAATGCGTCGCCAGATGAGCTGACCGGACTGCCGCGATGAGTGGCTGGTCAGCGCAAGCGGATTCGTCCCTTCAGCAACGCCAGCAGGACAATCGCCACGAAAATCCACCACCAGATAATCCAGAACAACGCGAGACTCGCGATGCCCAGTGTCAGGGCCAGCGCCGGCCGTTGCCATGAGGGTGACAAGTATTTTGCCCGGCCTGCCCACGCCAACAGCGCAGCCAGAAGCAAACTTGCACTCAAAAAAAGCCATCGGGTTTGCTGGGTTTGCCATGCGGGAAATGCACTGGCAATGGCGAGATAAAAGAGTATGTATTCGGCGCGCGAGAACGGCATCAGCCAGATCGCCAGCGGACTCCATGCGACCAGTGTTTCGCTGACTTGGCCATTTCGCAGTTGTTCACTGAACGACTGCGAAAAGCCGAGATGCGCGTGCCCCAGCCACAAGGTGCAAGCGGCCACCAGCAGAACAGCGCCGCAAATGGCCAGCGCAGGTTGCAAGGCGAGCAGGCCGGCTGCGGTAATCGGCGTTCCGGCGGCCAGCAGCAGCGCCGCGTAGAAAAATGCTGTGTTGCGGATCCGCGCGTGTTGCAGATGTGCCGCTTCCTGTGGCGTTGCTGCGGGCATGAGTTCTTCCCTGCGAAGGTTCGTGTTGCGCGCGGCGTTGATTTTCTCTGGATCAGTTCCGCGCCGGCAACTTTTTGGCGACGGCTTCCGCGGCCATGTCCACGTGCAGGGTTTTGTGCCGGCTGCTTTCACCGCGCACCAGTGTCACCTGCGATTTTTTCAGCCCGAGATAATCGGCGATGAAGGCGATTAGGGCGGCGTTGGCGGCGCCGTCTACGGGGGGCGCGGTGAGGGCGACTTTCAGGGCATCGCCGTGCCAGCCGACGACGGCGTTGCGGCTGGCACGGGGTTGGACGTGGATGTGCAGATCAGTCACGGCGGGCGGATGAATGGGGCTCAGTAACCGAAGCCCAGCACGGACAGGCGGCCGACGCCCCATTGCGCCAGCGAGATGAGCAGGATCAGGAACAGCGGTGACAGATCGATGCCGCCCATGGCCGGGATCAGGCGACGGATCGGGCGCAGCATGGGTTCGGAGATCTGGATCAGCACGCGGCTGACCGGTTGCGCGCCGTAGGGATCAACCCAGGACAGCAGCGCGCGCACCAGCACGCACCAGAACAGCAGTTGCAGGAATAGCAGCGTCAGGCCGAACACGCAGGTGTGCAGCAGCATGCCGATGTTCACGCTGCCACCGGCGATGCTGACCATCACCACCAGTTTCGCTGCGAACAGCACGAAGGCAAACAGCAGCGCCGCGAAATCGAAACTGCGATGACTGGGGATCAGTTTGCGCAGCGGGCCGAGCACCGGCTGGGTCATGCGCACCACGAATTGCGACAGCGGATTGTAGAAATCGGCATGCACGAGTTGCAGCAGAAAACGCAGCAGCACGATGCTGATGTAAAGGTTGAACAGGAAATCGAGGATCTGGAACGGGCTCATGCACGGGTCCGGTAAGTGTGTGGTCGCACGGAGGCGGGATTGGTGTTGTGGTGACGGAACAGATTGCTGTCGCGTTACGGTTCGCCGTTCAATCCTTCGACCGGGCTCAGGACGAACGGAAATTCTACGGACCCGGCGCGGTGCTTGTCAGGGCGAGCATTGCCGGCGCGACCATGTTCATTTGCGGCCAGTCTGACCACCGCCAGGCGACGGTCTGCGTCGTGACGAACTGCGGTGACAAGCGCCGACGTTTCTGGTCTTGCCGCCAGCCTCGGGCCGGTTGACGGCGGTGTACACGGCGACTGCATCAGCTTTTCGCAGCCTGGTCGGCCATTTCCCGGCCGCGGGCCACGGCGGCGATCAGCGCGGCGTCGATTGTGCCAGCCAGATCGCGGGCGGCAAAAACTTTTAGCGCCGCCGCAGTGGTGCCGCCCGGTGAGGTGACGGCAACGCGCAGCGCAGAAAAATCCGCCGCGCCGTCGGCGGCGGCCAGTTGCGCGGCGCCGAGACAGGTCTGTTTGACCAGCAGGCGGGCGGTGTCGGCCGGCAGGCCGAGTTTTTCGGCGCCGGCCTGCATGGCCTCGAGAATGGCGAAGTAATAGGCCGGGCCGGAACCGGCGACGGCGGTGACAGCGTCCATCAGTGTTTCATCGTCGATCCAGGCCCAGACGCCGACGGCCGCGAACACCTGTTCGGCCAGCCGGCGCTGGCCGGCGCTGACGCCGTCGGCGGCGTAGAGGCCGCAGGCACCGGCGCCGATGGCTGAGGGTGTGTTGGGCATGGCGCGGACAATCGCCAGCGCTTTGTCGTTGCCGGTTTCGGCGTTGCCGCTGCCCGGCTGGCGCAGGGCGGCGCGGATCTGTGCGGTGGGGATGCCGGCGGCGACCGAGATGATCAGCTTGCCGCGCAGATCGAGCCCGGCAAGTTCCGTGCACAGGCCGGCGATCTGCGCCGGCTTGACCGCCAGCAGCAGGATGTCGGCGCCGGCCGCCGCGGCGCGGTTGTCGGCCTGCGTCTGGATGCCGTGGCGCTCACTGAGCGTGGCGCGCCGTTCCGGCCGGCGTGAGCTGGCGAACAGCTGCTTGGCCGGCTGGCCGGTGGCAAGCAGGCCGCGCAGCAGGCTTTCGCCCAGACTGCCGCAGCCAAGAATGGCCAGCCGCTGGCTGGCGAGAGACGGAATTTTGTTGGCGGACACGCACAGACTCCGCAGGGTTCGGGGCCGGCATTGTCGCCGGAACGCTGGTCGGCGGGGAGGGCGAATCGGCAGCAGGCCCGGCTTGCCGCTCAGCGCCATCAGCTGGCAGCTGCACCGACACGGTCCGCGGCCGAATACATTCGGCCCCACAGCGGGCGATGGCGGCGGTTTTTTGGACTTACGCCTGAGACCTGTCATTCGGGAGGCAGCGAAGCCGCCATCCGGAATCCCCCTGCATGTGAGTCGCGCCCGGAAGGAGATGCCGGCTCAGGGCCGGCATGACAGGGTTCAGGAGTGGAAAAAAGCTGTCATTCCGGAGGCCGGACGTTCATGGGGTGTGAGCCGGCCAATCCGGCGTGACTGCGCCGCCCACGGTCCTCCTGATGACGGTCCGCGAATCACTGCCCGCTGACGGCAGCGCCCGGCGAGCCCAGCTTGCCGAGTCGTGCGTCGAGCAGGGCGCCGATGTCCACCTGCCAGACGTTGCGGGTGCCGTTTTCGATGCCGGACAGCCGGCGTTCGAAGGCGGCGTCGTCGCGCGTTTTCGGGTAGCGGACGGGGGGCTGGCGCATGCTGGTGAAATAGACCGTGCGACCGTCCGGGGACAGTGACGGGGCGTTTTCCAGCGCGCTGCTGTTGACGCTGGCGCCCAGCCATTCCGGCTCCTGCCAGACGCCGTCGACGCGGAAGCTGATGAACAGATCCGCCGAGCCCTCAAGACTGCCCGGCCGGTTGCTGGCGAAGACCAGATAGCTCTGGCCGGGATCGACGGCCGGGTCCATGTGCGTCCAGCGGTTGTCGGCGAAGGGCAGTTTTTCGACCACCGGATAGCGGCCGTCGACGCGGGCGGCGCGGTAGATCTGGTTGCGGCCGCCGCTGTCGGGGCGGATGCCGGAGAAGTAGAGCGTGCCGTCGGCAGCGATGGACGGGTTGTAAACCATAGGCACGTCGTTGATGGCGCCCTCGACGCGCTCGGGCCGTCCCCAGTCCCGACCCTGGCGCGCGACGCGCCAGAGATGGGCGCCGGGGAACTTGCGGCCGTTCAGCTCGGCCACCAGCGGCTCGCCGCCCGGCTGCGCGGGCCGGTTGGAGACGTAATAGAGGCTCAGGCCGTCAGGGCTGACATGCGGCTCGGAGTCGCGCCATTCACCGGAAAAACTGGCGATGCGCGGCCGCTGCCAGACGCCGTCCGCAAAGCGGGCAACGAGGATGGTGTTGTCGGCGGTGATGTAGTCGGAGCGGGTGAAATACACCTCGCGACCGTCCGGGGTCAGCGCCGCCGAGGTCTCGGTCCACACCGAAGACACCACACCGGGCGCAAACAACTGCGGGGCCGGCAGGTTGACGACGACCGGTGCACTGACGGCTGAGTCGGCCGTCTCTGCCGCCGGAACGGCGCCGGAGAGCGTGACGCCGGCAAGGGCCAGCATCAGCGTCGCAGTGGCGACGGCAAACGGGATGGGGGGTCTGGGGGCGACCGTTCCGGTGGAAAGGGCGCCCGACGGGATGGTTTCCGGGCCACGGACGTTCGCGGCAAACACGACCGGATCACAAAAGCGCGCGGCGGACGCCGGCAGGACAGGTTCAGACAGCGTGGGCATGACAGGGCCTCCGTGGCCGGGACAGCGCGGGGACGCGCCGGAAGCCGGCAGTCTGGCCAGCGACTGTTCCAAGCGGCGTGACAAAGTGCTGCAAAGCGTTACAGCGCCGGCGGCGAAAACCCGGCAGGATCAGCGCCGGCGCCGCCGATTCGCGGCGGCAACAGGCCTTCACTCCATGAGTCTGATCGACAATCTTTCCGCTTTGCTGGCCCGTGGCCAGGACAGCGCCATGCTGCGCTTCGGACTCGGTCAGGCGCTGCTGGCCACTGATCGGGCCGAGGAAGCGGTCATTCATCTACAGGCGGCCGTGGCCCGGGACGGGCAGTACTCGGCGGCCTGGAAGCTGCTCGGCAAGGCGCTGGCGGCCAGTGGCCATCAGGCAGAGGCTATCGACGCTTATCAGCAGGGCATCGCGGTCGCGGAAACGCGCGGCGACAAGCAGGCCGCCAAGGAAATGCGCGTGTTCCTGAAGCGGCTGCAGGCCGCTGCCGGCAGGGAAAGCGTCAGTGTCAGGGCGGGTGATACGGAAGCAAACGGCGCGGGCAGCGCCGGCACCAAAGCGGAACACTCGGGTACCTGAGCAGGACGCTCCATCCGCGCGCCAGCGTTCGCGCCAAATCCGGCTTCAGGCCGGCGCCAGAGCCGGCGCGGTGCAGCAGTCTGGGCAGGAATCAATGACGGAGCGGCCGTACACCGACCGCCTCGCCCAGCCAAACCGCCGCAGGCAACAGCGATGGCCAGCCAAGCGCGTCCGCCGTGCTCAGGCCTCCGGCGTCTTGCGCGCCCGTTCGCCGAACAGCGCCGTGCCGACCCGCACCAGCGTCGCGCCCTCGTGGATGGCGGCTTCCAGATCGCCGGACATGCCCATCGACAGGGTATCGACGCCGGCGTACTGCGCGCGCAACTGCTCGTAGAGCGTGCGCGCTTCGGCAAACCAGCGCCGCTGCTGAACCGGATCGTCGCTGGGCGGCGGAATGGTCATCAGCCCGCGCAGGCGCAGGCCGGGCAGGCTGGCAACATGCGCCGCCAGCGCCGCGAGTTCTGCCGGCGCGGCGCCGGATTTGCTGTCCTCGTCACCGATGCGCACCTGCACGCAGACATTCAGCGGCGCCCGTCCTTCCGGCCGCTGCGCCGACAGGCGATCAGCAAGCTTGCGGCTGTCGACGCTCTGGCACCAGTCAAAGTGCCCGGCGACGGCGCGTGTCTTGTTGCTTTGCAGGGGACCAATGAAATGCCACTCGACGGCCGGCAGCGCGGTGCCAATCAGCGCCGGCAGCGCGCTGATTTTCGCCAGCGCTTCCTGCACATAGTTTTCGCCGAACGCCAGTTGGCCGCCGGCGACCGCGTCGGCCAGATCGGTTGCCGGACGGGTCTTGCTGACCGCCAGCAGACGGATGCTTTGCGGATCGCGCCCGGCGGCGACGGCGGCCGTGGCAATGCGCGCGCGCAGCTGCCGGAGACGTAATGCCAAAGAATCTTGCATGCGCTATTGTGTGGACTCATTCGACCAAACAAGCGGTTCGGTCACTGCAGAAAACCGGGTGGGCAAACCGTGTCCCGGGCCGTGATCAGGATCGTCACTCGCACGCAGGACACCCGCATGGATATTACCGAGCTGCTGGCTTTTACGGTCAAACACCGGGCCTCGGACTTGCACCTGTCATCAGGGCTGCCGCCGATGATACGCGTAGACGGCGACGTGCGCCGGATCAACGTGCCACCGCTGGATCACAAGCTGGTGCACGGTCTGGTCTACGACATCATGAACGACAAGCAGCGCAAGGATTACGAAGAGTTTCTGGAAACCGACTTTTCGTTTGAATTGCCCGGCGTCGCGCGTTTCCGGGTCAATGCCTTCAACCAGAATCGCGGCGCCGGCGCCGTGTTCCGCGTCATTCCCTCGCAGGTGCTGACGCTGGAAGAACTCGGCGCGCCGGCCGTGTTCAAGGAAGTGTCGATGAAACCGCGCGGCCTGTGCCTGGTCACCGGCCCGACCGGCTCGGGCAAATCGACCACGCTGGCGGCCATGGTCAACTATGTGAACGAAAACAAATACGATCACATCCTGACCATCGAAGACCCGATCGAATTCGTCCACGAATCGAAAAAATGTCTGGTCAACCAGCGCGAAGTGCACCGCGACACGCTCGGTTTCAATGAAGCGCTGCGCTCGGCACTGCGTGAAGATCCGGACATCATCCTGGTCGGCGAAATGCGCGATCTGGAAACCATCCGGCTGGCGCTCACCGCCGCCGAAACCGGCCACCTGGTGTTCGGCACGCTGCACACCACTTCGGCGGCGAAAACCATCGACCGTATCATCGACGTGTTCCCGGCCGCCGAAAAAGGCATGGT
Organism: Permianibacter sp.; assembly: GCA_041913605.1. GTDB lineage: Bacteria > Pseudomonadota > Gammaproteobacteria > Enterobacterales > Permianibacteraceae > Permianibacter. The sequence continues at coordinate 60,412 of JAYSEY010000009.1, forward strand.
GCGTTCGATGCTGTCGGAATCGCTGCAGGCGGTGATCTCGCAAACGCTGCTGAAAAAAGTCGGCGGCGGCCGCTGCGCGGCGCACGAGATCATGATCGGCACACCGGCCATCCGCAACCTGATCCGCGAAGACAAAGTGGCGCAGATGTATTCGGCGATCCAGACCGGCGCCTCGTTCGGCATGCAGACGCTGGATCAGTGCCTCAAGGATCTGATCGCCAAAGGCATGATCACGCGTCAGGACGCGCGCGAAAAAGCCAAGAGCAAGGAAGACTTCTGATCACGGTTTGCTGATCACGCTTGCCGTCCGGCGGCCGGCGCTGGCGAAAAACCCGCCAGCACGCCGTGCATCCGCCGGACCGGCAATGTAGAACCGTTCACAGTTTTGCCGCGCCGCCAGTGCCGGCAAAAGCAGTCTGTCTACACTGGCCGCCGCTGTGCACGTCACCCCGGACTCGCCGGCGGTTGTAGAGGAGGGATGCAGTATGGATTTCGAAGGCCTGCTCAAATTCATGGTCAGCAAACAGGCATCTGACCTGTTCATCACCTCCGGTGTGCCACCGTGCATGAAGATCAACGGCAAAGTGGTGCCGGTGACGCAGAAACCGCTGGCGCCGGAAAAAGCCCGTGAAGTGGTGCTGTCAGTGATGAACGAAGAACAGCGCCGCGATTTCGCCCGCACCAAGGAATGCAACTTCGCCATCTCGGCGTCCGGTGTCGGCCGTTTCCGGGTCAGTGCCTTCCAGCAGCGCAACAACATCGGCATGGTGCTGCGCCGGATCGAAACGCGCATCCCGACGCTGGAAGAACTCAAGCTGCCGCCCATCCTCAACCAGCTGGCGATGACCAAGCGCGGCCTGATCATTTTTGTTGGCGCCACCGGCACCGGTAAATCGACCTCGCTGGCGGCAATGATCGGCCACCGCAACCGCAATACCACCGGCCACATCATCACCATCGAAGATCCGATCGAATTTATCCACAACCACGAGAAATGCATCGTCACCCAGCGCGAAGTCGGCATCGATACCGACTCGTTCGAAGTGGCGCTGAAGAACACCCTGCGCCAGGCGCCGGACGTGATCCTGATCGGCGAAGTGCGCTCGGCCGAAACCATGGACTACGCGATTGCCTTCGCCGAAACCGGTCACCTCTGCCTGTGCACGCTGCACGCCAACAACGCCAACCAGGCGCTGGATCGCATCCTGCATTTCTTCCCGAAAGAAAAGCACAACCAGATCCTGCTCGACCTGTCGCTGAACCTGAAATCCATCGTCGCCCAGCAGTTGATCCCGACCCCGGACGGCACCGGCCGGCGCGCCGCCATCGAAGTGCTGATCGGCACGCCGCTGGTGTCCGATCACATCCGCAAAGGCGAAGTGCATTTGCTGAAAGAGCTGATGAAACGCTCCACTGAACTCGGCATGCAGACCTTCGATCAGGCGCTGTTCAAGCTGTTCAAGTCCGGCGAGATCACCTACGAAGACGCGCTGCATCACGCCGACTCGGCCAACGATCTGCGTTTGCTGATCAAACTCGACAGCGGCGAGATCAGCGCCGGCGAAGCGGAAATGGGCCTGTCGCTGGAAGGCAAGGGCAACAACATGCGCCGGCCGGGCGTACCGCAGCGCTGAACCGTTCAGGCAAAGCAGAAAACAAGGAAAAGAAAACGCCCGCAACAGCGGGCGTTTTCTTTTCCGGCACGATCAGCGCATCGCTGCCGGCGTTTACACCGAGCGCGTGGCAATCGCCGGCGGAATGCGCGTGGCTTTCAGCGCCGGACTGAGCACGGCCAGCAGTCCGATCAGCCAGACCAGTGCCATGCCGGCTGGCACATAGCGCCAGTCCAGTTTGTCGAGCGAGTAACTTTCCACCAGCCAGTAGTTGAGTGCGAAGGCCAGCACCGCACCGAGGATCACACCGGCGCTGGTGATGAGGCCGTTTTCGGTGAGGAAATAGCGCACGATGTCAGCCTGTGTGGCGCCGAGCGCGCGACGGGTGCCGATCTGGCGCGTGCGGCGATTGACGTTGAAGGTGGCGAGGCCAACGATGCCGAGTGCCGTCACACCCACAATCAGCGAGATCACCACACCGAGCAGAATCGCCATGGCGCGATCCTCGCGGTAGGCATCGGCGACGACATCGCTGTGCGAACGCAGGTTGCGGACGATGCGGGTGTCGTTGATTTTTGCCAGTGTCTGTTCGACCAGCGGCATCAACTCGTCGCGGCGACCGGGTTCGGTGCGCACCATGTAGCGGATGTATTTTTCGGTGGTGACTTGCGGCAACAGCACGGCACGCTCGAAATCGTCCCAGCTGACCCACGGCGCCTGAAGGCGTTCGACGATGCCGATGATCTCGTGGCCATTGTCCGGGCCGGTGTAAATGGTCTTGCCGAGTGCATCACCGGCCGGAAACAGATCACGGGCAAACTGTTCGGAGACGATGGCGACGCGCGGATACTCGGTGGTGCGTTCCGGCAGATACATCATCTCTTCTTCGCGGAAATTGCGTCCGGCAACCAGCTTCAAACCCAGCGTGTTCAGCGCATGCGGATCGGTTTCGTAGTAGGAAGAACCAAACGGTTCGCGGGTTGGCGTCTGTTCGAGAGTGGTGCGATAGCCGGTGGAGCTGCCGCCGCCACTTTGCGGAATGGCGCTGATCGGCGTGACATCGACGACACCGGGCAGGGCGCGCAAGGCCTGCAGATCGGTCAGCACGGTGTTCTTGGCGTTGAAGTTTTCCGTGAAACCGAGGCTGGCAATGCTCAACAGATTGGCATCGTCCATGCCGGTTGGCCGGCCGACTTTCTCCAGCCGGGTCTGGATGATGAATACCGCGTTGACAACAATCGCCAGCGTGATCGCGCACTGCAGGGCGATCAGCAGTGCACCGGTGCGATTGCGCAGCAGGCTGCGCAGGATAGGGCCGGCATCAGTAAAAAATGTGCTCATGATGAACTCCTGTGCGCAAGGCTTACTGCGCTTTCAACAAACCGGCCGGAGCCAGACGGCCGACACGCAGCGCCGGATACAGTCCGGCCGCAATGCTGGCGGCGATGGCGATGATCAACGCTTGCAGGGCCAGCGGCAGATTCAGGTGCGCCAGATCCTCGTAAGCACCGCCATAAAGCGCGCGCACACCGGCCAGTCCTGCCCACGCAAACAGCAGGCCGAGTACGCCGCCGAGCAAACCGATCAATGACACTTCCACCAGATTCATCTGCAGCACCTGCCATTGATTGGCACCCAGCGCACGGCGCAGCGCCAGCTCCGGTGCACGGCCGAGAAATTTCGCCAGCAGCAGGCCGATCATGTTGATGAGGCAAACCGCCAGAAACAGGAAAGACAGGCCGACCAGCACGCGATTGTCTTCGCCCACCACACCCCAGTCGTCCATGAACGTCATCACGTCATCGACACGGTTGTTGAGCGGACGCTCGAAGCGGCCAAGCTTCTTCTGTTCGTTGGCGTAGTTGTCGAGAAAACTCTGGTAACGCGCTTTCTGTTCGGCGCTGTTCAGCTCGGCCCAGAACTGCAGCCAGACCAGCTCGGAATTCAGGAAGGAGTCATAGTCATTGATCTCTTCCGATTTCCAGCCCTGGGTGTTGCCGCTGGTGCGAATCTGCAGCGGCGTGGCGATGCCGAACGGCAGATAGATTTCTTCGCTGTCGTTGAAGGCGCCGTTGTTGACGTCGTAGAACTTCGGCGACGGATTCCATTTCTCGATGACGCCAATGACCTTGAAGTCGCGATCATTGAGCCGCACCGTGCGACCGACGCTGTCTGCACCGCCGAACAGTTTCTGGTTGGTCTCTTCGCCGAGCACGACTACCTGTTGCAGGCTGTTGTCGGCACTGCTGTCCCAGCCGCTGCCGTACTTGAAGCGGATGTCGAACAGCGTGAAGAAATCCTTGAAACTGATGCGGCCCATGACCAGCGTCGGCGGCAGGGATTTGTCCTGGGGCTGAATGGCGAACGCGGCCTTGTACATCGCTGCATGACGGGTCGGAATGTCCGATTTCATCAGCGCCATGGCATCGCGATAAGTCAGCAGTGACGGCGGTTTGTTCGGCTCATCCCAGGGACGGTTCGGATCCCAGCTGTCGAGTCGCACGGCAAACAGTTGCTCACTCTTCTGCGGGATCGGATTCGCGGACATCAGCGAATACACGGTCAGCGTGGTCATGCAGGCGCCGATGCCGATGGCAATCGCCAGCACCATCAGGGTGCTCAGCATCGGATGCCGGCGCAGGCTTTTCAGCGCGATACGGAAATAGTATTGCCACATGATGCACCTCAGGCCGTTGCCGCGACATCAGCGTTTTTCACCACATGCAGCGCACTGTCGTGATGACCGGATTCATGGCTGCCGCGGTGATGAATGTCGGCGACGCGGCCGTCGAGCACCTGGACATGGCGCTGGGCGCGACGTGCCAGCGACGGGTCGTGGGTCACCATGATGATGGTGCTGCCTTCGCTGTGCAGTTGCTCGAGCAGTTCCATCACCTGATTGGCCATTTGCGAATCGAGATTGCCGGTCGGTTCGTCGGCGAGCAGGAAACGCGGTTCGCCGGCCAGTGCGCGGGCAATGGCTACACGTTGCTGCTGGCCACCGGAAAGCTGCGACGGCAAATGTTTTGCGCGCGCCGCCAGACCGACGCGTTCCAGCGCCGATTCAATGCGACGCTTGCGTTCGGCGGCGTTGAATTTTCGGTAGCGCAGCGGCACGTCAACATTGTCGAACACGTTCAGATCCGGGATCAGGTTGAAGCTCTGGAAAATGAAACCGATCTTTTCGTTGCGCAGGCGTGAACGGGCCGCGTCATTGAGCGCGTTGACGTTTTCGCCATCGAGCAGGTAGTCGCCGCTGTCGAAGGTTTCCAGCAGACCGGCAATGTTCAGGAAGGTGGTTTTGCCGGAGCCGGACGGGCCGGTGACGGCAACAAATTCGCCTTCGCGGACATGCAGATCGAAATCACGCAGCGCATGCGTGGCGACCAGTTCAGTACGGAAGGTTTTTCCCAGCTTGTGCATTTTCAGCATGATCATCTCCGGAAGCGGTGCATGGGTTGGTGTGCGTGTGTTGTTGTTCAGAAATTCTTGTTCAAACAGCTTTCTGCAAACAGTCTTGTCTGCCTGACGGAGCCAGCGTCGCCGCTCAGTTGGTCAGCAGCACGCTGCTGGCGTCCTTGAAGTCGGTGGTGGAGGAAATGATGATTTGCTCGCCCGGCTGCAGGCCGTCGATGATCTCGACCGCGCCGACGCTGGTCGCGCCGGTGGTGACAGCGCGTTTTTCGGCGATGCCATCTTTCACCACATAGACCACGCGACCGCCGCTGCTTTCCAGGAACGGACCGCGCGGCACGGTGAGTACGTTTTCACGGCGTTCGAACAGGATGCGGGCGCTGATGCGCTGGTTCTGGCGCAGGCCGGCCGGTGTTTCGCCCTGCCATTGCACGCGCGCCTGCACCAGATTGTTTTTCACTTCCGGCGAGATCGCGGTCAGCACGCCGCTGTGGTTTTTGCCGTTGATGGCAATGTCAACATTCATGCCGATGCCGAGATCATCGGCATAGCTTTCCGGCACGTCGAGTTCGGCGGCATAGGCGCCGAGATCCACGACGGTCATCAGCGGCATGTTCGGCGTGATCGCTGATTTTTGTGGCACAGGAATGGAACCGACCATGCCGTTGACCGGCGAACGCAGGGTCAGGGCATCGACACGGCGTTGCAGGTTTTCCACCACCAGACGCTGGCGCGTGACCAGGTTTTCCTTGGTGCGAATCTCGTAGTTCTGATTTTCTTCCGCGAGAGCCACCTGACGTTCGGCGTTGGCGTGGGTGATGCGGGCTTTTTCCAGTTCGTCGGTGATCTTTTCCCTTTCGATCTTGCTCAGCGCCAGTTGCGTGCGCTCGTCATCGGCGCGCCGTTTTTCCCGTTCGGCGGCGGTCAGTGCGACGGCGGCGATATCCACCTGACGTTGCGCTTCAAAGACTTTCTGTTTGCCGTCGATGCGGGCGCGGCCGGCTTCGTTTTCCATGCTCTGCAGTGTCGCGGCTTCGCGCGCCAGTTCGTTTTTCAGTTCCGGGCTGTCGATCTCGGCGAGCGTGTCGCCAATTTTTACGGCGTCGCCGGCGCGCACATGCAGGGTGATGAGACCGGGCGTGTTGCTGTACAGGGTCGGTGAATTGGCGGCGACGATTTTTCCCTGCACGGCGGCGTCCCGCTCAAACAAACCGGTGCTGGCGGTGCCGAGGCGCAGGCGCGCCAGTGGTGTCGATATTTCTGCCGCTGACCAGCGTTCGTAGGCCGGATAAACCAGTGTCGCGGCCAGCGCCAGACCGATGGCGCTGGCGATCAGCAGACGCTTGCGCTTGCCGCTGCCGCGCGGTGCCAGCACTTCGTCCTGACCGGCGGTGTCGCGTATGCCGCTGTTGCTGTGATGCATGGTGCCTCCCCGTTTTTGTTGTCGGCGTGTCCGCTTTTTTCAGGCAAGCAAACGCCCTCGACAGCGCCAGAGGCCTGTCTGGATGCCGGACTGTTTATGGAATTGCCGCCGGTTGTGGTGGCTGTGGACGATCTGACGCGAAGGCAGCAGGAAAAGTTTGTATGCCCGGATGGAGCTCGCGCGGCAGAGCGTAAGCAGTTGTGTCGGGGGAGCAGCGCGCGCGGTCGCCGTGCCGCTTTGCCGGTGCTCAGCTGCGGATATCGACGCTCTGGCCGAGAGTGCTGGAGCTGCCGGCGGCTGTACTGGCGGTGCGTGTGTAGGCGCTGAGCAGCACGCTGTTGGTCGGCGTGGCGGTGATGGTCACGGCGGTGCTGGAGCTGACCGGGCTCGCCGCGCTGCTGGCGGCAGCGGCAGGCGCCGGTTCGGCCGTGTCCGGGGCGGCGGCTTCATCGAGTGCGCGCTGGACCAGCGCCGGTTGCTCTTCGCCCAGACGCGAATAGGTGTCGATGCTGCTGGCGGTGCTGCGGGCGGTTTCGGCTTCGCCACGCGCGTCACCGGCCGCCTGTTGCAGCTGGTTGGCGCGCCGGTTGGCCTGCGCCGCTTCGGCACGGGCTTCGCCGGCCGCGCGTTCCAGTGCTTCGGCGCGCGCCGCCAGCCGCAGCGCGGTCTGCTCGGCCTGACGCTGTTGCAGGCCGGAGAAGGCGCTGGACTGGGTGGCGGAGATGCTGGCCGGCATGACGGCGGTTCCGGCGACGCGGCCGGTCAGCTTTCGCTGCGCCGGGTGCGGGCGGCGGCGTTATCGGCGCGCGACTCGGCGGCGTCTGCGTCGGCCTGACGCGCCTCGCGGCGGGCTTCGGCTGCGGCGCGACGGGCCGTGCCGCCCTCCTCAGGCGCCTGGGCGCGGGTTTCCGCTTCCAGCTTGGCGCGGCCCTCGGCCGAGATCTGCACGCTGTCGGCGCGGGCAGCGGGTGCGGGCGCGGCGCTGCTGGCCGGGTTGCGGCTGGATTCAGTCCGGGCCGGGGCGGGCGCGCCGTTCAGTTTGTCGACGCGGCTGTAGGCAGCGACGTCGGTGCTGGTGGTGACGGCAGGCATGAGCATTCTCCGTTCCGTGACGGGATGTGCCTGTACATTTTATGACCAGTTGGCCATCAGCAATATGCCGGTAGCTGCTCAGCAGCGGCCGTTTCAGGCCGGAATGATCAATCGCCGGGTTTGCGGATGGGCCAGCAGCGGGAACAGATCGGCGGCTTCGCCGTCGTGACAGCCGGGCAGGCCGTCGGGATGACAGAGCCGGCTGGGGATTTGCCAGTCGTCGAGCAGCGGCAGCGCGGCGGTGACGTGGGCCGGCAGTTGCGGGGTCAGGAATACCGAGGGCTGCGGCCGGAACGGCAGCCGGCCGCTGAAGCTGGCGATCACGGCCAGTTCGCCGGCCGGGTGCTGGCGACGGTGCCGGAACAGCCAGGCCAGCACCGCGAACAGGCCGTCGTCTTGAGAACAGAACAGCAGCGGGCCGGCGTCCGGCACGGTCAGCGCCGTGCCGGCCAGCAGCAAGGGGCCGGTCGGCGGCGCACTGGCGACCACCAGCAGTTGCCGGGCGTCGCCGCGCAGCACCGGCAGCAGCTGATCGCCGGCCTGCAGGCGCAGGCCGGGCTGCCAGTCGGCGGCCAGATCCGGCTGCTCAAGGCGCCAGAGCTGGCGGCCGTCGGCGAGGGGTTCGACCGCGCGGGCGGCGGTGTCGGCAAGAAAGGGTCGGGTCACGGCGGGCCTGCGGGTAAAGGAAAACTCAGCCGCCGGCTGGCGGCTGACGCTCGTTGAACCACTGCTGCAGCAGCAGTTCGGCGGCGAGGCTGTCGATGGAGTGTTCGCCGAGTTTGCGGTAGCCGCCGTAGTCGAACAGCTGCTGGCGCGCCTCCTTGGTGCTCAGGCGCTCGTCGATGCCGAGCACCGGCAGGCCGAATCGCCCCTGCAGCCGGTTCATGAACTTGCGCGCCAGCGGCGTCACCGACAGCTCGCCGCCGTCCATGTCCAGCGGAATGCCGACCAGCAGCAGCTCCGGCTGCCATTCCTGCAGGCGCTTGCCGAGCTGGTCCCAGTCCGGCTGGCCGTCGCGGGCGACGATTGGCGCCAGCGCTTCGGCAGTGCCGGTCAGCGGCTGGCCGACGGCAACGCCAATGCGCTTGCTGCCCCAGTCAAAGGCCATGACCCGTTTCGGGTCGGCAGGCAGGGATTTGCTCACGGTGACAGGCAACCGGTGGAGGAAAGCGGGGCGGGATTGTAAGCCCTGCGGCGCCGGCCGGCAGCCGGCGCCGCAGGGAAAGCTGGCGTCGCGGGCCGGCGCGCTCAGGCGTGACCGGCCTGGCCGGACAGCTTGGCCGGGTCGAAGCCAAGCAGCCGGGTGGCGGCCGCCCAGCGCTGATCGACCGGGGTGTCAAAGATGATGTCGGCATCGGCTTCGACCAGCAGCCAGCTGTTGGCGCCGATCTCTTCTTCCAGCTGGCCCGGACCCCAGCCGGCATAGCCGAGCACGATGAAGGCATCGCGCGGACCTTCGCCGCGCGACATTGCCTGCAGCACGTCCTGGGACGAGGTCAGGCTGACGTCGTCGCTGACTTTCCAGGTGCTGCCCCAGGGTTTGCCGCTGCGGTGCACGACGAAGCCGCGCTCCTCGGACACCGGCCCGCCGGCCAGTACCGGCTGGGCGGCGTCGATGATGCCGGTGGGCAGATCCAGCTGATCGTAGAGCTCGCGCAGGGTCAGGCCCTGGGGCCGGTTGATGATGATGCCCATGGCACCGTTGTCGTTGTGCTCGCAGATATAGGTGACGGTGCCGGCAAAGTTGTCGTCCTCAAGGGACGGCATGGCGATGAGGAAATGCCGGGCGAACGAAGCAGCAGGGGATTGCGTCTTTTTTTTGCTCATGATGACCGGTCCTCGTTTACTGCGCGAAGAACCCGCCCTCGGGCTCGAAGCGCCACAACCTGACGATCTGCAGGACGTCGGTCTCTTTACGCATCTCGGCCGGAAAAGGTGCAAACGGTGCGGCGAGACGGACAATGCGGACAGCAGCATCGTCGAGCAACTTCTGACCAGACGACTGCAGGACACGGATCTCGTTAATGGTGCCGTCAGCTCGGACATCAACCCGCAGCACCAGTTCGCCGAACAACTTTTGACGCTTGGCTTCATCAGGGTAGTTGAGGTTGCCGATGCGCTCCACCTTGCGCCGCCAGGCGTTCAGATAGGCGGCATCGCGGGTCTCGGCGGTGCTCGGCGACACCAGCCGGGTGCGCGGTGAACGCGCTTCCATCTCGCGCTGCGCCGCCAGCTCGGCTGACAGCGAGGCGATCTGCAGGGCGCGCGTCGCCAGTGAATCGGTCTGTGCCGGCGTCTCGGCGGCCTGACGCTCGGTTTGTGCGGTCTGTTGCGGCACGGCACGCTCGCCGCGCTGGCTGACCAGCAGCTCATCGCGCGCGGTCTGCGGCTGGCCGCCCTGCGCCGGCTGCATCACCTCCTGCACCTGCGGCGCCGGCATTTCGGCCTGTTCGGGCGTGCGCAGCGGCGTCGCCCGTGCCTTGTCGCCGCCGCCTTGCTGGTTGGCCTGGGCGAGGAAATCCGGCTTGTCCGGCGCCTTGTCGCTGTACTGCTGGGCGAGCACGACATCCAGCGTCACCGGCAGTTTAGGCGGCTGGATCAGCGGCGCCACAAAGCCGATGCCGAACAGCACCAGGGCATGGACGGCGCCGGCCAGAAACACGGCAAACGACATGCGATCCCCGGCACCCGGCGCCGGTGCGGCGGACAGGTTCAGGGGGGGAGCAGCGGAGGCGAGGCTGTCGGACACGTCAGGCTTCAGGGCAAATCGACCGGCCGCCATTGTGACGAAGCGGTGCCGGCCGGCTCAAGCTGCGATTCCAGCGCCCGTGACGCCCAGCGCAGGTTGTCGCGGTCGACCACGAAAGCCGCGGTGGTGCCGAGCTTGCCGGCATAGCGTTGCCAGTCGTCGCCGGCGATCAGCAGTGCCTTGGTTGCCGCCTGCAGGCGCAGGCCATCGCTGCCGACCAGCGTCACCAGATGATGGCCGGTGGCCGGCGCGCCGGTGCGCGGATCGATGATGTGGTGCACCGGCTTGCCGGCCGCCGGGGCGGCGCTACCGGATGCGGAGCCGGCGGGGACCGGTGCAGCGCCCGGAGTTGCGGTCGGCGGGGCCGTTGCTGCTGCGGCCGCTTCCGGCACGCGCCGGCGGGCGTAGTCGCCGGAGCTGAAGGCCATCTGGCCGTCGCGCAGGCTGAGCACCGCCAGCGCCTCGCCGCCCTGATGGTTCTCGATGCCGATGCGCCAGGGCCGGCCGCCGGCATCGCCGATGGCGGCGACATCGCCGCCGAGATTGATCAGCGCCGAGCTTATGCCGCGGGCGCGAAAGTCCTTTACCAGTTCGTTCAGCGCCCAGCCCTTGGCGATGCCGCCCAGATCCAGCGCCAGTTGCGGATGCGTGCTGCGCACATGCGTGGCATCGACCCAGAGCAGCTGCGACAGGCGCGGCAGCGTCGCCGGATCAATGCCGGCCGGCGGCGCCATCGGCGCGTTCATGTTGTCGCGCAGGAAACCCCAGTCGGCAATGCGCTTGCCCATCGCCGGATTGAACAGATCATCACTCTCCGCCGCCAGCTGCTGGCTGGCGTGCAGCAACTGCGCCAGATCCGCGGCCACCGTGCAGGACGCGCCGGTCTGCAGGCAGGCATTCAGCGCAGTCAGCTCGCTCGGCTGCCAGGCGTGCCAGCGCCGGTGCCAGTCGCCGAGCCGCTGATCGGCAGCGGCAATGGCAGCGCGGGCGCGCGCGGCGTCGGCATCGCGCACGGTAATGTCCACGACCGTGCCGAAATGCAGCAGCCGCGCCTGCTCGGTATGCGGCGCCGGCGTGCAGGCGGCCAGCAACAGTGCGCCCCCTACCAGTGTTCCCCGCAACAACGCACGCCACGGCAAAGCTGTAGGTAGCAAACGGACAGGCATGGCATCGGCTCCCGGAGGTGTCCGCGACAGTATCGGCGGGTTTGTACCCGGCGTGCTTGCGATGGATCAGGCGGCCCGGGCGGGCAAGAAAAAACCCGCCGCAGCGGGTTCTTTCCGGTCCGGACTCAGCTGTTGTAGCTGGCGTCCTCGTCTTCGAACTCTTCTTCATCGTCGTCGACCGGCAAACCCTCGTAGGCGCTGGTGCCGCCGACGCGGTGCACGCGCACGGCGCAGGCGCCGCGGGCATTGCTGCCGACTTCGAATTCGACGCGATCACCTTCGTCGAGTTCGTTGAAATCACCATCGACTTCGCCGTGGAAGAAGAACAGGTTGGCGCCGCCGTTGTCGGGCGTGATGAAGCCGTAACCGTCCTTGATCGCCTGGATGAAACCGGCCTGTTTCTCGCCGGTGCTGACGGCGCCGGACGGCGTGGTGTCGGCATCGCGATCTTTTTTCACGTAGGCCGGATTCGGGCTGCTCGACAGGCCTGGATAACCCGAGGTGATGGTGCGCGGTTCGCGCGGTTCGAGACTGCGCGCCGGCATGAACATGTTGTTGATGATGGTGTCGTTGCGCAGCGAACGATCATCGATCACCTGGTGCATGAGTACCGGATAGCTGACTTCATCGAGCAGCACTTGCGCGGTGCGGGTGACGCGTTCGTTGCCGTTCTGATCGGTGATGTTGAAATCCCAGCCCAGCACCATGACGCGCGCACCAAGGGTGTTCAGTTTGCGCACCAGCGGCAGGAAATCACCGTCGCTGGTCAGCAGCACGATGACATCAAAACGTTTGTAGATGGCCAGTTCGTAGGCTTCCAGCGCCAGCCAGACATCGATGCCTTTTTCGCCGTTTTCGCCTTGCGGCAGGTAGTGCGTGGTGACGCCCTGACGCATCAGGATGTCGTCAAACGCGCGCTCCTTGCGCAGCAGATCACGCATTTCCGCTTCCTGGGCACGCAGGCGGCCACGGAAATAATGCGCGTCAACAATCTGGCAATACTTGGTGTCAGCGTTTTCGCATTCCGCGACCTTGTGGCGGATGAATTCGTGCAGGCCGTCGATGCTGATGCGCGAGCGGCGGGCATGGTGATAGGCGTAGTAATTGCTGACGTGGTGGAAGTAATTGCCGTCATAAAAGACGCCAATGCGCAGCAGCGCGTTACGTTGGGTCATGTGTGCAACCTTTGGAATGAATCAGAACGCCGAAGCGAGTGTTCCCGTCACGACAGGCGAACAATGGGCAAATGGAGGCAGCGAAATCCGTTCAACAACCGTCAATCAACGCGGGTCGCAACAGGGAAAATGCTGCGACCCGTCTAGTGTTACCGATCTGCGCAGTACTTTTCCACCACGCGCATGAATTGTCCGGCCAGATCCTGTCCGGTTTCGCGACTGATTTCACGCAAACAGGTTGGGCTGGTGACATTAATTTCCGTCAGCTTGTCGCCAATGATGTCCAGGCCCACGAACAGCAGACCGCGTTTCACCAGCTCCGGCGCCACGCGTTCAGCAATGGCGCGATCACTGGCCGAGATCGGCTGCACCACGCCGCGACCACCAGCGGCGAGATTGCCGCGTGCTTCACCGGCGGCAGGAATGCGCGCCAGGCAGTGCGACACCACTTCACCGTCGATCACCAGCACGCGTTTGTCGCCTTCCGCGATCTGCGGCAGATAGCGCTGGGCCATGGCAAAGCGGCGGCCGTGATCGGTCAGCGTTTCGATGATGACGCCAGTGTTCATGTCGCCCTGATCGACGCGGAAAATCGACGCGCCGCCCATGCCGTCCAGCGGCTTGAGCACGATGCGGCCGTGTTCGGCGAGAAAGGCGCGCAGCCGGCCGGCGTCGCGGGTCACCAGCGTCGACGGACAGACCTCCGGGAACCAGGCAGTGAACAGTTTTTCGTTGGCGTCGCGGATGCTGCGTGGATCGTTGAACACGTTCAGGCCGTCGGCCTGGGCGCGTTCGAGCAGGTAGGTGCAGTAGACATATTCCATGTCGAACGGCGGGTCTTTGCGCATCAGCAGGGCATCGAGCGCGGTCAGTGGCGCATCGCTGGCATCGCCTAGACTGAACCAGTCGCGATCCTGATCGCGAACCGTCACCGGACGACCGCGACCGTGGACGATGCCGTCGCGCAGATAAAGATCGGCCTGTTCGAGATAAATCAGTTCGTGGCCGGCCGCCTGTGCGGCGAGCATCATGGCGAAGGTGGTGTCCTTGTAAGGCTTGATGCGGGCGATGGGGTCCATCACCACGCCAATGCGCAGCGGCATGCGGGCAGTTTCCGGGCGGAAAGGTGGGGCAGAGATGGTAGCAGTCCAGCGTTTTTCAATGCCCGGTCGCGGCGCTGACGGCGGCCGGACCAGCGTCGGCAACATTTCAGCCATATCCTGAGGTATTTGCGCTAAGTGTTTCACCCCGGACCAAAAACCGGCTTTGCACTGTCGCAGGCCTGTGATAAAAACCGGCTATTGGGTCGCCGGTGCGACCCGCGCCCACGGGTGGACCCTTCCCGTTCAGAGCGAGGCGGCAATGGAAGTGGATTTCTCCGGCCTGAAGGCCATGATCATTGACGACAGCAAGACCATCCGCCGAACCGCGGAAACCTTGCTGAAGAAAGTCGGCTGTGAGGTCATCACCGCCGTCGACGGCTTTGATGCGTTGTCGAAAATCGCCGACCACAAGCCGGACATCATCTTCGTGGACATCATGATGCCGCGTCTGGACGGTTATCAGACCTGTTCGCTGATCAAGCGCAACCGCACCTTCAAGGACACGCCGGTGATCATGCTGTCCTCGAAGGACGGCCTGTTCGACAAGGCCAAGGGGCGCATCGTCGGTTCCGACCAGTACCTGACCAAGCCGTTCAGCCGCGACGAACTGCTCGGCGCCATCCAGCGCCATGTCGTCGACCGGGCCGCGGCGGCCGGTTGAGCGCGGTCAGTGTCCGCAAGCCGTCATCAAGCACACATTATCAAGCAACAACATTCTGCGGGCCGCAGGTGCGGCGATGCAGACATAGGGGATTAAGGCATGGCACAGATCCTGATCGTCGATGATTCGCCGACCGAAACCCACCTGATGCGCGAAATGCTGGAGAAAAACGGCTTCAGCGTCATCTCGGCCGAAAACGGCGCCATCGGCGTGCAGATGGCCCGGCTCAACAAGCCGGATCTGGTGCTGATGGATGTGGTGATGCCGGAGCTGAACGGCTTCCAGGCCACCCGTCAGCTGTCCAAGGACCCGACCACCGCGCACATCCCCATCATCATTGTCACCACCAAGGATCAGGCCACTGACCGCCTGTGGGGCCTGAAACAGGGCGCCAAGGACTACCTGACCAAGCCGCTGACCGAAAAAGCCCTGATCAGCACCGTCAAGAACCTGCTCGGACAAGCCTGATGAGCGAGTTTGCCTCCGATCTGATCGGCGACCCGTACCGCCTGCTGGCGGATATCGAGGCGCGTGCCCGCGCCGGCGCCCATGCCGGCGCCAGTCAGGACGACGGTGGCCATTACTGGAGCGGCGTGGCGTTCGTGCTCAACGGCCTGACTTACGTCGCGCCGCTGACCGAGGTGGCGGAAATCATGCCCCTGCCGGCCCTGACCAAGGTGCCGGGCGCGCGCGCCTGGCTGCGCGGCGTCGCCAATCTGCGCGGCACATTGGTGCCGGTCGCCGACCTGCAGGGTTTTCTGGGCCGGCGCAGCAGTTTCAGCAAGCGCCAGCGCGTGCTGGTGATCAACCAGGACGGTCACTACGTCGGCGTCATCGTCGATGACGTGCTCGGCCTGCAACATTTCGACGCCCAGCAACAGCTCGACGAAGGTTTTGCCGTCGAGGAAAGCGTGCGGCCTTTCGTGCTCGGCGCGTTCAGCCGTGAAGAACAGATCTGGCCGGTGTTTTCGCCGCATTCGCTGGCCCGTCATCCGAGTTTCAGACAGGTTGCGCTGTGAGGCGCAGCGCATAACCCAAAACATTAACAAGCCGTCGGGACAAACAATATGAATGCGCCATTGAAAGCTCCCAGCAATGTCGAAGGCCCGCGCAGCAGCACGGGTGCATTGCTGTGGTTACTGGCACTGTCGGCCCTGGTTGCCATCGGCAATCTGGTGTGGGGGGGCCTGCAACAGGGTTTCGAGGACGATCGCGCCTCGCGGGCCGACGAATTGCGCGTGTTGTCGCAGCAGCTGGCGAAAAACGCCACCGAAGCGGCGCGCGGCAACGAGTCGGCGTTTACCTCGCTGCAGGAAGTGCAGGATCGCTTCGAGGGCCTGTTCAACACCATCGCCCGCGGTGAAGAAAAAACCAGCCTGCCGGCGCCGTCTGCCGCGCTGGCGGCCAAACTGACGCCCACCCAGGAAAAATGGAATGAGGTGAAGGCCAACACCCAGACCATTCTGGGCGCCAAGGACACGGTCATCGACCTGCATGGCGTGGCGCAGGATCTGCAGCAAAACGTCCCGCAGTTGCAGTTCGAATATGAAAAAGTCGGCGACATCCTGGTGGAATCGAATGCACCGGCTGATCAGGTGCAGCGCGCAACCGCGCAGATCTGGTACGCCGAACGTATCGTGCGTTCCATCCAGAAAGTGCTGGCCGGTGGTGACGACGCGCCGCTGGCGGCGGAAAACTTCGGTCACGACGTGGAGATCTTCGGCCAGACCCTGAACGGCATGCTCGACGGCAATGCGGTGATGGATATCCGTCAGGTCACCAACCGTGAAGCCCGCCAGTCGCTGCAGGAAATTTCCACACTGTTCAGCGGCGTGAAAGAAAACGTCGACTACGTGATCAAATCGACGGCCTCGCTGTTCAAGGTGCACACCGCATCGAACCAGGTGTTCGCGCAAACCGAACAGCTGCTGACCCTGACCGACGAACTCGCCGACGCCATCCGTGACTCGCGTCGCGCGCGCATCGATGGCAACCCGCTGGTGTCACTGGTCGCCGGTGTCATCTTCATCATCTCGCTGCTGATGCTCTACTTCGCCCAGCGCCGCACCGAAAAACAAAACTTGCGCGCCGCCGAAGAACAGCGCGAGCTGGAGCGTGAACAGAACGAACGTAACCAGCAGGCGATTATGCGATTGCTGGAAGAAATGGGCGATCTCGCTGACGGTGACCTGACCGTCAACGCAACTGTGACCGAAGACTTCACCGGCGCCATCGCCGACTCGATGAACTTCACCATCGACCAGCTGCGCAATCTGGTCGGCACCATTCAGGGCGCCGTGGCGCAGGTGTCGGCCGCTACCGATGAAACCCGTCAGGTGGCAACCGCACTGGCCCAGGCCTCGCGCAACCAGGCGCAGGAAATCACCGGTGCGTCGGCGGCGATTAACGAAATGGCGGTGTCGATTGAGCAGGTGTCGCACAACGCGGCCGAATCAGCGAACGTGGCGGAAAAATCCGTGCAAATCGCCAAGAACGGCGCCGAGGTCGTGCGCAACACCATTCGCGGCATGGACACCATCCGTGAGCAGATCCAGGAAACCTCGAAACGGATCAAGCGACTGGGTGAATCGTCACAGGAAATCGGTGACATCGTGTCGCTGATTAACGACATCGCCGACCAGACCAACATTCTGGCGCTGAACGCGGCGATTCAGGCGGCGATGGCCGGTGAATCGGGTCGCGGCTTCGCGGTCGTGGCCGACGAAGTGCAGCGACTGGCGGAACGTTCCTCGAACGCCACCAAGCGAATCGAGGCACTGGTGAAAACCATTCAGACCGATACCAACGAGGCGGTGATCTCGATGGAATCGTCGACCTCGGAAGTGGTGCGCGGGGCGAAGCTGGCGCAGGACGCCGGTGTCGCACTGGAAGAAATCGAAAGCGTGTCCACCGACTTGTCGGAACTGATTCAGACCATTTCCAACGCCGCGCGCCAACAGGCCGCGTCGGCCGGCCATGTGTCGAACACGATGCATGTCATTCAGGAGATCACCAACCAGACGCTGCAGGGCACGCAGGCA
Organism: Permianibacter sp.; assembly: GCA_041913605.1. Lineage (GTDB taxonomy): Bacteria > Pseudomonadota > Gammaproteobacteria > Enterobacterales > Permianibacteraceae > Permianibacter. Next base: position 77,849 of record JAYSEY010000009.1, read on the forward strand.
ACGGCGCAGTCGATCGGCAAGCTCTCGGATCTGGCCGACGAACTGAAAGCGTCCGTGGCCGGTTTCAAACTGCCGTCGTAACCGTCACTAGCGAGCGTCCGCATGGGCGAAGCCGTGGTACGCCAGGACACGCCGGCGATGGAGCCGGCGGAATTTGCCCGTTGGCAGAAGCTGATCGAGGTGCGCACCGGCATGTATCTGCCGGCGCACCGTCAGGCGTTTCTGCAACTGGCGCTGGGCGTGCGCATGCGCGAACTCGGCATCAACGATTACAACGCCTATTTCGTTTATCTGCGTGATGGCGCCCAGGCCGCGTTCGAGTGGACCTGCCTCGTTGATTTGCTGACCGTGCATGAAACGCGGTTTTTCCGTCATCCGGAATCGTTCGATCTGGTGCGCCAGTTTGTGCGCCAGCGCATTGCCGCCGTCACCGATGCCCGCGCGTCGCTGCAGGTCTGGAGTGTGGGCTGTGCCACCGGAGAAGAAACCTACAGTCTGGTGCTGGCGCTGCAGGAACTGCAGGACGAAGTCGGCGCGTTTTATTTCGGCGTGACCGGCACCGACATCAGTTACCCCGCGCTGTCGTGTGCCCGGGACGGGATTTATCACCAGCGGCGTTTGATCGGCGTGTCCGATACGCAGCGGGAAAAATATTTCCAGCCCTGTGGTGACGATTATTTTCAGGTAATACCGGCGTTGCGTCAGCGGGCCTGTTTTGTCCAGGGAAATGTCAACGAGCCGCGCACCTATCCGCGCCAGCAGTTCGACATCATTTTCTGCCAGAACCTGCTCATTTATTTCCAGAACGCACGCCGTCGCGAATTGCTGGACCAGTTCAGCGAACACCTGCGACCCGGCGGCCTGCTGGTGCTGGCGCCCGGTGAAGTGTTGCGCTGGCAGCATCCGCTGTTGACGCGGCTGCAAAACAAACATTGTCTGGCGTACAGCCATCGCGGTTGAAGCCGCGTAGCGGAGTAGGCATGGCCGATAACTATGATCAGCTCGCCCTGAAATGGGTGCGCGAAGAAGTCAACAAGACCCTGGATCAGGCGCGTCAGGCGCTTGAAGCCTATGCCGAGAATGCCGACGACAGCACCCAGATAGGCTTTTGTGTCAGCTGCCTGCATCAGGTGCGCGGCACGCTGCAGATGCTCGAGTTTTATGGCGCCGCGCTGTTCGCCGAGGAAATGGAGGCGCTCGCCGATGCCATTGCCAACGGCAAGGTCAAGCTGCCGCCGCGCGCCATGGAAATTCTCATGGGTGCGATCCTGCAGTTGCCGACCTATCTGGAGCGCGTGCAGGCCGGTCAACGCGATCTGCCGGTGGTGTTGCTGCCATTGCTCAATGATCTGCGTGCATCGCGCGGCGAAACCCTGCTCAGCGAAAGTGCCATCTTCACGCCCAATCTGGTCGGCGTGAAAGCACCGCAACGCGCCTTGCCGGCGGATGCGCCGCGCAGCGACGACGAATGGAAAGACGCGGCGAAAAAACTCCGCAATCATTATCAGCGTGGTCTGCTCGGCGTATTGCGCCAGCAGGAGCTGGCGGAAAGTCTGCTGCGCGTGCAGAAAGTGCTGGAGCGCATGGAGATGTGGGCCAGCGGCACGCATCAGGCGCAGCTGTGGTGGGTGGCCTGCGGTTTTGCCGAAGTGATCGCCGAAGGCGAGGTGTACCGCAATGCCTCGGTGCACGCGCTGCTTGGCCAGCTCGACAAATTTCTCAAACACATCGGTGATGCCGGTCGCGAAGTGCTCGACGAAGATGCACCGACCGAACTGCTGAAGAACCTGCTCTATTACATTGCCTGCTCGACGCGCGAATCGCCGCGCGTCCGGGAATTGCAGCAGGCGTATTACCTGAAAGATGCGCTGCCGTCGGCCGATGAAATCGAAGCCGAACGCCGGCGCATGGTCGGCACCGATGCGCAGGCGATGCGCACTGTATTGGCCGCACTGCAGGAAGATCTGGCCGGTGTCAAAGACGGTCTGGATCTGTATGTGCGCAGCAAGACGCGTCAGCCGCAGGATCTGCTCAACCTGATGCCGACGCTGCGCCAGATCGCCGACACGCTCGGCCTGCTCGGCCTCGGCGTGCCGCGCGATGCAATCCGCCAGCAGGTGCATGCGCTGCAGCGGCTGGCCGATTCCGGTGAAGCGCCGTCCGATGCCCACGTCATGGACATTGCCGGCGCGCTGCTGTTTGTCGAAGCCAACCTGTCGAGCATTGCCCAGAACGCGGCCGCGCTTGCCGCCGAAGAGATCGATGCCCAGCAGAGCGCCGAGCCGCAAAGCGAAGAAGCGATTGCGGCCAATGCCCAATACGACGACGCGCGCACCACGCTGCTGGCCGAGTGCCGCAGCAACCTGCAGAAGTGCAAGGACAGCATTATCGATTTCATGGCCAACAGCTGGGATCACCGGCTGCTGGACGGCGTGCCCAACCAGCTCACCGAAGTGCAGGGCGGCCTGCAGATCATCGGCCTGCCGGAAGCGGCGGAGCTGGTCGGCCTCTGCCAGCGTTACCTGAGCCAGCGTGTGGTTTCGGCGCAGGGTGTGCCGGATGCCGCGGCGCTCGATGCGCTCGCTGACGTGCTGACCTCGGTCGAATATTTCCTCGAATCCCTGCAGGACGCCGGCGGCCAGGGCCTGGAGTCGGTGCTGACCGCGGCCAACGACGCGGCCGCCGTGCTCGCCCACGATCTGGCCAGTGCACCGCTCGCCCAGACGCCTGCTGCTGAAGCGCCGGCTGAGCCGGTTGCGGCGCCGGTGGCCAGCGCGCCGGCCATTCCGCTGCCGGTGGTTGACGGCCATACCGACGACGATCTCATCGATCAGGAAGTCATCGACATCTTCATCGAAGAGGCCGGCGAACAGCTGGCCACCATCAATGATCTGATGCCCGGCTGGCTGGACAACCCTGAAGATCGCGAAGCGCTGATCACTATCCGCCGCGCCTTCCACACCCTGAAAGGTTCCGGCCGTCTGGTCGGCGCCAAACGCCTCGGCGAAATGGCCTGGGCCGTCGAGAGCATGCTCAATCGCGTGCTCGATGCCAGCGTGCCGCTGATGCGTGAGCACCAGTTGCTGGTCAAGGAAGCGGCGGAAACCGTGGTGCCGGCGCTGCGCGAAGCCTTCGCCCGCGGCACCGAGCCGGCCATTGCCCCGGAACCGCTGATGGCCCGCGCCGAAGCGCTGGGCCGTGGCGAGATCCCAGACAGCTTTGCGCCGTCGACGCGCGCCGTCGAACCGGCGCCCAGCGCGCCGGCAGCCGTCGAACTGGCCGCAACAGTTGCCAGCGCCGACACCGGCGCGGCGACCACGGCCGGCGAAAGCTTTGCTGCCGAAGCTGCTGCCGGGCTTGCTGGTGAAGAAGCGCCGCCTGCTGAATTTGCCGTCGCCGAAATTCCGCTTGCTGAAACCGGTACCTTCGAGCGTCCGATCGCCGAAACCCCGGCCACCGAAACCGCTGCCATTGATACAGGCGCCAGCGAAACCGCCGGCGCCGACATGGCGCCGGGCATGGGCTGGACAAGCGAGACCGTCGCGGCAAACGCCGACCTGACCGCGCCGGACGCATTTGAGCTGTCGCCGGAGCCGGCGCTGGAGTTCGCGCCGCTCGCGGAAGCCGCGGCGGAGATGACGTTCCAGCCGGACACTGGCGCAGAGCTGGTCACGCTGGCGCCCGTTACTGAACCATTGGCCGCAGACGCCGCCACTGGCGACTGGCAGTTTGTCGCCGAAGATGCGCTCGCCGACGCCCTGCCGGACAGGGAAGCCGGCCTGTCGGCGACGCTGCCGACGCTGGACGAAGCGGTCGCCGAAACGCCGTTGCTGACGCCGGAAACGGCGCTGGGCGGCGACACCGAATTTGCTGCCGAACCGTTCGCCGATGCTGAACTGGCGGCGGCCGGCGCCGAGGCTCTGGCCGAGCTGCCGCTGGTCGATGAAGCCGAAACGCTGGCCGACTGGCTGCCGGAAAGCGAGGCGAGCAGCGAAGCCGCGCCGCCGGAATCGCCGGTCCGCGCCGCCGGGTTTGCCGCCAGCGACAGCGAGGACAGTGATTTTGCCGTGCGCGAGATCTTCGCCGGCGAGGCGGGCAGCCATCTCGACGCCATCGAGCGCTACCTGACCGACGTCGCGCTGTCGCCGTTCTCGCCCAAGGTCAGTGACGAGCTGATCCGTGCCCTGCACACGCTGAAAGGCAGTGCCCGCATGGCCGCCATCGCGCCCATCGCCGACCTGATGCTGCCGCTGGAAAAACACGTCCGCGAACTGCAGAACCGCGACGCCCAGGTTGATGCCGCGACCCTGGCCCTGCTTGCCGACACGCTGCGCGACATGCGCACTGCCGTCCAGGCGCTGGAGGCCGGTGGCACGCCGGATGCCGACGCATTGGCCGCGCTCCAGCAGCGTGCCGAAACCCTGCACGATGCCCTGCCGGCCGTGGAAACCCGCAGCGAACAGCGCGATCCGGAAGTGGTGGCGCTGTTCCTCAACGAGGCCATGGATCTGCTCTCGGAAGCCGATCTGGGTCTGCGTGCCTGGCAGGCCGATCCGGCCGATACGCTGCCGCCGGCCAGCCTCGCCGACACGCTGTCCACGCTGGCCGAGGCCGCCGACACCGCCCGGGTCGGACCGATTGCCGATCTGTCGCGGGCACTGACCGCGCTCTACCTGCGTGCCGAAGGCCAGCCCGATACCCGGCTGTTCCTGCTTGGCCAGCGCGGCCAGGACCATCTGCTCGATCTGCTGGACCGCATTGCCGCCGACCAGAACGTCACCACACCGACCAGCGTGCTGGCCGAACTGCTGGCCTGGCAGCCGGGCGTCAGCGAGGCCGTCACGCCGGCGGCGGATCTCGCCGAACCGGCAGCAACGGAAGCGCCGGTGCTGGAATATGCAGCGCCGGAACTGTCCGAGCCGTCATTTACAGCGCCGTCGTTCACCGAGCCGGCTTTCGCCGAGCAAGAGTTCGCCGAGCCGGCGTTCGCGCTGCCGGAAGGCGAAGCCATCGAGCTGGCGCCGGTGGACGAACCGGCAACGGATTACGCCGAGCCGGAACTGGCTGAACCATCGTTCGCGGAACCCGAGTTCACGCTGCCGGAAGGCGAAGCCATCGAACTGGTGCCGGTCGAAACACCTGCAATGGAGTATGCCGAGCCGGAACTGTCCGAGCCGTCGTTCGCGCTGCCGGAAGCCGAAGCCATCGAACTGACGCCGGTGGAAGCGCCGGCCATGGAATATGCCGAGCCGGAATTGTCCGAGCCGTCATTCACCGACGCCGGGCTCGCCGAACCGGAATTCGCGCAGCCGCAAGACGAAGCCATCGAGCTGCCAGCAGCCGAAGCGCCGGTGCTGGACTACGCCGAGCCGGAACTGTCCGGGCCCGAATTCTCCGGGGCCGATCTCGCCGAGCCGTCGCTGGCTGAAGCTGAGTTGGCTCAGGAGGTAGGCGAAGCCGTCGAAGCGGCAGCGGCGGAAGCGCCGTTCGTGGCGACGGCGGATTCCTCGTGGGCACGTCCGGCAGTCGAATTCCCGGTCGCCGCGGCGCCGGAACCGGCGCCGCTGACCGAAACCGAGGTCATGCTGCCGGGCCAGGCCCTGCCGATCTACGAAGCCGGCGACGTCGCCAAACCGGTGGCGCTGGACGCCGACGCCGAGGAAATCCTCGAAGTCTTCCTCGAGGAAGCCAACGACATTCTCGACAGCCTCGACGAGACGCTCGGCAACTGGGCGCAAAATCCTGAAGACCGCTCGGTGATCGCGCTGCTGCAGCGCCAGCTGCACACGCTGAAAGGCGGCGCGCGCCTGTCGGATCTGAACAGCATCGGCGACTTGTCGCACGAGCTGGAAAACCTGTTTGAAGCCATCAATGACGGCCGTCTGGCGGTGTCGCCGGTGTTCCAGCGCGTCGCCCAGGAAGGCCGTGACCGCATCGCCGATCTGGTCAAGGAAGTGCAGGACAAGCGCACCCAGACCCGGCCCGGTGCCTACTGGCGCCGGCTCAAGCTGGCGCTGGCCGGTCAGGACCCGTATCTGCAGTCGGCCGAAACTTCCGGCGAATTGCCGCTCGCCGAAACGCCGGCCGGCGAGCCAGCCCCGGTTGCCGCCGCTCCGGCACCGGCGCCGAAAGTCAGCGGCGAAAAACTGGTGCCCTTCCAGCGCTCCGACATTGCCGCCGCCGTGTCCGCTGCCGGCGAAGCGCAGCGTTCGGCGACTGCCGAATACGTGCGTGTCGGCGCCGGCATGCTGGAAAACCTCGTCAACCTGGTCGGCGAGACGTCGATTTTCCGCAGCCGTCTGGAACAGCAGATGGTGGTGTTGCGCCACAACCTGATCGAAATGGAGCAGACCGTTGCCCGTCTGCGCGATCAGCTGCGCGGTCTGGAAATCGAAAACGAAGCCCAGATCGCCCACCGCCTGGAAACCCTGGCTCAGGATTACGAAGAGTTTGATCCGCTGGAAATGGACCGCTACACGCGTCAGCAGGAGCTGACCCGTTCGCTGTCGGAATCCACCGGCGACTTGCTGAACCTGAAAGAAGCGCTCGACAACCTCACGGCCGATTCGGAAACGCTGCTGCTGCAACAGGGCCGCGTCAATTCGGAACTGCAGGACGGCCTGATGCGCACGCGCATGGTGCCGTTCTCGTCAGTGGTGCCGCGTCTGAAACGCATGGTGCGCCAGATCGGCGAAGAGCTCGGCAAGGCGGTGGAAATCGCCATCGTCGCCGACGGCGAAATGGATCGCACCGTGCTCGAACGCATGGTCGCGCCGCTGGAACACATGCTGCGCAACGCCATCGACCACGGCATCGAGCGGCCGGAAAAACGCAAGACCGCCGGCAAGCCGGCCACCGGCCGGATCAAGATCCGCCTGATGCGCGAAGGCAACGAAGTGGTCATCGAAGTTGCCGATGACGGCGCCGGCATCAATGTCGACGCCGTCAAGCGCAAGGCCATCGAACGCGGCCTCATTACCGGACAATCGCAACTCACCGATCACGAACTGATGCTGCTGATCCTGGAGGCCGGTTTCTCGACCGCCGAACAGGTGACGCAGATCTCCGGTCGCGGTGTCGGCATGGATGTGGTGGCGTCCGAGATCAAGGCGCTCGGTGGCCGCATCGACATCGCCTCCGAACAGGGTCAGGGCACGCGCTTCACCGTGCGTCTGCCGTTCACGGTGTCGGTCAACCAGGCGCTGATGGTGCAGGTGGGCGACGATGTGTATGCGATCCCGCTGACCAACATCGAAGGCATCGTCCGCGTCAGTCCTTACGAACTGCAAAGTTACTATCAGGACGAGTCGATCAAGTACGACTACGCCGGTCAGCAATACCGCATGCGTTACCTCGGCAAGCTGCTCGACCACCAGCGCGAAGCGCGTCTCGAAGGCGTGTTCAAACCGGTGCCGGTGCTGCTGCTGCACGGTGCCGAACAGCCGGTGGCGCTGCAGGTGGACGAACTGCTCGGTTCGCGCGAAATCGTCGTGAAATCGGTGGGCTCGCTGCTGTCGGTGATCTCCGGCCTGTCCGGCGCCACCATTCTCGGCGACGGTCGCGTGGTGCTGATTCTGGATCTGCCGGCGCTGCTGCGTCGTGCCGATGCCGTACTCGCCATCGAAGCGGAACAGGCGGCGCAAATCGCCGAACAACCGCTGGTCATGGTGGTCGACGATTCGATCACGGTGCGCAAAGTCACCGCACGTTTGCTCGAGCGCCAGAACTATCGCGTCATCACTGCCAAAGACGGTGTCGATGCGGTGAACCTGCTGCACGATCAGGTGCCGGACATCATGCTGCTGGACATCGAAATGCCGCGCATGGACGGCTTCGAACTGGCCGGCATCATGCGCCACGACGAACGCCTGAAAGCCGTGCCGATCATCATGATCACCTCGCGTACCGGTGACAAACACCGCACACGGGCCGAAGAAATCGGCGTCAATCGTTATCTCGGCAAACCGTTCAATGATGTCGAGCTGCTGCAAACCATGGAGCAATTGCTGGCTGAACGTCACGCCGGAGTCAGCGCATGAGTGCACCGCTGCGCATCGGTCTGGTCGGCAACGGCGACGCGGCCAGTGATCGCCTGACGCGGCTGCTGGCCGAACAGGGCATACACATTGTGTACGCCCTGCAACCGGATGCCATCGACGAGGAACACATCGCCGCGCGCGATATCGATGTCTGGCTGTTCGACATTGATGATGCGTCGTGGAGCGATGCCATTGATGCGTTGATGGACGGTTCGCCGGTGCCGGTGTTTTTCAACGAACACGCCGCCATCAACCGCCAGCCGCATGTCGAATACTGGTGCCGCAACCTGATCACGCGCATGCAGGAACTGGTCAGCGAACCGGATTTGATGCCGCCGTCGCGCGCTGTCGAAACGCGCGGCGAAACCCTGCACATTGCCTTTCCGCGCAGCGTCGAAACGGCGCTCGCCAAAGAACCGCCGAACCAGCTTGATCCGGCACTGCTGGAAGAAATCGAAGAGCTGGAAGCCCTGCTGCATATCGATGAAGCGCATGCGGCGCCGGGCGATGACTGGTTGTTCAACAGCGCATCCGGCAGTGATGCGGCGACTGCGGACGCCGGACCCGCGGCAACTGTTTCCGGCGTGGCGTTGCCGGCAACGGAAGGCGGGTTCATCGCGTCCGCTGACACGGACGCGGACGCAAATTTCGCAAGCCCGCCCGCCGTGGCGACCGACGACAACGCAGCGTTTGGCGAAAATATCCTGTCCGTCAACGCTGCAGAAACCGCAGCAGCGGATCTTCCGCTGCCGCAACAGCAGGCAGCGTTCGAAACCGGATTTGACGCGGATATCGCGGCGCAAACGGTTGCGGTCGCGGCCAGTCTTTCGCAAGCGGAAACGATGCGGGATGACAGCTTGCCGCTGGTCGATGTCGCAGACATCGACATGGCAGCGTCGGCGCCGTCATCGTTGACGCTGGAAATGGATGCGGCCTGGCAAGCCGGACCGGGGGCGCCGGACGCGGACATGCCGCCGGCATCCCTGGACACCGAATTCGCGGCCGACCTGACGCTGCACGCCGACCGCGAACTGGACGACATGGCCACCGCCATAAGTGCTGCCGTTGATGAGGCAACACTCACGGGCGCTTCGGGTCTTGCCGGCAGTTTTGAAATCGAACAATACGGCGAGTTTGAAACCTTGCCGCTCGCGGCAGTCAGCGTCGAGCCGGACGCGCAACTTGCTGGCGCGCCAATCGCATCCGCGCAAACCGAAGCTGCACAAACAGACGCAGCGCAAACGGACGCAGCGCAAACAGACGCAATGGCGCCGGACATGCTCACAGCCGGTGCTGCCGAAGTGCAGCCGGACTACAGCGCCGAGCTGGCACCGCCATTGCTGGAAAGTGTTGCCGCCAGCGGTGCCTTTGAGCAGTTGGCAAGCGGCGAAACCGGTGAGCAAGCGGCAGACAATGCCCAGGATGCGGTGCCGGCCTTGCCTTGCGATTTGTGGATACTCGGCGCGTCGCTGGGCGGTCCGGCGGCACTGAAGCGTTTCTTTGCCGCGCTGACCGAACCGGTGCCGGTGTGTTTCCTGCTCGCCCAGCATATCGATGCGCATTTCCTGCCGGTGCTCGGCAAAATCCTCGAGCAATCGAACAGTTTTTATCGCGTTGCCGTGTTGTCGCGGCCGGGCCTGATCGAAGCAGGTGCACTGTTGCTGGCGCCGACAGAAAAACGTTTGCGTTTCATTGAGGCCGGACAGATTGTCCTGTCGCAGAAAACCTGGACGCCGCCGTATTCGCCGTGCATTGATGACGTGATGCTCGACGCTGTTGAAGCCTACGGTCGTCAGGTCAATGCCATTGTGTTCAGCGGCATGGGCGAAGACGGTGTTCACGGCGCGCGCGCGATCCGCGTTGCCGGCGGCGAAGTCTGGACCCAGGACGCAGAAAGCTGCGCCAGCGCCGTCATGCCCGATGCCGTGTTTGATGCCGGCTATGCCTGCCGGCGCGCGGCACCGGAAATTCTCGCCGAACAATTGATGGCGCGTTATCACGACGCCGGCACGCAGCGCAGTCAGCGCAGCTGAGGACAACACCATGCAAGTCGCAAGCAATGAAATTTATTCGCTGCTGATGCCGGCCTCCGGCGACAGCGTGCTGTTGCCCAACGCCGCCGTGGCGGAAGTCGTGCCGTATTTCGGTAACGTCGACAAACCGCTGCCCGGTGCGCCAGCCTGGCTGCTCGGTTATCTGCAGTGGCGCGGTCGTCACGTGCCGCTGATGGCCACCGAAGTGATCAACGGCGGCGACGCACCACAACTGACCCGTCTGTCACGTCTGGCCATTCTCAACACCCTGAATGGCAATCATGATCTGCCGCACGTGGCGGTGATCGTGGGCGGCATTCCGCGTCTGACGCGGGTTACCGAAGGCCTGCTGGCGCCGCTCGATCCGCCCTATCCGCCGAGCGTGAAACTGCGCGCGCAAATGGGCAATCTCAGCATTCAGGTGCCGGACATTGATTATCTGGAACAGCTGGCAAGCGAAGCGCAGGCGTATCGCCCGGAAAAGCACTGAGGCGTAAACCCCCGCGCCGTCCGGTGCGGGGGAGGGCCAGACATTCACGTCGCAATTGTGTGCGTCGCGGGCCGATACAACGCCTCGGCAGTGCCAGTCGCGATCAGGTTTCACTGCTCCTCCCGGCAGCACTGGCGAACCGCTGATTCCCTGATTTAATCTTTCGCCCCCGTTCACCACTGACTGTTTAATCCCGCCGTCTGCATTCGTCTCACCATGACTGCCGTCGACCCTTCACCCTGTGTCAATTGCGGCGCCTGCTGCGCCAGTTTCCGCGTTTCCTTTTACTGGGCTGAAGCCGAAGTCCTGGGCATGCCTGCTTCCCTCAGCGAACCGGTCAACAACTGGTATGCCTGCATGCGCGGCACATCGGCTGCGTCACCGCGTTGTGCGGCCCTGCTGGGTGAGATTGGCAGCAGCACGCGTTGCACGATTTACGCCCAGCGTCCTTCACCCTGCCGCGAAGTGCAGGCCGGTGACAGCCAGTGCCGGAAAGCCCGTCGCCGGCATGGTTTGCCAGCGCTGGAAATGTCTGACGGCAGACGCGAGACAGCGCACGATCACCGCGACTCCGGTTCGGCGGCCTGAGCGTTTCAGTCTGTTTTCAGCAAACGCTGGAAACAGGCCGGCACCTGTTCGGTGGCGCGGCCGGTGATGACCTCGTGGAAACTGCTGCGCGTCAGTGAGGGTTCGAGATTGATCTCGACGGTGTGCGCACCAGCCTGACGTGCCCATTGCACGAAGCCGGCGGCGGGATAGACATTGCCGCTGGTGCCGATGCTGACAAACAGATCGCAGTTCGACAGTGCGTCATAGATGCGATCCATCTCCAGCGGCATTTCACCGAACCAGACCACGTGTGGACGCAGGTGACCGCGACTGCCGCAGCGTGGACAGATGCTGCCCGCCGTGCAGTCCTGGCGCCAGTCAAAAATATCCTGATGCAGTGCGCAGCGGACTTTCAGCAGCTCGCCGTGCATGTGTACCAGCTGGCGACTGCCGGCGCGTTCGTGCAGATCGTCAATGTTCTGTGTCACCAGCAGGAAATCGCCGGCGAAATCGCGCTCGAAATCGGCCAGCGCCTGATGCGCGGCATTGGCGCGGATCGCCGGTGACAGCAACTGGCGCCGGCGTTCGTTGTAAAAGCGTTGTACCAGTTGCGGATTGCGTGCATAGCCTTCCGGCGAGGCGACGTCTTCGATGCGATGGTCTTCCCACAGGCCGTCGGCAGCGCGAAACGTGCGGATGCCGGATTCGGCCGAAATGCCGGCCCCGGTCAGCACCACCACCGAACGCAGCGGACGACTCATGTCGGCATGCCGCCGCGGTCTGGGCCTGTCACCGGAAATCTCCCTGCATCGCCTGCAAAACGGCAAGTGCCGCCAGCGCTGCCGTTTCGGTACGCAGGATGCGCGGCCCGAGTTGCACGCCGATGAAACCTGCACTGCGCGCGACGCGCAAATCCTGTTCGCTGAGGCCGCCTTCCGGCCCGGCCAGCAGGGTGAACTGTGCCGCCACCGGCAGGCGCGGCAGGCTGAGGGTGGCCTGCGGATCGAGGATCAGGCGCGTGCCCTCACCGGGTGTGGCCAGCGCCGCATCCAGACGCTGCACCGGCTGCACGGCCGGTACACGATTGCGGCCGCATTGCTCGCAGGCACTTTCGACAATGCGCTGCCAGTGCTCGCGTTTTTTCTCCCAGCGTTCGGCATCGAGTTGCACGCCGCAGCGTTCAGTGATCACCGGCACGATATCGGTGACGCCGAGCTCGACCGCTTTCTGCACCGTGTAATCCATGCGATCGCCGCGTGACACGCCCTGCAGCAATTGCAGCCGCAACGGCGATTCGCGATCCACCGCTTCGCTGGCGCCGATGCGCACGCGCACGCCGCGTTTGTCGGCCTGCACGATGCTCGCCGCGTACTGGTGGCCGTCACCGTTGAACACCTGCAGGGCATCGCCGACACCCAGACGCAGCACGCGGCTGACATGCGCGGCGACGCTGTCGGGCAATTGCCGTTCGCAACCGTCCTGCAGATCGCCGCTGATATGAACCCTGATATGACGCATCGATGTCAGATCGCCGTGGATGATTGGTAAACGCCGGACAGGCTGGCTAGGATACGACTGGCCAAGGCGTCCTGCATCCGCTTTGCGCAATCGTCACGTTGCCGTGACATGACGGTGCCGCACATGCGTCCGTTCCGGGCAGGGCCGGCCGGCGTGCGTCAGCAGCAAGGGAGACAACAATGCTGAGTATTGCAGTGCCGGCGGAAACGCACAGCGGTGAAAGCCGTGTCGCGGTGACGCCCGAAACGGCGAAAAAATTTCTCCAGCGCGGTGTGCGTCTGCGCATCGAATCCGGTGCCGGTGTTCGCGCCGGTTATCCGGATCGCGAGTACGCCGCTGCCGGTGCCGAACTGGTCACCGGTGCCGGGGCCTGGGATGGCGATCTGCTGCTGAAAGTGCGCGCACCGCAGGACGCGGAGCTGGCCATGCTGCGCCGTGGCCAGAACCTGATCGCACTGTGCAATCCGCATCGCAACGCCTTGCTGCCGCGTTACGCCGAAGCCGGGATCAGCGCCTTTGCCCTTGAACTGGTGCCGCGCATTTCCCGCGCCCAGAACATGGATGTGCTGTCCTCGCAGGCCAATGTCGCCGGCTATCGCGCAGTGTTGCGTGCGGCGCAACTGTATCCCCGCTTCATGCCCATGCTGATGACCGCGGCCGGCACGGTGAAAGCGGCGCGCGTGCTGGTGCTCGGCGCCGGTGTCGCCGGTTTGCAGGCGATTGCCACGGCCCGCCGTCTAGGCGCCGTGGTGGAAGCGTTTGATGTGCGCACGGCGGCGAAAGAACAGGTCGAATCGCTGGGGGCGAAATTTGTCGAAGTCAGCGGCGAAAGCGGTGAAGCCGCCGGCGGTTATGCCAAGGAAATGTCCGAGGATTACAAGCGCCGCCAGGGCGAGCTGGTGCACGAGCGCGCGCAGCAGGCCGACATCATCATTACCACGGCACTGATCCCCGGTCGCGATGCGCCGCGCCTGTTGCACGCGGCCACTGTCGCAGCAATGAAACCCGGCGCCGTGATCGTCGACATGGCCAGCGAATCCGGCGGCAATGTCGAGGGCAGTGTCTGCGATCAGGTGATCACCACTGACAACGGCGTGCATATCATCGGTGACAGCAATCTGGCTTCGCAAATCGCCTGCGATGCCTCGGCACTGTACGCGCGCAACCTGCTGCAATTCGCCAGCCTGATGCTGGACAAGAACGGCCAGTTCAGCATTGCCGATGACGACGAAATCATACGCGCCACGCTGCTGATGCGTGACGGCGTGCTGCTGTTCGGGAGCAAGACATCATGATCGCCGATCCCCTGATCATCAACCTGACGGTTTTCGTGCTGGCGATCTTCGTTGGCTATCACGTGGTCTGGAATGTCACACCGGCGCTGCACACGCCGCTGATGTCAGTGACCAATGCCATTTCCTCCATCGTCATCATCGGCGCGATGCTGCAGGTGGGCTGGTCGCTGACCGGCGCCGACACGCTGTTCGGTGCGCTCGCCGTCCTGCTTGCCAGCGTGAATATTTTCGGCGGCTTTCTGGTGACCAAGCGGATGCTGGAAATGTTCAAGAAAAAAGCCGGCCGCTGAACAGGGACGCCAACAATGAATCATTACAACCTGATTGCCCTGTCGTATCTGCTGTCCTCGGTGCTGTTCATTCTCAGCCTGAAAGGTTTGTCACATCCGGAGACGGCGCGGCGAGGCAATGCCTACGGCATGATTGGCATGGCGCTGGCGATCGTCACCACCATCATCCTGATGCACGAATTCACCAGCATCAACGGCATTGCGCTGACCGTGCTGATGATCGTCATCGGGGGCAGCATCGGGACGCTGCTGGCGAAAAAAGTCGAAATGACGGCGATGCCACAACTGGTTGCCGCCATGCACTCGCTGATCGGTCTGGCGGCGGTTCTGATCGCTCTCGCGGCGCTGTTCAAAACCGATCAGCATCTCGACGCCGTGCACCGCTTCGAACTGTTTATCGGTGCGTTTATCGGCGCCATCACTTTCACTGCGTCATTGGTGGCGTTCGGCAAATTGTCGGGACGATTCTCCAGCAAGGCGCTGCGCTTTTCCGGCCAGCATTTGCTCAACCTGCTGCTGGCTGTAGCCATGGTTGGTTTTGGCGCCGGCTATTTCATCAGTGAAAGCCAGCTGGCGTTTCTGATCATGCTGGCGATTGCCCTGTTGCTCGGTTATCTGCTGATTGTGCCGATAGGCGGCGCCGACATGCCGGTAGTGGTGTCGATGCTGAATTCCTATTCCGGCTGGGCAGCGGCCGGCATCGGTTTCACGCTCAACAACAGTCTGCTGATCATTGCCGGATCGCTGGTCGGCAGTTCCGGTGCGATCCTGTCCTACATCATGTGCAAGGCGATGAACCGTTCGCTGCTGAACGTCATTCTCGGCGGTGTCGGTGGCGGCAGCGAGACCGCAGCGGCGGAAGACGGCAAGGAAAAAACCTGGCGCAGCGGTTCGCCCGATGATGCCGTGTTCCTGATGCAGAACGCCGACAGTGTGGTGATCGTGCCCGGCTATGGTCTGGCGGTGGCGCGTGCGCAACATGCGCTGCAGGAGCTGGCAAAAAAACTCGAAGCGCACGGCGTCAAGGTGCGTTATGCGATCCATCCGGTGGCCGGGCGCATGCCGGGTCACATGAACGTGCTGCTCGCGGAAGCCGACGTGCCCTACGATCAGGTGTTCGAAATGGAGGACATCAACAGTGATTTTTCCTCCACCGATGTAGTGCTGGTGATCGGCGCCAATGACGTGGTCAATCCGGCCGCCAAGGATGATCCGAAATCACCGATTTACGGCATGCCGATCCTGGAAGTGCACAAGGCGCGCACGGTGCTGGTGGTCAAGCGTTCGATGGCCACCGGCTATGCCGGACTGGACAATGACCTGTTCTACATGGATCGCACCATGATGGTGTTCGGCGACGCCAAGAAAGTCGTCGAGGACATGGTCAAGGCCTGCGAGTAAACGCGTCATGCCGTTTGCGGGCCGCCCGGTGCGGCCCGTTTGTTTTTTTGCCGGCAGGATCTGTGGCTGCGCAAAACCGTCTGCGATGCCGCAAAAAAACGCTGTGCCGACGGCACGCAGCCCGCAGCCGGACAAAAAATCGCCGGCGACAACAAACCGATACAGGCAAGCGTCGGCGCAGCGTGCAGACTGTCGCACCGCCGGCCTGCGGTGTCCGCCGCTCACCGTCGCCGGCGACCGTTCACACTTTCTTACAGCGGCCGTTGCAAGGTTTTTGCTGCAATCCCGACTGCAAGTACAAGCGCCCCGTTACGGCGCGCCCGAGATCATGCAAGGAGACTGGTGGTATGTCTGAATTCCTTTCCCCGTCGCGGCCGCAGCCGCGTCGCCGGCCACTCAGGAACAGCTGGCTGTTGTTGCTGGCGGGCTTGCCCGCGCTGTTTGCCGCGTCGGCGGTGCAGGCGGCGGCGCCGGGCGAGTCCTGCCATCTGCCCGGCCATGACAAGCCGCTGCGCTGTCTCAGCGTCAGCGTGCCGCGCGATTATCAGGACCCGGCGGCCGGCGAGCTGGTGCTGCATGTCACCGTGGCACCGGCGTTCCGCGAACACGCCAAAGCCGATCCGCTGTTCGTGCTCGCCGGTGGTCCCGGCCAGAGCGGTTCCAGCATCGTCTATCTGCTTGAAGCGGCGTTCCAGCGCATCCGCGCAACGCGCGACATCGTGTTTATCGATCAGCGTGGCACCGGCAAATCCGGCCGGCTGATCTGCGACAGCCTGATGCGCACCGAGACCACGGATCCGGCGCAACTCGAACAACTGATGCGCGATTGCTTCCAGTCGCTGAAGGTCAATTTCGCCCACTACAACACCGATGCTTCGGTGCAGGATCTGGAGCGTGTGCGCGAAGTGCTCGGCGCTGCGCAGGTCAATGTCTGGGGCGGTTCCTACGGCACCCGTTACGGTCAGGCCTATGCGCGCGCCTACCCGGAACGTGTGCGCAGCCTGATCCTCGATGGCGTCGCGGCGCCGGATCAGAACATCGGCCTGATCGGCGGTGATACCGGCCGTGCGTTTGCGCAACTGAAACAGCAATGCGCCGACGACGCAGCCTGCAGCAAGGCATTTCCGGATTTCGCTGCCCAGCTCGACGCGCTGATCGCGCGCTCCGAAACCGGCACCGACAGCATCCGTTTTGCCCATCCGGTCACCGGCGCTGACACGCAATGGCCGCTGCTCAAGGACGGTTTTGCCGAACAGGTGCGCACCATGTTGTACGCGCCACAAACCGCCGTGCGTTTGCCCTGGCTGATCGCACAGGCGCATGCCGGCAACTGGGGGCCGTTTGCTGCCGTGGCCGTCAACAACCAGAGCTGGGCGCAAGACACCATGGCCGTCGGCATGACGCTGGCCGTGCTGTGCGCCGAAGACATCGCTCATGTGACGCCGGAACAGGCGCTGGCGGAATCACCGCTGTCTTTCCTCGGCAACAGCTGGGCCACGCGTTTCCAGCGCTGGTGCGGCATGGTCAACGTGCCGAAACGCGAGCGGCCGTCAACGGCAAAACTCGACGTGCCGACCCTGCTGCTGTCCGGTGATCGCGATCCGGTCACGCCGCCGTCGCGCGCCGAACAGGCCATGCAATTCCTCGGCAAGGCCCAGCACCTGATCGCGAAAAATGCCGGTCACGGTGTCTCGCACCTCGGCTGCGCACCGAAATTGTTGCGCGCTTTTGTCGATGATCCGGCGCAGACGCTGGACGGCAAATGTCTTGATGAACTGACCCCGTCGCCATTCCCGGTGTCCGCCGCCGGCGCCACGCCCTGATTGCGAGAACAAAAAAATGATTCACGTCGAAAACATCAGCAAGCACTTCAAGAAAGTGCAGGCGCTGTCGGGCGCCAGTTTCCACGCAGCGGACGGCCGCATCACCGGTCTGCTCGGCCCCAACGGTGCCGGCAAGACCACCGCGCTGCGCATCGTGTTCGGTCTGCTGCAACGTGACGGCGGCAGCGTCAATGTTGACGGTCTGGACCCGACCCGCGATCCGCTGGCGGTGCGCCGGTCGCTCGGCATCCTCACCGATCAGTTCGGCCTCTATGAGCGGCTGACCACGCGCGAACACCTGCGCTATTTCGGCGAGCTGCACGGCATGTCGCGCGCCGAAATTGATCGTCGCACGGGCGAAGTCAGTGCCCTGCTGGACCTCGGTGAAATCCTTGACCGGCGCACGGCGGGTTTTTCGCAAGGCCAGCGCATCAAGGTGGCATTGGCGCGGGCGATTCTGCACGAACCGAAAAACATCATGCTCGACGAACCGACCCGCGGCCTTGATGTGATGAGCACGCGTGCCGTGCGTCGCACGCTGCTGGAACTGAAAGCGCGCGGTTGCTGCGTGGTGTTCTCCAGTCACGTGATGCAGGAAGTGTCGGCGCTCTGCGACGACGTGGTGATCATCGCCCACGGCAAGACCGTCGCCCAGGGCTCGCCGCAGCAACTGTGTGAGCAGGCCGGAAAAGAAAATCTCGAAGATGCGTTTGTCAGCCTGATCGGCAGTGAAGAGGGGATCGCGGCATGAACCGTTTTGTTTCGGTGGTGTTCCGCAAGGAATTGCTTGACGGTTTGCGCGACAAGCGCTCGCTGACCACGCTGCTGCTGATGGCCTTCCTGATGCCGTTCATGCTCTACGGCCAGCTGCAGTTCGCGATCAGCAAATCGACCAAGGATGAACGCGAAGAAACGCGCATTCTGGTGCGCGGTGGGGATCAGGTGCCGACTTTGCTGGCGCACCTGAAGCAGTCCGGGATCAGCATTGAAAGCACCGATGTCAGCAGTGAAGCAGCGATTGCCGAAAAACTGCGTGATCGCAAACTCACCGCCGTGCTTGATGTTGACGCCGGTTTTGCCGACGCCTATCAGGCCTTGCGTCCGGCGGAGCTGCGCCTGTGGGTGGACACCTCCACCGAGCAGGGACCAAAGATCAGCAAACTGCGGCGCCTGATCAGCCAGTACGGCAGTGGCGTTGCGCAGTGGCGACTGGTGGCACGCGGTGTATCGCCGACGCTGGTGACGCCGGTGCAGTTGCAGGAATACGACGTCGCCTCACAGGGTGCACGCAGCGGCGCCATCCTGGGCATGATGTTCGGCATGCTGTTCTGGACCGTGTTCAGCATCGGCACTACGATGATCATTGACGGCACCGCCGGTGAACGCGAACGCCGCACACTGGAATTGTTGCTGGCGCAGCCGGTGCGGGTGCGTGATCTGGTGATCGGAAAATGGGGCGCTGCGGTGTTGCTGGCATTCATCGGCCTGATCATGGAAATGGTCGCCACGCATTTCGCATTGCTGCAACTGCCGCTGGAAGAGATTGGCATGTCCTGGCAGCTCGGCCTGCCGCGACTGGCGCTGATCATCCTCAGTGGTTTGCCGCTGTGCCTGTTCTCGGCGGCGTTCATCATGGCGCTGGCGCTGAACACCAAATCCTTCAAGGAAGCGCAGGCCACGGTCGGCATCGCCATGATCGTACCGATGCTGCCGGTGGTGATCGTGCCGATGCTGGATCTCGGCAAGCAAACCTGGATGTTCGCGGTGCCGGCGCTCGGCCACGGTGAAGTGGTGAAAGCGCTGACCAAGGGACAGGATGTGCTGCCCGTCGAATGGCTGCTGCTGATCGGTGTGCCGCTGGCCCTGTCGCTGGCGCTGATCGGTTTCTGCATGCATCGTCTGCGCAGCGAACGCTTCGTGATCGGTGTCTGATCAAACGGGCCACTGCGGTGGCCCGCATTCATTTTGCAACGGGGAAATCTCATGCGCAGATCATCACGCTTGTCGTCGGCACTGCTCTGGGCAGCGGCCATTCTTGCCGCCGCGGTCAGCGGTGCGCCGGCGCATTACACGCTGCTGATTCTGCCCGTGCTGGCAGTGATGGCCCTGTTGTGGCCGGTGGAATCATTGCCAGCAAAGTTTTCCTGCAGCCCTCGTTCGCCCAATGAGGAAGGCCGGTGCCGCTGATACGCACGACACCGGCAACGCAGGCGTCGATACCAAATCGCGAACCGGTATCCGCGGCGGCCGGTTTCGATGCACTGCTGTGCGAACACGGCGCGGCCATCGCCCGCCTGGCCGCCGCCTTCGAGCGCAATCCGGCGCATCGCGATGATCTCGAGCAGGAGATCCTGCTCGCCATCTGGCAGGCGCTACCAACGTTTCGCGGCGACAGCAGCCTGAAAACATTCGTGCTGCGTATTGCCCACCATCGCGCTGTTGATCATGTGCTGGCGCACCGCCGGCGGCTGGATCGTGAACCACTGGATGAGGCGCTGCCGGATCCGCAGGCCGATCCGGCGCGGCGCGCCAGCCTGCATCAACGCGCTGAGCATTTGCTGCAAGCGGTGCGGTGTTTGCCGCTGACCCAGCGCGAACTGGTGACACTGGCGCTGGAAGGTCTCAATCATCAGGAAATTGCCGGCATTCTCGGCATCAGCGTCAACAATGTTGCCGTTCGCCTGTCGCGCGCGCGCGCTGATCTGCAGCGCCAGCTGGGGACGGACACATGAATCAGCATGTGATCGCCGGCGACACGATTGACAAGGCGAAATGAAACATGAGAGCGGTCCGGTCATGAACAGCAACGATGAATGGCAACAGCTGGCGGCCACCTGGCAGGCGCAGCCTGTCTATCTGCCAAAACTGCGCACGGCGACGCGCTGGAAAACTTTGCGCATGTGGCTGGTGAGTGGCAGCGAAGTGGCGGCCCTGCTCTGGTTGTATGGCCTGTGCCTGTTCTGGTTACCGGACAAGCCGCGCGCGGTGAGCATTTTTTTGTGGTGCTGGGCGCTGCTGTTCACCGTGATCTGGTGGCTGTCGATGCGTCACCGGCGCGGCACCTGGCGGCCGAAAAATGACAGCGTGCACGCGCTGCTGGAACTGAAGCTGGCGCGCGCCCGGGCCGGGCGAAAACTGGCGCGCTGGAGTTTCTGGATCGCGTGGTTTTCGATTCTGGTCTCGTTTGCGGTGGCGACTTTCCTGATCGGCACCGACAAGCCGCTGACCTGGACGCAGCGCTACGGTCCGGCAACGATCTCGTCGCTGATCCTGATGCTGTGGGCGCTGGCCGCGCACGTTTATCAGCGTCAGCGCGAACGTGAATTGCGCGATCTGCAACAGCTGTTGCAGGATCTGGACCGGTCCGCGCAGGAGTGAACACCATGAAGCATCCGCCGTTGATGAGTTGGGTCCCGCTGCTGACGCCACACCGCGCGCATCACGAGCTGGACGCGCCGCCGGAAGCCGGTCGTTCGCATTTTCACAAGGATCATGATCGCATCGTGTTTTCCTCGGCGTTCCGCCGTCTCGGCCGGAAAACCCAGGTGCATCCGATGGCGCTCAATGATCACATCCATACCCGGCTGACGCATTCGATTGAAGTCGGTTCTGTCGGTCGTTCGCTGGGCATCATGGCCGGTGAGGCGATGGCCGATGAATTGCCGCCGTGGATCACCGCCGCCGATCTCGGAGCCATCGTCCAGGCTGCCTGTCTCGCTCACGATATCGGCCATCCGCCGTTCGGACATGCCGGTGAATACGCGGTGCGCGACTATTTTCTCGCCCAGCAGGATCAGCCCCTGCTTGCCGAGCTTGATGCCGATGAACGCACTGATCTGTGCACCTTCGAAGCCAATGCCCAGGGCTTTCGCGTCGTTGCGCAAACCGAGTACCACCAGTTTCAGGGTGGCATGCGCCTGACCTATCCGACGCTCGGCGCGCTGATGAAATATCCGTGGACCTCGCGTTACGCCGGCGAGGACGGCAAATTCGGCGCCTATCAAAGCGAGCGGAAAATTCTCGCCGATGTCGCCGGCAAACTCGGCCTGCATGCGCAGGATACTGATCGCTATTGCCGGCATCCGCTCTGCTATCTGGTCGAAGCGGCCGACGACATCTGCTACACGATTCTGGATCTGGAAGACGCACTGGAACTGCACATACTGCAGTACAACGAAGTCGAGCAGATCCTGCTCCAGCTTTGCGGCTGGGAGGCGCCACACGAGTATGCGCAGGACACACGCCTGTCACCGCGCCGGCGCATTTCCGCGTTTCGCGGCCGGGCGATGGACCGCATGCTGGAAGCGGCGGTGTCGGCCTTCATTCGTCACAAGCCGGAAATGCTTGCCGGCCGCTATGACGGCGAGTTGCTGCTGGCCGATGATTCCGATGTCGCCAACGGCGTGCGTGCCGGAAAAGAACTTGCGTACCGGAAAGTGTTTCGCAATGCGCGCAAATCGGAACTCGAGATCGGCGCATTTTCCACGCTCGGCACCTTGCTCGATGTGTTCTGCCAGGCGGTGTACGAACAGCGCTGCAAGGGCCGGGTCAGTTTCCGTCACCGCCGGGTGCTGGATCTGATGGGCGCCAACGCGCCGGAAAAAGACTGGCCGCTGTATCAGGCCTACATGCGCGTGCTGGATTTTGTCGCCGGCATGACCGATCAGTACGCCACCTATCTCGCCCACCAGATTGGTGGCATGGCGCGCTGAGTGCGCGAAAGCAGCCCGCCTATTTCCGGTACGCGCGCGCCAGCCTGAACAACGTCAACTGGCGCGCGCCGACGCGCGAACTACACTGCAAACCCGGGTCACAGGGAGGTGCCGTTGCTCCCGAGGTGTGCGATGGCCAAGCTGTTTGTCCTGCTTTGCCTGTTGTTTGTGCTGCCACGATCCGCGTTGCTCAACGCCGCCGAATCCTGTTCGCGACCGCTGACCACGGTGCTGAACATGAACGAGCCGGTGCATGTCTGCATGGCCGACTGGCTGAAAAAATTGTTCGCGCGCGCCAACTGCCAGCTGCAGATCCGCAGTGGTGTCGATACTTCGACGCGAAGGCGTCTACTGGAAGTGGAAAACGGCCGTTTCGATTTCATTACCGGCACCACACCCTTGCCGGAACGTGATCACTACGCGTACTTCACCCGCGTTTACGGTATCGAGCGCACGCTGCTGTATGTTCGCAGCGAAGATCACCAGCGCTGGCCCATCCGTGCTCCCTGCGATGACAGCATGCGCCAGTTGCGCGTGCTCGGTCCGGCCCAGGGCTGGTATGGCGCGAGCTGGCAGGCGGTGCGTGACGGTGCGGCCTGCGGTCAGGTGTCCTATTACTCGGGAACGGCCTTGCAGGCGCGCGAGTTGCTGCTGAAAGATCGCACCGATGTACTGGTCGCGCCGGACTGGATGATGCTCAATGCCGATGCCGCCATGCGCGCGCAAGTGCAGGCGCTGGATGTGGTTGTGGCCCGTGAGCCGGTGGCGCTGATGTTCAGTCGGCGCACGGTTGACGCCGGTGATGTCGCGCATCTGGATCAGGCGATGCAGGCGCTGTTGAAGGAAAGTGGCGCGCCCTGTGCGCTGGGCACGCCCTGAGCGGAGACATTTTTTGCCGGACGCTGATGAGCAGCGAGCTGCCGGTCTTGCAACGCCGGTGTCTGCTGCGCGTCAGCCTGTCAGCATGACGCGCAGCCCGTGCACATCGCGAAAATTATTTCAGATATTTGTCGACCAGCGCTTTCACTTCGGCGCCGGCATTGCCCTGCAGATTCTTTTCCAGAAAACCGAGTGCCAGCCTGCCAAATGAAGACAGCGTGCCGGTGTCCATGCCGAGACTCTGGAACTGGCCGGACAGTTTGGCAAAGTCCGCCATTTTTCCGCCCATCAGCCCGCCGAGCATGCCGCCGAGTCCGCCGGCCTGCGGCGCGCCCTGCATCAGTTGCTGGGCTTGCGGCAGCAGCTTGAGGATTTCCGCAAACGTGCCGCCGCTGACATGTTGCTGTGCCAGTTGCAGCAGGGCACCGAGTCCGCCTTCGGCCTGCTTGTTGTTGACGCCGAGCTGTTGCACCAGTTGCGCGATGAGATCCATGACGGACTCCTGTCAGGTGAGAAAAAATCAGCCGTAAACGCCGGCAACGCCAGCGCGGTTTGCGTTATTCAATGCAGCCTTCGATCTGGTAATAGCCCGGCAATTCATGCCGCAGGCAGCGCCAGACCAGCGCGTTGCCATTCTGCACCAGCGGCTCCAGTGTCAGTGTCGCGCCCTCGATGTCCCGCTCACCGGTAAAGGTCAGCTGGATGCGGCCGCCTTCGATAATGCGCAATTGCGCGACGTGATCAGACAGATTGTGCATGGCCTCAAAACCGAGCTGTTCGGTGTTGTCAGGAAACGCGCCGTTTTGCTGCCAGTAGCCGGCGACTTCGTCCTGCCAGTCGCGTGCATACTCGTAGGCATAGACGATGTCACTGTTCACCGCCTGCACGGTGGCCGCGATCATGGTGATCGCCGACACCAGCACCCAGAGCGGCACCAGCACCACTGCAGCGATGACGCTGACCATGGTCCAGGTGTGCAGCGGACCGGCCGGTCCGGCGTCGCGGATCGCCTGCACATCGGCATCAGCATCGACTACCAGCGTGTCGGCGATGATGTCGTGCAAGGCCTGGCGGCGCGCAGTAAATGCGGCCATCAGGAAACCGATATTGAGTGTCAATTGCGACAGGAATTTGGCGAAATAGCGGCCGCTGGCGCGCCCGAAACTGATGCGTTCGCCGAGCCGGTTGGTGACTTTCAGGCCGAGAAATTTCTTGCCGGCAGTGGCCTGCCAGTGACTGCTTTCCAGCAGTGCGTGATACAGCCAGGTGCAGACCGGCAGCACCAGTATCGTGGCCAGCGCCAGCAGCGTGCCCAGCACCCAGGCGCTCAGTGATTCCGGATGCTTGTGCAGCCAGACACCGACCGGCGACAGCAGCAAAGACGCTGCGCCCATGACGATCAGCGAATCGATCAGCGAAGCGAAAAAGCGCCGCCAGAAACCGGCGTAAATTTCCGGGCTGGCCAGTTCGGTTACGGTCAGCGCATGACCGCAACGGGCACAGAAACGATCATCGGCATGCGCCGCATGACCGCAGTGCAGACAGGAGTTCGCCACAGGCGTGTCAACCCTACAAGACGAAATGCAGAAAGGCCGTCATTGTAAGGCTTGCCGGCACTTTCTGTGCCGCTCAACATGAGACGGCCGGCAAAATTGTCCGGCCCGCGCGCCGTCCAGAACCGCAAACTCCAGGAGATCCTGCATGACTGCCCGCTTTTCCGAGCTGAACCGCCGCACCGCACAGATCCTGCTGCCGGCGTGGGCGCCGGTGCTGTTGCTGACTGCCGGACTGTTGCTGGCTGTGCCCGGCCATGCCAGCGAGGCAGCCGAACAGCAGTTCAAGGCGCTGTACGAAAAAGACGCGGCCTTCCGCAAACAGGAATACGCCGCGGCGACCGATGACGACGAGGAAGCGGGCGCCGATCTCAGCGACGCGGCCGAGCGCCGGCGCATGCAGGTCTGGCAGGGCATGCTCAATGAAGCGGATGCCATTCCGCTGGCGGAGCTGAGCAGCGAATCGCGGATCAACTGGCGCATTTTCCGCGACCAGTTGCGCAACCGTGTGGATCGCGTGCGCTATGACGCGCACCTGCTGGCATTCAATTCCGACAGCCAGTTCTGGGCCGGTCATGCCCGTGCCGGCGAAACGGCACGCTGCAAAACGGTAGGCGAATGCGAGCAGCACCTGAAACGTCTGGCCCGCCTGCCGCGCGCGTTCGATGAAAAAATTGCCTTGCTGAAACTGGGCATCCAGCGCGGCATGACCCAGCCGCAAGTGGTGCTGACAGGTCGCGATGAAAGCATCCGCCGGCATATCGTCGAGCAAGCTGAGCAAAGTGTTTTTTACACACCGTTCACGCGCCTGCCGGCGAGCATGAGCGCCGACGATCAGAAGCGCCTGCAGCAACAGGCCCGCGAACTGATCAGCAAGCAACTGGTGCCGGCCTACCGGAAACTGCTCGGCTTCATCCAGAAGGAATACATTCCGCAGGCACGCAAAGGCATTGCCGCGTATGAGCTGCCGAATGGCAAGGCGTTTTACCAGTCGCAGGTTTTTGAATACACAACACTGGATCTGACGCCGGAACAAATTCACGACATCGGTCTTGCCGAAGTGGCGCGCATCCGCAGCGACATGGCTGACATCATCCACCAGGTCAATTTCCAGGGTGACTTCGCCGCCTTCCTGCATTTCCTGCGCACCGATCCGCAATTCTTCGCCAAATCCGAACGCGAATTGCTGGCCGAAGCCTCTTACTGGGCGAAAAAAGCCGATGGCGAACTGGTGCGTTTCTTCGGCCTGCTGCCGCGCAAACCCTATGGCGTCGAAGCGGTGCCGGCGGACATTGCACCCACCTATACCGCCGGTCGTTACGCCGGCAGTGGCGACGCCAAACGGCCGTCGTATTACTGGGTGAATACCTCGCTGCTTGACCAACGTCCGCTGTGGGCCTTGCCAGCGCTGACGCTGCATGAAGGCGTGCCCGGTCATCACCTGCAGATCGCGCTGGCGGCCGAGCAGGGCGAGCAGCCGGAATTTCGTCGCAATGCCTACATTTCTGCTTTCGGCGAGGGCTGGGGGCTGTACGCCGAGCGTCTCGGCATGGACATGAATTACTACGAAACGCCGTATCAGCATTTCGGCCGGCTGGTCTACGAAATGTGGCGTGCCGCGCGACTGGTGGTTGATACCGGCATGCATGCCAAGGGCTGGAGCCGTGATCAGGCGCTGCAGTTCATGCGCGAAAACACCGCGCTGTCCGAACACGAGATCACCACCGAAATCGATCGCTACGTCTCCTGGCCGGGCCAGGCGCTGGCCTACAAGCTCGGCGAGATCACCATCCGCGATGTACGCAAACATGCGGAAAACGAACTCGGCGAGAAATTCGATATCCGCGCCTTCCACGACAAGCTGCTCAGTCTTGGCTCGGTGCCGCTGTCGGTACTGGAAAGCGAAATGCGCAACTGGACGGCGCAACAAAAAAATCCGCCGGCCGCGGCCTCCACCGTGACGCCGGCGCACAGCCCGAAATGAGTGGGCAAGTTGCTGAAGTTCAGTCCGCCGTGATCCGTCCGTAACCTGGGCAGATCACGGCGTCGCCGCGCGACTATCGTCCATGCTTTCTCTGCGCTGTGCCGGGTAAGGTGCGCATCGGGCGGTGTTGCGGGTCGCCATCGGATGCGTTCACTGAACATCACGCGTCGCCCGATTCAAAAGCTCGCGACAGAAAAACTTTTGCAACCGTACACGAGGCAAAGATGAAGGCATGGTTGAAGGCGGCGCTGCTGCTGGGTATCAGTGCAACACAGGTACACGCCGCCGACGAGGCCAGCCGCTTCCGATCCCTGTATGAGCAGGAATGGCAGTTCCGCCTGGAGACGTTTCCCGAATACGCGCGCGGTTTTGGTGGCGAGCCGCAGCTGGCCCTGCTTTACGCTGACGCCAGTGTCAGCGTTTGGCAGCAAAGGCTGAGCCGTTGGCGCGATTTCCAGCGCCAGCTGGCAGCCATCGATGTGCGCAAACTCGATCGTGCGGATCGCATCAACTACCGCATTCTGGCCTTGCAGTTGCAAAACCAGATCAACGACATCGCCAATGGCGGCTACCTGATGTCGTTCAATTCTGACAGCCAGTTCTGGAGTGATTACGCCCAGGATGGCGAGGACAGACGCTGCCGCCAGCGCGCCGACTGCGAAAAATATTTCGCTGACCTGAAAAAATTGCCGGCCATATTTGACGCCCAGATCGCGCTGATGCGTGAAGGATTGAAACGCGGCATCAGCCAGCCGCACGCGGTGCTGAAAGGTCGCGACGCGGGCATCGCGAAACAGCTGGTCCGTGACATCGAGCAGAGCGCGTTTTACACGCCGCTGCGGCATTTGCCGGCCGAAATGGCTGCCGACGAACAGGGCGAGCTGCGGGCGCAGGCCCGGCAGATCATCCGCGATCAGGTGCTTCCCGCTTACCGGCGGCTGCAGAAATTCTTCACCAGCGAGTATCAGCGTCAGGCGCGCAGCAGCATCGCTGCCACGGCACTGCCCGGCGGCGATATTTACTATCAGGGTGAGATCAACGAGTACACGACGCTCAGCGAATCGGCTGCGCGCATACACCAGATTGGACTGGATGAAGTGGCGCGCATCCGCAAGGACATGCAGCAGATCATCGACGACCTGCAGTTCAAGGGTGATTTCGCGGCCTTCCTGAACTTCCTGCGCACCGATCCACGCTTTTATGCCCGTACGCCACGCGAACTGCTGGCGCACGCTACCTACTGGGCCAAGAAAGCTGACGGCGAATTGCCGCGCTTTTTCCGCATGCTGCCGCGTCAGCCCTACGGCGTTGCGGCCGTGCCCGAGACTATCGCACCGCATTTCACGACCGGCCGTTACATCGGCGCCGTCGGCGATGACAAGGCCGGCTATTACTGGGTGAACACCAGCAAACTCGATCAGCGTCCGCTCTGGGCGCTGGCGGCGCTGACCCTGCACGAAGCGGTGCCCGGTCATCACTTGCAGAATGCCATTGCTGCCGAGCAGGGCGAACAACCGCCGTTCCGTCGTTACGCGTCCATTTCCGCGTTGTCAGAAGGCTGGGCGCTGTACTGTGAACGACTCGGTGTGGAGATGGGCATTTACGAAACGCCCTACGATCATTTCGGCCGGCTGGTGTACGAAATGTGGCGCGCTGCACGTCTGGTCGTTGATACCGGCATGCATGCCAAGGGCTGGAGTCGTGAACAGGCGGTGCAGTTCATGCGCGAAAATACCGCGCTGTCCGAACACGAGATCAATACCGAAATCGATCGCTATATTTCCTGGCCGGGGCAGGCGTTGTCCTACAAGCTGGGCGAGATCCGCATCCGGGAATTGCGCAACGAAGCGCAAGCCCGGCTCGGCAGCAACTTCGATCTGCGCGCTTTCCATGATCAATTGCTGGCGCTGGGATCGGTGCCGCTGTCAGTTCTGGATGAAGAAATGCGTGTGTGGATGACGACGCAGGAACAAGCCGCCCGTCAGTGATGGTGTCGGCCGATCCGGCGTGCCAGTGCAGCGCCGGATCGGCGCTGCGTAATGTCAGCTTACGCGTTCAAACATCAAATCCCAGACGCCGTGGCCGAGACGGTGGCCGCGCGCTTCAAACTTGGTCAGCGGGCGCGCTTCCGGGCGTGGCACAAAATCCCGGCTGGGTGAAAGGTTGCGATAACCTTCGGCGACGTTCATCACGTCGCGCATGTGTTCAGCGTAATTTTCCCAGTCGGTTGCCATGTGAAACACGCCGCCGATTTGCAGTTTGGCGCGGATTTGCTGTGCGAACAGCGGCTGGACGATACGGCGTTTGTGATGACGCGCTTTCGGCCAGGGATCGGGGAAGAACAACTGCACCCGCGCCAGCGATTGTGCCGGCAAGCATTTCGCCAGCACTTCAATGGCGTCTTCCTCGAAGATGCGCAGATTGCTGATCTTCGCGCCCTGCGCGGCCGCCAGACAGGCGCCGACACCGGGCCGGTGCACTTCAATACCGACGAAGTTGATGTCCGGATGCGCGGCCGCTTGTTGCACCAGTGACTGGCCCATGCCGAAGCCGATTTCCAGCCAGACCGGATGTGTGTTGCCGAACCAGTGCGCGAAATCGACCGGTCCCTGATCGATGCGCCGCCCCCACTGTGACCAGAGCATGTCGATGGCCGCTTTCTGGCGTTCGGTCATGCGCCCTTCGCGACGGACAAAGCTGCGCACATGGCGCAGTGGCCGGCCGTCTTCGCTGACTGTGGCCGGTGTTTGCTCGTCGCCGTTGTCCGGTGTGCTGGTGTTTGCCGGTGTGGATTCCGGCAAGTGTTGATCGTGCGTACTCATGTGCATCTCTTTGCGGTCTGACGACAGCGTCACGGGCAGCGCATTCCGGAACGGCGTTTTTGCATCAGTGCGTCCGGATCATTGCTGCTGGATCAGAAAGGCCGGTGGAATCCGGACCGCCCGCACTGCAGGACGACTCGCGCAGCAGGACAACTTGCGCTGCAGAACTGCGCGGGCGGAGTCGGCCGGGCGGTGTGCGTGCTCAGAAAATCGTGCCGTCGATCGGCGACGAGGCCGATGCGTACAGCTTGCGCGCCATGCGTCCGGCCAGAAATGCTTCACGACCGGCTTCAACGCCT
The DNA here is from genome assembly GCA_041913605.1 of Permianibacter sp. Taxonomy (GTDB): domain Bacteria; phylum Pseudomonadota; class Gammaproteobacteria; order Enterobacterales; family Permianibacteraceae; genus Permianibacter. Next base: position 107,536 of record JAYSEY010000009.1, read on the forward strand.
TTTTTCATCGCGCTGGCCATCAGCACGGGATTTTTTGCCGCGGCGATGGCGGTGTTCATCAACACGCCGTGGCAACCGAGCTCCATGGCAATGGCGGCGTCGCTGGCCGTACCGACGCCGGCATCGACAATGATCGGCACCTTCGCCGCGTCCAGGATCAGGCGGATGTTGTAGGGATTGCGGATGCCCAGTCCGGAACCGATGGGCGCGGCCAGCGGCATGACGGCGATGCAGCCCATGTCTTCGAGCTTTTTCGCCGTGATTGGATCGTCGCTGGTATAGGCCATCACCTTGAAGCCGTCGCGGACCAGTACTTCAGCGGCTTTCAGCGTTTCCGGAATGTCCGGGTACAGGGTTTTCTGGTCGCCGAGCACTTCCAGCTTCACCAGATCGTGGCCGTCGAGCAGTTCGCGCGCCAGCCGGCAGGTGCGCACCGCGTCGTCCGCGGTGTAGCAGCCGGCGGTGTTCGGCAGGATGGTGTAGCGCGAGGGCGGAATGACGTCGAGCAGGTTGGGTTCGCCGGGATTCTGGCCGATGTTGGTGCGGCGGATGGCAACCGTGACGATCTCGGCGCCGCTGGCTTCAATGGCCAGCCGGGTTTCTTCCAGATCCTTGTACTTGCCGGTACCGACCAGCAGGCGCGAGGCATAGGCGCGGCCCGCGAGCATCAGGGCGTCATTGGTGGACATGCTGTTTCCTTGAACCGCGACGGCCATCAGCCGCCGCCGATGGCGTGGACAATCTCGACCCGTTGACCGGCCTGCAGGATGTGTTCGCTGTGCCGCGAGCGCGGCACCACTTCGCCGTTCACTTCGACAGCCAGACGTTTGCCGGCGAGGTCCAGCAGGGCGAGCAGTTCGGCAAGGCTGAGGGCGTCGGGATAGTCGGCAGGCACGCCGTTGACCAGCAGCTGCATGGCGGAGCGATCAGGCTGTTTCGGGGCTGCGCATGATAGCAGCGGGCAGCGGCCCGCTCAGCGGATTTTGCCGTCGGCTTTCTTTACATACGCCGGTGCCAACAGGCCGACTCGATCCTGCAATGTGTTGTTTTGTATGATGTCGGCCGGTGTGGCATGGTCCCTGCTTTGCCACTTGGCCATGCGTCTGCCAGTAAGGACACTGAGGTTCCCATCATGTCGGAAAACCAACACCCGCAATCCCCGAGCGTAGCGCCGCGCGCTGATCGTCGCCGCCTGTTGGGTGCCGGCCTCGCCGCTCCTGTACTGATGACCGTTGCCAGCCAACCGGTCATGGCCGCCAAGCATTTCTGTTCGCCGTCGGGCTGGAAGTCCGGCCGGCTGGCATCCAGTGTCCAGACACCCATCAAGTGCACGGCCTTGTCGCCGGGCTGCTGGGGTCAGGATCCCGGTGCCTGGAGTGGTACGCAGCTGGTGCCCGGCTTCTGCACCGACGGTTCCACCGGAACCGGTGGCGGCGGCAAAGGCAAGGGCGGCAGCATGCCGAGCCCGGACCCCGCACCGATGCCGACTCAGGATGACCTTATTGATCTGAAGCCCAACGGCCATTGCATGGGTACGCTGGTCTATGCCTACCTGGACAACGGCGTCCTGACCGAAGCCACCCGCTATGGCGATCCGGAGGCGTTCGGTACTGAAGGCAGCACCGCCTACGATGACGTGTTCCTGATGCAGTTCCTGCGCGAAATGGGCGCATCGACTGACCCTATCGTCTGGCACCTGACCGCGGCACTGCTCAACGTCCGCAAGGGTTTGATGAGCGCATTCCTGTCGGAAGCGGAAGTGAAGTCCATGTGGTCGCAGCTGGTGGTGCTTGGTGGCAGCAGCTACGAAACTCCCAGCGGCCTGACGCTGACCCGCGATGAAGTCGAGGCCTTCCTCGACAGCACGTACGGTAACGCTGACTGCGCCTGATGTCCGCGTTCCGGCTGCGTGCCGAAACCCGCCTTGAAGTGCTTGATGCGCAGCCGGTCCTGTTCGACCGGTTGCGCGCCCAGTCCCATCTGTTTGCCCCCGAAACCCTGCCGCTGCTGCTGGCCCTTCAGGCTGGTCCGGTTCCCGCAACCGAAATAGATCCGCAGCTGCAAACGGTCCTCGCTACACTCATCCGCCTCGATCTCGCCTGCGCCGACGCGACCTGAATGGCCGACATGACGTTAGCTGAGTTGACGCCCGCCGAGCTGCGTCGCCGCTTGTCCGGACCCGGACTGTTCCTGCAACTGCCTCCCTATGTCGTGCAGATCCGCAGCCGCATTGCCCGCGTTGCCGACGCCGTGCACCGTCTCTATTCCGCCTATGCGCTGGCCGATGTCTCACAGGTGCCGGACTTCCGGGTCGAGTTGCGCTCACCTTTTCTGCGCCGGTTGATCGGCCGGCCGCAGGTGCGCTACCTGCTCGATGGTTTCGAGCCGTTCAAGCCGCTGCCGCTCGAACAGGCACACGCCTTGCTGGAGTGGGGACTGAACTGGGCGGTCGGCAACGAAGACCAGACCCATCTGACCCTGCACGCCGGCGTCGTCGAACGTCAGGGCAGGGCGCTGATCCTGTCCGGCGACACCGGCGCCGGGAAAAGCACGCTGACGGCGGCGCTGGCGTTTTCCGGCTTCCGCCTGTTGTCCGACGAAATGTGCCTGCTGAGTCCGGTGGACGGCCGTGTCCAGCCGGTGCCGCGCCCCATCAGCCTGAAAAACCGCAGCATCGAGGTGATCCGCGGCCGCTTTCCGCAGGTGCAGTTCAGCGACATCGCCCATGACACCCACAAGGGCAGCATTGCCCACGCCCGGCCGCCCCAGGCGGCGCTGGATCAGGCTGCGGAGCGACCGCTGCCGGCGCTGATTGTGTTTCCCCAGTACCAGAGCGGTGCCGGCCTGCAGGTCAGTCCGGTGCCGCGCGGCGAAGCCCTGCTGCGCTGTCAGCGCGAGGCCTTCAACTTTCACGTCCTGGGCGAGCGCGCGTTTGACACGCTGCTGGCCACGGTCCAGCGCTGCCAGTGTCTGGCGCTGCGTTACGACGATCTGGATGCCGCCATCAACTTCCTGCGCCAGCGTCTCGACCACGAAGCGGCGATCGGCGCTGATCCGGCGACAGGTGCGTCACCGGGACAAGCGGCCCGATCCCGGCCGCTGCAGGAGCAGGCACCATGAACGCGCTGCTTGCTTTGCTGCGCGATCCGGAAGCGGTCCGCGCCTGGCCGGATCGGACCTGGGACGACGCCCTGCGTCAGGCACGCGCCGTGCGCCTGCTTGGCGCCGTGGCTGCGCGCCTGCCACCGGAACTGTGGCCGCTGCAGCCGGCGCTGCGCCGGCGTCTGGCCAGCGTATTGGCGGTGGCCGACGCCAATACCCGCAGCGTGCGCTGGGAAGCCCGCGAAGTCGCCCGCGCGCTGGCACCGCTGAATCTGCCGGTGGTGGTGCTGAAAGGTGGCGCCTATGTGCTGCGCGATCTGGCCGCCGCGCGCGGCCGGCTGGTCACCGATCTGGACATCCTCGTGCCGCGCGATGCGCTCGACAAGGTCGAAACCAAGCTGCGTTTTGCCGGCTGGATCAGCGGCCATCACGATGCCTACGACCAGCGCTACTACCGCCAGTGGATGCACGAGCTGCCGCCACTGCAGCACGCCCAGCGCTGCACCACGCTGGATGTTCACCACAACATCCTGCCGCTGACCGCCCGGGCCCGGCCGCGAGCCGAGCTGCTGCTGGCGACGATGCAGCCCTTGCCGGAAGTGCCGCTGCAGACGCTGGCGCCGGCCGACATGGTGCTGCATTCGATCAGCCACCTGTTCTTTGATGGCGAATGGGATCACGCGCTGCGTGATCTGGTCGATATCGACAGCCTGCTGCGCCACTACGGCCAGGGCGACGGATCTGCCGCATTCTGGGCCGGACTGGTGCCGCGCGCCGTCGAGCTGGATCTGCTGCGGCCGCTCGCTTACGCGCTGCGCGTAGTGGGCGAATTGTTCGCCACGCCGGTGCCGGCCGACGTGCTGGCGGACAGCCGGGCCGGTCTGCCGAACGCCGGCCTGCAGCGGCTGATGCAGCGCCTGTTCATCAATGCCGCCATGCCGGACCACGCCAGTTGCCGCCGCGCCCGCGATGGACTGGCGCGCGCGCTGCTCTATGTGCGCGGCCACTACCTGCGCATGCCGCTGCACCTGCTGCTGCCGCACCTGCTGCGCAAGGCCGTGCAGCGCGAACCGGACTGAACCCGTCATCGCCGGCGTCGATGCCGTGACCGCCATGGTCGCGGCTCGCTACAATGCCGCGGTTTCCGGCCCGCTCAGCTGAGCGATCCCAGCGGAGTGCGTGCATGAGTGAATCCCCCGGCAAGGCCTTCGGCTGGCGCGAATGGGCCGCGCTGCCCAATCTGCGCATCAAGCGCCTGCGCGCCAAAGTTGATACCGGCGCGCGCACCTCGGCCCTGCATGCATTTTCGGTGCTGCCGTTTGAAAAAAATGGCAAACCCTGGGTGCGCTTCGGGCTGCACCTGTCTCGTCAGGCGCCGATGAAAGAACACTGGTGCGAAGCGCCGGTGCTGGATCGGCGGGTGGTCACCGATTCCGGCGGCCATTCCGAAGAGCGCTACGTGATCGCCAGCACTGTTTGCGTCGGCACCCTGTGCTGGCCGATTGCCATCACGCTGACCAATCGCGATGCCATGCGTTACCGCATGCTGATCGGCCGCAGCGCGCTGCCGGGCAACACCGTCATTCATCCTTATGCGTCCTGGTTGCAAGGCCAGCCCGTTTACGATCCGGACCTGTTCAAAGGCCGCCGCACGCCATGAAGATCTGCATCCTGTCGCGCAACCCGCGGCTGTACTCGACGTATCGTCTGGTGCAGGCCGCCGATGCGCGCGGTCATGAAATTGAAGTGCTGGACACGCTCCGCTGCACCATGAATGTCGCCACCCATCGGCCGCGCGTGCGCTATGGCGGCGAAGAACTGCCGATGTATGACGCGGTGATCCCGCGCATCGGCGCGTCGATCACGTTCTATGGTCTGGCAGTGCTGCGCCAGTTTGAAATGATGGACGTGTTCGCCATGAACGAATCCGCCGCCATCGGCCGGGCACGCGACAAACTGCGCTGCCTGCAGGTGCTGGCGCGAGAAGGCATTGGCCTGCCGGTGACCGGATTTGCCAGCGCGCCGGACGATATCCAGGACGTGATCCGCCTGGTCGGTGGCGCGCCGCTGGTGGTGAAATTGCTGGAAGGCACGCAGGGTGTCGGCGTGGTGCTGGCGGAAACGCAGAACGCTGCCGAAAGCGTGCTGGAAGCCTTTCTCAGCCTGCAGCACAACATCATGGTCCAGGAATATGTGCGCGAAGCCGGCGGTGCCGACATCCGCTGTTTCGTTGTCGATGGCGAAGTTGTGGCGTCGATGAAACGCCAGGCGCGCGAAGGTGAATTCCGCGCCAACCTGCATCGCGGCGGTCAGGCAACGGCAATCGAGATTTCCGAAACCGAACGCCAGACCGCGATCGCCGCCACCCAGGCGCTCGGCCTCAATGTCGCCGGTGTCGATCTGCTGCGTTCTTCGCGCGGTCCACTGGTGCTGGAAGTGAATGCCTCGCCGGGACTGGAAGGCATCGAACACGCCACCGGCGTCAACATTGCCGAGCGCATGATCCAGTTTCTGGAACGTCGCGCCTGCACCAGTCAGCCGCGCCCGAAACCGCAGGGCTGACATGGCCCGGGACACTTCCGTTGCCGTGCGCGTGAACGCATCGCGCCGCGCCGCATTCCAAAGAGCAGTGCTCGACTGGTTTGATCAACACGGGCGCAAGGATCTGCCCTGGCAGCAACAGAAAAGCGCCTACGGCGTCTGGCTGTCGGAGATCATGCTGCAGCAGACGCAAGTAGCGACGGTGCGCGATTACTACGCGCGTTTCCGCGCCCGCTTTCCCGATGTGCAGACGCTGGCCGCGGCGCCGCTGGATGATGTGCTGACGCTGTGGGCCGGGCTCGGTTATTACGCCCGCGCGCGCAATCTGCATCGCGCCGCGCAAACCGTCGTGCAGGAACATGGCGGTGAATTTCCCCGCGATGTGGCGGCGCTGATGTCACTGCCCGGCGTCGGTCGCTCCACCGCCGGTGCCATTGCCAGTTCGGCTTACCAGATCCACGCGCCGATTCTCGACGGCAATGTCAAACGCGTGCTGTCGCGCGTGTTCGGCGTATCGCAAAGCACGCAGCCGGCGCGCGCCGCCGAACAGCAACTCTGGCAGCTCAGTGACGAGTTGACGCCGGCGGAACGCGTCGCGGATTACAACCAGGCAATGATGGATCTCGGCGCCACATTGTGCCGGGCGCGCGCACCGGAATGCGTGCGCTGTCCGCTGGCCGCACACTGTGTTGCCCGTGCGGAAAATGATTTTCTGCGCTATCCCGGTCGCAAACCACCCAAGTTGTTGCCGGTTCGCCAGGCCCGCGTGTTGTGGCTGGGCAATGCAGACGGCGCCGTGCTCCTGCAGCAGCGACCGCCGACCGGGATCTGGGGCGGCTTGTGGTGGTTGCCGGAAATTGATCCGGCGCTGTCACCGGGCGAAAGCGCCGAGCAATGCGGCGTGATCGCCAGCGAATTTCGCGCCCTGCCGGCGCTGCGTCACAGCTTCAGTCATTTCCATCTGGATATTCACACCTACGTTGCGCTGAAGCCGACGCCGGCCTGCCGTATCATGGACAGCTCGCGTCGCTGGCAGCCGCTGTCGGCGCTCGATCAACTCGGCGTTCCGGCACCGCTTTTGCGCGTGCATGACGCTGTTCACTGCTGAGGATGTTCACCATGTCACGCACCGTGCATTGCGCCAAACTGAACAAGGATGCGCCGGGTCTTGCGTTCGCGCCGTATCCGGGCGAACTCGGCAAGCGCATTTTCGAACAGATCTCGGTTGAAGCCTGGGAACAGTGGAAAGCCCACCAGACCATGCTGATCAACGAAAAACGTCTGTCGATGATTGATCCGGCAGCGCGCAAATTTCTCGCCGAAGAGATGGAGCGCTTCCTGTTCGGCGGCGATGTGACGAAAATCGAAGGCTACGTGCCGCCGTCAAACTGAGCGGCAACAGACGGTCAGGAAACCATTCCGCCCGTGTTGCGCCGATCACCGTAACCGCCACCGCGCCGATCGCGGCGACATTCCCGGGCAGCTGTTGCTGATTAATTGTTGCCGGTGTAGCGGCACTGCGGGATCAGCGTGGCAATGTCGGGATAGCTGCTGCTCAGGCATTGCCAGGTGATGCGGCTGCCGGCGACATCGGCCTTTGGCTGCAGGCGCACTTCGCCGTTTTCCGCGTAGGCCAGCCGGATCTCGCCGCCGTCCTGCACCTGCATGCTGCGCAGGCTGCGGCCGCGATACTGATCCGGCGCCGGTAATCCCAGCGCGGCATTGCTGATCGGCCAGACGCCTTCGGCGAGATAAAACTCGACCACGTGTGCCTTGATCTGGGCTGCCAGTTGCAGACCTTCGGCCACCTCGGCAGCGGACAGGTAACGCGCGCGTTCCTGTTCGGCAAACTCGCGATCACTGGCCACTTGCGCGCGCAGCGATTCGCCTTCATTTTTCAGCGCCTGCGATTGCTTTTGCAGATGCTGCGATTGTTCCTGCAACTGCCGGGTTTGCTCCTGCAGCGCGGCGGCACTGGCATCGAGTTCGGCAGCGCGACTTTGCAGCGCCTCGGATTGCGACTGCATCAGCGCCAGTTGCGCTGCGGTGCGACGCTCGTTGTGATACCAGAGTCCGGCCAGCACCAGCACAGCCACGAGCAGCCACATCGTCCGGTTCATTTGCAGCTTCCTGTCGTCTGCGGCGCGCCGAGGTCCGGCGGCCATCTTCCCGGCCGGCAGTTTCGCCGCGCTGCCACGGCCCGGCAAGGCTGGACGGGGTCGTGCGCGCAGATGACCCGTTGATGGTCAAAAAATCGCCAGGCCGGCCGCGAACGGCAGCGGCGGCAGGATTTTCCCTTGACGCCGCGACGGTCGATCGGTTTAATACGCACCCTCTGACGTGGCCCGGTAGCTCAGTTGGTAGAGCAGCGGATTGAAAATCCGCGTGTCGGCAGTTCGATTCTGCCCTGGGCCACCATGAATTCCCGCGCAAAAGCCCGCCTCCGGCGGGCTTTTGCTTTTCCGCGATTTATTGTCGCCACAGTGCGACGATTTTTCCTCGCCGCTGCACGCTTTCTGCTGCAGCGGACGCCAGTGCCGGCCACGGACCTGTGAGCGCCGGCGGCAGTCCTGTGGACGCTGCGTGCTAACCTGCAGGCGTCATTTCCTGTCACCGTCATTGCCGCAGGATCCGGGATGCCGCCAGGCTGGTCGCATAGTTGTTTCAGTGTTGTCACGAAGCTGCGCAGGTACGGTCATGACCGGCCGCTGCGCGCCATGCTCCTGCGCGTTTTGCCGCTGGCTGTCGCGCTGGCTGCGACTATCACATCGGCCGCTGAACCGGCCATCGAACCTGCGACCGCAACGAACTCAGCAAACCCACCCGCGCTGCGTCTGCAAACTGATGCCGATCTGCAGCCGCTGCTCGATCAGCATATCCAGTTGCAGCGCACAGCGGCGGGTGCCGGTGACGAACAGCAGCGCGCGCTGTTGCTGCGCGATGCGCAGCGTGAAGTCAGCGATCTGCTTGCCACCGAAGGCTATTTTTCGCCGCAAGTACACTGGCTCGATGCGCAGACGCTGCAGGTGGCGGCCGGCGCGCGCAGCCGTATCCGCAGTGTCGATCTGCAATTGCGCGATGCGCGTGCCGACGCGCTGCTGGAGGCGCTGCGCCGTGACTGGTTGTTGCCGGTTGATCAGCCGTTTCGCCAGGACGACTGGCAGCGCGCCAAACAGCAGGCGCTGCAAACGCTGATCGATGCCGGTTACGCTGCGGCGCGGATCAGCAGCAGCGAAGCGCGTGTGCGACCGGAGACGCAGACGGTTGATCTGTCGCTGCAACTCGACAGCGGTCCGCTGCACATTCTGGGCGAGCAACAGTTCAGCGGTTTGTCACGTTACGCACCGGCATTGTTGCGGCGTTACACCGGGCGTTTGCAGACCGGCCGTGTCTGGAACAGTCGTGAGGTGCTGGAGGTGCAACAGGCGCTGCAGGCGACGCCGTATTTCGAGCAGGTCGGCATCGATATTGACGTGGTGAGCAGCGATGCGGCGGACGTTGTCGTGCCGGTGCGTGTGCAGCTGCGCGAGCGCGAACCGCATCGATTGTCGCTGGGCATCGGTGCCAGTTCCAACAATGGTGCGCGGGTGCAGCTGGCCTACAACTTTCCGGATATGTTGGGCCGGGCGCTGGATTTTGGCAGCGGCTTCCGTGTCGAGGAAAATCGACAGCAGGCATTTGCCGATTTGTTTCTGCCGCGCAACCGCGACAACAGCCAGGACAGCATGGCGCTGCTGTTCGAGCGCAGCGAGTTTGCCGACCTGGATATCGAGCGGCGCGCGTTGCGGGTGATGCGCAGTTATCCGGCATTCGCTTTCGAGCAGCGCTACAGCCTGACCGTCGAGCGCGCCGATGAAACGGCGCAGGATCGCAGTCGCCGGCGTTTCCAATCGGTGGTACCGGGGGCGACGTTCATCCTGCGCAATGTCGATGATCTGCGCCGGCCGCGGCGCGGTGGTGTGCTGTCCGGCGATTTCGCTGTCGCCACCGACGGCTTTGGTTCCGACACCAATTTTTTCTACACACTGTTGCGTGCCGACTACTACCTGCCGGTCAGTGACCCGGATGCGCAGGGACGACAATGGCTGCTCAACCTGCGCGGCGAATTTGGCGGCAACTGGGCCGGCGATGACGATGAGGTGCCGCAGAGCTATCTGTTCCGCACCGGCGGTTCGCAAAGCCTGCGCGGTTACGATTACCTGAGCATAGGCCGGGAAGAAAGCGGCTCGGTGTTTGGCACCAGCCATTTGCTGATCGCCAGCAGCGAACTGGTGTACTGGTGGTCGGAAAGCTGGGGCAGCAGTTTCTTTTACGATCTCGGAACCGCCAGCGATACGCTCGATAACGCCGAATTGTTTGCCGGGTACGGTATCGGTTTGCGCTGGCAGACACCGGCCGGTCCGCTGGCGTTTGATATTGCCCGCGGCGAACGCGACAGCGGTGTGCATTTCCATTTCAACATTGCGATTCCGTTCTGATGACCGCCACCCGCCCTGCAGCACACACGGACAACGACGGGAAAAAAAATCCGCGCCGCATGCTGCGCGCGTTGTTGTTGATGCTGCTGATTTTCCTGTTGGCGGGGCTGGTGATATTCGGCTGGCTGGTGCACACGCAAAGCGGTCTGCAATTTCTGCTCGCGCGCAGTGTTGCGTTGACCGACGGTCGTCTGCAGATCAGCGTGCGCAGCGGCACGCTTGCCGGCCCTCTGCATCTGGACAGCCTGCGCTGGCAGGACGCGGATCTGCAGCTGGAGGCCAGCGATGTGCAGCTTGACTGGCAGCCTTACGCATTGTGGTGGCGTCACCTGCATGTCCACACATTGCGTGCGGCGCGGGTAGAGATCCGTTCGCGTGCATCGGACGCGCCGGCCGTGCTGCCGGCGCATCTGCGTCTGCCGCTGACGCTGAGTCTGGATCGGGTACAGATCGACAATCTGCAGATCAGCGCGCTGGCACCGGCAGCGTCCGTTTCTTCCGGCGCTGGTGCGTCGCCGAATGAAATGGGCCGGACAGCAGCGGCGGACGCTGGCAGCGCGCCGCTGAATTTCACGGCGCTCAGCGGCAACTGGCAGGCGCGGCGCCGTCAGCATGTGTTGCAACTGTCGGCGCAATGGCCGCAAACCGCAGACTGCGCACAGTGTGCGCTGCAGCTGTCCGGCCAGTTGCAGCTGGCGACGCAGGCACCGTTTGCACTGCAGGGCGAACTGGCGCTGGTGACTCCGGACAATGCCGGCTGGTTGCCGGCGGCATTGCGTGTCTCACCGCTGGCGCGTGCCAGTCGCTGGCCGCTGCGCCTGCAGGGTTCACTGGCGGAACCGGAGCTGCAGTTCGACTGGCGTGAGGGTGCGCAGCAGCTGCAGGCGACGATAGGCGCGACGCCGTTCGCCGCACTGCCGGTACAACGTCTGGCGCTGCAGGCCAGTGATCTCGATCTGGCGCGCTGGCTGGACGGCGCGCCGCATACGGCGCTGGCATTGCAGCTGCACAGCCAGCCCTCGCCGCAGACGTCGGCGACGAACGTTGCGCAGGTGTCTGCGGCCAGCGTCCCCGCCAGTACAACACCGGATGCCAGCCCTGCCCACGAACCTGCTTCCACCCCGAGCATCGCACCGGCCACAACCACTTCGCTGGCGCTGTACCTGCGGCTCGACAACCGTGATGCCGGACCGCTGGATACCGGCCGCTTGCCGCTGGCCAGGCTGGACAGCGACTGGCTGCTGCGTGATGAAGACGGCGGCTATCAATTGCAGTTGCTGGCGGCTTCGTTGTGGCCGGAGCAGACACAAGACGGTCGCCAGCCCGCGGTTCAGGCCGAAGGCCGGTTCGGCGCGGACGGCCTGCGCGCCTCGCTGAATCTGCAGGCGCTTGGCCTGCAGTCGCTGCATGGCGCTGCCCGGCCGCTGGCGGTTGACGGGCAGCTGCAGCTGCTGGCGGACAGCGCCCGGCAAACCCTGCACGGTGAATTGCGCAGCGCCGGCATTCGCCTGCAACTGCAGGCCGAACGTCAGGGTGAACGCGTGCAGCTGGACGGTTCGCGCCTGTCCGGGGCGGCCGGCGAACTGGCGCTGGCCGGCTATTGGCAGTCCGGTGCCACGCCAGCGCTGGACCTGCAGCTGCACAGCCGGGGGCTGCGTCCCGACCGGCTGTGGCAGATGCCGCCGACGCGGCTCGGCATGCAGGCCCGTCTGCACTGGACGCCGCAACCGGCGACCGCCGCGCTGGACCTGCAGCTTTACGACAGCCGCTTCGATGGTCAGCCGCTGGCGGGTGGACTGGCGCTGGCCTGGCCGGGCGGGCAAGCGCTGCGCGCCAATGGCGAGCTGCGGCTGGGTGACAACCGGCTTGCGCTTGCCGGTGGCTGGGGCCGGGCCGGTGAGCAATTGCAACTGCGACTGACGGCGCCGGACCTGCAGCTGGCCGGCCTGCGCCTGCGCGGCGGGGCAGAGGCGTATCTGGGAGGGCGGCCGGATCAGCCGCAAGCCGGGGTGCAGGCCGACATCAGCCAATTGCTGGTCGCCGGCTGGCAGCTCGATGGCCTGCATATCGATGCGGAGCTGCCGGCAACGTCGCTCGACCAGCCGCCCGCGCCGGCGCTGAAGCTGCGTCTGGCCGGCCTGCAGCAGCTTGCTGCATCAACGTCTGCTGATGCAGCAGGTGCAGAATCAGCGCGCACAGAATCAGTGGCTGCCACAGCGCCGGCGCGGGCTAACGTTCCCGGGCGGGAATGGCTGCGCCAGCTTGACCTGCAACTGTCCGGCCCGGCCGCTGCACAGCGTCTGCAGGCGACCGCCGTGCTCGATGGCGCGGCGGCGACGCTGCGGCTGGACGGCGCACTGTCCGGTGCGCTGAACCAGCCGGCGCGCTGGCGCTGGCAGGGCTGGCTCAGCCGGCTCGACTGGCAAGGGCCGCTGGCCCTGCAACTGCAACAGCCGGCGGCGTTGAGCGCGGCGGGCAGTGAGCTGACGCTGGCCGACGCCCGTCTGCTGGCCGACGCCGGCGAGCTGCATGTCCAGAGCCTGCATGTCCAGATGCCGGATAGCCAAACCCGGGAGAACCGGAAACTGCACACCCCGGCCGCGCGCTGGCACAGTCGCGGGCGCCTGCAGCACTGGCCGCTGCGCCGCTGGCTGCCGGACACCTTCGCCGCCAGCGACCTGCTGCTCAGCGGCGCCTGGGACGCCGGTTTTGACGGCCAGTTGCGCGCTCAGGCGCATCTGCAGCGCGAAGCCGGCGATCTGCGCTGGCAGGACGGCCAGCTCCGCGCCGCCGGCCTCGACACGCTCTACCTGCAACTGGACGCCGATGCGCAGCGCCTGACCGCCAGCGGTGCGCTGTCGGCGACCAGTCTGGGCGAGCTGACCGTTGCCGCCAGCCTGCCCACGGCCGCGGCGCTGAACCTTGATGCCAGCGCGCCGCTGGCCGGTGCCCTGCAGGCCAGGTTGGACACGCCAGACTGGCTCGGTCCGCTGCTCTGGCCGGGCCTGCACAGCAGCGGCCGGCTGCTGGCCGATCTGCGTCTCGATGGTGTCGCCGCCGAACCGCAGGTACACGGCGAGATCCGTGGCGAAGACCTGCGTCTCGGCCTGCTGGCCAGCGGCATGCAACTGGACCAGGGCCGCCTGCTGCTGCAGCTCGATGGCCAGCAGGTGCGGCTGATGCACGCCGGATTCCGCGACGCCGGCAGCCAGCGCGCGCCGCGCGCCAGCCTGCGGGCGCTGGCTGCCGGCGGCCTGAGCGGCCGTGGCTATTTCGACTGGCAGCGCCGCGAAGGCGAGATCAACCTTGATGCCGAGCGGCTCGGCGTCCTGCAGTTGCCGCGCCAGTGGGCGCGGATCTCCGGTCAGGCCGGCCTGCGCTGGCGTGACGGCAGTGCCGCGCTGAGCGGCACGCTGCGCGCCGACGGCGGCGCCATCACCCTGCCGCCGGTCAGTCGCCCGTCACTGTCCGAGGACGTGATCATCGCCGGTCGCGAACGCAGCGCGTCCAGTATCCCGCTGCACATCAGCCTGGATGCCGATCTGGGGCCCGACTTTCATTTCAGCGGCGCCGGCATCGATACCCGGCTGACCGGCCAGCTGCAACTGCGTGCCCAGCCCGGCAGCCCGCTGCGCAGCCAGGGCAGCATCGAAACCGTCGACGGCCTGTTCGATGCCTACGGCCAGCGGCTGAGCATCGAACGCGGCCGGCTGAGTTTTGCCGGCGCGCTCGACAATCCCGGTCTCGACGTCCTCGCCATGCGCCGCAACCAGCCGGTGCCGGCGGGCGTGGCCATCAGCGGTACGGCGCGTTTTCCGCAGGTGCGGCTGGTGTCGGAGCCGGAGCTGCCGGAGCCGGAAAAACTCTCCTGGCTGGTGCTCGGCAAGGCGCTGGCCGAGGTGCAAACCGGTGACCCGGCACTGCTGATGGCGGCGGCCGGCGCGCTGTTCGGCGGCGGCGAAGGCGGCAAACTCGCCAACCTGCAACGCCAGCTCGGCCTGCAGATCGGCGTGCGCAAGGGCGCACTGACCGGCGACAGCAACGGCCCGCGCAGCCGCATCCTCGACTACAGCCGCAACGGCGACGCCGGCAACGAGATCCTCACCGTCGCCAAAAGCCTCGCCGACGGCGTCACGCTCGGATTTGAACAGGTGCTCGGCACCGGCGAAAACATCATCCGGCTGAGCTGGGCGCTGTCAAAACGCCTGAGCCTCGAAGCCCGCTCCGGCGAAGACAACGCCCTGGATCTGTTTTACACGTGGCGGTTTGGCGGGCGGGCGCCGGAACCGGCGCCCGCCGACCAGTGAACGCTGCTCAGTAGGGCAGCGGGTCGAGTTTCTTGAACTGCACGCTGACCAGTTCGGCACCGCTACGCAAACGGGCGGCAGTTTCGGCTTCACGCCGCGCGCCGTTTTGATCGCCAATCGCGGCATAGCTGCGCGCCAGCAATTCATGCAGTTCGACATAGCCGCTGGCGCGGCGGATGGCTTTTTCCAGCATACGCACCGCTTGACGATGATCACCGCGCGCTGCCGCCTGTTCGGCAAGCGCGTATTGCTGGTGCGGATCGTCAGCTTTCAGCTGTGCCAGTTGCTGTTCGACAGCGCGTGCTTCGCTCTCCCGTTGCTGGGCACGCAGGACGGTGCCGAGTTGGGACAGCGCGGCATAGCTTTCCGGGTTGCCGATCAGGGCGCGACGCAGGCTGGATTCAGCCAACTGCAGACCTTCGGCGCCCTGGCGGCGATACAGCGCGGCCAGATTGATCCAGGCTGAATCAAACGCCGGGTAATGACGCAGGCTTTCACGCAGATTGGCGTAAGCAAGCCGGACATCGCCGCGTGCCTGCGCCTCAGCAGCCAGGTTGTTGTAGAACATGGCCAGCACTTCGTCGCGAGTCAGCGGCCGCTGGGCAAAACTGCGATAAGTCGCCAGCGGATCAAAATCGATGATCACATCGCGCGAGGCATCCAGCGTGTGCAACTGCATGTTTGCCGGACGGCGCAACAGCACATTGACATGGCGATTGACGAAATCGAAACGGCCGGCGCGCTGCCAGACCACCGGCACTTTGACTTCCTGCATCTGGGCGCTGAAGCCGAGACGCTCGGCCATGGCCATGGCGAGAATGGTCAGTGACAGACAGTTGCCGCCCTTGCGGGCAAAGGTCTGGGCAGCCGGTGTGGTGACTGCCGCCAGATAATCGAAATCGCGGAAGTCATCGCCAAACAGTTCGCGCATCAGATAAGTGAGCCGACGCGAGGGTTCGTCCTGACGCTGGCGTTGCAGATCAAGCGCCTGTTCCAGATCGGCGCTGAGTGCAAACACTTGCTCTGCCGGGATCAGCTCTTTTTGCACACGGGTGTCGCGCGGAAACCAGTCATCGCGCAGCAGCGCCGGATCGACGGCATCCGGCAGACGGGGAAGGGGCGCAGCACAGGCGGCGAGCAGGGCCGTGATCAGGCCGGCGACAAGCAAACGTTTCATGACAGCAAACCTCGTGACGACCTGAGCGGTTTCCTGATGAGCCTAGCGCAATGCCGGCGCCATTGACGCGGAAAATTCACATTTCGCCAGCCATCGGAGCAGTGCTGCCGAAGCAGGCCGCGCGCAGCGTCCGGTGCTAAACTTCGCGCCCGCCAACTTCCCCCAAGGTTGCTCCGATGACTGCTCCGCTGGATGCCCAGGCCCTGAAGCGACAGGCCGCTGCTGCCGCGCTCAAATACGTGCAGGAAGACAGCATTCTCGGTGTCGGTACCGGCAGCACCACCAATGCCTTCATCGACCTGATCGGTGAACAGGGTCTGCGGCTGAAGGGCGCGGTATCGAGCTCGAAGGCGACGGAAGCGCGGCTGCGCGCGATTGGTATCGACGTGCTGGATCTGAACAGCGTTGGCACCGTGCCGCTGTATGTCGATGGCGCCGATGAAACCGATGCCAAACGCCACCTGATCAAGGGCGGCGGTGCGGCCCTGACGCGCGAGAAGATCTGTGCCGAGGCCGCCGAGCAGTTCGTCTGCATTGTCGATCACAGCAAGCTGGTGCCGCAGCTCGGCAAGTTTCCGCTGCCGGTCGAGGTGATCCCGATGGCGCGTTCGCTGGTGGCGCGGGCACTGGTCAAACTCGGCGGCGATCCGGTCTACCGCGAAGGCTGTGTCACCGACAACGGCAACGTCATTCTCGATGTCTGGCATCTCGACATCACCGACCCGGTCGCGCTGGAAACCGCCATCAACCAGATCCCCGGCGTGGTCTGCAACGGCCTGTTCGCACGCCGCAAGGCCGATGTGGTCATCATTGCCAAAGCCGACGGCATCATCACGCTGTAAACCGTTCGTCTGCCGGTTCGCAGCGTTCTGCCGAACCGGCAACAATCCGCGAAAATCCTCACTGCTATACTCCGCCGCACTCACGCGCGGGGCGTGTCCGGCTGTCTCCCTCGCGCCAATGGATGGTGACAATGACGGAGATGCGCATGTTCCGACGCACGTTTGTGGCGGCCCTGCTGGCTACCCTCGGCCTGGCCGCAACCACACTGCCCACGGCGCGGGCCGACGAGGCCGGCAATGCCCTGGCCCGCCAGGTCCGCGACCGGCCGATTGGCAAGGATTCCTATACCGAAGGCCAGATGATCCTGATCGAGCAGGGCCACACGCCGCGCGCGCGGCGGATGCGCACCTACCAGCTCGAACCGCGCGAAGACGAGCAGTGGACGCTGATCCGCTTTCTCGAACCGACCGATATCGCCGACACCGGCCTGCTGACGCTCGATCACGCCGATGCCGACACCGATCAGTGGGTGTTCCTGCCGGCGGTGAAAAAAGCCCGGCGCATTCCCGCTGATCGGCGCGGCGGCAACTTCGTTGGCTCGGATCTGATTTACGAAGATCTGCGCGACCGCAAAGTGGAACAGGACACGCACACCATCACCGGCGAAGAACTGGTCGGCAAGGCGATGTGCAAGGTGCTGGAAAGCGTGCCGGTTGATGCGAAAAATTCCGAATACAGCAAACGCATTTCCTGGGTGCATCCGCAAACGCTGGTCGCGCTGCGGGTCGATTTCTACCAGGGCGGCAGCGAGCCGGTAAAACGCATGGAAGTGAAGCGGCTGCAAAAAGTGCAGGGCTTCTGGACCATCCTCGAAACCGAGATCACCGATCTGAAAACCCGCCACTCGACGCGCATGCTGGCGGAAAGCGTGCGCTATGACGTCGGCTTGCCGGAGTCGATGTTCACCCAGGGTGTGCTCGAAGATCCGGTGCAGGAACGCACGCTGTACAAACCCTGAGCGCTGTTTGCCGGCCACTGCAGACCGGTGGCCGTTGCGCATCGCCACCTGATTCGGGCCGGAAAACAATGATGAAAAAATCCCTGCTGGTGTTCGCGCTGTGTCTGGCTGGCGTCAACGCCGGGGCGGCAGAGGTCGTCACCCATGCGCGACTCGCCGATGCTGATGCTGCGCAGGCGCTCGCCGAGCGTTTGCGCAGCGAAGGCCGCACCATCAGCGTGCTGACCGAAAACGTGCGCTGGAACGGTGAAGCCGTGCACCTGATCCTGTATCAGGTGCGCGATGCCGCCGAACTCACTGCCGAGCGCCTGCGCCGCGCCGGCCACGACGCACTGGTGCTGCCGAAGCGCGAAGCGCTCGGTTACACCGTGCAGGTCGGTGTCTATCCTGATGCCGCCGCGCGCGACAAGGTAATCGAAAAATTGCGCGCCGCCGGTTACGGCAACATCCGCGCCCGCAGCGTGAAAAGCGATGCCGTGGTTTATCGCGTCCAGGAAACCGGCGGCAGCGCCGTGGCCACGGCGCGCAAACCGGTGCGCAGCACAAGCAGCGCGGCAAACCGTTCGGCAAAGGCGCCGGCGACCAGCACAAGTACGGCCAGTGCAAGCGCAACGACAAGCACAACAACAAGCACAACATCGAGCGCTGTCGCTGCGACCGGCTCGGCGAGCAGTTCTGCGGCAACCGATGCCGCAACGGTGGGCACTGAAGACAGCGACAGCATGAGTTTTGGCGATGACGGCGACGTCATGGCTTTTGGCAACCAGACCAATTACGAATCCCTGCTCAAGCAATCGAAGCGCCGTCAGGAGCAGGCGGTCAGCGGCTTCCGTCTTGATGATTTCCGGCTCGAAGCCGGCAAGCTGGTGGACAGCGACGATCGCGTCAACGCCGCACACGGTTTTTCCGCGCGTGCCCGTTACGATCTGCGTGGCGAAAGCTGGGAGGCACGCATCGGGGCGCGCATCGATTCCGTGTATCAGGGTGATGAGCCGAAAGTTCGCAACAGCGAATGGGATTACGACGAAACCTATTTCCGTTTCCGTTTCGGAGAACAGAAACTCACCATCGGTGCTCAGCGCATTGTCTGGGGCGGCATGGATGAAATGTCGCCGGGCAATGTCATTGCCGCCCAGGACCTGACCCGCTTTGTGCTTGATGATCTGAGCAATCGTTATCGCGCGTTGCCGGCGGTGCGTTACGAAACCTGGTTCGGACGCTTCAAGTTTGATGCCGTGGCCTTGCCGCTGTTCCGGCCGGCGGAGTTGCCGGATCGCGACAGCATCTGGCATCCAGTTGATCAGACGCGCGGCATGCTGCTCGGCCTGCCTGCCGATCCGTTGCTCGCTGCGGTCATCCAGAACGCGCGCGTTGAAACCGATGTTGAGGACGATCACGGAGGCGGTGGTCTGCGTCTGGCCCATCAGGGCGAAGGTCTCGACTGGGGCGTGTCGCTGCAGCATGTGCGGCATTCGACGCCGTATTTCCAGGTTGATGAGCGGGTGCGGCTGGCATTGCTCGGTGGTGCGCCGCTGCCGGTGGCGCTGGCGCAATCGCCGGTGACACTGCAGGCCTGGCATCCGTTTACCGATGTCGCCAGTGCCGACTTTGCGTTCTCGCTCGGCGAATCAACGCTGCGCAGCGAATTCGCCTGGCTGTCCGATGTGCCGGTGACACGTACCGATCTGCGCGCGATCACGGCTCCGGCGGTGAGCATCGCCATCGGCTTCGAGTTTTATCCCGGTGATGGCAACACGCGCCTGTCACTGCAGGCCGGCGCGACGAAAATCGATCCCGATGTGCCGGTGGTTGATCGGCTCGAAGTAGCGGCGTTCTCTGGCGAACTGGAAACGTTTTTTGTACAGGAAGCCTGGCGCGCGCGGCTGCGTTTCATCCACACCCGCGGCGACGGCCTGAGTGATGCGTATGTCAATGCGGAAGTGGCGTTCATCCGCAACGAACCGGATGAGTTCTACCTTGGCGCGCACTTGTTCGACGGCGACGAAGGTACCGCCGGCGCATTTCACGAGCACCATGATCTGCTGGTGCTGGGCTGGAGATCGCAATTCTGATTCCCCTGCACCGCTGGCGCCTTGCCGCCTTTCTGCTCGCGCTGTTGCTGATTCTGCCCGGCGCCCTGTTGCCGCTGCTCAGCATCAACAATTCGCCGGAGATCTATCTCAGCAAGGATGAGCCGTCAGTGCAGTTGCAGGACCGCATGGCGACGATGTTCCCTGAACATCAGGTCGTTGCCCTGCTGTTCGAACCGCCCGATGTCTTTGCGGCGGATTTTCTGCAGGCGCTGGAAACGCTGGCGCAAAAACTGAAAACCTATCCGGAAATCGATCGCGTTCACCGCATCACCGATTTCGAGCACATTGCCCGCACGGCCGATGGTTTTGCCGTGCAGCGTTTGCTGGACATGGATGCGGGACGCGTCGATCGCGCCACGGTACTTGCCGATCCGTTTGCGCCGGGATTCCTCATCGGTCGTGAAGGCGAAGCGACGGCGATCATCATACGTCCGCATCAGCACATGCCTGATTCGGTGGCGCGCATGCAATTGCTGGAACGGATCCGCGCCGATGTGGCAGCGAGTCCGTTGCAGCCCTATCTCACCGGCGTGGCCGGGCAGGTGACACTTGATGTCGAACAACTGCGCTCCATGCTCAGCGACAACATGGTGTTCGTGCCGGCAACGGTCGGTCTCGGCCTGCTGCTGATCTGGTGGCTGTTTCGCCGCGTGCTGGCGGTGGTGCTGGTCGGTCTGGTGATGAGTGCGGCCGCGCAGGCGGCACTGGTGACGCTGATCATCGCCGGTCAGCCGTTCACGCTGGTGGCCGCGATCCTGCCGCCGTTCATGTCGGCGATCTCGCTGGCCTTCATGGTGCATTTGCTGAACCAGTTCCAGCAACCCGGCATGCAGAAACTGGCGCCGGAAGCGCGCGTGCGCGAAGCCGTGAAGCATGTCTGGCGGCCGAGTTTTTACGCCGCGCTGACCACAGCAGTGGGGCTCGGCTCGCTGGCCGTGAGTCCGATCCGGCCGGTGGCCTGGTTCGGCATTGCCGGCGCGGTGGGCGCCATTGTGTTGTTCGTGCTGGTCAACATCATCGTGCCGCCACTGCTGCTGCGTTTCGACAATCGCGGCTGGGGCCGTGAGCCGCTGAACACGCGCCTGATCGGTCTCGTGGTGATGCGCGTGGCCAAGTTTGCGATGCGTCGCGCGTTGCTGGTGTTTGCCGGCTTTCTGGTGCTGACGGCGGTCAGCCTGCCGACACTGCAAAAAATTTATACCGAGACCGACATCTACCGCTTCTTTGCTGACGATCATCCGATCAATGTCGACACCCACCGCTTTGAAAGCAAATTGTCCGGCGCCATGCCGCTTGATGCGGTGTTCACCGTGCCGCAGCGCGACGGCCTGCTCGATCCGGCGGTGCAGAAGTGGATTGCCGAGTTCCAGCAGTTTGCCGACGCCCAGCCTGAAGTCACCTACAGCATTTCCATGCCGGATCTGTTGCGGGAGATGCACTGGGCATTCCAGCCGGAAGAGGCCGCAGAAAAAGTTCTGCCTGACAGTCGTGATTTGATCACGCAGTACCTGTTCGTTTACGACGGCAAGGATCTGTTCGATCTGGTTGATCGTGAATACCAGACCACGCGCGTCAGTCTGGCGCTGAACGCGCACAGCACCCGCGCCATCAAGGATGTACGCGCGCGTCTGGAAACCTGGCTGGCGGCCCATCCGCATCCGCAGGTGCGTGCCGAAATCGGTTCGGAAGCGCGCATCTTTACCGATCAGGAGGATTTGCTGGTCAGCGGCCAGATCAACGGCTTGTGGCTGTCCTTCCTGATGATTCTGGCGTTCTTCTGGCTGCAGTGGCGCAATGTGCCGCTGTCACTGTTTGCGCTGTTGCCGAATGCCGCGCCGATCTTTTTCGTGTTTGTGGTCATGGCCCTGTCCGGCATTGCCCTGGACATGGCGACGGCGCTGATCGCTGGCGTGGCAGTGGGGGTGGCAGTCGATGACACCATTCATCTGGTGGAAAGTTATGCCGGACTGATGAAACGTGGTCGCTCGCATGCCTATGCGCTGCTGCACACCTTGCGCGCGTCCGGCAAAGCCTGCGCGCTGAACATGCTGATCATTTCCTCGCAGTTCGCGCTGCTGCTCAGTTCGGACTTCGTGCCGACCAATCATTTTGGTTTCATGACCGCGCTGGGCCTGTTTACTGCCGCGCTGTTCGAACTGCTGCTGCTGCCAGCCTTGTTCACGCTCTGCGCACGCGGCCGCTGGTGGCGGGCGCTTATCGATCGCAGCCGTACCGGCGGTCACTGAAGCGCTGCTGAGATAAAAAACGCCTGCGACAGCAGGTGTTTTCTTTTGTTGAGCTGACTGTGCGGGCGGGACTGGCCGCCATTGCTCTGTATCGATGCGCGCTGTCATGGGCGTGCGGTTTGCCAGCGCCGTGATGGCGCAGAGCCGGACGTCGCGTTCAGCGGTTCAGTGATTCAGTGGTTCAGGGGTTTGGACCAGTGTTCAACTTCGCGCAGCTTGCCGTCAGCGCCGAAGTGGAAGGTCACGCCGCCGACATGCACCTTGTCGCCCTCTTCACGGGCCGGTTCCGTCCATTGCAGTTCGACCAGCCGGTCCTTGAGTTCGTTGCGGCTCAGTTTGCTGGCAAGCAGGGCGGCGAGCAGACGCGCGTCGCGGTTGGAGCCGTCGAGCACTTCGCGTGGCTGGAAGTGCGCGCGTGCCAGCAGGATCAGCAGCACGATATTGCAGGCCAGCAGCGCGCCGCCGGCAATGAAGAAACGCCGGCGCCAGCGGCTGCCGTGTCGGGGAGTGGTGGCCATATCCTTGTCCAGCGAGGGTCCGGTCAGCGGTGAGCGGCGCTACTGTACGTCAGCGGCTTCGTGCAGGACAACGCCGGCGCGCGGCGGCGACACGTGCGGCTTTCTGCTATGTTCCTGTCCTGTCCGCCGCTTTGGCACACGTGTCCGCGGCGTTGCTGCCGGCGCTTGCCGGCCCCAGCAGGGATCATCTGAGCGTCATGGAGTCACTGGCTCGCCACTTCTTTGAATACTTTGATGTTGCGCCGGCACGCACCGCCGCCGACATCGAAACCGTCTGGCGCCTGCGCTTTGACGTGTACTGCAAGGAGCTCGGTTACGAGGATGTTGCGGCGTTTCCTGATGGCATGGAGCGCGACAGCTTCGAGGATCGTGCCCGTCACTGTCTGGTTCGCCACAAGGTCAGCGACCGTACTGCCGGTGCTTTCCGTTTGCTGCTCAACCGTGATGACCATGACAGCCCGCTGCCGTTTGAACAAGTGTCGCGCGGCGTCTGGCATGACACGCCGCTGCGCCCGGATTTGCTGCCGCGCAGCCAGTTCGGCGAATTGTCGCGGCTGGCGGTGCACAGCGATTTCCGCCGCCGCGCCGGCGAGCAGGGCGTGCCGGTGGCGGTTGCCGAACGTGCCGCCGACGATCCGGATCACCGCAGCTATCCGCTCATCGCCATGGGCCTGTTTCTGGGCGCCTCGGCGATGGCCATCAATCTCGATCTGGCCCGCGTCTACGTGATGATGGAGCCGCGCCTTGCGCGCCTGTTGCGCTCCTGCGGCATCCGTTTCGTGGCCATAGGCGATGTCATCGACTATCACGGCCAGCGCGGGCCGTTCGTCATCGATCGCGAAGCGCTGTACAAGGGCCTGTCGCCGGATGCGCTGGTGCTGCTTGAAGATCTGCGCGCCCGGCTGGCCTGATGCCGGCGCGGCGTGCCGGGCTTCGGGCCGGTGCCGGGCTCCCGCCACGACTGGCGTCGCGCGGCGTACCACCGATCCGTTCTGCACGCGGATCGCGCACAGAAAAATGAGGCCAGAGCTGCCATGACCACGTTCAATTACGAAGACGCATTCAATCGCAACATCGGCTGGGTGACACGGGCCGAACAACAGAAACTGCGCAGTGCGCGCATCGCCATTGCCGGCATGGGCGGCGTCGGCGGTTCGCACCTGCTGACCCTGACCCGGCTCGGCATCGGCAAGTTCACCATTTCCGATTGCGACGGTTTTGACATTCCCAATTTCAATCGTCAGGCCGGCGCGTTCATGTCGACGCTGGGCAAGCCCAAGCTGGAAACGCTGGCCAACATGGCGCTGGATATCAATCCGGAACTGGAGCTGCGCCAGTTTCCCGATGGCGTCCATCCTGACACGGTTGATGATTTTCTCGACGGTGCCGATGTCTATGTTGACTCCATCGACATCTTCGCCATGGACGTGCGGCGCGCACTGTTTGCTGCCTGTGCCCGGCGCGGCATTCCCGCGATCACGTGCGCGCCGATGGCGATGGGGTCGGCGATGCTGTATTTCCGTCCCGGCGGCATGACTTTTGAAGAATATTTCCAGCTCGAAGGCCAGCCACTCAGCGAGCAGCTCATCCGCCTGATCGCCGGCCTGTCGCCGAGCATGATGCAGCGCCATTACCTGCAAGTACTGGAAGGCGTGAATTTCAGCAAACGCAAGGCGCCATCAACCTGCATGGGCATAGAGCTGTGTGCCGGGGTGATGGGCACCGAAGTGCTGAAAGTGCTGCTCGGTCGCGGCGAAATGCGCGCTGTGCCCTGGGGATTGCACTTCGATGCCTATTTGCAGAAATACCGCAAAACCTGGCGACCCGGCGGCAATTCGCATCCGCTGCAGCGTTACCTGATGCGCCTGATCCGCGCCAAGCTGAATGCCTGAGCGCGCCGGAGCCGGGCGCTTACCGGCACCGGCGAAGACGGCTGACAAAAAAATTGCGCGCGACGACACCGCAAGCGGCGACAGCAATAGCGCGTCGGTAACACGAGCCATGATCAACAGAACAAAAATGCGCGGAACAACAATCAGCAGTACTGCAACAAGCAGCACAAGAATCAGCAGCACAACCAACCGCATCGAGCGGACAGACGGGCGCTGCCGATGAACATCACGCCAGCGCCGACTCCGCCTGATACGGTCAGTCCCGTTGCTGAAGCGGGCGACGCCACATCATCGACAAATCCGTCATCAAACCAGTCATCAAACCAGTCATCAAACCAGTCATCAAACCAGTCATCAAACCAGTCGGCAGCAGACGCTGCCGACGCGCCGGCGGTTGATCCGTTTGCGCTGCCGGCCATGCCCGATATTCGTCATGTCGGCGTGCTGGCACCTTTGGCGTGGTTGCGTGCCGGTGCGGCGGACTTCCGTCGTCATCCGCTCATCAGTCTGGTGTACGGCGTCGCGTTCGCGCTGATGGGTTGGGCGTTGCAGGCGATGTTTGAACACGCAGTGGAATACGCCAGCACGCTGGCATTTGCGTTTTTCCTGCTCGGCCCGTTTCTCGCCACCGGTCTCTACGAAACCAGCCGGCGCATCGAACAGGATCGGCATTCCGGCCTGTTCTGGACCTTTGTCGCCTGGCGGCGCAATGTCGCGGCCATCGGTATTTATGTGGTGATCGTCACGGTGATCATGCTGGTCGCGGCGCGCGCTTCGCTGATCACCTTTGCGCTGTTTTTTTCCGGCGGCCTGCCCAGCACCACGGATTTCCTCCATCAGGTCGTCAGCCTGCAGCACCTTGATTTCCTGTTCGCCTACACCATTGTGCTGCTGCTGTTCTTTTCGCTGGTCTATGCCATCAGCGTGGTGTCGGTGCCGCTGATGCTGGACCGCGATACGGAAACCTTTCTCGCCTGCCTGACCAGCCTGCGCGTGCTGATCCACAACATTCCGGCGATGACCTTCTGGGCGCTGCTGATCCTGCTGCTGATCGGCGCCGGCTTCCTGACCCGCAACCTGCTGCTGATCCTCACCGCGCCGCTGGTCGGCCACGCCACCTGGCACGCCTACCGGGCCACGGTGGTGGCGCCGGCAGAGATACCGGAGCAAATGCCGGAGCAGAACGATCGTCCGGCAGGCAACTGACGTACAAGCATGCGCCGGCACATCCGTACCGGACAGAACAGCGATTGTGCGAAAAAGAACCAATTGGTGATTTAGCCATCCAAACGGTGTAAGCTGCGCGCCCTTACCGCAGTGCAACCGGTCAGACTGTTGGCGCATGGTGCTTCCACCGGCGCCCCACACACGGGAATACGAGATGTCCGAATACCGCATTTTCACCTCCGAGTCGGTCTCGGAAGGTCACCCCGACAAGGTCGCCGACCAGATCTCCGATGCCGTGCTCGACGCCATCATCGCCGAAGACCCCTATGCGCGTGTCGCCTGCGAAACACTGGTCAAGACCGGCGTGGCGATTGTTGCCGGCGAAGTGACCACTTCGGCCTGGGTGGATCTGGAACAGCTGGTACGCGATGTCATCCTGGACATCGGCTACACCTCGTCCTCGGTTGGCTTCGACGGCGCGACCTGCGGCGTGCTCAACCTGATTGGCAAGCAGTCGGTGGATATTGCGGTCGGCGTTGACCGTGCCAAGCCCGAAGATCAGGGCGCCGGCGACCAGGGCCTGATGTTTGGCTACGCCAGCAACGAAACCGATGCCCTGATGCCGGCGCCGATCCAGTACGCGCACCGTCTGGTCGAGCGCCAGGCCGAAGTGCGCAAAAGCGGCGAGCTCGGCTGGCTGCGTCCGGATGCCAAATCGCAGGTCACCTTCCGCTACGAAAATGGCCGTCCGGTTGCCGTTGATGCCGTGGTGCTGTCCACCCAGCACAACCCGGACATCAAGCTCGCCGACCTGCGTGAAGCGGTGATGGAGCTGATCATCAAGAAAGTGCTGCCGGCCGAATGGCTGCATGCCGGTACGCAATTCCACATCAATCCGACCGGGTCGTTTGTCATCGGCGGTCCGGTGGGCGACTGCGGCCTGACCGGTCGCAAGATCATCGTCGACAGCTACGGCGGCATGGCCCGCCACGGCGGCGGCGCTTTTTCCGGCAAAGACCCGTCAAAAGTTGATCGCTCGGCGGCGTACGCCGGCCGTTACGTGGCGAAAAACATTGTTGCTGCCGGTCTGGCTGATCGCTGCGAACTGCAGGTGTCCTATGCCATCGGCGTCGCTGAACCGACCTCGATTTCGATCAACACCTTCGGCACCGGCAAGATCAGCGACGAAAAGCTGGTCGGGCTGATTCGTCGCCATTTCGATCTGCGTCCCTACGGCCTGACCAAACAGCTGGATCTGCTGCACCCGATCTATGCACCAACCGCCGCCTACGGCCACTTCGGTCGCACGCCGGGCGTGATCCAGTACAAGCACCAGAACGGCGACGTGAAAAGCTACAACAGCTTCACCTGGGAACGCACCGACAAGGCCGACGCACTGCGTGCTGATGCCGGGATCTGAACGGCGCACCGCGTTTGGAAAAGACAAACGGCCCTGCGGGGCCGTTTTTTTTCTGCGCAATTTTTCGTGTAGCGCTGCAGCGCCGAAAAATTCCGGGGCGTTCTGATTCGGACGGGCCGGGTTCAGGGAAACTCCGCTGGCGCTGCCGCCAGCTCCACCCGATTCCTGCCCGCTTCCTTGGCGCGATACAGCGCCGTGTCGGCGCGATCGATGCTGGTTTGTATGTCCTCTCCGCGCTGGTGTTCGGCAATGCCGATGCTCACGGTCGCATGCAGCGTATTGCCGTTGTGGGCAATTTCACTGCGTGCGAAAGACTGGTTCAGGCGCTGGGCAAATTGCAGTGCGCCGTCGGCGGCGGTGTGCGGCAGCATGATGACGAATTCCTCGCCGCCCCAGCGGCCGACACTGTCACCGGCGCGCATGGTCTGGCGGATCACCTGCACCAGTGCGCGGATCACATCGTCACCGGCGTGATGGCCGTGGCGATCATTGATCTGCTTGAAATGATCGATGTCGCAGATCAGCACGCTGACCGGATGGATGCCACGTTCGGCCAGCGCCAGCTGGGCTTTGGCATGGGCGACAAAGCTGCGCCGGTTGGCGATCTCGGTCAGCGGGTCCAGTGTCGCCAGACGCAGCAATTCCTGATCGGCGCGCTCTTTCATCATCAGCAGGAAGCCGATGCCGTTGGCCTGCGCATTGATGAACAGCGCCAGCACCGCCAGCGTCTGTCCCCAGCCGGCATTGAAAAACGAGTACTGCTCGTCGGCGCTGATGATCTCGATCATACGCACGACAATGGAGAGCAGCACAAACAGGTTCAGCGGCAACAGAAAGCGCACCATGCCGCAGGCGCTGCGTCGCTGTTGCCAATAGGTATGGCTGATGTTGGCGTAAATGAACACGCTGCCGATCACCACACCGAACAGCCGCCAGTTTTCGATCAGGTTCAGGGGCCGCAGCACAAACTGCATGGCAATGATCAGCGCCAGCGGCCAGAGAACAGGCTTCAGCGACAAGGAAAAGAATTGCCGCACCACCAGCAACTGTGCCGCCATGCAGGTGTAAATCAGCACGTTCGGCACCGTGGAAAACCAGAACAGTGAACCGTCGCGACGGCCGAGCATCAGCAGCATGCCGATACCGCCAGCGACCTGGCCAATCAGCCAGATGCGTTTCAGTAGCCGGTCGGTTTCGGTATGACGGAACGCCCACAGTCCGGCAGCAAGCCCGAAATGGGCAAGACCGGTCAGCACGAAAATAGTGATGTTGTCGAGGACGGTCACGTGCAACGCGCCTGCCCGGTATCCATGTCAGCTCCGAGAATAGTTGCGCGTCATGTGTTCACCGGCCGGCACACACGTGCCAACTGTCGGCAGCAGGGCAGCGCACTCCGGCGCATTGCCGCTATAATGCGCGCCCCACCCGGTTGAGGGGCGCTGCAACGGTTCGCCTGTACAGGCCACACCGCCAGGCTCGACCGGGACCTGGATGCCGCGTGCATCCTGTCAACGGCGCCCAAAGTTCACTTTTCTTTCAGTCAACTTTGGGAGCGTCAGCAATGACAGCCACTACCTGTGCTTTTGCCGATTACAACGTCGCGGACATGTCCCTGGCCGATTGGGGCCGCAAGGAAATCCGCATCGCCGAAACCGAAATGCCCGGCCTGATGTCGGTGCGCAGCGAATACGCCAAAACCCAGCCGCTGAAAGGCGCGCGCATTGCCGGTTCGCTGCACATGACCATCCAGACCGCCGTGCTGATTGAAGCACTGGTGGCGCTCGGTGCGGAAGTGCGCTGGGCCTCGTGCAATATTTTCTCGACCCAGGATCACGCGGCAGCGGCCATCGCCGCGGCCGGCATTCCGGTATTCGCTTACAAAGGTGAAACGCTGGACGACTACTGGGAGTATTCGCACAACATTTTCACCTGGCCGAATGATGCGGCCGGCCACGAACAACACGCCAACATGATTCTCGATGATGGCGGCGATGCCACGCTGTTGCTGATGCTCGGTACGCGCGCGGAAACTGATCGCAGCGTGATCGCGCATCCAAACAACGATGAAGAAAAAGCCCTGTACGCCAGCATCGCCCGTTATCTGGACAAGGACCCGCACTGGTATTCAAAGCGCCTGGCCTGCATCAAGGGCGTGACCGAGGAAACCACAACCGGCGTCAAGCGTCTGTACGATTTGCAGAAGAAAGGCGAACTGCCGTTCCCGGCCATCAACGTCAATGACTCGGTAACCAAATCGAAATTCGACAACCTCTACGGTTGCCGTGAATCGCTGGTGGATGGCATCAAGCGCGCCACCGATGTGATGATCGCCGGCAAGATCGCCGTCGTCGCCGGTTACGGTGATGTCGGCAAAGGTTGCGCACAATCGCTGCGTGGTCTGGGCGCCACTGTCTGGGTCACCGAGATCGACCCGATCTGCGCGCTGCAGGCAGCGATGGAAGGTTATCGCGTCGTGACCATGGAAGACGCCTGCGACAAGGCCGACATCTTCGTCACCGCCACCGGCAACTTTGATGTCATCACCCATGACCACATGGTGAAGATGAAACACAACGCCATCGTCTGCAACATCGGCCATTTCGACTCGGAGATCCAGGTCGCGGCGATGCGCAAGTACGAATGGGAAAACATCAAGCCGCAGGTCGATCACATCATTCTGCCGAACGGCAACCGCGTGATCCTGCTCGCCGAAGGCCGGCTGGTAAACCTCGGCTGCGCCACCGGTCATCCGAGCTTTGTCATGTCGAACAGCTTCACCAACCAGGTGTTGGCGCAGATCGAACTGTGGACGCGCGGCGACGCCTACAAGCGCGAAGTGTATGTGCTGCCGAAACACCTCGATGAAAAAGTCGCCCGCCTGCACCTGGCAAAAATCGGCGCCCAGCTGACCACGCTGAGCGCTGCCCAGGCCGCCTATCTGAACCTGAAAGTGGAAGGTCCGTACAAACCGGAACACTATCGTTACTGATAGTGGTTACAGCCCACGCACGGCGGTGAGAAAAACACTCTCACCACCGTGCCAAAGCATGATGTGACGCCTTATCCGGGAACTTTAAACAACCGTGCTTGCGTACCGTCCGGACATCGATGGCTTAAGAGCCATATCAGTTGCTCTTGTTGTTATCTACCACGCGTTCCCGGAGTCGATTCCAAATGGCTATCTGGGCGTGGATGTATTCTTTGTCATTTCTGGTTACCTGATTACCGGGATCATTCTCGGCAGCAAAAATGACAGTTCAAATCTATGGATAGTTGACTTCTACATACGACGAATTCGTCGAATATTTCCAGCTCTGGTGGCAGTGCTTGCTGCTGTATGCATCGCCTCAAGCTGGTTACTTCTTCAATCAGAAATAAACAGGCTTGGATTGCACCTGGTAGCTGCGAGCACTTTTACCTCAAATTTCGTTCTGTATTCTGAAACCGGGTACTTCGACGCGCAGGCTCAGACAAAACCTCTTCTGCATCTCTGGTCTCTTGCTGTAGAGGAGCAGTTTTACCTGATTTGGCCGCTTCTGATCTATCTGGCTGCAAAGCTGAAATCCGCTTATCGGGCATTGTCCTTGTTGACTGTGGCAGCCATTGCTCTATCTGCTCTAAGCTACTTCATGCTTGGTGTAAATGACAAAAGCTTCGCGTTCTACATGCCATTCACAAGAGGATGGCAGCTTCTGTCCGGTGCTGCGCTGTTCATGGCGTTGGCCTCAAGGCCAAGGAAGCATATAGGCCGGTCATTCGGGAAAAGATGGGTCTTTCGGGAAGCAGCATATATATCTGGTCTTCTGATACTGATCTTTCTCGCAGTTTTCCTCGATGCGGATCTTGTTCCCGTCGGATTGCCGAATGCCGGTGTTGTAGTGGCCTCGGCGCTGATGATTGCAGGTGGTCGTGATACATGGTCGTCCAGACTGTTAGCTGAGAATAAGCTGGCGGTTGGAGTAGGGCGCTTAAGCTACCCGCTTTATCTTTGGCACTGGCCACTCCTCTCCTTTCTTGCAATCCATTTTTCGGGCGCTGTGTCATGGCAGATGAAGATTCTGGCGATAGGCCTTTCAATAGCACTGTCGTGGCTCACATGGAAATATGTCGAACATCCTTTCAGGTTTGGATGGACTTTACATCGCCGGCGGCCGGCCATCATTTTGTGTTGTGCAATGTTCGCAGTTGGAATTTATGGGTACTCAATGTTCGCCCGAGAGCCATCAGCGGGCGCGAAACAGGACCTGGAGCGGCCGCTGGTCTTCGCCGGAGGAAACATTTCGCTGTATCTTCAACGCACAGTGACCGAAAAATCGTACGTTGAGTCATTGAGGCAGGAACGGCGTGCGAGAATTCGTGCAGGTGTGTGTCATCTGAACGATGAAAGCATGCCCGTTGAGACCTTCCTGAATGGAAGGGAAACATGCCTTGAAATGGCTCATGGAAAGCTAAATGTGATTGTTGTGGGTGACAGCCACGCTGCGGATCTTTTTATGGCGATTCAGTCCGAGTTCAAAGAGTGGAACGTACTGCAGTCAACTGCAGCGGGCTGTCTGCCATTCTCCAGCAGAGATGCGGGAGCTACAGAAAGATGCAAGCAAGTAATGGCGAACACCGAAAACTTCCTCCGGAGCAATGCGGTACAGCTGATTGTTCTGGCTGGACGCTGGCAAGATGTTCCAAATGAGTTCGTAAAAAGAATGTCCGGATGGAAAGAGTATGGCGTCCCCGTTGTGCTTGTCGGGCCTCCTGCTGAATACAGCGCTGATGTTGAAAGTATTTTGCCACGTCTCTCTGCAAGCGAGCCATTAGATGATCAAATGGGTAAGCTACTGCGCACATCGCCTTTTGTTGTCAGCAAAAAAATGGCTGAGCTTTCAGCGCAAGCAGGATTTCTCTATGTGGACAGAGTAAATGCGTACTGTCCAAACAAGAAGTGTCCGGTTGTTGGGCCGGATGGCGAACTGTACATTCGCGACTATGGACATCTGACAGCACCTGGAGCCATACGCCTTGGGAATATGCTAAGGACAGGCGGTGCATTCTCTTCGGTAAAAATATCGACTAATTCCAGACTGCAAAATCGTCTGCCATAGCGGCACAAATCGCAAGCGAAACCATGTTTCGGCACCGGAAGCGATTTCTGATTTGCGGAGTATTCAGACGAATTTTTACTGAAACCAGAGGGAGCTCATGGCGCCCTACTGGTTTCATGGGGCAGTGGTTTATTGCGGAACCAGTCCGCGATAGACGTTGCTCTGTTCGTAAGCGCGCAACGTTTGGCCGGCGCTGAACTGGTACATGCAGGAGTCGTCGGTGTAATCCATGAAGTTGGTGATGGGATCGAACGAGGTGCTGGTTTCCTTGCGCACCACACAGCTGTCGCGGCCGATCGGACAACCGTAGGCCGGAGATTTTTCTGCCGGCGTGTCGGTCACGTAATCGCCCGATCCCTGACAGCCGCCCTGGAAGGTGTGGTACAGACCCAGCCAGTGGCCCACTTCGTGTGTGGCGGTGTCGCCTTCGTTGTACGGCGCCGCGCTGCCGGCGGGCATCGACTGATCGAGAATCACGACACCGTCCGCGGTCGGCTGGCTGGTGTAGGAACTGGGAAACGTCGCGTAGCCGAGTATGCCGTTGCTCGGATTGCAGGAATACACGTTCAGATCACCGGCGCCACCCTGACGCAGCGCCGTTTTCATTGCGCTCTCGGCACTGCCGTAACAGCCGTTGTACCAGCTGGCATTGGCGGTGCGATCAGTGCTCACCAGCGCAAAACGGTACGGCGTGTTGGCGTAAGCATTGTTCAGCACATTCATTTGCTGGTTGATCATGCTGTCGGTGACGTTGCCTTTGCCGGCGCCGTCGTGAATGACATGGAAGTAAACGTTCACCGTGATCGAGCCATTGGCCGGCACGCTGCCACCGCCACCCCCACCGCCCGGCTTGCCGCGATCACCGACACCGAGGCGACCTTTCATGACCTTGAATCGTTCTTCAATCAGATCGGCTTCCGAGGGCGTGGGATGCCTGGTGCCGCAGCGCAGGAAACTGGCGTTGGGGTTGGCGTGATCATAGGCATTGCCATCCGCGGTGAAACCGGGTGTGGCAAAGCTGCCGGCGAGCGCGAGCGAAACGAGGGAAAGCATTTTCTTCATTGTGAGGGCTCCGTAGTGACGAGCGTGTCGTCCATCTGGTTTTTGCACGCAGGTGACGATCCGTCAAGGAAACCGGGTGCCGGATTTTTTCTGTGCCGGAAACGTGTCGCGCGCCGAGATTCACAAACTACCAGGTGCACAACTTTTCGTACGATGGTGCAGCTTCATCGTGATGCAGATGCGCTTTGGCACGCATGTCGTCTGGCACGAACGTTTGAGCGTAAGCGGGCGCAGGAATGAAGTACGTGTCGGGCAGATCAGCAACTCAAGGACGTTTGTGTCCGCCAAGGCGCACTGGCAACGTCAGGAAGATCGATACGCGAAATGCGCGCTCAGTTGCGCTACAGAAAGCTCAGCGGTCATACCGCAACTGGATTGCCGCAACTGCAAGCGCAGCAACCCTGTGCCCGAGGGTATGAGGCGCCAGTGCATAGCGCGCGGCGCCGTGGACAAAAAGCGTGAATGCCTTACGCCCAGCTCATCGGGTCCAGCCGGTAGAAACGCGACAACTGCTGATACAGCGCCGGGTAGGTCTCGGCCATGGCCTGCGGCTGTTCGAAAAATACTTCCGATACCACGGCGAAAAACTCTGCCGGATTGGTGGCGCCATAGGGATTGAACAGCGAAGCCTGGCCGTGTTGTGCCTGCCATTGCAGACGGGAAAATTCTTCGCCCAGAACTTTAGACCAGCAGCTGTAGTGTTCGCTGCGCGATAGTACGGGTGCGCCGTTGGCAGGACCGTTCTCCTGATCCAGCTGATGGGCGAATTCGTGGATCACGACATTGCGACCGTCGTCAGGGATGCGCGCATCTTCGAGCGTGTCCTGCCAGCTGAGGATCACCTGTCCCTGTTCCCAGCTTTCACCGGACAGTACGCGACGCTGCTGCGTTTCCAGTCCGGCGTGATCAGTCTGCTTTTTGTCGACCACAAACGCCGACGGATAGACAAGGATCTGGCGCAGTTTCGGATAGTAGTCGGTGTGGCGGTTGAGCAGCAGCAAACAGGCCTGCGCGGCGATGGTGACGCGCATGTCGTCGTTGATCTGCAAACCGTCGCAGCCGATGAATTTTTTTTCCGCCAGAAACACCTGAATGTGTTTCTTCAACTGCAGTTGCAGACCGGCGGGCAGGGCGCGGAAATAGGGCATGCGCCGTTTCAGGATCTGCCGCCAGGCGTCCGGGAACGGCTGGGCGCGCAAGCGTGCGCGCCGGCGCGCCTTGCGCCAGTCGCTGCTGGCAATGAAACCAATCAGCAAGGCGCCGAGTACCACCACAACAGCCAGTGCGATCACACAACTCATCCTGTTCGGGCCGCCGTCGAGGCGGCGAAAGTTCGGTGGCGCGATGCGTGTTCAGCGCGATGCTTGTATTCGCGCCGGCATCGGCCGGCAAACGGTGATGGGGTGAGGCAGAGGCGGATTCAAGCGTTGCGGATTCAGGCACGCGGGACGTCGCCGTTGATCATTGACGGTCATGATCCAGACTTCCGCCACGCGGTGCCGCCAGCGCATGCGGCGCAAGGTTGTCCGGTCGCGTCTGTCCGGACGGGCTTGTCTGGTCAGGTCCCGGCGCTCCGGATGGCCATGTTGCAATGCACGACCGATATCCCTTGTCGGCGTAAGGCCTTTGCTTCTAGGCTCGGTCCGTTGGCGAAAACGACGGGCAAAAAATCAAAAGCCGGGCCGACAAGCGCCGCACGCTGACGTGCGGACGTCAAATTTCGCGGAGCGCCGGAGGTGGGCGTCCGCTGCTGAGGTAAACAGATGGCTCTCTCGAATATTGGTGCCAATCCGGCACAGCATGTGCTGCGCGCCCTGATCGGCGCCGGCGTGATGGCGGCGCTGTGCGCCGTCGCCTGGAGCTTCATCGCAGCAAGCGCCGACGATCACAGTAGCTGGCTGGCGCTGCTGACCGGTTTGCTGGTCGGGCTCAGCGTGCGGCGCTTTGGCAAGGCGCTGGGCGACTGGTTCGGGCTGATCGCGGTTGCCGGCACCATGGCTGCCACGTTGGCCGGCAGCGTGCTGGCGATTCTGGCGTTGACCGCGCAGGAGCAACAGCTCAGCTATCTGCAGGTCTGGCTGGTCGCGGATCTGAACATGATTTACCACGATCTGAATGCCCGCATCAGTGCAGTGGATGCCATCTGTCTCGGCATTGCCGTGGTGCTCGCCTATGTGCTGGCGACGGTACGGATCAGCAAGAACACGCGCGAGCATGTGTTGCCGCATATCGTGGTGTGATGTTCAGGGTTGATACTCAGCCGTGATGATCGGGTTCGATGATCAGATTTGAGCGGAACGTTGGCAGACAACAGAGTAAAAACAAAACGGGCGCATCAGCGCCCGTTTTGCATGTTCAGCGTGTGCAGCATTGCGTGCACCAAACGCGAAAATCTCAAACCCGGAAGCGGCTGATCAGCGCTGTCAATTCGCTGACCACGCCGCGCAACTGCTGTTCGGATTCAGCTGTGGTTTCCGTTGCCTGCAAAGTCTTTTCGTGCGCGCCGTGGATGCCGATGACGTTGCGATCAATTTCGTTCAGCGTCGCTGTCTGCTCCTCGGTGGCGCTGGCGATTTGCACGTTCATGTCCGAGATCTCGTTGATCGCAGCGTTGATGTGATTGAAGGCATCGCCGGCGGCATTGGCAGTCTGCACGCTGGCATCCACCTGTGAGGTGCCGCCGGTCACCGCGCTCACCGCAGCGCCGGCCTGCACCTGCAATTGTTCGATCATGCGCTGGATCTCGCCGGTCGATTCCTGGGTGCGTTTGGCCAGCACGCGCACTTCGTCGGCGACCACGGCAAAACCGCGTCCCTGATCGCCGGCGCGCGCCGCCTCAATGGCGGCATTCAGTGCCAGCAGATTGGTTTGTTCGGCGATGTTGCGGATCACATCCAGAATCGAGCCGATGCCCTGGGCGCGGTTCTGCAATTCGCTGATCACTTCTGCGGCACGATTCATGGTCACGGCCAGCGAGGCCGTGGTTTCGTTGGCTTTTGCGACATGCTGCAGGCCGTCGGAGGACGCGTGCTGGGTTTCCGCAACTTTCTGCGCCGCTTGCGCCGCATTGGCCGCGACATGCTGGCTGGTGGTGGTCATTTCGCTGAGTGCCGCCACCAGACTTTCCAGTTCGCGTTCCTGTTTGTGCAGCGGCTCGCGCAGCGCATCGAAGGCCTGACCGGCCATGGTGGCGGATTTTTCCAGTTTGCCGTTGGCGGCTTTCACTTCGCTGATGATGCGATGAATATCGCCGAGGAAGCGGTTGATGGCCGCGCACAGCTGGCCGAGTTCATCATTGGCGTGAAAATCAACGCGCTTGGTCAGATCACCCTCACCATCGGCGATGTCGCGCATGCGCAGCAGGATGGCATCGACCGGGTGCGTCACCAGCCGGCTGATCAGGACACCTATCGCCAGCATCAGCACGCCGATCAGAATCACCGTGCGCAGCAATGTCGAGAACAGGCCGTTGATCAGTTCGCGTTGCAGGCTGCTGTCATCGATATACAGCACCAGCTTGCCGACATCATTTTTCTGGCCGTTTTCCTCGAACTCCAGCCGGCTTTCGCGGCGTATGAATTCACCGCCTGGCGCGGCAGTGATGTCTTTCAGTGTGCTGTCATCGCTGCGCTGCACGCCCATTACCACCGCGCCGGCCGCGTCATGGACGAGAATGCCGGCGACAATATGATTGTCCATTTCCGCCAGCAGCGACTGCCGGGCGATTGCGGTGGCAAAATCCCACAATGGCTTCGGCAGGCTGACACCCAGCCGCGTTTCAATGCGCCGGGATTCGCGGTCCAGTTCATCCTGCAGACGGTGGCGGGTGCTGAGATAGTCGATGAGCGCGAACGCGCTCATCACGACGATCATCACCACGCCGACACCGACATTTATTTTTCGTCGCAAACTGGCCATGCATCCACTCCGTTCAGCCGTCACACCAACTGCATGCGGCAGGGCCGTCATGCGTGATCAGCACCGTGCACGCCGGCACCTGCGTTGCGGGCGGCCGAATGCCGCCGTCCGCCTTACTGGAAATACTTCTTGCTGATGGCATCGATATCGATTTTCTTCAGTCCGTCAGCCAGCGCCTTTTGTGCGGCGGCATCACCACCCTTGCGGAAGCAGATAAACAATTTCTTGTCCTCGAGTAGCTTGTCGTTGAAGGACAGCTTGTCTTTCATCGGCCCGAGCGAGGCGTCGTTCCTGAGCAGGTACTGCATGACATTGCGGTCAATGATCGCGGCCGGAATGCGCTTGGCGGCAACTTTTTTCAGGTTCTGATCATCGGAGACCACCTCTTCAACCGGTTGCTTGCCGGCGGCGACGCGTTTGTCGAACTCTTCTTCGTTGACATAGCCGGACACGACACCGATTTTCAGCTTGCCGAGATCGTCGTGTGTCGCCCATTTTATCGGCGCATCCTTGTGCTGGGCGAAGCCGAGCGGGCCGTTGCCTATCGGCGGCGAGAATGTGCAATCGCTTTCCAGTGCCGAGGAAAAATATTCCGGGAAATAGCCGGCATAGCCCTTGGCCGGGTCCTTGGCGAGCTGCACTGCCCGCTCCCAGGGGTAGAACTCCACCGTCACTTTGTAGCCCATGGCCTCATAGGCCGCCTTCACCACCGCAACACTGGCGCCCTTGTCGGGCAGGGCATTGCCGGCATAGGGCGGCCACTCCAGCGACGTGAGTTTGACGGTTTGCTCGGCCGCCAGCGCCGGGCCGGCAGCAAGCAAACCCAGAAGCAGCGGAGCCAGAACCAGCGATGCCTGATTAAGTCTGTGTAAAGGATTCATGGCCACCTCGCGCAACGCATCTTGTTGATGTTTCCGGTGCCCGTTTCCGCACGGCGGAGACAGGCGCCATCCCGCACGCTGCCATTCAGCGTTCAGGTACAACCGTAGACGATATTTCCGCTCGCGGCCTGACCATGCGGCGCAGGTTTGATCCGGCGCAATGCTGCACGTTCGTGCAAGCCCGCAGTCAACTGAAATGAAGAGCGGCCGTTGCGGGTTCAGCCCGCCGCATCAAATGCCTGGCGCAACCAGTCGAACAACTGTGCATCCACGTCTTCGACGGCGACCAGTTTGATCTTGTAATTGCACATGCTGTTTGCCGGCTGTTCCAGCAGGCGTGCGTGTGCAGGCAGTGACTTGATGTTCAGGCCGAGCTCGACCCGGCTGTTGGTTGCCGGTCCGAGCATGGCGAACTGTTTTTTCCGGCGCAGGCTGAGATAGGTTTTCTTGGCGGCGATTTCAAATTCGCCGAATCCGGCCAGTCGCGCCATCACCGCGTCGTGTATCGGCCGCAAGGCCGCTTTCGGCCCGCTGTAGAGTGCGGCGACGATATCCTCGTTGCTGAAGCCACTGGCCGCGGCAGCGCTGGCACCGTCCGACTGCAATACGTGGTGAACCAGCGTGTTGGCATCGCCATGCCCCATGCCCAGCTCGGTCTTCAGGTAATCGCGGATCTCGCCGTGCTTGCTGCGGCCACATTGGCGAACGATCACCGCCAGTTCGGCCAGCGATTTGCCGGTGCGCTTTTCGATATTGGCCAGCTGTGTTGCGAGTGCCTGTTCGGGATTGGCCATGGCGGCGAGCTCCTCAACCTGCTTGTGGCAATTGCGCCCAGAGTGGAAAGCAAGTCTAGCCGCCAGCAGCGATCCGGCAATGTCCGCACCGCGGCGCTAGTACAACAGCAGTGGCAAAAAGGTGAGCGCAAGACTTCATGCATTTGCACGTATGTCGTCAGCGTGCGTCGGTGGATTGCGCCAACGCCTGCTCACCAGTGAAGCCAACATGCCGGACAGCGCACCCAGGGTTTCTGTCGCCGGGCCATGCCAGTACAGATAGCAAAAACAAATGCCTTCTTCGTCTGGCCACAGCACGTGGGCAAACGCCTCCAGACTGTTGTCGAGCAGCAAGGAAAAGCAGCCCCAGACAAGCGCACCACTCAGCACCAACCAGTGCGCGCGAGCCCGGGGAAAAACCTCGGTCATTGACGCAGAAAAGACAAATGCGATCAGGAATGCTGGCAGCAGGAGCAAGCCGTCAATCCAGGTTTCCATCGAGTGTCAGTCAAGGATCACATGCGGCAGAAAGCGCGACATGTCGTGCGTGATCAGGCTGCGATCTTCGCGGATGCCGATGCCGCAGGCCTGATCGCCAACAATCCAGCTGCCGATCAGCGGATAGTTGCCGGAAAATTCCGGCAGCAGATGGCATTGCTGACGCACAAATGGGCCGCCGTCATAAGGTCCACCGACCTGCAGTTTCCGCCCGTCGGCCGCATGCAGTTCCACGTTGGCGCCTTCGCGGGAAAAGAATGGTTTGCGTACCCAGCCGGCCGCCAGCGGTGCATGGCCAGTGTCAAAAAATGCCGGCAGCAGATTCGGATGCCCTTCGTGCCGCTGCCAGAGCAGGGCCAGCGCGCCCTTGTTGCTGAGCACGAGTTTCCACAGCGGTTCGATGAAACGCGTGCGCGCGGTGTGCAGATGCACGGCGAAATCCTCGGCGAGCAGATCTTCCCAGGGATAGAGCTTGAACAGCGTCGGAATCACCGCATCGTCGAGATCGGTGAACTGGCCTTCGGCGTTGATGCCGATATCTTCGATGGCGATGCCGCGCGCTGGTACCGCCGCCTGCGCGGCAACGTCCTGCAGATAGATCACGGTGCCGTGATCTTCCTCGTTGTCACGCATCGCCGCGAAGTAAATCGGCAGCGCAACCGGTAGTTCGGCCAGCGTGTCGCGCAGGCGTTCGTGCAGGGAGTTGAATTGATCCGCGTGGGCCGGCAACAGGCCGCGCGCTTTCTGATCCTCCAGCCATTGCCACTGGAAGAACGCCGATTCAAACAGCGACGTCGGCGTGTCGTAATTCAGCTCGAAGAGTTTTGCCGGTCCGCGTCCGTCATAGGCCAGATCAAAGCGCGCATACAGCGACGGATCGCGGCGGCGCCAACTGTTGCGCAGCAGATCCCAGGCCGGTTCCGGTATGGCCAGCTGCGACAGCAGCGCTTCGCTTTGCACCACATCGTCAACCAGATGCAGGCACATGGCGTGCAGCTCGGCGCTCGGGTCTTCAAGATCATTTTCGATTTGCGCCAGCGTGAAGCGGTAACAGGCGCTCTCATCCCAGTAAACATCGCCGTACATGGTGTGAAAGCCGAAACCTTCGGCTTCGGCTTTTTCCCGCCAGTCCGGTCGCTCGGCACAGGGTATGCGCTGCATGTCAGCCACCAAAACCGCGGCTGGCGGCGACACGGCCAAAACCGCCGCGTTTCAGCGTCGGCGATTTGTGCACGTTGCTGAGCCGGTCCAGCGGCACGCTGACGCCGCCGGTGTGTTTGCTGATGACTTTGTTGTGTGTGTTGCGAAAGCTGTCCGGATCATCGCGCGAGGTGTACAGCGGCTGGCTGCGAAAACTGTTGGCCACACCGCTGCCACCACCACCGGTACTGCCATCCCTGCTGCTGTCTGCATCGCCCCGCGCGCGACGCGGGTCCGGCATCACAAACGCACTGGGCCGCGGCAGGTAGTGCACGCGCGCGGAATCCTCTTCGCATTCGGCGCGACCGAAATCGCGCTCGCAATCTTCGCGTCGTGCATAGCGCGGTGATGCGCGCTGGTGTTCACGCAGGGCGCTGCTGTACTCGCGCTGGCATTGTTCCGCGCTGAGCACGCCAGCGTTGCTGCATTGGGCAACATCGCGATACACCAGCGCCGGCACATCCGGCGTGCAGGCAGTCAGCAACAACGGTGTTGCCGACATCAGGACCAGACCCACTGAGCGACTGCGTTTCATGATCAGCCACTCATGCAGGCAGCGTTGAGCAGGCCGGCGCCCAGCGACAAGCCGCCGAGCATGGCGCCGGCCGCGACATCATTGCCGCTGATGCGCGCCGACAGATCGCGCCAGGCGAAACGCAGCACGACAAACACCAGCACCTGCACCAGCAGCGCAATGGCCCCCCAGAGACTGGCATCGAGCAGATCCACCGAATAGCGGATCGCGGTCGACAGCGGCAGCAGGAAACCGAACAGGCTGCCGAGAAAGGCCAGCGACGCGGCCAGTACACCCTGACGGATCAACTGCCATTCGCGATGCGGCGTGATATGCGTGTAGATCAGCACATAGGCCACCGCGAGGCCGATGGCCATTGCGAAATGGCTGGCAAATGCAGGCAAGCCCTGCAGGTAATCGGAAACCGGCACCGTGCAACTCCTTGTAGCGGCCGCCGCGTCGGCGCGGACGCCGTGGGCGACAGGAAAGAACCAGACAGGCTGCGCACAATGCCAATGCACGGCCGGGGCGACAAGGCTGTTTCTGTATCCGTTGTCGTTGCGGTGCTGGCGGCGCGGGCATTCCTGTTTACCGTTCCCGGTTTACGGGTATTTCGGCGGCTGGACGCCCCGCGCCCTGCGGCGCATGATCGCGCCCTGAATTGCCGGGCACCAGCCCGCCCAGCCTGTGCGAGCGCCATGTCTGATCTGCCTGATTCTGTTTCCGCCACACCGGCCGCACACCACGGTGAGCCCTGCCCGCAGTGCGAAAAATCGCCGGCGCTCTGCGTCTGCGACAGCCTGCACCGGCAGCACAACCGCGTACACGTGGCCATCCTCCAGCACCCGCAGGAACCGGACAAGGAACTCGGCAGCGCAAAACTGACCACGCTGATCCTCGACAACAGTTCGCTGAAAACCGGACTGTCCTGCGCCAACCTGAAAAGCATCACCGGCTTTGATGTTGATCCCTCGCGCTGGCTGGTGCTGTTTCTCGGTGCCCAGTACAAATTCCGCGCCCTGCAGCAGCGCAAGGATCTGTCCGGCATCGTGCTGTTCGACAAGAACGATGAAGAAATCGATTACCCGCTGGATCAGATCGACGGCATCGTCGCGCTGGACGGCACCTGGGCGCAGGCAAAAACCCTGTGGTGGCGCAATCCCTGGTTGCTGAAACTGAAACGCGCAGTGATTTTTCCGCGTCAGGCTTCGCTTTACGGCCGTCTGCGTCAGGAACCGCGCAAGGAATGCGTGTCGACCATCGAGTCGATTGCTTACACGCTGGAAGTGCTTGGCGAGTCGCCGGACGTCAGCCAGGAATTGCTCAGTGCCTTTCGCCGCCTGCTGCAAAAATATCGCGATCTGCATCCCCACGCCGCCGCGCGCAAACCCGGCGGTCCGGCCGCCCGGCGCGGTGTGCCACGCGGCCGTCGCGCGCCGAAAACCGGCGCCTGATGGGCGGCCTTGCCGCCTGAAGACAATTTCGTTCAGGTGGTGACGATTTCCGCTGTATGCCGGTGACGGCGACAGCAAATGAATTCAGGAGTCTGTCCGCGATGAATCGCAATGCCGAACTGATGGCCCGCGATCTGGCCCACCTGTGGCACCCGTGCACGCAGATGAGCGATCACGAACGCTATCCGATCATTCCCGTTGTGCGCGGCGAAGGCGTGCACCTGATCGACGCCGACGGCAAGCGCTATATCGATGGCATGAGTTCGTGGTGGACGAATATTTTTGGTCACGCCAATCCGGTGATCAATCAGGCGCTGAAAGATCAGCTCGACAAACTTGAGCACGTGATCTTTGCCGGCTTCAGTCACGAACCGGCCATCGAGCTGGGCGAAAAACTCACCGCCATTGCGCCGCCCGGACTGAACAAGCTGTTTTTCGGTGACAGTGGCGCCAGCGCCATCGAGATCGCGCTGAAAATGAGCTTTCACTACTGGCTGAACAGTGGCCGGCCGGAAAAATGCAAATTCCTCGCGCTGCGCAATGGCTATCACGGCGAAACGCTTGGCGCGCTTGCCGTCGGCGACGTGTCGCTGTTCAAGAATACTTACGCACCGCTGCTGGTCGATGGCTATTTTGTGCCGTCACCGGATTGCTACCTGCGTTATCCGGAAGAAAGCTGGGAGCAGTGTTCACGCCGGCAGTTTGAACACATGCGCGCGATGCTCGACGAACATCATCAGGAACTGGCGGCCGTCATCCTTGAGCCGCTGGTGCAATGTGCCACCGGCATGCGCATGTACCATCCGGTGTACCTGAAGTTGCTGCGCGAAGCCTGCGACCATTACGGCGTGCATTTGATCGCCGACGAAATCGCTGTCGGCTTCGGCCGCACCGGCACCCTGTTTGCCTGCGATCAGGCCGCCATCACGCCGGACTTTCTCTGTCTGTCAAAAGCACTGACCGGCGGCTATTTGCCGCTGTCCATCGTCATGACCCGCGACAGCATTTTTGCGGCCTTCTACGACAGCTACGAATCAATGAAAGGTTTTCTGCACTCGCACAGCTACACCGGCAATCCGCTGGCCTGCCGCGCCGCGTGTGCAACCATTGATCTGCTGGTCAACGAAAACTGGATCGCCCGCAATCGCGACACCGCCGCCTACATGCGAGCGGCCACGGCGCATCTGGAAGATCACCCGCATGTCGCCGAGATCCGCCAGACCGGCATGATCCTGGCGATCGAGCTGGTGAAAAACAAAGCCACACGCGAACCCTTCGACTGGCGCGAGCGGCGCGGCATGCGCTTCTACGAATACGCCCTGCAACGCGGCGCCCTGCTGCGCCCCATCGGCACCACGCTTTATTTCATGCCGCCCTATGTGATCACGCGGGAACAGATTGACCAGCTGGTGCAGATTGCGACCGACGGTATAGAGATCGCAGTCGGCTAGCGTGCCAGACCGCAGCAGTCTCCCCGTGCGCGGTCAGCAATGCGTCGCCGTTCAATCCGCCGACTGGCCGTTGTAGCGCAGGCCGCCTTGCTGGCTGTAGAGCTGCAACACGGCGCGGGCGTCGTCGCGCAGCAGGTCGTGTTCGATGACGATGCCGCGCTGTTGCAGATAGGCATGCGAGGCCGCGAACACCGGCCCTTCTTCAAAACCGATTTCGCCGGCGTCCTCGCGGCGCGCGGCGATGACGATGCGGGTGACGCCGCTCCACAGGCTGGCACCCAGGCACATCGCGCAGGGCGAGCAGGAGGTGTAGAGCGTGTGCGCCGGCAAATCAGCGGCATTGAGCGTGTAGTGTCCGACCTGTTGCTGGGCGAGCATGAAGGCGACCATTTCCGCGTGCAGCGTGCAGTTGTTTTCCGGCACCACGCGATTGACGCCGACGGCGACCAGTCGGCCGCTGTCCTGTTCGAAAATCGCCGCGCCGAACGGTCCGCCGCTGCGCTGCAGGACGTTCTCCCGGGCCAGATCGATGGCCAGTTGCATGCGTGCGCTATCGCCGGCCAGCGCACTGATGCCGGCAATGCGCGCGTTCAGCCACCCGGGCAGGGCGAACTGCAGTTGCGTTTTCATGTGCGGAACTCCGTGGCCGATGCGCAGGCCGCGATCCTGCCAGCGCCACCGGCGATTTGCATGCACCGCCCGCAGCGGCCGTTGACGGCAGCTGCTGCGGCAAATCTGCGCCGCGGCGCTAGAATGCCCGGAGTCAGGCGCGAGGACGGCGAGCGATGGACGGTGTATTCGAGGTGGTGTTTGAGGGGCGCATCCTGCCGGGGCGCGAGGCGTCCGAGGTGAAAGCGGCACTGGCGCGCATGTTCAAGGCGCCGGAAGCCAGCATCGAGCGGCTGTTCGCCGGCAATCTGGTGGTGATCCGCAAGGACCTCGATTACGCCAGCGCGCTGCGCTATGTGTCGGCAATGCGGGAAGCCGGCGCGCTGTCCCGGCTGCGCGAACAGGCCGGCGGCGTGAGCCAGCCGCGCAGGGCCAGCGATGCCTGGTCGGTGGCGCCGGTCGGGGAACATCTCGGCGGTCCGCCGAAAGCGCCGCCCGTGCCACCACAGGTCAATCTCGAACAGTTCACGCTGGCGCCGGTCGGCGCCGACATGAGCGAAGGCATCGAACATCTGCCGGTGCCGGACGTGGACGTACCGGACGTATCCATTGCCGAAGTGGGTGCCACGC
The DNA here is from genome assembly GCA_041913605.1 of Permianibacter sp. Classification (GTDB taxonomy): domain Bacteria; phylum Pseudomonadota; class Gammaproteobacteria; order Enterobacterales; family Permianibacteraceae; genus Permianibacter. The sequence goes on from JAYSEY010000009.1 coordinate 152,364, forward strand.
TGGGCACGCCGCGCGACGTCGTGCCGGTGCCGGTGGGCGATATCGACAGCATCTCGCTGGCGGAAGTCGGCGCCACACTGGGCACGCCGCGCGAGGTGGTGCCGGTTGCGGTCGGCGACATTGACAGCATTTCCCTGGCCGATGTCGGCGCCACGCTCGACACGCGCGAAAAAACACCGCCACCGCCGCCACCGGATACCGGGCATCTCAAGCTGGGCTAAAGCACAGCGCAAGGATCAGTCCGCAGCGCAAAGATCGGTCCGCAGTGTTCTGCAATCAATCAGCCGCGTCCGGTGTTTAGTCCGCAGCAGCTGCCGTTTGCTCCGCTGCACAGCCCAGCAGGACAATGTTGCCACGCGCACGACGCAGGCCGCGCAACAAAATCCGGTAGGTATCCAGATCAAAACTGCCGCGCAGGCCGGCCAGCTCGCGGGCGTCGGTTTCGCAGCGCGCGGTGCCGAGATAACACCAGCGATGGATCACATGCCAGTCCTCGCGATCAGCATTCTGCTCGACGATGGCGATCGGTCCGGCATGCGGCCAGGCACGCAGCGCCAGCGGCTGCAGGGCGGTCTGCAGGCGCAGGTTGTGCAGCAGCGCGGCCTCTTCGCCGATGCAGGCGCCTTTGCAGCGTTTCAGCTGGAAATCGAAACACGGACCCTTGCCGGATTCGAGGCCGAGCAGTTTTTTGCACAGGCGTTGTTCGGCGGAAAGTTTCAGCAGGGTTTCGCGGGCACGGCTGCGATTGCGGAACAGCGCTGTGGGCTGGCTGCTGTCCAGCTCATTGCCCAGTCGTACGCGCAGATAGCCGCTCGCGTCTTCCTGCAGCCGGGCGGAAATGAGTTCACGCGTGCGGCGCAGGGCGCGATTCAATAGCGGCGCTTCGCGCTTGATGGCGGCGTTTTCTTTCAGCAGCGCGCCGAGTTCGCCGGCGGTGGTTTCACAGCTGACATCGTGCACCAGTTCATGCAGCCGCTGGGTGCGTGCGCGCATCGCGTCGCCGGAAAAATGTTGCTGGACACGGGCGCGGATATTGTTGCTCTTGCCGATGTACAGCAGGCCGCCGTCGGCGTCGAAAAACCGGTAAATGCCCGGCGCTTCCGGCAAGGCGGCGACAACGCCGGCATCCAGCCCCTTGGGCAAAGCGGCTTTGCCGATCTGCTGGGTCGCGGCAGCAGCAACGCTGTCGGCATCAACGCTGCGCAGCACATGATCGAGAAACTGCCAGGTGGCCTGCGCATCACCAAGCGCGCGGTGGCGCGCGTCGTTGGCAATGCCGAGCCGGGCGCTGACGGCATCAAGACTGTGGCTGCGGAATTGCGGAAACAGTTTGCGCGACAGTCGCACCGTGCACAGCTGCTTCGGTGCAAAGCGCAAACCGAGGCGGCTGAATTCCGCTTTCAGGAATCCGTAATCAAAACGCGCGTTGTGGGCGACGAACACACGGCCAGCGAGCAGGGTCAGCAATTCATCGGCAATGTCGGCGAAACGCGGCGCATCCGCGACCATGGCGTTGTTGATGCCGGTGATGCGTTCGATGTGCTGGCTGATGCGCGTGTCCGGTTGCACCAGTCGCTGCCAGCGCTGGCTGATCGTGCCGTGATCGACGCAGATCACGCCGACTTCAATGACCCGATCCGCCTGCGGGCTGACGCCGGTGGTTTCCAGATCGACAATCGCCAGCGGCGTTTCATTCAGCTTCATGGCACCAGTCGACAAAATGATTCTGCAGCGGGAAATACAGCGCCAGCCGGATCGGCCGTTGCTCATGCTGGCTGAGCACGCGCGCGTAGCGCTGCAATTGCGGACGATACTCGGTGATGCGTGCGGCAAGGAAACTGTCTGCGTCTTCGTGCTCCGGGCGCGCGGTTTTGTAATCGACAATCCAGCGCGTGCCATCGGCATCGACAAATGTCCGGTCAATAATGTGCTGGCGGATCTGCCCGTCCACCTGCTCGACCAGCGCCCACTCGCAGGCTGCATGCGGATGCGCCGCCAGCAGCCAGCGTCCGCGCGGGTCCTGCAGCGTTGTACGCAGTGCGGCCTGTACATCGCTGACCGCTCCGGCGAGATCGGTGTCCGGTACATCCAGCCAGCGCAGCTGTTTGTGGATCAACGCCGCCAGCGTGTCGATGACACTGATCTCCTGCGCCAGCCAGTGCGCCGGATCGCGGGCAAAGGTTTCCAGCCAGCGGTGCGTCAGCGTGCCGATGGCGCGTGAGGTATCACCGGCCAGGATCTGCGCAACCAACGCCTGATCAACCTGTGCATCGCTGACTTTGCCGGCGGCTGCCGGCGTGTTGATCGGTTGCATATCGGCGCCGCGCAGCGGCGTGAAGTCACTGACAATGCGTTGCAGTGGACGTGGCTGCGGCGGTAGCGCTTGAGGTTGCGCGAACGTCGCTGCGCGCGCGCGATTGCGGTCACGATCGACATCGATGCAATGGACGCCCTCGCGTTCATCAGCCTGATCGTCATCAGCTTGCTCGTCATCAGCCACATCGGCCGGAATGCTGGCCAGAAACGCGGCGCGCGTGCCAGGCCAGACCCCGGCCAGCAAACTGTTTGCCGACGGCGTCCAGTCCGGTTTCTCCGTATCCAGCGTCGCGCTGAGATACAGATGCTGACGCGCGCGGGTCAGCGCCACATACAACAGGCGGCGATTTTCCTGACGGCCGCGTTCCTGCTCCAGTGTCTTCAGGAAGCGGCCGGTGTCGTCTTCCTCATCGGCGCGTGCATGGCTGAGACCGGCCACCATCAGACAGTCGCGGCCCTGGGCCGGCAACTGGCTCCAGCGCAGCAACGGTGTCGTGTCGCTGCGTCCGGTTGCCGACAGTTGGGGCAGGAACACGACATCAAATTCCAGGCCCTTGGATTTGTGCATGGTCATCAGTTTGACTTTCGCACCGCTGGCCGGTTTGGCGTAGAGCTTGGCCAGTTCGCGATCCAGATCGGCGAGCGCATCATCACTGTCGGCGGGCAGCGTTTCCAGCAGGGCAAAAAACTGTTCCGCCACCTGACGCTCATCGTCATCACGCAGTAGCGCAGCCCCGCCGAGTTGCAACCAGCCATGACTGATCAGCGCCCGCAGCGACAAGCGTGCGCGCATCGCCAGTGCCGCGTCGAGCAGTGGCCAGACACGTTGCAGGCGTTGCCGGCCGTCTGCCGAACAGGCGGCGAAATGTTCGCTCGCGGCTTCACGCAACAGATCGGCGGCACTGCGCTTGCGCTGCGCGGAGAACAGCGCATGCAGATCCTGCAGCGACAATCCGCACCAGGGCGCGCGCAGCACGCACAACCAGGCCAGCCGATCCGCCGGATGCAGCAGGGCGCGGGTCAGTTGCAGGAGATCGCGCACCAGCGCATGACCGGCCAGCGGCTCGGTATCCACCGCTTCGATGGCGATACCGCGGGCGCGCAATTCACCGGCAACTGCGATCAGGTGCGCGCGGGCGCGGCCGAGCACGGCTATCGATTGCACGCGCGGCAAATGTTCTTCAATGGCATCGGCAATGAATTTCGCTTCGGCTTGCGCGGCGGCGTCACCGGCCGCAAACGCCTGACAGACCACGGCCGGTGCAGTGAGCGCCGGATGATGCGCGACAGCGGCGCTGTAGGGCACGGCACCGCGCACGGCATCTTCATCACCGGCAAGCAAATGACGGCCCTGGGCATTCACCCAGTCAACCAGTTGCTGCTGGGAACGGAAATTGGTTTGCAGCAGCAACGGCGTCATCCGCACCTGTCCGACACCGTGCTGGCGTGCGTGCAGGAACAGCGCTACTTCCGCCTTTCGGAAGCGGTAAATCGACTGCATCGGATCGCCGACCATGAACAGCGTGCGGCCATCATCGTTCTGCCAGCCGGCGGTCAGCCGGCGCAGCAATTCCATCTGGCCGAAACTGCTGTCCTGACATTCATCGACCAGCAAATGGCGGATGCGGTAATCGAGCAACAAGCCGAGATCAGTCGGCTCATCCTCGCTGCCGAGTGCAGCACGCGCGGCATCGCCGATGGCGATGAAATCAACGCGGTTGCGCTCGCTGAACACCAGCCACAACTGCGCCAGCGCCAGAGACAGGACTTGCGCCAGCGTGTTCAGAAACGGCGCGCTGGCAATCACTGCGGACGCGGACGGCAAGCGGCGCAAATCGGCGAGCGGCGCCGGGTCAAGACCGGATTCGGCATAGTCCTGGAGCAGCGTTTGCAACTGCGCTTTCAGGCTGGCGCCCGGCTCGGCTTTGCCGGCCGGAAATCCGCAATTCTTGTTCAGCACTTTGCGCCAGTCGTCACTGTTGGTCAGCAGCAGATCGGCGAGTGCCTGCCACATCGGCAAGGCCTCGGCCAGCAGCGGCAACGGCGCCTGCCAGTCGAGCAGTGCGGTGATGCGCGACGCGGAATTTTCCTGACGCAGGTGATCGGCGGCAAAGCGTGCCGCCGCCATGATCTGCGACTGCATCGCCGGCGTGATACAGCGCGCTGCCGCGCTCAGCAGATCAGTCGTGATCGCCTGCAGGTCGGCGCACAGTCGCGCGGCCAGATCGCCGTCACGCAAATCACCGAGTCGCTCCTGCCATTGATCGCGCTTGCCGAGCATGTCGCAGAGCAGTCGCAGCGCCTTGCCGCTGTCGTTGTCGAAATGCAGCAGGAACGCGGCCAGCGTGGCGTGAAAATCATCCTCTTCAAGCAACGCCAGCGTGCGCTCGGCAGCGGTTTCGTACAGTGCGCTGGCGTCCTCTTCAATGTCGGCAGCGGTGCCGAGCCGCGACAGCACCGGCAATTGCCGCGCCAGTGAACTGCACAGGGAATCAAAAGTGAGAATGCGCAGGCGATCCGGCTGCAACAACAACTGCCAGCCCTGTGCGGCGTCGTGCGCCAGTGCCGCTTGCGCCAGTGCCAGCGTGTGGCGGGCATTGTCGCTGTCCGTCGGTACACGCAAACCGGCCTGCACGTCGGCGGCGAGTTGCAAACGTGCCAGCACGCGCAGGCGCATTTCTGCGGCCGCCTTGCGCGTGAACGTGATGGCGACAATTTCTTCCGGCTGCCGGGCGTGGGCGAGCAGATTGAGTATGCGGTTCGACAGCAGTTCGGTTTTGCCCGAACCGGCCGGTGCCTGGACGATGAACGATTGGCGCACATCGATGGCGCGATCACGCGCCTGCTGATCAACCAGCGCGCTCATGCGTCACGCTCCGCAGGAAAAAATGCCCGCGCATGGCTGGTGCTGCGGATGTTGATGTGCGTGTCAGCGCCTGACGCGGTATCGGTATCCGTTTCAGTATCGAGCGCATGCCACAGGCGCAGGAACGGTGCAGCCAGCAGTTGTTCAGCGGCGGCGTCGTACGCGATGTTGCGTGCGTCGCCAAGCAGGAATTCGCTGGCCAGTTCGTTCAGTTGGTGTCGCCAGCGTTCGCGCAGATCATCGAGCGCGACATCGCTCATGCGCTTGTCGGCCTTGAGACCGGGCAGCACGCCGTCTTCATCGCTCAGGCCCTTGAAATTCATGTCGCCGGCGTGCACCCGTCCGGCGACGACTGCCGCCAGCGATTGCGACACCGACAGGGCATAGAGCATCAACTGGACATCGCGCGGACGCTCGCTGAACCAGTCCGGCGTCCGCCAGCTGCTGCCGGTTTTGTAATCGATGATCACGGCGCGGCCATCGGCCAGCGTGTCGATGCGATCGATGCGCAGATCCAGCGCCAGATCGCCGATGCGCAGTTCGCAGGATTGCTCGATACCGGTGGGCACAAAGCCCGTCTGGCGCCGGGTTTCAAATTGCAGCCATTCATCGAGCAGTGTTGCCAACACCTGCTGTTCCAGTTGCCGCCAGCGCGGCGGAAAATGTTCCCGCGTTTGCGTTTCCAGGGTTTTCAGCGCGTGCGCCGCGGTATCGTTGCACAGCTGCTGGCGTGCGCCATCGTCGAGCGCGAACAGTGCATCGCTGTGCGCCAGCTGTCGCCAGAGCAGGGCCAGCGCTTCGTGCACCAGCGTGCCGCGCTCACGCGGCAAACCGGCCAGCGGCAGCGGATCGACGACATCGGCGTGCAGCCGGTATTCGACAAACGCTGCCTGCGGATTGATCGCCTGCACGGCAAGCAAACGGCTGTCGCGACGGAACTGTTCGTGACTGCCAACCGGGCTGACAGTTTCCTCGTCGAGCGTTTCCTGTGCCGCCGGTGGCTGACGTGCGAACGCCGTGCTCGCCGCAAAATCGTTGAGCGTAAAACCCGCCAGCGGCAGCGCGCGCAGGAACGGGCTGACGCGCAACTCGCGATCGCCTTCGTGCTGCGGACAACTCCAGTACACCTGCGGTGCCGTGCCGGCCAGGCGTTCGACAAAGATCTGCGCCAGCTGCAATTCGCGCGCATGACTGGCGCGCGGCAAACCGCGTTCGCGCTGCCAGCGCAGCGGCAACAGCGCGTTCGGGCGGATCGGCGCCGGCAGCACTTCATCGCGCGCATCCAGCACCCAGATCACGTCGGCCTGCATGCCGGCCGCTTCCAGCAAGCCCACCACCTGCACGCGTGCGGTGCCGGGTTGTTCCGGCTGGAACAGGCGCGCGCGGCAGCGTTGCTGCAGCGCCTGTACCGCATCGGCAAAACCGATGGCCTGTTCCGGCAGACGCGCACGGCCGAGCGCGGCGAGCTCCTTGAAGAAAGCTTCGCGGGCCTGATAGTCGTGACTGTCGAGCGCGCTGGTGCCGGGCCAGCCAAAGGCGGCGAGCAATTCCGGAAGCAGCGCGCTCCAGTCGCGCAGGCGCTGGCGTTTGCGCAGTGTCTCCATGGCCTGCATGCCGCTGCGCCAGCGCGCAGCGAAGCCATGGTTCCGGGTGCCGGCCGGCGGTTTTTCGTCCAGCCAGAACGCCAGTTGTTTTGCGCTCAGTGTCGCGTGACCCTGACGACGCAGCCAGGCATCCAGCAGCGCCAGCGCGCCGGCTTCTTCGGCCGGCACCAGATAGGGTGACAGCAGCAGCGGACTGAGGCTGGCCAGTGACCAGCGATCCGTGCGGGTCAGCAATTGCAGCAGGCGCAGCGCGCAGGCAACCGGCGGGGCGTCGGCCAGTGCGGTGCCAAGCGAAACGTTGATCTCGGCGCTCGGTGCGCGATCAAATCCGAGACTGCGCGCCGGTTCGAGTTCGGCCATCAGTGCGCGCTGCAAACTCGCCGCGCGCGCCTCCAGCGTCGGCACCACGATGGCGATGCGCGCCTGCGGATGGGTCTGCAAATGTGCGCGACACCAGCGCGACACCAGCAGTGTTTCCGCTTCGGCATCGGCCGGGGCCACGCGCTGCTGGACGCTGGCGATCCGCGCATCGGCCAGCCGCTGCACTTCGCCGCCGCCGGCCTGCACGGCCGCGATCAGGCTTTGCAGCCAGGGACGCAAATCGTCGTAGCCCTGCAGAAGCAACAGCCTGGGCAGGGGCGCCAGCGCCAGACGCGCCACCTGCTGTGCCGTCCAGTCGGCCTGGCTCAGCCAGCCGCGGGCCGCGCAGCGGCGACGAAACTCGCCCTGCCAGATCAGGAAACGGCGCACTTCCTCGGCCAGATCACCACCGGTCACCGCGTCGCCGTATTCACAGAGCAGGGCATGGGCGCGCTGCGCTTCCTGGGCCAGATCGCGCGGCGACAGCAGGCCGATGTCGCCGGCGTCGGCGCGCACCACGGCTTCCCAGAGCGCCAGCTCGTCATCGTCATCGAGCACCGTGTCGGGCAGCTCGCCGGCCGGCCAGCGGCCGGACTGGATCACGCGCTCGCTGTGGCCGTGCAGCCAGTCATCAAACGTGGCGATGGCCGGTCGCGGCCAGACCGTCAGGCCGCGCGCCAGTTGCAGCTGGGCATAGGCCTGCTGGCCACTGCGTTCCAGACGCCGGTTGACGACCAGCAGTTGCGCGCCGGGATCGGCGGCGAGACGTTCGAGAGCGTGGGCAAACTGCATGCAGGACACCAGAAACGGGGACGGAAAACCCGGACGCTGGCATGATACGCAGCCTTCAGGCGCAAGGCTTGCGCCCGCCAACATCCTGCCCATGCTGCCCGACTTTCTCCGCCGCTACCTGCGCCGTCGCCGGCTCGCCCGTCATGCGTTTGCCGACGCGGACTGGCAGCGCGTGCTGTCCCGCCAGCCGCTGCTCGCCGCCTGTCCGGATGCGCAGTTGTTGCGGGAAACGGCGACGCTGCTGCTCGCCGACAAAGTGGTGGTGCCGAGCGAAGGCTTCGCGCTCAGCACCGACATGCAGCTGGAAATCGCCGGCCTTGCGGCGCTGCCGGTGCTGCACATCGGCTTGTCTGCCTACGACGGTTTCCACGCTTTCATTGTTTACCCGGACGAGTTTCTCGCCCCGCGCGAAGAAGAAGACGAATACGGCATCGTTCACACCGGTCACGAACAGGTGGCCGGTGAAAGCTGGGACTACGGTCCGATACTGCTCAGCTGGCGCGACGTGGAAGCGGCGCGCGAACAGGATGGCTACAACGTCGTCATCCACGAATGCGCGCACAAACTCGATGCCGGCGACGGCGACATCAACGGTGTGCCGGCGCTGGCCGGACGCGGCATCAGCGCCCGCGAATGGCAACAGGTGATGCGTGAAGCCTGGCAGATCACCGGCCGCGAAGAACAGTTGCTTGGTGTCACATCCATTGACGATTACGCACTCGACTCGCCGGCGGAATTTTTCGCCGTCATGAGCGAACACTTCTTTGCCGCTGCTGACGATCTGGCGGCTGATCATCCCGCCGTTTACCAATTGCTGTGCCGCTATTACGGCATGGACCCGCAACACTGGCGGATCGCGGCAAGTGATGCGAAAGGTGATGCGACAGGTGATGTGACAGGCGATGCGAAAAACGCCGGGCCGCATCATGCGTGACGAACACCGGCTGGCAATGATCCGCAGCGCGGAATTTGCCGCGCAGGTACTCGCTGCCTCGCACACCCGGCCGGTGTGGCTGCTGTTCAGCGCCAGCTGGTGCATGCCCTGCCGGCTACTCGAACCGCAGCTGTACCAGTTGATGCAGGACGATCAGCGACTGCATGGCGCAGGCGGCGTGCAGATCTGCAAATGTGATGTCGAACACGATGCCGATATCGCCGCGCGCTATCAGGTGCAATCGCTGCCGGTGGTGAAATGTTTCCGCAACGGTGTGCTGGTCGATGAGTTTGCCGGCATGCTGCCAGCGACAAAAATGCGCGCGCTGCTGGCGCGTCATCAGTAACCCGCCTTCCGCAGGGGGCCGATCATGGACAGCTTCACGTTTACCGCAAACTGTGTTGTCACGGAACAACCGGACGGCGAATTCCAGCTGGTGGGATTCGCCGACGACAAATTTGCCACGCGAATTTACCTGATGCTGCAGCGGGCGCTGGAGCACGATGAACAGGACTGCGCGCAGGGCATGGATACCTATCATGTCGAGTGGTGCACGCCGGACCAATCCGGCTACGGCGGCATCTCGCGGTGTGAACTGCGACCCGGTCAGGTGGACTTTGGCTTTGAGCCTGAAGTGGCGGCAGAGCTGGATGGCATGACGCATCTGCGCATTCTGTTCAGGCTGAAGAATGATGAGTTCGATAGCCTGCGCGCGGCACTTGTCCGGATCTTCAGGGAGAGTGATTGCCTGGTGCTGGCCGGAGAGTGACCTATTGCGCACCGGCAAAGCACACGTTCCGAATGCGTCGGGCGCGGGATTCCTTCTGAAAATGAATAAGCACATTTTCTTCGGAAAACTTCTGGATGTACTGCTGTACACCGAAACTGCTGCAATCGCCGTGTACGCGCTGCTGGTCGGTGTGTACGGTGCAGGTCGCGTACCGGTTTATCTGGATGTCGCCTATCTGGTGGCGTTGCTGATCACAAGTTTCCTGTGCGTGGTGATGGGGCCATTCATTCGTGCAGCGAACAGCGAAAAGCGTCGATGGCGTACATCCGTGCTTGCTGTGCTGATGGCCTGTGCCGGCAGCGTACTGCTGATTATTGGCGTCGGGAAAATGACCTGACTGTTCGCGAGACCGCGCAGCATCGGGTTTGCATAAGCGAAACTTCTTTGAGATCTGGCGGATGCATGATCTTTTGATCGCGCAGATCTGCAGTCTGGCTCTGCCCCGTGCGGTATTGCCGAAACAGTTCCCCCTGTCATATACATGAGCGAACGCAACGTACAGACATGCGTTGATGCATTTTCTGATGGAAGGTCCCAGCATGTTTACCGACAAAGCCGTTTTGCCAACGCCCGAACAAGCCCTGAAAGGCCGCGCGCAACGCTTGTGGTCTCTGCGCCCGCATGTGGTCAACGGGCGGCCGCTGGAAGGTCCGTATGACGCCAGCTGGCAGATCGCGGATTTTGGTCTGGGCTGCTTCTGGGGCGCGGAGCGCCGGTTCTGGCAGCAGGAAGGGGTGATGGTCACGGCGGTCGGATATGCCGGCGGCTACACACCGCATCCGACTTATCGCGAAGTGTGCAGCGGCATGACCGGTCATGCCGAGGTGGTGCGTGTTGTCTTTGATCCGGCGCGCATCAGTTTTGCGCAATTGCTGAAATTGTTCTGGGAAGCGCATGACCCGACCCAGGGCATGCGTCAGGGCAATGATCGCGGCACGCAGTATCGCTCGGTGATTTATGGTCACGGCGAGGCGCAGTTGCAGCAGGCGCAGGCCAGTGCCGTGGCATATGGACAGGCTTTGCGTAGCGCCGGTTTCGGGGCACTGACCACCGAGATCCGTCTGGCACCGGCATTCTGGTTTGCCGAGGATGAGCATCAGCAATATCTGGCCAAGCATCCGGATGGCTATTGCGGTTTGCGCGGCACGGGCGTGTCCTGCGCGTGAATCACGTGCACTGAGCCGTGCACTGGGCCGTGCCGTGACGGCGGGATGGATCAGCGCGAGTGCAGGGTGACTGATTGGTGTGTTTGATTGGCGTGATCGCGCGATGTGTTTGAATGGTGTGAGCAATCGATGCCTTGCCCGGCAGAAATCTGTGCAAGGCATTCACTGTCATTCCGGCCCTGAACCGGAATCTCCCGGTCCACGTTCATCCCTGATTCGTGAGATTCCGGATAGCCGCGAAGCGGCTTCCGGAATGACAGTGTTGTGCGGATGACTTGTACAGCTGACTTGTTCAGATAACTTGCTCGGATGGTTTGTTCAGCTGACGTGTCCAACTGAATTGTCCGGTTGAGTTGTTCAGCTGTTGCTGAGCGCGTCAGCGCACCAGCACTTCCTTGCCGGCCATGGTGAACACCACGTAGGCCTGGGCCTGCAGTTCCAGCGTATCGGGCAGTTCCGGTGCGGATTCGCCGGCCGGCGCTTTCATGCTCATGGCGCGCACCATGATGCCGCCGCCGTCGCTGATCGGCGTATCGGAAATGGTGTGCACGCTGACAATTTTCTGGCCCAGTGCCGCGCTCAGGCGTTCGGCTTCTTCGCGGGCTTTTTTCAGGGCTTCGACGCGCAGCGCAGCGAGTTTTTCTTCGCGCTGATCGACGTTGACGCTGAAGCCGGCGATCTCATCGACGCCGGCCTTGACCAGCGCGTTGTTCCAGTCGCCGATCTTGTCCATGTTGCGCAGTTTCACCGTGAAGCTGCGCGCCACACGCGTGCCACGATAAATGCGCTTGCCCTGTTCATAGTCGTACTGGGGCTGCACGGAGAAATCGGTGGCCTGGTAGTCCTCGCGCTTGATGCCGAGTTGCTGGGCGGCGGCGTACACCTTGTTGGCGATGTCATCGACTTTTTTCTTGCTGTCGGTGATTTGTGCGCCGGTGCGGGCGACGGTGAACTGGGTTTCGACAAAATCCGGCGCCAGCTTGCTGCTGGCTTCACCGGTGACATAAATGTGTGGTGTCTGCGGAAAGCGGCTGCCATCGGCCTGTGCGCTGCCGCTGGCAAGCAGCAGGCCGGCGCCCAGCAGTGTTGACAGGGACAGGCAACGGAGAACGGGTGTGGACATGAGTGGCTTCCTTGAGTGAGACGTGCTGGTGTGAGACTTGTTTCTGAGAAAGCGGTTTGGGCGAAAACGGTTTCAGAGAAAACGGTTTCAGTGAGAGCGTGTTCAGTAAATCCGCCGACGATAGACGCGACTCAGTGCTGGCCGTTGACCGCGGCCAGCGCGCGGGCGAGATCGTCGTGATGCTGTGCCCAGCTTTGCGCGCCGATCACGCCCGCCTTGCGCAATTTCTGTTCGACATGCGGTTGCAGATCGCAGAGGTGCACGGCGATGCGCTTCACCTGCAGTTCGCTGATCAGGGATTCCAGCGCCACGATCGCGGTCAGGTCCATCATCATGACATCCTGCATGTCGAGAATGACATGACGCACTTTCGGATCAACGCGCCACAGTGCGTGCATCGCGCTTTCGGCGGCGCCGAAGAACAGTGGGCCATTGATGTCATAAACGGCAACTGAATCGTCGATGTGCAGATTGCCGTGATGACTGTTGCCGCTGATCAGTTGCGCGCCGGTGAGTTCGATCATGCGGCGGATAAACAACACCGCCGCGAGCAGCAAACCGACTTCCACGGCCAGCACCATGTCAAGGATCACGGTCAGTGTCAGACAGGTGAGCAGCACGGCGACATCGGCTTTCGGACTGATGCGCAGCACGCGCACGATGCGGTGGGCATCGCTCATGTTCCAGGCCACCATCATCAGCAGCGCGGCCAGCGCCGCCATTGGAATGTGTTGCAGCAACGGCGCCAGCAACAGCAATGCGGCGAGCACGGTCAGCGCGTGCACGGCGGCGGCAATCGGCGAGCTGGCACCGGAGCGGACATTGGCGGCCGTGCGCGCCAGCGCGGCGGTGGCGGTGATGCCGCCGAACAGCGGCGCGATCAGGTTGCCGAGTCCCTGACCGATCAGTTCGCCGTTCGGATCGTGGCGGAAACCGGACAGGCCGTCGCTGACCACGGCGCAAAGCAGCGACTCAATGGCGCCAAGGATGGCGATGGCAAAAGCCGGGCCGAGCAGGCTGCGAAAGGTGTCCAGCGTCAGCGGCAGGCCGTCGCCGATCTGCCAGGGCCAGTGCAGCGCCGGCAGGGTTTGCGGAATGCCGGCGTGTGCGACGCCGTCGGCCCAATACTGGAAGCGCGTGCCGATGCGCGCGACGCTGAACCCGTCGAGCGTGGCACTGAGCAGCAGCGCCAGCAGCGTGCCGGCAAACAGTGCCACCAGATAGGACGGCAGCGCCGTTTTCAGCCGTGGCCAGATGATCAGCACCGCCAGTGTGAACACGCCGATGACGGTGTCGGCGACGCGCAGCTGATCGAGATGACTGAGCACGCCGCCCAGCACCGGCAGGAAATGCGCGTCGGCCGGCGCCAGGCCGAGACCGAAAAAATCGTTCAGCTGCAGTCCGGCAATGACGATGGCGATGCCTGCGGTAAAGCCGGTGGTGACCGGATAGGGAATGAACTGCACCAGCCGGCCCAGACCGGTGAGGCCGAGGGCGATCAGGATCAGGCCGGCCATCATCGTCGCCAGCAGCAGGCCGGGCAGGCCGAATTGCTGGGTGATGGGCAGCAGGATGACCACGAAGGCGGCCGTCGGCCCCGACACGTTCACCCGCGATCCGCCGCACAGCGCGATCACCAGCCCGGCAAAAATCGCCGTGTACAGGCCGTGCTGCGGCGCCACGCCCGAGGCGATCGCCAGCGCCATCGCCAGCGGCACGGCGATCAGCCCGACGGTGAGACCGGCCAGCACATCGCCGCGCAGGCGCGCGGTGCTGTAAGCGGCAAGACCGGCGCGCAGCGCCGTGAACACAGGCAAGTCGGTAAACCGCACAGGAGGACCCCGCTCAGGAGGCGTGTCTGCATTAAAGAGCGGGACGGACGTTTCGTCACCTGTTGGATGCGGTGACTGCGGACAGTCCACCCGCTTTTGTCATGCAGGCTCTGGGCGAAGCGTTCTGCAGGCACGGCTCACCTGCAGGGAGATTCCGGATGGCGGCTTCGCTGCCTCCGGAATGACAGTGAGTTTTTCTCTCTTCCCCAATATCCCTGTCATCCCGGCCTTGAGCCGGGATCTCCGGCAGGAAACAGGCGCTGCCTCGCCGTCAGCGGAGGCCCGGAGGCTGGCAAGGTTGTCTCCGGGACAGGCCGGGTTCATCTGCCGGCCAAGCCGGTCCCTGTGCGAGCGGTAGGGCCGAATTTATTCGGCCGCGGGCCCGTCGGCTAGAGCGGCGGCCGTTTTCGGGGTCGGGAAGCTTGGCCGAATGAATTCGGCCCTACAGCGCTTGCATCGGAGTCCGGCCATTCCGGCCTTGAGCCGGGATCTCCCTGCACGCGCACTTCACCTGCAGGCCGCTTTTCATCCCGCCGGCCAGGCCGCTCTCTGCGCGGGTTGTGGGGCCGACAAATTCGGCCGCGGACGTGTCGGCTTGTACGGCGGCGTTTTCGGCGTCGGGAAGCTTGGCCGAATGAATTCGGCCCTACAGCGCTCGCACGGTGGTTCTGTCATTCCGGCCGGGCCTGGTGGCTCTCAGGTCGGCGCTCCCGGCAAGGCGTCCGCTCACCACGGCAGCGCTTCGACCCGGGTGGTGGCGACGTCGGACAGTGAGTGCCAGGGCAGCCAGACGGGCAGTTGTTTCGGGCAGCTCAGGCTGAGGGCGGTTTTGCTGTCGACGCGTTCGGCGCTGACTTTGCCCTGGCTGGCGCAGTCGCGGGCGACTTTGCCGGCCAGCTGGGCGCCCTGTTGCCAGCGCAGGCCGGCGAAACCCTGCAGCGGGATGTTGGCGTCTTTCAGCGTCGCGCAGCTGTCGGCGCCCTGCACGAAGAACCACTTCTCGGCCATGCTGAAGCTGACCCGGCCGCGGCAGTCCTCGGCCATGAAGGCGAACAGCAGGCTGCGGCCGAAGTCGAGGCCATGTTGCTCGGGGGCCAGGGCTTCGTCGGGGTGGAAGGAGGCGCCGGCGAGGGCGAACAGTTCGCGCGCGGCGCCGGCCGGGTCGGTCTGCACCTGCTCGCTGAAGCCGGTCAGGCGCGCGCCCAGTCCGGGCCGGGCCGGTTCCAGCACGGTTGCCAGCAGGGCCGGCGAAAAGCGTTGTTGCTGGCGGTCGGCGGCATCGAACAGCGCCTGCCAGAGTCCGGCCTGCGGCGCCGGTTCGCCTGGCGTGGCCAGCACGTACTGGCTGGCGGTCAGCAGCAGCGCGCCGCAGTCGTACCAGGCGCGGCCATGGCCGGCTTTGCCGGCGTCGCGCAGCGGCGTTGCGGTGCGCGCCAGACCGGCGAGGCTCACCAGGCAGCGGTTGAGCAGCTGGTCGCGTTCGGCCTGATGCTGCTGGGCGCTCAGCCAGCCGAGCTCGCGCAGGGCTTCCAGCGCCAGCGCTTCGGCGCCGCCTTCGTGCAGCCAGACATAGGCGTCCTCGTCGGCCGGCTTGTATTGCTGGCCGACCCACCAGTGCGCGACTTCGTGGGCCAGCAGGCTACGCAGCTGGCGACGGCCCTGATCCGAGGCCTGCTGCCAGCCCCCGCCGCGCAGGCTCAGCTGGACAACACCGGGCAGCGCGCCGCCGTTCATGTCCAGCAGTTCGCGGCTGTCGGCGTTGTTGCCGGCCGGATCGAGGTTGGCGAGCAGCAGCGGCCGCCAGGGCAGCTTGCGGCCAAGCCGGGTTTCAAAGTGGCTGACCAGCTGCGGCAGTTCGGCGCGCAGCAGCAGTTGCGTCCAGGCCGGCAGGTGGTTGTCGAGCAGGATGTCGGCGCCGGGCGTGGCCAGCGGCCGGGTCTGGCCGAAATAGATGTAGCTGCCTTCGGCGTCCTGCCAGTTGACCACCAGCCGCGTCGCCAGCGGCTGGTTGGCCATGAACACGTACTCGCCCTGACGCGGATGGATGATGAACGTGGTCAGCGGCAGCGGCGTGTCTGCCGCCGGGGTTTCGTCGTTACCGGCAAGGCCGCGCACCAGCAGATGGCCGATGTAAAACCCGGCGCCCTCGTCGGCCATCGGCAGGTAGAAGGTGTAGTCACGCTGGAGCATGGCCGGGCTGGCGCTGAAGCGCAGGCGCAGCTGGCTGACCCGCGCGCCGCCGTCGGCGACGATGCGATCCTGCCCTGCCACCTGCTGCCAACGCAGGTTCTCGCTGCCGCCGTGCAGTGTCCAGCTGCCGGCACGGTCGAGCTGGGCGCCGCGCTCGAACTGCACCGCCTGAACCGGCTGCGAAAACCGGTAATCGGCCTGCCAGTCGTTGGCGCCGAGCCGGGTCAGGGTCAGGCGGATGGCGGCCTCGCCGGGCGGCGGCGCAAACAGCGCGCAGCCGGACAGCAGCAGGACGGCGAAGCTAAGCAGTGCAAGCAGGCGGGGCAGGGCAAGCAGGCGGGCGGTGGCGTTCATCGGTGGTATCGGGGCAGGGGCGTGCAGTGGGTGAGCGTTCGGGGCGTCAGCCTGACAGGGCAAAGGCGCGCTGTCCTGCGCGCGCCGGTAAACAATCGGCCGGATCAGTGTCCGGACGTTTCTGCGGGTGCCGGACCGGCGCTGCCTGCTCCGGTGGTGATTGTTTCGGTGGCGTCGGGTTCGGCGGTATCGGTTTCGGCTTGGTCTGCACCGGCTTCACCGGCGCGTGGCCGGCGGGCCAGCGCATAGCGCACCGCTCCGGCGACTTTCTCGCGATGCCAGAGCCAGCCATCGGGCAGCACCGGTGCGCCGGCGGCAGCCTCGTTTTCCAGATAGATCAGCCCGCCTTCGGCCAGCAGCCGGCGTTCGGCGATCTGGCTCAGCAGCGTCGGCAGCCAGTCGTGGTGAAACGGCGGGTCGAGGAAGATGAGATCGAAAGCCTGCGTCTCGCGTGCCAGCAGGCTGCGCGCATCGGCGTTGACCAGCGCGACGTTGTCGGCGCCGATCAGCCGGCAGTTGTCGCTCAGCGCCCGGAACACCGGCTTGGCCAGCTCGACCATCAGCACCGATGCCGCGCCGCGCGAAGCGGCTTCGAAACCCAGCGCGCCGGAGCCGGCAAACAGGTCGAGCACACGGGCGCCGGGCAAATGCGGTTGCAGCCAGTTGAACAGGGTTTCGCGCAGGCGGTCGCCGGTCGGACGCAGGCCGGGCGCGGCCGGAAAGCGCAGGCGCCGGCCACGGAAACGGCCGGCGATGATGCGGACTTCACCGGCACCGGAAACGACAGGAGAACGCGACATGACAGGGCGGAACGGTATTCGGCACAGGGCGCCCGGATAGGGCGGAACGGGCGGCGATGGTAGCATGGCGACCCCGCGCGCCAGACGCGCGCCGGCCCTCATGTTTTCCGATCCGATCGTCCTGTCACTGGCTGCCCATGTCCGAACAGAAAAAAGGTTTCTTCTCCTGGCTGCGCTTCGGCAGCAAGGCCGAGCCGTCGCCGGCTACGCCGACCGATGCCGTCGCCGATCCGGCCGCCAAACCGGTCGCGGCGGAGCCTGCTGTACCGTCGCCCGCTGCAGCTGCGCCTACCACACCAGCGCCATCGCCCACACCGGCTGCGGACCTGCCGGCTGCTGCGCCGGCAACAAAGCCGCTGCCAATCGCTGCGGCGCCTGTCACCGCAGCGCCGGTTTCCCATGCCATCACCACCACTTCGGCAGCCGAGGTCGAGCCGGTGCGCGAAGGCGAACGCGCCGGCTTCTTTGCCCGTCTGCGTGACGGCCTGAAGCGCACGCGCGCTTCGCTCGGTGAAGGGCTGGCGACGCTGTTCCTCGGTCGCAAGCAGATCGACGACGAACTGTTTGACGAACTGGAAACCCAGTTGCTGCTCGCCGATGTCGGCGTGGAAACCACGCAGGCGATCATGAAAGAAGTCACCGCAAAAGCGGCGCGCAAGGAACTCGCCGACACCGATGCGCTGTACCGGCACCTGACGCTGCAACTGGCCGGCATTCTCTACGGTGTGGAAAAGCCGCTGCTGGTGACGGCGGCGAAAAAGCCCTTCGTGATCCTGGTGGTCGGCGTCAACGGCGTCGGCAAAACCACCACCATCGGCAAACTCGCGCACTACTACCAGCAACAGGGCAAGAGCGTGATGCTCGCTGCCGGCGACACCTTCCGCGCCGCCGCCGTCGAACAGCTGCAGGTCTGGGGCGAGCGCAACAAAGTGCCGGTGATCGCCCAGGGCCAGGGCGCCGATTCCGCATCAGTGTTGTTCGATGCCCTGCAATCGGCGCAGGCGCGCGGCACCGATGTGCTGATCGCCGACACCGCCGGCCGTTTGCACACCAAGCACAACCTGATGGATGAACTGGCGAAAGTGCTGCGCGTGCTGAAACGGCTCGACCCGGATGCGCCGCACGAAGTGCTGCTGGTGCTCGATGCGTCCACCGGCCAGAACGCGCTGTCACAGGCCGAACAATTCCACAAAGCCTCACCGCTCACCGGCCTCGCCCTGACCAAACTCGACGGCACCGCCAAAGGCGGCATCATCTTCGCGCTGGCGCAGAAAATGAAACTGCCGATCCGCTTTGTCGGCGTCGGCGAAGGCATCGACGATCTGCGGCCCTTCATCGCCGACGACTTTGTCGAAGCCCTGTTTGCGCGCGATGAGTGAACGGGTGTGTTGTTGGCGTTGAATTTGAAGGTGGTTGATCGTTGAGAGACATGCATCCGATTGAGCTGCGCTAACCGGAGCTACGGGGACCGTTGACTGTTGAAAGACAGGCCTCCGATTACGCTGCGCTAATCGGAGCTACGAGATCTAATTGGCGCTACGGAATCCGGGAGGAAATTCTCCGATCCTGTTGTGGGATCAGAGCGACCTGATCAGCTCCCTCCCCCCTCGCGGGGGAGGGTTGGGGAGAGGGGGCGGGGAAACGGGGCAGGGCAACGGATGAGCGTCATGCAACCCACTTTCTGCGCAAAAAGAAACGGCCCGCAAGCGGGCCGTTTTTTATTCACTGACCGCGATCACGGTCACGGTGTTGCCAGCGCTTCCCAGTTCACCGCCGGCTGGGCCTTGACCAGTGCCGCGCAGAGATTGATCTGCTCCAGCGTGTTGTCGAGGCTTTGCTGGGCGCCGGGCAGTTCGGCCATTTTCGGCGCGAAGAATTCGCTCACCGATTTCGCCTGTGCCTCACTGCAGAAACGCATGCCGATCATCGGCGCGCGCTTTTGCACGCCTTCCGGCAGCAGTGGCCGCAGCAGGCTGTATTTGCCCTTGAACCATTCGTACAGTGCTTCGGCGTTGCCGACATCCTGCATCTGGTTGTACAGGATGCCGATGCGCTCATTGGTGCGCAGGCCGAGACCGGTGACCATGCCGCGTGCTTCCTCGGCGAGTTTCGGGTCTGTGCTGCGTGCCAGCGCGGTGATCAGGTAATTGCGCACCGTGCCGTCGTCGGTATTGTCGAGCTGCTTTTCCAGCGCGCGGAAAAACGGTTCGCCAATATCCTGCGAGGCCACCACCAGTGCGGTGCCGGCCAGTTCCGGATGCACGGCGTCCTGATGCAGTTTTTCATCGCCGCCGAATCCGACATAGGCCTTGCCCATGTCACGCAGCGGCGCGCGCAGGCTTTCGTCGCGGGCGGTATCGACCAGGAAATCGAGCAGTGTGTTGCGCAGCAGGACATCGTCATCGCTTTCGCCGGCTTTCGGTTGCAGGCCGAGGGCAGTGAAGCGCGGTGTGTACAGCGCCGAATAGAAACGCTGCAGTTTCGGCCGGTCGCTGGCGGCGATCAGGTATTCATCGATGAAACCGAGCGTGCCCATCGGCTGGGTCAACACATCGCGATGCGGATGACTGACGATGGTCGGCACTTGCGCCAGATACTGATTCACGTCGACGGTGCCGGCACGCAGCGCGGCGGAGAAATTGTCGGCGACAACGAATGCTTCGGTTACCGGCAACTGCGCCAGCGAGCCGATCAGTGCCGGCCACTGTTCGGCACCGAGACGGAAACGGTAGTAACCGCTGCCGGCCGCATTCGGCACGATCTGCGCCGGACACTGGGCCACGGCAAACTGCCATTGCTGTTCGGCATCAGCGAGCAGCGTGCAGTGTTTTTCACTGCTGCCACCGGCCTGTGCAACGGTGCTGACGCACAGCGGCAACTGCCAGCGCTGATCGGATTTTGCCTGCGAACCGATCGGGCGGTAACGCTGCTGCTTCAGCGTTGCACTGACCTGATTGTCGGCGCACTGCCAGTCGACGCTGACTTCCGGAATGCCGGTCTGGGTGAGGAAACTCATGAATGCCGCCGGCAGGCGCGCATCGCCGGCCGCTTCGCTGATCGCGGCGATGAAATCTTCCGACGTGGCGTTGCCCCAGGCGTGCTTCTGTATGTAGGCCTGCACACCGCGCTGGAATACCTCGGTGCCGACAAAGTTCTCGAACATGGCGATCACTGCCGACCCTTTGGCGTACGTGATGCCATCAAACGCATTGTCGATATCGGCGTTGTTGTTGATCGGCTGGCGGATCTCGCGCATGGTCGCCAGCGAGTCCGGCTGCATCGCGCTGCGGGCGTCCTTCTGGTAGGACAGTTCAAAGCCCATCTGCGGCGCCCAGGCCATGACGATCTTGTTTTCCATCCACGAGGCAAACGCTTCGTTCAGCCACAAGTCTGTCCACCACGGCATGGTGACCAGATTGCCGAACCATTGGTGCGCCAGTTCGTGGGCATGCACCGAGGCGTAACTGCGCTTGGCATCGAGCGACGCGTGTTCGTCAATCAGCAGCAGCTGCTCGCGATAGGTGATCGCGCCGGCATTTTCCATGGCACCGGCTTCAAAATCCGGCACGGCAATGATGTCGAGTTTTTCGTACGGATACGGCGTGCCGAAATACTGTTCCAGCGCGCCGAGAATGGCGGCGGTATTTTCCAGCGCGTAATTCATTTTCGCGCCTTTGCCCTTGGTGGCGACGCCGCGCAGCGGAATGCTGTGACTGCGCAATTCGCTGGCCGGGATCGCCGCCCATTCGACCACATCCAGTTCACCGACGGCCCAGGCGAGCAGATACGTCGGCAGCGGTTTGCTGGTGGCGAAGGTGAGCTTCTTGCGGCCGTCGGCCAGGGTTTCGCTTTTTGCCAGCGGCGTGTTGGCAATCGCCTGATGATCAGCGCGCACCGTCAGTGAAACATCGAACGGTACCTTGAAGCGCGGTTCGTCAAACGACGGAAACGCTTCGCGCGCATGCACGGCTTCCATCTGCGTGAATGCATAGGGCAGATCGCCGTCTTCAACCTTGTACAGACCGGTCAGGGTTTCACCGAACGCGGCCTGATAATCGAACACCAGCGTCAGGGTTTGCGCCGGCAGTTCACGATCAAAACTCAGCAGCACGACACCGGATTCACCCTGCTCCTGCCAGCGTGCCGGCACGCGCAAACCGTCCACCGTCACCACGGCCGCATCGCGCATTTCCAGACCGCGGCCGTGCAGCCACAGTTGTTTGGCCGGCGCGTTCAGCTGGGTGCGGATCTCGACATGGCCACTGAACTGATCGCGCGCCGGATCAACGTCCAGCGCCAGTGTGTAGGACAGCGGCGTAGCCGTATCGGGAAGCTGGCCTTGCGGCACGTCGGCAGAGAGCGGCGAGGGAGCCGATTGCCAGCGCCAGATCAGCACGGCAGCGGCCACCAGCACCAGCAGGGCGAGGAATTTCTTCATTGTCCGGGCACTGTGGGATTCGGGAGGCCAGAGTCTAACCAGCCGCTGCGCCGCTGCTGCCCGCTGCCGCGCGGGAATGTATTGCAAAGTGTTTCCGCAGCAGCGGCGGGCGTGCCCGATCGTCCCGATGATGATGCGGTGCCGGCCCGGCGCCGTGTTCAGGTCTTCAGCGAGAAGGGTGTGAAGTCGGTGTGGCGATCAAAATGATCTTCATGCTCGGCGCGTTTGAGGAACGCAACCACGCGATAGGTGACCGGCGTCATCAGGGCTTCCCAGCCGACCTTCAGCGCGTAATTCGCCGCCATCACCGCCAGCAGCTGTTCGGTGCTCCACAAACCGTAAAACGCGATGCTGTAGAACAGCAGCGAATCGATGGCCTGACCGGCCATTGTTGAGCCTATGGTGCGGACAAACAGTTTGCGGCCGTTCATCCACAATTTGATTTTGGCCAGCACATAGGAATTGACGAATTCGCCGGCCCAGAACGCGATCAGCGACGCCAGCACAATGCGCCAGGTCGAGCCGAGCGCCGTTTCCAGCGCTGCCTGATCACTCCAGCCCGGCGCCGGCGGAAACGCGAGCACGATTTCGGTCATGAACGCGGCAAACGCCAGCGCGCCGAAACCGGCCCAGACCACGCGCCGGGCACGGGCATAGCCGTACACTTCGGTGAGAATGTCGCCAAAAATGTACGACACCGGAAAGAACAACACCCCGGCCCCGAAACTGAAACCGCCGATCTCGGTGATCTTCGCCGGCCCGATCAGGTTGGAACACAGCAGCACCGTGACAAACGCCGCCATCACCAGATCGTAGTAACGGAATTCGCGATGGGTGTTCATGTATGCGCGGCTCCTGCGCGAACCTTACTCGGTGTCATCGTCGGAAATTGCATCATCATCGGCACCAATCAATTGCTGTGCGTCGGCGCCGGGCAGGGCTTCGACGCTTTTCAGTTTGCGGGCGATGGCGCGGGTGCGGACTTCGGCTTTTTCGATCTGGTCGCCGGCCTGACGCAGTTTGTCCTTGGTTTTCGCCAGCACGTCGCCGAATTTGCTGAACTCGGTTTTGACCGCGCCGAGCACTTGCCAGACTTCGCTGGAGCGTTTTTCGATGGCGAGCGTACGAAAGCCCATCTGCAGTGAATTGAGCAGTGCGCTCAGGGTCGTCGGGCCGGCGATGACGATGCGGTAATCGCGCTGCAGGGTTTCGGCGAGGCCGTTGCGGCGCAGGGCTTCGGCGTACAGGCCTTCGGTGGGCAGATAGAGAATGCCGAAATCGGTGGTGTGCGGCGGCGCGATGTATTTGTCGTGGATGCTGCGCGCTTCCTGGCGCAGGCGTGCTTCGAGCAATTTCGCCGATTCTTCCACGGCGGCGACATCGGCACGCTCCTGGGCGTCGAGCAGACGCTGGTAGTCCTCGACCGGAAACTTGGCGTCGATCGGCAACCACACTGGTTCGTCGTCGTTTTTGCCCGGCATGCGGATGGCGAATTCGACGCGCTCGGCGCTGCGCGGCCGGGTGGCAATGTTTTGCGCGTATTGCTCGCTGCTGAGAATTTGTTCGAGCAGGCTGCCGAGTTGCACTTCGCCCCAGGTGCCGCGGGTTTTGACATTGGTCAGCACGCGTTTCAGATCGCCGACGCCGGTGGCCAGTTGCTGCATTTCGCCGAGACCTTTCTGCACTTGCTCCAGCCGGGTACTGACCAGCTGGAAGGATTCACCGAGACGCTTTTCCAGCGTCGCGTGCAGTTTTTCATCGACCGTCTCGCGCATTTTTTCCAGCTTGATGCTGTTGTCCTGCTGCAGGGCCTGCAATTGCTGTTGCACGGTGCCGCGCACGGCTTCGAGTTTCTGTTCGCTGCCCTGGGCCATTTGCGTCAGGCGTTCGGCAAGCTCGCTGCGGAAGCGGGCCAGTTGTGTGGCCTGTTCTTCGCGGCCGTTGCGCGCGTCCTGCTGGGCGAGACTGAGCTGCGCGGAGATCGTTTCGCGCAGCGCTTCGAAGCGGCTGTTCAGATCGCTCTGGGTCTGGGCCAGACGCTGTTCGAAATGCTGCATCAGGGTCAGCACCTGCTGGCTGGCTTGGGCGTTTTGTTCGGCGTGGCCACGTGCGGTGCGGGTCAGTTGCTCGGCCAGTTCGCTGCGCAGTTGCGCCGCCTGCCGTTCGCTGTCCTGGCGCAGATCGGCAAACGCGTCGCGCTGGCTTTGCGCCACCGCGTCCAGACGCGCCTGCAGCGCCGTCTCGCCGCCGTGATCCGGGCGCGCGGTTTTCCACAGCAGCACCAGCAACAGCAGGACAACGACAGCAAAAGCCAGCACGGCAAACCAGTCGGGCATCGCGGACTCCTTGTTTGGGTGAAAAACGTTTTGGTGACGCCGTTCTGGCGCCGGGCAGTATGCCTCAGGGCGGCCATGCGCGCGGTGTGCCAGTCGCGGCGCGAAAACCGTCGTTTGCGGCGTTTTTACATATGGCGAGTGCTCATAAATGGGCGGCTGCGGCGAGCGCCCGGCTTGGCGGCCTTGTCGGCCGCGACGGGGAAATGATCCAAACGCCGGTTTCCGCAGCGTCCGCGGCCGGAAACATCCCCTCCAGACGGACGGGAAGGCGGGTCCATAAACGTGATGGGCGCGTGGCGCGCAGGCTCCTAAAACGCGCTTGCCGATGCTTCGCATGATGCGGACGCCGCTCATGCAGCAACAACAACGAGACGCGTGGCCGCCCGTCGGCGACGGCCCACCCGCAACGGAGATTGGTCATGACGCAACGCACATCCGGTCGGGGAGGCCTGTCGGCCGCCCTGATCGCCGGCGCGGTTGTTACCGCGCTGATTGGCGTCGCCGCCTCAGCCGCCGACAACGGCCGCCGCGACGACAAGAAAAACGAGGGCTGGCGCATCATCGAGCGCCAGAAGTGGTTCGAGGAATCGCGCGGTCTGCGCGATCAGGGCCTGAACGCCCGCAAGCTGCGCGAAGAGGGCGTGCAGGTGATGCGGCTGCGCGCGGCCGACTCGCGTCTCAAGGCGCTGAGCAGCGGCGAGGTCTGGCAGGAAATGGGCCCGTCGACGATGAACATGACCGGCTGGGCGTTCGGCAAGGTATCGGGGCGCAACAACGCCATCGTCGTTCACCCCAGTGACGAGAACACCATCTACTTCGGCGCCGCCGCCGGCGGCGTCTGGAAAACCACCAACGGCGGCTCCAGCTGGACGCCGGTGTTTGATCAGGTCGGCACCCTGCCGATCGGCGCCGTGCACCTCGATCCGGCCAACCCGCAGCGCGTCTGGGTCGGCACTGGCGACAAGAACGGCGGCGGCTGCGCCGGCTATCTGGGCAATGGCGTGTTCCTGTCCACCGATGGCGGCACCAGCTGGACGGCGAAGAACGGCAGCGGCAGCAGCGCGATGCCGATGAACATCGTCAACAGCGTGGTGGTGTCGCCGACCAACGGCAACGTCGTGCTCGCCGGCGGCTTCGGCTCCTGCGACAGCAGCGGCGTGCTGAGCGGCTCGGGCATTTACCGCTCGACCGACGGCGGCAACAGCTGGACCAAAATCTACAACGGCGCGGTCGAGGACATGATCTTCATGGCCGACGGCAATACCGTGCTGGCCTCGGCGCCGGGCACCGGCGTCATCAAGTCAACCAATGGCGGCGCCTCGTTTGCCAGCGCCAGCTCCGGCATGACCGCCGGCAATTCGCGCATCCGTCTGGCCCAGGCACCGAGCGCGCCCAACACCTTCTACACCCTGCACGACAACGGCCGCCTGTACCGCTCGACCAATGCCGGCGGCAGCTGGACGCAGATGAATGCCAGCGCCTGTGAAGGCCAGTGCACCTATAACCTGACGATTGCCGTCAACCCGACCAATCCGGATCGCATCCTGGTCGGCTCGATCCGTCACGCCATTTCCACCAATGGCGGCAGTTCGCTGAGCTACCAGACCTCGCAGTGGGGCACCGGCCAGAAAGTACACCAGGACACCCATGTTCTGACCTGGTCGCGCAGCAACAGCAACCGCTTCTGGGTCGGCACCGACGGCGGCATCTGGCGCAGCGATGACGGCGGCAGCAACTACGCCAACGTCAACAGCAACCTGAACGTCACCCAGTTCTACGACATCGCCGTCGACTTCAACGACGAGAACAAGATCTTCGGCGGCGCCCAGGACAACTCCTCCTCGGGGCGCACGGCGGCGTCGGGCAAGATCTGGAACCTGACCTATGCCTCGGGCGACGGCTTCATGAACGCCATCGATCCGAGCAATCCGAACGTGGTGCTGCAAACCAGCTACCCGAACGGCGGCTACCCGTGGATTGTCCGCTCGACCACCGGCGGCGCCGGCAACAGCTTCAACCAGCTGCCCAACACCGGCCTGACCTCGTCGAACAACTTCCCCTGGGTGACGCCGCTGGCCACTGCCGGCAACAAGGCCTGGGTGGCCTCCGACCGGGTCTATGTCGCCACCACGGCGGCCTCGAGCTTCAGCTGGAGCGCGCTGTCCGGCACGCTCGGTTCGGCGGCCTCGGTGCTGACGCCGGTGCAGATCGGTTCGGCCACGACGCTGATGGTCGGCACCAGCAGCGGCAAGATCTTCCGCTCCACCAACCCGACCGTCGCCGGCGGCACGCTGAGTGACGTCACCGGCAACTACCCCGGCGGCCGGGTCAGCGACATTGCCGTCGACCCGACCAACGCCAGCCGGGTGTTCGTCACCCGTGGCAATTTCGGCGGCGCCCGCCTGTACCGCTCGACCTCGGGTGGCAGTACCTGGACGGCGGTCGGCAGCGGCCTGCCGAACGTGCCGGCCAACGCCGTCGCCATCGACCCGAAAAACCTGGCGCGCGTGTTCGTCGGCACCGACGTCGGCATGTACGTGTCGACCAACAACGGTGACAGCTTCGAGCCGTTCAACACCGGCATGCCGCTGGGCATGGTGGTCACCGATCTGGAAGTCGATGACGCGCCGCACATCCTCGTCGCCGGCACCTATGGCCGCGGCGCCTGGAAAATGAACCTGCAAAGCGGCGGCGGCAACCTCGCGCCGGTGGCCGGCTTCAACACCGCCACCAGCGGCCTGACCGCCACCTTCACCGACACCTCCTCGGACACCGACGGCAGCATCGCCTCGCGGGTCTGGGCCTTCGGCGACGGCACGACCTCGACCGCCACCAACCCGGTCAAGACCTACAGCGCCGCCGGCACCTACAACGTCAAGTTGACCGTCACCGACAACCAGGGCGCCACCGACGAGCTGACCAAGCCGGTGACCGTCTCGGCCGCCAACCAGCCGCCGGTCGCCAGCTTCAACTTCAGCGCCAGCGGCCTGACCGTAACCTTCACCGACGCCTCCACCGACGCCGACGGCAGCATTGCCTCGCGCGCCTGGACCTTCGGTGACGGCAGCACGTCAAGCGCGCAGAACCCGGTGAAAACCTACAGCGCCGCCGGCAGCTACACCGTCGGCCTGACCGTCACCGACAACCAGGGCGCCACGCACAGCACCACGCGCACCGTGACGGTGGCCGCCGCCAACCAGCCGCCGGTGGCCAACTTCAACTTCAGCGCCAACAACCTGCAGGTGGCCTTCACCGACCTGTCCACCGACGCCGACGGCAGCATCGTTTCGCGGCAGTGGAATTTCGGCGACGGCACCAGCTCGACCGCGCAGAACCCGAGCAAGACCTATGCAAGCCCGGGCAGCTACAACGTCAGCCTGACCGTCACCGACGACAAGGGCGCCAGCAACAGCTTCAGCCGCGTGGTCGAAGTCAGCGATCAGCCGGTCAACGTCCCGCCGGCCGCCAACTTCAGCTTCACGGTCAGCGGCCTGACGGCGAACTTCACCGACAGCTCAACCGACAGCGACGGCAGCATCACCGCCCGCAGCTGGAAGTTCGGCGACGGCAGCACCTCGACCGCGCAGAACCCGGCCAAAACCTACAGCGCGGCCGGCACCTACAACGTCGAGCTGACCGTCACCGACAACCGCGGCGCCACCAACCTGATCAGCAAACCGGTCACGGTAACGGCGTCGGCCTGCAGCGGCAGCACGGTGACCGGCGTGATGAGCGGCTATCAGGGCGAAACACAGGTGCAGCCCGGCGGCAGCTGGTACCAGAGCACGCGCGCCGGCGCCCACAAAGCCTGCTTCACCGGCCCTGCCGGCACCGACTTCGACCTCTATCTTGACAAGTGGAACGGCGCCAGCTGGACCCAAGTCGCGGTCAGCGAAGGCCCGACATCGGTGGAGAACATCAACTACAACGGCACGGCCGGCTACTACCGCTACCGCGTCGTGGTCTACAGCGGCAGCGGCAGCTACACACTGATCTACAGCCGCCCGTAAAAAAGTTGTCAGCACCAGGCAACAGCAGCTGACAACAGCAGTAAACAACAGCAGTAGATAACAACAGTAAACAACAGCAATAAACAAAACGGCCCGCCAGTTGCGGGCCGTTTTGTTTTGCCGGCGTGTCAGCTCAGCAGGCTGCGGCCACCGCCTGATCGTTGTGGCAATAAAAGCAGGCAGAAAATGCGCGTGCTGCTCCGCATCAGACCTGCTGTAAAGCGGATTGACGGCTTGGCGTGGGGTGGATTCGCGAAGCAATCCACCGCTTCATTTCGCGTGGCGTGATGCGTGATCCGAATTGGCGGACTGTCGCATCGCTCCGAATCCGCCCTGCATGAGTTCCGGAAAGATGCGCCATTGCGCTTCCAGTAGGGCGGGCCATGTCCCGGCGAATGATTTGCCGAACCGATAAAGGGGGCGTCATGACGCACCCTGCGCCAACCGCCTTACGCGAGTTTGGTACGGATGACATTCCGCATCTGATCCAGTAACTTGGGTGGCGCGTTCATCCCATAATCCCTCCCTGGGTTTTGGGTGAGTAAACAGGTCTAACCTCGAAAGTATTCAAAGGGTTAGCCACGGTGAAAAGGTGTTATGCACCTTTTTTGGTGTAGAAAAACACCCCATTTATGGGGTCTACTTCACGTTATGTTTTATCATGAGTAACGCTCAATACATCAAAAGTGCAATCGAACAGCTTGGAAAGCACGAGCAAGCCATTTTATTGCTCACTTACGGACATCAGTTAACAGTGTTGGCACGAGACGCCTACGAGTTTCAGGGAGTAGGCGTTAACAATCCGCGCCTGCTCCGAGACATCAATGAAATTCAACACCGCGTATTCCAGGCCTTACGCGAAATCGAATCAAATGAAGAAAAATGCTTCTCCCTTAACGGAATCCATCATTGGATTTCATGTGAAGAAAAAACAGGTGACATCGTGTCAGCTAGTCATTTAGCGTTCTCAAGAGCTTTAGAAAAGTGCAAAACATAACACGTCATTCAACTCCACTCCGGCCCTACGGGCCTCCGTCGGACGCGCTGACGCGCGCCGGTTAATTTGGCGTTAGGGCGCTACAGCCATGGCACCGGACGATCGTATCAATCTGCTGCTGAATGCAATTTCCCCGCCCGCTCGTCGCGGCTGGTGGGGAGTACACAGAGAAACAGCAGCCGGAGATCGCGAGGTCTTCTTCTATCTTTCCTTCCACGTTCACCCCGACGGCGCGAACAGAATCGAAAGCCTTCTCCGCGGCGTCATCGAACAAAGTTGCGAAGGCGTCAAGTGGTGGCTCTCGCAAAGCCAACCTGGCAGGTTCTTTCTATGTCCAGAGGCCATTCTGGAGCGCGTTCGCCAACCGCCGAAGGTCACGGGGTACACAAATGAAGAACTTCAGATCGCTCATGAAGCCTACTTGGCCATCCCCGCGCTTGCCGAGAGTCTCAATGCAGCTCAACGGTCAGCGCCCTAACCCCTCCGTCAAGGGGACGTCTTGCGCCAAGACGCAAGCCGCCCCTTACGTCGAACGTTAGCGATAAAACATGGATTTCTCCTCCTTTAAAAAAATTACGTTTGAGGCTGCAAGGCTATCAGGCGGTGCAGTAATCGAAACATTTGAGCCGACAGTCACTCCAAATTTTTTTGCCGCACAAATCTCGCTGAATAAAGACGTCATTTACATGCTTAGTACATATGAAGGTGTTTGGGGTTTCTCAAAAACATTCGAGCCAATGGGGTGCGACCTTAAATTCGTAGACTCACATCAATTGTCAACGGCACTTCAAGACAACTTCGGTATTAACCCATTATCAAGCGAAGTGTTATATGGCGAATTTAATAAACAACCCAGTATGCTAGAGGCAGATATAAGATATTGGAAACCAAAAACACTTGGCGAAGGTATATTCAATTGGTGGGACTAATCGCTAACAAAACAATCAAGCCGTTCGCTTTGCTCACTGGGACTTTGCTACGCTACGCTCCGCAAAGCCTCTTATTTTTACGTTAGGCAATCAAAGTGCAAGACGAGACTGCAATCGAATTATTACAAGAGTCAGCGAGACGTTTTGCGTCGGCTGGAGTTTCGTGGAATAGAGCGCGTTTCGGCATTCATGGAATTTGGGTTGGCGGCTCACTTGATGCATCTGGTTTATCGTCCCTTGCCCACGCGCAACAAGCAGAGACGTTATGGAGCGAACAATTAGGCATTTCGAGTCCAAATCCATATTCCCCCATAGTCGAATTGCTACTCGCTGGTGGTTACATCGGGCGCTGGGAAAATCGAGTGCTCGATATAAAATGTCCGAGCGGTTTGACATATGGAGTTCCAGAGACTCATTTTGCCAGGGCATCAACTCGTGGCTAAATCTATGCCTAACAATTCAATCGAGTCCGATGCTTGCCTACGGCAAGCATCGGACGTCGCTACGCGACGCCGCTCATTTCAAACGTTATGCGTAAAGCAATGGACATGAACATCGCCGAACAATTTATGGCCCTTGAGCAAAAAAATCAGAAGCGGCTCACTGCGTAACTATGGTTGTTGGTTTGGTCGGCCAATGGATAATTACCACGTATCAACACATGCATCATTTGATGGTGAGATTCTTAAAATTACTTTCGAAGATGGTGAAACCCTAGAGGTATGGAACCCGTCAGAGCTCGTTATCGATGGTGTTATTCTAAAAATACCAAAAGCAACAAAAGTTAAGTGGTCTTGGTATTACTACGGCAGGCCAAAAAGTCCGCAGACATTAATGTTCTACGAGTTTGTGGCAGGCGACGGGGTCGTAAAGTCTCAAACAAATTCAATTTGGCCGAATAGCCCAAACATCGATGACGCGGCGGTAGAGTTGTGCTAAATGCGCATAACAAAGCGTTCAAAACCGCTCCACTTCGTTCCGCTGGACCCGCTTACGCTTCGCTCCAGCGGGCCTTTTAACTCATTCGTTAGGTGTCATGAACTTCGTAGTCCTTTCAACCGTCGCGCTGGTCGCCCTTGGCCTCTCGGGATGCGACAAGCGCCAAGCGCAGACCGTTTCAGTCGCCTTAACGCGTGGCGGCATTCCGGTTGCTGGCGACGACGTTCGACTGTACGCAGGGCAGAGTTGCCAAGGTCCCTTTCAGGAAAACACTCTGCGCGAAGGAAAGGCTGCATTTTCGAGAACGGTGGAAATCGGCGGAGTCGGTGTAATAACCGACGAGCTGTCTGTCTGCCTAGGCGTCGGCGGTGCCTGGACACCACTGTTCTCTTCGCTACACGGTCCGGCTCCTGACCGCATCGAAATCACTTGCGATCTAGACAAGGCTGAACGCCCTTGCGTGACAAGATTCAATGGGCGAACGCTTGACGAACCGTCGGAGAACGGCAATCTACCCATTCGTTTGCGCAGCATGGTGCATGATCCTGTAAATCCCCCGTCTTCCGATCCAGTCATAACTAGAGGTTCGGAACGTGGC